>CAVUCE010000006.1:2500-441644 GCA_963739985.1 uncultured Ignavibacteriales bacterium
CCAAACCCAGACAAACTCCGAATTCCGTATACATGTTTCTCGGGAGTCAGGCAGCGGGGGATAAGCTTCGTTGCCAAAAGGGAAACAACCCAGACCACCATCTAAGGTCCCCAAATAGTAGTTAACAGAGAAAGGATGTCCAATTGCTCAGACAACTAGGATGTTGGCTTAGAAGCAGCCATTCATTTAAAGAGTGCGTAATAGCTCACTAGTCAAGCGATAGGGCGTCGACAATTCTCGGGACTTAAACTACTTACCGAAGTTGTGGACTCTGATTTATCAGAGTGGTAGAGGAACATTCTATGGGCGTTGAAGCTGTGTTGCGAGGCATGGTGGAGCGCATAGAAAAGCAAATGTTGGCATAAGTAACGATAAGATCGATGAAAAATCGGTCCACCGAAAGTCTAAGGTTTCCTGAGCAATGTTAGTCATCTCAGGGTTAGTCGATCCCTAAGCCGAGGCTGAAAGGCGTAGGCGATGGAAAACAGGTTAATATTCCTGTACCTGGTATATTGCGTTCGACCATAAGGAGGGACGCAGGAGTGAAAGTCAGCCGCCTGATGGATTAGGCGGTCTAAGTGTGTAGATTGAAAGAGTAGGCAAATCCGCTCTTTCTTAAGATCGAGACACGAACGGGAGAGCTTAGCTCACAAACTGACTGTAATCATACTGCCGAGAAAATCTTCGTATGGAAGTAATGTATCAGTTCGTACCGCAAACCGACACAGGTAGACGGGATGAGTATTCTCAGGTGCTCGAGTGAGCCGTGGTTAAGGAACTCGGCAAATTAACCCCGTAACTTAGGGAGAAGGGGTGCCCCGAGTAAGTGAAAATCTTTACGATCGTAGCTGAAAGGGGCCGCAGTGAAAAGGCCCAAGCGACTGTTTAACAAAAACATATGTCTCTGCGAAGTCAATCAAGACGATGTATAGGGACTGACACCTGCCCGGTGCTGGAAGGTTAAGAGGAGAGGTTAGCGTAAGCGAAGCTTTGAATCGAAGCCCCAGTAAACGGCGGCCGTAACTATAACGGTCCTAAGGTAGCGAAATTCCTTGTCGGGTAAGTTCCGACCTGCACGAATGGTGTAACGATTTGGGCACTGTCTCAACCACGGGCTCGGTGAAATTGTGGTACCGGTGAAGACGCCGGTTACCCGCATATGGACGGAAAGACCCCGTGCACCTTTACTGCACCCTAACATTGGGTTCGGGTAAAGCATGTGTAGGATAGGTGGGAGGCTTTGAAGCCGGGGCGCTAGCTTCGGTGGAGCCAACGGTGAAATACCACCCTTGCTTTATTTGGATTCTAACCTCGGTCCTTGAATCAGGATCAGGAACAGTGTTAGGCGGGTAGTTTGACTGGGGCGGTCGCCTCCTAAATTGTAACGGAGGCTCTCAAAGGTTCCCTCAGCATGGTTGGTAATCATGCGGCGAGTGTAAACGCAAAAGGGAGCTTGACTGCGAGACTTACAAGTCGAGCAGGTGCGAAAGCAGGAGTTAGTGATCCGACGGCTTCGAGTGGAAGAGCCGTCGCTCAAAGGATAAAAGGTACGCCGGGGATAACAGGCTGATCTTACCCAAGAGTTCATATCGACGGTAAGGTTTGGCACCTCGATGTCGGCTCATCGCATCCTGGGGCTGAAGAAGGTCCCAAGGGTTTGGCTGTTCGCCAATTAAAGCGGTACGTGAGCTGGGTTCAGAACGTCGTGAGACAGTTCGGTCCCTATCCTATGCGGGCGAAGGATACTTGAGAAGGGTCGCTTCTAGTACGAGAGGACCGAAGTGAACGTACCTCTAGTGTACCAATTGTCGCGCCAGCGGCATCGTTGGGTAGCTATGTACGGTTGTGATAAGCGCTGAAAGCATCTAAGCGCGAAGCACGCTTCAAGATTAGGTATCCCTTACGTAAGTAACTAAAGACTCCTCGGAGATGACGAGGTTGATAGGCTATAGGTGTAAGTATGGTAACATATTTAGCCGAGTAGTACTAATAAGTCGTGAGACTTAGCCATTAAATTTTTATACACAGTTGGTGTGCTCTTTGGCTCTACTCTTTCTTCTTTCATTTGTTTTTTTGAAAAGTTTAAATTTTGGTGGTTTTAGCCAGGGTGTTACACCTCTTCCCATTCCGAACAGAGTAGTTAAGCCCCTGTACGCCGATGGTACTGCATGCGCAGGTGTGTGGGAGAGTAGGTAGCTGCCAAATTTTAATTTAAGCCTCGATTTATTCGAGGCTTTTTTGTTTTTAAAGATTATTTATTAATATTATTAAATTATAATTCAAATCTTCGATAATTCAAATTATATTAAGTTTAGGTTTAGTATGAAAATTCTATTTTTGTTTTTTATTATCGCAATGATAGTAGTTCCTTGCCAGGCTCAAACAAATAGTGTTTCTAAGGATACCATTACTACAAATTCTGGTTTAAGATATATCGTTAATGAAAAAGGTAATGGTAAAAAGGCCGCACCGGGAAAAGAAGTTGAGGTTAACTATACCGGATATCTTATTAATGGTAAAAAATTTGATTCTTCTTATGATAGAAATCAGCCAATAGATTTTGTACTTGGTGAAGGTAAAGTAATAAAAGGCTGGGACGAAGGAATTTCTTTGATGCAAGTTGGTGATAAATTTAGGCTAATTATTCCACCTGATTTGGCGTATGGTAAAAGTGGTGCCGGAAACGTAATTCCTCCGAATTCCACATTGATATTTGATACTGAACTAATGAGTGTAAACGATCCAAAATTTCCGATAGCCGATTCGATTCTTACTACTATTTTCGAGTCTGGAATTGATTCTGCAATCTCTAAATATCATTTCCTCTATCAAACTAGAAAAGATGAATATAACTTTAAAGAAGCACAATTGAATACTCTTGGATATAGATTATTAAAAGCTCATATGGGAAAAGAAGCAATAGCTGTATTTGAACTAAATGCTGAAACATATCCGGAATCTTCAAATGTATATGATAGCTTAGGGGAATGTTATATGCTTCTTGGCAATAATATTGATGCAATTAATAATTATAAAAAATCTTTAGTGCTAAATCCTAAAAATGAGCGAGCTGAAGAAATGCTTAAAAAGCTAAAGGGCAATTAAGTTATCCTAATGCTTACCATATATATTAATTTTGTGTTATGCAATTAATTAAAATGAATTATTACTGTATTTTTAGTATATTTAACAGCATGTTGAGTTAGGATTTGATTAGATGGTGGAAATCCCTCCGCGAAGATATAACCAAATAACTCACTTTTATTCCTGCGGGAATTACAAATTTAATTCGTTGCCTTACTAAAGGTTTCGATTATATTTGGAAGAATTAGCTATTTTATTTATGAACAATTATGGAAATACAATTGGTAAAGAGACTATTAAAAAAAGTAATCGATAAATTTGTAAAAAATTCTGGTACTAAGAGTAAAGAAAAAAATACTCAATCTGATTGGGAAAAAAGAAAACAAGAATTATTAGAAAAAGCACGTAACAAATCAAATAAAAATACTTCGCCCAAACCTAATAAACCGCAAAACAGAAACAGAAATAATCACCCAAAGGTAAAAGATAGTACCAACGAAAATAAAAAATCGAAACCTGTTCAAAAAAGAAAACCGGCGCCTCTAGTAAAAAAAGAAAATGTGAATAAACCCGATGTAAAAGATGTGAACTGGAATATTGAAAAATTTAAAGTTGAGCCTCAAGAAGGTAAGCTTCGATTTCATGATTTAAATCTTTCTAGTGAAATTATGCATGCTATCTCCGACTTAAATTTTCAATATTGTACTCCTATCCAGCAAGAGATATTAAACAGTGCATTGGAAGGGAAAGATGCTTTCGGAAAAGCTCAAACCGGAACAGGTAAAACAGCAGCTTTTTTAATTTCAATTGTAAATAAACTATTGAAAGATAAAATTGAAGGAAAAAGAAACCCCGGAACACCGAGAGCACTTATTATTGCTCCAACAAGAGAACTGGTAATCCAAATTTCAGAAGATGCTAAAGCGCTAAACAAATATACCGGGTTATCTATAATGTCTGTTTTCGGTGGCATGGATTATCGCAAGCAAAGAGGTCAGTTAACCGGTAAAATTATTGATATTATGGTTGCTACTCCGGGGAGATTGTTGGACTTTTACGATCGAAAAGATTTATTTCTTAACAAGGTTGAAGTTTTAGTTTTGGATGAAGCTGATAGAATGTTGGATATGGGTTTTATTCCTGATGTTAGAAAAATTATTAGAAGTACTCCTCCTAAGGAAAAAAGACAAACATTGTTTTTTAGCGCTACCTTAACTTCGGCTATTAACAGATTAGCAGCTTACTGGACGAGTGATGCAGTAACTGTAGAAATAGAGCCTGAACAAGTTGCTGTTAAATCAGTTGAGCAGAAGATTTTTATTGTTACAAATGATGAAAAGTTCATAGTGCTTTATAATTTAATCACTCAGCAAGGCCTTGATAAAGTTATTGTTTTTACAAATAGACGTGATGAAACTAGAGTTCTTGAAGATTTACTTTACCGTTACGATGTAAGCAGTGCTGTCCTTTCAGGCGATGTTGATCAGAGGAAACGAATTAAAACACTTGACAGAATAAAAAGCGGTGAAATTAAAGTTTTGGTTGCGACAGATGTGGCAAGTCGTGGAATTCATATTGAAGGAATTAGTCACGTTATAAATTATACCTTACCTGAAGATCCTGAAGATTATGTTCATCGCATTGGGAGGACAGGAAGAGCCGGAGCTACCGGAATTGCTATAAGTTTTGCCGGCGAGGATGATGCTTTTAGTATTCCTGCGATTGAAGAGTTTTTAGGTGAAAAATTAGATTGTGTTTACCCTGATGAAAAATTACTTCAAGAATTACCTCCGCCAGTAAAGGAATCTAAGCCTATTACTAAGGAAAGTATTTCTCACCAAAGAAATAATAATAACCATAACCGGAACAGAAATTATAAAGGCAATGATAGAAGATCCAATTATCAAAGGAAAGATCAAAACTCTAATAAATAATTTCTAATTCTAAATTTTACATAGTGTCTTTTATAAATTTTCTAATTGATTGGTTAAAGCTTCAATCAGTTAGAAAATTTTTTATTTTCGCTCTGACTTTCAATTCGAGACCATTTGCCAACTCACATTTCTAATTGTATTTTAAATTTTAACATTTCGTAAATAAATCTTTAGCAGAATGAATTCCCGGAAAAATATTCTTAACCATTTTAATAATCTCATCAAAAAACTTGAGTTTAAAATATCATCACTCCAGTTATTAAGTCGAAAATTTACATGGTATAGACTGAGTACAATTTTATTAGGAATGATATTTTCTCTAACATTTTATTTTAGTGAACTTTATATAATCTCAACTTTAATATTTTTATTTACTATAATCGTTTTCAGCATTCTTGTTCATTTTCATAATAGAATTGATCGAGGTGTGGATAGATTAAAAGAATGGGAAAAGATTAAGTATGAGCATATAGCTAGAATGGAATTAAACTGGAAAAATATTCCATTTAAAAATGATTCATTGAATAATTTGGAATCAGCAGAATCAGATTTAAATATTTTAGGAGAAAAATCACTATTTCATTTAATCAATTTATGCAACTCGAAACAGAGTAAAGCATATTTAAGAAAATGGCTGAATAATACTCAACCGAACTTATTGGAAATAGTGAATAGACAAAGTTTAGTAAAAGATTTAGTTCCCCTATTAAATTTTAGAGACAGATTATACATGCTCACCAAAAAATTTGCAAAAAGAGAATTTGACGGAAATTTTCTTAATAGTTGGGTTAAAGAGCATACAAGTTTAATTATTGAGAAGAAAATATTTATTATACTTACAATATTAGCACCTTTAAATATTTTATTAGCCGTTTTAGGATTTTTTAATGTTATAATTCCGGTTTGGTATTTTACAACCTTTATCTACATATCTATTTACTTTTTTGGAAGTAAAGTTAGAAAAAAAGTTTTTAATGATGCTGAGCCTATTAGAGATGAACTAAATAAAATTGCTCCGGTTTTTGCATTCCTTGACCAATATACTTTTAAATCAGGTTCAGAAATAAGAAAATTTAGCGAATGCTTTCATGATAGTAAGACACAAGCATCTACGGTAATTAAAAAAATAAGTAATGCTGTTGAAACTATTAAGATGCGAAAAGGAAATCCTTTTGTTTGGACTATAATTCGTGCGTTTTTCCCCGTAGATTATTTCTATGCAATTAAAATTATCAAACTAAAAAATTTAATTTCTGATGATTTACATTTATGGTTGGATGTATTTTACCAGCTCGAGGCACTAAGTTCTTTGGCTAATTTTGCTTTCTTAAATCCGGAATATTCATTTCCAAAAATTGTTGATAATCAGATAAATATCTCCTCCGTACTAAATGTAAAAAATTTAGGGCATCCGTTAATATTAAAAGAAAAAAAAATTACCAATAATTATAAAATAAATGAGATTGGTGACATAGCAATTATAACCGGATCTAATATGTCCGGTAAAAGTACATTTCTAAGATCATTGGGCGTTAATTTATTGCTTGCGTATTCCGGCTCAGTAGTAGATGCAGAACAATTTGAAACCAACCTTTTTAGGATTTTTTCATGTATTAAAGTAAGCGATTCGGTTACTGATGGTATTTCTTATTTTTATGCAGAGGTTAAGAGATTAAAAGAATTACTGGATTTTCTTAAAGAGGAAGATCAACTCCCCGTATTTTTCCTAATTGATGAGATATTCAGAGGAACAAATAATATTGAAAGATTGAAGGGTAGTAGGGCGTTTATAAAGGAGTTATCAAAACTAAAAGGAACAGGCGCAATTGCTACGCATGATTTAGAATTGGTTAAACTTGAAGAAATTAATGACAAAATCTTTAATTTCCATTTCAAGGAAGAAATTGAGAATGAAAAAATGAAATTCGGCTACAAATTGAATGAAGGTCCATGTCCGACTACTAATGCATTAAAAATTATGAAAATTGAAGGTCTCCCTATTGATTAAAAATTAAAATAAGCTTTTCTTTAGGTTGTTAAATAAATTAAAAACATGGGCGGGAAATAATATGATAAACATTATACAATATGGTCTTGGACCAATCGGGAATAAAATTACGAGTATCATCTCGGAAAAGAAAAATTTGAAAATTGTTGGAGCTGTTGATATTGCACCAAATTTAGTTGGTAAAGATATTGGAATTCTGGCAGGTTTTTCAAATTCGATTGGCGTAAAAATTGAAAAATCTATCAACGATATAAATTCTGAAGAAAAAGCAGATATAGTTGTTCTAACAACAGCATCTAGTCTTGAGAAAATTGCTCCTCAAATTCTGGAAATTGTTTCAGCTGGATATAACGTTGTTTCTACTTGCGAAGAACTTACCTATCCTTGGCTTACTAATCCCAAATTAGCAAAAGAAATTGATGATGCCGCTAAATCAAATAATGTTACTGTTTTATCAACAGGTGTAAATCCAGGTTTTTTAATGGATTTTTTACCTTCGGCATTAACTGCTGTTTGTAAAAATGTAAAGAAAATCAAAATAGAAAGAATTCAAGATGCACAGTACAGAAGAATTCCTTTTCAGAAAAAAATAGGCGCCGGATTAACTCCGCTTGAATTTGAAAATAAGAAAAAAGACGGAAGTCTAAGGCATGTTGGATTAACCGAATCTATTCATATGATTGCTTCGAGTTTAGGATGGCGTTTAAGCAAAACCGAAGACATAATTGAACCTGTTATAGCTGAAGCAGAATTTAACTCAAATGGTGTCCTTGTTAAAAAAGGAAATGCACTTGGTGTTCAACAAACCGGAAGAGGCTTTGTAAACGATGAAGAAGTAATTTCTTTAATATTTAAAGCAGCGGTTGGACAAGAAAATCCTAGAGATAGAGTTGTAATTGACGGAATTCCTCAGATTGATATGACAATTAAAGATGGAGTTAACGGTGACGTGGCAACATGTGCAATAACTATTAATGCAATTCCTGTAGTAATAAATTCACCTGCCGGACTTATGACAATGATTGACGTTCCGCCGGTAACCTTTTCTGAATAAAAAAATGGCTGACTATAATTTTTATAGTCAGCCTTAATTTTATTACTTAAGTAAAATCATTTTTTTAGAAATCACCTTATTATTTGCCTGTAATCGATAAATATAAGTACCGCTTGGAAGTGGAGAAGCATTAAAAGTAACTCTATATTCTCCGGCAGCTTTAACTTGATTATTTATTATTACCGCAACCTGCTGTCCTAAAACATTAAATACGCTCAAATTTACATTTGATTCATTTTTTAGACTAAACTTAATTGTTGTTGTTGGATTAAATGGATTAGGATAATTTTGGTCCAAAGCAAAATTATTTGGAATTTTATTATTCTCTACAAAAGTAGCGGCTTGTAACTTAAGTACGGCAAGAGGAATTCTTCCTGCCTGATTACCATCTGTGTAAAGGACTTCTTGATTTGTGGTATCTCCGTCAACATTTCCGATGGCCAGGACATCAAATCTTTGTGCTGCATTATCACTAAGCAGCGAATCAATGACGGAATATTTATAACTAGCAGAATCTGTTATTGCTCCGCCTTGATAAGAAACTCTAATAATTGCTCCATTCGGTGTTGCATCTCTTGTTCCGAAAACAAAATCCGGTTTACCGTCACGATCAATATCCCCAACCGCTCCTCCGTTTATTCTTCCATTAGTTCCAATCATTGAAGATATATTTGCGAGTTTAGTTGTTGTTAATGTTGAAAAATTATCGGGTTGTAATAAATAAATATTTGCATATCCCGGATTCCAGCCGCCGACTAAAATTTCTTTTTTCCCGTCGTTATTTATATCTGCTACAGAAGAAGATTTCCAGGAGCCGCCCGGCAGAGCATCTGTAATTCCTGATAAAATAGAATAGGTGCCATTTTCATACTTAACAGGTGTTATCACACCGTCATCATGCATTAAATATATATAATTATCTATTACTTCCATATCATAAATAGTTCCGGCATCTAATGTTTGATTTAATCCTGAAGCATCTAAAGTCCATGTTTCAGAACCATCGCCATTATCAGGAATATCACTAACCGAGACTACGCCGAACCTGTAACTGTCTTTTCTATCGCAAAAAATTAATTCCGGTTTCCCATCACCATTGATATCACTAACCACCATTTTAAATGGTCTAACTTCAAAATTATCTTGATCTGTTATGGTCCATTGAGCATTCGGTAGATAATCTCCTAAACTTTCTATACCCATTTTGTCAGATCCATCGCCGTCAGCTTCAAATACAAAAATTCTATAAGGATTTGTCCCGCTAAAGCTATCAAGATTATTTGCCGGCGCCCAAATTATTTCCATTTTTCCGTCATTGTCTAAATCACCATATGTTAGTGCTCCCCAGCTATTTTGATGAACAGTAGGTATTTTAGCAGACCAAACAGAGTCCCAGGTGGTTCCATTATATTCAAATTTATAGATACGCGGAATTAATTCGGCGCCACCTTGGTCTAACATATTGTTAACTATATATATTTCTTGCCTTCCGTCTCCGTCAAAATCAACACCGGCAATCATATTGCCAAATCCTGTATTCTCTACTGCGGGTACTGGTATTTCACCTTCTCTAACAAAATTATCCTGCGAATAATTTGTAGTATTAAATATTAATAGCAAAAATGGTATGAGAAATACTCGGTATAGAATTTTCATATTTACTCCTTTTGAGTTTTTAGATGTTTGAGATAAATCATATTATCATTAAAATCCATAGGACATTTTTTGAGCAATTAAAACAACCTTTGAAATCTTTGTTGATATTAGTTGCTAAGAATCATTCTTAAGGCAGTTAAGGCCAGATGATTCTAAAATTATTAATTAATTAAAAACTTGCCTTTGAGGTTATAACGATTTATGATATTATTTAAATGCATACTAATGATTATAGTATTTTTAACTCTATATTAAATGAGGAAATACAAGAAAAACTTTAGTTCGTCAATGCATATGTACTTTGCGTTCCAAATAATATTCAATTAAAGAATATTTAATTTTATTATTCTTTATAAGTATCTTAACGTTTTAGTTTTTATACCGAAGTGCGGGCTGATTCGGGTCTGAAATATAAAAGTTTAAATTCTAAATAGATTAATTAAACTTGCATTAAATTCATTTACAATTAACAATATTATTACTTAAGAGCAATGTGATATGTCACAATCAGTAAATCCGGTTTTAATTTCTGCAAATAATTTATTTGTGAGTTTTGGTGAACAAATAGTACTAAATGACGCAACTTTAACAATACATGATGGTGATAGAATAGGATTGGTAGGACGAAACGGCTCCGGGAAATCAACTTTTCTTAAAATTTTATCAAGCGTTATGCAACCGGATTCCGGTGAAGTTGCTTTACGAAAAGATTTGATAATCGGATATCTCTCGCAAGATTTTACATTAAATGAAAATAAAAACGTTTATGAAAATATTTTGGAAGGCGCTCACGATGTTTTAGCATATTTAGTAGAGTATGAAAATCTGCCGGCTGAATCGGAAAAAAGATATTTGCTAGAACAAAAAATATTACATCTTGATGGTTGGAATCTCGAAACTCGTATAAATAAAGCAATGAGTTCCTTGAATGTACCGGAAAGAAAACGAGAGGTTAAAAATCTTTCCGGCGGTGAAAAAAGAAGAGTGGCGCTATGTAAAGCAATTATCAGTCGTCCCGATTTACTGATACTCGATGAGCCGACAAACCATTTGGATACAGAATCAATTGAATGGACGGAGGATTTTTTGGCGGCTTACTCAGGAGCTTGTTTATTTGTTACTCACGATAGATATTTTTTAGATAGAATAGCCAATAGAATTGTGGAATTATCCAACGGAGTTTTCTACTCTCACCAGGGAAATTACACAGATTATATAATAAATAAAATTGAACGCGAAGCAATTCAAGAAGTTGAAGAAAAGAAGAAACAAAATTTTTTAAGAAGGGAATTGGAATGGGTTAAAACCGGGCCTCGCGCTAGGCGAACTAAAGCTAAAAGCAGGCTGGATAATTATGAAAAGATTGCATCACAAAATGGTCCCGAAAGAGAATTAGACGTAGAACTGATTATACCTTCACCACCTCGTTTGGGAAAGAAAATTTTAGAGCTTAAGAATATCGGACTAAATATCGGAAATAATCAATTGATAAGTAATTTCAATTTTATTTTTGAATCTGGCAGAAAACTTGGCGTCATTGGTCGAAACGGATTAGGCAAAACTTCGTTATTAAAAATTATTCTGAATGAAATGGAAGCCGGTCAAGGTGAAATTGAAATTGGAGAAAACACATTGTTTAATTATGTTGATCAATCCAGAGTACAACTAGAACCGCAAAATACTGTTATTCAGGAAATAGGCGAGGGAAGCGACTATGTTAACTTTGGAAAAGAAAGGCTTCCTGTTTGGACTTATTTAAGACGATTTTTATTTACCGATGATAGAATTAATACTATAGTTGAGCGGCTATCCGGAGGTGAAAAAAGCAGATTGCTTCTTTCTAAAATACTAATGAGAGGCGGTAACTTTCTGCTTTTAGATGAACCGACAAACGATCTTGATCTTCAAACTCTTCGAATTCTTGAAGAAGCTTTGCTTGCATTTGAAGGTTGTTTAATTGTTGTAAGCCATGATCGTTATTTCTTGAACCGTGTTTGTAACGGCATTCTTGCGTTTGAAGGCGATGGTAAAGTATATTTTAGTGAAGGCGATTATGACTTTTATATTGAAAAAAGAAATAAAAGAAGACAAGAATTAGAACCAAGTGAAAACAAAAACCAATCAACAAAAAAAGAAGACTCTAGAGTTAAAGACACAACTAGAAAGTTAAAGTTTAAAGAAAAGTTAGAACTAGAATCTATTGAAGAAAAAATAATGAATGCCGAAAGTGAAGTTGAGAGAATTGAAAAAATATTTATTTCACCGGATTTTTATGAAAAATATGCAACTCAAACAAATGAACTGAATGCTGAATTGGAAAAAGCAAAATTAGAAGTGAAAAAACTTTACGATCGTTGGCAAGAACTAGAACAGATTAAAAATGGAATTTCGGAATAATTTCTTTATTACTAAATGGAGGCTTTATGAAAGCTTCAAAAATAATAAGATTATCTTTTATAATAATTCTGAGTTTTCTAAATTTTTCATGCTCCTCAATTATTTATAAAACTGTTTATCCCACTTTGAGCGACGGACAGTATGATAGTGAATTCCCATACAAAAGTAGTTCGAAGCAATTAGATGAAATCGGCAATTCAATTATTAGAATAAATTCAATTGCTTTTTATAAAACTTATGGCTTTGATTTCGGTGAAAAAGTTGATCGCAAAAATTTACAAGAAAAAATAACCGATGATAAATCCATAAAATCTGCGATTGTAGATAAAACAAGCTCCGGAACAGCGACTGTTATTTCTTCTGATGCACATGGAGTTGCTTTATTAACTTGTGCTCATGTTGTTTATTATCCGGATACACTGATAACACATTACACTGATTCTCAAGGTAAACCAACTGATTATATTCAGAGCTTTTCAATAAAAACAAAGCAAAATATATACGCTGCAGGTTATCCTGAAGGCGGGGAACTAAATATAATCTCACTCGATCCAAAATTAGATCTCGCAATTCTCGCGAAAAAATTTAGCCATTTCGCAAAGTATTCATTCCCGGTTTTTAACTATCCTTTTGGAAAAGCAAAAGAATTACAATGGGGTTCTTTTGTTTATATATTAGGTTATCCGTTAAATTATAAAATGATTACAAAAGCGCTTGTTAGCAGTCCTAATTTTGACAATAACGGAGGATTTTTAATTGATGCTGTTGTAAATAGAGGTTGCAGCGGCGGTATTGTTTTGGCGATAAGAGACGGCATTCCAAATTTTGAGCTTGTTGGCGTTGTCGATTGGGTTCCGGAAGAAAAAACTTATGTTCTATCTCCGGATTTCAAACAAGACTCCAATCTATATAATCCAATTGTTCCATACACCGGAGTGGATTATGTAAAAAGTCTGAGCAATCTAAAGTATGGGATCGCCAAAATTATTCCGATTGAAAGTATTCTTGATTTTCTTAAAACGAACAAGCAAAAATTAGAAAATGAAGGTTTCCATCTTAAAATATTTGAAGATAAAGAGAAAGCGATGTGATGAATGTATGATTCTACTCATTGAGATTAAAATTAATTTACATGATATTTGTAAATTAAATTCAATAAAATAATTTAAGGAAAAATGAAAAAAATAGAACAGCTAAATAGTATAGAAAAGTGGGAAAGTTTTAAAAATAAAAGTTTAGGTAAAAACGAAAGTATAATTTTTAAATTTAGTCCGGTTTGTCCGATAAGTTCTTCCGTAGAACAAATGTTTGATAGATGGACATCAGAATTGGATGAATCTATGAATATTGAAATTGCAAAAGTTGATGTAATTGGAGCAAGGGAATTAAGCCGATATTTAGCATCTGATTTAGACATTAAGCATGAATCGCCTCAATTACTTTGGCTCGATAAAGAAGGAAACGTAAAGTGGCATGAAAGTCATTATGATATAACACAAGAAGAATTGCAATCTAATCTTATTTGAAATGCTATTACTTAGGGATCATTAAACATTGTGATCCCTATTTATTTATTACTCTCCTAACATATTTACTTTTTTACTTTAGTTCTTAACAATTCCTTGCGACAATCATAAGTTGTTTCCTATCACAATTAGTCTCTCATTAATATTATTTCATGAAAAAAAATAATTTTTACGGAACCATCACTTAATGTCATCGTCTAAAAATATTCTGTTAAGCTTAAACTAAGTTTCATTAGTCTTTAATTCGGCTATATAAAATATTCCTTCACAATTCTGAAACTGAGATATGAATATTGACATAGATAAACTTACCAAACAGTACGGCCCGCAAAAAGCTGTGGATGATATTTCCTTCCAAGTAAACACTGGAGAAATTTTAGGTTTCCTTGGACCAAACGGAGCCGGAAAAACTACAACGATGAAAATTATTACTTGTTACATGGCTCCGACTCATGGTGATGTAAGAGTAAATAATCTTTCAATTATTAACAATAAGGAAGAAATAAAAAAGAAGATTGGATATTTGCCGGAAAATAATCCGCTCTATTATGATATGCCTGTTCTCGAATATTTATCTTTTGTCGCCCAATTACAGGGTGTTCAAAAGCAGAAAGTGCAGGATAGAATAATTGAGATGGTTCATGTTTGCGGATTAAATTCTGAGAAGCACAAGAAAATCGGCGAATTATCAAAAGGATATAGGCAGCGTGTTGGTTTGGCACAAGCAATGATTCACGATCCTGAGATATTAATACTCGATGAACCAACAACCGGTTTAGATCCAAATCAAATTATAGAAATTAGAAAACTTATTAGAGACTTAGGAAAAGAAAAAACAGTTATTCTAAGTACTCATATTCTTCCTGAAGTTGAAGCAACTTGCGATAGGATTCTTATTATTAATAAAGGAAAAATTGTTGCAGATGGAACTCCAAACACGCTTCGTAAAAAAGCACAGGGCGAAGAAGTTCTTAGAGTTCAGATTATGGATGCTGCTAATAGAGATGAAGTTGCTGCAAAACTTCAGCAATTGGAATCTATTAGTATGGTTGATCCGGTAACAAATACTTTAGACACATTTGTTTTACAGAGCAAAAACGGACTCTCTTCTAAAAAACCTGTGTTTCAATTGTGTGTCCAAAATAATTGGACTTTAACAGAATTAACTACGATAGAAACTAAACTTGAAGATATTTTCAGAGAATTAACTACAGATTAATAAAATGAATAAAATTTGGATTTTAGCAACTAGAGAACTTAAAACATTTTTTGATTCACTAACCGCATATATTCTGCTGGCAATTTTTCTCGGCCTCAGCGGATTCTTTACATGGCTTTTTGGTTCGGATATTTTCTTTGTGGGACAAGCAACGTTGCAGCCATTTTTTTCTGTTGCTTACTGGACATTATTTTTCTTCACTCCTGCACTCACAATGAAAATGCTCGCTGAAGAAAATAAATCCGGAACTATAGAATTACTTTTAACAAAAGCCGTAACCGATTGGCAAGTGCTGCTCGGGAAATTTTTAGCATGTTTAATGCTAATTATTATAGCTCTGTTACTAACACTTCCATACTATATAAGTGTTTGGGCGCTTGGTCCTATCGATCAGGGTGCGGTTATTTGCGGATATTTGGGATTGGTTCTGATGAGCATGGTTTATATTAGTATTGGTTTGTTTGCCAGTAGTATTACCAATAATCAAATTGTAGCATTCTTAGTTTCATTAGTTGTCGGTGTTTTCTTTCTAATAATATTTAATGTTTTGTCTAATAACTTTACCGGTGTTTTAGGCGAAGTGTTTAATTATCTAAGTATGTCTACTCATTACGATTCAATTTCACGCGGTGTAGTTGATACAAAAGACCTAATCTATTTTCTTAGTATCTCATTTTTCGGATTAATTTTAGCTGAAACCTCATTATCAAAAAGAAATATTGTAGAATAAAGTAATATGTTGACCAAGAAAAAAATTATCACATCTGTTCTGTTGATCTTCGCAATTTTATTGCTGGTGAATTTACTGGCTTCCAAATTCTTTGTTAGGCTTGATTTCACAGCCGATAAAGAATTTACATTAAGCGACGCAACAGAAAACATACTCAATAATCTTAACGGCCCGGTTACCATTACGGCTTATTTCTCACAGAATCTTCCGCCGAATATTGCTCAAGTTCGGGCAGATTTTAAAGATATGTTAATTGAGTATAATAACTCTTCCGGAGGAAAAATACTTTACAATTTTGTTGATCCGAATAAAGATCAGCAAACCGAAATGGATGCCCAAAGAGCAGGTATCAGACCGATCATGATTAATGTTAGAGAACGCGATCAAATGAAACAGCAGCGAGCATATATGGGAGCCGTTTTAAAGTACGGAGGTAAAAAAGATGTTATTCCGTTTATTCAGCCCGGAGCCGCAATGGAATATGCTTTATCTTCTACCTTAAAGAAACTTTCATTAAAGCATAAAACAAAGATTGCTTTTCTATCTGG
This sequence comes from uncultured Ignavibacteriales bacterium, assembly GCA_963739985.1. Taxonomy (GTDB): domain Bacteria; phylum Bacteroidota; class Ignavibacteria; order Ignavibacteriales; family Ignavibacteriaceae; genus CAVUCE01. The sequence goes on from CAVUCE010000006.1 coordinate 18,657, forward strand.
AAACGGCGAAACACCTTTATCATCTATGCAGCAATTGCAAGAACAATTATCAATAATGTACGATGTTCAATCATTAAACTTAAATGATACAACCAATATTCCTCCGGATATAAAGACTATTGCGGTAATTGCTCCTAAAGATACTTTACCTCCTTTGGAAATTAATAAGATAGATAAATTTTTATCTAACGGTGGAAGGGTTTTGGTTGCTCTAAATCGTGTTAGCGGTAATTTACAAAATGCCTCAGGTTCTTCTGTTTATACCGGGTTATCCACTTGGTTAAATAAAAAGGGAATTGATGTTCAAGACCAATTTATAGTTGATCAAAATTGTGGAAACGTAATGGTGAGACAGCAGCAAGGCATGTTTGTAATGAATACTCCTGTTAAATTTCCTTACTTGCCGGTGATTACACATTTCGCAGATCATCCTATTACAAAAGGGTTAGAATCTGTAATATTACCATTTGCTAGCCCTATTAAAGTAATGGAAAAAGACAGCTCGCTTCATGTTGTTAATTTGGCCGTTACTTCTTCAAAGACAGGGTTAAAGAAACCGCCGATTAATTTTGATATTTCCAAGCAATGGAATGACAGCGATTATCCTTTATCATCCGTTCCGGTTGGTGTTGCGGTCGATGGTAAATTTAACGGAAATACCTATTCTAAATTAGTTGTCTTTGGTGATGGTGATTTCGTTGAAAACGGATCGGGAAAGTCGGCGCGTAAACTTGAGGCGGATAATGTTAGTCTTATGGCTAATTCCATCGACTGGTTGTCTGATGATACAGGTTTAATTTCATTAAGAACCAAAGGGATTACTTCACGTCCGCTTAATGCTGATTTGGAGAGTTCCACCAAAACTTTGATTAAATATTTGAATTTTCTATTACCAATTTTACTCATCATACTTTACGGAGTAATAAGGTACAGAATTAGAAGAAGACAAAGAAACAAATGGATGAGTGAAGATTATGCTGGATAAACTTTCTACTAAATCGTTATTGGCTATTTTCGGAGTACTTGCCGTTATTGTTGTTCTCTACTTTTTTGTGGACTCAAATCATGGTGAACGAACTTTTAGAAAAGATCTTGTAACAATAGATACTTCTAAAGTGACGGAAATCCAAATTTATCCAAAAGCAACAAAACATAAAGAAGTTCGTTTGTACAAATCCGGTAAAAATTGGAAGGTTGATTTACCTAATAACAGAACAGCTACGGTACCTGAAATTAAGATAAAAAGTTTAATGGAAAACCTCCTGAGAGTAACTCCTGAAAGCGTTGCTGCGCAAAGTAAAGAGCAAATGGAAAGAATATAAAGTTGACAGTACCGGTATTGAAGTGAAAGTTTATCAAGGAAGTGATCAAACTCTTGATCTTACTATTGGTAAATTCTCATTTAGCAAACCAAGGAACATGTCTACTTTTGTACGTGTTGCTGATGATGATAACGTATACGAAGTTAATGGTATGCTAAGTTTTACTTTTGATCATAATCAAAATTTCTTCCGCGATAATTATTTAATTAATTCTGATCATTCCGCATGGACTAAATTATCCTTCAATTACCCATCTGATTCTTCTTTTGTTCTTGAGAAAACAAATGGTAAATGGATGATTGGCGGTAAACTGGCTGACTCAACCAAAGTAATGAATTATCTAAGTTCGTTATCGCATTTTTCGAGTACAAATTTCGTAGACGATTTTGATCAAAGTATTTTGACAAAACCGGTTTATTCAATTTCAATTGAAACGAAATCTCCATCCGGAGAAATTAATATCAGTGCATTTCAGAATTCAAATTTGATGTTACTTCATTCAAACTTAAATTCGGAAAGTTACTTTGACGGAAATAAAAATAAAACATGGGAAAAGGTCTTTAAAGGAAAGAAATCATTACTTAAATAGTTAAAATAAATTCTCTGTGGAACATTGTGATCCCATCACGAGCCCCATCGTATTCATTTCCCTTAGTTACAATGAACCACAGAGTTTATTTTTTTTGATAAATGGCTCAACATTAATAATTATTTCAATTTTGCTGCTTTCAATCTTAGTGAATTTGATACAACACTAACTGAGCTCATCGCCATCGCTGCTGCGGCATACATTGGATTTAGTAAACCTAATGCTGCAATCGGGATACCAATTAAATTATAAATAAAAGCCCAAAACAAATTTTGTTTTATAGTGCCGATAGTTTTATGTGAAAGCTTAATTGCATTTACTACTCCGTTAAGATCGCCGCTTATTAATGTAACGTCGGCAGTTTCAATCGCAATGTCCGTTCCGGTTCCGATTGCAATCCCCACATCTGCTTGTGCTAGTGCAGGTGAATCATTTATTCCGTCTCCAACCATCGCAACTATCTTACCTTCATCTTGGAGTCTTTTTACATTCGCGGCTTTATCTTGTGGCAATACTTCGGAAATAACTTGATCTATCCCTATTTGTTTAGCAATTGCGTTTGCAGTATTAGCATTATCACCCGTAATCATAACTACTGTAATACCGCTCTTTTTTAGCTTACTTATCGCTTCTTTCGATTTTTCATGAATAGTATCTGCTACCGCAATAACTCCGCAAAGTTCACCATTTACAGAAATAAATATCGGTGTTTTTCCTTCAGAGGATAATTCATCAGAAATTATTTCAGCTTCCTTTGTACTGACTGAATATTCTCTCATCATTTTCAAATTACCCACCGCAAGCGCATCGCCTTCTACAACTCCGGTTAATCCTAATCCCGTAACTGAGTTAAAACCTTCAACATCGCTTAAGGATATTTTACCGTCCTTCGCTTTTTCAACAATTGCTTGTCCAAGCGGATGCTCCGATACATTTTCAAGTGACGCGACTCGTTGAAGCAATTTTGTTTCCTCATACCCGTTAAAGGATTTTATATCTGTAACCGAAGGTTTACCTAAAGTTATCGTTCCGGTTTTGTCTAGAATTACGGTATCAATTTTATGTGCTCTTTCCAGGCTTTCAGCATTTTTAATTAAAATTCCGTTGTTAGCACCTAAACCGGTTCCAACCATTATAGCCGTTGGAGTTGCTAATCCTAATGCACAAGGACATGCAATTACCATTACCGCAATAAAATTAATCATAGCTGCGGTAAAAACGGTACCAACAAAAAAGTACCAGATTACAAAAGTAACTAATGCAATACCTATTACTACCGGAACAAAAACGCTTGCAATTTTATCGGCTAAATTTTGAATAGGCGCTTTAGAACCTTGTGCTTGCTCAACTAATTTAATGATTTGCGATATTACCGTGTCTTTTCCAATAGCCGTGGCTTTAAATTCGATGCTTCCGTTTTTATTGAATGTTCCGCCAATTACTTTGTGGTCAACTGTTCTTTCAACAGGAATACTTTCGCCTGTTACCATTGATTCATCTATATTAGTTGATCCTTTTGTAATTATTCCATCAACCGGAATTTTTTCTCCCGGGCGAACAACAATTATATCATTCAATATAACTTCGCTTATTGGAATGTCGTTTGTGTTTCCATTTCTTATAACTCGAGCAGTTTTCGGCTGCAATCCAATTAACTTTTTTATTGCAGTTGATGTTTTATCTTTTGCCCTTGCTTCGAGCAATCTTCCCATCAAAATTAAAGCGATAATGGTTGTTGCCGTATCAAAATAGATATGAGAACTTACATTAGAAATTCCCAGCAGCTTAGGGAAAAGTACCGCTATCGTACTATAAACGTATGCTGTGCCTGTGCCGACAGCGACCAGAGTGTTCATATCTGCGGAAAAATGCTTTAATAGTTTCCATGAGATTGAGAAGAATCTCTTTCCTGATATAAAAACTACCAAAGTTGTTGCCAAGAATAAAATTCTATCCACATACTCAATTGGAATTGGCAGCCAGTTTTGAAACCAATTTGTCATATTAAACATACTAATCAACATAATCGGAACAGTCATAACTGCTGCAAAAATAAATTCAGATTTTAGCTGTCGATAAGATTTTTTATCCTCTAAATTTTCTTCATGCACTTCAGAAACTTCATTGGTACCGGAATCTGTTTTTTCATTAGTCTCTTGAGCTTTCAATATATATCCGGCATCCTCAACAACCTGTTTAAATTTTTCAACATCAGTTTTACTTTCATCAAAGGAAAGTGTGACTTTCTCAGTTGCGAAGTTTACATTCACATCTCCAATTCCATCGACTTTCTTCAATGCTTTTTCAACTCGCGCTACACAACTTGCACATGTCATTCCTTCAACAGGGAGTGTTAATGTTTTTATTTCTTTCGTTTCCATCGTAACATCTTTTTTAATTGTAAAATATTATTATAAATTATTTTATTACTTTGTAACCTGCTTCTTCAATTGCGGCTTCCAAAGTATTTTCGTTCACTTTTGTATCATCATATTCTACTTTAGCGCTTCCTATTTGAACATCTTCAACATTTACATTTTCCAATTTGCTTAATTCTTTTTTTACAGCCATAACGCAATGATTACAAGACATGCCGTCGATTTTTAACTCTGCAGTTTTCATTTTTAATCCTTTTAATTTTTATGATAAAATATTTTTAAGTTCTAATTAAATATAATAGCTTTAATGCACGGCGAGTGTTACACATTTTTTAGAAAAATGTATAGGATTTTAAGAAAAAGCTAGTTGTCTCGGTTTATTTAAGGTGATCGATAGGTTTTCTGATGTTTTCTGTCATATTCTTAAACTGGCTGGCAGTGAGCCCGGTAATCTTTTTGAATTGATTTGACAAATGTTGAACACTGCTATAATTGAGCTTGTATGCAATTTCGCTAAGTGTTAGTTCGCCATATTTTAAGAGTTCTTTAGCTCGTTCAATTTTTTGAAGAATTATGTATTGCTCAATAGTAATGTTTTCGACTGAAGAAAATAAAGTGCTTAGATAATGATATTCGTAACCGAGTTTATCCGCGAGTAACTCCGAATAATTTATTTCAAAGGGAATATTTTCTGAAGCAGTATAAATTGCTTTTATAACTTCCAGTTTAATCTGCTCAATTATTTTTGCTTTTTTATCTTCAATTAATTCAAAACCATTTTCTTCTAGTACTTTAGATATTTTATCAATCGGTAATTTATTTGGTAATCCGGAGAGAACAACTTCACCAAGTGTAACGTTTCTGACATCTAAACCCAAGTTTTCCAATTCTTCTCGAACCACTTTTATACATCGATTGCACACCATGTTTTTTACTAAAAGAGTTGATTGTTCTGGCTTATTTTTATCATTTAATGCATTCATTTAATTAACTCATTTAGATATAGCTATTTATATTGCTTTTATCTTATAATTTACTTAGAATTATATAAAATATTTGACTATGTAGTTTACAAAGTATTTAAGAACATAATCAAGGAGGAAACGCACAACTTGCTACAATGTTTTAATTAAAACATTTATACATAAATAAATATCGGGGGTGATATAATGTATTCTTCATCGAAAGCATTTAGACTGCAAGTTGTTCTCTTCACGGTTTTACTCTTCTCAATAATTTCTAAAGCACAAACTAGTAACAATCAAATTGAAACTACCGATAGCGACTATTCGATAAAAATTGACGTTGCGACTGCATCGATTTTGCAGAATGCACAAGGAATTGATTTTACTGTTATGAAGCGATTAAATAAAAATTATTCTTTAAGAGCTTATGTAACTTTTTACGGAGTCTTTAAAAATAATTTTATACCTAACTATAATGTCCAAAATTTAAATAATTCGCACAGGGAAGTTATCATAAATGAAATCCAAGACAACGCGAATGGATGGGAAATTACCACAGATTTAGTTTATAATATAAAAAACGAAAAATACTATAATTTATATCTTGCGCTAGGTCCCACATTAATTCATGAATATCCGGAACAAATTTTTCGAAGAACTAAATATGCTATAAATGATTATAGCGATGAGAAATCTGATATATCTAGCCGATTATGGGGTTTGGGAGGTCGTTTCACTATTGGAATTGAATGGAAAGCTTTAAAACACCTGAGCCTTGATGTGGAATATTCGGTCGGATTAGTAAGTAAAAGTGTTTCCTCCACTGTAACCAATTTTACTTATGTTAGTGATACTGAACCATATCAAATAACTCAAATAGATTCACATAGAACTAGAGTAGATTTAACCAGTTCCAGTATTAAGATTGGTGCAATGCTAAATATTTAGTTTGACGAGCTTTCTAAACTTATTACGGCATATTAAAAATGGAATCCGGGATCTTTTCATCTAAAGTAATTGATTTTACTTTTTGGTTCTCAATTACACCATTATTAATTAATGATAACTGGTATGGGAACGGGATCCCGTTAACTTTTCTATATTTTTCATAATTTGTTTCGTTAGTTACAATTTTGCCGTTCATATTTATATGCTGAACTGCTTTTGTTAATAGGAAAGTTTTAGTATTTAGATAAAGATCTGCGTTGTCACCGTTTTTCTTAATACATAAAATTTTAAATACATTCTCGCCGTTTAATTTTTCTTTTCCGATTAATTTTAATTCATGATTCTTTTCACGCCAGCAAAAGAAATAACCATCTAAATCAGCCATAAACTTTATCTCTTCCAATTGCTTACCTTCTAATAATCTAGGTTTACTAGTATCAGTCAATTGCTCCCAGCCGGCTAATCCGTTATAGGCTTTAACAGTTTTAACATTATTAAAAACCTCTTCAATTCTAAGTTTATCGTTTCGTTTAAAGATCATTTTTAAAGTTCCATTTTTATTATTCTTAACAACATCGTAAATAATTGTTATTGTTTTTAATTTATTGAATTTATCCTGTTTCATAGCGTCGAATTGATAATCCAATACTTGGTTTAAAGTTATTTGCGGGAATACAATTTTATAAGATGCCAGGAAAGTGAAAAAAAGTGAGAAAAGTAGTAACCTTTTCATTTTTGTCCTCCTCCTACTTTTAATTTTCAAACTGAGGAGCTTAAAATATCACATTTTAATAGCGAAGAATAACGCAATGAATAAATAAATTGATTCCCGGAAGCTGCTTTAAAAGTAATATTTGTTGAGATATGTGCATTTAAGTTCCCCTAAACTTAATGTTGGTAAAATTTATACAAAAAATCGATGTTTAGCAAGAAGCAAATTTTATCGGAATTCACAATTGTATTAATTATTTATAAATAGGCTATAAACACCAATATTTTTATTGAAAAGGAATACTTATTAATCTAAATTGCATGTGAAATGGAAAAATTTTCTTTTTATAAGATGAGCGGTGCGGGAAATGATTTTGTTGTTATTGATAGAAAAAATAACAAAGCATTAGCTCTTAATCCCGGTTTGATTAAAAATCTTTGTGATCGCCGCTTTGGTATTGGCGCGGATGGTTTAATAACAATATCCGATTCAAATGATTACAATTTTGAAATGGAATATTTTAACGCCGATGGTTCAACCGGAAGTCTTTGCGGAAACGGCGCAAGATGTGCTATAAGATTTGCGGAATTTTCTGGTAGATTGTCTAACGGAAAAGCTGTCTTTTTATCGAACGGGGAAAAATATAAAGGTGAAGTTCTTAATCCGGAAAATGTTAAGTTTAACTTTAATTCACCAAAGGATTATAAAAAAGGTTTTTCCTTAAAAGATTGTGGAATCAGCAAGGCAGATTTTATAAATACAGGATCGCCACACGTGGTAGCAAGAGTTGAAGATGTTCTCAAAAGTAATGTTGAAGTAGAATCGCATTTTGAAAATATTGATGATTTTCCCGTATTCGAATTAGGTAAAAAAGTTCGTTACCACGAAGAATTTTCGCCTTTAGGAACAAATGTGAACTTTATAAAAATAGAAAATAACAAGGTTTACATTCGCACATACGAAAGGGGAGTTGAAGATGAAACCTTAGCTTGTGGAACAGGTTCTACAGCCGCAGCTTTGGTTAGTTACTATAATTATAATCTAAAACCGCCTGTTAAATTAATTACAAAAGGCGGCTGTGAGTTGATTGTTGATTTTACGGAAGAAGGAAATCAAATCAAAAATTTGTCGTTAACGGGTCCTGCCGAAATTATTTTTAACGGCGAATTTGATCTAAATAAGTTTTTATAAATATCCGGAGTACAAATGTCAAAGGTAGTTTTTACAATTCAGTACGAATTAAAAGCAGATAAAAAAGATGAATATCTCTCTGTTGTAAAAGAGTTAAAAAGTCTTTTAAAAGCAGATGGTTTAGAAAGCTATGAAGTTTTTGAAGCGAAAGGAAAATCCCCACATTTTCAAGAAGTTTATACTTTCTCAAGTGAAGAAGCTTATGAAGAATTTGATGATAATCAGAATGAGAGAATTAACATTTTGATTACTAAGCTTAGTGATCTTACAGTAGACAATACAACTAAGTACACCACTCTCTACCAGTTGGTACAAAATTAGCTATAGATAAATAGTGCGGTTAATATTTTATTAACCGCATTAATTTAATTTGCTGCTCTCCTTTGCTCTAATTTAATTCATGTGAGATTTTTATTGTTTTGAAATTTCCTTTTTGAATGAACAAAACGTTACATAAACTCTATATAGGAGCCTTCCTTTTTGTTGGAATTGCATCAACAGTAATCCTAGCGATAAACGGCTACCATTATTACTCAACTCCGCTGGAAGAAAGATTTTTTTTAGCCCAGCATCATATGTTGCGCCCAAGTGGTTTAATAGGCCATGGTTTAGGCATAATCGGCAGTTTGATGATGATTGTTGGAGTTGCAGTTTACATGTTAAGGAAGAGAGTAAGAAAATTTTTCCACTTTGGTTACCTAAAAAACTGGTTAGAATTACACATCTTTCTTTGTACGCTGGGACCGATTTTCGTACTTTTTCATACTGCTTTTAAATTTGGAGGAATTGTTGCCGTTAGCTTTTGGAGTATGACTGCAGTAGTGTTAAGTGGTGTAATCGGAAGATTTCTTTACGTACAGATTCCGCATACAATTCAAGGGCAAGTTATTGGTTTAAATGAACTTAACGATATGAATCAGCAGCTTACCGATAAACTAGTTAATGATTTTGCCATAAATGAGAAAATAATTTCACAATTAGAAAAATACACAACTTTTGTTAAATATAAACGGATTAAACTTGGCAAAAGTATTGGTTTTTTAATAAAAGACTACTTTGGTATAAAATCTGTACTATCAAATCTGAAAGCGGAACTTAAAACTCTACATATAACTAAATCAGAACGAAAAGAGATAATAAAAACCGCTAAAGCTAAATTAGTTATTTCACGAAGAATTGGTTTACTGCAAACGATGCAAAAATTATTTAAATATTGGCATATTGTACATTTACCGTTTGCGCTAACAATGTTTATCATTATGATAATTCACATTGCAGTTACAATTGCCTTTGGATACAAATGGATATTTTAGGAGCCTAAAATGAAAATTAAACCATTATACATTTACGGAACTGTTTTTATTGCTATAGCAGTTATTCTATTTATTCTGATTCAGCAGGATAATACTCCACAAGTTAATAACGCACCGGCAGATATTGCCAATAAAGAAATGCCAAAAGATGATATTCATAAAGGTCTTGGCGGTATTAACGAACAGGCTCCATCTAGTTCTAATGTAAGTGAACAAGTTAAGCATGAAATGGAAATGCTTAAAAAAGATGCTGATGCAACTCCGCCCGATACTTTAAAAATGAGAAAATATGCTGATTTTATTGCTGCCGCTCATAAACAAGATGAAGCTATTACTTATTATAAAAAGATTTTGAAAATAGACCCTAAAAGACTGGATATTCTTTTCTCCATTTCTTATGTATATTATTTGAAGCATGATTATGACAGTGCGGAAAAATACGTAAATCAAATTTTAAGTCGTGATAAAAAGAACGCTCAAGCATTATATAACTTAGGCGCTATTGCTGCAACAAAAGGCAATAAACAAAAAGCTAAAGATATTTGGACTAAGCTAATTAAAGATAATCCAAATAATCAGGTTGCAAAATTGGCTCAATCATCTTTACAACAATTATAATTTTAAAAGACATCAAAATTAGTCTTTAGTTTTTTTAGCAGATAATAAGCTTAAGAGTCTTTACAACACTTGAGCTTAAATTATAACTTCATTTAGATACCAGAATTATTTCTTAGCGGGTTAGAAATAATTTATCCTCATATATTTTACTTCCAGTTATTTTCTCTTTGTAAAATTGTTTAACCCTATAATAGTTTGTTAATATTTAGGGAATTATGGAAATAATAGTAGAAAATCTCATCGCTTACGGCGGAATTCTATTTATCGCTGCGGTAGTTCTAATAGTTTATCTTAGAAAGAATAAAAACGACAGCGAAACTACTTCTGCAAAAATTGAAAGAGCTATTGAAATGGGTTTCCATGAGCCTGTTTCTTTGCATCCTGTTGTAAACGTTGATACTTGTATTGGAAGCGGTGCTTGTGTCGCTGCTTGTCCTGAGCATGATATACTTGGAATAAAAGACGGGCATGCAAGTGTAATCAACGCTTCTAGATGTGTTGGACACGGCGCTTGTTTTCATGCTTGTCCGTTAGGTGCAATTACACTTTGTATAGGAACGGAAAAACGCGGTGTTGAACTTCCACATCTTTCCACAGAATTTGAAACAAATCTTCCGGGGTTATTTATTGCAGGAGAGCTCGGCGGAATGGGCTTAATTAAAAATGCTGTTGAACAAGGAAAACAAGCCGTCGAAAATTTCAAAAGGAAAATTAAAAAATCTAAAAGTGCAAAATATGATTTAATAATTGTTGGCGCCGGTCCCGCGGGAATCTCAGCTTCATTGGCTGCCGCAAAAGATAATTTAAAGTTTTTAACGTTAGAACAAGATACTCTTGGCGGTACTGTTTTTAATTTTCCGCGAGCTAAAGTGGTGATGACCGCTCCAATGAATTTACCTTTGCATGGAAAACTCAAATTGTTTGAAACATCAAAATCGGAGCTTTTGGAAATCTGGAAAACAGTGCTCGATAAAAATAATATTTCAATTCAAGAACAAGAGAAAGTAGAATCGATTGAAAAAATTGATGATTATTTCCATGTCAAAACTAATAACGGAGATTATACATCAAGTGGAGTTATTCTTGCAATCGGAAGAAGAGGAACACCTAGAAAACTTGGCGTACCCGGCGAGCAAAAAGAAAAAGTTTTTTATAGATTACTTGAACCCGAATTAATTCATGATCAAAATGTTTTAATTGTTGGCGGCGGAGATTCTGCAATTGAATCCGCATTACTTCTTGTCGAAGAAAATAATAATGTAATTATTTCGTACAGGAGCGAATCTTTTTCCAGATTAAAAGCTAAAAATTTTGAAAGAATTAATTATGCAATTGAAAATAGAAAACTGAAAGTAGTTTTTAATTCTAATGTAAATGAAATTTTAGATGATAAAGTGAGATTAAAATTATCCGATAATTCTGTAAAAGAGTTTGATAATGATCTAGTTTACATATTTGCTGGTGGAATCCTTCCTACCGATTTTCTAGAAAAGGTGGGAGTAAAAATTACCAAAAAATTTGGGGAGTCAATTCTTAAACATAAATAATAATTAGTATTAAATTTTGGTACTATTTTTGTGCTGTATCATTTAACGGGCATAAACGTTGGAGCACGAATGGTTAACAATTTAGGGGGCAATGCTAAACTTATCTAAAATTCTTTTTGTCGTTGCCGGCATAGTTTGCCTTGCTACTTTTAATACATATTCTCAGATTTCTCCGGGAGACCTAACTTTAGCACACGCTAAATTTGAAGGCATAAGTAATTGTACTAAATGTCATGAATTAGGCAAAAAGTTAACAAACCAAAAATGTCTCAACTGCCACACTGAGATTAAAAATTTAATCGACAAAAATTTGGGTTTTCACTCTAGCAGTGATGTTAAAGGTAATGTTTGCTGGAAATGTCACAGCGAACATAATGGAAGAAAATTCCGAATTGTGAATTTCGATCCCGATAAATTTGACCATTCCAAAACTACTTTCCAACTAACCGGGAAACACGCAGAAATTAAATGCAAAGATTGTCATAAAAATAAATTCATCAGTAATCCAAAATTAAGAAGAAAAAATACTTTTATAGGTTTATCTACAAATTGCGTTTCTTGTCATGAAGACGTGCATCAAAAAACACTTGGAAATGATTGCGCCAGTTGTCATACAACAGTACAATTTAAGAAAGCAGAAAAATTTGATCATAGCAAAACCAAATTTGTTTTAACAGGCGCTCATGAAACTGTTGATTGTATTAAATGCCACGTAAAAGGAAAGAAGAACGGTAAAGATTTTCAGAATTTCAAGGTTGTTCAATTTGCTAATTGCACACCATGTCATCAGGATATTCACAAGGGTAAATTCGGAGCTGATTGTAAAAGTTGTCATGTTACTTCATCATTTAAAACAATAAAGAGAGGATCATTTGATCATGACAAAACAAAGTTCCCCCTACTCGGAAAACATAAGACAGTTTCTTGCAATAAATGTCACAAACAGGGAATAACAAAAAAAATAAAATTTCAAAAATGTATTGATTGTCATGAAGATTACCATAAAGGACAGTTTACCAACAACAATGTTATTACTGATTGCTCAAGTTGTCATAATGTTCAAGGATTTTCACCTTCAACTTTTACTCTGGAATTACACAATAAATCAGTGTTTAAATTAACAGGAGCGCATTTGGCAGTGCCCTGTAAAAGTTGTCATCTAAAAGGTAAAGATTTATTGTTTACAACTTTATCCGGAAAGTGTATTGATTGTCATAAAAATGTTCACGGAAATGAAATTAAAACTGAGTTTATGGCTGACGATAATTGTCAATCATGTCATTCAACGGAAGATTGGGAGACTATAAAGTTTGATCATGATAAAACAAAATTTGCTTTACTTGGAAAACATAAATCAGTTACCTGCGGTAAATGCCACATGGAAAAAGATGCAAATAAAATAGTATTCAAATTCGCTTCATTAAATTCTGATTGTCAAACTTGTCATAAAGATGTTCACTTCGGTCAGTTTGATAAAAATGGAAAAACAGATTGTTCACAATGTCATAATTCGGAAAATTGGAACCCGGTAAAATTTGATCACGAGAAAACGCAATTTTCATTAAAAGGTGCTCATCAAAATTTAGCTTGTTCAAAATGTCATTCTCAAGTTATTGAGGGATCGAATAGATTTATACAATTTAAATTGAAAGACTTTAAATGCGCATCGTGTCATTCCTCTTAGTAGTATTTTTTGTTTCCGTACAAACTTTTGCACAATCTCCGCATAAGGAGAGCATTAAAGGTATGGATTGTTCATCATGTCATGAGGCTACAACATGGAAGGTAATACCGGACAAAATTTCATTCAATCATGATAATACAGATTTTAAATTAATTGGTGGGCATAAAACCGTTGATTGCAAATCTTGTCATACAAGTTTGGTTTTTAGTCAAGCGAAAACCAGTTGTTTCCAATGTCATAAAGATATTCATCAAGGAACTGTCGGTTTGGATTGTGCAAGATGTCATACTCCCAAAACATGGATCGTTCAGAACATCAGCGAAGTTCATAGTATGAGTAGATTTCCACTAGTCGGTGCTCATCGTGCTTTAGATTGCGCTCAATGCCATGCTGGATATAGCAAGTTAGATTTTTCTCCTCAAGGTGTAACTTGTTTCGATTGCCACAAACAACAATATTATTCTACTACTGCACCAAATCATGTTCAATCAGGATTTTCAACTAATTGCGAACAATGTCATAGTATTTCTTCTTTTGAATGGGCGTCAGCAAATTTTCAGCATGACTTTTTCCCTCTGGTTGGTGGACATAAATTAAATAGCTGTTTTAGCTGTCATACTCAAGGAAGTAATTTTAAGGGCTTATCAACCGATTGTTATTCTTGCCATAAAAAAGATTATGATGCAACAACAGATCCAAATCATTTAAAGGCAGGGTTCTCTACTGATTGCTCAAGTTGTCACAATATAAATACATTTTTAAACGCAAAATTTGATCACAATACAACTCAATTTCCATTAACCGGAAGACATGTTAATGTTTCTTGTAGTTCATGCCATACATCAGGTTACACAAATACTTCTACTGATTGTTATTCGTGCCATCAGAAAGATTATAATGGCGCAAAAGATCCGAATCATTTATCGCAGAATTTCCCACATGATTGTTCACAATGCCATAGTACAAGCGGTTGGGACGGAGCTAAGTTTGATCATTCAACAACAAGTTTCCCGTTAACGGGCCAGCATGTAAGTGTAAGTTGTAATTCTTGTCATTCTAGCGGCTACAATAATACATCAGCGGATTGTTATTCATGCCACCAGAAAGATTATAATGGTGCAAAAGATCCGAATCATTTATCGCAGAATTTCCCACATGATTGTTCACAATGCCATAGTACAAGCGGATGGGACGGAGCTAAGTTTGACCATTCAACAACAAGTTTCCCATTAACTGGCCAACATGTAAGTGTAAGTTGTAATTCTTGTCATTCAAGCGGTTACACAAATACTCCAACTGATTGTTATTCGTGCCATAAGAATGATTATAATAATACAAAAGATCCGAATCATTTATCGCAGAATTTCCCACATGATTGTTCACAATGCCACAGCACAAGTGGTTGGGACGGAGCTAAATTTGATCATGCTACAACCGGATTTCCGCTAACCGGGCAACACGCGGTAGCAACTTGTACTGCATGTCATTCCACAGGCTATACAAATACATCACCTGATTGTTTCTCTTGCCATGCCAATTCATTTAACGGAACCACTAATCCTAATCATGCTTCAATAGGAATTAGTCATGATTGCGTTCAATGTCATAATTCCACCGCATGGATTCCATCAAGCTTTAGCCATAATAATACAGCTTTTCCATTAACCGGTCAGCATGTTAGTACCGATTGCGCTTCTTGTCATAAAGGATCAACCACTAATGTCAGCACGGATTGCTATTCATGCCATCAAAATGATTATAACAATGCGAAAGATCCGAATCACTTGGCTCAGAACTTTCCTCATGATTGTTCACAGTGTCATTCAACAAATGGCTGGGATGGTGCTAGCTTTGATCACTCTACAACCGGTTTCCCTCTTACAGGACAGCATGTAAGTGTAAGTTGTAGTTCTTGCCATTCAAGTGGCTACAATAATACATCACCCGATTGTTACTCATGTCATCAAAATAATTATAACAATGCGAAAGATCCTAATCATTTGGCGCAAAACTATCCTCATGATTGCTCTCAGTGCCATTCAACAAATGGCTGGGACGGAGCTAAGTTTGATCATGCTACAACCGGTTTTCCTCTTACCGGTCAGCATGTAAGTGTAAGTTGTAACTCATGTCATTCAAGTGGTTATACTAATACTCCGGCAGATTGTTATTCATGCCATCAAACTGATTATAACAATACAAAAGATCCGAATCACGCGGCCCAAAATTTTGCACATGATTGTTCACAATGTCATTCAACGAGTGGTTGGGACGGCGCAAGTTTTGATCATGCTACAACAGGCTTTGCCTTAACCGGTGGTCACGCGAGTGTTTCATGTCAATCATGTCATTCAACCGGATATACTAATACATCTACTGATTGTTATTCTTGCCATGCCAGTTCATTTGCAAATACAACAAATCCAAATCATACAACAATTGGTATTAGCCACGATTGTAAACAATGTCATAATTCGAATGCATGGATTCCGTCTAGTTTTAATCATAGTAATACAGCTTTCCCATTAACCGGGCAACACATTAATACTGATTGCGCTTCATGTCATAAAGGTACAACAACAAATGTAAATACTGATTGTTACTCCTGTCATCAAAATGATTATAATAACGCAAAGGACCCTGACCACATGGCTCAGAGTTTTCCCCATGACTGTTCACAGTGTCATTCAACCAGTGGATGGGATGGAGCTGATTTTGATCATGCGACAACCGGATTCCCTTTAACGGGGGCTCATTCAACTACAACTTGCGCTAGTTGTCATCAATCGGGTTATGCCGGAACTTCAACACAATGTTATTCTTGTCATCAAAGTAATTTTACGAATGCATCAAATCCTAGTCATACCAAACTAGGTTTATCTACTGATTGTTCAACCTGTCATACTACTGATCCCGGATGGAATCCGGCACAATTTCCTAATCATGATACATATTTTCAATTCCAGGGGGCGCACGTTAACATAAAAAATAATTGCGCTTCGTGTCATAACGGAAATTATAATACAACACCAAATACATGTTATGGCTGCCATAAGAGTAATTATGATGGTACAACAAATCCTAATCATCAAGCAGCAGCTTTTCCAACTGACTGTGTATCATGCCATTCTCAAAGTGCATGGACGCCTGCAACTTTTGATCATGATAGCAAATACTTCCCGATTTATTCCGGCAATCATAGGGGGACATGGTCTACTTGTGCAACGTGCCATACTAGCTCAACAAATTTTACAGTTTTCACTTGTCTAACTTGTCATGAGCATTCGCAATCACGCATGGATTCTAAACACAGTGGTAATAAAAATTACTCATATGTTAGCTCGGAATGCTATAGATGTCACCCCAACGGTAGGGGTGGTTAGTATGAACTTAAGTAAAAAATTAACGATGAAAAAAAGATTTCATAAAAATGCAATGTTACATCTAATTCTCTCTATTGTACTTGTCTGTTCATTTAGTGTTTATGGCCAAGGTAAAAAGGTTGTAAAGAAGAGCGGCGAAGTAACATATATATCAGCGCAAAATGTTTATACCAAGTTTGAAAGTACGGAAGGAATAATCGTTGGTGATACTTTATTCGCACAAAAAAACAGCAATTTACAACCCGCAATTATTGTTCAATATATTTCTTCAAAATCATGTGCGGGAAAACCAATATCCAATTCAAACTTAGAGCTAAAACAAAAAGTGTTTGCTTTTGTTTTAGATGGAGTTGAAAAAACGGAGGAAGTGAATGTTGTTCAAAAGGATTCGGTTAAGCTCGATTCACTTCTAATAAACTCATCTAAAAATATTGTAAAGGGAAATAAATCCGAAACTAAAGTACCTAAAGTTTATAAAGGTAGATTATCAGTTTATTCTTATACTGATTTTACTAATATAAATAAAAGATATGATTATCAGCGATGGAGATACTCGTTCCAGTACAATAATGAAAATCTTTTCAATTCGGGTATTGAATTTTCCAACTATATGACTTTTGCCTATAAAGCAAATGAATGGCAAAATTATGGAAAAGATTTAAGTCAGAGTCTAAGAGTTTATGATTTATCATTAAATATTCATACCTCAAAAAAATCTAATTTATGGGTTGGCCGCCATCTTAATAGATGGGTTTCGAGTTTGAATTCTATAGATGGGCTGCAATATGAGAATTCATTCGGAAACTTTACAGGCGGTTTAATAGTTGGCTCCAGACCTGATTTTGCCAACATGGGTTTTAATATTAAGCTTTTTGAGTATGGCGCTTTTTTAGCTCGCATTGATAGTATTGGTGAAGGAAGTATGGAAAATACGTTTGCGGCATTTCAACAAACAAATGATCTTAAAACTGATAGACGGTTTATATACTTCCAGCACAACAATAACATACTGAGTAATTTTAATTTATTTGTTTCATCAGAAATAGATTTATATAAAAGAGAAAAAGGTGTTAATAAAAACGATTTTTCCTTAACTAGTTTGTATGTATCTACAAGATATTATCCTTCGAGAGTTATTTCATTCGGAGTTTCTTATGATGCCAGAAAAAATATAATCTATTATGAAACGTTCAAAAGTTTTATTGATAGTTTATATGAAAACGAAACCAGGCAAGGACTAAGATTTAGTACTTTTATTAGACCTGTTGATAGATTATTTATCGGCTTAAATGCTGGTTACAGATTTCAAAAGAGTGATATTAAACCTTCAAGAAATTTTGGCGGATATATAACTTACAGTCAGATTCCGTGGCTTCTAATCTCACCCAGAATTTCCTACACTAAACTATTAACCAGCTATACCGATGGATCAACATTCAGCGCTTCTTTGATGAAGAATTTCTGGCAAAGCTCAACATCAATTAATCTTCAGTATCAACAGACTTATTATAAGTTCAATTACAACACCCAACCGATCAAACAGGATATAGTTTCTTTGGACTTTTCAACTTTGTTGTTTAACTCTCTCTTCATGAGTATGAGTTATGAAGCTACATTTGAAAATGAAAGAACTTATAATCGTGTTTTGGTAGGACTATCTGTAAGATATTAATATTGGACATTTAAAAATTTCCCTTCGAATGTATTGTGCAAATTATCTCCTATGTAGTTAAATCCTAACTATAATAAAGCTATCTATAGTTAAGCATACATATGATTAGAGACTTTTACAATAAGACCAATGAGTTAATTTTAATAAATGTTCCTTCAAAAATCCGCTAATTTAGTTTTTAGCAAAAATACTTTTCAAAACCTTCCGGATAATTTAATTTAATATAATCTTTTTTTAACGCCTTCTTATATAAGTAAATATTTTTTATCTTTACTAATTCAAATACGAGAACCCAAATGATAGAATTAGTAGGCGCATTACATATGCATTCCAATTTTTCGGATGGTTCCGGCACTGTGAAGGAAATAGCCGGTTTTGCTGATGAAATCGGATTGGATTTTATTGCTCTTACAGATCATAATACTTTAAGAGCTTTGAATGAAGGTTTTGAAGGCTGGTACGGCAATACTCTTTTGCTTGTAGGCTGCGAGATAAACGACAAAGAAAATAAAAATCATTACCTTGCTTTTGGAATAGATAAAGCATTCTCTACCAGAATTTCGGCTAAAGAATACGTTACTAAAGTTAAGAAAGCCGGCGGATTTGGTTTCCTGGCTCATCCTCATGAAAAACGAACACATATGAAAGAACATCCGCCATATCCGTGGACGGAATGGTCTTCCGAAGATTTTGACGGAATTGAGATTTGGAATCACATGTCCGAATGGATGGAAAATTTAACCGAGGAAAATAAATATCAAGCATTCTTACATCCTTTAAGATCAATTGAAGCTCCTCCGGAAGAGACATTAAAAGTTTGGGATAAACTAAATCTTAAGCGAAAAGTTGTAGCGATGGGCGGAGTGGATGCACACGCTCATAAATATAATTTGTTAGGATTTCTTGAAGTCGAAATATTTCCTTATAAAGTTTTGTTCAAATCTATTAGAACTCATATTCTGGTTGATGATTTAATAACAAATGATATAAAAGAAAAAAATCTACTTAAAGTAAAAGAACAAGTTTATGATGCTCTTAAACAAGGCAGATCTTTTATTGCAAATGATTATCATGCTGATTCAAAAGGATTTAGATTTTATGCAGAGGCTGATAATAAATTTTATAATATGGGAGACAGCATTTCCGCAAAGAAGATTAAATTTGTCGTAATGATTCCTGTTGAGAAAGCGGAAATTAAACTTATAAAAAACGGGAAAGTTATATCTTCGGTTGAAGACAATGGAGCCCACTTTTATGTTAATGAACCGGGAGCTTATAGAGTTGAAGTCTCTTATTTCAACAAGGCATGGATTTATTCCAATCATATCAGAGTAATAGATTAGTCTATAATTTTATCTAAATAAATTTCTGATACTTATAACTCATTAAGAATTTCATTTCGAACCCAGAGAATTTCTGAGGAGAAAATTTCCATCATGCAAATCAAATTCCAGTTTATCTGCAGTGTATAACTTAGAAAAATTTTTATCAACCATTCTCACTACAATCTCAATCTTATTATTAGTCTCAACTAATTCTAAAAAATGAAACATCCTTGTTTCTGAATTTTGATCAAATAAATCTTTGTATTTCTCGTCTTTTCCGGTTAAAAGAGTTTGTTGTATTCCACCGCCTCCGCCGATGACCAGAAAATCTTTATTTTGAATTCTAAAATGCTCATAAGTATGCGCATGTCCGCTTATAAATAATCGGCATTTTTTTGATTTATAAAATACAGGTAAATAATTTTCCTGGACAATATTATTCGGGGAAACAATTTTGCTGTTGGTGAATGGCGAGTGATGGCAACCAACTATTATGAAATCAACTGTTGAATCTGCATCTAATTTAAAAATTGTCTGTTTATACCATTCGAGATGTTTTTCGTTTTCTTCTTTATTAAACTGATCGAAATTAGAATTAAATAAAACAACCACAATATTATTTATCTTTTTATAATATCCTGAAATAGGAGCGTAAGGATAACGCTTTTCAAAATTCTTAATTCCGGCTTTTGCGAAAATTATATATTCATGATTTCCGGGAATTGGATAAAACGGAATTCTCCGCTTCTCTAATTTTTCCACAAATTCATCAATTGTTTTCCAGTTGTCGTTATTAAAACCCCATTCTACAATATCACCTAAATGGGAAACAGCATCCGGAGAATAATTTAAAATACCTTCAAATAATAATTGGCGGGCTGATTGATTATGGTTATACTTTAGAAAAAGTTTCTCGAAAAAATTTGGTTCTTGTGTATCGCTAATAAAACATATTTTTACCGAATCATTTGATTGAATTAAATCTTTGGCTTTGTTTATTTGCGAATAAGAATCGAACCCAAACAAAAATAAAACCGCAAGAAAAAATATGATCGACTTAATAGGCGAAAATCTTAAAAAATTAAAATTCATTTTTAGCTATAATTTATTTGACATAATCTTTTGAAACAATTGCAAATTTAATCGTTCAGGTTTCATTAACTCATGCAACCTAATCTGTAAATTAAAAATAAGTATAATGTTTATTAAAGATCATGTTATTACCTTTTCAAAAAAATAACATTATGAATATTACAGAATTTCTTAAAAGTAACAATCTAAGAAAAATTCACCTGGCAATAATTTAAACTTGAGAAAGACACTTAAGATTTTTGTAGCATCAATATTCGGATTTCATTAATTAAGAATTTATTTGCAATTTGTTATTTGGTTTTTGACTTTTATGATTCACGTGGTAAAACTCAAAATAATTCAAAAATTGCTGCGCCCATAGTTCAACTGGATAGAACGTTGGATTCCGGTTCCAAAGGTTGAAGGTTCAAGTCCTTCTGGGCGCACCAAATCAAAAAAGCTTAGTTTTTAAATATTTATACATCTTTTCTAATTCCTATACGAAAAAAAAATCATGATGTGACTTTATACGTTTTTTTTGTGAATAATTTTTTTTAATGTAGAATCCAATTAGTTATTTACTTACTCATGTTACGCAAATAAATGTTTTGGTCATATTGAATCCGGCAGTCGCCGGATGAAATATCTCTTAAATTTGCAAAAATCACTACTTTGAGATTCTTCATTTCATTCAGAATGACCTTTTTGCGTAACATGAATTACTTAATAAACAGCTATACTAATCTATCTGGAGTTAAAATTTCGGTCACTTAAATTTCAAAATTACCCAAAGTTAGTTTTATTTAATTGACCATTGTTCTATTATGTGTTAAATTTAAAGTTTAAACTAACTAAGATTGAGTTAATCATAATTTTTAGTAGATCATTTTTAAGGGAATCTTTATGCTCACCAAGAAGAAAAAACTATCCAGAAAAGAAATGAAAGAAGACAAGCTGATTTCTTTCTATTATAAAGCTTACGGATACTTCGAAGAAAACAGATCCAAAGTTTTTACTTATATAGCTGCTGTTGTTGTTGTTATCGGCTTAGCAGCTTTTTACGTAAACCATAGAATACAAAATAATAAAGCGGCAGGTGTTGAATTAGCTAAGGTTATGGACCTTTATGATAACGGTTCATATTTGGAAGCTATCGAAGGAAAACAAGGGACTGAACTTGTCGGTTTAAAGAAAATTGTTCAAGATTACGGCAGTACCGAAAACGGTGAGTATGCAAAAGTTTATTTAGCTAACTCTTATAATAGATTAGGAAAATTTGACGAAGCATTAAAATATTACGAAGATTATTCGGGAAGTAACAAATTGTTCCGGGCAGCCGCTTTAGCCGGTGAAGCAGGATATTATGCCGATAAAAAAGATTATGAAAAAGCTGCCGATTTATATGTTAAGGCATCAAAAGTTTCTGAACATAATGTACAGAATTCTGAATATTTGTTAAATGCCGGTGTCAATTATTTATCTGCTGATAAAAACGAAATGGCAAAAGATATTTTTTCAAAGATTAAAAAAGATTACGGTAATTCGCCCGAAGCTAGAAATATTAATCAATATCTAGTAGCATTAAATTGAAAGTTTGAAGGGGAACTAACAACGATCACTAAATAATGAGGAGCCTGTTATGAAGAAAATTCTATTATGTATTTCTCTTTTACTTAGCTTGAGTATTGTAGTTAATGCTCAGGTTACTCTAAAAGCTAAAATGTCTAAAACTGTTAATGACACTTCACTTTACACAGATGTTGGGTCTGCAGCCAGAGGTGCTTGGGTTGCAAACGATATTGATGGGGATGGAAGACCTGAATTAATTATGACTGATTACAGCGGTGGTGGACGAGTTCATGTTTTTGAATCTGTTGGTTCTGATTCAGTTGAATTAGTTTGGTCATCACCTGAACAAGATGCCGCAATTGGCGGCGGAGATTCACCACGTTGTGTAAGAGTTGGTGACCTTGATGGAGATGGTAGGCAAGAAATATTTTTCCCAACTCACAACGGTATTTACGTTTACGAATGGGATGGTGTAAAGGGTAGTGGAAATTTTGGTACACAACCATCTCAGATAATCAATGATGTTTCATGTCCTGGGTTAAATAGTGCCGGTGCAAATAGAATTGAAGCAATGTGGGTTGGCGATTTATACGGAAATGGTCAGCAAGAACTAGTAACTGTTTGGAATAACAACTCAGCACCCGACAGACTATATCTTGTAGTTATTAGTGCTTCAGGTAATTATAATACCGATGATAGTGGATTTTCATCATTTGAATTAGATTATAAACTTCCATTCAATGCAAAATTGGGCGGCGGTCAACCAATTCAAGCTTTTGTCGGACAGTTCGATGGTACTGGTAATAAAGATATAATTGTTCATACATGGAATCATTTAAATGTATTTCCTGTAAGAGTAACCGGTGTTAAGACCTTTGCACTTCCTGATACTAATCAGGCTTCTGGTGCTTATTTGAACTTGATGGATGTTGATGGAGTTGCCTTGTTGGGCGGTACTTCTACAGATATTGATAATGATGGTGTTGATGAAGTTTATTTACCGGTTTATTTTACAAGTTCATCTGCAGATCCACATAACGGTCAAATTTATATCGTTAGTTACCCTAAAAATGGAGATTTATCAAAAATTGATTCATCTAACGGTGCCTTAATTTCTAATTCTCCATCTACGGAACTTGCTGGTAATTCCGGATTTGCCTCTGTATTATTTGGCGGAGATTGGGCAGATATGAATAATGATGGTAAAAAGGAACTTTATTTTGGTTCTTCATATCCTGCAGATGTAATTGAACTTGATTATAAAGGCGGCGATAAAATGAAAATGGAGAACTGGAAATCTTCTATCCTCTATTCAGGTGAGTCACATATATATTCCGCGATTGCTTATCGAGACTCAATGGGAGTTATGGATACTATAAGAACAGCTAATAAACCTTTTGTTTCAAAAGTTTTTGCTGAAAACATGGACTTTAATAATGATGGTAAACCCGATATCTTAGCTCCTTATCAAGGACTTACTGATAGTATTAGTTTGTCATGGAAACATTATGATGGTTCACAAAGTAAATTTATTGAAGATTCCACAAGAAAAATCCCCAATCCAAATATTTGGTATGGTAGAATTCTTGAACAAAGCGGAGCAACAGGAATAAAATCTCAAGAGCTAACTTTTGTAACCCCGGAAAATTATAAACTTGAACAAAATTATCCAAATCCGTTTAATCCGAGTACTACAATTAATTTCTTCTTGCCAATAAGTAAGAACATTAGTTTCAAAGTATATGATATAAACGGCAGCGAAGTTAAAACGCTTATAGATAACCAGGATTATGCGAAAGGTAATCATCATGTAGTTTGGGATGGTACCAATAACTCCGGAGCAAAGGTTGCAAGTGGTACTTACTTCTATCAATTGAAATTTGGAAATTTTACCAAAACAATGAAAATGATCTTGTTGAAGTAATTTTTCTAAAATAATTATTTCAAAAAGCCGTGGCGAAATATCCGCGGCTTTTTTGTTTTAAATTGTTATTTAGGGTAAACATTTTTATAGGGTCAATTTTTTACTTTGTAAAACTAAAATAAGCATAATCAAAATCACATCATTTTTGCTCGTTTTTTAATAAAAAATTAGATAAATTAGCTAAAAATGGTAAAAAAATGCTCAAATCCATTTAATCATTTTCAACTAATTTCTTGACTTTCAAGCCCTAAAGCTCTATTTTTTTGTTCTATTTTTATTAACAATATATATTGGGTCTTATGGCAGATACTTCTGATTTTAGAAACGGCTTAATAATTAAATTTAAAAATGACCTTTACACAATTACTGAATTCCAGCATGTAAAACCTGGTAAAGGCGGTGCTTTTGTAAGAAGTACACTTAAAAATTTAAGAACCGGTAAAGTTTTAGATAATACTTTTCGTTCGGGAGAAAGTGTTGAAGTAGTTAGAGTTGAAAGAAAGAAATATCAATATCTATATCGCGACGCTGATTTTTTGGTTTGTATGGATAACGAAACGTTTGAACAAATAAATGTTGCTGTAGATTATTTTGGTGATTCGGTTGGATATTTAAAGGAAAGTGAAGAAGTCGAAATTCTTTCTAATGGCGATGAAATTATTAATGTTGAAATACCTATATTCGTAAATCTTAAAGTTGTTGAAACTGAGCCTGGATTTAGAGGCGACACGGCAACCGGGGCGGTTAAACCTGCAAAACTTGAAACTGGCGCAACCATTAACGTTCCGCTTTTTATTGATGTAGACGATGTTCTTAAAGTTGATACCAGAATTGGTGGATACGTAGAACGAGTAAAATCTTAAATTTAGGATGGTTAAATGGATTTAAATCTTATTAAGAAACTTGTAAAAATTGTTGATACAAGTGAAGTGACTGACCTCGAAATTGAGGAAGACGGATTAAAAGTAAAAATTGCTAAAAAAGTTAGGACTTACAAAACCGAAGGACAATCCGCTGTTGTATTAAGCCAGCCAAGTGATCCTGTTCAAACAGCTAATCAAACACAGTCTTCGTCTGAAAATGAAAAAACAGTTAAAGCAGAGTCAGCTAATATTCATGAAATTAAATCTCCGATAGTAGGGACATTTTATAGATCTCCTGCTCCCGATGCTGACGCTTATGTTCAAGTAGGCGACACCATATCGCCGGGAAGCGTTCTTTGCATTATAGAAGCAATGAAACTAATGAACGAAATAGAATCTGATGTGAGCGGTAAAATTGTTAAAGCTCTTGTTGAAAACGGAAAACCCGTAGAATATAACCAACCGCTGTTTTTAATTGATACGACAGGCTAATTCTTATTTATAGAAGTTGAGGAGATATTGTTTAATAAGATATTAATCGCTAATAGAGGCGAAATTGCGCTTAGAATTATTCGTACTTGCAGAGAGTTAGGAATAAAAACAGTTGCTGTTTATTCTGAAGCAGATAAAGATTCACTTCATGTTACTTTTGCCGACGAAGCTGTTTGTATTGGTCCATCCTTTAGCAAAGAAAGCTATTTAAAAATTCCTTCCTTAATTTCTGCGGCTCAAATTACCGGAGCGGATGCAATACATCCCGGTTATGGTTTTTTAGCTGAAAATGCAAGCTTTTCTGAGATATGTGCCGAATCGGATATTAAATTTATAGGTCCAAATCCGGAAATGATTTCTGCAATGGGAGATAAATCATTTGCAAAAGATACTATGAGAAAAAACGGTGTTCCCGTTGTTCCCGGTAGCGATGGAGTTGTAAGTGACATAAAAGAAGGAATTGAAATTGCCGAAGGAATTGGATTTCCGGTAATCATTAAAGCTTCTGCCGGAGGCGGTGGTAAGGGAATGCGCATTGTTTGGGAAAAGAAAGATTTTGAAAAAGCATTTCAAACAGCCCGTAACGAAGCAGGCGCAGCTTTCAGTAATGATGATGTATATATTGAAAAGTTTATAGAAAATCCCAGGCACGTTGAAATACAAGTTTTGGGCGACACGTTCGGAAATGTTTTTCATTATGGGGAGAGAGATTGTTCCGTACAGCGTCGACATCAAAAATTAATTGAGGAATCACCTTCACCGGCAATGACTCCGGATTTAAGAGAAAAGATGGGTAACGCAGCTATTCTTGGTTCTAAAGCTGTTAATTATGAAGGTGCCGGAACAATTGAATTTCTTTTAGATAAACATAGAAATTTCTACTTCATGGAAATGAACACTAGAATCCAGGTCGAGCATCCAGTTACCGAGTGGGTTTATGGTGTTGATCTTGTTCGTCAGCAAATATTAGTGGCTGCAGGTAAAAAAGTAGAAACATTGCCTAAGAAGCCGGTTGGGCACGCAATGGAATTTAGAATTAATGCTGAAGATCCCGAATTTAATTTCAGGCCTTCTCCCGGTAAAATTCATTCCGTTCATTTCCCGGGCGGTTTTGGTGTAAGAGTAGATTCGCATATTTATGGTTCTTATTCAATTCCACCTTTCTATGATTCTTTAATTGCCAAACTGGTTGTCTGGGGAGAAAATAGGGAACACGCTATTGCCAGAGGTAGAAGGGCGCTGGAAGAATTTGTAGTTGAAGGAATAAAAACAACAATTCCATTTCACTTAAAAGTTTTAGAAGATGAACGTTTTGTTAGCGGAAATTTTGATACAGGGTTTTTGGATAAATTTGTCTTTAAATAAAAATTAAAATTATTTTTTATGTTGTGTCCTATCAAAAAATAGGATGTTTCACTTAATTATTTCTTGAGGTTAAAATGAACTTCCCGGCAAATTTGAAATACACAAAAGATCATGAATGGATTCAGTTAGAAGGAAATGTTGGAACTATTGGCATTACGGAATTTGCACAAGGCGAACTTGGTGATGTTGTTTTTGTTGATATCGATCCCAATTTAAGTGAATTAAAAAAAGGGGAATCATTCGGTACAATTGAAGCAGTTAAAACTGTAAGTGACCTTTATGCACCGTGTAACGCTAAAGTTGTTGAATTAAATACGGAATTATCCGATTCTCCGGAATTAGTAAATTCAGATCCATACGGAAAAGGATGGATGGTTAAGGTTGAAATTAGCGATCTTAACGACTTGAATGATTTACTGGACAGCGAAGCTTATAAAGAATTAGTTGGACAATAATACTGTTTATAGGGTAATTATTTGTGTTGATCCATATCAATACCTTTATTTGAACAACGAATAATAATCGTAGAATCGGTAAATTAATTATGTGAAAACAAAATCCTTATTTAGGGTTTTGTTTTTGTTTTAAATAGCAGAATTTAGAAACGAAGGAGTAACATTTTATAAGATGAGTAAACAAGAAGTTATATTAATTATCGATTACGGTTCGCAATATACACAGTTAATTACAAGAAGAGTTAGAGAAAATCATGTATATTCCGAAATTCATCCACATACAATTACGCTTGATGAAGTAAAAAAACTTGATCCTATCGGCATTATTTTATCTGGCGGACCAATGAGCGTTTACGATGAAAATGCTCCGCAAGTTGACAAAAAAATCTTTGAGCTTGGTGTTCCTATTTTGGGAATTTGTTACGGCCTTCAATTGATCGCTAAAAATTTGGGCGGTAAAGTTGAATCCGCACAAGATAGAGAATACGGAAAAGCCGTTTTGAGAGTTGCATCAGATTCAAAGTTATTCGATGGAGTTGTAAGAAGCTCGATTGCATGGATGAGTCACGGTGATTATTTATCAAAAACACCTGCCGGATTTAGAATTACGGCTGAGTCAGATCATTCTCCTATTTGCGCAATCTCCAATGAAGAAAAAAATATTCACGGCGTTCAATTTCACCCGGAAGTAGTTCATACCGAAGAAGGTTTGAAAATAATTAACAACTTTTTGTATGATATATGTAAGTGCAAAGGTGATTGGACACCGCAAAATTTTATTGAAGAAACAGTACAAAAAATTAAAGAAACTGCCGGGGATTCTAAAGCTATTTGTGCTCTTAGCGGTGGAGTCGATTCTACTGTTGCCGCAGTGTTGGTGAAAAAAGCGATAGGTGATAATCTCATTTGTATTCATATCGATACCGGTTTAATGAGGCAAAATGAGAGTGAAAAAATCGGCAAGTTATTCGATGAAAAATTAAATCTACACCATGTTCATGTGGATGCTTCGCAAAAATTCTTGAGCCGTCTTGTTGGTGTTGTTGATCCGGAGAAAAAAAGAAAAATTATCGGGAATACTTTTATTGAAGTATTTGAAGAAGAAGCTAAAAAATATGGTGATGCGAAATTTTTGGTTCAGGGCACTTTATATCCCGATGTTATCGAATCCGTTGCAGTAAAAGGTTCATCTTCTACAATAAAGTCTCATCATAATGTTGGAGGATTGCCGGAAAAGATGAATTTAAAGCTCATCGAACCATTTAGAGAGTTGTTTAAAGATGAAGTTAGAAGCGTTGGCAGGGAGTTAAATATTCCTGAAGAATTTATAGAAAGACATCCTTTCCCGGGACCCGGATTAGCAGTAAGAGTAATTGGTGAAGTAAATAAAGAGAAACTTGACATTTTAAGAGAAGCTGACGATATTTTTATTAACGAGATAAAAAAAGCTGTTATTTATAACAAAATTTGGCAGGCTTTCACCGTATTACTTCCGGTACAATCCGTTGGTGTTATGGGTGATTCCAGAACATATGAAAATGTATTAGCTTTACGCGCCGTTACTTCTGTAGATGGGATGACTGCCGATTGGTATAGATTTGATCATGAGTTTTTGGCAAATATTTCAAACAAAATTATAAACAAAGTGCGCGGGGTAAATAGAGTTGTTTATGATATTAGTTCGAAACCGCCTGCAACAATTGAGTGGGAATAATGTTAGATATTGATCTTCAAATTGAACACAAAATAAAAAAAGCCCGCGATTATGAGAGTCAGGGTAAACTTTTACATGCTGTTCAGATTTACATTTCTATTTTAAATGAAAATCCCGATAGCTCAGATGCGCTTATCGGGATTGCCAATAATTATGAAATCCTCGGTAATATTGAACCCGCGGTCGAATTATTGTCTTCTTATCTCGAAGGCCATAACGAAGATATTGATGTAAGATTATTTTTAGGACAATTCTTATTAAGGAATACAAGATGGGAAAACGCTATTGAGGTTTTGAGTTACATCTTGCCTGAAGAAGAACCAATTGTCGCATTTTTTATCGGTTACTCCCACTTTATGCTTGATGAGTTTGAATTAGCCAAAATAAATTTTAATAATTTTGTATCGCTTGGTGAAGAAAGTGAGCTCTTACACGAGGCAAATATTTATCTTGCTAAGATTGAGCTAAAACTTAAGAATTATGAAAATGCACTTTTATTTGCTAAAAAAGCAGATGCGATGTACTCGAATTTTTGGGAACTTAATCTGATATACGCAGAAACATATTATAACCTTGGAATGTATGAACACGCTGTAACAAAAGCAGAAAAATCAATTCAATTAAATCCTAACGAACCGGCTCCTTACCAGTGGGCGGGAAAGATTTATCTAAAACTAGGGCAATACGGGAAAGCTGAAAAACAATTACTAAAATATGTTGAATCAATCGACAATGCTTCATCGGATATTTATACAAAACTTGCCGATGCATGTTTAAAGTTAAAAAAGACAAAAGATGCTTTAGCTTACTACGATATCGCTCTTAAACTGGATCCGGAAAACAATTTTGCTAAGGAAGGCAAAAAAAGCGCTTCCTCAATTCTAAATAATAATGTGGTAAATGATGCATAAAGGAAATTTTCTTCTTTTAATCCTTTTTTTGTTATTCTTAAAACCCTTGTGTGCTCAAAATAATGATTCAAATGCTACTGCTGTAACCGAGTTTAACCTGGCAATGAATCTTTACGACGCAAACCAGTACCAGGACGCCATCAAATTATTTGATAGAGTTATAAACGCACCTTCAATTACTACAAGAACAACAGCAGCACTTCTTTTTAAATCAAAATCACTTGTAAAGTTAAATAAATATGATGAAGCTTTATCAACATTAAATAATTTTAAAGACGAATACTCACAAAGTAAATATATTGACGAAGTAAGAATTGATATTGCGAATATTTATTTTAACAAACAAGAATACTTAAATGCGTTCAAAGAATTAACTAATGAAATTGATTCTACATCAAATGATGGTTATAGAGATTATTCAAGAACCACGGCAAAACAAATAGCTTTGGATAATTTAACATCCGGTCAAGTAAAAGAGATTGAGCAAAATACTTTTGGCGAAAATTTGAGGCCGTTCCTTTTATATGTTGAAAGCCTTGTCCTTTCTAAAGAAGGAAAGCAAATAGAAGCCGATGTTGTTCAAAAAAGAATCAAGACAGAATATCCGAATTCACCGGAAGCACATCCTGATCAAATGTTTTCTTTAACTAATATTTCACAAACAGATTCATCATCTACTCCTTTAATTGGAGTGTTGTTACCTGTAAAACAAATGCAAAAAGGTGATGCCTCCGATGCGGGTTATGAAATTTTAGAAGGAATTAAATTTGCTGTGGCAAAATATAATAATACGCACGAAAACAAGATTGGTTTGTTGATAAGAAATACTGAACGGAAGAAAGAAAAAATTAAAGAAATTGAAAAAGAATTTGAACTTGTTCCGCAGATAAAATGCGTTATCGGCCCGTTATACAGTGATGAAGTACGAACAACTTTGGAGGCTTTTAAATCAACCGGTATTCCGATAATTTCTCCTACTGCAACAGAAAACAGTTTAACTGATTTATATCCAAACTTTTTTCAGGCAAATCCGTCGTTTGCAGTGCGAGGTAAAATAATGGCGCAGTATATTTATTATGTTGAGAATAAAAGAAAAATAGCCGTACTCAATGCAATCGATGGTTACTCTCCTTTACTTGCAAACGCATTCTCAGAGGAATTTCAAAAACTTGGCGGAACAGTTGTAGTTCAAACTAATTATCACAGCAATAGTTTTGATCTTTCAAAACCGGTGTCGATGATCGCGGCTGATTCTCTGCAAATTCAGGGTGTATATCTTCCTCTAGCCGATAGCAGAGATGTTCCGGCTTTATTATCTCAGTTTGTTCAACATAATCTAAATGTAAAGATTTACGGAAACCAGGATTGGTTCCAGGCAAAGGGATATGAAACTTCACCGGAATTGAGTAACAAGTTAACTTTTTCTTCCGATTATTATATCGATTATAAAGATACCGCCTTTCAAAATTTTTCTAAGGATTTTGTAAATCAAACCGGACTTGATGCGAATAGAAATGTTCTTTACGGATATGATATTGCAAATTACTTTTTAAGTACTGTTTCAAATCTTAATGCAGACAGAAATGGAATTATTAAACAGCTAGAAGCTGATTCAATATTTAAAGGTTATCATAATAATTTTTATTTTGATAATCAGCGTGTGAATAAGTTTATGAATATTGTTCGTTATAAAGACGGAAAATTTGAATTAATCGATAAATTTAAAGCGGGGAGTTAAAAAACGGGAGGTAATAATTCTGAAAGTAAAAGATTTACCTTTAGACGATAGGCCAAGAGAAAAATTAATTTTAAGAGGAGCAAAACATTTAACCGATGCTGAATTAGTGGCAATCCTTTTAAGAACCGGAACAAAAGGAAATTCGGTAATTTCAGTCGCTCAAGAATTAGTTTCAAAACATGGTAACCTTGCTATTTTAGCTTCTAAATCACTTTCAGCATTGACCGGTAGTTTGGGGATTGGCAAAGATAAAGCCGCAACACTTTTAGCTGCATTTGAGATAAGCAGGAGAATTCAATCTCAATCAAAATGGTTTTCTGAAAAAAAAATAACATCTCCGGGCGAAGTTGCAGATATTTTTATTCCTTTATTAAAAGACGAATTGAAAGAACATTTCTTGCTAATTTGCTTAAATTCAGCAAATAAAATCATAAAATATGATATAATATCTGTGGGGAACCTAAACTCAAGTGTTGTCCATCCGCGAGAAATATTTAAATCAGCTATTGAAAATAGTTCTGCAAGTGTTATATTAGTACATAACCATCCTAGTGGAAATCCAGAACCGAGCAATGAAGACATTGCCGTGACCAAAAAATTAGTAGAAGCGGGGAAGATTTTAGACATACCGGTGTTTGATCATTTGATAATAGCCGGAAATACATTTACTAGTTTTGTTGAAAAGCGACTAATTTGAATTGTACTTTAAAGCAATAAATATTTTAGTTTTAACACGATAAACTTGAATTTAGTTTGCCAAATTCTTATATATCATTACTTTAAAAGATAACCTCTAGATCTTGAAAGTATTCGTGATTTTTAATTAAATTGTTATTATGTATGCAGTTAGTGGAAGTTATAATGTTAATTAACCTACTTAACAATAATTCATTGGAGGATCTAATATGAAAGTAGCAAAAGTCCTAAAAAGCACAGTCATAATCGCTACATTTGCTGTAACAACGGCATTTCTAAGCGGTTGCGGCGGTGTAAGTGACGCAGAAATGGCTCAATTAAATAACCTACAAAGTGAAGTTCAATCCCTACAATCGCAAGCAAATTCATTGAAAGATGAAAGAGCTAGCTTGGAGAAAGAAATTGCTCAGAAAGAAGCAAAACTTCAAGAATGCAACAAACAGAAAGAAGAAACAAAAGCTAACTTAGAAAAACTTTCTAACTAGTTTTATAAAAAATTTTAATTTGAAATTGGAGGAATTTTATGAAGTTCACTAAAAATTTAATTGGTGTTTTTTCTCTTTTGCTTCTTTTCTCGGTAGTGACTTTTGCACAAGAGAAAGATATGACGAAAGACGAATGGCAAGCAGAAATGACCCGTTTAACTGATCAAAAAGCTAGCCTACAAAAAGAAATTAGTTCATTGCAGTCAGATATCAACAATCTAAAAAGCAAAGATATTCAAAGCTATGACGATTGTATGAAAGAACTTTATCAGATGGTCGGTGCTTCAGAATCCGACGTTGATAATTTTAGAAATGCAGTTGCTGAATTAGACGGAAAAATCAGCAGAAAAGAAGGACCTAAAGCTGACAGACAAACTGATTTGGATGCTTTAAAAACTAACAAGATTAGTGCTCTTCCTGAATTTTTCGATAAAGTTCACAATCAAATGCAAGCTTCTTTAGACGCTTGGGTTGAAGCACCAAAAGAAATGAATTACACAGTTGTTAAAGGTGACTGTTTGTGGAGAATCGCAAAGAAAGATCAGTTTTACGGAAACGGATTTGCTTGGCCAATGATTTACAATGCAAACCGTGATCAAATTAAAAATGCTAATTTGATTTTCCCAAAACAAACTTTCAAGATTCCTAATCTTACAGAACAAGAAAAAGCTAAATACGATAAAATTAAAAAGAATTACAAGCCTGCTCCTGTTCAATAATATTAAGGCTTAAATATTCTGAATGATTATTATCTTAAATCTTAAAAAAAGCTCTTGTCATCTTGATGATAAGGGCTTTTTCTATTTAATAAAGGAGAACAATGACCGCTGTTGAGAAACGAATGACGCTTGAAAATGTTGATATGCTTTCATTACTAGGAATGAATGATAATAATTTAAGATTGGTTGAAGACAGGTTTAACGCTTCAATTACAGCCCGGGGTGAGAACGTTGTAATAAAAGGTGTTATTGAAGAAGTAGATGCAATCGAACGAGTTATAAAAGAAATGGTTTATGTTCTAAACACTAACGGAAGTTTAAGAACAAACGATGTTGAGACAATTCTTGATTTAACTATTTCCGGTAGAGAAATTATAAATGAAAAAGAATATGAATCAATTGTTTTATACACCAAGAATGATGTTATAAAAGCAAAAACCGCGGGGCAGATGAATTATATTCAAACCGCACTAAAAAATGATATTTGTTTTGCAATAGGTCCCGCCGGAACAGGAAAAACTTATCTTGCTGTTGCGCTTGCAGTTTCGGCCTTGAAGAAGGGAATAGTTAATAAAATAGTTCTTGCCCGTCCTGCTGTTGAAGCAGGGGAAAGTTTGGGCTTTCTACCGGGTGATTTTAGAGAAAAAATTGATCCTTACTTACGTCCGCTTTATGATGCTTTAGACGATATGATGCCATCGGATAAATTGAGCGGTTATATAGAAAAACGAATCATTGAAATTGTTCCTTTAGCATACATGAGAGGTAGAACGCTAAACAATTCGTTTGTAATTCTTGATGAAGCACAGAACGCCACTGATGTTCAAATGAAAATGTTTTTAACTAGACTTGGCGCAAATTCTAAAAGTATTATCACCGGCGACATTACTCAAATAGATTTACCTTCCAAGACAGTGAGCGGATTAATTCAGGCTAAAGAAATTTTACATTCTATTGATGGTGTCGGATTTGTTTATTTTGAAAAATCAGATGTTGTTCGACATCGGTTAGTTAAAGATATCATTAACGCTTACGAAAAATTTAATAACGGAAACGATAAATAAGGTTATCTAAAAACCGTTTGCTTTACTTTCGTTCCAGAATTTATCCATTTCTTCAAGGTTCGAATCGGTAACTGATTTTCCATTTTCAGAAAGTTTTGATTCAATATATTGAAATCTCTTAATAAACTTTTTGTTGGTTTTTCTGAGAGCTAATTCCGGATTTATTCCTAAAAATCTTGCATAATTAATTAATGCAAAAAAAACATCACCTACTTCCTCTTCAAGATGATCTTTATGATTGGTCTTATCTTTTTCCTCCGACTCTTCTGCTTCACGCATTTCGTTTATTTCTTCCAAAACCTTATCCCACACATCGCTCTTTTTTTCCCAATCAAATCCAACTTTAGCTGCTTTTTCTTGAATTCTATATGCTTGCTGTAAAGACGGTAATTTTGTGGGTACTCCTTCAAGAACAGAATTTCTACCTTCCGAAAGTTTAATAGTTTCCCAATTCTTCATTATTTCCTCGGAGCCGCTAACCTTTATATCTCCAAACACGTGAGGATGCCTTCTAATCAATTTCTCTTGTATAGAGCTTATAACATCATCAAGGTTGAATTTATTGTCTTCCTCAGCTATTACAGAATGAAAAACGATATGAAATAGAATATCACCTAATTCTTTCTTAAATTCATCATCGTCTTTTTGGTCTAGTGCATCAAGCAGTTCATATACTTCTTCAAGTGTAGCAGCTTTTATGGAATCGTTTGTTTGTTCTTTATCCCACGGACAATCTTTGCGTAATCTTTTTACAATTTCTACAAAATCATTAAATTTAGTACTAGACATAATAATTTTCCTCTAATCTTCTTTTCCTCTGGAAAAATAATTTTAACACGAATGAATTATAAAATAACAAAATAACATCTGGTTAAAAAGGAGTAATAGTTAATGGTTGAAGAAAAAATTAAAGAGCTAGGATTTGAATTACCCGAAGCGCCAAAACCTCTTGCGGCTTATATTCCCGCACTTCAAATTGGAGATTTGGTTTATACTGCCGGGCAAATTCCAATGATAAAAGGTGAGCTAAAATACAAAGGAAAAATAGGTCAAAATTTAAATATTGAAGAAGGTAGAAAAGCAGCAGAAGTTTGTGCGTTGAATTGTTTGAGTGTTATAAAAAGTGTAATAGGTGATTTGGATAAAATTGAGAGAGTTGTAAAACTTGTTGTTTATGTTAACAGCGCCGATGTATTTACTGAACAGCCAAAAGTTGCAAATGGTGCTTCGGAGTTAATTGGAAAAATTTTCGGTGAAGCGGGAAAACATGTAAGAAGTGCTGTCGGAGTAAATGAGTTACCGATTGACTCGGCAGTTGAAATTGAAATGATTGTGAAAGTAAAATAAATTATAAGTTGTATCATCCGGATTTAATTTCCGGATGATGTTTATTTCTTTAAGAGTGCTATCAAAAATAGCCATTCTGATCCCGATGAAAATCGCATAGGTGTCAACCTTATTTTTATAAAGAGCATATAACTTATTATAAAAGTAATAATTGATAGAATGATAATATTAAAGTTATTTTTAACAAAAAGCCCTTCCATTTTTAAGGGAAGGGTGGGGATGGGTTTTTTGCTTTATAATACTTTAAACCCTATCCAAACCTTTCCCTTAAGAAGGGAAAGGCTCATCATATCGAGATCACTTTGTGATTAGCAGTATTAAACTTATATTTTTAAATTACATCGGAATAATTTTTTCTCAAAATTTCTGTTTGTTTTTTTACAATTCTCACTATTTAAAACATATTTTGCCCATCCTTAAATTGACGCATATCCGATGAAAATCGGGAGAAGAATCTTAAGGTTATTTCTTAAATTTGTGATACTTCATTTACAAATAGAACCCAAATTGATTGCTATAGAGTTTTCAGTTCGTCAATTAGTATTTATAAATCATACTAAAGCGCCTTTTTTAATCTTCTCACCAAATCAACGGTATTCTTATATGGACTTTTTTCATTCATTAAAGATTTAATCACTGCACTTCCTACAATAACTCCATCGCAATTTGGCGCGTATGATTTCACATCTTCTTCTTTTGAAATGCCGAAACCAACCAGCATTTTATTCTTTTTAACAAGAGAGTATGTATGTTCAACAAACCCGGAATTATCTTTTGCCGAATGTTTCTGTTCACCGGTAGTTCCTTTAACACTTACACAGTAAATAAAGCCGCTGCTTTTTTCATCTATTAAAGAAATTCTTTTATCTGAAGTAGTTGGCGTTATGAGTAAAATTTTATCCAGGTCCGAAAAACTCGCATCGAAAAAATTATCATATTCTTCAATAGGAACATCAGGAATAATAACGCCGTTTACACCTGCTTCTTTTGCGGATTTCGCAAAATTTTCAATACCGTAATTCATAACCGGATTTGAATAACCCATCATTATTAATGGTTTATTAGATTGTTTTCTAATTTCACTTATGTAATTAAATGTATCTTCTAATTTTACGCCATTATCTAATGCAGTCTGAGATGAATGCTGAATTATAGGACCATCGGCTAAAGGATCACTGAACGGAAAACCAATTTCAAGCATATCAGCTCCGGCTTCTAAAACGCTAACAGCAAGGTCGCTGAAATCACTTTTATTTGGAAAACCGCTTGTTAAAAAAACGGATAATACTTTTTCTCCATTTGAATTTTTTTCTGCAATATACTCTGAAATAAATGACATTATAAAAGATTCCCTAAACTATTTTTTATTGTGTTTAAATCTTTATCACCTCTACCGCTAACATTTACAATTACCACTTCATCCTTTTTTGTCTTCTCCATTAATTTATCTAGATATGCAATTGCATGTGCGGATTCCAAAGCAGGAATAATCCCTTCTTTTTTTGATAGAAGTTGGGTTCCTGCTAATGCTTCTTCATCGGTAATAGAATGATATTCAGCTTTGATTGAATCCTTAAGGAAACTATGTTCCGGGCCCACGCCGGGATAATCTAAACCGGCTGAGATTGAATGTACTTCTGTAATTTGTCCTTCACTGTCTTGTAAAAGAAGAGTCTTCATTCCTTGAAAGATTCCAACTTTACCCAATGTTAGAGTAGCGCAATGTTTATCAGTATCAACGCCAAAACCTGCGGCTTCAACTCCAATTAATTTTGTTGCTGAATTTATAAAAGGATAAAAAAT
Organism: uncultured Ignavibacteriales bacterium; assembly: GCA_963739985.1. Taxonomy (GTDB): domain Bacteria; phylum Bacteroidota; class Ignavibacteria; order Ignavibacteriales; family Ignavibacteriaceae; genus CAVUCE01. Next base: position 56,520 of record CAVUCE010000006.1, read on the forward strand.
TCCTATGGCATTACTTCCTCCACCAACACAAGCTACAATGTAATCCGGAAGTTTACCTTCCTTTTCCATAATTTGAACTTTTGTTTCTTTGCCGATAACAGACTGAAAATCGCGAACCATCATAGGATAAGGATGAGGACCGACCACAGAACCAATAATGTAATGCGTATCTTCAACATTTGTTACCCAATCGCGAATAGCCTCGTTAGTTGCGTCTTTTAAAGTTTTACTTCCGGAAGTAACCGGAACAACCTCAGCGCCTAATAATCTCATTCTAAACACATTTGGACTCTGTCTTTCCATATCAACTTCGCCCATGTAAACAATGCACTTCATCCCGAATTTTGCACAAACAGTAGCAGTTGCAACTCCGTGTTGTCCGGCTCCTGTTTCAGCTATGATTCTTGTTTTCCCAAGTTTCTTTGCGAGTAAAATTTGTCCGAGCGCGTTATTGATTTTATGCGCTCCGGTATGACAAAGATCTTCTCTTTTAAATAAATCTTTGCCTTACCAAAATAATCGGTTAAATTTTTTGCAAAAGTTAAAGGAGTCGGACGTCCGGTATATTCTTTATTTAATTCCAACACTTCATTTATAAAATCATCGCTATCTTTCAATTCCTTATACATTGCTTCAAGTTCTTCCAGCGGAGTTATTAAAGTCTCAGGAACAAATTTTCCGCCGTATATACCAAACTTTCCTGATATATCCGGAAAATTATAATCTGTTGATGTTTGGATATCTGTCATTTTAATTTTATCGCTTGTTAAATATAATTAAGAGAATATTTTTCTATTTAGAAATCTCATTGTATTGTTCATTGAATGTTAATTTCTTATCTACAATCGGAGCCAACTGTCCCAGTTTATCCATCATTTTTTTGAAATTTTTTGGAGTTAAAGATTGAAATCCATCTGATAAAGCTTGATTCGGATGATTATGAACTTCTATCATCAAACCGTCTGCGCCGCAAGCTATTGCTGCCATAGACATTGGAGCTACTTTATCCCACATTCCAATTCCGTGTGAAGGATCGACGATAACAGGTAAGTGAGATTGCTTTTTAATAACCGGAACTGCATTTAAGTCTAAAGTATTTCTTGTCATAGTTTCGAAAGTTCTAATTCCGCGTTCACACAAAATAACATTGAAGTTACCTTGAGATAAAATATATTCTGCGCTCATCAAAAGATCTTCAATTGTTGCAGCCAAACCTCTTTTTAACAGAACCGGATTTTTAATTGCGCCTACTTGTTCCAGCAATGTAAAGTTTTGCATATTTCTGGCACCGATTTGAATTATATCCGAAACTTCCGCAATTGCTTGAAGAGTATCTGTATCTTTTGCTTCAGTAACTATTATCATTCCAAGTTCTTTTTTTACTTCCTGAAGATACTCTAAACCTTCTTCTTTTAAGCCCTGGAAAGAGTAAGGGCTTGATCTCGGTTTATAAGCTCCGGCGCGTAAACATTTAATTCCCATTTCTTTCAATTCACCTGCAATATCAAAAAGCTGCTGACGGCTTTCAATCGAACAAGGACCGGCAATAACTGTTAATTCATCTCCGCCGATTAAAGTATCTCCAATAGAAATTACCGTATCCTCCTGTTTCATTTCCCTGCTAACTAATTTATACGGTTTGGAAACACGCACCACTTCTTCAACAGAATCCATTATCTTAAAATCTTCTGTTGATAAATCTTTTGTTTGTCCGGTAACTCCAATGGCTAGCTTGAAGTTTCCGGTAATCAAGTGCGGAGTACAACCGAGTGATAATATTTTGGATTCTACCTTTTCGACGTCCTCTTTCGGCGCATCTAGTTTCATCATGATAACCATTTTTGGCTCCTAAGTTTATTTAATTTGTTAAAAAATAATCTAATTTTTGTTTCGTCTTTTTTACCCGGCGTTAATTCCAATGAAGAAGATAAATCAACTGCCGCCGGTTTTATATTATTGAATACAAACTCAATGTTATCTGCAGAAATACCTCCGGCCAAAATTATTTTAGATCTTTTATCTTCCGGTATTAAATTCCAATCAATTGTTTTCCCGGTGCCGCCATATTCTTTTTCGGAAAATGCGTCCAGTAAGATTGAACAATTATTTAATTCCGCTAACTTAGAATAATCATCTTCAGATTTTATTCTTACCGCTTTTATAACAGGAAGATTTATCGCATCAATTTCTTTTTGTGTTTCATCGCCGTGTAATTGTACTGCATTGAGTTTTATTTTTCGTGCTGTCTCTTCTATATTCGCGGAAGTCTCATTTACAAAAACTCCAACTTTCAAAGTAAAAGGAGAGAGATGCTTTATAATTTCTTTTGCTTTCTCAGGCGAAATAAATCTTTTACTTTTATCGTAAAAAATAAATCCTATTGCGTCGGCTCCTTGTGATTCACAAAGCATGGCATCTTCTAAGTTTGTTATACCGCAAATCTTAACTTTCACGCATGCACCATTCTTTTAATTCTTGTAAACCGGATTTAATATTATTTGACCGCATTAAATGTTCGCCGACTAAAACAGCATTTGCGCCTGTATTTTTTAAAAAATCTAGATCTTCTTTTTTGCTGATTCCGCTTTCAGCTATGAGTAGAATATCATTCGGTAAAAATTTTGAAAGTTCCAAAGTTGTTGAAAGATCAACAGAAAAATTCTTTAAGTTCCTGTTATTAACTCCGATTATTTTATTCGTATTAAAATCTATTTTTTCAAGCTGATCTTTTGAATGAAGTTCCAACAGCACTTCAAGCCCAATTTCGGAAGCTGTTTGTGTCAAATCTTTAATTTGACTTTTTGAAAGAGCTTCGCATATAAGCAGAATTAAATCAGCTCCGTTTGCCTTTGCTTCTAATACTTGGAATTCGTCTATAATAAAGTCTTTTCTTAATAGCGGCTTAGCGTCTAATTTTGCAATATCTTTTAAGAATTCAATATTGCCCTGGAAAAATTGTTTATCTGTTAAAACAGAAATTGCGTCAGCTCCACCTTCAATATATTGTTCCGCAATTTTTAAGTGATTAAAATCCGGCTTAATTAATCCTTTGGAAGGGCTTGCTTTTTTTACTTCCGAAATCACAGCAATGTTGGCGCTATTTTTTACCGGTTCATAAAACTTCTTATTCTGTTTTTCAAAGAATTCCATAGTCTGAAATGAAGAAAGAGTATATTTTTTCTTCAAATCATAGACTTCATTTTTTTTAACTTCTAATATTTCAGTAAGAATGCTCAACTCGATTTCCTGTATTAGCTATTTTGTACGGAACTAAATATTTTCAGTTCATTTAATTTTGCTAAAGCTGCTCCGGATTTTATAGATTCTTCAGCAGCGTTTTTGCAATCATTTAGGTTATCTGAAAATCCGGCGCTGTATAATGCCAGGGCTGAGTTAGCTGCAATTGTATGAAAAGCTCCATTTGTAGTTTTGTTTTCAAAAACCTCTAAAATAATTTTTGCATTATCTTCCGGCGTTCCTCCTTTTATAGCATCAAAAGTTATTTTGGGATAACCGAAAGTTTCGTTTGTAATGGCATAAGATTTTATTTCTTTGCCGTTGTTAAATTCATGAACTTCTGTTACATCGCCGAGATAAATTTCATCATATCGATCAACGCTGCACAAAAAACATACTTTTTCCATATCTAAATATTTCGCAGCTTCAGCCATAGTTTTTGCAGCCTGTATGTTAAATGTTCCGATAATTTGTTTTTTCACATTTGCGGGATTTGTTAAAGGACCGAGCATATTAAAAACAGTTTTCATCCCGAGTTCTTTTCTAACCGGCGCAGCGTATTTCATTGCAGGGTGATATTGAGGTGCAAACAAAAACGCAATTCCAATTTTATTAAGCGCTCTCTCAGAATCTTCTTTACTCATATTAATATTAACGCCTAGTTTTTGAAGAACATCAGCGCTTCCGGATTTGCTGGAAATTGATCTGTTACCGTGTTTAGCAACTTTTACTCCGGCTCCCGCTACAGTAAAAGAAACCGCAGTTGAAATATTAAAGCTTCCCGAATTATCTCCGCCTGTGCCGCAAACATCAATAACGTTGTCATCTTCAACATTTATTTTTATGCTTTTATCGCGCATAGCTTTTGCAAAGCCCGCCACTTCTTCCGGCATTTCGCCTTTAGCTTTTAGAGCAATTAAAAATCCCGCAAGATGAGAATTGTTAACACTGCCGCTCATTATTTCACTCATAACAAACGAAGCTTCATCGAAAGTTAAATTTTCTTTCTCGATAACTTTTTCTAAATATTCTTTAATCATAATGCTAACCAGTTTTTTATTAAATTTTTTCCTTCGTAAGTTAGAATCGATTCCGGGTGGAATTGTATTCCTTCAACCGGATCTGATTTATGACGCATTCCCATGATTAAGCCATCTTCTGACTCAGCGGAGATTTCGAGAACATCCGGCAACGATTCTCTATCGACTATAAGAGAATGATATCTTGTAGCGTCGAAGTTTTGGTTAATATTTTTGAAAATTGTTTTTTGGTCGTGATTAATTTTTGAAGTTTTACCATGCATTAAAACCGGAGCTTTAATTACTTTTCCATCGTATGCAACGCCAATTGCCTGATGTCCCAAACAAACTCCGAGAATTGGAATTTGTTTGCCAAAATGTTTTATAGCCTTTAAAGAAGCATTTGAATCCTCAGGTTTTCCGGGTCCGGGAGAAATTAAAATCTTATCCGGTTTAAGTTCATCAATCTGGTTTTCATCAACTTCATCATTTCTTTTTATGATAAGTTCGATATGTTGTTCACCTAAAAGTTGAACAAGGTTATAAGTGAACGAATCGTAATTATCAATTACCAGAATTTTCATCAATTACCTCTGCGTATTTTAAGGCGTTTACCATTGCCGCTGATTTATTTCTAATTTCTTTTGCTTCGAGTTCGGGTTTACTGTCTGCTACAATTCCAGCTCCGGCTTGCCAGTATATTGTATTCCCGTTTGTAAATAAAGTTCTAATTGCAATACACATATCTAAGTTTCCGGAATAATCGAAGTAACCGACGGCGCCGGCATAAACATTTCTTCTTTTTGTTTCGTAATCTTCAATTAATTGAATAGCTCTAATTTTAGGTGCGCCGGAAACTGTTCCCGCCGGAAAAGAAGCCATCAAAGCATCGATTGAATCTTTATCATCCGCAAGCATTCCCTCAACTTTTGAGACCATGTGCATTACATGAGAATATTTTTGAACTTTTAAACTTTCCGTTACTTCTACAGTTCCGTATTTGCAAACTCTTCCTAAATCGTTTCTGGCTAAATCAACAAGCATTGTATGTTCCGCTAGTTCTTTAGGATCGTGAAGCATTTCTTCCGCCAGTGCTTTTTCTTCTTCCGGATTTTTTCCGCGTCTTCTGGTTCCCGCAATCGGTAAGATTTTAGCTTTTCTGTTTATCACTTTTAGCAAATCTTCGGGTGATGTTCCGATTATTTTGAAGTCGTTTTCAAATTCTAAATAATACATATACGGCGAAGGATTTATAATTCGCAAAGCACGATATACATTTAGTGAATCACCTTTGAAATCGGATGAAAATCTTTTTGATAAAACTATCTGAAAAATATCGCCTTCTACAATATTATTTTTTCCGGCTTCTACTTGTTTATAAAATTCTTCGGGATCAAATAGTTCCTGGACTTCGCCATCAAGTTTAAAATCGGAAGTATGATCAACCGGTTTTCTGAGATCGGCTTTTAGTTTTGCGATTTCATTTTTGGCATTTTTATAAGCTTCATCAAGATTTGTGTCTTTATCGATTGAAACGTTGGTTATTAAAATTATTTGATGTTTGAAATGATCGAAGGCGAGAATTGTATGATAGAGGCCAAAAATTGAATCAGGGTTTTGAGAATGATTAGAATTGAACTGAATTACATTTTCAATTAAGCCTACATTTTCATACCCGAGATATCCGACAATTCCTCCGGTGAAATCGGGCAGAGATCCGAGTTGAGGCTGTTTCCGCTTACTGATTTCACTTCTTATATAATTGAAAATCGATTCCGTTATTTTCTTAGATTTACCGTCTCGCGTGAGAGTTATTTCTTTCCCGGTATTTTTAATCGTTAGTTCCGGCGATTTCCCGATGAAAGAATATCTTGCCATTGAAGCAGAACCTTCTACGGATTCGAACAAGAAACTCTGTTCATCTTTTTCCCGTATCTTCAAATAAGCTAAAACAGGCGTTAGTAAGTCAGCCGTAATAACTTCATAAACGGGAATCAAATTATATGTTTTTGCTAATTCTTTAAATTCTTCAATTTTCATAATTCTTCCATAAAACAAAAAAACCCTTCCCAGTTAAACTGAGAAGGGTTTCTTAAATAAAAATATTTCTCAATATCACTGGATCACATTATCTGACGTACTAAACCACCACCAAAAATTTTGGCCGCTAAAATAATAATTGTGATAATATGTTCCAGAGATATTCTTCATAATTTGTGTTACAAATATATTAGACTTTTTATTATTGTCAATAACAAATACCGGTTTTTAACAAAAAGTTAATCTAAAACACCTGATTATTGAATAAATATTCGGAAAAGCTGCGCAGCATTTCAGCCTAAATTGTATTCATGATAAAAAATAACTGTAACTTAAAATACTAAAAGTCATTATTTCTTACTGAAAAATGTTGGAACTTTAATTTAATTTGTGAGAAATATATTAAATACATAAAAATGCAAATGTTAAAAGAACACTACTAGCATTCAGAAAAACAAAATTCTTGTAATTAAGCCGGAAAGAACTTTTGAGCAACCCTAAAATATAGACATAAATAATCGTTGATATTTCTTCATTCCTTGAAATAGTAAAATAATTCTCTGTATATTTAAATGATAAATTAAAAACATTATGAAGATTCATGACACGAGAAATGTTCAAATCGAAAATACACCGGGCAACGGTAACGATGGCGGAATTGTATTACGAAGGAAGTATAACAATTGATAAAGATCTTTTAGACGAAGCAGATATTTTACCACATGAAAAAGTTCAAGTAGTAAATGTGAACACCGGAACTCGTTTAGAAACTTATACATTAGAAGGTCCTGCAGGTAGCGGAATGATTTGTTTAAATGGTCCGGCTGCAAGATTAGGAACTGTTGGCGACGAAGTAATTATAATTACTTACAGCTCATTTGACTGAAGAAGAAGCAAAAAAGCACAAACCGAGAGTTGTTCTCGTCGATAAAGAGAATAAAGTAAAACAAATTTTGTGACGGAATATAACTGAACGTACTGCTTCAATTTTACTTCATTGATTTTATTAAGTGATTTATTTATTATTAAATACACTTAAAATGTAGGGTTAATTATGAAAAAGTTATTGATGATTTTCGTATTGGGGTTAACAATTTCAACTTTTGCGCAGTATAAAAATCCCGGATTTCCAACTGAAACCGTTAAGGATGGAATTATATCTCAAAATTCAAATAATTTATTCGGATTTATAAATCCAAATAACTTTTTTATGAAGCAATCTTATAGTTTATCATATTCCACATTCGGGAGCCAGGGTCTTGCAATGGGAGTTTATACAAATAGTATGATGTATAAGTTCAGCAACGATTTTAATGTTCAACTGGATGCAAGTTTTATACATTCGCCATACAATACGCTGGGTAAAAATTTTACAAACAGCATCAACGGTTTTTATATAAGTAAAGCTGCATTGAATTATAGGCCGTGGAAAGATGTTTCTATTTCAGTTCAGTATAGAAATGTTCCGATGAGTTTTTACCAAGGATATTATGGCGGATACTATAACGGTTTTAATAATGGATTTTATGGCTTCGATAATTACGATGCTTTTCCGGGTCAGGATTAATTTTCTGAAGAATTTTTATTTACATTTTGAATCGAGTATTATTACGTGAAGGGAAAACATCACTCAGAAGATCTTCAAAATAATAAAATTCCCCGAAACACTTCTTCAAATCTATTTTTAAATATTATTATATTTTTACTCGTCGTTCTAATCATTTTTCTAGGATATTCATTAATTCATAAAATTGATTTTAACGGCAAAAATGATTCGGACTTAGTTAAGGAGAACGCTTTATCTTTAACACAAGTAGAAGTTATGAACGGATGCGGTGTTTCAGGTGTTGCAGATAAGTTCACTTCTTATTTAAGACAAAAGGGTTTTGATGTTGTACAAATTGGGAATTATATTTCTTTTGATATTGAAAAAAGTATGGTAATTGATAGAACAGGTAATATGAAAAAAGCACTTCATGTAGCGGATGTTCTTGGTATAAATCATAAAAATGTCATACAGCAAAAAAACAAAGATTACTTCCTGGATGTTTCGATTGTAATCGGCAAAGATTTCAATCAACTTAAACCGGAATTAGAAAAAAAAGAATAATTACGAAAGGGTAACATTTGAATTCGAAAGACTTAGCAAACAATATCACCGATCTTATTTTTAATAAAAAAGGCTTCGATGTAAAAATTTTAGATTTAAAGAGCTTAACTACTTTTGCAGATTATTTTGTTATTTGCTCGGCGGATTCCGATACTCAAGTAAAAGCTATTGCTGATGAAGTTGATAAATCACTTCGAGATGAAGGAATAAAAAGCTGGCATAGAGAAGGTTATAAAGCATTATCATGGGTACTTTTGGATTATGTTGATGTTGTAGTTCACGTTTTTAAGAAGGACGCGCGTGAATTTTATAATCTCGAAAAACTTTGGGGAGATGCTCCAATCACCGAAGTTAATGATCCGGCTGAAAAACCTAAAGTTGCTGAAAAAAGAAAACCCGGTAGACCTAGAAAAACAAAAGCCGAATAAACAAAAAATTTAATAAACAATATTTAATACTTACGGATTAGATCTTGAAAGAATACTTATACTCTCTTTTTGAAAAGGCAGCAGAAAAGTTAGAATCTCTCAAAGAAATTAGAATTTCGTTTGACATACCAAAGATTGCGGAGCATGGAGATTTATCCTCGAATGCGGCGATGCTTCTGACAAAAAAACTTAAAAAAAATCCAAGACAAATTGCGCAGGAAATACTTGATGTTCTGGAAATAGATGATAGTATAATCAATAAAACTGAAATTGCGGGTCCAGGATTTATAAATTTTTTCTTTACTCCATTATTTATTGCCAAAATAACTGAAGAGATTTTAGATAAAAAAGAAGCCTACGGTAAATCTGATAAATATTCCGGCAAGAAAGCAAATGTGGAATTTGTTTCTGCAAATCCAACAGGACCATTAACGGTTGGACATGGAAGAAATGCTGTTGTCGGTGACACAGTTGCAAATCTTTTAGAATGGGTTGGTTATAAAGTCGATAGAGAGTATTATTTTAATAACGCAGGCAGACAAATGCGCGTTCTTGGTGATTCTGTTAAGTTACGTTATTTGGAATTGCTCGGTGAGAAAATAGATTTTCCGTCTGATTATTATCAAGGTGCGTACATAAAAGATATTGCACAAAGTTTAATTGATGAACACGGCGATAAATTAAAAGCTGAGAATCCCGAGGGAATATTTAAGGACAAAGCTGAAAGCGAAATTTTTGAAGATATTAAAAATTCTCTCGGTAAACTAAAAATTCATCATAAAATATTTTTTAACGAGAATTCGCTTTATCAAGAAGGTAAGATTAAAAATCTTTTAGAAACTTTTAAAGAAAAAGATCTTTCTTACGAAAAAGATAACGCAACCTGGTTGAAGCTTTCCGAAATGGGAAATGACCAGGATAAAGTAATTGTTAAATCTACCGGCGAACCGACTTATCGTTTACCGGATATTGCGTATCATACTACAAAATATGAGCGTGGTTATGATTTAATTGTTGATCTTTTCGGTTCTGATCACAACGCAACTTATCCTGATGTTCTCGCCGGCCTAAAAGCTCTCGGCAAAGATCCAGAACAAGTAAAAGTTTTGATTCATCAGTTTGTTACAATTATGGAAAACGGGGAAGTTGTTAAAATGTCGACCCGTAAAGCTAATTACATAACTTTAGACGAACTCGTTGATGAAGTCGGAAGCGATGTTGTACGCTATTTCTTTAATATGCGAAATATAACTACGCATATGAATTTTGATCTGGCTCTCGCAAAAAAGCAATCTGATGAAAATCCCGTATTTTATCTTCAATATGCTCACGCAAGAATTTGCTCAATTTTAAAAATGATTGAAGCCGAAAGTTTGGTGGCTTCAACAGGTAATTTAGATTTGCTTGTCTCAAACGAAGAGCAGCAATTATTAAGAACCCTCCACAAATTTAAAGATGAAATTTTATCAAGCGCTGAATTTTTTGAAACGCATCGTATATGCGGATATCTAGAAGAGCTTGCTGCTGCGTTTCATAAATTTTATACATTCTGCAGAATATTGGGAACCGAGAAAAAATTAGCAGAAGCCAGAATTGCTTTGGCTTTGGCTACTAAAATTGTAATCAAAAACGGTTTAAGTATTCTTGGTGTGAATGCGCCGGAAAGAATGTAAGAAAGTGATTTTGCCAAATAAGAATCAAAACTAATTGCATTTGGAATCTTAGTCTGGTTGTTTCCTCCGGACTTAGAATGGCTCAATATCACCTATGGTCATTCTGAGGAAGTCCTAATGACTGAAGAATCTATTATAAATAAATGAATTTAATTAGTCCGCAATAGCAACGGAGCAAGCATAAACCTTATTAGCTCCGGCTTCTAATAAAGTTCTTCCGCATTCTGTAACAGTCGCCCCGGTGGTTATAACATCATCAACCAGCAATAAATTTTTACCAATTACTTTTTTTGCTCTCGAAGTCTTAAATGCATTCCTCATATTTTCTTTCCGTTCTTCAAGATTCATTTTAGTCTGAGATTGTGTGAACTTCTTTCTTTTAAGCAAATTCGATTTAGCAGGAACTTTGGAATAAAGACTTATTCCTTTTGCGATATACAAAGCCTGGTTATAACCTCTAATTGCTTTTTTCAAAGGATGAAGAGGAATTGGAATTACGAAATCAATTTCCCATTGAGATATACTTGAAGCTAGATTTTCCGCTGCAAGTTTGCCCAAAAATTTTCCGGATTGGAATCTCTGATTATATTTTAAGGAATGAATAATATGTTGAAGCGCTCTGTCTTTCTCGAAAACAAAAGGTGAGTTAAAGTCTGAGATTATTTTTTCTCTTGAAAATTTTCTTCGAAACTCATCTTCTATTCTTGATTTATCAGCAAGTTTAATTTGAGTAAGACAATTTTTACATACTACTTCTTCATTTGTGCGCAGTTTTGTTTTACAAGAAGGGCAAAATCTTGGAAGTGCGAAATCAAATATTTCTGTAAGTAGTTTCAATTTACTTTGAAAAATTAACAATTAAGAATTTTTAATTAAAAATTATACATTAAATTATTGATTATATCTGCACTGCAACTAACCGCCACGCATAATTGAAGCGCTTTTTGAAAGACAATACTTATTAATATAGCAAAAAGTGCTTTTGGCATGTTTGTTTATTAGAATTTCAATTTAGGACAAAAACAATTAATTATTTTAACAAAACCTAATAATCTAATTTTTGCTGCTAGAATCTGTACAGTAGAATTAGCTCTGCCCATTATCTTAGAAATCTTTCTTGTAGCAATTTCTGAATATCTCTTCTTCCATCTATGATACAAAAAATGAAAACTTCTTTTTTTATTATTCTGTAAATTATTCTATAAGGCTTGCAGTGTATTTCTAAGAAGTCGCTTACTTCTAATAAATCTAACTCGAGTGGAATGCGTCCTCTTTCCGGGAATTCTTGAAGTAACAAACATTTCTCTCTTAACTCTGAATATAATTTTTCAGCATTATCTTCTGAATCATTTAAGAAAACATATTTGTAAATATCTAGTAAGTCTTCTTCTGCATCTGAGACAAAATTAACTCTGTATTTCATTTTGTCCCCGTTTGAACTCATCTATCTTTTTTCTTACGTCTTTAAAGGTTTTATCGAGGGTTTTATAATTTCCTTTCTGTAGATTCTTTCCACTTAAAGCAAGTAGTTTTAATAATGCAATTGCTTCTTGGGTCTGTTCATAAACTTTTACATCTTGAAGCACTACTTTTGCTTCTCCGTTGTGAGTGATTATCATTGTCTTTTGATTCTCTGAAACATCTCTCACAACTTCAGATGCATGGGTTTTTAAGTAGCTTATTGGTTTTATTGCTTCACTGAATTTCATATTTGTTCCCTAATTATTATTAGACTATAATATAGACCATTACTTAGTCTTATTCAATAATTCAATTTCTGTCTCTTGATTTTAAATTAAGTCTTATATTTTAATAACGCAAAGAAAAATAACTACTCACTTCCTTCGCCAAACAGATTTCTCTTTTTCGTTAATATACAGTGATTAAAAAATTCGCCCGGTATAGTTTTGGACGAATTTCTTTTAAGTACCAACTTTTTTATTCTTTTTTGAAAAAACGGAAGGAAATTTAGAAATATTTATGCTATAACATTCCGGCTCTTTTTCTCAAGAACCATTCGATTGCGAATAGAATTATTATAATAAACATCAGCCATTTATCAGACCATAAATTAATTTCACTGACATTTATTTTTTGTTTCGAATTTTCGGTGGTTAGTTTTTTTAAGATTGGGTATAAATCCGAATAATTTGGAGCTACATAAAATTTACCGCCGGATTGATTTGCTAAAAGTTTGAGAAAATCATAATTCATCTTCGGATTCATCATTTCAACATCAGCTTCGCCTATATTAAACTTCCCTTTATCTTCGCCAAGTTTTTTCCCGTTCTGATTTGCAACGCCGGTAAAAGAATAATCACCTTGTTGATTACTTTGAAATGTTCCTTCATAAATTCCGTTTCCTACAGAATTTAAATTTACTATGTTTTCATTCTCTTCGTTTTTAACTTTTATCTGAACCGAAGCATCGGAAACCGGGTTGAATGTCGCATCGTAAACTTGTGCGGAAAACTCAACTTGCTCTCCCAACGAATAAACTTTCTTTGAAGTTCTTATAGTTACTTGCTTAAGATTATCTTTTGCATTCAGCCATTTTATACTGCTCAAAATAAATCGATCAAATAAATCCAGATTTTTTGTTGCGGTTTGTAATTTCCATCTCCAAATATTTTTTGCCAAAACAGAAATAGATTTCTGACTTCCTACTCGTCGAGTTACAATCAAAGGAATGTTAATCGGTACGTTGTTTATTTTAACTTTAGAAATTACTTCTGCTTCCGGCTTTGAGGATAATTTTATATCGGGCTGAAGAACGGGCGGTAAATTATTCCATGCTTCAATTGGATTATCAGCATTATTCTGAAGTAACGGATTATCATTTTGTTCTGCAGAAATATTAGGCTGAATTTCATTATAATCATTTCCGAAACTTCCGAAAGAAAATCCAAGTTCATCATTTAAATTTCTTAACTTATTAAAATCAATTCCGTTTGATAAAGTGATTAAAAACGGTTTGTTGTTTTTTACAATTGCATTTTTAACCAAACTCAAAAAAGTATTATCGGTTTCTTTTGATGGAAATCCCACAAGAATAAAAATATCTGCGCTGTCAATTAGTTGTTGTCGATTATTCTTTTCTAAAAACTGTCCTTGATTAATCTGCGTGATGGAATTTACTTGTAAGTTGTCATCAGCATTGAGAGTATTTTTTATAAATGCCAGATCAGAACTTGGTGCTCCGGCAATCACTAAAACTTTTACCTTGTTGCTAAGTACGTTTACGTAAAATATCTTTTTATTATTCGATTTAGTAAACTCGCCGTCCAGACTTGATGCAACGACTTCAAGTTTTTTCTCGCCGCCGGATTTTGGCGTATAAGATAAATTTATGTTTTGTACTCCATCGGAAGAAAGAGTTACATTTTGTTTGTCCTGAACAACGCCGTTTTCGAGAAGAGAAACTGAAATATTTTTACCGGAAAATCCTTTGTTCAAAATTGTTGAAACAATGGTTGTCGGCGTTTGAGCATAAATATATTGATTGTAAAGTACGTTTTTAATTTCAACATCATTTCTTGAAGCGGTATCACCAACTCCAATTGTATTAACCGGGATGCCCAGTTTTTCAACTTTGTAAGTAGGATCGTCTCCGTCTGTTATTACTCCGTCGCTAACAATTGTAATCGATGAGATATTTTCGTCTTTGTTTTCAAGGTTCTCAAAAATCTTTGAAAAGTTTGTACTGCCTTCGTTAAACTTTAAAGCTTTTATTGAATCATAATTCAGTTGCATAACTTTATTGCCGAATGTATAAAAAGTAGAATTTTTTACTAAGTTGTTATTTCCAAAACCTTCAAGAAAATCATCCGTATTTTTTATTCTTTCACTTCCGTCTTTTATTTGCATCGATCTGGAATTATCAACAAAAATAAGATTGTGAGGAGTTAGAGTAACTTTCTTTGCAAGCGATAAAATCGGTTCGAACAAAATAAAAAGCAAAAGAAGCAATGCTAAAGATCGAATAGAAACTAAGTAATATTTTTCTGGGTTTGCTGATTTGCGGAATCGTGAACTTGTAAACATAAATTGTGTAACCGGCAAGAAGTAAAATGCCGAGAATAAAAAGAATCGGGGTAAGCGAAAATGAAATGTGAATGTTTGTGTAATTGAACATTAAAAGGAAAGTTCTCCCTTCAATACTGTTACTGCATTCCCGGAAATATATAATTCATTTTGAGATTTTAAATATTTCACTCCAATTCTTCCGTTTCTATTTATAAAATCTCCTTGTTCAAAATTTAACTCAACTTCGTTATCTAAGTTTATTAAACCTAGATGATTAAAAACCAAAAGCAGCGGACCGTTTGCTGAACCGGTTACTGGATCTTCATCAATTCCGTAATAAGGCGCAAAAAATCTTAAATGAGCATTACTTTTTTGTTCAACAGTTTCCGTAGAAAAAACAGTAACGGCGGTAAAATCTTTTGTCTCAAGAGTAATATTTAATAATGATTTATAATCCGGTTTAATAGTTTGTAAAACATTAATACTTTTTACTTTTACATAAAGATATCCGTTTGAAGCAAGTGCAAAAGAATAATTATTATCTAAATCTTCTTCATTCAATCCTAATGCAGAGATTAATTTTCCCCGGTTTTCATGATAATCTTCAATCTTTAATATCGGGATTTGCATGAAGTATTTTCCGTTTTCAACGCGGCATTTTAAAATTCCGGATCGAGTATCAAATTTAACTTCTTGTTTATCCTCAATTAAATTTTGTTCATGAAGAAAATGAAGCGATGCAATTGTCGCATGTCCGCAAAGTTCAACTTCAACTTTCGGCGTAAACCATCTTAAATTATAATCCGCTTTATCCGATTTAGTTAAAAAAGCAGTTTCCGCCAGATTCATTTCTTTTGCGATAGACTGCATTTCTTCCGCGGATAAACCTTCCGTAAAAGTAACTCCGGCCGGATTACCGAAAAAAGCTGTTTTTGTAAATGCGTCTATTTGATAAATATTAATCTTTTTTGCCATTTAGAAAATCCTGAATATTCCAATTTTGCATTTTCTTAAAAGTTTCGTAGTCGGTTAAATCAAAATGAATAGGAGTAACCGAAACATAATTTTGTTTTATTGCCGCTTGATCAGTTTCTATTTCAGTATCGACTTCCACAAGGTTCCCGGTAAGCCAGTAATAACTTCTTCCGTAAGGATCGGTTCTTTGTTCGTAAACATCATCCCATTTGGATTTACCTTGTTTAGTCAGCGTTATTCCTTTTATTTCACTTTCCGGAGTATCGGGAACATTAACATTTAATAAAGTACCTTTGGGTAATTCTTTCCAGTCAATTTCTTTTGCTAAAAGTTTGGCAATCTTCCCGGCAAAATCAAATTTGTCCGCAGTATGATTTGTAACAGAAATTGCCATCGAAGGAACATCCATAATTGCTGCTTCTCTGGCTGCGGAAACAGTTCCCGAATAGATAATATTTATTGCCGTATTTGAGCCGTGGTTTATTCCCGAAACAACAAGATCGGGCGGTTCTTCCATAATATTTCTTATCCCGATTTTAACACAATCTGCGGGAGTTCCGTTAACAGCATATCCAAAGAAATTCGCCGTTTTTATTTATTTCGATTACGCGTAAAGGAATTTGCATCGTTATTCCGTGTCCCACGGCGCTTTGTTCCATAATAGGAGCAACAACTGTAACTTCACCAATTTCTTTTAATGCATTTACAAGGGCGAATATGCCCTGAGAATCGATTCCGTCATCATTACAAACTAGAATTCGCAAGTTTTAACCTTAAATAAATTGAAAATAGTGCATCAATATAATATTTAACTGATATACTCTCAATTGATTGAAATGGAACCAGGGGTAAATAAAACTAAATGGATCTAAAAATCCCATATCTGCTTAAATAAAAAATTTGGGAAGTAGCGCACATTAAAAGAAATTCGTAAAAAAATTATCCGTAGTGTAGTGTTTGCCTGCCACAGGCAGGTTAAAAGATAAATGCTGTCTGAGTACCGATGAAATCGGGACGAGTTCATTTATCTTAGTGAAACGAAGGATAATTTTAGAATTTATTTTAAAGTGCATGTTTCTTTTGGTACTTTTCTTACGTTAAGAAAAGTACATGAAAACCAAAACAATACTATTATTAATTTTGTTTGGCATTTATCAGAATTATTTTGAGTTCTATGGAGAGTATAAGGATACTGAGGAAAAGTTGAAATATTGAATTGTTTTCGAAACTTTTTCTAATTTTAAAAATAATTTGGATAGTAATAGTAAGTCCATAGTTTACATTACGAAAACTTTGTTTACCAAATTCCAAAAATCAATTCTCAAATCTCAAATAATAAACAAGCACTAAATCTTCAAACATATAGCATTCAAATTAAAAATATAGTTGTCGAAATTTTATAGGACTTGTGTAAAAAATTATTTTAAGCTATAATTAAGAAGTGATTTTATAAGCTCTTGCATTTCAAATAAATAGGGGAAATATGAACACAATAAAAATACTCATATTCGTTATTGTTCTTCCAATCGTTCTTTTGGGACAAAACAATATTACTCAAGATGAACATTCATATCGTCATTTCATTAAAATAAGTTCCTACGAATTAAAGCAAGAATCTGATTCAGACATCGAAAGTCTTCAATCTGTAGATAAAACCAAACTAAGTATTTTTAGTGGACTTGGTTTTGCTCCCTTTAAACTAAATTTAGGAGTCGGATATTTCATTAATCCAAATATTGAAGCAAACATTCAGTACAATTCTTTGTACATGCCTCTTTCGCTAAACGTTGATGTCATTGCTTTGGGTGTAAGATATTATGAAAACAATTCTTCTACTGTCTATTCTTTTTCTTTCGGCGGGACAATATCTAAAAAATCAGATGCGTATTCTTTAAATGGTGTAAGTGTAGAAGGCTCGCTCGGTTTCTTATTAAAAACCGAAATAGGATTTTATTTTTTGCCTAGTTTTAAAATTGGCGGAATTTTTCGGGTGAAAGAAAGTTCTTATGGAATAAAAGGTGTTGATTTAACAATTGGTTGGTTTATATAACCGGAGATTAAATGAGAGAAATATTCATCATTATTTTTATGTTTATGGTAAGCGGCTGCACTCATGTAATTGTGAAAGAGGTTAACGAAAAAGATTCTGAATTTTATGATAAAGTTGAAAAATTGTGTAATGAGAAAGATTTAACTATTAAGACAAAAGATTACGAGGAGTATAAAGCTAACAATTTAATGATACATGGTGATACTTCTTCCTTTCTAGAAAAGGAAACAAAATTATTAATAAATAAAAATAACTATGAATTATCTTCAATAAGTTTTCAGCAATCATCCAGAGGCGCATTTGAAGGATTTTTATACGGTACAATTTCCGGCGGCGGTTTAGGATTGCTTTTTCAGTTTCCAAATGCAAGTGCCGGACGTTCTCCCAAAGGCGATGTCAATTTTATAATATATTCGGCGGCAATTGGGGCGGTAATTGGTACTGTATATGGTTTACTTTCTAAAAGCACTACAATTATTGAAATGAACTAAAATGTAAAATATGAGGGCAGTAAGTAATTTTTGATAATAAGAGCTTCCTAAATATAGATTTTATATTTCAACTTTCCACTTTCTTTTAGTTAACAAATTTCTTTTATTTAAACAGAACAAATAAAAGATTCGTTATGCTCATTCTAAAATCAAACATATTTGAGCAATTTCCGGAAGTTATTTTCGGTTCGAGTACAAAGATTGGTTTGGGCAGGCTCTCGCCTTATTATTTTAATCTATCTCTTTCCGTTGGTGATAATCCCGATTTAGTCCGAGAAAATCGAAACAGCTTTTTTAATCAACTTGGGCTCGATACTAATTCCGTTGTTTTGCAGAGACAAATTCACAGCGACATTATTACCGTTGTAAATTCCGGTGGAGACTGCGGCGAAAGTGATGCGATGATTACGGATAGAAAAAATCTGGGATTAGCAATCAGTACTGCGGACTGCACACCAATTTTTATTTATGACAGAAAGCAAAGAGTTATAGCCGGCATACATTCAGGCTGGCGAGGCACTCAAAAACTCATTCTTGAAAAAACTTTGGAAAAATTGGAATCTAATTTTGGTTCTGAACCGGAAAATTTATTTGCATATATAGGCCCTTCTATAAGCCAGAGTAATTATGAAGTGGGAAGTGAAGTTGCAGAGTATTTTGATGAAAAATACACAGTGCCGAAAAACGGAAAATTCTTACTGGATGTTGCCGCTAATAATTATGATATCCTAATAAATTATGGATTACTTCCAAACCACATTCAAAAATCTAATTTATGTACTTTTTCGTTGTCTAATTTGCTTCATTCTTACCGTCGGGATGGCCAAAAATCTGGCAGAACTTTAGGCGTGATTGCCATTAAATAGTTTTGCCGTAAAAATTATTTATCTTTCAATCATTATAAAACTTAGATCAAATCGGATAAAGGAACTCTTGCTTTTCTTCATTAGAAATTTTTATATAATTTTCTTAATTTAATTTTGAAAACAAGGAGAAATCAAATGGTTGATGTGAAAAAGTATAAAATTAGATATGTTACCGATAAAAAAGGTAACAGAACCGAAGTTATCTTAAAGATGAAAGACTTCGAAGAGTTAATTGAAGATTTGAATGATTTGGCAATAGTAGCAGAAAGAAGAAATGAAGAAACAATTAGTCATGAGAAATTAAAAAAAGATTTAAAAGCCGATGGCTTACTATAAAATTCTTTGGAAAAAATCTGCCGTAAAAGAATTAAAACATCTAGATAAAAAAATCATACCTAATATATTGCCGTTACGTTAGATACTATTAACTTCGAGGAAAATTACAAATAGCAATATCCAAATTTCAAATAAATTTCAAAATTCAATAATCAAAGATCAATGTTTGGGTTTTAATCAAATAAATCTTGGTTATACGGTTTGAATTTGATATTTCGGACATTGAATATTGTTTGATATTTGCTAATTGTTTTTTGGTGTTTTCAAAATGAATTTATTCATAATTCAAAATTATGGATTTCCAATCGATAGTGGTTTGGCTTTTCTACTTCACTTAACATAATTATTTTGAAGAGTGAAAATATTACGGGATAGAAAAATTATAGTTATATCAAGTTGCGTCTATAGAACTTTCAAAATTGGACTTTATGCCGAAGAATAATTCAAAGTAGATTTGCTTCACACAGCAACAAATCTTTTAATAAAAAAGGTTAAATTACCTTTTAATTTTCAAAAATTATCTTACCATAAAAATGCAAAACATAATACGGATTAAAAAAGCCACATTTTATGCTTATCACGGAGTTTTAAGCGAAGAGCAAAGTGTCGGCGGCAAGTTTGAAGCGGATGTTGATATTTATACAAATTTTTCCGGCGCTGCCGAACACGACAGTTTAAAGCAAACAATTGATTATGATAAAGTTTATAAGTTCATGTATCAATTAGCACTTGGACAGAAATACTATTTAATTGAAACTTTGGCAACAAAAATTGCAAACGAGCTTTTAATGAATTTTCCTCCTATTGAAAAAGTTGCGGTTAGAGTAAGAAAAAATAATCCTCCGTTAGGCGGCGTGGTAGATTGTGTTGAAGTTGAGGTAATAAAAAGTCGCGATGAAATAAATAATTAATAGTTCTTAATTTTTATGAATAATGAAAACATATCTTTAATAGCACTCGGTTCAAATGTTGGTGATAAAGTATCAAATTTGCAAACTGCGGTAAGATTAATAAATACATCAGATGAAATTAAAGTATTGGAAGCGTCTTCGATATATGAAACGAAACCATACGGAGTTAAAGATCAATCTAATTTTTTGAATGCTGTAATAAAAGTATCAACAAGTTTATCATTAGTTGAGTTATTAAATTTTGTAAAGAACTTAGAAAAAGAAATCGGCAGAAAAGAGAGAATAAAATGGGGACCGCGGGAAATTGATTTGGATATTCTTTTTTACAATGATCTGATTTATTCCGATGAAAGGATTACTATTCCGCACAAAGAATTTGAAAAACGGGATTTTGTAATTGTTCCTTCGGTTGAAATTGCCAAAAATTATTTTCATCCTGCTTTAAATGTAAAAATTTGTGATATTAGTATTCAAAATTTAGAAAAAAATATTATTAGAATTCTACCTGATAATCTCTTATAAAATCTACGGGTATAAAAATTGGAAGATACTCAAGAAGTAAGATACATAGCTGTTGAAGGCGTAATCGGTGCCGGAAAAACTTCGTTAACTCGTAAGTTAAAAGAAAAATTAAATGCAGAGTTAATCCTGGAGCAATTTGAAGCAAATCCTTTTCTCGAAAAATTTTATTCCGATAGAAAAAGATACGCTTTTCAAACTCAGATGTTTTTTTTGATAAACAGATACAAACAGCAAGAACAGCTTAACCAGGAAAATCTGTTTACGGAGTATATTGTTAGCGATTATATTTTTGAAAAGGACAGAGTTTTTGCTTATTTAAACCTAAGCGGCGATGAGCTTAAACTGTACGAAAGTATTTTCCCTCTGCTTGCAAGAAGTCTAAGAAAACCGGATTTGGTTGTTTATCTTCAATCGAGTGTTGACAGGTTAATGTATAACATTAAAAAGCGTGGTAGAAAAGTTGAAAGAAATTTAACACGGAACTACATTGAAGAACTGAGTGAGGCTTATAATCATTTCTTTTTCCGCTACAATTCAACTCCGCTTTTAATTGTGAATACTACGGAAATTGACTTTGTAAAAAGTGAAAACGATTTTGCGGAATTGTTCAAACAAATTTTTAGAGAAGATAGAGGAGTTACCGAGTATTTTAAACCAGAATCAAAACGGATGGAATGATAATGCTAAGATTATTGATTTTAATTGCAGTTTTTTATGTCGTTTATAAAGCGATTAGAGTTTTTGTGAAAATTTATTTGATTTCTTCAGCCGATACAACAACTACAAAAAAGAATAACCCAAAAACAAAATCCAAAGATTCTAATAAGTATAAAAACGTTCAAGAAGTAGAATACACGGAAATAAAAGACGAAGAAGAAAACGGTAAGGAATAAGAATATTTGAATGTCAAAAAACACACTATTTTCAAAATTTGTTTACAAGGTTTTTAATAATTTCTTATCAGTGCCTGAGAACCCAAGTTTAGATATTGGCAAACCTAAAAAAATTATTATCGTTCGCCAGCACAATCAACTTGGAGATCTTCTTGCCGGAGTGTCTTTATTCCGCGCAATTAAAGAAACATATCCGGAATCTCATGTCACTCTTATAGCAAGTCCGTTTAACTATCCGGGATTAATTAAAAATAAATACCTCGACAGAATTTTTATCTTCGATAAAAAGAAGTTGTTTAATCCTGCATATGTTTCTAAGTTTTATAAACTTTTAAAAGAAGAGTACGATTTAGCAATTGTTCCTGTTGTTGTTTCAATATCCTTTACCAGCAATTTGATAGCACGTTTAACCAATGCAAAAATAAGAATCGGACCTTCGGATTTAGACGGAAAACATAATGAGAGTGATTTCTTTTTTGATAGAAGAGTTAGTCTGGATTGGCGGAAACATCCGGATTCAAATGTTTCTGAAAGAAGTCTTGATATTGTTCGACCGTATGGAATTAATACAAACGAGTTTAGATCAGAAATAAGTTTTGATTCTCATGATGAAAAAGTTGCTTCCAATTTCTTAAAAAAGATAAATTATGCTGATGATAAATTCTTAATCGGTTTGCACGTTGGCGCCGGAAAACCAGCTAATAGGTGGTCCCTTGAAAAATATGTAGCGTTAATAAAGAAAATATCCGATATATATAAAGTTTGTTTTTATTTAACCGGAAGCACAGCCGATAAAGAAGAACTTGATTATGTTATCAATAAATCATCACTAACATTGAATGTATTTCAAAATAAAAAGATTCATGAAGTAGCGGCGCTTATTTCAAAATCAGATCTTTTTATTTGTAATGATACAGGAATTATGCACGTAGCCGGAACAACGCCGACTCATCAAATAACTATTTTTGGTCCGACCAATCCATTTAACTGGGCGCCTATCGGACAAAATAAATTCTTTATTAGAAAATCAGAACTTATCGATGACATAGCTGTGGATGATGTGTTCGATTTGTGTAAAATAATCTTAGATAATAATGAGAAAAACAATTAGCTTAGATAAAAAATATATCGCCGCTGTTGATATGGGAACAAATTCGTTTCACCTAATTATTGCGGAAATCATGGAAAACGGAACATTTAAAGTTGTTGATCGTGAAAGAGAAGTTATAAGATTAGGATCGCATAAAGGTGAAGATTTAAGTTTGATTTCTGAAGATGAAGCAGAACTTTCGATAAAAATATTAGCAGGATTTAAAAAACTGGCTCAATCTTATGGAGCGGAATTAAGAGCTATTGCAACAAGTGCGGTTCGAGAATCAACCAATAAAACTGATTATACAAATCTTGTAAGAGATAAAATTGGTGTTAATGTAGAAATTATTGAAGGCAAAAAAGAAGCGGGATTGATTTTTTTAGGCGCAAAAAAAGCTTTGGGTTTACATGATAAAAATTCTTTATGTATTGATATCGGAGGCGGAAGCACGGAATTAGTGTTTGCGGAACGCGGCGAGTTGAAGTTTGCGGAAAGTATTAAAATAGGCGCGGTTAGATTAAGTAAAAAATATTTTCCGGATTACATAATTTCTGATGAATTAATTTCCGAATGTCGTGAATATATAAATTCTCTTATAAAGGCAAGTAAAAACATCGATTTCAAATGTAAGTATGATATTGCTGTCGGTTCTTCGGGCACAATTCAATCGGTTGCAAAAATGGTTGAATATTTTAAAACCGGGAAAACTCTTAGATCTGTAAATAATTATGTCTTTATGAAAGATGATTTAGATCTGATTTCTAAAAAAATATTAGCTCTTAAAACATCCGGTCAAAGAAAAAAGCTAAAATCGCTTGAAAAGAAACGCGCAGATATTATTCCTGCCGGAATCATTATTTTACAGCAAATTTTCGACCTTTTCAAAATCGAAAATCTGACCGTGTCCGATTATGCTCTGCGGGAAGGGATTATTTTGG
This sequence comes from uncultured Ignavibacteriales bacterium, assembly GCA_963739985.1. Taxonomy (GTDB): domain Bacteria; phylum Bacteroidota; class Ignavibacteria; order Ignavibacteriales; family Ignavibacteriaceae; genus CAVUCE01. Next base: position 80,128 of record CAVUCE010000006.1, read on the forward strand.
AAACTATGAACGGATTTGGAAATCCCGGTTGAAAAACCTAAAATTCCCGTCACAAATCATAAAATACTTAACTTAAATTACCTTTTTATATTCTTCAGTCATCATTATATTTAAAGTTCAATTTTTAGGAAACTCATGAATAACATAAGAAATTTTTGCATTATAGCGCATATTGATCACGGAAAATCAACTATTGCCGATTGTCTTTTGGAAAATACCGGAACTGTTACGCAGCGGGAAGCAAAAGCTCAGTTATTGGATGATCTCGAACTTGAAAGGGAAAGAGGAATTACGATAAAATCTCATGCAATTCAGATGAGATATAAAGCTAAAGACAATCAAAATTATACTTTAAATTTAATTGATACGCCCGGACACGTTGATTTTTCTTATGAAGTTTCAAGATCATTGGCGGCTTGCGAAGGCGCAATTTTAGTAGTTGATGCAGCTCAAGGAGTTGAAGCCCAAACAATTAGTAATCTTTATTTAGCGATAGAGTCTGATCTGGAAATAATTCCCGTAATAAACAAAATTGATCTTCCGAGCGCTGAAGTTGATAAAGTAAAAGGTCAAATTATCGATTTAATTGGATGTGAAGAAGATGAAATAATATTGGCTAGTGCAAAATCGAAAATAGGAATTGAAGAAATTCTTGAAGCAATAGTTAAAAAGATTCCTGCTCCCAAAGGTGATCCTGAAGCACCGCTTCAAGCACTGATATTTGATTCAATATTTGATGCTTATAGAGGTGCGATTGCTTACATACGAATTTTTAACGGCACACTTAAAACCAATGATAAAATAAAATATTTTGTTATTGATAAAGAAATAGATGCTGAAGAAATCGGTGTATTGGGTTTACGTAAAGTAAAAGTTAATGAATTATCTGCCGGTAATGTTGGTTATTTAATTTCGGGTATTAAAGATGTTCACGATATAAAAGTAGGAGATACGGTAACTCAAGCGAAGAACGGAACGAAAAAGCCACTACCCGGTTATAAAGATGTTAAGCCGATGGTTTACAGCGGATTATATCCTACCGAAGCAGAAGCGTTTGAAGATTTACGTGACGCTCTTGAAAAATTTCGTTTGAATGATTCAGCACTAGTGTATCAACCGGAAACTTCCGCTGCTCTTGGCTTTGGTTTTCGTTGTGGTTTTCTCGGTCTTCTGCATATGGAAATTGTGCAGGAAAGATTATTCAGAGAATATAATCAATCGATTATTACCACTTTGCCAAATGTTGAATATTCCGTATATACCAAACAAGGAGAGAAACTAAATGTTGATAACCCTGCTTTGATGCCTTCGGTTGCTGATATCGATTATGTTGAAGAACCATATGTAAAAGCACAAATTGTTTGTCCGAGTGAGTACGTTGGCAATATTATGAAGCTGGGCATGGATAAGCGTGGGACTTATATAAATACCACCTATATTGATCCGACCAGAGCTGATTTACAATTTGAATTTCCGCTTGCAGAGATAATTTTTGATTTTTATGATAAATTAAAATCTACAACTCGGGGTTATGCATCTTTCGATTATGAATATATCGGTTACCAAAAATCAGATTTGATTAAGCTTGATATTTTATTGAACGGAGAACCTGTAGATGCTTTATCTATGATTGTTCACCGAAGTAAATCTTATGATTGGGGAAGAAAAGTTGCCAATAAATTAAAAGATTTAATTCCGAGACAAATGTTTGAAATTTCCATTCAAGCGGCAATAGGTTCAAAAGTAATTTCCAAATCTGTTGTAAAAGCACTTCGTAAGAATGTATTGGCAAAATGCTACGGCGGTGATATTAGTAGAAAAAGGAAACTTTTGGAGAAGCAGAAAGAAGGGAAAAAGCGAATGAAACAAGTTGGAAATGTTGAAATTCCGCAGGAAGCTTTCTTAGCTGTTCTTCAAATTGATGAGTAAATAATGGCGGGAAATGAAGTACAAGAAAGTAAAAGCGATGATTTAAAATTGAATGAGGTCGATGAAAAATCTCAAAATATTTACGAAAAAATTGTATCCAAAAAATTCTTACGCACCGCTTTAATTGCTTTTTTATTAGCTGTTTTTATTAAGTCTCTTTTAATCGAGGCTTATAAAATTCCAACCGGCTCAATGGAGAACACATTACTTGTTGGAGATTTTATAATTGTAAATAAAGCTGCCTATAAAATTTCTACACCAAGAATGCTCCCTTTTACCGATATTGAAATTCCTCATTTCAAACTTTTTAGTACAGATAAACCTAAAAGAGGCGACGTAATTGTTTTTAACTTTCCCGGATACCCAAATGAATTACATCCATATGAGCCGGCAAATTATATAAAAAGAATTGTCGGATTACCAGGGGACACAGTTAAAATCATAAATAAAAATGTTTTTATAAACGGAAAACTTATTGAGCCGCCGCCTCACGCTTTGTTAAATTCTAAAGTATTACCGTTTGGCAAAAGGGATAATCGAATATATCCAAATGATGTTGATTGGAATAGAGATAATTTCGGTCCTTTATATATTCCCCGAAAAGGTGATAAGTTAAAAATTACAGCAAAGAATATTAACAGATGGGAAGCGCTTATTGATAGAGAATTTGGGAAAAAAGCTGTAAGTGTGGAAGGAACTGTGATTACAATTAATGGAACTCCCGTTAGAGAATATACGTTAAAAGATAATTATTATTTTGTAATGGGTGATAATAGGGATGACAGCATGGATAGCCGCTATTGGGGTTATGTTCCCGGTAGATCTATTTTAGGCAAAGCAGATATGATTTATTGGTCATGGGATCCTTATATCTCGTATTCTCATGTTTTTCAATTGTTCCATTCTATCCGGTTCAATCGAATTTTTACATTGATAAAATAGCGTTTGAAGAAAAGGCATTTTTTACTAAAGTCTTTTCATTTATATTAAAAATTAAATTAAGATAATAAATTCATTACCTATAAATTCAAATATATTTTATGAAGAAAATAATTTTAATTTTCGTTTTACTGTTAAGTTCAAGCAATTTTTGTCAATCCAAATTCATGATATACTTTAAGGACAAGGGTATAAAACCAAATCAGAGTTTTGCAAAATCTACTGCTTTATACAAAGAAGCTCTTAGTTTACTCTCACAAAAAAGTATTCAGAGAAGAGAAAAAGTAATGGGGCCCAACATCATTCGATATGAAGATATTCCTCTTGATGTTAATTATGTCTCTGCGGTAGAAAATCTTGGGATAAGGATTCAAAATAAATTGAGATGGTTTAATGCTGTTTCTGCTTATTTAAATGATTCTCAAAAATCTGAGATTGAAAAGTTAAATTTTGTGAAATCTATTGAACCTGTACGCATAATTAAATTTAGGCACAGTGAAGATCTTAAACCGGCATTTTCAAAATCGGGCGGAAATATTTCTGATGCTGAGTATGGACCTTCATTTACGCAAGATAATTTATCAAATATTCCTCCTGTTCACGCAAAAGGAATTACGGGCAAAGGAGTAGTTATAGGTATTCTGGATTCAGGTTTTAGATGGAAAACTCACGAGTCTTTATCAAGTAAAAATGTAATTGCAGAATATGATTTTGTTCAGCATGATTCTGTTACGGCTAATCAGCCAGGCGATGTTGCCGGTCAAGATTCTCACGGTACTTTTGTTTTTTCGGTAATCGGTGGATACAAATTAAACTCAATTATTGGTCCCGCTTATAATGCAAGTTATATTTTAGCAAAAACCGAAAATACAGCGAGCGAATCTCACATCGAAGAAGACAATTATGCCGCTGCTCTTCAATGGATGGAAGCATTGGGTGTTGATATTACAACAAGTTCGTTGGGTTATAATATTTTTGATGATTCAACATATTCATATACTTATAGTCAAATGGATGGAAATACAACCATTGTTACAAAAGCTGCAAATTTAGCTTTTCAAAGAGGCGTACTTACTATAAACGCAGCAGGAAATGAAGGCGATAATTCATGGCAGCACATAATTGCTCCCGCAGATGCATTTAATATCATAGCCGTTGGGGCTGTTAATAGTTCTAATGTTCGTGCAGGATTTAGTTCTATTGGTCCAACTGCTGACGGACGAATTAAACCTGATATTACGGCTCAAGGCGTTTATGATTATGGAGCAGCTGCCGGAACTCCAAACGGTTATTATCACGGAGACGGAACTTCTTTTGCTACACCTATTGCAAGTGGTGTTGCAGCTTTATTAAAATCAGCTTATCCACAATTAACAAATGTGCAGATGAGAAACATCATACTTTCCACCTCGCAAAATAGTGCCAATCCAAACAATGAAATTGGATACGGATTAGTTTCAGCAACAAATGCGATTAGTTTCCCTGTTTTCGATAGTACAGCAACTGGTATGGAACTCAACAAAATATTCTTTGAACCTGCTTCAATTGATCCATCTTCTGTTATGATTCATTTTACAACCGATAATTCTACTTACACTTCTTCTTCAGTTGATTTTGACGGTTCGTTAAAATATAAATTTGTATTTCCATCTATTTCCACCGGAACAAAAATTAGATTTTATTACACACTTAAAGATAGTTCAAATAATGATTATCGCTTCCCGACAAGCGACAATTATTCTTTTTCTTACGGAAATTTTAACGTTGTTACATCTGTTCAAACTCCGTCTGTCCCGATCGATTATACTTTAAGTCAGAATTATCCCAATCCTTTTAATAGTGGAACTACAATTAAATTTTATTCGCCGGTTGTTCAAAATGCGAATTTAGTTGTAATAAATTCAATCGGTCAGAAAATTCGCACTCTTTTTAATGGTCAATCGAAAGCAGATGAAAACTTTGTTTATTGGGATGGAAAATCGGATCAAGGGAAAGTTTGCGCCAGCGGAGTATATTTTTACATTCTAAAGATGGGCGGTAAAGAGTATGGTAATAAAATGATCTTCTTAAAATAATCCCAGATTTCCCATTAGGAAAATCTGCCTTTGGCAAAAAATTCAGTTCTAATGAATTTTTAGAGATAATCATTTTAATGTATTAATAACTAAGCAGTCTTGTTTATAAATATTAAAAGACAAAAAAATGAGTGAAATATTAACCCCTTTGCAATCTGAATATCTTAATTCTTTTATTAAAGAAAGTGATCCTTTAATTTTAGAGATGGAAGAATTTGCCAGAGAGAACAAAGTGCCGATACTTTCATCAGATTCAGCTGCATTTCTTGAACAACTGATTAAAATAAATAAACCCAAAAGAGTATTGGAAATTGGTACGGCAATCGCATATTCTTCAATCAGAATTGCTAAGTAATTTGAGTAAGAAGGGAAGTGTTCACACCATTGAAAAAAGTAAAGATAATCTTGAACTTGCTAAGAAAAATGTAGAAGCGTCCGGATTAAGTGATAAAATTCAAATATTGTTTGGCGATGCCTTGGAAATTATGCCAGCACTTGCTAAAAAGTATGATTTTATTTTTTTAGATGCAGATAAAGAAGATTATAAAACTTTATTTGACTACTCAATGATTTTATTGAAAAAGGGCGGAATTATTTTTGTAGATAATTTATTGTGGCACGGCTGGGCAGCATCCAGAAGAGTTCCTGTTAAACATAAATCTTCAACAGCAAAAATTAGAGATTTTAATAAATTATTTATGGCTCAAACAAATCTTAAATCGACTATTTTACCTATCGGTGATGGAATTGGGTTAGGAATAAAAATTTAGAAAAAAACAATTATGAATATCTATAATACCAACAATGCAACTGCATTCATAAGCGAAGTGGAAAATTTTTCTAAAACAAAATTAAAAAGAAAAGCTGAGCTTATAAGAATTTTTGAAGAAGCGGCAAAACAAAATAAATTAAAAACTTTTGAAGAATTAACATTTACCGCAAAATATGTACAGGGACTATTACGTGTTGTGAAGAAGGGAGCAGGCAACCCTGAAATAAAAAATATAGATAGTATAAAAAATGATTTCTCTTCAAATATGAACAAAGTTGTTGAGCAACTAAAAACCATTACTTCAGATTCAGATGAAGAAATGAAAAAGTATTTTGATGAAAATTTTTTTCAACTATCGCAAGAAAGTTTTATAAATTTGAATGAATTGCTTAATGATTTAGAATGGGTAAAGATGTACTCAAATAGTTTGAAAAGAAATTAATAAAAATAAGAGGAGTGTCTCCCCCGATTCACCCCTCCTATAAGATACTGATTGCAACTTTTTTTCTACCATCAGATCTTAAAATCGATACAAATCAAGTTTTCTTAATCCACTTATCTAATGCCGTTAACATATTCGACATAGCAGAAATAAGGGGAGTATGATTTGTTTCATCAATGTCCTGAAGAATTTCTTTATGAATATCAACATAAGCCTTATTCAATAATTGAACAAGAAGTACGCCTTTTTTTGACAGAGTCACTTTCATATTACGCCTATCGCTTAAATCGATTTCGCGCGATATGTATTCTTTCTTAACTAAGCCGTCAATTATTCTGGTTAGACGGCTTGGACTCAGATTCATTCTTTCGGCAATTTGCTTATTGTTCAAACTTTCATCTGCGTTAAATAAACGCAAACATCTGAACTCTGCTTGTGTTAATCCATATTGATCTGCCAGTCTTACTTCTTTTTCCTGACAACTGGCGAGTAAATTGAACGTTAGGTCTGCTAACGTTGATGCGTTTTGGTCTATGTTTTCTGAATTCATTGTTATATATAAGTAATAATTGACTATGGCAAATATCGGCAATTAAACATCTTTTGTCAAGCAAAATTGACAAAATATTGTGTGTTCACAAATATTGTATATTCTCGCCAAGTTTTATTTGAATTGAACCTTTTGAGGCTTCTGTAAGTTGATATGTTATTGATTCGATATCTTTAGGAAATACTAAACAGTTGAACGTAGCGTTTTCACTATATGTAGAATCGATAATTTTAGCTTCGTGGTTTGATAATATTCTATGGACGTGATTAATGTTGTTGAAGTCTGAAGTGATAATTAAGTTGTGATAAGCATATTTAGTAATTATTCTTGATGCTGAAAGTGAATTGAATGCGGATGAATAATATGCTTTGCCTAGTGGACCCACTCCAAGCTTAGTTCCACCGTAAAATCGGATTACAATTACCAGAACCGAGGTTAAATCATAATGCTCGATGGCGTTTAAAATTCTAATTCCTGCTGTGCCGTTTGGCTCGCCGTCATCTGAATATTTAAAGTTTCCGTCTAAGAGTTTATAAGCATAACAATGATGGGTTGCATCGTAATATTTTTTCTTGACTGAATCTAATATATCTGAAAATTCATTTTCCGAATCTATTGGAAATGATTGTCCGATAAATACAGAACCTTTTTCTTTGTATTCTGCTTCACAATATTTTTCAATTGTTTTAATTTTTTCTAATTCATTCATTTTAGAGCTTTCTCAAAAGGAAAAAGGAAATAGTGTACATCAAATATATTTGATTTTCAAACCTTCTATAAGTAATATAAAGATTTAAATATTTAATTTTAAATGGCTGTGGAAAAAGAAACGATAATAATAAAAGGCGCACGCGAGCATAATCTTAAAGACATTGATGTTGAGATTCCCCGTGATTCATTTACCGTAATAACCGGTCTTATCAGGTTCAGGAAAATCATCTCTAGCTTTTGATACAATTTATGCCGAAGGACAAAGACGTTATATTGAATCACTTTCGGCTTACGCAAGACAATTTCTTGATATGCTGGAAAAACCCGATGTAGATTTAATAGAGGGATTAAGTCCGGCTATTTCTATTGAACAAAAATCAACTTCAGGAAATCCAAGATCTACTGTTGGAACTGTTACGGAGATTTATGATTATCTTCGTTTGCTTTATGCAAGGTTAGGAACTCCTTATTGTTATAACTGCGGAAAACCTGTCACAAAACAATCCTCAGCGCAAATCATAGATTCAATTTTGACAGATGCAAACAATAAAAAGATATCAATACTTGCGCCTGTTATTAGAGGAAGAAAAGGTCATTACCGCGAGTTGTTCGAAGAAATTTTATCTGATGGATTTTTAAGAGTTCGTGTTGATTCTGAAACGCATGAAATAGTTAAAGGGTTTCAAGTTGATCGTTATAAAATTCATAATATCGAAATTGTAATCGATCGAATTACGGTAAGTGAAAAATCCAGAACCAGATTAACTGAATCAGTTGAAGTTGCTTTGAATTACGGTAACGGAATCCTAATCATTAATGACGGTGAAAAAGATTTTATTTATAGCCGTCATTTAGCTTGTTTAGACTGCGGAATAAGTTACCGCGAATTAGCTCCAAATTCATTTTCTTTCAATTCTCCCTACGGTTCTTGTTCCGATTGTGAAGGTTTGGGAGAGAAAAAAGAACTTGATATAAATTTGATTATTCCGGATTGGAATAAATCGATAAACGAAGAAGCGCTTTCTCCTTTAGGTAAACCTCGACAAATTTGGTTCTTTAATCAGTTAAAAGCTGTTGCGGAAAAATACAAATTTGATTTTGATACTAAGCTGAAAGAATTATCCGAAGAGCAGAAAGAAATTTTACTACACGGAAGTAAAGATAAAATTGCTTTTACTTATTCCTACGGAAACGGCAAACCGGTAACTTACATGCATAAGTTTGCCGGATTGATAAATTATTTGAAAAATTATTATAACACAACAAGTTCAAATAATATTCGTGAGTGGGTCGAATCTTATATGAATACGATTAAGTGTCCAACTTGCAATGGCGGCAGACTCAAGCAAGAATCTCTTGCTGTAAAATTTCAAGAAAAAAATATAAGTGAAGTTACGCAGCTTTCAATTTTAAGATCGTTAGAGTTTTTTAATGAATTAAAAATTAGCGGAAGTAATGCAATTATTGCAAAACCGATAATGAAAGAAATAACAACACGTTTGAATTTTCTAATGAATGTAGGATTAGATTATTTAACTCTGGATAGATCGGCAAGAACTTTATCCGGCGGAGAAACTCAAAGAATTAGACTAGCAACACAAATAGGTTCTCAGCTTGCCGGAGTTTTATACGTTTTGGATGAGCCAAGTATTGGTTTGCATCAAAGTGACAATATCAAACTTATTAAATCATTAAAAAATCTTAGAGACCTTGGAAATACTGTTATTGTTGTTGAACATGACAGAGAGACAATTGAAAGCTCGGATTATATGATTGATCTTGGTCCGGCAGCCGGCGAGCACGGAGGAGAAATTTGTTTAGCCGGTTATACAGATAAACTGATCAATAGTAAAAACGGTATATCATCTTTAACATTAGATTATCTATCTAATAAAAAAGAAATTGAGATTCCGGAAAAAAGAAGAGAAGGAAACGGTAATTTTCTCTCTTTAATGGGCGCAAGTGGTTTTAACCTTAAAGATGTTAATCTAAAAATTCCTCTTGGAACATTAACTCTTATTACGGGAGTTAGCGGCTCAGGAAAATCTTCGCTGGTAAATGAAACATTAGTGAAGATTATGATGAATAAAGTTTATAAATCTAAAGTTGTTCCTTTGCCGTACAAATCGATTGAAGGATTGGAAAATTTAGATAAAATTATCGAAATCGATCAATCTCCGATAGGCAGAACGCCAAGATCAAATCCGGCAACTTATACCGGACTTTTTACTTTTATAAGAGATTTATATTCTCAGCTTCCCGAATCAAAAATGCGCGGTTATTCTACCGGAAGATTTAGTTTTAATGTTACAGGCGGAAGATGTGAAGAATGCGGCGGAGACGGATTAAAAAAAATTGAAATGAATTTTCTTCCCGACGTTTATGTTGAATGCGAAGCTTGCAGAGGTAAAAGATATAACCATGAAACTTTGGAAGTTCTATATAAAAGAAAATCGATTGCGGATGTACTGGAAATGCGTGTTAGTGAAGCGCTGGAATTTTTTGAAGATCTTCCGAGAATTAAAAGAAAGTTAAAAGCAATAAATGATGTAGGTTTAGGTTATATAAAATTAGGACAGCAGGCTACTACACTTTCCGGCGGTGAAGCTCAAAGAGTAAAATTGGCAACGGAACTTAGTAAAGTAAGTACAGGGAAAACTTTATATATTTTAGACGAACCTACAACCGGATTACATTTTGAAGATGTAAGAATTTTGATGAAAGTACTAAATAAGCTTGTAGAAAAAGGAAATACTGTAATTGTTGTTGAGCATAATTTAGATGTAATAAAATTAGCAGATTGGATTGTTGATTTAGGTCCCGGCGGCGGCGAAAAAGGCGGCAAAATTATTGCAGAAGGAACTCCCGAACAAATTATTAAAAATAAAAATAGTTTAACAGGTGAGTTTCTTAAAAAAGAATTAAAGAAATCTTAAAATAATTTATTTGATCCCTCAAATTATACAATTGATTGCACTTACAAAAGTTGTACAAAAAAAATGAAATTTAATTTGCACTCAACTCAAATAGCTTAGTATATTACGCACCAATTTTATTATCAAATTAAAGGTTAAAACCCTGCAATTTTATTGCAGTTACTTTAGTTTCTATAAATTTCAAGAAAAATTACAAACTGCAAAATCCAAATTCCAAATATATTTCAAAATTCAATAATCAAAGATCAATGTTTTGGTTTTAATCAAATAAATCTTTGTTATACGGTTTTTAGGTTTAGGATTTGATATTTCGGACATTGAATATTTTTTGATATTTGCTATTTGTTTTTTGATGTTTTCAAAATGAATTTATTCATAATTCAAACCTATGGATTTCCAATCCATAGTGGTTTATTGTAAATAGTAGCCTCATTTTTTCAAACCGGCTATAAAAAACCAAATCAAAAAAGTTTTCAGCAATATGAAAGCTAATTTTGTGTCCTCGCTTGACACACGTATTCTAATACTTTAAAAATTAAAAATTATTTTATGAAAGTTTTATCAACCTGGAGATTCGAATTAAGAGATTGGCAAATTGAAGCAGCTAGAAAAGTAAAAGAAAAATTTGATAGAAATAGTAAAAGATTTTTTATGCGTAGCAACACCCGGCGCGGGTAAAACTATTTTCGCTTTAAGAATTGCACATTATTTATTAGTTCGGAAATAAAATTGAACGAATAGTTATTATTTGTCCAACCGAACATCTTAAAAAACAGTGGGCGGAAAGCGCTTATAATGTTGGAATTGATATCGATCCGAGTTTTGAGAATTCACAAATTAGAGAAACCTCTGATTTTTATGGCGCCGCTTTAACTTATGCGCAAGTCGGCAGAGATTATAAAGTCCACCAGAAAAATATTGCAGCAAAAAAATCATTAGTAATTTTTGATGAGATTCATCATCTCGGCGATGATCTTACCTGGGGAGATGCTATCAGAAAAGCGTTTAACGGCGCAACATTTCGTTTAGCAATTTCCGGTACTCCTTTTAGAAGAGATAATAACCCGATTCCATTTGTTAAGTATGAAAGTTCAACAAGCGTTGCTGATTATGTTTACGGTTATTCTCAGGCAATTTATGATAAAGTCTGTCGTCCGGTTTATTTCCCTGCATTCGAAGGTGAAATGGAGTGGCGGGTAAAAAATAAAGTATTTCAAAGCTACATTTGCAAACGCTTTAGATACTTCTAAATCTTCTGAGAGATTGCGGACAGCGCTTGATCCAAACGGAAAATGGTTAAGAACAGTTTTTACCGATGCGGATAAAACACTTTGACTGAAATCCGGCAGAATAATCATAGTGATGCAGGCGGATTAATAATTGCGATTGATCAAACTCATGCAAGAAAAGTTGCAAGACTGGTTGAGGAAATTACGGGACGTAAAACCTTCCGTTGTTGTTTCCGACGATCCGAAAGCATCTAAGAAAATTAAAGAATTTAACGATTCAAATGATAGATGGATTATTGCCGTAAAAATGATCTCCGAAGGCGTTGATATTCCGAGATTGAGAGTCGGAGTTTATGCAACAAATATTAAAAGTGAATTGTTTTTCCGCCAGGCAGTTGGAAGATTTGTGCGTCAGCCTAAAGAATTCGGAAAAGCAAGATGCATTTTTCTATATCCCTAAAGATGTTGTAATTGTTGATTATGCTCAGCAGATAGAAGTTGAAAGGGAACATTATATTGACAAACAAGATTATGTTAGAGATATTTTAGACAGAGATCCGGATTTTAGTAATAAAAATACTCTTGAAGAGGAAAAAGATTTTGAAGCAATAAATTCTGTTGCAACGGATAAAATCCAGCTTGAACTTGATTTTGGAAAAGAGTTCGCTTTACCGGAAGAACCAAAACCAAAAATATATTTTGAGAGCGAGGACATTACTGATGTAATTGATGAAGATATTCCGGCGTTTGAGAAAAAGGAAAAATTAAAGCAAGATATTAATAATCTTTCTAGAATTGCCGCAAAAAAGATGAATGGCAAAAACGGAAGCATAGATTGGAATTTACCGCATAAAGAATGGTTAAGAAGAGGCGGAAAAGCGATTGATCAGGAAACTCTTTCCGAGTTATTACAAAGGAGAGAATGGCTTTACAGTAAAATAGATTAGTCACTAATCCCGGTCACATAATTTAGGGCACTTTTTTAGAACTATTTCTATTCTCTTTCGTCTAAAAAGAAAAGAGGAAATAAAGAGAATAAATTGCTATGAAAAATATATACTATTTAATAATTTTCGTTTTGACTGTTTCATGCTTGTCGTATTCAAAAGCAACAACAAATAAAATTTCAACCGATCAATCTGAAGTCACATTTAAAATAGATACTTTATCAATCGCAGATAATAATCAAGCACCAAATAATTTTACGCTGTTTCAGAATTATCCTAATCCGTTCAACCCGACAACGACAATTAAATATTACATTCCTAAACAAACTCATGTTTCACTTAAAATTTATAATGTTTTAGGAAGTAAAGTTGCTGATTTGGTAAACCGGGTTCAGCAAGCCGGCGAATATAAAGTTGTCTTCAATGCGCAGAACATAATCAGCGGTGTTTATTATTTTCAATTAAAAGCCGATGAGTTTTCACAAGTAAAAAAGATGATATTATTAAAATAATTTCTGCAATAAATTACCATTCATCCGGAAAAAACGTGTTTGGAAAAATTTCTTGTGCATCGTTTAAAATTTTAGGATAATCAATCTCTTTTCTATATCGCTCTGAAATATGGAAAAGAACTAATTCCTTCACACTTGCCAATTTTGCAATTTCTGCCGCTTGTAAAGATGTTAAATGAAAATTTTTACTTGCTAAATCATTATCATCAGAGCAGTATTGACTTTCACATATTAAAACATCAGAATTATTTGCTAAGCTAATCGCTTTGTGCTTAGAAACTTCATCAAAAATAAAATCGGTCATATAAACCAGGCTCTCGCCCGCAGACTTCGTTAACAAAGTATTTCTTAATTCTCCAACTTTATAAGTATTTTCAGCAATTTTTATTTTTTCATTATCTCTAACTTTGTCATCTTTTAATTTTTCAAGCCAGCTTCCCTTTGGAAGATTTAACTCCTCTAATTTCTCTTTATCAATATTTGCTCTTTCTTTTTCAGTAATTTTATATGCGGCAGAAGGAATTGAATGATTTAATAAGACCGATTCGATTATAAAGTCATTATTTTCATAGATCATATCTTTGTATTTACGTATACTCATATTGTGTCTGCGGGAAAATCCTTCACATGTATAAAACTTCCGGCTTTTGATTAAATCATCATAAATATCATTTACAATCCATTCTCCCGGAACATTCTCAATCAAATTCCAGATATAACCCCGTAAACGATTTTGAATAAACTTAGATGTATTCGGCGGACCGTAAATGATTATCGGCTTAGATTCACGATCATAAATTCTTCTAAATAAATAATCAAATCCCGCAATGTGATCAATATGAAAATGTGATAATAGAAGTAAGTCGGTGTTTTTAATATCGTTTTGCGATAATTTATAAAAAATATTTTCACCGCAGTCTATTAAAATTCTGTAATAACTTTCGCCGGAATTTATCCAAGCAAATACTGCGTTATCTTTTCCCGGCTTTCCTAAAATTTGAAATTTGATACTCATTACTATTCATTTTATTTTAATTGAATAAAACTATCTTAAAACAAAGCTATTAGCAACAGTTTAAAGTTAAAAAGGAATTTAGAATGATCAACAAAATAAATGTTGGTATTGTTGGGTTCGGATTATCGGGAAAAGCTTTTCACGCGCCATTTATTGTAGAACATCCCGGCTTTAATTTGCTAAAAGTTGTGGAAAGGCATTTCGAAGAATCAAAGAAAATATATACTAATGTTCAGGTCGTAAGAGATATCTCTTATTTACTCGAAGATCCTAAAATAGAATTGATAGTAATTACAACTCCAAATAGATTTCATTTTCAAATGGCGAAAGATGCACTTACAGCTGATAAAAATGTAATAGTAGAAAAACCATTTGTAATAAATTCGAGGGAAGCTGAAGAACTTATTAAAATTGCAAAAGGAAAAAATAAGTTGCTCGCAGTTTATCAAAATAGAAGATGGGACGGAGATTTTTTAACTATTAAAGAAATTTTAAATCAAAAATTATTGGGCAAATTGGTCTCTTATGAATCTCATTTTGACAGATTTAGAAATTATATTAAACCAAACTCCTGGCGTGAAAAAGAAGATGAAGCAGGCTCGGGAATATTATACGACTTAGGTTCACATTTGATTGATCAGGCGATTAGTTTATTTGGAAAGCCAAATTCGGTTTTTGCCGATTTAAAAATTCAGAGAGAAGGCGGAAGTGTAATAGACTATTTTGATATTAACCTGAAATATGAAAATCTTAACTGTATACTTAAAGCCGGAATGCTGGTAAAAGAGCCTCAACTTAAATTTTTACTTAATGGAACAAAAGGTTCTTATATAAAATATGGACTTGATCCTCAAGAGGATGAATTAAGAAAGGGGAATAAACCCGGCACAGAAAATTGGGGTAAAGAAGACGAGGAGAATTGGGGAAGCTTGAGTTTGCTTTTAGGAAATTTAAACTTTAAGGGAAAAATCGAGACTTTGCCAGGAAATTATATGAACTTTTACCAAAATATTTATGATGCAATCCGGCAGGGAAGACAACCGGAAGTCAAATTAGAAGAATCGTTTTTAACAATTAAAATTATTGAAGCAGCTATTGAAAGCAACGCAAAAGGCTGTAAAATTGAAATAGTTAGCTAAAACATTTTTTAAAATATCCTCTTTAAAACTCACTTCATCTTAAACTTTCCGCAGAAAAATTCGATAATTAATTGAATTCTGTATTTAAGGTATTAATTCCAGAATATAAATGATTTTAAGCGCAATTATGAAAAGGGAAAAGTTAAGTTGTTTGCCAGAAAAATATTACCGTTAATCTTGTTGGTTTTTATTGTAGCATTACTTACAGTTTTTACATCAATCAATTCTCAAATTTCTCAAATATTCTTTGGTATTAAAAATGCTAATGTAGGATTTATTATTTCTCTGAAATTTATCCTGCTAATGTCTTTAATTTATCTTTATTTACGAACTGTAAAAGAATTGAGAATCAAAGAAAAGTTTGTACAAAACATACGTTTTGAAAAAAGAATTATTGAAGATGAAAAAAAACAGCTTAACAAAACCCTTTTGGAAAAAATAAAAGGTCATGAAAGAACTCTTGAATCATTAAAAAAATATAAAGACGATCTTCTACAAGACAACAAATTTATTTATCAGTTACTTAACCATCTTCCAATTGCCATTTTTGTAAAAAATGTAGAGGACAGAAAATTTGTTTATTGGAATAAGGAATCAGAATTACTCACTGGTTTAAGTTTTAAAGATGCAATTGGTAAAACGGATTTTGATCTATTTGATGAGCAAGAGGCGAAACTTTTCAGCAAGGAAGATGAGGAAGTAATATCGTCCTTTAAAATAAGAGAGAAAAACGTTGAGGTTTTATCTCCTAATTTAGGTAAGAGATATTTGAACGTAAAGACTATCCCGCTTTTAGATAATAACGGGAAACTAAGTTCTCTTCTAGGTATATCAATTGATTTATCTGAACAAACAGAACAAAAAGAAAAACTAAAACAAAGCGAAAATAGATACAGAGAGTTACTGGATTCAATAAATTATTTGATTGCTAGAATTGATCTAAGAAATAAAATCACGTTTGTAAACGATGCATGTACTAAAAAATTTGGAATTACTGAGGAGGAATTTCTAGGTAAATCTATTAGTCAATTTATATATCCTGATGATTTAGATATTGTTAATGAGGAGTTACAAAAATTAAGCATTAAAGCGGGACGATCACAAATTGAAATAAGATTAGTTACCAAAGAAGGTAATCGATGGATAGCTTTTGAAAATAATTCAATTGTTGATGGACAAGGAAATGTTATTGGAATCCAGGTAATCGGACGTGATATTACTGAACAAAAAGAAAGTGAGACGAGGCTAAAATATCAAACAATAGCTATCGAAAAAACAATGAATGGAGTAATTATCACCGATCCAAATTTACTTGGAAATCCAATTATTTATTGCAATCCGGCATTCGAAAAGATGACCGGATATAAATCCTCAGAAATTATTGGGAAAAATCCGCGAATATTACAGGGCCCGGGTACCTCAATTGAAGCTATAAAAAAAATGCACAATTCCGTAAAAGATGGAAAAGAGTGTATTGTAAAACTAAAGAATTACCGTAAAGATGGTTCAAGTTTTTGGAATGAAGTTATTATTATACCAATAAGAGATAAGCAAGATAATTTAATTAATTTTTTAGGGGTAAAGCGAGATATAACAGATAGGTTAGATTATGAGCATAAGATTGAAGAAAGCGAATCTAAGTTTAGGGGAATTGTTGAACAATCTACAGATGGTATAATATTATGTAATGAAAATGGAAATATTATTGAATGGAATGCATCATTAGAAAAATTAACGGGTTTAAATAGAGATCAAGTTATTGGAGAGTATTTGTGGGATATAATTTTTAATCTTTTTCCTAAAGCAAATCAAAATCCGGAACAACTTGAATCTATTAAGAATAAAATCTTACAGTATCTGAAGAATGGAGATATTAGGTGGTTAAATAAATCTTTAGAAGGTGAAATAGTTAACTATAAAGGAGAAATATCAATAATCCAAAGTATTGCTTTCCCCATAACTACAAAGTATGGAAAAATGCTTGGTACTATTATTCGAGATGTTACTAAGGAAAAACAAAGAGACGAAGTTGAGCGGATTAACCGAATAGGAATGGAATCCACAAATTCTGGAATATTCATCTTTAATTCTGATTATAAAATTACCTTTGTTAATAAATCTTTATTGAGAATGACTAAGCATGGTATTGAAACAAACTTATTGGAAAAAGAAGTTTTTCAACTTTTTGAAGATGAAAAAAAGAAGCAAGTAAAGGAAATTATCATTAATGAAACTTTAGATAAAGGTTTTTGGAAAGGAGAGTTTGTACTTCAGAGAATTGATGGATCAACTTTCCCGGTGGATTTAACCTTTTCGATTGTAAATGATAATTTAGGCAATGCAAAATACGTTTTTGTAATTGTTGTTGATATTACTAAGAGGAAATTACAAGAAGAAGCCTTGTTGAACAGCGAAGCAAAATATAGACATGTTGTAGATAATATAAAAGAAATAATATTTCAAACGGATGCCGAAGGCAGATGGGAATTTCTAAATCCTGCGTGGGAAGAAATAACCGGATTTTCACTTAAAGAAAGTTTGGGGCAAAATTTTATAGAGTATGTTCATCCGGAAGACAGGGAAAAAAATGGCGCTTATTTTGCAGATTTAGTTGCTAGAAAAAAAGATTACTGCAGACATGTGATTCGGTATTTGACTAAAGATGACGGAATAAAATGGATCGAAGTTTATGCTAGATTAGTATTAAATAAAAACACGAGATTATCGGCACTTCGGGTTCGCTTTATGATTTAACTGAAAAAGTTAAAGCTGATGAGGAAATAAAAGCTACATTAAAAAAAGAAAAAGAATTAAACGAACTAAAATCAAGGTTTGTATCTACAGTCTCCCATGAATTTAGAACACCTCTAACTTCTATTCTTGCCTCTTCTGAACTTATTAAGAGATACGTTGATAAATGGGATAGGGAAAAGAAGATAAGTACAGTTGACAGAATTCAAAAGTCCGCAGAATTTATGAACCAGATGGTAACAGATGTATTAAACCTAAATAGAGTAGAATCGGGAAGAGTTGAATATGACCCGAAAGATAACGATTTAATTACAATTGCAAAGAGTGTTTGGGAAGAAATATTACCTCTTGCAAAAGAAAACCATAATCTAGTTTTCAACACAGATCTGAATAGCTGCCCTGGCAAATTTGATGAGAAACTGATGAAGTCTGTTTTAAATAACTTATTAAGTAACGCTATAAAATATTCTCCCTCGGGTGGTAAAGTTGAATTGAAAATTGAGAAGGACAATAGTAATATATTTATAAATATATCAGATAACGGTTTGGGAATTCCAGAAGAAGATCAAAATAAATTGTTTGTCCCATTTTTTAGAGCTAATAATATCGGTAATATTTCGGGAACCGGATTAGGGCTGTCAATTGTTAAAACAATGATTGAACTTCAAAAAGGTAAAATAAACTTCATAAGCAAAAAAAATGAAGGCACAACTTTTAATTTACAACTTCCTATCTTGAATTAATGCTGGAATACTGAAATGAAAAAAATATTAGTAATAGAAGATGACCAAAATATAAAAGAGACTATCTCAGACTTTTTAAGTATGGAGAATTTTGAGGTTTTTACTGCAGAGAATGGAATAGATGGGATTCAACTGGCCCAAAAAGTATTGCCGGATTTAATTATTTGTGATATTGTAATGCCTGGGAAGACAGGTTATGAGGTTATTGGTGAGTTGAGTAATGATACGTCAACTGCAGTTATACCTTTCATTTTTCTTTCTGCAAGGGCTGAGAAAACTGATGTGAGGTATGGTATGGGACTTGGAGCCGATGATTATTTAACAAAACCCTTCAGAGTAGATGAATTATTAAAAGCGATTGAGATAAGATTAAAGAAAAGAATGCTTGCCAGTTTCAAATCTCAAGAAAACGAAGATTTAACGTCTTCAGCAAATAATAGAACCACAAAGCTATCTGAAGATGAACATGTATTTTTAATGGTTAAAGATAAACCGAAATTTCAAAAAGTAAATGGAATAAAATGCATTACCTCTGATGCTGAATATTCATGGGTTTATACGGATCAGAATGAAAAATATTTGGTTAGAAAATTATTAAAAAACTGGGAAGAGATTTTACCGGAATCATCATTCATCAGAATTCACAGATCAACAATTGTAAATCTGAATTTTGTTTCAAAAGTTGATAAATGGTATAATAATTCATATGTAGTTTGTCTTAAAAACATGGAAGAAAATTTTGTAATTAGCAGAAGATACACGTCTTCATTAAAACACAGATTAAAGTATTAGGAAAGATTCTGCCTCTTATTTTTCAAACCTACCGCTTATTTTATTAACCAGCCGTTTATTGCTTCCTTGAATGATAGCTCCGTTTTTGTGATTAATTTTGAATCAAAAAAAATGGAGTATTATTATGAACAAAATCTTAGTGATTGAAGACGATCTAACTGTTAGGGAAGGTATTGTTGACCTTCTTACAGAAGAAGGGTTTGATGTTTACCAGGCGGAAAATGGTCGGCATGGCGTAGAAACTGCAAAGAAAATTTTGCCTGATTTAATTATTTCAGATATTCTGATGCCGGAGCTGGATGGATACGCTGTTTTTGATGAATTGCAAAAAAATACCTTAACGGCTAATATTCCGTTTATGTTTTTATCTGCCAGAACATCCAATGATGATATTCGTACAGGAATGAATTTGGGAGTTGATGACTATCTCACTAAACCTTACAAAGCAGACGACCTAATTAATGCAGTTAGCGCCAGATTATCCCGTAAAAGATTTTTTGATCGAAAATTGGAAGAGTTGCAAACCAGTATTGCTAAATCCCTACCGCATGAATTAAGAACGCCCCTGGTTTCGGTAATCGGTTTTTCACAATTAATTTTGGATAATAGCGATAAGTTAGAGTATAATGAACTGCTTGATATGGTTAGAAGAATTAGTTCGGCCGGCTCAAATTTATTAAAGCTTATACAAAAGTTTATCCTATTTAGTGAATTAGAAATTCATACAAATGATAAAGAGTATATCAACCATTTTCGAACCGAAACATCAATTCCTGCAAAAGAACTCTTCTTCACCAATACTATGTATACTGCCGATGAATACAATCGCAAGCATGATTTAAAGCTAAATCTTAAAGAAGCAGAACTACGTATGAATTTTGAACATTTGAAATTCATCATTAATCAGCTTGTTGAAAATTCATGCAAATTTTCAGAAAAAAACAGTTCTATCAGCATTAGCACGGAAGTATTAGATAAAGACTATATCATTGTTGTCTCGGATAATGGAGTTGGTATGACTGAGGAACAGCTTAACGAAATTGGAATATTAAAACAATTTGATAGAGAAACATATTTTCAAGATGGTGTAGGACTAGGATTGGCGATCACTAAAAAATTAGTTCAGCTTTACAATGGTGAATTTAATATTTCTAGCTCAAAAGATTGTGGTACAACGGTTCGAATTACATTAAAGCAAATAATAGATTAATAGAGGGAAGAATGAAAAAAATTAAAGATATTAAAATAAGCACAAAACTTATAGTAAGTTTCTTGTTCGTTGTTTCGGTTTCTGCAGTAATGGGATATATGGGAATTACTAATTTGAATGATATCCAAAAACGCGAAGGTTATTTATATGAAAAAAATTTAATCCCGGTTAGTCAACTAGCTGATGTAACAAACTTTTTCCAGAGGATCAGAGTAAATACACGCGACATAATTTTAGCCGAATCTGAACAAGAACGAAATGACTTTATAAATAAAATTGATGAGTATAATCAAAATATTGGAAAGCTCTTGATCGAATATAAATTATTAATAATAAATAGTGATGAAAATAAAGTTTACGATGGTTTTGTAAACAGCTATAATAGGTATATTAAAGATTTGGGCCGGATTCAAAATATGATTGAAAAAGGCGATAAAAATGCTGCTATTTTATTAATGAGAAATCAAATGCATGATTCTGCAAAATTAGCTCAAGATGAGTTAACAAAGCTAGTTGATATAAAAAATAGTAATGCTTTACGTGTACACTCCGAAGATGAGCAAACTGCAAAATCAGCTATTTGGATATTGATTATTTTGATGTCAATTGGTTTGGTTTTATCCTTATTTCTATCAATTTATATTTCACGAAGTATATCAAAAGGCATTTCTCAGATATATGATAGGATAGCAAGTTTAAAAAATATTTGTATTACAAATCTTAAAAATGGCTCGGAACAAATGTCAAGAGGTGATTTACAAGTTAAAATTGAAACCGGAACCAAACCATTGAATATAGATTCTGAAGACGAGATCGGATTGTTGGCGAAAAATGTAAATGAAATTATAACGATGATACAATTAACTGTAAATTCTGTAGAAAAAGCAGTTGAAAAAGTTTCAATTTTAATTTATCAGACAAAGAAAATGGTTGAAGCAAGTAAGGAAGGGAAACTAGAAGTAAGAGGAAATGCAGATGATCTTGAAGGCGGTTATAAAGAAATTATTATTGGATTAAATGGAACTATGGATGCGGTGGTGAATCCGCTTAATGAAGCAATGCACGTATTAAAACTGATGTCAAAAGGTAACCTTACCGAAACGATGAAAGGAGATTATAAAGGAGAATATAATTCCTTAAAAGAAAGCATAAACACCACTGTAACCTCACTTAATAAAGCTTTAAGAGATGTTAGCGGAACAATCGAAGCAACAGCTAGCGCCGCAACGGAAATTTCTTCCAGCGCCGAAGAAATAGCCGCAGGTGCACAAGAACAAACAGCTCAAACTACCGAAGTTGCGGGAGCTGTGGAGCAAATGACAAAAACCATAATGGAAACTTCTCAAAACGCACACACAGCTTCGGATGCTGCTAAGCAAGCTGGGCTTACTGCAAAAGAAGGTGGTGCATCGGTTTTCGACACTGTTAGTGGTATGAACAAGATTGATGAGATTGTAAGTCATGCAGCACAAACTGTAATAAAGTTAGGTAAGAGTAGCGAGCAAATTGGAGAAATTATTCAAGTTATTGAGGATATTGCCGATCAGACAAATTTATTAGCATTAAACGCTGCAATTGAAGCCGCTAGAGCAGGGGACCACGGAAGAGGATTTGCGGTTGTTGCGGATGAAGTAAGAAAACTTGCAGAACGCACAACAAATGCAACAAAAGAAATATCAGGAATGATAAATCAAATTCAAGAAGAAACCGATGAAGCTGTTTCATCTATTAAAAACGGAACGGTTGAAGTTGATAATGGGAAAAAATTAGCAAACAAAGCCGGTGATTCTTTAAATATGATAATGAAAAGTACGGATAGCGTTTTAGACATAATTTCACAAGTCGCTGCTGCCAGTGAGGAACAGTCGAGCGCGGCGGAACAGATAAGCAAAAATATAGAAGGGATTTCATCCGTAACGCAACAATCCGCTGCCGGAGTTCAGCAAATTGCAAGAGCTACTGAAGATTTAAATAGATTAACTCTGAATCTGCAAAGTTTGATAGCCAAGTTTGAAATAAGCAACAATAAGGAACATTATCGCATAAGGCAAAATGGTGAATTGGAGACAGTTATCTAATATGTAACGTTAGTTAGTTAGAATCAGAAAAACCTTCTTATAATTTTATAGGAAGGCTTTTTTGTTTTATTTCCGGAAAGTTAAAATTGTGTTTTGAAAATAAAGTTTTTTATTTAATTTACAACACAATTATGAAGAAAATCATTTCATCTTTATTAATAGGCTTAGTGCTTCTTAACGTTTGCGGGTTTAACCTTCTGTTTTCTTTTCTTTTGCTTTCTTGCAAGTATGAGGCCGCAGAAAAAATAGAAGAGCTAAGCGACTATGCAAGTTTAACTCATCTTATAATTAATAGTTATAACAAAGATGAGTTTATTCGTATCGGCAAAGACGAAGTGATGTATAAAAATCAGATGTACGATATAGTTAGTGAAAAAGGCGATAACCACGAAACACACTTATATTGCATTCAGGATAAAAATGAAAACGAAGTCAGAAATTCCATAAAGAATTTTGATAAAAATTTAAAAGAATTTCCTAATTCGGAACGTAAGGAAAACTCTTCTTACGTATTAAATAATTTAATTAAAAATTATATTTTTCCTGATTATAACTTCGGTAAAGTGGTATCGGAATCTATCTTTTTCTTTTCACACACACCCACTCAATTACAACCTATAACAGAAATAATTAACCCGCCGCCGGAATCCAAGCTAGTTTGAATCGATTATTCGTTAGTTCATAATATTTATACAAATAATTTTATCCTAAAATTATTTGCGTTGGAAATTTATGCTATTAATAATTTTAATAACAAAACCGGCAAGGGCGAGATTTATGAAAATAATTTTTTATCATGCTTTTATAATTATGTCTTTTATTTCCGTATCTCTATACGGACAAAATAAGATTAGCGGAACTGTTACAAATGAACAGAATGGTAATCCGCTTGAAAGAGTTAATGTATTCATCCCTGAATTACATAAAGGAACTGTAACAAATTCGTCAGGAAATTTTGAACTCGATGGAATTCCTAATGGTACTTTTGATGTCGAATTTAGCTTTATAGGATTCAAAAATTTAATCATATCGAGCCAGTTTAGAGGTAAGAATGTGGAGCTTAATGTTTCTCTGAAACCTACTAATCTTGAGATCGGGGAAGTAGTCGTTTTAGGAAATTCTATTCTTGAAGAGGAAAAAGTTCCTTATAAAGTTGAGACTGTTTCTTCAAAGCAACTACAAACTATTCCTCAGCCTACATTGGCAGCCGCACTTGCGCAACTCCCCGGCGTTAGTGTTATGTCTAGTGGTTTAGGAATTTCAAAACCCGTTATTAGGGGAATGTATGGTTACAGGATTTCTACCATTATAAACGGAGTAAGATTTGATAATCAAGAATGGCAAAATGAACATGGACTCGGAATTGATAATGTTGGAATTGGAAAGATTCAAATTATTGAAGGACCTGCGGCTTTATTATATGGTGCAGATGCCTTGGGAGGCGTTATTAATTTAGTGCCTGAAAAAAACGCTCCCGTTGGTAAAACCGTTGGGGAATACAACATGAAAATATTTTCAAATACTTTAGGCGCAAACGGAAATTTATCTCTTAAAGGAACAGATAAAAAATTAAGTTGGCAACTCAATGCAGGCGGTGAGTCTCATGCTGATTATCTTGACGGCAACGGAAAGAAAATATCAAACACAAGATTTGCCGGTTTAACACTAAATGGCAGATTGGGTTATGAGTATAATTGGGGCGTATCAAATCTTAATTATTCTTTTGCGCATCATCTATACGGAGTTGTTGAATTGAAGGAGTTAAATAATCCTAAAGATTTGAATGAAGATCATTTTGAACGTGGGTTTGAGGGACCGCATCATATAGTAGATTATCATATCGCTTCCATAGAGAATACTTTTTTTGCGGGTGCTTCTAAATTTAAAGTAAATCTGGGATTTCAGAACGATCATAGGGTAGAACAGGAAGGTGCTGATGATCCCGGAACTGATGCCGGAGAATTGGATGTTATTAGAAATACTTTCTCATACGATGGGGAATGGATTCGTCAAATAAATCAAACTTTTGAATTCACATTGGGAACTCAGGGACAATTTCAAAATAATGAAAATGACGGTGGAAGAATTCTTGTTCCGAATGCAAAAATGAATGAAATTTCATTTTTTGGATATTTAAAAAAAGATTTTAATTTCTTACAACTACAAGGAGGAATAAGATACGATTCAAAAAAAATAACTACTGAAACAATGGGAATAAAAGATTCGGTAGGTTATATGCCCGCGTTAGATCTTAATTTTAATACATTAAACGGAGCCATCGGTGCATCCTTTTCAGTCTCTGAAAATTTAATCTTTAAACTCAATATTGCTTCAGGATATAGATCGCCCAACTTGGCAGAACTGTCATCAAATGGAATTCATGAGGGAACGATCCGTTATGAATTGGGTAATCCAAATATGAAAAGTGAAAAAAATGTTCAAGGTGATATCGGATTGACATTTCAAACGGAATCCATAAAAATACAAGCAAGTTATTTCCACAATAGAGTGAACGATTATATCTATTTAAATCCAACAAGCACTAAAATTAACAGCTATCAAGTTTATAATTTTGAACAATCTGATGCAGTTCTTGAAGGTGGTGAATTGAGTATTGATGCAAAACCAAATGATTTAATTGATATCAGCGCATCTTATTCTTCAGTGATAGGAACCGGTAAAAATAATTCTTATCTACCATTGATGCCGGCTGATAAAATATTAGCAGGAGTAAAATTTAATCTTCCTAATATTAAACAGTTTACAAATGTTTTCTTTTCAGTTTCAACAAGAAATTATTTAAAGCAAAGCAGAATTGCAGCAGAGGAAACAGTTACGCCTTCTTACACATTATTAGATGCAGGAATTGGTTCGCATGTAAAAGTTGCAAATATTGGTTTTAATTGGACATTACAGGGAACTAATATCTTAAATAAAACATACATTGATCATCTTAGTATTATAAAACCTTTAGGCGTTTTTGATATGGGAACAAATATTGTACTTACTTTAGATCTGCCTTTTGAATTTAACTAAAATAAATTTTATTTCTATTTTTACCCACGGATTAATTCCGTGGGTTACTTAAAAATATACGGTTTAAATTTTTTAGTGATTTTTACCTATTAATTACAAAATAATAATTGATATATTTGTTCACACGATAAGATTTTATAAATTGTGCGGTCTAAGGGAAGGGGTTTTTTAAAAATTGTCTTTTTTTTAATATCATTTTCACAAATTTAAAAACATCCCCTCAGTATTTTCTATTTCAATTAAATATTTTTTGAGGTTAAAAGATGAATAAGAAAACAATAATTTTGTTTTTATTCTTATTCAGTGTGTTTACTTTAAATAGTTTTTCGCAAACTTTTTATGGTAAATCTCCATTCGCGCACACCTTTTCTATAGTTGCAAGAGATTCCATTACAGGAGAAATTGGTGTGGCAGTTCAATCACATTGGTTCTCAGTCGGCACATCTGTAATTTGGGGCGAAGCCGGAGTAGGTGTTGTTGCGACTCAATCATTCGTTAACTCTTCTTTCGGTTTGCGTGGTTTAGCACTGCTGAAAAATGGTCTAACTCCTGAGCAGGCTGTTGATATGTTACTTGCAAATGATCCGGGCAGAGAAATGAGGCAGTTAGCAATTTTGGATATAAAAGGAAGAGCGGCCTCATACACAGGTTCTAAATGCATTCAACCTGCCGGAAATATTGTAGGAGATGATTTTTCTGTTCAGGCTAACTTAATGATTAGTGACAAAGTTTGGCCGGATATGGCTGAGGCTTTTAAGAAAAGTAAGGGCCAATTGGCCGAAAGAATGTTAGCTGCTTTGGAGGCAGGCCAGAAAGCTGGTGGTGATATAAGAGGAAGACAATCTGCAGCCTTATTGGTATTCAGAGGTAAATCTACCGGAAAACCGTGGGAGGACAAATTAATAGATTTACGCGTAGATGATAGTTCCGAGCCTATTAAAGAGTTAGCAAGATTATTAAAAGTTCATAGAGCTTATGAGCATATGAATAACGGCGATTTAGCCGTTGAAAAAAATGATATGAAAAAGGCTATGTATGAATACTCAAGTGCTGAAAAAATGTTTCCGGAAAATTTAGAAATGAAATACTGGCATGCGGTCACATTAGCAAATAATAACGAAGTGGATAAAGCATTAACAATATTTAGAGAAGTTTTTATAAAGGACAAGAATTGGAAAACTTTAACGCCCCGTTTGATTAAACCCGGTCTGCTTAATGTTAGTAAATATGATTTTAACAGAATCATGGATATAAAATAAATACAGTTTAATTTTTCACAAATATTCAATAATAGATTTCAGAAATGATAGACAAACACTCAACTTCCGATAAAATAGTAACATCAAATATTGATGCTCCGGTCGCTAAGAAAAAACCGTTCGAGATTACAAAACATAATCATAAAAGGACAGATAATTATTATTGGTTAAACAATAGAAATGATCCGGAAGTAATCAGATATATTGAAGAAGAAAATGAATATACTAGAAAAATACTATCTGATACCGAGAATCTAAAACAAAAATTATTTAATGAAATTATCGGCAGGATAAAACAAGAAGATGAATCCGTTCCTTACAAATTAAACGGGTACTATTATTATACTCGTTATGTTGCGGGAAAAGAATATCCAATTTATTGTAGAAAAAAAGAATCATTAAATAATAATGAAGAAATTTTACTCGATGTAAATGAGCTTGCTAAAGGTTACGATTATTATCATGTAACGGGATTGAGCGTTAGTCCTGATAATAAAATGCTTGCATTCGGGGTTGATGCTGTGAGCCGAAGAATTTATACAATCCACTTTAAAGATTTACAAAGCAATGAAATTTTAAAAGATGAAATTCTAAATACTACCGGATCCGCAATTTGGGCAAATGATAATAAGACTCTCTTTTATTCAGTTAAAGACGATTCACTTCGTCCTTATAAAATATTCAGATATAAATTTAATGAACAACTTGAAGACGAAGAAATCTTCCATGAAACAGATGAAACTTATGCCGCTGATGTTTATAAGAGCAAATCAGGTGATGTTATTTTAATCGGTTCCTACAGCACACTCTCAACTGAATTCAGGTTCATTATGGCTGATAATCCGGATCAAGAATTTAAAGTGATACAGCCGCGCGAAAAGAAACTGGAATATTCGGTGTATCATTTAGATGATAAATTTTTCATTCGTACAAATCTTGAAGCGAAAAATTTTAGGATAATGGCTGCTGATGTTCAAAATCCAGGCAAAGAAAATTGGAAAGAAATAGTTCCGCATAGAACAAATGTCTTCATTGAAAATATGACAGTTTTCAAAGAATTTTTTGCTTTGGAAGAAAGAGAAAATGGCCTAATAAAAATAAGAATTAAAGATTGGCAAGGTAAAATTGATTATCATGTTCCTATGAATGAAGACACTTATGTTGTATACTTTTCCATGAATTATGAAATATCATCAAGTACACTAAGATATAACTATAGTTCTTTAACTACTCCCAATTCAGTTTACGATTTTAATATCTTAACAAAAGAAAAAAAACTATTAAAAAGAGAAGATATATTAGGTGGATTTAACTCTAATGAATATCACTCTGAAAGATTATACGCTCCAAGTCATGATGGTGTAAAGATTCCAATTTCACTAGTTTATAAAAAAGGAATTACAAAAAATGGAAGTAACCCTTTGCTTCTTTACGGTTATGGTTCTTATGGCATTAGCACCGACCCGTTATTTAATTCTGCACGGATAAGTTTACTTGATCGCGGTTTCATATTTGCGATTGCACATATACGCGGAGGACAAGAACTTGGCAGAGGATGGTATGAGGATGGAAAGCTCCTGAAGAAAAAAAATACTTTTTATGATTTTGTAGCATGCAGTGAGTATTTAGTAAATGCAAACTATACGTCAAAAGAGAAATTATTTGCAATAGGAGGTAGTGCCGGAGGATTATTGATCGGTGCAACTATTAATCTTCGTCCTGATCTATTTAAAGGAGTTGTTGCGGCTGTTCCATTTGTCGATGTTGTAACTACAATGCTTGATGATTCTATTCCACTTACAACCGGTGAATATGATGAATGGGGTAATCCGAATATTAAAGAATTTTATGAATACATGCTTTCTTATTCACCTTATGATAATGTTGAAGAGAATGAATATCCTAATATTTTAGTTACCACGGGATTGCATGATTCCCAAGTTCAATATTGGGAACCGGCAAAATGGGTTGCAAAATTAAGGGATGTAAAACTAGACAACAATATATTATTAATGTATACTGAAATGACCGCGGGGCATAGCGGCGCTTCGGGTAGATTTGAAAGACATAAAAATACTGCTCTAGAATATTCTTTTTTCTTAAAACTTCTTGGAATTAATGAGTAGAAGCAAAATAATTCCAATTTTTTGAAAAATTAATTTATTAGGATTTATAAATCTTGTAGTATTAAAAATACTAATAAAAATTCTGCATCTTTCTAAACACTAAAGCATCTTATACCGTGTAGCTGTAAGCTAATTTATTGTATTAAACATAGTATTTAGAGGAAAAAAGATGGTAGATATAAATTCAAATTATTGTCCGCAAAATCATTCATGCCCAGTAGTAGAAACTTGTCCTTACGGAGCAATTAGCCAGGAAAATTCATTCAGCGCACCAAAAGTCGATGATGAGCTTTGTACAGAATGCGGCATTTGTACTGCATATTGTCCTGTATTTAGTTTACACAAAGAAGTTACAAAATAAATTTTCTGAGGGGAAATTTCCCCTCAATTCTGCTTTATATCATATTGAAATCTAGCAATTATTTTAATACTTGCTCTTACCTCTTAACTTATTTACTTTTCTTTAAATAAAATTACATTTTGGTCATCTATATGAACTTAAAACGTTTTACCATAGCAGCTATAATCTTTGTATTGATTTATTCTCAATGTAGTATTTATTCACAAGTGAACGATTCCGTTACTTTAAAAGTTAAAAAGATTTATACGTCTAAAATAGTATGGTCGCCTACCATTGAGGATATGAATAAATTAACTCAAGATTGCGCTGGAAAATCGGGTGATAATCTTAGCGAGTGCTTAGTCAATTTCATGATTCAGAGCGGAGCAAATTCAGAAGCGGTAAACTTTACACGACAAATAGGCGGAATGGGTTATGTGCAAAGTTATAAGAGCGGAGAATTGATTGATGTCGCTTATGTTTATTATCCCTTTAACCAAATTAATCATAATGGAGTATATCTTGTAAATGGAAAGCCGGATATTTTAAACCCATATGATGATTCAAATTATCCGCTGGATGAAATTGAAAACGATAAAGAATACAAAAAAATTAAATCAAGATTTAAACATTTAGCAATCTTTCCGGAAGGCAGCGCTTCAACTCAATATCCGTTATTTAAAAAAATGGGAAAAGAAGGAGAGCAATATCTGGTTAAATATCGTCTAAAAGATGGATGTAAAGACTGTCAACTTTTAGGTTATTTAACTTTGGCATTTAATTTTGATACTTTGGCTAACTTTAAAAATACTCAACTTGTTAAAGTTACTAATCTTGTCCCAAATGAAATCCCTACGGTTAATAATAGCGTTTTAGGTAGAATATTTACAAGTCCTACTCAGCCAATTAATATTAACAAAGGTGATGATTTCGTTATTACCCTTCAGGCTAAGTCAACTTCAAAATATCATTGGAAATTGGCTGATGGATTAGATACGCAAATGATTCAATTTGTTGGCAGTGATTATGTAGCGCCTTATTATAGGGAATTGCCGAATTCTACCGGTAAATATGTATTTAGATTTAAAGCAATTGCTAAAGGCAATGTAAAAATTAAGTTTGATTATGTCCCTTCTTGGGAGAATAGTAGCGATCCCGGACAAAAAATAGAATTTAATGTAAACGTATATTAGTGTTTAAATTATATTTGCTAAATTAGAACTGAAATAGAAACTATGGAATTTGTTGATAATCACCGTCGATCTCTTCTCAACACTTTTACTTCTGATAATTTAAATAGGTATTCCGAAAATCGCCGCAATGATGGCTGGATAGAATCAATGTTCGCAAGTAAGAACTCCTATTTAATTCCTATTCATTTATCCAAAGTTTTATTAACTGAAAATAATTCTTTGCCGGTATTTATTAACTCCGAAAAAAAACAGTTAATTAGAAATCAAAAACTAGATTTAATTTTTCTCGGAGAAATTGAGGGCAATTATTTTTTTGCGTTTGATACTCTTAAGTTAGATAAAAATTTGAATGCCGATATTGAAAAGCTAGGAATTTATTCTGAATTGAGAGCAGCAGCTCCTTTATTAAGTAAAGATCACATCACGATTCTTTCTCTTGCTCGCTCAATGGTTTATTGGAATCATACTCATAAATTTTGCGGAATCTGTGGAAATCAAACTATCCTTCAAGACTCAGGTTTTAAGAGAATCTGTACAAACACTAAATGTTCTGCAGAGCATTTTCCGAGGACTGATCCTGCTATTATAGTTTTGGTGAGTAAAGGTGAAAAATGTTTGTTAGCTCGCCAGGCAAAATGGCGCAAGAATCAGTACGCAACTGTTGCCGGATTTGTTGAACCTGGGGAAACTTTAGAACAAGCTGTTGCTCGCGAAGTAAAAGAAGAAACTGGAGTAGTATTAGACAAAATTTATTACCATTCTTCTCAGCCATGGCCATTCCCGGCTACTATTATGCTCGGGTTTACAGCTGAAGCAGCAAGTGAGGAAATAGTTCTTGGTGATCACGAACTTGAAGACGCAAAATGGTTTTCCAGGGAAGAAATTATTACCAATGTTCGAGAAGGTAAATTACTATTTCCGTCGCGCATTTCAATCTCTTTTAAATTAGTTGAATTTTGGTTTAACCAAGGAAATCATGGGAAGTTATCAGACCACATCTCGGAATAATTCTAATAGAATCTCATGTCATACCATTCATCATAATTAATTTTGCAAGTTAACTAATTCTATCTACTTTGATTTTCACACCAGTATAAATTATTAGGAGAACATCAATGAAACGAACTTATTCTATTTCGTTTGTAAGATTCCTCTATCTGTTTTTAACTATTGCAATTCTAACATTTCAAGTTAAAGCTCAACAGTTAACATTTCCCGAAGATAGTCAGTATGCATCCGTCACACAAAGAATAGGCATTACCGACATAACAATCACTTATCACAGACCGGGAGTTAAAAATAGGGTAATTTGGGGAAAATTAGTTCCATATAATGAAGTTTGGCGAGCCGGCGCAAATGAAAACACGACCATTTCATTCTCTTCGCCGGTAAAAATAAACGGAAACTCTCTAGATGCTGGAACATACGGATTGCATATGATACCGACTGAAAAAAAGTGGATAATCATTTTCAGTAAAACTTCATGGGCTTGGGGCAGTTTTAGTTATGATCAGAAAGAAGATGCTTTACGGGTAATGGTAAATCCGCAAAATAATAATTTTACTGAATGGTTGACATATAATTTTCAAAATGCGGAACCAACATCTACAGATGTAGCAATGACCTGGGAAAAGGTTAAAATTCCTTTTAAGATTGAAGTTAATGTAAGGAATGTTGTTGTTGAAAATATTAGAAAAGAACTTAGAGGAATAGCGCGATTTACGTGGCAAGGCTGGCAGCAAGCAGCAAATTATTGCGTTAAAAATGATTTTAATCTGGAAGAAGCAAATAAATGGATTAAAAGATCCATTGCAATGAATGAAAATTTTACGAATCTTATGACTGAGTCTGAGCTGCTTTCTAATAAAGGTAACAGCAGCGAAGCTGAAAAATATAAAAATAAAGCCTTAGAGCTGGGAACTGAAGCTGAATTAAATGCTTACGGTTATCAATTTTTGTTTGCTAAAAATTATGATAAAGCAATAGAAATATTTCAGATGAATATTAAGAAATATCCTGATTCCTGGAATGTTTACGATAGTATTGGTGAGGCTTATGTAGTAAAAGGTGATAATAATTTAGCAGTTGAAAATTATACAAAAGCTTTTAAAATGGTAAAAGACCAGAAAAATAAAGATAGAATTTCTAACATATTAAAAAATCTCTCAAGCGATTAAAATATTTGCGGGGCTGCCACTTAAGTAGGTTAATAAGTGTAATATTAGATCGGCTAATTTATTTTTAGTTGACTGAGGCAGCCTCGCTATTAAAAAATCCTTCCTTTTGCAAAAATCAATTTCAATGTTTTTAGTCACAATAAAATAAGTCCTTAAAAATTAATGGAAACTATTTCTTGACAAAATAGTTTCCGTGCTTTATATTGGAAACGTAAAAAACAAAAATAGTTTCGAAAGTACTTAGAACATGAATGAAGAAAAATTAAAAATATTACTATTTGCTTTAGACCAATTCAAAATGGAGGGTTTTTACAAAACCACTATGGATGAATTGGCAAAACAATTAAGAATGAGCAAAAAAACTATCTACAAACATTTTCCCAAGAAAGAAGATCTTGTCCTGGAGACGATAAACTATTTCAAAATGTATAATCAAAAAAACATAAACGAAATAGTTGAACAGAATTTTAATGCGGTTGAAAAGTTTTATAAGATATCAACTTATGTTGGGGAAATGTTAACAAAGATAAATGATAAATGGTTCACTGATCTTCAAACACACACACCTGAACTATGGGAGCAATTTGAAAGTTTTAGAATGAGTATGATGAATAAAGTGTTAACCAAAATATTAGAACAGGGGAAAAATGAAGGCTTTATTATAGATGCACCTTCTCCGATTGTTCTGGCAATGCTTCTTTCATCAATCCGGGGAATTGTAAATCCACAGTTCATTATGAATAATAATTATTCAATGCATTTTGCTTTAAAAAATACAATTGACATTCTAATGAACGGGATTGTAAATGCAAAAGGGAAAAAAATATTAGAAAAACTAAAAAGTGGAGCAGACAAATGAAAAAACTAACGTATTTATTATTTACATGTTTCGCAGTTGCATGGATTGGTTGCGGAAATGGAAATAATAATGGTAAGATCGAGGCGTCGGGAACAATTGAAGCAACAAATGTAATTGTAAGTTCAAAAGTTAACGGGCAGGTTAAAAAATTATACGTTGATGAGGGTGCAAAGGTTAAAGCCGGTGATACGTTATTAACAATTGATCACGATCTACTGCAAATTCAACTAAGCCAGGCAGAAGCTGCTAAGGTTGCAGCGGAAGCTCAGTACGAATTATTGGTTAAAGGCGCAAGATCGGAAGATGTAAAACAAGCGGAAGATATGTTAAATCAAGCAAAAACAAATTATGATTTGGCAAAGACAGATTGGGATAGAACTCAATCATTATATAAAGCTAATTCTATAACTAAAAAGCAGTTCGATGATGTGCAGGCAAGATTTAATATTGCAGCTTCACAATATAATTCCGCTAAAGAAAATTTAAAGAAGATTAAAAATTATGCTCGTCCTGAAGAATTAAAACAAGCTAAAGCAAATTTAGATAGTAGAGTTGCAGCTGTAAATCTTCTAAAAAAGAATATAAGCGATTCATATGTATTATCACCGATTAACGGATACGTTGTGAAAAAATTTGTTGAGATGGGGGAGAGTGCGGTTCCCATGTCTTCTTTAATGATGGTTTCGGATCTGAGTTCTGTCAAATTAGTAATTTACGTGTCAGAAGAAGAATTGGGAAAAGTGAAATTAGGACAGACTGCAGACGTCTCGGTCGACTCATTCAAAGATAAAGCTTTCGAAGGCAAAGTTATTTATATCTCCCCTGAAGCCGAATTTACTCCAAAGAATATTCAGACAAAAGATGAGAGAACAAAACTGGTATTTGCAGTAAAAATTAGAATAGATAATCCAAACTTTGATCTAAAAGCAGGAATGCCGGCGGATGCGGTAATAAATTTATAATTCGATTATTTGAATTTAGAATGAAATAAAAGATAAGAAAATGGAAATAGCAATAAAGGTTACAGATCTTAAAAAAAATTATGATTCGGTAAAAGCAATTAACGGAATTTCTTTTGATGTGAAAAAGGGAGAAATGTTTGGACTGGTTGGTCCGGATGGTGCTGGAAAAACTACAACTATAAGATTACTTTGCGGACTTTTAACGCCTACTGAAGGAAATGCCGAATTATTTGGAATGGATTTAGTAAAAGAAAAAATAAATGTTCAAAAAGAGATCGGTTATCTTTCTCAAAAATTTAGTTTATACGGTGATTTAACAGTTGATGAAAACATAGAATTCTTTGCGGATCTTCACGGCGTTAAGGATTATAAAACGAGACGAAATGAATTATTAGAGTTTACAAGATTAACAAAATTTCGTGATAGGCTCGCTGATAATTTATCCGGCGGTATGAAACAAAAACTGGCGCTTGCATGCACTTTAATTCATAAACCGAAAGTAATTTTTCTAGATGAACCAACAACAGGTGTTGATCCGGTATCAAGAAGAGATTTCTGGAAAATATTATCGAGTCTGCTGAAAGAAGAAATAACTATTTTCATGTCAACTCCATACCTGGATGAAGCGGAAAGATGCAACAGGGTTGCATTATTGAACAATGGAGAGATAGTTAGTTACGATACTCCTAAGAATATTAAAGCTTCGTTAGGAAAGCAAATAGTTGAAATAGTTTGTACACCGATTCTAAAAGCTTATAAAACATTAAAATCCGATACTAATTTTGAAGCACAAATGTTTGGAGACAGAATAGATGTAGCACTAAATAATTACGATACCGATTTTAGTCAGGTTGAACAAATACTAAGCAATGCCGGAGTAAATCTTATTGATCACAGAGTGATTCCTACATCATTGGAAAATGTTTTTATTCATCTAATCTCTGAAAATAAACCAAATTGAAAATGAAATATTTAATCTTCGAAATTTAGAGGAAGTTATGAAGAATATAATTTTATATGTAATACTAGCCACAAGTATTGTATTGGCACAATCTCAAAATTATACGCTTAAGCAGAGCATTGAGATTGGATTAAAAAACAGTAAAGATTTGAAAATATCTCAATCAAAAGTAATTGGTTCTGATGCAAAAATTACGGAAACTACTTCAATGATGTTGCCCGAAATTAAATTTATGGCAGCTTATACTCGGTTAAGCAGCGTACCGCCGTTTGAAGTATCTTTACCGATTTTACCAAATTCGATTGTAATTTCACCATCTATATTAAATAATTACAATCTCAGATTGAGTTTGCAGCAACCCTTGTTTACCGGATTTAGATTAAGTTCTTTAAGAAGCGCAGCGAAGTATAATTATGATGCGCAGGAGTTAGATTTTCAAAAAGAAAAGAATACAGTTGCTTTGAAAATACAAACAGCGTTTTGGAATTACTACAAAGCAGAACAGGCTGAAAAATTATTAAATGACAATTTAGATCAAATAAAGCAGCATTTGGAAGACACTAAAAATTTTATGAAAAACGGCCTGGCAACCAGGAATGATGTGCTAAAACTTGAAGTACAATATTCTAACATTCAATTGCAAAAAATTGAAGCAGAAAATAATTTAGATATTGCCAGAATGGCTTTTAATCAAGCTCTTGGTTTACCGGTCAACGCGCAATCGGAAATTGATGCTAAATCTATAAATGCAATGCCGGTTCAAATGGATGCGAATGATTTAACGGAAGAGGCAAAAACAAATCGCGAAGATTTGAAATCATTAGAAATGC
This sequence comes from uncultured Ignavibacteriales bacterium, assembly GCA_963739985.1. Lineage (GTDB taxonomy): Bacteria > Bacteroidota > Ignavibacteria > Ignavibacteriales > Ignavibacteriaceae > CAVUCE01. The sequence continues at coordinate 116,641 of CAVUCE010000006.1, forward strand.
GAGTAAAAGCTAGTGCCGAAGGAATAACCGCGGCAAAATCATCTTGGTTTCCTGCTGTTTATTTAACAGGAAATTATTACTACAATCGTCCCAATCAGAGATATATTCCTGCAGTTGACGAGTTTAAAGATACATGGGATGTTGGTGTTTCGCTTAGCTGGGATTTATTCACCTGGGGAAAAAGATCAGCGCAAGCAACCGAAGCTGAGCAGAATAAATTACAAATTGAAACCTCGCTTTCTCAATTAAAAGACGGAATTGAGATTGAAGTTTATCAAAGCTATTTGACCTATAAAAGATCCTATCAAAAAGTACAAGTTTCTAAACTAAGTGTTAAACAAGCAGAAGAGAATTATAGAATTATTAAAGAAAAGTATAATACTCAAGTTGCTTCAAGTACAGATTTAATTGATTCCGAGACTTCGCTTCTGCAGGCCAAGACAAATTTAAATAATTCTTTAGTTGATTATGAATTAGCAAAAGTGACAATGGAAAAAGCACTCGGCAGAAAAATTTATTAGAACAAATTGATATTAAATGAAAATTGAATCGGAGCTAAAAGTGTACTCAATAGAAGTAAATAATTTAACGAAAAAATTTGGATCATTTACAGCGGTTGACGGAATATCATTTAAAGTTAAACAAGGCGAAATTTTCGGCTTTTTAGGCGCAAACGGAGCCGGGAAATCAACTGCGATTAGAATGTTATGCGGAATCCTTGAACCTTCTTCCGGTGATGCTATGGTTGGCGGATACAGTGTAATGAATGAACCGGATAAGGTAAAAACACAAATCGGTTATATGTCGCAAAAATTTTCATTGTATAACGATCTTACAGTTGAAGAAAACATAAATTTCTTCGGAGGAGTTTATGGGTTGTACAATGAAAAACTTGAAGATCGTAAAAAATGGGTTTTAAAGGTTGCATTTCTGGAAGGTAAGGAAGATTTACTTACATCTTCATTGCCCGGCGGAATTAAGCAACGGTTAGCTTTGGCAATTGCCGTTATACATGAGCCAAAAATTGTATTCCTCGATGAACCAACCGGAGGAGTTGATCCGATTTCAAGAAGAAATTTTTGGGATTTAATAAATGATCTTTCACAACATGGCGTGACTGTCTTTGTAACTACTCACTATTTGGATGAGGCAGAATTTTGCAACAACATAACATTGCTAAGTGCCGGCAAAGTAATTGCAAGCGGAAGCTCAAAAGAGTTGAAGACCCAATATTTAACTAATACTATTTTAGAAGTTGAATGTGATAAAGTTGTTGATGCTTTGGAGTTATTATCAAATGAAAGCTGGGTAGATGAAACCACAATTTTTGGAAACTATATCCACGTAAGCGTAAAAGATGAAAATGAAGGAAAAGAAAAAATTAAAGAAGTACTAACTAAAAATAATTCTATAAATATCACGAGAATAGATAAGATAGTCCCGACATTGGAAGACGTATTTATTTATTTGTTAGAGAGGGATATTAAGAAAAATGTTTAATAGAATAAAAGCTATCGCTAAAAAAGAAGTAAGACAATTAAAGCGGGATACAAGGATGCTTTTCGTCCTTTTCGCCTTCCCGATATTATTGCTGGTGATTTTTGGATATGCGATAAACCTGGATGTACATCATATAAAAATGATGGTATATGATCATGATAAATCAGTTGACAGCAGAAATTTTATAAACACATTAACAAGTTCAGACTATTTTGATCTAATCGGTTATGTTAAAAATGAGCATGAAATAAAAAAAATATTAGATACAAAGCAAGCCCAATGCGTTATCGTTTTTCCAAAGGATATGTCGCGGGATTTATACTCTAACAGAGATGCAAAAATCCAGATACTCGTTGATGGTGTTGATGGGAACACAGCATCAATAGTATCAAATTATATGCGAATAGCTACTGCATCATATTCGCAAAAATTTGCAGCCCAGGTAATGGCAATACGGGGGCAAAAATCATATTCTCCAATTGATTTGGAACCCGTATTTTGGTTCAACCCAAGTTTGAATTCTACATTCTTTTTGCTGCCGGGTTTAATTGCAATGATTTTAATAATTACCGCAGTTGTCTCAATATCACTTTCAATCGTGCGAGAAAAGGAAAGGGGAACAATAGAGCAGATAAATGTTTCCCCATTAAGCTCTTTTGAATTATTAATTGGAAAAACTATTCCGTATACAATCATATCATTATTTATTGCTGCTTTCATCCTTTTAGCCGGATATATAATGTTTGGAATACTAATAAAGGGAAGTATAATTTTACTTTTCTTTACAACTCTGCTATTTCTTTTCGCCTCATTAAACCTGGGCATTTTTGTCTCATCAATAGCGGATTCTCAGCAAGTCGCATTTCAGATTGCAACTTTAATCTCGCTATTACCTTCAGTTATTTTATCGGGATTTATTTTCCCGATAGAAAGTATGCCTCCGTTTATTCAAATTTTAACAAACATAACTCCTGCTAAATTTTTCTTAATAATTCTTAGGGGAATACTTTTAAAAGGAGTTGGACTAGAAGCATTTTGGCCTCAAGTAGTTTATTTGTTTGTATTCGCATTTATATTTTTATCATTGGCAATTCTGATAAATAAAAGGACAAAACAGGCTTAATAATTTTGAAAATGAACATAGAGAATTAAGATGAAAACAATAATTAATATAGTTATAAAAGAGTTTTTGCAATTGAAAAGAGATCCCAGATTATTTGGGATCGTTTTTATAGCTCCGGTCATTCAATTGATTTTTTTAGGTTACGCTGCGAATATGGATGTCAACACTGTTCATACTACTATTTATGATATGGATAAAACAGTAAGTAGCAGAGATTTTATTGAACGATTTAAAAGCTCAGGATATTTTGAAATTGATGATTATGCGAATAGCTATGATCAAGTAACGGATGATATAAATAAAGGGAAATCAGTTGTAGCAATTGTAATTCCGAGAGATTTTGAGAAAAAAATATATAAAAATATCTCTTCACCTGTTCAAACTATTTTTGATGGCTCCGACGGAAATAAAGCAACTATTGCGATGGGATATGTTCAAGGCATAGCTACGAGTTATTCAAAAAATATACTGATAAATAATTCAAAGAAAATGGGTATAAATGTAAAAGTTGGTTCTATTAGTCCGGAAATTAGAGCTTGGTATAACCCGGATTTGAAGACACGCAATTTCATGGTTCCAAGTATTTTGGGATTAATCCTGATGGTTATTACTACTATCTTAATGTCGATGGCAATTGTGAAAGAAAGAGAAATAGGAACATTAGAACAGCTTATAGTTACTCCAATTACTTCAACACAATTAATTATAGGGAAACTAATTCCATTTATAATCTTGGGATTTGTTGATATACTATTAGTACAATCTGTAATGGTATTCTGGTTTGGAATTGCTGTTAGAGGAAGCTTTATATTTCTTTTATTTGCCTCTTTTCTATTTATTTTGTCTACTTTAGGAATTGGTTTGTTCATATCAACAATTTCAAAAACTCAGCAGCAAGCAATGATGGTTGCTCAGTTTGCGGTAATGATGCCGATGATTTATTTGTCGGGGTTTGCATTTCCGATTGAAAATATGCCGAAGGTCGTTCAGTATATTACATATATAATTCCATTGCGTTATTATATTACAATTCTAAGAGGAGTTGTATTAAAAGGCGCAACATTTGGAGAATTACTCCCGGAAGCCGGAATGTTGTTATTAATTGGTGTTGTTATTTTAGTCGCTGCCGCAATGAGATTTCAGAAAAGACTTGGTTAAAAATCATTCATACTCCGCGATTAGAATATAAAATATTTATAATTAATCGCGGAATATTTTTTTAATTGTTTTAATATCTCTTATCGCACGTCGTAACCTCAAATGTGATACATATCTACAAATTATCAACTTGTATATTATAAATGAATAATATTGCTATAGCACACCACTAATTACTTATTAAGAAATTAGATTTGTAAAAAAATTAAAGTTCAGTGCGGGACAAATTCAATGAACGATTTCTTCAGTGACAATTCTTCAGAAGCAATTTCATTAGCTATAGAAGCTAATCAAAATGAAAAAATAATTAGCCAGGTTAGAGCACTTGAAGGTGAGTGTTTCGGTCCAAATCCTCTCTGGTTCATTTCTGATTCTCCCATTTCATCACATAATGGTGTTATCTCATTTTTACAGAGCAACAATGATTCTGAGCATAGAATATCAACAATAATTGAATCCTTTAATGATAGAGGAAAAGCATTCAATTGGTTGGTTGGCCCTAGTAGCAAACCTGAAAATATTGGGAAGTATTTGCAAAAACATGGTCTGCTGCATTACAGAGATAGAATGGGGATGGCAATTGAACTTAAAAAAATTAAGCATCCGCCAAATGACAAAGTAAAATTAACATTTGCTGAAGTAAAAACTGAAGAAGACTTTAAAGCATGGCACAAATTATTTCTTAGAGGCTTCAATATTGATATTGTTAATTCTGATTTTTCATATCAATCATTCTTAAAACAAAGTTTATTTCCAAAAAGTCCATGGCTTCATTTTACGGTTAAAAATAATGATGGCAAAATAATGGGGATTAGTTCATTATTCTCAGGCGCGGGTGTTTCAGGTTTATACAATGTTGTAGTTGATCCACAAATAAGGAATAAAGGGATTGGAACCTGGATAACAATTAACTCATTGGTTAATGCTAAAAATAAAGGTTTCAAGTATGCAATACTTCAAACAAGTGCTATTCCCGCATTAAGACTTTATAACAAACTAGGCTTTCAAGTTTATACTAGAATCCAGGTTTATAAATCATTTCTCTAATACTTATTAAAAACCTTCGGTGATATTAAATTCCCACATCCATTTTGTACCGGGACGATTGAATGGATGGACATAATCAACTTCACCTACAGCATAACCCATTAAGTTAATTCTTAATGCTACACCTGTACTGCTTTCCGGTTTTCGGTTACCTCCTGCAAACCAAGGCTTATCTCCATTGGTCCAGGCTAATCCGGCATCATAAAATGCAGCGAACTCAACAGGGAAGTAACCATAAAATCCATCACCAATTCCAAACACTCCAAGTAATGGAAATCTTAATTCTAAATTTGTAACAATGATTTTGCTTCCAATTAAATCCTGGTAAGCTTGATAACCTCCGGATGCACTAAAATCACTTTGACTGAAGGAAGAATTCTCATATCCTCTAACTAATCCTGGATAACCAAGATAAAGTTGACTTAGTCTATAATCTTCCGCGCCACTACCATATCTTCCGAAATGTAAAATTCTGCCGGCAATTGTAAATGGTTTTATCGGCATAATATATTTCCTATAATCTGCTAAAACATTAAACCATCTAATCGAACCCATTACCGGTGTAACTTCCAATCTAAATCTAGAACCAAGAAGTGGCCCTGTTGCGCCCATATAACTATTATCATAAACAAGAGCGGCGCTAATTGAACCTAAATTTAATGCGGCTGCATGTCCCAAATCTTTAGTATCATTTCTTAACACGGAACCATCGTTTAACGAAACTGCACGAGTAGTAACCTGGTTTGAAAATGATAAATTTCTAAAACCGGCACTAAACTCCACTCGCCAAACTTGATTAAATGGATAGGCAAGAATTCCGGAAATTTCCCTATCCGTTTCTTTATATAAATATTGTTGCTCCTCATAAGCCAAATTACTATCGATCGTTGTATAACCGGCAGAATAACCGCTGAGTATATATGGTACTTGTTGAATATCTCCGCCCCAATTCCATCGATGCGCAGTATTCATATAACCCAATAAACCGGCTATGTTTGTGAAACCTCCGCCGGATTGTACTTGAAGTGCAGTTGCTAAATTATGATTACCAAGCATATCACTCCAAAATAAAGCAACACCACCTCCAACATAAGTCCCAAACCTATCAACACCCGCAGCAACGGAAGGCTGACCAACACCGACTACCATTAAAGAGGGATTGTAATTTTTTACACTATCCTTTATCTCTCTAGGCAAACCAAAATTTGGATTATCCAGGTTTGTAATAAATAAACTATCGATCTTTTTCGCAGGTGGTAGATTTCCAGGATTTACAAAGGCAAACTCTTTAGGCGGTTTATTTGAATTTAATATTTTTGTTGAATCAATTGAATAAATGCTGTAAGAGTTATTTTTATAAACACTATATACAATTTCATCAGAATCTTTTGCTACTGATAGCGCAGGACTTAAAGCAGTTATTCCGCTAACACCACTATATAAATTTGTAAGTCTCGAAGACTTTTGAGTTTTTAAATCAATATGGTAAATATTTGTTATGCCATTTTGGTTAGACAAAAAATAAATTCCATTTCCGTTGGGTGACCATTGTGGATCAATATTTTTTCCATCTTTGAAACTATGAATTCCTTTAATCTGAAAATTGTTCGTGTTTATTAATGCCAAAGTGTAATTGCCAAAAGCTAATTTGTTAAAATTCGAAGAAAATCGATCCGTTACAAAAGCAATTTCATTGCCCTTTGGAGACCATGCCGGTTGAATTTCTGCGTATGGATCATTTGTTAATTGATATGTAGAATCTTCCTTTAAATTGTACATAAATAAATTAGATAATCCATCGGAAAGTGCTGAGAATGCAATTTTATTTCCATCCGGTGACCATGTTGGACTAAAAATTTCTGCTAATTTCGGAAATCGCTTTTCTTTTATAATACTGCCGTCACTAATATTTATTATTGTTAGTTCCGGCCTTCCAGCCTGTACTGCAGAAAATACAAATTGTTTACCATCGGGTGACCATGCTCCTGAGGAATTAATAAATTCAAGATTTTCCAGGTGAGTATTAAATTCTTTTTTAAATATGGTACGCTCAATTTTTCCTGTTTTGACATCTGCTAAAAATAAATCCATCGAAAATAAATCTCGTGATGAAAAGAATACCATTTTCTTACCGTCAGGACTTAGAACAGGCGAAACATTGTATGATCCTTCTTCATCATTACCTTTTATTAATTCTTTTCCATAATCTTTTGGCCTTTTTGTTATTTTTGCAAGTGAGTCAAACTCGGTATGAATTGCAGCATGCCACTCTTTGGATAGAGAATCTGTAGAGATACTTAAAACACTGTCAATCGCATCCTTAACACTTCCTAACTCTGCGGCTTTTCGAAGAATTGAGCCAATTTTACTATCACCATATTTTCCGCCGATATAAGCAAGAATAGCTTGTCCGTATCGATACGGAAAATATTTGGGATTTCGTAAGTCTGATATGTCAGGTAATTTTTTAAGTGCAGCTTCCCTCATCCACATTGAAGTAAATGGATCATTAGGCCCTAATGAAAAATACTCAGCCATTCCCTCAATAAACCATAAAGGCATTCCCGCTGCTGCAGGTAATCCGTTTTTTCGAGAATCATTTTTATTCGTAATATCAAATTGAAAAGCATGCACCAATTCATGTCCGATTACATGATTCGTTTCCGCTAAAGGTCCTGCAAAAGGTAAAACAATTCTTCTTTTTAATGGTTCGGTAAATCCTCCTGTTCCTTGTCCAATCATTCCTTGCGTAACATTGGTTTCTGAAAATTGGGGAAATCCATCGTACAATATTAAAACTTGTTTACCTTTTAAAGTATCCTTTAGTATCGCCGAATGTCGAGCGTACCATCTTTCAGCCATTTTAGCGGCATAGTCTAAGCCTTTTTTTTCCTCGGGATAGTAATATATTTTGAAGTGTTTTGTGGTTAAAACTTTGAAGTCGAAATTATCATAATTGACTTTATTTCTTCCGAAATATTGCGAGTAGCCGGATGAACTGAATAATATCAATATTATGAATAAAAATTGAAAGTTTAATAAATTTACAATTTGATTTTTCATCTTTTCTAATTTCTTTTGCATTCAAAATTGGATAGCGAAGTACTAAAATTATTCTTAATTTATATTATGTTTCGACTGATATATACGAAGTATGGTTCTGAATTAGCAGTTATTTAAGTCACAATTTGATTATTGTCACTAATATACTGCTGTTTCATGATTTGAAATTTCAGAATTATTAACACTTAAAAGTGGATTAAATTTATTATTTTAGGTTTTATTAAAAGAAAATTAACGGAAAGAATATGGCAAAAGATAATTTAAAGGAATCACTACTAAAACTTCATGAAGAATTATCTAACTCTAAAAAAGTTGATGATGAATCTAAAGAAATGCTTCAAAAAATAGTAAATGATATTCATTCTTTGCTTGATAACCCAAAGGAAGTTCTTGCTGAGGAGAAACCAAACATCTTAAATAGTTTAAGTGAATCGGCACAAGAATTTGAAGTCTCTCATCCCGACCTTGCAAATGCAATAAATGTAGTAATAAATGGTTTAAGCAACTTTGGTTTGTAAGCGAAAATGCCCACCAAAAATTATTTTTATTTTTGAGATAAAAGATAGAAAACTTTTTTATTTTAACCCCTCAAATATTTGAGAATACTTACTATATAAATTAGAAATTGAAGCCGGGGAAGACATATTATGAAGAAAACAACATCCCAAACTCGTAAATATCGCACTGATATGAATGATGCTATTCTTAATTCGGGTTTCAGAGATTTTAATAAATTTTTTGCGCTTGATAACAAAGCATACATCGATGGAGCACTTCCAGCAAAAACCAAAGAGTTAATGGGACTTTCGGCCTCAATGGTTTTAAGGTGCAACGATTGTATCTTTTATCATATAGATCGTTCCATTCAGGAGGGAGCAACACGAGAAGAACTTTACGAAACATTTAATGTGGCTTTAATTGTCGGCGGATCAATTGTGATTCCACATTTACGCTATGCATTTGAAGTAACAGAAGAAATATTTAATGAAATGAAAAATTCTGAAAGCAATGAGTAAAAAATTAATTATTCCAAAATATATTGTATCCGTAGATTCTCACGACAGAATCTTAAAAAATCATGCAATTGAAATTTCCGGAAATACAATTTCCAATATCAGACCAATTAGAAATTCCGAAATAGAAAAATTTGAAGGTGAAATAATACATGCCGAAGAATTAACAGTTATTCCCGGATTTGTTCAAACACATGTTCATTTGTGTCAAACTTTATTTCGCGGTTTAGCAGATGATCTTCAACTCTTAGATTGGCTTCAACTAAGAATCTTTCCTTATGAAAACGCTCATAATCCGGCATCTCTTAGTACATCGGTTAGACTTGGAATAAATGAATTGCTAAAAGGCGGAACAACAACCTTGCTTGATATGGGAACACTTCGTCATCAAGAAGTGATTTTTGAAGAGCTTAGATTTTCGGGAATGAGAGCAATTGCCGGGAAGTGTATGATGGATGTAAATGATTTATTTTATAATTTTAAAAGTAATACCAAGGACGAACTAACCTATACACATGAATTAGCAAAGCAATTCCATAATACAAATGAGGGAAAATTAAAATACGGGTTTGCTCCGCGCTTTGTTTTATCTACTTCCGAAGAACTTTTGAAAGAAGTAAAAGAAATGGCAAAAGATTTTCCGGGTAGTATTTATCATACGCACGCTTCTGAAAATAAAAATGAATGTGCCGAAGTTCGGAAAAGATTTAATAGGGAAAACATTGAATATTTTAACGATATTAATATTGTTGATGAAAATACTGTCTTAGCTCATTGTATTCATGTAAGTGATTCGGAAATTGAGATTCTCAAAAACAAAAAAGCTAGAGTTTCTCATTGTCCGTCATCAAATATGAAGTTAGGTTCCGGAATAGCAAACATTCCAAGATATATTAGTGAAGGAATTAGTGTCTCTTTAGGCGCGGACGGTGCGCCGTGTAATAATAATTTAAGCCAGTTTGAGGAAATGAAATTAGCTTCGTTATTACAAAAACCTTTTCATGGTCCCACTTCAATGGATGCAAAGACCGTAGTAAGATTAGCCACAATTGAAGGAGCAAAAGCTCTTCATATGGAAAATGAAATTGGAAGTATTGAGGTTGGAAAAAAAGCCGATCTGGTATTTCTTAATCTGGAAAACTCACATCTACCAATAATAACAAATGAAGAAAACATTTATTCCAGTATTGTTTATTCGGCTTCTAAAGATGAGGTAATAAATGTTATGATCGACGGAGAATGGGCTGTTCAGAATAAAATTGCATTAAATTATGACAATCAAAAACTGATTAGTGATGCAAAGATAGAACTTAATAAATTGTTAAATAGAGTATAAATATAAAAACACTTAGGTGGAGAATAAATAATGCACATAATGGGATATATAGGATTAGGCGCTTTGGCGGCGTGTTGGATTCCTCAAACTTTGGAGACTATTCGCGATAAGGATTGTAAAGCGAACATGCAGTTTTTAATTCTAAGTTTTATCGGCAGTTTTTCGCTTTTCATTTACGCCTTGTTTCTAAAAGACACAATTTTTTCAGTTCTAAATTTTATGACTTCCGTTGGTGCTCTAATTAATGTAATTTATAAATTAAAGGCTCAAAGAACTACGGTATGAAAAAGATAATTTTTGCTACAAAAAATAAAGGTAAGCTTAAAGAAGTAGAAGAAATATTTAAAAGAACAGGAATTAATATTTTATCGCTCTTAGATTTTGATGAAACTCCCGAGATTATAGAAAACGGAGTAACATTTACGGAAAATGCAAAAATTAAAACGGATATAATTTATGAGAAATATAAAATTCCCGTAATGGGTGATGATTCCGGGTTGGTTGTAGAACAATTAAAAGGTGCTCCGGGTGTCTATTCAGCGAGATATGCGGGTGAAAGTGCAACTGATGACCAAAATAATAGGAAACTTATTTCCGAATTATTAGATTTACCTAAACCTCATAAAGCAAAATTCGTTTGTGCTGCTGTTTTTTTTGATGGTAAAGACTATCAATCAACTTATGGTGAGTTGCATGGTGAGATAATTGAAAGTGAAAGGGGAAGTCATGGATTTGGCTATGATCCTTTATTTATTCCGACTGGAAAATCTGAAACAACTGCAGAAATTTCATTAGAAGAAAAAAATAAAATTAGCCATCGTTCGAAAGCGTTTAATAAACTTAAAGATTTAATAACTAAATAATCGGAAGAGGTTATGAAAAATATATATTTGGCTCTAGTTTGCCTGATCGCGATGACTTTTCTAATTAGTTCTTGTAAAAGTGCAAATACAACAGAACCTAATAATACCAATTCAGGATCATCTAAAGAATATTTCCCGAACTCAGATGGGAATTATTATAAGTATAGTACCGAAAGAACCGATTCTAGCGGAACAAAAAGTGCGGGAACTTCAAGTACAACTTACAGCGGAACAAAAACAGTAGGTTCGGTTACTTACCAAAATCAAATCGATACGGTAACTTTCGCAGGTATTAATGCTACATCTGTTAGCTTTTTTAGAAAAACAAGTGGCGGTGTTTATTTCCTTTTTGATACAACCGGTTTTTCATCATCAATTACAGATTCCGCACTTCTAGGTTATTTGCAATATGTTCAAATTAGCCCCGAGATGGAACTTCTTCAATTGCCTATTACTGATGGCGCTAGCTGGGATGTTTTTTCTTTGGGATTAAAAATCGGAGCTATTTCGGCAAATATAATTACAGTTAAAGCAAATTATGTTGGAACAGAAGACGTTACTTTAGCGAATAGTCAAACGATTAAAAATGCCGCAAAGGTTAAATACGATTTTAAAATTACTTTACCTAATCCGCAAAATCCACTTCAAACAGGTGTTGAAAGAGATTATACTGCTTATGCCTGGTTTGGAGAAAATATTGGGATAGTTAAATTGCAAGGTAACGGGGCAATATTAGGACCATTTACCGGTAGCGGAATTAGTATTGGTGACACAACAACCACCGTTACTCAAACCCTAGTTTCATATCAAGTAAAGTAAATCTGAATTTATTTAGCAAGGTGATACATAAGATTCTGTATCACCTTTTTTTATTTTGTAGCTACAATTACTTGCACAATTCCGAAAGTTAGTGAATATTTTTCAATCTTCTTAAAGCCTGAATTATTTAAAAGTTCAGGCAAGTTAACTTTTTCATCAAACTCTTCAACAGAATTAGGTAAATATTTATATGCTTCTTTGTCACCCGAAATTATTCCGCCGACAAGAGGTAATATCTTCTTAAAATAAAACTTATAGAATGCTTTGAAAAACGGGTTTGTAGGCATTCTAAATTCTAGAACAGTCGCTTTGCCTCCGCTCTTTAAAACCTCATAAAAGGAGTTAAAGCCTTGTTGAATATCATAAAAATTACGAACACCGAATGCCACTGTAATGTTTGTTACAGATTCATTTTTGAGCGGCATATTCTCTGCAACAGTCTGTAAGTTTTTACCTTTTATCCATTGGCTTTTTTGATTGAAGAGTTTGAGCATATTGTGAGAAAAATCGGCACCAAATATGTTTGTTACTCCCATTCGCCGAGCTTCTATTGCAAAATCTCCGGTACCGCAAGCAACGTCTAATAAAATTGCATCCGAAGTAATCTTAGTCAATTTTAATGCTTTTTTCCTCCAGTAATAATCCGTACCAAAGCTTAGTAAATGATTTAATAAATCATATCTAAATGCAATTGACTCAAATATTCTTCTTACTTGTTTTTTCTTTTCACTCATTGTCTGCCTATTATTAAATCAATCTTTTCAATTAAACAAAAATAAACTAGAATAATTCCATAAATTTATTTTTTAACATTTGTCGAAGTCAAATTCATCCTGTCCGGTCTTTTTTCGCCACCAGTTAAAAACGTATTTGCCGGACCAAACAGCAAACATCATAAACGCGGCGCCACCGGCTAAATCAATAACATAGTGATATCTTAAATAAACCGTTGCAAAAATTAATAACGTTCCAACTGGAATAAAAAAGAACCTTGACCGGCTGCGCAATTTAACGGAAAGGTACATAACAATTAAAGTTATCATTGTATGTCCGCTCGGAAAAACATCTCTTTGCACAACTGCTGCCGGATTTAAAGTTCCCGGCGGAATTGATTCTCCTGCATCTATCATATTTCTAAGAAAGTGGGTAAGGAATAAACCCGGAAGTTCGTTATTAATATTCGCAAAATTGTGTAAAGTAAATCTTGGTCCAATTGCAGGAAGGGCAAAATATCCTAAATAAGAAAGATAAAATCCGTAGATGACTGAAAACACCGCAAAATCACAAGCTAAATATCTTCGTTTTCTTAATAAAAATAGCGCCAAAATAATAGGTAAAAGATAAAATGAACTATAAACTATTTGTAAAATTTCGGTTAAAAGAGGATTTGAGATATGACTCAAGAATACAGTTGGATCTCCTCCGAATAAAAATTTATCTACTTTTATTAAAAGCCAGTCGTAATCGTTACCTCTAATTGGCTTAATTAAATAATAAAGCTCTTTAAAGGTTAAGAGAATTAAAGGAGCTATGTACCAATAATGTGCGATCCGCCAAAATCGGTTATTAAACTTTACTTCAAAAAATGCTATTCCAAGTGCAAATGAAATTATTCCGATATTAATTAATATAAATATTGGCCATTGAGGAACTTTAGAATGGAATACTAAATTGATAATAATTAAAAATAGATAGAAGACAACTACTACAAGATCGTATGCCTTCAGGTTGTATATAAGTGATTTTACTTTTTGCATCCGGTAAAAGTGTATTAAGATAAATAAGAAATATGTTTACTGCCGCAATTTATTGTGGGCAAAATTGGCGAGGGTTATGAAATCTTCTATATCCAGTTGTTCCGCTCGCAGAGATAGATCTAATCCAGAACTAGAAAAATCTATTCCTTTAAATATACTATTACTTAATGAATTTTTTAGTGTTTTTCTTCTATTGCCGAAAGAAGCTTTTACAATTTTAATAAATGATTTATTTTGATCTTTATCCATTTTATCATCTTTAAAGTTTATATGTATAACTGCCGAATAAACTTTTGGTTTGGGATAAAAAACATTTGGCGAAACCTTAAAGCAAAATTCAACATCAGCAAAATATTTCAACAATACAGCAAGAATTCCATAATCTTTAGTGCCTCTGCTAGCTGTCATTCTTTGCGCAACCTCAAATTGTATCATCAGTACCGTATCTTGAACAAGCTCAATATTCTCAATTAATTTGAATATAATCGGCGAAGTTAAATTGTATGGAATATTGCCAACAACCCGGAGTTTTTTATCGTATTGCTCAACTAATTGATTAAGATCTACTTTCAAAAAATCTTTTTGTATTAGATGTAAATTAGGAAAACGCGATTTTAAGACTTCAATTACACGTGTATCAATTTCTACAGCCGTTAAATTTGGGGTAAAATCAAGTAACTTACTTGTTAATGCGCCGGTTCCTGGTCCAATTTCTAACAAGTTATCTTCGGGGATAGGCGAAATAACCTCTACAATTTTATTTAAGATATTTTGGTCTTTTAAATAATTTTGTCCAAACTTTTTTAACGGTTTTATTTTTTCCATCTATAAAATTATCCATTCAGCCAATTACTTACAATTAAAATTTATAACATAAACTACTAATGTAATAAAAATGAACTTTTTGCATAAAGAATAATTTATTCATAATTTTTATTTAGACTAAATTGAATAAAAATATTAAGCATTTATTTGAGCAGGAGGATATTCTGGAAAAAAAATATATAATTAGTATTGATATGGGAGGAACTAAAATCCTTGCCTCCGCAATTAATTCTAAAGAAGGAGTTATTGCCCGCCTAAAAAGACCAACTAAATTAGAATCAAATCAAAATAAATATGTGAAAATTTTATCTGATATTACAAAAGACTTGGTTAAAGAGGCAAAATTATCTGAAAGCAGTATAAAAGCAGTTAGTTTGGGAATACCCGGATCCGTAAACCCAATAACCGGTAAAGTTGGTTTAGCGCCGAATTTAGGTTTAAAGAATTTAATGCTTAAGGAAAAATTACAAAAATTAATTCCTTATCCTGTTTTGATTGAAAATGACGTCAATCTTGGTGCTTTAGGGATTAAATATTTCGGAGTCGGTAAAGAATCTAAAAACATGCTTGCAGTGTTTGTTGGGACGGGAATTGGCGGAGCCTTAATTTTAGAAAATAAAATTTATCGCGGAACTAATTTTGTAGCAGGTGAAATAGGACACATGAAAGTTCAAAAAGGCGGCCCCTTATGCGGCTGTGGAAATCATGGGTGTTTTGAAGCTATAGCAAGTAGAACCGCAATTGAAAAACAAATTAGAGCCGATATAAGGGCAAAGAAAAAAAGTGTGCTTACAAAGATTGCAAAATCTAAACAAAAAATTAAAAGTAAAGCAATAGCAAATGCATTAAAAGAAGGCGATAAAGTTGTTATTAAGAGAATAACTGAAGCATGTGAAACTATTGGAATGGTTTTGGCAAATCTTACAAATGTTATGGATTTTGATACAATTGTTCTTGGCGGCGGCTTAGTGGAAGCTATTGGTAAATTTATGCTTCCTTTAATCAAAAAATCATTTAAAGATAGTGTTCTTAAGGATGCAGCAAAAGGAATTAAAATTATAGATAGTAAACTAGGTGATGATGCTGCTCTTTATGGTGGAATTGCCTTAGCTGAGGAATTTTTAGGAATTAAAGTTTAAGAGAATTGTTCTTCAATCTTCATTAATTTTTGAGATAATTCCTCCCATTGGTTAAGTGATTTTGTAAGTGCTTCTTTTACATCTGTAAATTTTTGATTGGTTTCTTTAGCTTTTTGCGGATCATTATAAGTTAATGGATCCGCAAGTTGTTCTTCTAATATTTTTTCTTTGTTTTCTAATTCTTCAATCTTTTCTTCAAGTTTTTCAATTTTCTTAATAATGTCTTTTGTTGCAGCGTATTTCTTCTGCCGATTTTCGGCTTCAATTCTTTTTTGTTCTTTCTTAGTTACAGTATCATTTATTGACTTTTTTTGCCGATCTAAATTTTCAATATCGTCATTTTGCTCCTGGCGTTTCATCAAATAATAATCTATTCCACCAATGTACTCAACAATTTTCCCTTTTCTAATTTCTACAACTTTATTAACTATAGGATTTAAGAAATCAATATCATGAGAAACTAAAATTAATGAGCCGTTAAATTCTTCGAGCGCCTTTTGCAGAACTTCTTTAGATGAAATATCAAGATGGTTTGTTGGTTCATCGAGTATAATGAAATTTGATTTTGTTAAAAGAATCTTGGCTAATGCAACACGACTTTTCTCGCCACCGGAAAGTACGCCTACTTTTTTGAAGACATCATCACCTGAAAAAAGGAACGAACCTAATAAAGAGCGCAGTTGCCCAATAGATTTATCTTCTGAGATCCCTTCAATTGTTTCTAGAATATCTAGATCAGGATCTAAATTATCAGCTACGTCTTGAGCATAATAAGATATAATTGTATTGTGACCAATGATTTTTTCGCCGCTTTCAAAATCAACTCTGTCGGAAATTATCTTTGATAGTGTAGTTTTGCCGGCACCGTTCGGACCTACAAAAGCGATCTTGTCACCTCTATCAACTTGAAAATACAAATCTTCAAAAATTCTTTTCTTACCGTAAGATTTATATAAAGCTTTTAATTCTAAATTAACTTTTCCGCTTGACGGCGGTTCCGGAAATCGAATTACAATATCTTCCTTACTATCCGGTAATTCAACTAAATTTACTTTTTCAAGCTGTTTAATTCTGCTTTGTACCTGTTTGGCTTTTGTTGCTTTGTAACGGAAGCGTTCAATAAATTTTTCCGTCTCTTTTATCTTCTTCTGCTGAAGTAAGAATTGATTAGCTGTTTGTTCATCACGTTCTTTTTTAAATTTCAGATAAGCATCGTAGTCACCGTTAAAAGTATTAAATCTTCCCAAATAAATTTCTAGTGTTTTATTTGTAACCTCATTCACAAAATGTTTATCATGGGAAACAATTAGCAAAGCGCCTTTATATGATTTCAGAAACGAAACAAGCCAATCGAGTGAATCGAAATCTAAATGGTTTGTGGGTTCGTCCATCAAAAGTAAATCATTTTGGGAAATTAGAATTTTGGCAAGTGCAATTCTCATTTGCCAACCGCCGGAAAACTCGTTAGTTAATCTGTCAAAATCTTCTTTTTCAAAACCCAAGCCAATTAAGACTTTTTCAATTCTAGACTCGGCGCTGTAAGAGTCAAGTTCTTCTAAACGATGATGAACTTCACCTAATTGATTTACCAGATCAATCCTTTCATTATCTGATAAATCTTCTTTCGATAATTCCCCGGTTAGTTCAGTTTCTTTTTCTTGCAGGTTTATAATTGCGGTTAATGCTGATTTTGCTTCATCAAGTAAAGTTTTTCCCTGGTGAGTAACATGATCTTGAGGAAGGTAACCAATAGAGATATCTTTTTGTTTATTTATTTTGCCGCTTTCCGGTTGAAGTTCGCCGGAAATAATTTTTAAAAGCGATGATTTCCCGGTTCCATTTGCTCCAACCAAAGAAATTCTATCACCGGAGTTAATTTTATAATTTACTCCGTTAAATAAATACTTGCCGTTAAATTGTAAGGAAATATTTGAAAAATCTATCATGTAAAAACCACTCTTCTAACACCAATTCTAAAACAGCTTAAATTTAAGTGCCTAAGATAAAAAATATTTTATTGATGTAGAACGGCGATTTTCCCCGTTTTCACATTATTCCCGTCTTGGTCGAAAGCTACAACTAAATACACTCCGCTATTTACAAGGTCGCCGTTTGAATCAGTTCCATCCCAAAACGCTATCCGGCCTCCCGGGGAAGAAAATTCTTTTACCAATTTACCTGAAATAGTAAGTATTTTAATATCCGAATCTCTTATCAAACCATCTATGGTTAATTGCTGTCCGTTGTTTTTAAGAATGAAAGGACTTGGATAAATCTTCAAATCAGTAAAAGTTTCTTGTGGTTTAATAGCTGAAGTTTGAAATGATGTTAATCCTTTGTCAGTTCCAGCATAAACAGTACCGGTGTTTTCATCAATTGCTATGCTTCTAATTTCATCAGAAAGCAGCGGGCTGTTTGATGAATTTAACGCTGCCAATAAACTAGAGCCATCTGAATTAACTAAAAGTAATCCTTGGTTAGTTCCTATCCATTTTTGGTTTAATGGATCAACAGCAATGCAATTAACATTTTGCTGGCGTAATGAGTAAACAGAGCTTATTCTAAATTGAGGAGTTCCTTCAAGTAATGAACTTGTATTCGAAATTATATTTACACCCAAATTAGTTCCAACCCAAACATCTCCACGCCTGTCAACAGCAACAGCATTAATTGTATTGCTATTTAATCCGCTAGACGTAGTAATATAACCGGATTTATCATCGGTTGTGGTTTTATAAGTTCCATTTTCATTAAAGTAATACAAACCACTTCTATTTGGATCTAGAGAGTTAAACCATTTTGTATCGTATTGATCGACCGCCAAATTAAAATACTGTACAAGAGCTTGAGAGCCAGTAGCCGGAACACTAAAATGATACCAAACACTATCCGGTGTGAGCATTGCTAAAATATTCCTATCTATAGAACCATAACTTAAAACCCACAAGTTATTTTTAGAATCCATTCCAAATCCCGAAATAACCAAGAAATTGGGATCATCAGGTATGCCTGTTATTCCAGTAATGTCCTTTGTAAAATTTTGGACTGAATCATTTTTAACTTTTACAAACCCATTTCCCCAGCTTCCAAAGTAAGTTGTTTGAGCTGAAGCGGAATAAACCACATGCAGATAATTAGATGAAAGCGAAGGCGTGTTTCCTTTATTGACATTTTGCCAAGAATCATTTTTAAAGTCATAGAAACCAACACCGGAAACATCACGGCCACTAGCGCACCACAGATTTCCGTCAGCATCAACACTCATACTAGGGAATTGATTTGCTTCCGGTCCATTTGGATATAGATATTTACTTGAGTCATTTGTTATAATTTGAATAACTCCGGAGGATGTACTTCCTAGTA
Organism: uncultured Ignavibacteriales bacterium; assembly: GCA_963739985.1. GTDB lineage: Bacteria > Bacteroidota > Ignavibacteria > Ignavibacteriales > Ignavibacteriaceae > CAVUCE01. The sequence goes on from CAVUCE010000006.1 coordinate 135,647, forward strand.
ATCCTAGTGCGGGGGAATATGTTATTTTACTTACCGCATTAGACGATTCAAATCTTTGCTCAACTTTGCCGTTTGCATAGGAAATAAGTTTATAATTATTTCCGCTTGAGTTAGAGACGATAAAATATAAATCTTTTCCGCCCGTAATAATATCATTTATATTATTTGATGAAAATTGTGGTAAGTAATTATTCCACTGATTTCCGTCAAAATATGAAAGTCCGCTCGAAGTGGCGGCAATCAGAGTATCATTATATTCAACAACTTGATTTATATTATTTGATGGTAATCCGTTTGATGCTGTATAAACATTCCATGATTCCGGTGCGGAAAGATTTGTTGCATTTTTCTTTTGAATTGCTAAACCAACTGAAGTCGAAACAAAAATTAAATCTGATTTAAAAGTACTATTAACTTTTGAGTTTGAAGGGAAATTTCCGAATTTGAAATAAGTATCATAAAAGACATAATCATTACTTCCGATTAGGGAAACACCAAAATCAGTTGAAACTAGGATTGTATCGCCGCTTGCTGTTAAATTATTTATTTTCTTAGAACTTTTATCAGAATTATAAATATCCAGAATTGTTTTGAACATTCCAGTGGTCGGATCATAAACATCAATTATTCCATCGTTACTACCGAACCATACTTTTCCGCTAGCATCAACAGTAACGGCAGATAAAGATGATCCATTTAGTCCATCGGTTTTTGTGAAAATCTGAAAGGAATCTTTAACTGCGTTATAAAAAAATCCGCCGCCGCCTGAAGCAGCCCAAACACCATCATTGTTTCCGGATACGGAAGCAACATTTTTCATATCGGTGTAATTTTTCCAATTTTTAAGATTTTGACTATTTGCAGGGTGAGAAGCCAGTAACAGGAATAAGATACTGAGAGCTAATTTCATTTTTCTGCACCTTCTAATTTATAAAACTTGCCGTTAGAAAAAGTAAAAAGTACCTTATTCCGTACCTCCGATTTGTTTAATTCAAATGATTTTAACTTTCCTTGAAGATAATCATGGCTACCAAATTTAATATTTTTTTTGTTATTAAAAAGTATAAAATAATTGTCATGTTCTTGTGTTAATATTAAATCTGTTTTTGTCTCGGTTACGGTGATTGAGTCATTAAAAGAATTTAAATAACTCCTTGATTCAACATTTACATTAATGTGCTTACTTGAGTTAAAATAGTAATTGAATAGTTTATCAAAAGCTAGTTGAAAAACCGGAATATCGTCGATCTTGCCAGGAATTGTAAGTAAAGTAATTTCACCTGAATTTATAATCTCGTTTCTATTTTCTTGTAAAAAAACTTGTAAACTATTAACTGCTTGATTCGTAACTTTTTCCCATATTATTTCTTTGCTCACTAGAGTAGTTCCGTAAATAAATAGAACAATTAGAGAAATAAAAATTGGTCTTTTGTTTTTTAAAAATTTTGATGAAAATATTATATATGATAAGAATATAGTAAATCCAACAGAAGGCAAATAAAGATACCATCTCATTAAAAGCCTGCTTGCCGGAGCAATAGTTAGTAATACAAACAAAATGGAGAATAAAATAAATTTATCTTTTCGCTTATATCGTATAAAACCATAACCGGCAATAGAACCGAAGGAAATAATTAAAAGGATTGATATGATTTTATGAGCGAAAATAAAACTCTGTATTTCGCGAATATAGAAAGGGAAAATTAGTAAACCTGAAAACAGAAAATAGTTTTTAAATACATCGAAAAGACCTGCGTAAGAATGTGAATCGTGAGCTTCAAAAATATTATTGTTAAATAGTATAATTCTAGCAATAATAAAAAGGACCGCTACTCCCAAATACGGCAGGCAATTATAAAAACTTTTTTTTATTGAAAATGCCTCTTCATAAAAGAAATACGTTAACGCAGCTATAACTAGAGGGAAGCTAAATGCCATTTCTTTTGACATCAAGCTAATTAAGAAAAAGAAAATTGAGGTAAAATTAGGTCTGTATTTATTTCTGATGAAACTTATTAAAGCTATTAAATAAAATAAAAGCATTATGCGATCGAACAAATCCGTTTGCCAGATAACTGCATAATCATGAAGAGGGAAGAGAGCGAAAAATAATGCTGAAAAAATAGATATGGTGTTTTTATTTTCTGTTTTACCCAGCAAATTAAAACAAAATAAATAAACAAGAACAGCGTTTAAGGCATGAATTAAAATATTCATAATCCGGTATAGAATTGAATTATAACCAAATACTAAAGTTGATAAACCGGAAATTAAATTTGGAATCGGTCGGTAATAATCACCATCATAATCTTTTTTGTTCAATAAACCGATAGTTTGATTTATCGAATGAACTTCATTCCTCTGAATAAATGAAGTCTCATCACTGAAAAATGGAATGTTTAAACTTGGTAGGTAAGCAAGGAACGTAACACAAATAATTAATAAAGTTGACCATAAGAAAATTTTGTCAATACTTTTGGAGTAAAAACTCATAAAATTAACATTAATTACCGAATCACAATTTAGAAGAAAGGTCAGCCATTTCTATTGCTGTTAAAGCAGCGTCCCAGCCTTTATTTCCGGCTTTTGTGCCTGCGCGTTCAATGGCTTGTTCAATATTATCTGTGGTTAAAACACCAAAGGAAACAGGAATTCCATGCTTTAATGATACTTGAGCAATTCCGTTACTAGCTGCGCCGGCAACATAATCAAAATGGGGAGTTCCACCACGGATAATCGCACCTAAACAAATTATTGCGGAATATTTTTCCCGGGAAGCTAATTTATCTGCAGCAAAGGGAATTTCGAACGCGCCGGGAACTTTTACAATTTCAATATTTTTTTCGTCACAACCATGACGTTTTAAACAATCAACAGCGCCTTCTAAAAGTTTATCACCAATAAATTCATTAAATCTGCTCAACACAATAGCAAATGTATTATCGCCAACACTTAAAGTACCTTCGGTAATTTTCATTTGAGAGTTTATTTCTGTTTATTAAGAGTTAATACAATTCAAATACATGCAAATTAATTATTAAGCAGAATCCCTAATCAATCTTTTACGCATATTCTCTACAACATTGGAAGAGACAAAAAACTTACCAAAGTTTTTATTGTCTTCTCGCTTACCGCCGTGGAAATCAGAACCACCTGAATCAAGCAAAAAGTATTCGTTAACAATTCCGCGATAAAACTTTATTTGTTCTTTCGAATGTGAAGGATGGATTACTTCTATTCCATCAACACCAGCGTTAATCAGTTCTTTTAGCAAAGTTTCCTGCATGTTTCCCGGATGTGCGACAAACGATAAACCACCGGCATCGCTGATGATTTTAAAGGCGCTCTGAGGAGAAAGATGAACTTTCTTTTCATAAGCAGGGCAACCATTTCCGATGTATTTGTTAAATGCTTCGTAATAATTATTTACTAATCCTTTAGCCAGCATTGCCTGAGCAATATGAGGTCTTCCAACAGCAGAATTTTTAGCAAAATCTAAAACATCTTCAATTGTTAAATGCTTGCCGATGGATTGCAATCTGTTTACAATTCTTACAGCGCGCTTAAGTCTCTCTTCTCTAAAAAATAGAAGATATCTTTCTAATTCTTCATTTCCCGGCTGTATAAAATACGCTAGAATATGGAATTCTTTACCTTCAATATCCGTACTAATCTCTACTCCCGGAATTACCTCAACACCAACTTCTTTCCCAACTTCGGTAGCTTCTTCAATTCCCGCAAGATTATCGTGGTCGGTAATACTTAATAAGTCAATTCCAACTTCTTTTGCTTGCAGTACAAGTTCCCGGGGAGAGTAGAAACCGTCTGAATGAGAAGTATGGGTATGTAAATCTACTTTCCCGTTCATCAAATATAAATTCTTTCTTAACTATAAAGTTCTTTAAATTTTTCGTAATCAATTATTCTTAATTTAGAACCGTCTAATTCTACAAAACCTTTTTTTGCAAATGAATGTAGAGTTCTGGAAATGGTTTCTCTAGAAGTTCCCGCCATATTTGCCAGGTCATGTTGGAAAGGTAGTTTTTCAATTTCAACGGTGCCTTGTTTTATCTTACCAATATCATCCGCAAGTTGCAAAATAACAGTAGCAACTTTTCCTTCTGCATCTTTTAAAGACAGAGATTTAATTTTCATATCAGCCGAGCGCAATCTTTGTGTTAATTCCTGAAGCAATGCGATTGCTATTTCAGGATGGCTGTGTAACAATTCCAAAAATTCACTTCTTTGTATAATGAATAATTCAGAATCTTCCATTGATGTTACGTTTGCCGACCTAGTAAGTCCGTCAAGTATGGCCATTTCGCCAAAGAAATCAGATTCCCCCAAAATCGTCAAAATAACTTCTTTTCCGTCATCACTTACGCGTGAAACTTTCACTTTTCCGTTAGCAATAACAAATAAAGCCGATCCTGTTTCGTGTTCAAATAAAACTACAGAATCTTTTGCAAAAGACTTTTTAACACCTAATTTTGAAATCTGTTCGATTGTTTCATCTTCTAGTTCGGAGAAAATTGGTACATATTTTAGAAAATCATCATTATCTTGCATTTTTCCTCCTCTAAGTTATATTGTTTAATTTTAAATATATGCTTGATGTGATTGAAAGTCAACTTACAGCAGTTTAGACGGGGTTGAAGTGTATTAGTTCATATCAAAAAACAATTATTGTCCATGACAATTATTTGTCTCAAATTACATATCTCTAAAAAAATTACAACTTAACTTTAACAAAAATAAATCTTGTAATCCTTTTATGTTTATAAGTAAAAAACTAAATTTACATTGCTTTTTTAGACCTTTGTGTCTATTTTAGTTTTCTTATTATTTTTCAATAAAAATACTGGAGAGTTATAAATTATGGCTATGATGGCCAAAATGCGGAGTTTAGCACCTGCTTTTATTATTGGAGTTGGAGCTTTATTTGTTCTCTTTATGGTACTTTCAGATTCCAATGTAATGGAAGTTTTTGGAGCAAGAACTAATAATATTGGTTCTATTAATGGCGTAGATATAACTTATAAAGAGTTTACCAATGCCGAACAGCAACAAAGAGAAAATGAAAAAGCCAAAACCGGCAAAGATGTTGCTGATGATAATTCTGAACAATTTAGAGATCAAGTTTGGGACGCTTTAGTTACTCAAACGCTAATCGCACAGGAGATGAAGAAGTTTGATGTCTCTGTTTCCGATGCAGAAATTAGGAATATTATTTTGGGACCTAACCCTCCTGAATTTTTAAAGAAATATTTTATTGATTCTACCGGTAAGTTCAACAGACAATTATATCAAAGTGCTTTGTATGATCCTCAGAATGCAAAAGGATTACTCCAAGCTGAGGATATTATTCGTCAGAATAGATTGAATTCAAAATTACAAAGCTTATTACTTGCTTCGGTAAATGTGAGTGAAGCTGAAATTAGACGAGCTTATATCGATCAGAATATTAAGATGAATACTCAATACGCTCTTTTTAATCTTAATGAGTTTCCTGATAATTCTATAAATGTTTCTGATAATGAGATTAAAGACTATTATAACAATAATCTTGATCAATACGGAATAAAAGCTCAGAGAAAATTAAAATATGTTCTGTTTCCGAACGTCCCTTCATCAGAAGATTCATCTATAGTTATTAGAAACTTAGGGACTGTTAAGGCAAATATGAAAACAGATACCACAAGTTTTAAAACTTTAGTAGGAATTTACTCATCTCAACCATATAAGGTTGACACTCTTACTGTTGATGCGTTTACTCCTGAAGCTGTAAAGGCGTTTGATGCTAGTAAACCTGGAACTGTTGTTGGTCCCATCGGTACACACGAAGGTTATGTTTTATATAAATATTTAGGTTCTGTTTCTACAAATACTACTTTTGTTAAAGCTTCACATATTTTAATCAATCAATTTGGTGATGATGCTAAAAATGAAGCTGAAGCGATGAAAATTTATAATCAACTTAAATCCGGAGCGGATTTTGCGACACTTGCAAAAGAATACTCAAAAGATCCCGGAAGTGCTGTAAAAGGCGGCGATTTAGGTTGGTTTGGAAAAGGCAGAATGGTGCCTGAATTTGAAAAGGCCTGTTTCGCCGGTCAAGTTGGTGAAATTTTAAAACCTGTAAAAACCAATTTCGGATATCATATTATAAAAGTTACCGGAAAGACTAACAAAAAATATATTGTTGCTAAAATTGTTAATCCGGTTAAACCGTCACCTTCAACTCGCGAAGATCATTTAAATACTGCAAAAGATTTTGTATATGTAGCTAATAAAGATGGATTTGAAAAAGAAGGAAAGTTAATGGATTACAAAGTTCAAGAAACTTCTCCTTTTACTAAAGAATCATATTATATTCCGGGAATTGGAGTAAGCCAAAAGTTAAATGATTGGGCATTTGATAATAGTTTGAATGATATAAGTGAAGTTTTTAGTGTGAATAACGGTTATGTAGTTGCTCAAATTTCTCAAGTTATTAGCGAAGGTGTTAAACCGCTAAAAGATGTAAAAAACCAAGTTAAACAAGAAGTTCTAAAAGAGAAAAAATTTGAATTAGCTAAAAAGAAAGCAGCAGAAGTTAGAAGTAAAATTAATGGAGACTTAACTAAGGTTAGCTCTATCGATCCTAAAGCAACTGTATCCCAAACCGGTGAGTTTACCGGACAAGGATCAATTCCTAACGTTGGGATGGACTATAACTTCAAAGAAGAATCATTATCATTGAAAGTGGGAACACTCTCAGAGCCTATAAAAGGTGCAAGAGGATATTACTTGCTTAAAGTTCTTTCAAGAACTCCATTTGATTCCTCTGCGTATGCAATTCAAAGAAACACAATACGTGATCAATTACTCCAACAGAAAAAGAGTAGTTTCTTCTCACAATGGCTTAGTAATTTGAAGAAAAATGCGGATATTGTGGATAATAGAAGACAGTTTTTTGGTATGTAATTAACCAAAATATTTAATTTTTTAACCCCCGGTAGATTTTTCTTCCGGGGGTTTTGATTTTTAAAGATATATTTTCAATTTAGGATTACTTAATAATTTACATCTTTAATTACAGTGGTTAAAAAAGCTTTAATATTATCACTTCTTATACCAATAATTTGCAAAGCTCAATTTAATGGTAAAAAGTTTGGAGTCGGCTTAAATGCCGTTTATACGACAACTGCTAAAATATATTTGTCTCCAAATTCTTCTGATCCGGTAATTAGAAACAGCTCGTTTCCAGTGGATGGAATTGTCAATCCCTCTATATATTTTAATTATTTAATTTTTGATGACCTGATAATCAGTTTCAGCACTGAGTACATGGAGAAAACATCTACTGGAAATAACCTAACTGCATTTTCAGGAGATAGCACTGTCTCTGTGCAACTTAACGATGGTTTCAGGCTTATCCCGATAGAGCTTTCTATTTATTATGTATTACCATTTTCATCAGAAAAATTTAAATACTCAATCGGCGGCGGAGTTGCTTATTATTACGGGAAACATATTAGGACATTTAGTGATGAATCCATCAAGACTATAGAAAGAAAATTTGCATACGGCATTCAAGTGTCTGTTGCTGTGGATTATTTAATTACAAGCAATCTTGGTTTCCATTCAGAAATGAAATTCAGAGACCCGCAGTTTAATCTTAAAAGTCAATATGAAAAAATGGAAGTCCAATATAGAGGTAAAACAATTAGGCTTGGACAAAACACATTTGATTCTAAGGTTAACATAGATGGGGTTACATTTGTTTTGGGCTTAGCATATTATTTCTGATATATTCAGCTTCATAAATATTCAAATCGTGCGTCTTATTTTTGTTTTTACTGCTCAATCTCTTATTTTTATTCGTTAATTTTATCCATATATGAAAAAACAAATTGTATATTTAGCCGGATTTATGGGCGCCGGTAAGAGTACCATTGGCCCAATTTTAGCCAATACATTGGGTTGGGATTTCTACGATCTTGATAGAGTAATTGAAAATGAATCCGGTAAAAAAGTAAAAGATATTTTTGGAGAATTTGGCGAGGAATATTTTAGAAAAATTGAGACTGAAACCCTAATTAATATCTCCGGCGGTAATAAATTGATTATTGCTTTAGGCGGGGGAACAATGACACGCCACGAAAATATTGAAATACTTAGGAAATACGGAATCACAGTTCATTTAATAATCTCACCGGAATCAGCTTATGCAAGGTTAAAATTTAAAAGAGACCGGCCTGTACTTACCGGAGACGGAAAATCTGATATCTCTAAAGAAAAGATGATGGAAAAGATTAACGATTTATTAATAACTAGAAAAAAATTTTATGAAAAAGCTGAAATTCAAATTGATACGGAAAATATTCCGGTAGGAATTACAGTAGATAAATTAGCAAAAATTATTTTGCAAAAATTTCATAACTTTGACAAAATTAAATAGAAATTGGGAATTAAAATTTTGAAACAAGTAAAAGTAAATTTAACAGGGGACGGCTATCGTATTTTAATTGGAAAATCATCATTTGACGATTTATTAACCCAAGTTGAAAAACTAAAATTACACAAAAATATTGTAGTGGTAACAGATGCAAATGTTAGAAAATACCACAGTGCAAAAATTCTTAATGTATTTGAAAATTATTTAGGGAAAATATTATACTACACATTAAAACCCGGCGAAGCTTCAAAATCTTATACGGAATTAAATAGGATATATTCTTTTTTAATGAAGAATAAACTAGGAAGAGATACATTAATTATAGCTATAGGCGGTGGAGTTACAGGCGATCTGGTAGGTTATGCCGCATCAACATATATGCGTGGTGTCCAATTGATTCACATACCTACTACAATTCTTGCAGCTGTTGATAGTTCAATCGGCGGTAAGACCGGAATTAATTTTGAAAAAACAAAAAATATAATCGGCAGTTTTTACCAGCCAAAGTTAGTGTTGATAGATACTGAATTTATGTCAACTCTTCCTAAAGCCGAAAAGTCTTCCGGAATAGGGGAAATAATTAAATATGGATATCTCGGTGATCAAAAGTTTTTTAATTTTATCACTAAGAATCTAGAAAAACTTTACACGGATAATGAAGAAGTATTGGAAGAAACAATTCGAAAATCAGCCGAAATTAAAGCTTCTGTTGTTTCGCAAGATGAAAAAGAATCAGGAATAAGAAAAATTCTAAACCTTGGCCATACTTTTGCGCATTCTTTTGAGAGCGAGTTAAATTTTAAAGTTAAACACGGCGAAGCTGTAACCGCAGGAATTATCTGTGCACTTTATCTTTCAAATATTATCGGAATACTATCTGATGATAATTTAACTGCTTTGTTAAAATTACCTACCAGACTTAAACTTTCCTCAAAGTTTATGAATTTGAATAAAGAAAACCTTTATAAAATTATGTTGAGGGACAAAAAGAATAAAGGCGGAAAAATCAAATTTGTGCTTCTGTCTAATATTGGCCAATTACTTCTTGATGTTGAAGCGGATAAAAATGATGTTTTTAAAGCGATTGAATTAGCGGAAAAAACATTTCACTAGAAATTCTTAATCACGTCTAAATATTTCATTTATAAATGTTTAAAAAAAGAACTGCCGGAAGAGGGAATTTCCGGCAGCAAAGTGTGACTTAAATGGAGGGAGTGCTATGCTTAAAACTATTTTCTATTTCATGTATATTGTTTCAACTTATGTGCCAAACGAAATAATGCGCTTTCGTTGTAAAATCGCAATATTTAAAAATTTGCCCTTAAAAATCGGTAAAAATTACGTGTAATAATCAATTGTTACCGATTCATTCATGGATTTGCAAAAAACTTTAGAGATTATCTTTTTTAGAAGTGAAGCTACCGGACCAAAGAAATGATCCGGCAGTAAATTTTGGAAGGAAATGCTTAAACTATTTTCTATTTTCATTACTATTCACAATTGATATGCCATAATGAATGTTTCGTTTTTAGGCTAAAATCGCATTGTTTGCTGTATCAAAGTTGGAATATGAAAACGAAATAGTTATTTTGATACACAATTTATAAATTGTGTTAGGTAAAAATATTTGTCAGGAGTGTAATTATGTTTGATGTTGAAGTTGATGCAAAGATAGATTACGAAAAAGAAATTAAAAAACTAAAACAAGAATTGAATGCGGTAATTTTAGCTCATTATTACCAGGAATCTGAAATACAGGATATTGCCGATTTTGTAGGTGACAGCCTTGAGTTGGCGAGAAAAGCTAAGGAAACAACTGCAGACGTTATCGTATTTGCGGGCGTGCATTTTATGGCGGAAACAGCAAAAATATTAAATCCGGATAAACTTGTTTTACTACCCGATTTGGAGGCTGGTTGTTCATTAGCAGATAGTTGTCCGGCTCCACTATTTAAAAAATTTAGAGAAGAGCATCCTGAGCATTTAGCAATAACTTATATAAATTGTACAGCCGCCGTTAAAGCATTAAGTGATATTATTTGTACATCCAGTAATGCGGAAAAAATAATAAATCAAATTCCAAAAGATCAAAAAATTCTTTTTTCTCCTGATAGAAACCTGGGTAAATATCTTGTCAAGAAAACCGGCAGAGATATGCTTCTGTGGGATGGAACTTGTATTGTCCATGAAACATTTAGCGAAAGAAAAATTATTGATCTGCAAACTCAAAATCCTGATGCAAAATTAATTGCACATCCTGAGTGCGAAGAAATGATTTTAAATCGTGCGGATTTTATTGGTTCTACAAGTAAATTATTACAATTTATTCATGAAGATTCTTCTAATAGTTTTATTGTAGCTACTGAAGTCGGAATTATTCATCAAATGGAAAAATTGGAGCCTACTAAAACATTTATTGCGGCACCACCGGATAAAAGTTGTAGTTGCAACGAGTGTCCTTATATGAAATTAAATACAATGGAAAAATTGTATCTATGTATGAAGGAAAAAACTCCCGAGATAAAAATAGACCCGGAAGTTATGCAAAAAGGTTTGGCTCCAATCGAACGGATGTTAAAAATGAGTTAACATTTCTTTAATAGTATTTTAAAAGTTGTTCCCTCACCAACAACGGAGTTTTTAACAAATATTTTTCCGTCGTGATAACCTTCAACAATTCTTTTGGAAAGACTTAAACCAAGTCCCCAGCCTCTTCGTTTAGTGCTATAACCGGGACGAAAAACATCTTTACGTCTTTTCTGATCAATCCCTTTTCCGTTATCCGTAATATCAATCTCTACCATCGATTTTCCTTCTTTGAAGGAAATATTTATTTTCCCATTTTTATGGTCTATAGCATCAAGTGCATTTTTAATTAAATTTTCAATAACCCATTCAAGTAATTCGCCGTTCATTTGTGCGCAAATATCTTCATTACCCTCGAGTGTTAATTCTACACCTTTACCAATTTGCGGTAATCTTCTTTGAAAATAATCAGTAACTTTTTTAAGTAATTCATAAACTGATTGTTTCTTTATCTCGGGAGTTGCGCCAATTTTTGAAAACCTGTAGGTAACCTTATTCAGCCTTTCCACATCGCTTCCGATTTCTTCGGTTACATCCAAAACTTTATCCGGATCTTTATAATGAATTTTTAGCATTTCTAGCCAGCCCATTAAGCTTGAAATCGGAGTACCATATTGGTGTGCGGTCTCTTTTGCCATTCCAACCCAGATATTACTTTGCTCACTTTTCTTAATACTGCTGAACGCTACATAGCCAATAACAATAAATAAAGCCGCAATGAGTATTTGTAAATATGGATAATATCTTAACTGAGTAATTAAATTAGAGTCTCCGTAATGAATTTTAGTAAGGATTGTGCTATCCTGGTATGTTACAAGTAGCGGAGCATGCACCTTATCCATTTCCTCAACTTTAGTTTTTAGAAATTCCTTTAGTTTGTCCTTGCTCATCGTCGTGTCGTATTCAATATTTCGAACATCTTCCTTACTAAAAAGATTAACATTATCATCTGCGTCAGTCATTATTAAAGGAAAATCAATAGGTTTGATTATATTATCGAAAAGGAATGTAATGTCGCCGTCTTGTGAGGCTGTATTGGCAATATATTTCAAACCGCGAGCATAAAGTTGAACTATTTGTCGCTCTTTGCTTTGTAATTGCTGAACTAGGTGTTGTGTGTATATTAAAGTTCCGCCGGCAATAAGAACAGCAAATATTAGTAATATAGCTTTAAGTTTGAATGAACCTGGTCCGCCGGACATTTTCATGCGTGTTCCTTTTAATGTTGTTTTTTGAGAATTGACTTACATGAAGCCGTTTTGGAATTGTGTAAAAAATTCATTTAAAAGTATAATAAAATTGGAGATTAATTACTCATGTTAAAAACGTACCGGAATATTTTTATCATAACTATTTAAAATAACAAACCCGATCTCTTTAATGAAATCGGGTTAAAAATTTGAATTTATAAGTCCTAATCTATATAAAAAGTTTGTTTACGTTTTGGACCTACAGAAACAATATCAATCTTAATATTCGATTTCTCTTCGATAAACTTCAAGTAATTTTTAGTTTCTTTTGGTAATTCATCATAGGAAAGACACTGTGAAATATCGTTCTTCCATCCTGGAAGAGTTTCGTAAACGGGAGTAATTTTTGATAAACGTTCAACATCGGTTGGGAAAGATTTTAATTGTTTACCATCTAATTCATAACCAACGCAAACTTTAATTTCATCAAATTCGCTAAGTACATCCAATTTAGTAACGGCTACAGAGTTGATTCCGTTTATCATCGCCGAATATTTTACAAGAAATGAATCATACCAACCGCATCGTCTCGGTCTTCCGGTTGTAGCTCCAAACTCAGCTCCAATTTTTCTTAATTTCTCTCCATCTTCATCAATCAATTCTGTAGGAAAAGGTCCTAAACCAACACGAGTAGTGTATGCTTTAACAATAGCTACAACTGAATCAATTTTTGTTGGCGGAATTCCGGTTCCGGTACAAGCACCTCCGCTGGTTGGACTTGAAGAAGTGACATATGGATATGTTCCATGATCAACATCTAATAAAGCACCTTGAGCACCTTCAAGTAAAATTGATTTTCCGTCCAAAATTGCCTGGTTTAAATATGCAGGAACGTCTTTTACGTATTTGTCTATTGCTTTGTCAAATTCAACGTATTCACGGATAATTTCTTCTACATCAAGTTCATCGTGCTCATATACCTTTTTAAGCAGATTATTTTTCTCAATTAAATTTTCTCTTATCTTTTTCTCCAGTGATTTTCTATCGAGAAGATCAACTATTTTAATTCCTTTGCGTGCGTATTTATCTATATAACAAGGTCCAATTCCGCGTCCGGTTGTACCAATTTTTCTATCGCCGCTTTCACTTATAGTATCGAGCAACTTGTGGTAAGGCATAATTAAATGTGCGTTGTGACTTATAAATAATCTTCCGTCAACTTTGATGTTATTTTTTTCCAGTAAAGCAATTTCTTCAAGAAGCGCATTCGGATCAATAACAACACCGTTGCCGATAACACAAATTACATCTTCTCTAAGAATTCCGGATGGAATTAGATGAAGAATGTATTTTTTATCGCCAATTTCAACAGTGTGGCCGGCATTTGCTCCGCCCTGGTAACGAGTCACAATATCGAATTTTTCACTTAAAATATCGACAATTTTACCTTTACCTTCATCGCCCCACTGGCTACCCACAAGAACTGTAACGCTCATGTAAATTCCCTTAAAGAATTATTTAAAAAAAGACAAAATAAAACTCCGAATTTCTTAAACCCGGAGTTTTCACTTAACTAAGTAAAAATAGGAACTAAAATTAGTTAGAGAAACTTTTTATAGCTTCTTCAACTGAATCATAAGAATCAAAAATTTGAATCAACTTTGTGATTACCAATAAACTCTCAATTTTTTCTGTAGTGCGCGCAAGTTTTAATTGTCCTTCAGCTTTTTTCATAGTTGTTAAACCGCCGATTAACATGCCTAAACCAGAGCTATTCATGAATTTAACATCAGAAAGATCAACCACAATGTTTTTCTTTTCTTCGTCTAAAAGCTTATGTAACAGATCATTAAAGTCTTTAGTATCGTCACCGCCCATTACATTTCCTTTGAGCTCTATAACAACTGCACCGTATTGTTCTTGAACTTTAGTTTTCATCAATAACTCCTAATTTTTTCATGTTAATTTAATTGAATAGTCAAATTTATGCAAGTATAATAAATTCAAATAACAATATAATAGAATATTTTATAGTTGGGTAATATTCAGTATTTTAGGGAACAATCTTTTATAAGAATTCGTCTAAAATTATGAAATTAGAAAATAACGAAGAAGATAAAGAAGAAGTGACACAGCCACAGATATTGAATTTAGATGATGATTTTTCGCTTATTAAGAGATTTATCGAAGGTGATGAATCTACTTTCAGTATTCTTGTGCAGAGACATAAAGAAAAAGTTAGAAATATTGTCTATTTAACTCTCAGTAATCACGATTTGGTTGATGATATTTCTCAAGAAGTTTTTCTTACTGTCTATAAAAATCTTAAAAAATTTCGGTTTGAATCTCAATTCACTACATGGTTATACCGAATTACAGTAAATAAGTGTAAAGATCATCTTCGTAAAATGAAAATTAGGAGTATTTTTACTCCTCTTAAAGAATCAGAAGGGGAGTTAGGCTTTACTACAACTCCCGAAAATGTTGATATTAAAGAAATTGTACACAAGGCAATTTCAAAATTGCCGGAAAAATTAAAAGTTCCATTAGTTCTAAAAGATATTGAAGGATTAAGTTATCAGGAAATTGCCGAGACTGTAGATTGCGAAATTGGTACTGTTAAGTCTCGAATTTTCAGAGCTCGAGAAGGTTTAAAAATACTTTAAAGCCTTATGAGCAGGAGTTAATGCCATGATGAAAAGATACGATAAATATGAAATGCTTAGTGCCTATATTGACGGTGAACTCTCCGATGAGGAAATAAAAAGTCTTGAAGAAGAATTGAAATTTTCTAAAGAGCTTCAGGACAAATTAAACGAGCTCAAAAGGATTAAGCAACTGACGGTTAGTTCTTTAAAGCCTATTGAGGAAAATCCATATTTTGAAACACGTCTTGCTGCTAATATGAGATTAAACCGGCCTTTTTTTTCAGGCTTTAAAAAATTATCTCCCGTTATAGGAATTGTTTTAGCTACACTGGTTATAATGTTTGTTCTAAAACTTAATCCGGGATTTGTTAACAATGTTGTAGAGCAGCAAAAATCGAATATTGCGGATTTTTATAAACAAAATTTAAAACCGCTTTTATATGCGGCTGATCTTTCGAATGAAGATATTTTCAATTTTGCTTTCTATCACCGTTTGCCCCTCGATTCTCAGAAAAAACAATTTTTACAATTCGGGGCAGATTCAAACGGAGAGCAGTATTTTGCAATTAAACCTGCCGGAATAAATCAGGAAAACAATAATAATCTTGCAAAATTTGTAAAACGTCTCGATCTAAACACAACTCAAGAATCTCAAGTTGATAGCATTTTGCATTCTTACGCAGAAAGCTTACAATCGCAAGTTTTGGTTAATGAGAAAAATACGGTAGCTATCAACTCAAATATTTGGAATTATAACAAAGCATTAATTGCTGATCTATTATCATACGCTGCTCGTGCTAATAAATCTACTTTCGAAAAAGTAGTACCACCGGGAAACAGAGTCTATAATCCTTCATCTGTTGCTAAGCTGGTAAGCGAAGTAAGAAATACAAATGCTAATAGTTATATATTCCTTACGCCCGATTCAATTTTTTCAGATCATTTTCAATTTGATAAAGATTCCTTCAAAAAAGAAATGGAAAAAATGAAGAAGGAGTTAAAATCAAATTCGGAAGATTTTGCTGTTGAAATGAAGAGTTTTAATTTCTCAATTCCATTTGATTCCGGTTGGGTTAAAAAATTAAAACGAGAAGCAGCTAATAATAATTTTAGAGTTTCGTTCGATACAAACTCATGCAGCGTTCATTTACCTGGCTTAATAATTCCTCAAATTCCGATGCCGGATTTAAATAATTTATCGAAACAGATTGAGGAAGCCACAAAGAATTTTAAAGAGTTTACTTTTGAAATTCCAAATACACCGGGTAAATCAAAACGTTACAATTACAAGTATCATTATACAGATACAACCAACGGTGTAAATTATAATTTCCGTGCTTTTGGTTTTGATTCTTTAGGTGCAAATATGAATCATCCGGGAGTTGATTCTTTATTCTTAAAGAAGTTCAAAAACTTTAGCTCTAACCCTGATTCTTTGGCAACATTTTTTAGATCTTTCCAGGGCGATTCAACCTCTGGTTTTAGAAGTAATCAATTTCAACATCAGATGAAACAACTGCAGCAAGAAATGGAAAGATTCAGGAAAGAAATGGAACAAATGCAAAGACAGTTCCAGAAAAATTTACCTCAGCAAAAACAGGCGCAGCCGAGTAAATCTGTAGAAATTTAAAATCGCGGAATTCGCTAAACGTAAATGATTTTTTGTTGAAAAAATCAACATTTAGCGGGTTCCTGCGTACGATAAATCATTTTTCATACTTTTATTGTTCAACCATCCTAGAAATTTTCCGTTTATATAACTTTTCTTTACAAATTTCAATTTTTACCGTAATTTAACTCAAGATTGAAGCACTCTATTGTGCTTATTGAGATGTGTTTAATAAATGACACATTATAAATTATAAAATGTCGAATTCCCGAAATCAGATATGAAGTTCAAAATCTCGAAAATTCGCGAAAATGTAAAACTGCAAGCCTTTGCGGGAATGACAATTATTTTGTTCATTTTCAAAATTTTCTTTTATACTAACGATAGTATAGTAATTGAGATTATTAATGAAATCTTTGTCGGACTTACCGCCATAACATTAATTTCTTACATGATTGACTTTGTTCATTCGCGGAGAATAAATGCCCTCTCGCTTGTGATGAACATAGGGATTTTAAATGCAGTTACCATCCTTCTCCTTAGTTTTTCTGATTCAATTTTCATAAGCCTTTTCGCCGGTAAATCCGGACAATTAGATTACAGCGGATTTATCTATGGTTTTGCTTCATTTTTATTTTCATTTATAGTACTAACCTGCGTCGCGTTAATGTTCGTTTCCTTCAGAGAGCTATTCTTCCGTGCGCAAAAAAAACTTGTTAATAAATACTTTAACACCATGATGGTGTTCTTCGCGCTTGCTTCGTTTACAATGTTTTTAAATAGCTGGAAAGACTTAGAATTTATTTCGCAAACCTTTTTTATTATCTCTATTATTTTAATTCTTAAAAACTCTGTACGAATTTCCTGGATTGCATTCATTGTTAAAAAAGAAAAAATTACCTTATTAATTTTGTCGGTAATTATTGCAGTTTTATTTATGGTTAATCTTATTAGAAGCACCGAAGGGAACGCTCATTATCAAGTATTAGCAAATTTCTCTCCGGCACTTAACCAGTTCTTTAAAATTATAATGATATACGGAGCGATTTATTTTACTGTACTTTTCTTCACCACACTTTTTCATATTCCGACAGCTGAGGCTTTTGATAGAAAAGCGCAAGAGGTTTCTTCTCTACAATATTTTAGTAAGCTTATAACTCAAGTTTTAGATTTTAAAGAATTAGCAGAAACCATAACTGAAATCGGATTAAAAGTTGCCAACGCCGATGCAACCTGGATTGTTCTAAAAGATGGTGAAGAAATAACAACTTCGGCGCATAAGAATATAGGATACGTTGATGCAAATTTATTGTCTAGATTTGTTCTTGATAAAAAATTGAACGGAGATTTGGAGAATACAGTTGCTTTCAGTTTAACTAATTTTGAATATAAAAGTCAGTTGAGTCAAAATTATTCCAACATTGCAATTTCACCTTTAAAATCTCATAATGAAGTTCAAGGATATTTGTTTGCTGTAAAAAAAGATCAATTCCATTTTGATGATGAAGATACAAGTGCAATTAATACATTTTCGGATTATGCTTCGGTTTCTATTGAAAACTCAAGATTACTTGAAGAATCAATTGAAAAAGAGCGAATGGAAAAGGAACTTGATGTTGCCAGAGAAATTCAACGAAAAATATTACCTTCGAAAAATCCGGATTACAAACAACTTGATATTTCATCAGTATTTATTCCGGCATTTGAAGTTGGCGGTGATTATTACGATTTCTTTGAACTAGATAAAGATAAATTTGGTTTTGTAATTGCTGATGTTTCAGGAAAAGGAATATCGGCTGCATTCATTATGGCGGAAGTAAAAGGTATTTTTGAATCTCTTTCTAAAACCGTTGAAAGACCAAAAGAGATTTTGATAAAAGCAAATCAAATTTTACAAAGGGCTTTGGACAGAAAAAATTTTGTAAGCGCCGCTTATGGTCTTGTTGATGTTAAAAAACAGAAATTATTTTTATCTAGAGCAGGTCATTGTCCCATTATCCTCGTAAGAGATAAAAAAGTGGAAAACTTAATACCAACCGGAATAGGTTTGGGGTTAAATTTCGGAAGCAGTTTCGCAGATTCATTGGAAGAAATTGAAATAGATTTAAGAGAAGATGATATTATCGTACTTTATACAGATGGAATAACAGAAGCGAAGAATAAAAATCTTGACGAGTTTGGCAGCAAATATTTTGAAGATATACTTATCGCAAATTGTGAGGCCAATGCAGACACATTATCACAAAAAGTAATTCAAGAAGTTACGGTGTTTTCGCAAAATGTCTCACAGCACGACGATATAACTTTAGTTATTTTGAAATGGAAACAAAAAATTAAAATTGATGGAGAAGAAGAATGGCAGAGTTTAACACCTCAGTTAAAGAGCTAGGTGATGTAAACGTTGTATATCTTAAAGGATATCTCGACGCACATACAGCACCTTCACTTGAGGGTACATTATCAGAACTTATTGATGCAGATAAATATAAAATTGTAGTGAACTTTAATGATTTGTCTTATATCAGTAGTGCCGGGCTTGGAGTTTTTATGGCGTTTATTGAAAATATTAGAGAAAACAACGGCGACATAAAACTCTCAAGCATGAGCGATAAGGTGTATAATATTTTCGATTTATTGGGCTTTCCTTTGCTGTATGAAATATTTAAAACCGAACAGGAAGCAGTTAATAAATTTGGTGAGACAAAGAAACTTGAAAACTGAAAAAGCTAAAATAAAGCAAAAAGAGCTTGTAATTAAAAGCAAAACGGAAAATCTTTCTAAGCTGAGAGATTTTATCCGTAAAGCTGCGTTAGAAGTAGAAATACCTGCAGAAGTTATCGAGGATATAATTTTGGCTGTTGATGAAGCTTCTACAAATGTTATAAAGCATGCTTATCAGTCTCATTCTGATGGTGAAATAAGAATAAAACTGCGATATTCTAATCATAAATTTACTATTACAATAACCGATAGGGGAATGCCATTTGAATCGGCTAAAGTGCCTGATCCGGATTTGCAAAAATATTACAGGGAACATCGCGTTGGGGGATTAGGCATGTACCTTATGAAAACTTTGATGGACGAAGTTAAATACGAATCTATTCCGGGCGAATATAACAGAGTGAGTCTTTCCAAGAATTTAAACGGTTCCCGCTAATGAATGATACCGACAATTTAAAAGCGAAAAGAAATTTAACCGCTTTGGTTGAATTTAGTAGAATTATTAATTCGAGTTTGGATTTAGAATTCATACTCAACAACGTTTTATTAACTTGTTTGGGCAAATTTTTAGCTACACGCGGACTTATGGCAATAAAGGTAAAAGACGAACTAAAGCTAAAAGCATCTAAAGGCTTGTCAGCTGATTTAATTAAGAAATTTCCAAAGCTTGTTGCCGGAACAGATTTTTCACAAGATCCAAATTTTAATAAATTTTTAGAAGAAGGAAACTTACACGCTTACCAAAAAATTAGCTCATCTGAGGAATGTATTGGAATTATTTGCTTAGGTGAAAAACTAAATAAATCTCCTTTTACTGAAGATGATATAGAATTTTTAAAACAATTTTAAATATTTCATCATCCGCAATTCAAAACTCTTTAGTTGTTACAGAATTGAAAAGAGTTAACCGCGTACTTGATACAAGAATACAAAGATTGAATTCTCTTTTTGAACTAAGTAAAGAGTTCGGGCTAATATCAGATTCATCGAGAGTAGCAAGATTATTAGTTTACTCTGTGATCGGACAATTTTTAGTTTCAAAATTTGCAGTTGTCGTTTTTGAAAACTCACATACAAGTATTCTGGAATCCAAATACGAATCAGTTAATCTGCTTGAAATACTAAAAAAATACGAACTTAGAAAACTTACCGGAACTTTACTTAAGCCTGAAATTACAGAGAGATATAAAGAGCTAAATGATCTCGATGTTGAATTGGTTGTCCCGATGCAGATGCAGGGCAAAACAAAGGGATTATTGTTCTTAGGTAAAAGAATTAATAAACTTGGTTATACTGAAACCGACATAGAATTTGTTTATTCCGTTGGTAGTTTGGCAATAATTTCTCTTGAAAACCAGAGGCTATTTAGGGAAGAACTGGAAAAACAGAAAATGGAGGAAGAGCTTGAAATTGCGAGAGATATTCAAAAAAATCTTCTGCCTCACTCAATTCCGGAATTGCAAAATTATGACTTTGTTGCCTCCAATATTTCTTCTAAACAAGTCGGTGGCGATTACTATGATATAATTAAATTAGATGATAATAATTTTTGTTTGGCAATTGGAGATGTTTCGGGAAAGGGAGTTCCCGCTGCTCTTTTAATGGCAAATCTTCAAGCATTTTTAAAAACAATTTGCAAACAAGGAATGCACATTGAAACCGCAACCGGTTTCATTAACGATTTGATTAGTGAGAATATCACTGATGGAAAATTCATCACATTTTTTTGGGGAATTTTAAATAATCAAAATAAAACTTTCCATTATGTAAATGCCGGGCACAATCCACCTTTATTAGTTAGAAACGGTGAAATAAAAAAACTTGAAAAAGGTGGAATTATTTTAGGCGTGATGAAAACTTTTACACCCTATAATTCTGAGATTGTGCAATTACAAAAAGACGATTTAATAGTTTTCTTTACAGATGGTGTTTCAGAGGCTAAAAATATTTCCGATGAAGAATTTTCAGACGAAAGACTTGAAGCTTTGGCCTTGCATGTTGCGGATAAATCAGCTGAAGAAATACTAAAAGTCATTCAAAAAGAAATTTATGCTTTCTCCAAAGACACTCCACAATCTGATGATATTACGCTAATAATTTTAAAAGTGAAGTAATTTAGATTTCTTGTTAACAGAAATTTATATAGTTTTACTATAATAATTTCCAATTTTACGGCATCACACCAAAAAATCACTTAAATCAAGTATGGTAAACATTAAAGAAATATTATTGAAAAATGAAAGAAAAATTATCGGTATTTCTTCGGTAATTCTGCTTTTCGTTTCAATTTTAAGTGTTTACTTTGTTACATTCGTAAATATATCTTCAAATGATGAGTGTGTCTGGCACCAGCGGATAGCAACCAAGGATACAACCATAATTGTTTTCCGGAATGTAAAAGTTAACGGGGTAACATGGGATGCCGGCGTTCGTAACGGCGATCAGTTAATCGCGATCAACCACATAAAATTAACATCTAACTTACAAGCTCAATCAATAATTGATAGTTTAAAATCCGGAGATCACGCCCTTTATACCTTTAAACATAATGGCAAAGTTTTAACCGGTAAAGTTGAAATAAAGAAACTTATACAGGTTGATAGGTTGGCCAATTCTCTTATGGCGGTAATGTGGATGCTAATTGCATTTATTGTCTTAATGGCAAAGCCCAGAGGCACTGTCCAGAGGATGTTTTACGCAATTGCGGTTGCAACAGTGTTTATCTCGTTGAATTCATTTTTCCCGAGACTTCTTACAAATGAAATGATTATGGCCAAACCTGTTGCATATTTTGTTGCCGGTATTTTTATCTTTTTGGGCATATCATTTTACCCGTTCTTGTTATTAGCTTTTTGCTGGATGTTTCCCATGCAATTCAAGTTCTGGAAGAAGCAATGGGTAAAAATTTTGATTTTCGCAGTTCCTTCAATCATATTTCTAATCAATCTAATATCCATTATTTTAATACCTCAAGGTAATATTGCCAATTTAGAAAACTTTAATACAATTAGAAATTATATCAATAATATTTCTTTTTCAGTTATACAAATTGTTGCTGTTATTTCGCTAATAGTAAATTATACAAGGCTAAAAACCAAAAGAGAAAAGCAAAGTATAATTTTTATTATTATAGCATTTGTAATAGGAATAGTCGCATCATTATACACTGCGCGTATAGCTCCCATTATTTCGGATACACTTTTTAATTCACCTGAATATTATACCCCCATAATTTTAATAACACTTATTCCTATCGCTTTTGCTTACTCAATTTTCAAATATCAGTTAATGGATGTTAGTATTGTAATTAAAAATACTTTAATGTATGGACTTGCTACCATTGCACTTGCTGCTACCTATTTCTTTGTTATTTATGTATTGGGACAAACAATTAGTGAAGCTATCGGTACGGAATTTCAAAGTGTAATTGCAGGAATTGTTTTCATCTCATTCGCTTTGGTTTTTCAATCAACAAAGGATAGATTTCAAGATTTTATTACTTCAAAGTTCTATCCCGAACAATTTGCTTATCAAAGAGTACTTCTGAAATTTAGTAATGATATTTCCACTGTTGTTGGTTTAAATAATATACTGGATTCAATGCAAAAAACATTTGTTGATTCTCTTCGACTAAATAAGTTTGGTATTCTTCTGAGAAACTCAACTCCTTACCAATTTGATTTGGTAAGAAATACGGGTTTTGTTAATAAAAATTTTGTATTAACATCTTCAGATCTAAATGTATTTATTGAAGAAAAATCTATTATAAATAATCATGTAACAATTGAACAATCTGAATTTGAGAAATTATTTTCTGAACAATCGCATGAACTTGTTGCCGAAGGAATATATACTATTGTTCCTATGGTAATTAAATCTAAAGTAGTTGGATTATTAATGTTCGGACTAAAACATTCCGGGGCGCAATTTGCCGGAAAAGATTTAGAACTGCTTCATGCTTCCGCAAATCAGTCTGCTATTGCAATTGAGAATGCAAGACTTTATCAATCAGAGGCAGAGAAGCATAAAATAGAGCGTGATTTAGACTTGGCAAGACGAATTCAACAAGGGCTTTTGCCAAGCTGTATTCCCGAAATTTCCGGATTAGATATTTGTGGTGAAATGATTTCTGCAATGCAAGTAGGCGGGGATTATTATGATCTTATTAATATCAGTGATTCGAAAATATTTGTAGTTGTTGGCGATGTTTCCGGAAAAGGCTTGTCTGCATCTTTATATATGACAAAAGTTCAAACAATGATGCAGTTAGCTTGTGTAGAAGGTAGATCTCCCAGGGATATACTTGTAGACGTAAATTCAAGAATTTATACTTCGCTTGAGAGGAACTCCTTTGTTACGATGACTCTTGCTTTGTTTGATATGGAAACACGCAAAGTCTCTTTTTGCAGAGCCGGGCATATGCCGATTCTTATATCTCAAAATGGCAGAGTGGATTCGTACAGAACTCAAGGATTGGGAATAGGATTAGAAAAAGGAACAATATTTGAAAAAACTTTATTAGTAGAAGAGATAGAGCTAAAATCCGGACAAATTTTCGCGTTCTTTTCAGATGGTATTACCGAAGCGATGAATGAGAAATTCGAACTTTTCGGTGAAAATAAATTATCTGAAATTATTAATACCAACTCAGTTTGTAGATCAAGTGAAATAATGGACAAAATTTGGGCAGATTTGAAATCGTACAAAGGCAAAGCTCCTCAGAATGATGATATGACAATGGTAATAGTTAGAGTATCGAAATAAACTAATCATAAATCCTTTTATTAAACCTACCACAAGTAATTTACTAACAATCGCTCAAATCCGTTTTATTTAAACAAATATGCGCCTTTCAAATTATAACTGACAGATTTATTTTTATAATTCATTTATGTGTGAGCAGCTATGAAGATCTTTTGTGCTATGAATGTTATTTTTATATTCAAAAGAAATACTTCTAAAAATAAATTAAGGTTGATATGAGAATTAATTGGACAAAAGAATTACCGGAAGCTTATAAAGCTATGTTAGGTCTGGAAGTTGTTTTGAAAAAGGGAAAGTTAGATCCGAAATTAAAAGAACTAGTTAAAATAAGAGCATCGCAAATAAATGGCTGCGCATTTTGTTTGGATATGCATATTAAAGATTCGATAGCAATTGGTGAATCGATAGATAGAATTAATTTATTACCGGCATGGCACGAAACCGAATTCTACTCAACTCAAGAAAGAGCAGCCTTAGCCTGGTGTGAATCTTTAACAAAATTATCTGAATCCGGGGTTCCCGATGAGCTATTTAATAATCTCAAGCAAGCATTTTCCGATGAAGAAGTAGTGGAATTAACTTTATTGATTTCAACAATAAATGCATGGAATATACTAGGGGTTGGTTTCAGATTGGATGCGGGAAAGTATATTTCTAGAAAAGGAGAGAAGTAATATTCGCATTTGGAATATTTATTTTTCTTTAAAAATAAAAAAGCCGGCTTAATAACCGGCTTTTTCTCTAAATACTATTTCTATCAGAATTGAACTTTCTTCTTACTTCTATTTGCATACTCTAGTACTAACGCACTAGCAACGAAAATTGAAGAGTAAGTTCCGGTCAGAATACCAAAGAACATAGTGAATGCAAATGCTCTAAGTACTTCACCACCGAAAAATAACAGCACTGTAACTGTTAACAATGTTGTACCACCGGTTAATATTGTACGACTCATTGTTTGATTTACAGAGTGATTTATAAGTTCAAGCAACGGCATTGATTTATGAATTTTCAAATTCTCTCTAACCCTATCAAACACAATAACTGTATCGTTGATTGAATAACCAACAAGAGTTAAGAAAGCAGCAACAACCGTTAAATCGATTTCTAGGTTTAATCCCGGAATAACTCCGTATAGAGCGGCGTATAAACCTAAAGTAATAAGTACGTCATGGAACAATGCAAGCACAGCTCCCAACGCAAATATAAACTTAAATCGAAATGCCAAATAAATAAGAATTACCAAAAGTGATAGAAATACAGCTACGACTGCATCTTGTTTTAACTCTTTACCAACTTTTGGACCCACATGATCTTCTTTAATAACCTTAAACTGATTACCCGGCAATTTTTGTTTTAGGTTATCTTTGATCCATTCGGCAATCGAAACACTTACAACCATTTGTGTGTTGTTAGGTTCCTCGGAAACTTTACCAGCTTGAAAACCAGCGGCAAAAAGTTTATCAACCAAAGCGTTCGTCGTATCAGGATTTGCCAAAGCGTAAGTAACCGAACTTGCCGTACTATCAATAATCTTTCTCGGTAAACCGGGATAGATATTATCGATAGCTTTATTTATATTTCCAACAACTCGCGGAAATATTGCTTTAGGTAGTTGTTGTAACTCTGTTCTAACGAGAACACCGGTTTCACTACCAAAAGTTTTTAGTTCAACATTTCCGAGACCAATTCCATCAACATAACCTCTAATATCACTTACATTCACAGCCTTATCAAATTGCAGAACTATTTCTGTACCGCCTTTGAAATCGATTCCAAAATGGAAGCCTCGGAAGACTACGTTTACAACCCCAATTAAGAAAAGGGCAGTAGAGAGTACATAAAAGATTTTTCTTTTACCTAACCAATCTACATTAAGATTTTCAAATAATCGCATTTATTAATTTGCTCCTTAAAGCGTGTTTAATTATCCAATAGTTATTTTATGTCCTTTTGCAACCATGTAATCGAAGACTACGCGGGCAATTACGAGAGCACTAAACAAACTTGCAAGAATACCGATCATCAGAGTTAATGCAAATCCCTGCACAGGACCGGTTCCAAATTGATAAAGGATTATACCGGTAATGAACGTTGTAATATTAGAGTCAACAATTGCAGAATTTGCTTTTGAGAAACCGCTATCAACTGAAGCTTTTATGGTTTTTCCGGTTGCTAGTTCTTCTCTAATTCTCTCGTAAATAAGTACGTTCGCATCTACGGCCATACCTATCGTTAAGATGATACCGGCGATACCGGGCAATGTTAAAGTAGCCCCGAAACCGGCAAGTACTCCCATAATAAATAATAAAGTTAAAATCAGTGCAGCTGAAGCAATGACTCCGGCTCTTTTATAATAAAGTATCATAAAGAAACCGACAAGGATATAACCTATTATAACCGACAAGAAACCGCTGTTGATTGAATCTTGTCCAAGTGACGGTCCAACAGTTCGTTCTTCAATTATATCAACCGGTGCAGGAAGGGCTCCGGCTTTAAGTACAATCGCTAAAAGCTGTGCTTCTTCTAAATCAGCAGAGCCTTCAATTTGAGAACGTCCTCCAGGTATCTTACCACGAATTACCGGAGCGGAATAAACAACTCCATCCAGAATAATAGCACAGCGTTTACCAACATTTGCACCTGTAATTCTTGCCCAATCCGTTGCTCCTTCGGAATTCATTTCCATTGAAACAATAGGGGATGAAGTCTGCGGATCTATATTAGCTTTTGCGTCTGTAACAACACCACCGGTAAGTTCTGCGGTTTTATTAACACAGTACAGAACATAAATATCTTGACCGTTTTGTTTGGCAACCGGTTTTGCGGAAAAAACAAATTCACAATTATTAGGAATTACATTTTGAACATCGGGTCGATTTAATAATAATTGAAGTCTATCCTTTTCATCTGCTTTAACATAAGCATCGGCACTTTTACCGTTAGGATCTAGCATAGCCAATGAGAAAAACGGATGTTTCTTAGCAAATTCTTGAGGAGTTAATTGCTTATTGCTTGAAGTATCAGCACTTGCTGAGGATGTATCCGCTGCTGCAGCTGAATCAACAACTCCTTCGCCGGCAAGAACATCATCAATTTTTTTCATTACTGAAACTGTAAATTGAGGATCTTTCAATAACTTAAATTCTAAAAGCGCCGTACCTTGAAGAAGTTGTTTTGCTTCTTCTTCACGTGCAACACCTGGAAGTTCAACAATTATTCTTCTATCGCCTTGTTTCTGAATGGAAGGTTCTGAAACGCCGTATTGGTCAACTCTGTTTCTAATAATTTCCATAGCTCTGGAAACAGCGTCTTCGGAATCTTTACTGAGTTCCTTTATAATATCACTATCGGATTGGCGAATATTTCCAAAATATCTACTCAACCTTATTCCGCGCTGTTGCATTTTTCTGGCAACTATATTTACAACGGATTCGTCAGAAGTTTTTGCTTCGTTTTCGGCTTCTTTAACCACGCGTTTGAAAACATCGTCCGGGTTTTTCGCAAGTTTTTCAAGAAGTTTTCCTGTGTTAACTTCAAGAACAACGCGCATACCGCCCTGTAAGTCCAAACCAAGCTTAATCCTCTTTGAACGAGCTTTGGCTATAGATGGGTCGGCACTCTTCAAACTGTCTTCAAGCAGTTTAATTTTCCTATCCAAAACTTGATTAGTGATTTGTGGATCGGAAGTTTTTATCTCTTTGGTGCGCTCAGCAAGAACCTTATCAATCTTTTTTGTGAATTGATAATCTTGGTAAGTCGGGTATAAAAGATAAAAGGAGAACGCAATTGCGAGAAGAATCATTATAATTCTGAATCTGAATTCTTTCATATTAACTTTTGCTTCTAAATGAGTTTTGTGAAATTAATTAAAACATAAAATTACTTGATCAGGGGTACAAAGTCAATAAAATTGGGGCTAATATGTATTAAACTTTTAGGCGGGAAATTAGATGGATTTTATCCGAACAACGATAAAATATAAAGATTTAACCTAAATTAGAGTAATAATTCGTTTAACTAATCGCTCGAACTTATCTTTTACCAGATTTGCGGTTTCCGTCACTTCGGCATGATTCAATTTTTGTTTTGATATTCCGGCAGCAAAGTTTGTAATACACGATATAGAAGCAGTATTTAAGCCCGAATAACCTGCATAAATTGCCTCGTGGACAGTTGACATTCCAACCGCGTCGGCTCCGAATTTACTCATCATTCTAATTTCCGCAGGCGTTTCATAAGATGGACCTTTTGCGTACCAATAAACTCCTTCTTTCAGATCAATTTTTTCTTCAAGAGCAGATTCTTTTATAATTTTTTTAAGCTTTTCAGATGGAAAATTTTTGAAATTGCTGTATGTTTCCACAGAAGAAATTCCAATTAAACTTGTAAGTTCTTTTTTTATCTGAATTCCGTTAAATGAAAGATTCAGCATTAAATCACCCGGCGAAAAATTGGCGTTTATTCCTCCGGCTGCATTTGTAAGTAAAATATTTTTACAACCTAAA
Source organism: uncultured Ignavibacteriales bacterium (assembly GCA_963739985.1). Lineage (GTDB taxonomy): Bacteria > Bacteroidota > Ignavibacteria > Ignavibacteriales > Ignavibacteriaceae > CAVUCE01. Next base: position 164,113 of record CAVUCE010000006.1, read on the forward strand.
TTTTGTGTAATAAAGGAAGGAAGTATACATTCTGAAATGTGATAACCTTCATAAAAATGGATTCTGCCTTGAAAAAGTAAAAGTGTTTTTCCTTCGTACTCTGCAAGATGAATTTTACCTTCATGTCCGGAAATTGTGGAAGGTGGATATCCAGTTAATTTTGAAGTTGCAATTGTCTTTTTAAGATTCACACTACTCGCAAAATTACCGAGTCCGCTACCGAGAACAATCGCCAATTCTGGTGTTTCAGGGATTTCCGCTTTTAATTCTGAGATCAAATCTTTGTATTTAAAATTCAAATCTATCATCTGCATAATTCTATATTTCGCTTAAGAGAATAAAAGTCCCGCTAAAGTAGCTGTCATCAAAGTGGCTAATGATCCCCCGATTACAGCTTTAATACCTAAGCTGGCTATATCTGATTTTCTTGAAGGTGCTAGAGGTCCCAAACCTCCAATTTGAATTGCAATTGAGCTAAAATTAGCAAAACCGCATAATGCATAAGTTGCCATAAGAATAGCTTTACTACTGACCAAACTTTTGGCCGCTATCATTTTACCCATTTCAAGGTAAGCTACAAATTCATTGAGGACAACTTTAGTACCGAGTAAACTTCCAAACTGAAGCGAATCGTGCCATGGAACTCCGATTGCAAAAGCTAAATAACGAAGTATTAATCCAATTAGTAATTGGAAATTGAGCGGCTGACCGTAGGTTGCCATCAGCGTAACATTTAAGCCGGTAATATCACCAAATCCTTTTAATAGATAATTTACCAAAGCGATTAAAGCAATAAACGCAATTAACATAGCGCCAACATTCAAAGCCAGGCTTAATCCGTCTCCTGCTCCGTTAGCAGCAGCCTCAACAACGTTGGAAGCATTCTTTTCAACTTTAACTTTTACCGAACCCTTCGTTTCCGGTTCGGCTGTTTCCGGAAACATAATTTTTGAGATAACCAAAGCGGCGGGAGCTGCCATTACACTAGCGCCTAATAGTTGAGTAGCAAACATTTGCTGAGCTTGAGCAAGAGGAATTCCTAATGTTTTTGCATATGTATTGCCTAATATTTGAATATAAGCAGCCATAACTCCGCCCGCAATTGTTGCCATTCCGCCAACCATTATAGTTAAAATCTCACTTTTGGTCATTCCTTTAATATACGGTTTAACCATTAATGGAGCTTCGGTTTGACCAACAAAAATATTTGCAGTACAAGACAAAGATTCAGCGCCGCTAGTTCCCATTACCTTAGCCATTACCCATGCCATACCTTGCACTATTTTTTGCATAACTCCGAGATAATAAAGTATAGACATTAAACTAGCAAAGAAAATTATTGTAGGTAAAACCTGGAATGCAAAAAATGAACCTAAACTTCCATCAGCACCGGGGCTAATTGCAAGATTGCCAAAAACAAATTTTGCGCCTTCGGTTGTAAAGTTTAGCAGTACTACAAAGAAGCCGCTTATCCAATAGAAAAAATCTTTAGGCCATCCAAGAGGAGCAAAGAAACCACCCAGATCATCACCTTTTAAAATTAAAACAGCAAAAGCAAATTGAAGCCCAATTCCACTTATAACTAATTTCCAATTTATTTTCTTTTTATTATTTGAAATAAGAAATGCGATGCCTAAAAGGACAATTATTCCTCCGATTCCGCGAATTACCGAAATGATATCCATTTGTTCCCTCTAATTTTCTTTTGGTATGTAATGGCATTTTCTGCAGCGTGCTTCATAAATATCCGATGCTCCAACCACAACTCTTTCACCGGAGTCGGTTTTTCGTTGAGTCTTATCGGCGGGGTTTCCACAAACCATACAGATTGCTAATGTTTTTGTAATATATTCAGAAATTGCTAACAGTTGAGGCATCGGTTCAAAAGGAATGCCTCTATAATCTTGGTCTAATCCAGCAATAATTATTCTTTTGCCTTCGTTGGCTAATTTGTTGCAAACATCTATAATATCAGATGAGAAAAATTGTGCTTCATCAATTCCTATTACTTGAGCATCATTTGAGTGCTCAAAAACTTCATTTATATCTTTTATCATAATTGAAGGAAGTGATTGCTCGCTGTGTGAGACAATCTCAGTTTCTGAATAACGATTGTCTATCATCGGTTTGAAAATTTTTACATTTTGCTTAGCTATTTTAGCTCGTCTTAATCTTCTGATCAGTTCTTCTGTTTTACCGCTGAACATGCATCCTGCAATCACTTCGATCCAGCCGGTTTCTTTTGGTTGTAGATGGGGGGAAAATTCACTCATAAATTTATTCTTTATTTCTTAGTTTTGCTTGGAGTCTCTTGGAGATCCTTGCGGTTTATTTTTTAATGTTTAGTGCACAAAGTTACTCAAAGATTATTTTAAATCTTTATCACTGAATGAAAACGGAAGAAGTTCGGATATTTTCATTACTCTTAGTTCTTTTTTGTGGTTGATCATTACAACGTCTATATCGCCGCATAAATCTTGTATTACTTGTCTGCAAGAACCGCAAGGAGGACAGAAATCCGGCGAATCGCTAGCAATAGCTATTGCTTTGAATTTTCGTTCACCTTCTGAGAAGGCTTTAAATATTGCAGTTCTTTCAGCGCAAATAGTTAAACTGTAAGAAGCAGTCTCAATATTTCCACCAAGGTATAATTTGTCATCTTCGGTTAAAAGTGCGGCGCCTACATGAAAGTTAGAGTAGGGCGGGTGAGCAATAGATTTTGCTTGGATTGCTTTTTCTGCAAGTTCTTTATTATTCATTTTTACCCATCTGTAAACAACTAAAACTCAAAAATAATTTATTTGCTTCTTAAATCAAATTATAAAGTATTATTTATTTGGGAATTAGGAAAAGGATGATTTTATCTCTTTGTCAGAATAAAATAGAAAGTAGGGTTGAATAATTTATTAACAAAACCAAAATTGTCATTCGCAAGCATCATTACTACTTTATCAAGTTTAGCTTTTCTGATAATTTTTAATAAACCAAGATGAAATTCGCTCCAAACAATTCCCTTGTTGCCTTCAAGCAATTTTTCAACTGAATGTTTTGTATTTAACCTGAGAGAAAAGTCCTTGTTCAACATTTTTCTAATTTCATATAGAGATAAAAGTTGTGCCGCATCTTTGCGGTTATAATCCTTCTTGCGAAATTTTTTCAAAAAATATTTATTTAGATTTTTTCTGCTTAGTAATCCCAGAAACGGAAGTCCCCAATGAGGATCGGCAATTATATTAAAAATGGAATGTTTGTTTGGTGTACTTAAATAAATTCTGCCTTCTACTTTTAATAATTTTTTTAGATGGTCTATGATTTCATTTGCATCAGGAACATGTTCAATTACATCCTGGAGAATTATCAAATCAAATGATGCTTCTTTAAACGGAGGCTTCATTGCATCGCCATTAATTATACAAGATTTATTTTTAAGATGATTTTGTCTTTGCAATCTTACTTTATCGATATCAAAACTCACAACAAAATTATTATCCGCCAAAACTTGCGATGTTCCGCCTTCACCTGAGCCTAAATCTAAGATTGTTAAATCCTCACACTTTATAAATTTTTCTATTATCGATTTTACAAACTTGCCTCTTTCAAGAGATAATTCACGCGATCGCTTCCAGCGGTTGTAATTCGGATGTGATGGATCTAGCCAAGGTGTCTCAAATTTAGGTTCTATTTCCATTCGATGGTTGTGTGTTTTGCGTTAAAGAAATTTATTACAAGAAAAAGTTCATATAATGTTTGAAGATAAAAAATCTGTATAAAGTTGAACTTATAACCGAACTTTTTTTGAAGCGTTATCACGACTAAAAAATCAGCAATAAATTTTGTAAGAGCCGCTGTTAAAAAAATTGGATTAAATAAACTTAAAATTAAACAAAGAATTCCCAGTAAATTAAGCAAGTGCCAATATCCTAAAAACAATTTATGTGCTAATAAATAATGAAATGATGTAGTTGTGTGTCGTGCTTTCTGTCTAAGATAACTTTTAAGAGTGTTTTCTGTTTTTGAGAAAACGAATGCATCGTCTTTTATCACAGTTCCAATTTTAAGATTATATTTTACAGCCTCACGCAAAAGCAAATCATCATCTCCGCTGAGAGTATCGATTGTATTTTTATAACCTTTAACTTTTTCAAAAGATTTTTTCTTGAATCCAAAACTTCTGGCAGCTGCAGAGTATGGTAGTTTTAAGTTTGCAAATCCAAATGTTAAAATTGAAGCACGTAAATTTTCAAAACCCGAAATTTGTGAAATTAAATTCTTTTGTAGCTTAAATGGTGCAGCGCCAAAAATAAAATCATAGTTATTCTTAAATAGATTAGAATATTCTGAAATCCAATTTTTCTCAGGTATGCAATCAGCATCAGTAATCATAATATAAGGATTAGCAGATCTTTTAATTCCAAAATCAATAGCACCGCGTTTTGCCGGATACTCTTTTTCTTCAGCTTTCAAAATTTTAAAGTTATTTAAATTGACAATCTGTTCTTTTGTAAATTTAAATGTTTCATCATCCGAGTTATCATCAACAATAATTACTTCATATAAATCTTTAGGATAATTTTGCGAAGCCAGTGCGTTTATTAATTGCCGAATATTTTTCGACTCATTTTTTGCAGCGACTATAACCGAAATTTTTTGAGAGCCGGAAGATGTTCCACCTGTATTTCTAATTAAGTATGCCAGTAGTAAAATAATATTACTAAAAACAATCATAATAACTACAGCGTCACTAATATAAATTGGAATCATTAATGTTCTTTTTCAGCGATATAATAACGGAATTATGTTTATTAAAATAAATAAAATATTTTCGCTTCAAAAACAGAGCACAATGCATGAGACAAGTATCTTCTTCTAATTGATTATAAAACAATAATTTGCTACATTCAAAATGAGGTCAAATTATGAAAAAATATTTACTAATCTTTATAATACTTTCGTGCTGTTCAATTTCATTCGCACAAAGCGATACAGTTACAACATTACTTTCTTATCCGGATGCGGATATTTCAAACCCGAGTTTTTTATTACCGGAGCAGTATTATGAATTAAACGGCGATTTGGTATTCGAGAAACATCAGCAAAACAAAAGTAATATTCATGTATTATTTAAATCCAGTTATAAAGATTCTACATCTAAGGATATTTCAATTACTAATAATAATTATAAAAATATGAATCCGGTTGGAATTTTGTTAAGCACAAAAAATTTCCCAATACGTATTTTTTACCAGACAAACCGAAATGGCAACTGGGATATAGTATATAAAGATTTTGATAATGATTCACTTTCCGCCGAGAAATTTTTAGCCTCTTCCGGAGATGATGAAACAAATCCAAGTTTGGTTGAACTTGATCAAATTGGGAGGTGGATGGTCCTATATGAGAAAGATAATTCAGTCTTTTTAGCATCAAATAATGCCGATTCAATTTCAACTCAAAAGATTTTTGACGGGAACGATACTGTTAAATATTTGCAACCAGTTGGTAAATCGATATCAGGATGGCAGGGCAGTATATTTTTTTCCGCTATAAAGATTTCAAATTCAGACAAAGTGCAACTGGTCGGTAAAAAGATAGATAGTGATGGCAAATTAACTGAAGAAAGAATTATTGATGAAGATACTTCTTTAAGTAAACCTCATTTTTCTCGCGGTAACAATTGGGATTTGTTTTATGAAAAAAATGACGGGGAATTTATTAATGAATTTTATGTTGATTACAGCTCCGACTTATCAAATATTTCAAGATTTAAAGATAGCATCAAAGGCAATTATTCTAATCTTAGCACGATTTCCTTTCCAATTTTAGGTAAACAACAGAATACTTATAATTCTAACTATACTTCCAATTTCCCATACAGTTATAAATTTTCACGTAATGACAGCAATTGGATAGGATATAAATCGTTTAATGCAAATAATGCAGATACTCTAATTATAACAAAATATTTTAATAGCCGTCCTATTTTAGGCACAGAAAATTCTCCAGACGGCGCTTTAGAATTTCCAATAGTATGGCCTGATAGTGTTAACGATAGAATCGGTCTAAAACAAGTTTTAGTTGGAAAACTTTATACAAATGTAAATGATAAATATTTTCCCAAAGATTTTACTCTTTCACAAAATTATCCAAACCCTTTTAACCCGAATACAAGCATTAAATTTCATCTCTCTAAAAGTGCTTTTGTAACGATTAATGTTTATGATATACTCGGCAGAAAAATAGCAACCTTAGTAAATGATTATAAGACTTCTGGAGATTATAAAACAATTTTTAATGCTTCAAAATTTTCTAGCGGTGTGTACTTTTACCAGATCGAATTAAGAAAAGATAAACAGAATGCTGTAGAATATTCACAAACAAAAAAGATGATTTTGTTGAAGTAAGTTTGAACCCGAAGTATACCTAATACATTATTAGAAGGGGATATTGATGAAAACTTTATTGTCAGTTTTAATTTTGATCACAAATCTCATCTGTATTGCTCAAACATCAGGTGTTCACAAACTTGTTTCATACAATGATGCTGATGTGAGAAACCAGAGTTTTAGTCTGGGTCGACAATATTATTTTTCACCGGATAAATATGTTCAATAATTGTAACAAAAAATACTTTAACGGATAAATTTTATGACAAACTGCTTTCTAACGTGTTGACAAATAATTCTTGACTATAACTCTTTTATTCGGTTTTTTTAAAAAATATTTGGGGAAATTATGAAAAAGACACATCCTGCGTTGTCATTACTCTTCTTGTGTATTTTGAATTTAGCTTATGCACAACCGGGCATCGTAAAACAAATCTTAACTATTCCTGACGGGGACGTACAAAATCCATCATTTCCAGGTAGCGACTACAATCATTTTATACAAAGAGGCATTGTATTTGAAATTCATAAAAATACTAATTCGAATATTTATTATATGAAGTATGATGGGGACACCGATACATTCGGTTCAACGGTACAGGTAACGAATGACAATTATCAGGATATTAATCCGATTTGTCTTATATCTGAAAACAATTCAAAACCACAAATATTTTACCAGACAAACAGAAGCGGGAGCTGGGAATTTGGTTACAAAAAATACGTTAATGATACATTAAGCGCCTTTCATATTATTGATGATTCAACAGACGCTGAATTTAAACCAGCTTTCTTTTTTAGGAGACTTTGGGATAACGACACTCAGAGGATTTTATACATTAAAAATAATTCGGTGTACATGGCAACAAGACAAGATTCATCATATCAAACCGAACTCGTATTTGAATCGAATGATTCCGTGAAATATTCGGAAGCAACCGGCACCCGTACCATGTTGATGTATGATACAGAGTTCTCGGGTATTAATGTAGTGGCAAAGAAGGTTTTTAATTCGGGGAAAATACAGCTTGTGTTTAGGCATATAAATCCGCCTCTTACGTGGAGTAATGAGTTAGTAATAGAAGAAGGCTGCTACTTAAATAATCCTAGATTTATTGGTACGGATTTTCCTGTTTTATCTTACGAAAACCTCGACGGGAATTTTTCAAATGTATTTATTAGAGAACGATGGTACTCTTCAAATCCGCCCCAAAAATTAATAGACAGCATAAATGGAAATTATTCTAGTTTAAATTTTATGGTTTCTCCAATAGTTACAAAGCAGCGGAGGCTTTCTAAGATTAAAGATTTTAATGTTTCATATTATCCCCATACTTACAAGTATAATAGGAGCGACAGTTCATTCATTGCTGGAAGTGGACAAAATTATTATGCCGGCGACACATTAATTTATACCAAAGTTAATTCCGCAACACCTGAACTGGGACAAGCCGGCTCTATTTCTGGATTTGTATGTTTTTATACAATCTGGGAAGACAGTATTAATGGACGAGTGGGTCTGCGCGGTATAAGAACTCTTGTCGGTTTTGGTGATGTAAGTGACCCTTCTTCTCCCAATTCATTTGAGCTTTATCAGAACTATCCTAATCCTTTTAATCCTAGTACAAAAATAAAATATCATCTATCAAAAAACGGATATGTAACTTTAATAATTTATGATTTACTCGGAAGAAGAATAGAAACATTAGTAGAAGGTTATAAATCAGTAGGGGATTATAACGTAATATTTAATGCATCAAAATATTCAAGCGGAATATATTTTTACCGTTTAACATCAAGTGATGATAAAAACGGGATGATAAATTACTCGCAGACAAGAAAGATGATACTATTGAAATAAGCTAAAATAAAATATTTGTAAAATGTTTTTAATTGTTAATTGTACATTATAAATTATAAATTGTAATCACTCTTCATCTAAAAGCCATCCTTCCGCTAATTCCGATTTCATATTGGATAAAAATCTGGATGGCTTAGAAAGAGTAGTTCCCGCTTCATTGAGTACAATGCCTATCTTATAAATATTTTAAATCATTGAAACCAGGTTATTTAAATTAACTGAACCTTAAAAACTATAAATAATTTAATGAGTTAAGCTATTATTTTGCTTGATTTACAAAAAATAAATAAATAGGTTAAAGCGATCATTATCCAATGGCGTAATTAATTATGAAAAAATTATATTCCAATTTCCCCTAATGAGTAGATCTATTTTTAACCCTAAAAAAATATTCAGTTGGATTTATATATTCCTACCATTATTTTTTACGTTCCAGTTATACCCGCAGCAAATACGTTTTAAGCATTTAACAATAAACGATGGGCTCTCCCAAAGTTCAGTTTCGGCAATTTTACAAGATAAATCCGGATTTATGTGGTTTGGTACAAAAGACGGGTTGGATCGCTATGACGGGTACAATTTTAAAGTGTTTTATAATCATCCTTTTGACTCAACTTCAATTTCGCCTAATCAAATAACTGCACTATTTGAAGATCACAAAGGTGTCATCTGGATTGGTACATTAGACGGTAAAGTAGATTTTTATGAAAAAGAAAATCAAAGATTCCATCACATAGGATTAAATTCTGAAGAATCCGGCAACAGCAATATTATTAGAATCACTGCAATTGCTGAAGACGATCAAAAAAATATATGGATCGGAACAATGGGAAACGGTTTGTATGAACTCGCTTTTCCTCATGGAAGAAAATACATGCCTGAAGTAACTCATTTCATCAACTTTTCTAAGGATAATAATTCATTAGGTTCTAATGATATTCTTAGTCTTCATCTGGACTCATTAAAAAATTTATGGATAGGAACCGATCAGAACATTTTAAAATTTAATGAGAAGCAAAATAATTTTACTAAATATAAGATTGAACAGGCTGGCGCCGAATTTCCCGGAATTTTTGCAATATCTGAATTTAAAAAGGGATTTTTGTGGCTGGGAATTTCTCATGGCTTGGTTCTTTTTAACGAAAAAACCGGAGAATATAAATTTTACTTTTCAAAGCTAAACGAGGATGTTAGAGGAATTATTAAAGATCATGAAGGCAGATTATGGGCCGAAACTAAAGGCGGGTTACAGATTTTTGATCTTAAAACTAGTTCATATGAATATTTCTTACATGATCCGTCAAACCCATCTTCTATAAGTTACAATTCGATTTCAAGTCTCTGCTGTGATAAGTCCGGGCTAGTTTGGATTGGGACTGGTGGAGAAGGAATAGATATATTTGACCCCGCAAAAAATCAATTTCTTACTTTTACAAAAAATCTTAATAGAGGTAGGCGTTCTGTTTTTAGTATAAGATCCATTTTGGAAGACAATCGTGGTTACATTTGGATTGGAACAGATGTATTGTATAGATGGAATAGAAAAACGGGAAAGTTAAAAAGCTATGAAGGTCCAATAAGTAGAATGCGTGATTTCGGCAATTCTGTTGTATACTCAATTGTTCAATCAGATAGTAATCACATTCTCTTTGGAACGGGAATGGGCTTATATGAATATAATTGCAGTACCGAAAAAGCGAAATTGTTTGAATCAAATTCATCGGATCCAAATAAAATACCCGGGCAGGAAATTCCATTTGTATTTAAAGATCGACAAGGTAAAATATGGGTGGCAAACCAAAATTATTTATGTCAACTTATAGACCGTAGGAAAGGCATTTTTAAGAGATTTTTGTATAATAATGATTTTAAAGCAGAATTTTCAAGACCATGTGTATTACCGGCAAAAGGTGGTAATTTTTGGATTAGTTCAAGGAATGGACTTATATGTTTTAATAAGAATTCAGGCTCAGTAAAAAGATTTACTTACAAGCCGGATGATCCGAATAGTTTGAACAATAATTTTATTAAATCACTTTGTCCCGATCTTAAGCAGCCGGATAAATATTTATGGTTAGGAACAGTTGGTGGCGGATTAAATAAATTTAATTATAAAACAAAAACATTTTCTCATTATATGGTAAAAGACGGACTACCCAATAACGTAGTCTACGGAATTCTACTGGACAAAAAGGGATATCTCTGGCTAAGTACCAACAAAGGAATATCAAAGTTTAATCCTGATTCTCTTACTTTTAAAAACTATGATTATTCCGATGGTTTGCAGAGTAATGAGTTCAATACCGGTGCTTATTTTAAAAGTAAATCCGGTGAGATGTTTTTTGGCGGAATAAAAGGTCTAAATTATTTTTATCCCGATGAAATTAAAGACAACAAGTTTATTCCTAATATAGTTATAACGCAATGCGAAATCCAAAATCAATCAACATTGGATAAGAATAAGTTAAAATTGATAAACGATTTAAGTAATACAGATAAGAATTTGACCCTTCGCTACAATGAAAATATTATTACATTTAGTTTTGCCGCATTAGATTATTCATCGCCAGAGAAAAATCAGTTTGAATATAAAATGGAAAATGTGGATGCAAACTGGATTTACTCCGGAACTAATCACTTTGCTTCTTATACTAACCTAGCGCCGGGAAAATATACCTTTCGAGTAAAAGGATCAAACAATAACGGTGTATGGAATAAAAAAGCCGCATCTTTCAGTTTTATTATTCTACCTCCCTGGTGGAAAACCTGGTGGGCTTATTCTTTGTATCTGATATTATTTTTAACGATTCTATTATTCATAAGACGATATGAACTAAACCGTGTTAGATTAAAAAACCAACTTGAACTTGAGAAGTCAGAATCAAATTCACTTCGCGAACTTGATCAACTTAAATCAAGATTTTTTGCTAATATTTCTCACGAGTTTAGAACACCGCTAACACTAATCCTAGGTCAGATTGAAAGTGTAATATCATCGAATATAGATATTAAAGAAAAAGGAAAGCTCCAGGTAGCAAACCGTAATTCCCAAAGACTGCTTACCTTAATAAATCAACTGCTGGATATTTCCAAGATAGAATCGGGAAGCATGAAATTAAATGCAGAACAGCATAATATAGTTTCATTTTTAAAGAGCTTATTCTATTCATTCGAATTAATTGCAGAATCAAAAAAGATTCATCTGAAATTTGATTCTGAAAGTGAAAACATTCCGGTAGTCTATGATTCTGATAAAATGGAAAAAATATTTTATAATTTATATTCAAATGCATTTAAGTTTACACCGGAAAGAGGAGAGATTAAGACAACATTGAGGATTTTCGATTCAATATTGGAAATCCGGATCAAAGATACTGGAATCGGCATTCCTGAAGACCGTATTAAAAACATCTTCAACCGTTTCTACCAGGTTGATAGTTCAACTACACGAAACTATGAAGGAACCGGAATTGGTTTATCCCTGGCTAGAGAATTAATTGAACTGCATAATGGGAAAATAAATGTAATAAGCAAAACCAGCGAAGGTTCTGAATTTATTATTTCCTTTCCTCTAAATAATATGAATTTTGAAGCTAGACAATACGCTAAAGTTTCCGCTAATAGATCTTCCTCAGTCCAAAGTTATATTGAACCGGAAGAGGATTCCGGGAAACAAGTATTTACTAAACCTCTATCTCAGGATGAAGAAAAAATTATTTTATGTGTTGAAGATAATGCAGACATACGATCGTATGTCTGTGAACAAATGGAAAATGAATATAAAGTTTTAGAAGCATCAAACGGAGAAGAGGGAATAATAATTGCAAAAGATAATATTCCAAATTTAATTATAACAGATATTATGATGCCCAAACTTAACGGTTATGAATTTTGCCAGGCAATCAGAGCCGATGAGAAAACGAGTCATATACCGATTATAATGCTCACAGCTAAAGCGGGATTGGATGACAAGATAGAAGGACTGGAGACAGGCGCAGATGCTTATATCACCAAGCCTTTTAGCGCAAAAGAATTAAAAGTGAGAGTAAAAAATTTAATCAATCAAAGAGAACAACTTCGAAAACGTTTCAGCAAATCTACAATAATAAAGCCTGCTGAGGTGTCTGCAGTTTCAGTTGATCAAGAATATTTGCGGAAAGTAATCAAAATCATCGAAGCTAATTTTGAAAATGAAAATTTCAGTTCGGAGAGACTTGCATCTGAAGTGAACATGAGTCTTTCCCAGCTCAATAGAAAACTCAATGCTTTAATTGATCAACCTGCCGGACAACTAATTCGTTCTCTCAGACTTCAGCGTGCTGCAGATTTATTAAAACAAAACGCCGGAAATATAACAGAAATCAGTTTTATGGTCGGATTCAATGACCATGGATATTTTTCAAAGTTATTTAGGAAACAATTCGGCTGCAGTCCTACCGAATATAAAAAAAAGGTTACATAAACCAGAACATTTATACTTTAACTGAAACAAGCTTACTTTTATCAATTAAAACCTTTCAAAAATGCAATTTTGCGCATTTTGACCAACAATTTGCGTGAATTTTCCAAGCAATCACACTACAATTCACTTACTTTTTACCTAAGAATATTTGAATAAACCAATCAATTTTTTAATGGCTTTTTTTATGAATCAATTAAAAATTGCAGGAACCCTCACAAATGACGGAATAATAAAACTTAAAACTAAGAAAAAAGTTTCTTGGAGCGAGTTAAGTGGAGAAGAAATACCAAAGATTCCGTTAGGAAGCAATATAGAATTGACTATTTCTTTTGATGAGAACGAATTTATTTCAGGCAAAGACGGGATTGTTTGGGCAACTTATAATATAAGACAGGCGGAAATAATATGTAATGCACTGTCCACGCTGCAGATAAGTAATGAAATACAGAAGAATTGTTTTTCAAACAATGAAATTTATTTAATCAAGACGGCAAACATTAGAGAAATTGAAGATGCTATTGATTTTATATGGAAAAGTGAAAGCGGGCTCAGGCTTAAACCAGACTGGAATTATCCAGAGGGAGAAACTAATAAAAGTTTTGAACTATGGTTAAATGAACAATGAAATGAAATTTTGTTCGGTGTAACTGTCAAAAGCGAATTTTCAAATAAATAATAACAATTCATAACATGAGGGAAAACCAAAAAATGAAAAGAATTACATTTATGCGGAAAAAGTCAGGTATACTTTTAGCGATAATTCTGCCTGTTTTATTAATTGGAAGTAATAATATCGCTTTTGGCCAAAAAGCCTGGTCGCAAGTGTCAAGTCCGACAAGCAATGATTTAGAAGCTGTAACTTATTATGACCAAACAGGAACTTTAATTGCCGTTGGTGATCGAATAGTATTAAGATCTACCGATTTGGGACGAACATGGAAATCAGTAAATACTACTTCCGTTCATTTTTATGATGTTCAATTTTCTAAAAATGGAAAAGGACATGCAGTCGGTTCCAATGCTTACAGAATCCATTCTACCGATGATGGTGCAACATGGAAAACTGACGGATTCACCGGAAGTACTGTTTATTATGCTTCAGCTTTTCCGAATACTTATGTTCAGGGAGAGTATGGTACCGGCCTAATTGTCGGCAGCTCGTCAAGTCCCGATATTACAACTGACGACGGAGCAACCTGGGCTACATCTAGCGGAAGTTTGACAATCAATAAAAATTATTTTGGCGCTGACTTTGACGGGTTTAGAATGTTAATAGTTGGCGGAAGCGGGGAAATATGGAAATCAGATAATTTAGGACAAAAGTGGACGAAAGTTAGCAGCGGCGTTTCATCCCAATTGAGAAGTGTTTCATCTGCGTATAACAGTTTGTCCTCAAAATATGTCTGTGGTAACAACGGAGTTGCTCTAAAATCTTCTGATGGCGGAGACTCCTGGACAAATATTTCTCCAGCTGGTGTTCAAACTAATTTAAATTCGATAATATATGTCGGAAGCAAGATTTTAATGGTTGGTCAGGGAGGTGCAATCATGTCATCGGCAAATGGCGGATCAACCTGGCAAAACGAAAAATCCTCTACAACAAATGATCTGAATAGCGTAGTGGAAACTAAAAACGGTGATTTGGTTGCCGTGGGTAAAGGTGGTACAATATTGCTCTATAGTAATATTCCGCAAGGTCCATTTGGTGGAACTGCAGCAGTTATTCCTGGAAAAGTTGAAGCTGAAAATTATGATTTGGGCGGCAATAATAAAGCATATTATGATGATAGTAATGGTAATCAAGGAGGCTATTTTAGAAATGACGATGTGGATGTAGATACCTGTATGGATGCAGGCGGTGGTTACTATGTAGGTTGGATAGACACAGGAGAATGGATCGATTATACTGTTGATGTACAAACTAGCGGAACTTATACAGCAATTGCCCGGGTAGCCAGTGCTTTAAGTAATGGTAAATTGAAAATAATATTTAACGGAGCTGATTTTGCTGAAAGAACTATTCCCAACACAGGCGATTGGCTGTCCTGGACAAATGTTAATTTCGGTCAATTTTCCTTAAAAGCCGGTACAAACGTATTAAGACTTTTCTGTTCTGTACAGGCCTACAATATAAACTATATAGATATTCAATCCGGAGTAACAGAAGTTAATAATATTAATATTTTGCCCACAGAATTTGAACTATCTCAAAATTATCCTAATCCATTTAATCCAAACACTACGATAAGTTATTCTGTACCCAAATCTTCAAACGTAAAATTGGAAGTATATAATACAGTTGGTCAGAAAGTATCGACTTTGGTGAATACTCATCAAGAGGCCGGTGTTTATACTGTGAATTTTAATACTTCTGCACAATCTTCAGAAGGTTATAACTTAACCAGCGGAATATATTTTTTCCGTTTTACATCAAGGGATGATAAAAATGGAATGATAAATTACTCGCAGACAAAAAAGATGATACTACTTAAGTAATTTTAAGAAAGGCTGATAAATAATGTTGTTATTTGTTCATTGTACATTATAAATTATAAATTGTAATCACTCTTCATCTAAAAGCCATCCTTCTGCCAACTCCGATTTCATATCGGATAAAAATCTGGATGGCTTAGAAAGAGTAGTTCCCGCTTCGCGATCAAAAAGGTTCATTGGATAGGTGATAAATAAATTTTGTTTTGCTCTGGTTGAAGCTACGTACATCAGCCGACGTTCTTCTTCCAGAGTTTCAGTTTTATCTGCTGAGCGACTGGATGGAAAAAATCCATCTACAGCATGAATGATAAATACCGAATGCCATTCCAAACCTTTTGCAGAATGAATTGTTGAAAGCGTAACATATTCATCTTCTTTATCAGTTCCTTCAATATCAACAACACTATCAATAATCGGTTCAATTGCCATATCAGCTAAAAGAGAATCAAGTGATTTATAATTTTCTGTTATGTTCTGGAAAATTTCCAGATCTTTTCGTCTTTTAATATAATCATCATATTTATCTTTAAATATTGGATTATAATATTCCATAACCAATTCAGCTTTTTCCGAGGGCAGAGCATTCTCAGTATGAAGTTTGTACAAAAGCTGGAACAGCCTTGCAATTTTATCATTAAATTTGAACGAAGTTATTGTTTCCGGATTTGCTTTTATTGTTAATCTCGCGGTCGCAAGTTCATCAAGAATTTTTTGTGCGGTTTTCGGTCCGACTCCCTCATGTAGTAAAAGAACACGATACCAGCTAATTACATCTTTGGGATTTGAAGCAATTCGGAGAAACGCAAGCATATCTTTTATATGAGCAGTTTCAATAAATTTCATTCCGCCGAATTTTTGGAACGGAATATTCGCTTTATTTAATTCTATTTCTAAATCAAAAGAATGAAACGAAGAACGAAATAACACCGCAATATCAGTTAAAGAAACTCCTTCTTCTCTTAGATCTAATATCTTTTCAACTATAAATTTTGATTGAAGATTTTCGGTTATTGCAGCAATAATATTTGGCAGTTCTCCACCGGTTTTATGCGTGTAAAGCTGTTTATCATATTTTTCTACAGCGCCTTCAATTATATGATTTGTAAAATCAAGTATAGGTTGAACACTTCTAAAATTTTCCTCAAGTTTAATAACTTTCGTGTTGGGAAAAAGTTTCGGGAATTCCATTATATTCTTAAAGTCAGCGCCTCTGAAAGAATAAATTGATTGTGAATCATCACCGACAACCATAACATTTTGATTAACACTTGCTAGAGCTTTTACAATATCTGCCTGAAGTTTATTAGTATCCTGATATTCATCAACCATTACAAATTTGATTGAAGTTAAGAGAGCTTTTGTAGAGGGACCGGAATCTTCTAAAAATTTTCTCAGGTAAATTAATAAATCATCATAGTCTAAAAGATTATTTTTTTGCTTATAATTTGAGAAGATATTATAAATTTCTAAAATTTTATCGATATGATCCGTAAAGTGAGGATAATCGGTATCAATAATTTCCTCAATAGTTCTTTCCGTATTTACACTTAAACTAAAAACTTTATTTAAAGTTCTTTTATTTGGAAATCTTTTTTGCTTGTTTACAAATCCATCTTGAGAACGAATAAGGTTGATAATATCTGCGCTGTCACCCTGGTCTAAAATTGTGAACGATGGCTCCAATCCTGCTGCTTTTGCATATTTTCTTAAAATTAAATTTGCAAAAGAGTGGAAAGTTCCGCCGCTAATTTTTGAGCATCTGTCATCCAATAATACAGATGCGCGGTTCATCATTTCGTTCGCAGCTTTTCTCGTAAACGTTAAAAGCAAAATCGATTTCGGATTGTAACCGATTTCAATTAATCTTGAAACCCGGTAAACCAAAGTTCTGGTTTTTCCTGTTCCTGCTCCGGCAATTATTAAGTAAGAACCTTCTACTGCCGATGCAGCTTCATATTGGGTTATATTTAGTTCGTTTTTGTAATTAATAACAAAACGGGCTTCGTCAAAATCTTTCTTTTCAAAGCCCGTAGTGTTTAATCTTTTCAGGGTATATTTTTTTTGAATCATCTACGCAATGCTTTTGGTTTTCCTAATATTTCTGAAAAAACTATATATTCTTTAAGAGATTGAGGTTTATGCAGTTTACTTTTAATATCAGCAAGAAACTTATCATCAGTTTTATTTGATTTGTTCAGTAACATTTCGAATGCCGCAGCTTCTTCTTCAATCTTTTGTGAAACTTTCGGAGGCTGCATTCTTGAATGATATTTATTCTCATAAACGGAATCCGGGTTTGCAGTTTCATAGCTGTTAATAAGTGATTCCTTTTGATTTCCTTCACGCTCAACCTGAGCTTCTTCTAGCTTAGTTCTCTTTGTCTCTATTTTTTGGGTTGTACTTTGCTGATTATTTTTGAATAATCCTTCTATCTCTTTTAATAAATCGCCTTCGTCATTTTTTAGTGAAGTTACATCCAGATTATCAATATTATCATACTGCGGCTTTTGTTCTTGTTTAGGATTTTTATTCTCCTCGTTCTTTTTCTTTTAAAAAAGGCGCTACTATCGAATAAATAACAAAAAGTACAATCAGTATGTTAAAAAAATTATCCATTTGTGTTCTTATCTTTATTTTGATCAGGTTTTGATATTGAGTCTCTCATCTGAGTATCAGCCTGAATATTTTTCATATTGTAATAATCCATAACTCCTAAATTACCGGCTCGGAAAGCATCTGCCATAGCTTTAGGAACTTCAGCTTCAGCTTCAACAACTTTAGCACGCTGTCTTGAAACTTCTGCAATCATTTCCTGCTCAAGTGCAACCGCAGCAGCTCTTCTTTCTTCAGCTTTTGCGCGTGCAATTTTAAGATCTGCTTCAGCTTGATCTGCTTGAAGTTTAGCTCCGATGTTTGTTCCAACATCTACGTCCGCTATATCAATTGAAAGAATTTCAAACGCAGTTCCGGAATCCAAACCTCTTGATAAAACCGCTTTAGAAATTTTATCCGGATTTTCTAAAACTTCTTTATGGCTGTCGCTTGAACCGATTGTAGAAACAATTCCTTCACCGACTCTGGCTAAAATAGTAGCTTCACCTGCGCCGCCAACTAATCTTTCAATATTTGCACGAACTGTAATTCTTGCAATAGCTTTCAATTGAATTCCGTCTTTTGCCATTGCCGCTACTAAAGGTGTTTCAATTACTTTTGGTAAAACCGACATTTTTACTGCCTCTAAAACATCTCTGCCTGCTAAATCAATAGCTGCTGCTCGCTCAAATGTTAATCCTAAATTAGCTTTATCGGCAGAAACAAGAGCTTGAATAACTTTTATCACATTTCCCTGTGCTAAATAATGTGCTTCAAGTTTTGCCTGTTCAACTATTATTCCCGCTTTAGTTGCAGTAATCATGCTTCTTACAATGACAACAGGTGGAACTTTTCTGAGTCGCATTCCAACTAAATCTTTAAATATTTTTACTTTAACGCCTGAAAAATAAGCGGTTATAAAAAGTCCGATTGGGATGTAATAGACAAATAGTATAAGAAAAAATACTATTGCAATAATGATAATTACAGAAAGGCCGGTAACAGCTTCCATCAGATTCTCCCATATATTGAAACATTAACCAAGAAATTTGTTTCTTATTTTACTATTTATTTAGGCTTTTAGCAAATATTTTGAAGATTTATCAACTTTATGTAATTTGATGAAATTAGCTTAATTATAAGAAATTACGAAAATTTTTCGTTTGGTATTTTGAAGAGAATTATTTTTTTATATCTTACCAAAAAGTAATTTTGATTTCTTTTATAAGAACTGTGGTTAGTTCTTATTTCCCACCTACTTAAGACAAAATTTTTGGAAACTAAAAACATTAGTCCACAGTATAAATAACTGTTAAACTATTGAGTAAGCAGAATAATTGATAATATCAAATAATGATGAGGTTTGCGACTTCATCCTATTAATGAATCTATTACCGTATGTCACAATAGACAAGGTGTAATATAAATAAGGTGTTTTTTTTGTTATTTTGTAAATATCAGCAAATAATAACAATTTTGGTCTTTTTTGTTAATCTTGATTGAGGCGTTATCTCTTTATATATTAGGGTTGAACGAAAATGATGAAAATACTGTTTTATTGAAAAGTAATTGAAACAAGGAAAAAGTTATGGATGGAAATTTTTCAGACAGATTGCAAGATGTAATCAGACTTAGTCGTGAAGAAGCTTTACGCCTCGGTCATGATTATATTGGTACCGAACATCTTCTGTTGGGAATAATAAGAGAAGGACAAGGTGTTGCTGTAAGGATTTTGAGAAATCTTGATTGTGATTTAATGAAACTAAAAAAAGCAATTGAAGATACTGTCAGAACTTCAGGCGGAACATTAACAATTGGAAATATTCCGCTAACAAAACAAGCTGAGAAGGTCTTAAAGATTACTCAAATAGAATCTAAAATTTATAAAGCCGACGTTATAGGAACCGAGCATTTACTTTTATCTCTTTTAAGAGATGAGGATAATATTGCTACTCAAATTTTACATCAGTTTAATGTTACATACGATTCTGCAAGGGCAGAGTTAAATTCGATGTTGAGCAGTAAAAATCCAAAAGATCCGGGCGCTACAATTCCGCCGCCGGATAAAAAAGTTGAAAGAACAAAAACTCCGGTTCTTGATAATTTTGGCCGCGATTTAACAAAATTTGCTAACGAGGATAAACTAGATCCTGTTGTTGGACGAGAAAAAGAAATTGAGCGTGTAGCACAAGTTTTGAGCCGTAGGAAGAAAAACAATCCTGTTCTTATCGGTGAACCAGGAGTTGGTAAAACGGCAATCGCCGAAGGTCTTGCTCTAAGAATAGTACAGAAGAAAGTGCCTAGAACTCTACAAGAAAAAAGAGTTGTTACTCTTGATCTTGCCGGATTAGTAGCAGGTACAAAATATCGTGGTCAATTTGAAGAGAGAATGAAAGCATTGATGAACGAGCTTGAAAAAGCCCGCGATGTTATCCTCTTTATAGATGAACTTCACACAATAGTTGGTGCCGGTGGAGCTTCAGGATCACTGGATGCTTCAAATATGTTTAAACCAGCGCTGGCTAGAGGCGATATTCAATGTATTGGCGCTACAACCTTAGATGAGTATAGAAAATATATTGAAACCGACGGTGCTTTGGATAGAAGATTCCAAAAAGTTATGATTGAACCACCGAGTTATGATGAAACAATTCAGATTTTGAATAACATAAAATTCAAATATGAAGAACATCATCATGTTAGATATTCAAACGATGCGATTGAATCAGCTGTAAAATTAAGTAATCGATATATAACCGACAGGCATTTGCCGGATAAGGCTATCGATGTTATTGATGAAGCAGGTTCAAGAGTTCATATGGGCAATTTCGAAGTTCCGCAAGAAATTCTTGATCTAGAAGCTGAAATTGAAGCAGTTAGACAAGAAAAAGCTTCGGTCGTTAAAAAACAAGATTATGAAGAAGCTGCAAGACTTAGAGATAAAGAGCGTAATCTTCAATCAGATCTTGAAATTGCTAAAAGAGAATGGGAAGCAAAGACAAAAGATATTGTTCACGATGTTGAGGAAGAAGATGTAGCCACTGTAGTTGCTATGATGACAGGGATTCCTGTTAACAGGGTAGCTCAAACTGAATCAGAAAAACTTTTGAAAATGGATACATCACTCAAAGGATTTATTGTTGGACAAGATGAGGCGGTTTCCAAATTAACTAAGGCAATCAGAAGAACCAGAGCCGGATTGAAGAATCCAAATCGTCCGATAGGAAGTTTTATTTTCTTAGGACCTACCGGAGTTGGAAAAACTGAACTTTGTAAAGTTTTGGCGCACTATTTATTCGATTCAGATAACGCTCTGATCAGATTTGATATGAGTGAGTATATGGAAAAATTCTCCGTTTCCAGATTAGTTGGGGCGCCTCCTGGATACGTTGGTTACGAAGAAGGCGGTCAGTTGACTGAAAAAGTTAGAAGAAGACCTTACTCGGTTGTTCTTTTTGATGAAATTGAAAAAGCACATCCGGATATTTTTAGTATTCTTCTTCAAGTTTTGGATGATGGAGTTTTAACCGATAGCTTGGGTCGTAAAGTTGATTTTAGAAATACAATCATAATTATGACTTCAAATGTTGGTGCCCGTGATATAAAGACTATTGGATCATTCGGATTTGGCGGCGAGAAAAATGATGATCAATATTCGAGCCTTAAAAACACCGTTGAAGATGCGATGAAAAAATTGTTCAATCCCGAATTCTTAAACAGAGTTGATGAAACAATTGTATTTCGTAATCTTGATAAGGAAGATATTCTTAAGATTATTGATATTGAACTTCGCGATCTTTATAAAAATATTCATGAAAATAAACTTAAACTCGAGCTTGATGCTTCCGCCAAAAATTTCTTAGTTGAAAAAGGTTTCGATCAAAAATATGGTGCTCGTCCTTTGAGAAGAGCAATCCAAAAATTTGTTGAAGATCCTTTAGCAGAGGAAATTTTGCGAAGCTCATTTAAAGACGGAACTAAAATAATAGCCAAACATTTTGAAAATACCGAAGAGCTGGTTTTTGTTGATGAAGAAACTTCAGCAAAAATTGAGGATGAAGAAAAAGAAAAATTCGATACCGGCGAAAGTCAATAAATGTTTGTGAGGATTATTACTTAGATCTTAATTAAGAGCGTATTGTTTTTAATACGCTCTTTTTTTATTTAAATTTACTTACATACTGATTTTTTCAAAAAATATGAAGGGAGCTGAAAATGGCTGTTTTAAGTAAAGATGCGATTAACGAGAAGTTGCAAGGTTTGGTTAATTGGAAATTTGAAGAAAATCAAATCGGAAGAAATTATGAACTCAAAGACTTTAAATCTGCGTTAAATTTTGTTAATGAAGTCGGTGAGATCGCGCAGGAATTAGACCATCATCCCGATATTCTAATTCATTCATGGAATAAGGTAAAGATTACAGTCGCTACACATAGCGAAGGCGGCATAACTAATAAAGATTTTGAGCTAGCAGGTAAAATTGAGGCAATTAATAAATGAGTAAACGTTTAGAATCACTTTTGGAATTGTTACAAAAGGATTCCAATGATTCGTTTTTAATATATGGAATCGCACTGGAATATATGGCTCAAAAAGATTACAAGAAAGCAGAGGAATTTTTCAAGAAGCTTTTAAAGTATGATCCGAAATATGTAGCGGGCTATATGCAATACGCGCAATTAAAAGCAGAACAAAATGAAATTCAACAAGCTAGAGAGCTTTATCAAAAAGGAATAACTGCAGCTATAGATGCGGGTGATAATCGTTCTGCAAAAGAAATGGAGGAGTTTTTAGATGAACTTTAGTGAGAATGAAATTTTAAATATCTTCAAGGAAACGGAAGCACTTCTTGAAGGTCATTTCCTTTTAACATCCGGTAGACATAGTAATTATTATTTCCAGTGCGCTAAAGTTTTGCAGTATCCGAAACACATGGAAAATATTTGTAGTTTAATTGCAGAGCACTTTAAATCTTTTGATATAGACACTGTAATTGCACCGGCTATCGGCGGGATTGTAGTTGGGCAAGAAGTAGCAAGGCAACTAGGTAAAAGATCAATATTTGCGGAAAGAGAAGATAAGAAACTTACTTTGCGTAGAGGATTCTCACTTAAGCCCGGTGAGAAAGTCTTAGTTTGCGAAGATGTTGTTACCACAGGTGGTTCCGTTTTTGAAGTTATTGATATTGTTAAGGCATCCGGAGCAGAGGTTGTTGGAGTTGGATTTATTGTTGACAGAAGCAACGGTAAAGTTGATTTCGGTTTCCCGCAATATAGTACTGTAAAAATGAACGTAGTTTCTTACCAACCTGAAGAGTGTGAAATTTGTAAGACTGATATTCCACTAGTAAAACCAGGCTCTAAAAAATTGAAAGTATAATAAACAGAATTCCACAACACTAAATAGTAAATCCGGAAAACAATGCATCAAAGAAAAGTTTATAAAACAGTTGAAAATATTGCCTCTCAAAATTTTGACAGTGAAGAAGAAATGCTCTTCTCAGTTATTCGTCAAATTATCGATCTTGAAGATGTGCATGTTAATGGCGGCAGAATATGGAAAATTGATTCACGAAAAGGTGATTATCAATTAATATTTCAGACTGGAAAATTAGAATTAATTGCCGAGGATTTTCGTGTTGCGATAAAGGAATATCCGTTATTCGATTTAATAGCAAAAGAAAGAACTGTTTTAGGAAGTGAAACTAATGAAACATTGCGTGAAAAGGGAATCTTTAAATATTCTGCTTCCGGTGTTGGAGATAAAGTAAAGTACGACGGTAAAGTTTACTATGAATATTTACTTGCTCTTAGCAGCGAAGAGATAAATGAAGAATTAAAGCTTACTTTAAATATTATTGCTACTGCCTTAACTTCACAAATAAAGCAAAGAAGATATTCGTATAAAGCAAAATCATTAAAAGCTGATATAAATAAAGCAAGGGAATTGCAAAAAAGCATTTTACCCGAACACGAATATTTCTTTCATAAATACGAACTATTTGGCGTTACTAGTCCGGCAGAAATTGTTGGCGGGGATTTTTTTGATTACCTGGAAATTGGTGATGATAAGGATCGTTTAGGTGTTGCGGTTGGAGATGCCGCCAGTAAAGGTGTTAGCGCCGCTGCCGAAGCAATGTATATTTCCGGCGCCTTAAGAATGGCCAGTAATTTTGAAATAAAAATTACTCCATTGATGAAAAGAATGAATGCTTTGGTAAATAAAATATTTGCTGATGATAAATTTGCATCATTATTTTATGGAGAGTTTTCAATCGATAAGAGTGGCTTGTTCCTTTACGCAAATGCCGGACATAATCCACCGATGTTTGTAAATGGTGATAAAGGAGAAATTTCTTATCTTTATCCTACCGGTCCGGTCCTTGGTCCAACACCTAACGGAAAATACATGATGGATAGTATTAATTTCAAAAAGGGAGATGTATTACTCATATTTTCTGATGGAGTCACTGATTCAGCTGATAAAAAATTTGAGAACTATGGCGATGAAAGACTTGCCAAAATATTAGTTGAAAATAGACATTTATCCGCTAAAGAAATTACGTATAAAATTTTGGACGATGTCATTAATTTTTCCCACGATGGATTATACTCGGATGATAAAACTTTGGTTGTGATAAAACAAATTCATGATTTTTGATATAGCTTAAAGCAGTTATCGAATAATTTTTTTATCATTCAAAAAAATGATAGAATTAAGAGAGGATTAAAATGATAAAATCTATAAATCCAGCCACAGAAGAAGAAATTAAAGTATACGAAGAAATGAGCGATGAAACTGTTCATGAAATTATCGCACAAGTCGATTCAGCTTATAATTCATGGAAGCTTACCACCTTTGAAGAACGTTCCGATAAAATGAGAAATGCAGCTCAAATTCTTAGGAATAAAAAGGAGGAGCTAGCTAAAATAATGACTTTAGAAATGGGTAAGCCTTTTGCTCAATCCAAATCAGAAGTTGAAAAATGTGCATGGGTTTGTGATTATTTTGCTGAAAACGCAGCAAAGTTTTTAGAGAAAGAAATTATAAAAACCGATGCGTCAAATAGCTTTGTGACGTATCAACCTTTGGGAGTTGTTCTGGCAATTATGCCCTGGAATTTTCCACTTTGGCAAGTGTTTAGATTTGCTGCACCCAGTTTGATGGCTGGGAATGCGGGAATTTTAAAACATGCTTCAAATGTAACAGGTTGCGCTTTAGCAATCGAAAACGTCTTTGAAGAAGCCGGCTTTCCTAAAAATATTTTTAGGACTTTGATAATTTCTTCTAAAAAAGTTAAGGCTGTAATTCAAAATGAAAAAGTAAAAGCAGTGACATTAACAGGAAGTGTTCCCGCCGGTAGAGCAGTTGCAAAAGAAGCCGGAGAAGTTTTAAAGAAAACAGTCTTGGAATTAGGCGGAAGCGATCCTTATGTGATTTTGGAAGATGCTGATTTAACAAAAACAGCCGAAACTTGTACTATATCAAGATTATTAAACGGCGGTCAAAGTTGCATTGCAGCTAAAAGATTTATTGTAGTTGAGAAAATTTATGATGAGTTTGTTGCCCAGTTTGTTGAAAAAATGAAATCAAAAATAATGGGTGATCCGTTTGATGAATTGAATGATCTTGGTCCGCAAGCAAGAAACGACTTAAGGGATGAACTTCATCAACAAGTTAAATTGAGTATTGACAAGGGAGCGAAACTTTTACTTGGCGGTGAAGTACCAAAACAAAAAGGAGCTTATTATCCACCAACAGTTTTATCAGATGTAAAAAAAGGAATGCCGGCATACGATGAAGAGCTATTTGGTCCGGTAGCAGCAATAATAAAAGTTAAAGATGAAGATGAAGCAATTAAAATTGCTAATGATACAATATTTGGCTTGGGAGCGGCGGTTTTTACGGAGGATTCTGAAAAAGGAAAGATTATTGCAGCAGAAAAACTGAATGCCGGAAATTGTTTTGTGAATGAATTTGTAAAATCCGATCCACGTTTACCTTTTGGTGGAATAAAGGATTCGGGTTACGGAAGAGAGCTTTCTTATTTTGGCATTAAGGAATTTGTTAATATAAAAACAGTTTATATAAAATAGACTGTAATTTATTCCTCAAATATTATCGGAAGTTCAGCATAGAAAGTAGTGCCTTCGTGTTTTGTACTTTTAAAGCTAATTTTCCCTTTGAGGTATCTTTCACACAAAACTTTCATACTGTAAGTTCCTAACCCACGATCAGATCCTTTTGTTGAAAAAGACCTCTGAAAAATTTGCAGCTGAATACTTCTTGGTATAAACTTATTGTTTTGTACAAAGAAAGAAATTCTATCATCTTTAATGAGATCGAAACCCAGCACAATTTTTTGACCAATTTCGGTCGCTTCAAAAGCATTTTTTATCATATTACCAAGTATCCTTTTAAGTAAGATCTTATCGGTAAATATTTTTATATCGGAACTCCCGATTCTTAAAATAATTCCCTTACCTTTAGCAACTTCATGACTTTGATAAAGATCTGCTAACTCAATAATAAAATCAGATGCTTTAAATGCACTAGGTTCAACATTTAATTCATTAGTCTCAGCGTTGGTTAATTCTCTATAATTTTTGATTTCTTCAATCAGGTTTAGAGTTATCTTTTCAAGATCTGTTTTCAAAACAAGATCATCATTATTAGGGTAGTTATTAAGTATTTGTACAATTCCTTTAATTACACCAGCAGTATTTAAAATATCGTGAAAAAATATTCTTTCCAAAGCTTTTCTTCTTTTTTCGTCACTGATATCTTTGACCGAAAAAATTGTATATTTCTCTCCCTCAAGATCTAAAGGAGTTGCCCATACTCTTAAGTCAAGAGCCTCAGAAGTATCTTTTTGAATAATACGGCATTCTTTAACAGTGGCTTCACCGGATTGGCTAACCAAAATAGCATTTATGGCTCCGCAAGTTCTGCAAAATTCAGTTGTTCCGCACCCACCTTCAGTATCAAAAGCATGTTCACAATTGAATGCTTCACCGGGGCGCATTCCATAAATATCATTTTCACAACCATTATTAAGCAGTTTTATCAACGTATCGTTTGTAAAAACAATTTGTCTTTCATGATTTAGAATTAATACAATATCAGGAACCGCATTAATTACATGAGAAAGAAGCTCTTGGTTTGAAAATTTTATCTTCTGTTGGTTTATTATATCCGTCCCCAATCTCTCCGGAGGGGCAAACATTGTCTGCATAATATTCTCAATATTAATTTATCGTATTAAGATACAAATATTTATATAATAGAGTTATTAATTTCTTTTCAGCGAAAAATTAATTTTTGTAAAATGATTTTCCTTGCTTTCGATCCAAATTCTGCCGCTATGTTTCTCGATAAGTTCTTTACATAATAAAAGTCCTAAACCGGTACCCTGCTCTTGCGAAGTTCCCGCAGTAGTAAATTGTCCGTCAACTTTGAAAAGTTTTTGCTTATTCTCCTCAGAAATACCTACACCATTATCTTCTACACTCACAATAATTTCATCTTCTTTCTCTTTAGATGAAATATTAATAACTCCATCAGGATAACTAAATTTTATTGCATTTGAGATTAAGTTACTAAGTATTGATTGCAGCATATTTGAATCGGCGCTAACAAATTGTTCGTTCTTTATCTTATTATTCACAATAATTTGTTTTTTGATTGCATTGACTTTTAAGATGTTAATAACATCTTCAGCAATCTCGTTTAAGTTTACTTTTGTTGGATGATATTCAATTCTGCCTGTTTGAATACGAGACCACTCCAATAAATTAACCAATAAAGAATACTGCTTTTTCAAAATCTTGTAAATTTCCTGGCTAAAATTTACAATCTCATCTTTAGAAAGTGTATTTATTTCATCGGAAAGGAGTTCTGAAATTGATAATAGAGGTTGAAAGGGGCTTCGTAAATCGTGCGCAATAATGGAGAATAATTTATCTTTGCTTAAATTTATTTCTTTCAACTTTGATTCGGATTCGGCCAACTCTTTATTTAAGTTACTCAATTCATTAGCTTTTTCTTCTAATAATTCTTTGTTCTTTTGTAATTCCTTTGTGTATGAGACTAACTCATCCGCATGTCGTTTCTTTTCTATAGCCTGCGCAATTTGTTCAGATACAAATGACAAAGCATTTTTCTCTTTCTCACTATAAGCAAATTCATTTTTGTAATCTTGCAAGACCATTACGCCGATTGGAATTTTATTTAATTTTAAAATTATTCCAAGCCAAATAGCCGCAGGAGCACCTGCCAGATCAACAAATCCTTTTTTACGGAGTTCCAGGTCCATTTGTGCCGAAATCAATATATCTTCACCTTTTGTTATAGTGTACTCTGTAAGCCCATTTCCGAAATCTTTTTTTCCGGGAGGTGCGTCATGTTCATCAACAAAATAAGGGAAACTAATTTGATTCGACTTTTTGTCATGTAATGCTATATAGAAATTATTTGCCGGCATCAGATTTTTTATTGCCGAATGTATTTCTTCATATAATTTATCTAAATCTCTGGTCGAGTTTACAGCTTCAGATATTCTGTATAAAGTTTCCTGGATAAGGTGTGATCTTACCTTTTCCGTTACGTCTCTAAAAGACCAAACCCTACCTACTATTTGATCATTTAATTTTTGGGGGATAGAATACCGTTCAAATATTTTTCCGTCCTTAAACTCGATAACATCAAAACTCTCCTTAGCGGGATTTTTATAAACACTTTTAGTAAGTTCCAAGAATTTTTTTGGATCCTTTAACTTAATCTGTACATAATTTAACATTACCAGATCATTATCCTGCTGGTATATATCTTTTGGTAAATCCCACATTTCAACGAACCTGGAATTATAATTCGCTATCTTTTTATTGTGGTCAACTACTAATATTCCATCCGCGGTGGAATCTAAAGTCGCATTTAAAAGTGATAAAGTTTCTTTAATTTGTTTTTCAGACTTTTTTTGCTCAGTTATGTTTCTGAACAAAGCAAGTAAGTACGTTTCTTTATTGTTAATGCTAAAAAAAGAATTAGATACACCGAACCAAACTTTTTTACCGTTCCACAATTCTTGTTCTCTTTCGATGTAAGTTTTTACATCTC
Source organism: uncultured Ignavibacteriales bacterium (assembly GCA_963739985.1). Lineage (GTDB taxonomy): Bacteria > Bacteroidota > Ignavibacteria > Ignavibacteriales > Ignavibacteriaceae > CAVUCE01. The sequence goes on from CAVUCE010000006.1 coordinate 193,019, forward strand.
TTTGAAGGAATCTTTTTTTATGTGTTTTTATAATATGACTTAAACGTTCTTCGGGATAAATAACTCCCAGAGGTTTTCCTTCTATTTGATCTTTCTTTAGATCTACCATTTTGCAGAATGCGTTATTTACCCTAATTATAATTCCATTCTTATCAGTTATTCTCATTCCATCGGCTGAATTATCCCAGATTAATCTTAGTTCCTTTTCATTTTTTCTAAGATTTTCCTCCGATTTTTTCCGCTCTGAAACATCTCTTACAATTGCTTGCAAAAATACCTGGCCTGAGAACTCAATTCTTGTTAAACTAATTTCAGCCTCAAAAGGAGTTCCATTATATCTTAAGTGAGTCCATTCAAAAAAGAGTGAGCCTTCTTTTAAAGCTTTATTTATTCTCTTCAATGCTTTTGCTTCAGATTTTTGTCCGTCTGGCTGAAATTGAGGTGAAAAGCGATAAGGTGACTGGTTAATTAATTTTTCTTTAGAACAGCCAAACATTTTAAGAGTGCCTTCGTTGCAATCTATAAACTTGTCATCCTTCATTAAAAATATTGCGTCATTCGCATTATTAAAAAGAGTTTTATATTTCAATTCATTTTCAGTCAAAATATTTTTTGTCTCTTTAATATCTGTTATATCTCTGGCAACATATAACGCCTGATTATCCTTATATGGAGTAATATCAGCGGTGAACCAATGTTCTTTATTGTTGATGTCTAATCCATATTCTATTGTTTCCGGTTTCTTTTCTTTGATTACTTTCTTAATGGCTTTATTAAATAGTTGAGCTTTATCTTTGGGAAATACCTCAGTAATTTTTTTGCCAATGAGTGATTCTGTAGGTAAATAGAGAAGACTTACTGAAGATGTCTGTGGAATTTTTTTATATCTACAATCTTTATCGAAGATAAACACAATGTCATTCATTGAACGGACTATTGACTCATAATCTACTACAGTAGTTATATCGTTTTTAGTCTTTTTCTCTTTTGTTTTTATTTTATCTTTTCCGGATTCAATTTTCTTGCTCAAGATAATAATCTCCAACGGTCATGGGTTTTTAGTATACTTAAATGGGTTGAAATATTTCGCTGCATATTTTTAATAAATTTTGTTTGTCAAAAGGTTCTGTTATAATAATGTTGAAGTATTTGTCCAATTCCTTCCCGGTTGAAGATGAAATTGGGTCTATGGCTATTGCTATAAGCGAAAGTGACTCTAAATATTGTGCCTTCTTTAATTCGCATAATTTATTAATAATGCTAAAATCAAACTCCGAATCAACTATACTAAATACAGCTCGAAAACTCTTTAAATTTAAAGCATCAAATACATTATTGAAATTATCTATAACTTTGATATTACATATTGTTGTTAAAGTGTCAAAAATTTCTGTAGAATCTACTCTTTCATTATCAATTAAGATAATATCATGAAGGTGTTTTATCTCCTTTTTCTCAACGGTAGATTTTTGATTATTTGTTTTATCAGAAACATTTTTATTCAAATCAACAAAAGGTAAAAACAAACTAAAAGTTGAACCCTGGCCAACCTTGCTTTCTACTTTTATTTTACCATTTAACAAATCAGTAAATCGTTTTGTTAATGTTAATCCTAGTCCGGTTCCTTCATAATGCCGATTATAACCTTCACTTACTTGTCTAAACTCTTCAAATATTAATTCCAGGTGTTTCTCGGGAATTCCGATTCCGGTATCTTCAACTTTTATTACCGACCATTTTTCTCCATCTTCTTCGGATACAGATAACTCAACAATAACATGCCCGGCCTGTGTAAATTTAATACCGTTATTGATCAAATTATTTAGAATTTGAACTAAGATCCTTTCATCTGCTAATGCTGCTGCCGCTGGGTTTTGAATTATTAACTTAAATTCTAATCCTTTATTTTTAGCGTATCCTTTAAAATTTTCAAATGTATTTGTAAGTTCTTCCTTCAACATTAAAGGAGTAAGCGCAAAGTCAAATTTATTAGCTTCAATTTTTGATAAATCCAGAATAGAATTAAGCGTATCTAACAATCTTTTACCGCTTGATAAAATTGTAGTGGTCATTTGTTTATGAATCGGCTGCTTTAATTCCTCAAATAACATTTCTGAAAATCCTAAAATACCAACCAAAGGAGTGCGCAGTTCATGACTCATATTTGCTAAAAAACTGGATTTTAATTTATTTAATTCCTCAGCTTTTTCTTTTGCATTCTTCAATTCATTTTCAAATTTCTTCCTTATTGTGATGTCTTCTTTAACAACCACATAATGCCTTAAAATATTTTTTTCATCTTTTATCCCGGATATAAAGACACCTTCCCAAAAATTGGTTCCGTTTTTTCTTTCTGAAAGAATTTCGCTATGCCAATCTTTTCCGTCTTTTATAGCTTTAGAAATCTCGATAAATAAGTTTTCTTTATTATCAACTTTAGCATAGTATAGTAAGTCTTTGCCAGCCAATTCATTTAGTTCGAAGCCGGAAGTTTCAACACATTTTCGATTAATATATTCAATATTTCCTTCTCTATCGGTTATTATTACGGATGCCGGGCTTTGTTCAACAGCAAGAGATAAAATTTTAATTCTCTCCTCGGCGCGCCTAATTTTAGTTATGTCTTTAGTTATAACGGAAAGCCCTGATTGAGAGAAATAAATTGTCATCTCAAATATGTAATATCTTCCGTTGATGACATAGTTTATTTCTCGTCTTTCTGTATTATGAGTCATCAAAACATTTTGAAGAATTGACTTTAATCCACTATTAGTTACATCAGGAAAGAGATCAAAAATATTAGTTCCGATGGCTTTATCAGCGGGAATATCTGCAAAGATTTCGGATGCCTTATTCCAATAATTTATATGAAATTCTTTATCTAATACAAAGAATATATCATTAATACTTTCGGCAATTTCTTTTAAATCTTAGTTCAACTCTTTTTACAGTTTCTTCAGCTTTCATTTTTTCTGTTAGGTCATCGTAAACAGCAACGATTTCCCCGGAAGGAATTTTGAAAATATAATTTTCGCGCCATCCTTTTATCCTATCATCCTCATAAATTCTAATTGGCATATGTCTGGATTTTCCGGTTGCAAACACTTCTCTAAACGCATCTATAAAACCCAGCTTTTCTGCCATCGGAAATATTTCCGAAACTCTTTTCCCGATTATCTCTTCCCGCTTTAATTGCTCGATATCTTCTGCGGCTTTGTTCACATCTTTGAAAATAAAATCTTTCCCGTTATTTATCGATTCATATACACAAACACCGCTTCTTAAATTATTAATTAAATCTTGATATCGTACTTCATTTTCTTTTAGCTCTAGGCGTGACTTAATAATCTCATTGATACCACGTTTTACAATTACAAAAAGGATCAAAGAGGTAATTAGAATGAAGAACCATCCTTTTACTGTTTGGAACATCTGAATTTGAACAGGTTCCTTCACTAGTATTTCAAGAAAATAATCGGAAAAGGCAATCCATAAAACGCCGGTGATCAAATAGATCAAAGTGATTTTTAAAACCGCAACCCTTTTTATTTCCCCGATATTTTTGTCGTTCAAGTTTGTTCCTTTTTATAGAAACTTTAATAGTAAATTAAACTATACTTGCATAAAATGATGTGAATATTTTGACTTCAAGTTTATTAGTTTGCATAAAACTTAAAAATTCTAATTTAGGTATTTAGTATTAGAAGAAATTAAATAATTAATTCTTAATATGTAATATGTAATATCAAAATTTACCTTAAAATTGTTATTACAAATTCAATAATTGCAAGTAACAATAAATATGTTTTGTAATTTAATTTTATGTGTTTTTAACAATTATAACTATTTTTGTATTAAAAATATCTAAAGGCTTTGAGTAATTATAGACTAAAAATACAGTACGACGGCACTAACTATTCCGGTTGGCAAATTCAAAAAAATGCTGAAACTGTTCAACAGAAAATAGTTGATGCTATAAACATTATCGAAAAAAAAACTGTACAGTTAACCGGCTCGGGAAGAACTGATTCCGGAGTACACGCACTAGGGCAGGTTGCAAATTTCATAATTGATAAAGAATTAGATATTTACAGATTTTCTCATTCACTAAATTCTATTCTACCAGATGATATTGCAATTACTGATTTAGAAAAAGTGAAAGATGATTTTAATTCAAGGTTCGACGCAAAGCGTAGAAGTTATATATATTTAATCAGTTTTTCTAAATCTCCGTTTTTAAAAAAATACTCGTACTATTTTCATGGTAATTTAAATCAACAAAAGTTGAATGAGTTAAGTTCTGAATTGTGGGGCAAAAAAGATTTTACATCTTTCTGTAGAAAAAACACAGATACAAAAAATAAAATCTGTGATGTTTATGATGCTCGCTGGAGATATTCAAATGGAATGCTTTTTTTTAAGATTGAAGCTGACAGATTTTTGCACGGAATGGTAAGAACGATTGTCGGTACTCTTTTGTTAGCTGAAAAAAATAATTTGGGTAAAAATTATATAAACACAATAATAACCGCAAAATCACGCGAAGAAGCCGGAGAAGCTGCTCCGGCGCATGGTTTATTTTTGTATAAAGTTAAATATTGAAGTAATATATGATAAATTTAAAATCAAAAGTTGTTCTGATAACAGGTGGCTCAAGAGGAATTGGAGCTGCTTGTGTTAAATTATTTTCACAAGCCGGAGCTAAGGTTGCGTTTACTTACAATTCAGGTAAGAATGAAGCTTTATCTTTAGTTGGAAAGTATTCAAATGAAAATGAGATAAGGCCTTATGAGGTAAATATTAAGGATGAGAATCAGATTGTAGAATGTGTAAAAAGAGTAAAGAATGATTTTGGAAAAATTGATATTCTTATAAATAATGCCGGAATTTGGAAATTTGGAAAAGCAGATGAAATGAGTTTGGAACAGTGGGACGAAACAATTAAAACAAATTTGACAGGTACATTTCTATTCACCAAATATATACTTCCAATTATGAAAACAAATAAATTTGGAAGAATAATAAATATAACTTCAACAGCAGGACAACGAGGTGAACCGTTTTATTCTCATTATGCAGCATCTAAAGGAGGGGTAATTTCTTTCACTAAGTCCTTAGCAGTTGAAGTTGGCAAATACAATATTACTGTAAATAGTGTTGCACCGGGTTGGGTTGTTACTGATATGACAACCGATGTTTTCTCCGATAAAGATTATATGGAAAAAGTGAGAAAAGACATTCCGATTAAGAAAATTGCAAATCCGGAGGATATTGCGGGTCCGGTATTATTTTTAGCATCAGATTTGGCTTCGCAAATAAATGGGGAAATATTAAATGTTAACGGCGGTTCCGTGCTTTGCGGTTAACAGTTATTTTGAAATAGATCATCAAAATATTTAAGGAACATAATGGAATTTTTAGCAAATCTTCATCCACAGGTTGTTCATTTCCCGATTGCATTTCTAATCATCTATGCTGTATTGGAAATTGTTGGTGTTGTATCTAAAAAAGAATTTTTCACTAAAACGGCATATTTGTTTTTGTTTCTGGGAGTTTTAGGTGCATTAGTTGCAGTATTAACCGGAAATCAAGCTGAATCAATTGCACATCAATGGGAGAAAGCGGGAGCAATAATTAATTTTCATGCAATCGGGGAACATGAAGATTATGCAAACATAACTCTGTGGTATTTTTTCGGTGTTTTAATTTTACGTACATTTTTTGTGGTAAAAAAAAGATTAACTATAAACGCTAAATATTTATTCATTGTTCTCGCTTTAGTTGGAACGTACTTTTTATATGAGACCGGACTGCATGGCGGTAAGCTTGTTTATAAATATGGTATTGGAACTGACTTAAAGAAAATGGAAATAACTAAGTAATCATGTGAAGAACAGTAAGAATATTTTTCGTTTAATTTTTGCGATAATCATTATAAATGTTGGTGGTTATTTCCTGAGATTAAAGGGATTAGATACTTATATTATTCTAGCTGGTTTTCGTTTTCAAATTTCTTTGATTATTCCATTTTTCTTTATTTACACTTTTAGCGATAATCAATTAATATTACAAAAACTTAAAAATCCAAATTTCAATAAAACTCTTCCGCCATTGTTATGGATTTTCTTACCGATTATTATTTTAGCAGCTGTTTTATTTCTTGCAAAAAAAATTGCAATTGGCGATCCGGAATATTTTTACGAATTTGGATTATCTTCAATTGTTGATTTCCCGATCTATTTAATATGGAATTTGCCGGAGCTATTTCTTTTTGGTGTTACAATAATTTTATTGATAAATAAACTAAAGATTAAATCATTAGTAACTACAATAACAATTACAGTAGCATTTTTTATTTACGCAATTTTGCCGGTAAAAGGAATTTCGTATGAATATATTAATTCAATAATAATTTTTATTTGTATAATAAACTTTGCAATTTTAATGAGTTATTTGCAAAATATTTATTGGATTGCTATTTATTCTTTTACAAGTTTGTGGTGTGTGTATTTAGCATTCGGAAGCAATAATCCCACAGCAATAAATTTGTTATTTGCTTCCCAATATTCGTCATGGGATGGTTTTTTTGAAGTTAATAAAACATTAAATAATTATATTATAGTCGCTTATTTAGTTTTATCTACATTGATGATTTTATTGTCGGTCAAAAAGCAAAATAGAAGTCTCAAATCACAAGCATAAATTTTACAAATGATATTAAGATTAAGAAAAGATTAAGATTTAATGAAGAAACTTTTACTACTCATAATTTTAACATTCTCAATTTCAGCTTTTGCACAACATTCACCTGTTGATAAGGCAAGAGGTTTTTTCATCACCGTTGGAGTTGGACCAAGACTTCCTTTAGGGGAGTTTAACACAACCACCGATTTAGGTACCGGATTTGATATAGAGTTCTCTTACACGGATGATCAATATATTCCATTTTTTCTTTTTGGAAGAGTAGGATTCGATCAGTATCCGGGTGCTCAAAGTTTTTATCAAATTAGCGATTACTCTAACTATTCTACTAATGCCTTACCTGTTAATTTAGGGATAAGATATTTTTTCCCACCGTTATTGGAGAATGTAGTTCTATTTATGCCTGTGGTAGAAATTTCTGCAAATTATACTTACTACCAAAAAATACATCAATTTAAATTAGGAACCGGAAGAACTAATTTTACAGAAGATATTTCTAAAATCGGTTTTACCGGAGGAGTTGGATTATCAATGTTTATGATGGAAGTTGTGGTATCATATAATTACTTTCAAACTAATCAATATTTCGCCGCAGATCTTAGAGTAAGACTTCCGTTGTATATAAATTTATAGGAGGAATTTATGGAATTTAAAAATTTATTATTTGAAATTAATGAACATGTTGCCGTTATTACATTAAACAGACCGGAGAAACTAAATGCACTTAACAGCGAAACTATGAATGAACTTCAAGCAGTTTTTATTGAGTTGAAGAATAATAAAGAAGTTTTTGTAGTTATTCTTACCGGGAGTGGAGAAAAGGCATTTGTTGCTGGTGCTGATATCGCGGAACTTAATAAACTAAATATGATTTCCGGGAAAGAATTTGCTGAAAAAGGACAATCCGTTTTTAATCTGATTGAAAATTTAGGTAAACCTGTAATAGCTGCGGTTAATGGTTTCGCTCTTGGAGGCGGAAGTGAACTTGCATTATCTTGCCATATTCGTCTCGCTTCGGAAAATGCAAAATTCGGTCAACCCGAAGTTAATCTTGGAATTATTCCAGGCTATGGCGGAACTCAAAGATTAACTCGTTTGATAAATTCGGGTAGAGCAATGGAATATATTTTAACCGGCGATATGATTGATGCAAATGAAGCTTTTAGATTAGGATTGGTAAATCATGTTTATCCACAGAATGAACTTATGAACAAGGCTTTGGAAATGGCAAAGAAAATTTGCTCTAAAGGACAAGTCGCAATAAAAATGGGAGTTCAAGCAGTAACTGTTGTTGATGAAGTTTCTGAAGATGAAGGCCAAAATTACGAAGCTAGCCTTTTTGCAATTTGTTGCGGAACCGAGGACTTTAAGGAGGGAACTTCAGCATTTTTAGAAAAAAGGAAAGCCAGTTTTAATAATAAATAGTAGTCTCATCATTTTATGAATGTTCCCCAAACTCAGAAAAAAATTATACCGATTCTTTTTGTTGTGGCTATCATATTGTTGATAGCCAACATTATATTTGGCAAAAAATCTAATATTATCATTAATGAAAATGCTGTTAAGATTTCTCCGGATAGTGTTAATACAAAGTTTTTGCACACCCTTTCCGGTTTCGGATTAAAAAAAGAATGGATTAAAGAAAACAAATCCGTAAGAAAAGGAAATTCTAAACATAATTATAAAGTGATTGTGCCTTCAGATCTACCTATCACAATAATATTGAAGAGTTTATTTAATTCGTATGATGGTGAAAATGTTGCTTTAGATGTAAACGAAAAAAAGATTGACGGCGAGACAGATGTAAATGTTGTGCAAAATGATGGGCCTACTTTATACGCAGAGTTTAAATATGATAAAAGCATTAAAAGGAAAGCCGGCAATTCCGGGTTTTTGATTGATGACTTTGAGGATTTGAACAAAAAGGAAATGACAAATTTATTAGCCTCACCGGAATCATTTGGCGTAATTCTAACACCATCAAAAGAAGCGTCCAATGTTATACCAAATATTTTGGATGCGAGAAAAGAATTTGCTGTTTTGTTAAACGATAATATTCAGAATATTAATTATAAACTTAGTAAAAACTTTTCTACGTTTAGATTAAAACAAGCAATTCGCTCTATAATAGGGAACTACACACAGGCAATATTCTTTTTAATTGATAGTAAATCACAATTAGTAAAATCACCTGCTTACTTATTAATTAAATCGGAGTTTGCTAAAAGAAAAATTACATTGATACCAACCGATTCATTAACATCACTAAACGAAAATTCAAGTTCAACATTTTTACAGAACTTTGAAAATAATGTAAGGCAGGAAAAGTCGGGTGATAAACAGCTTTTCTTAATTACTAAAGATCAGTTTTACACTTTGCAAAACGAACTTTCCAGATTAAGAAAAATTGGTTATAAGTTCATTAATCCATCTAATATTACAGTTGCTAATAAATAAAAGATAGAAACCTCTTTTTATAATTCAGCTAAAATTTCACCTTTAAAGTCGGTCTCAAAAATCTTAAACTGATTCAACTCTTTTAGTTGCGGTAATAGTTTAGTCTTATCTCCAACGACAATTACTGAAAGTTTATCAAGCCAAATATTATCTTTAGCGGATTTGTTAATATCTTCAATATTTGACTTATTAATATTGTCTAAATAGGTGTTGAAATAATCTTCCGGCAAGTCGAATACTACTTTACCACTTAAATTAAACGCAACTTGTTTGTAAGTTTCAAAGTTGGCTGGAAATTTCCTATTTATTGATGATTTAGCAAACTCCAATTCTTCGGGTTTAACGCCGTTCATAATTTCGTTAAGCTCATTTAAAATTTCTTTGATTGCATTTCCGGTATTTTCAATACCAACAGATGTTGATACCGTAAAATATGCACCATTCTTTAAATAGCTAAATCTCGATGAGGCTCCGTAAGTATAGCCATGTTTTTCGCGCAGATTTAAATTAATCCTGCTTGAAAATTGACCGCCTAAAATTGTATTCATCAAATGTTTTGCAAAATAATCGGAGCTCGATCTTTCTTCGGCACTATGTCCTATTCTTATTTCAGTTTGGACAGACCCTTTTTTGTCTGTTAGGTAAATATTTGATTCTGCCGTTTGTTTTTCCCAGCTATCTTGTTTCATCAAATCTTTTGCTTGCCAATTCCCCAGAGTTGATTCTAATATGCTTTTCAATTTTTCTTTTGAAGTGTTTCCGACTACAATTAAAGTTGAATTATTAGGTATAATAAATTTATTATAAAAATCCCTTACATCTTCTACTGAAATGTTCATTACACTTTCTTCATAACCGGCTGTAGGTGCCGAGTACGGACTAGTTTTTCCAAAGATTAAATAATCAAAAACAGTTTCAGCAATCTCTTCAGGATCATCTTTTACTTGAAGCAGTCTAGTTAGCAATTTCCTTTTTTCTCTATTAAAATCGTCTGCTTTCAAGTGCGGGGAAGTTAATATATTATTAAGCAAATCCAGTGATTTTTGAAAATGTTCTGTAAGAGTTTGAACAGAAAAATGAATGCTGTCATTACTTGTTGAAACATTAAAATTAGCTCCTATCAAATCAAAAGCATCGCTTAATTCTAAAGAATTCAAATCGCCGGCACCTTCGTCTATCAGCATTGATAATAAATTTGATGTACCTTTTTTACCGGCAGGATCAAATTTACTTCCGGCATTAGTTAAAATATATAATTGAATTATAGGCAACGTATTTTTTTCTACAAAAAAAACTTTTAATCCGTTGTTTAATATAAATTCTTGAACTTCAGGTAAAGAAAAATTTATTTCACCTGAGGGTAATGGACTTTTGCTTCTATCAAAACTCATTAAATTCCTCATTTATTTGGTTCAATTTGAAGTTCCAAATATGGATTTGTTAAATATTTGCTTACCGCATTTTTAACATCTTCTGCTGTTACTATTTCATATCGATTTAAATCAAATGCAAATGAATTCGGTTCGTTTAAGAAATAGTTATAATGATTTAGTTGATCGGCAAGCGAATCAATGTTTTGCATTGAATAAATAAAACTTGATTTTATCCCATTTCGGGATTTTGTTAACTCAAAATCAGTTATTCCATCTTTTAATATTTTATCAATTTCAATAAATATCTTAGACTTTAAATCGCTCATTTTTTGATTTGGTTTAAGCGTAGCTACAATCATAAATAGTCCGTCGAATTTTCCTGAGAATTGAAATGCCGAAACATCCTGAGCAATTTCCTGATCGTAAACTAAATTTTTGTATAGCCTTGAACTTTTGGAACCGGAAAGAATATCTGCTAAAATATCGAGTGAGGCGTCGCTATTTGAATAAGCTTTATCAGTTTTCCATGCTAGATAAATTCTTTCAAGTTGAACATTTTCAGTATGTTTTAGTTCAATATTCTTTTTTAATAAAAAATCTTTAGTTTCTATCGGCTTAAAATGGTTAAAAGATGGAATCTCTTCGAAATATTTTTGAATTAAATCTTTTGCTCTTTTGTTTTCAAAATCTCCGGCAACAACCAGTGTAGCATTATTAGGCGAATAATATTTCTTAAAGAAATTGGAGACATCATCGAGAGTATAACTTTTAATGTCATTCATAAATCCGATAGTCGGCCAATTATAAGGATGATTTTCGGGATATAAATTTGAGATAATTTTCTCCCATGCTAAACCATAAGGCTGATTATCGTATCTCTCAAGTCTTTCATTACTAACCACATCTTTTTGGTTATCCAATTTCTCTTGAGTTAGAGCAGGAAGAAAATATCCCATTCTATCCGATTCCAGCCACAATGCCAATTCTAAATAATTTGAAGGCACTTTTTCAAAGTAGTTAGTTCTATCAAAACTGGTTGAACCATTTAAAGTTCCGCCTGCTTCCTGAATGTATCTAAAATGCATTTCCTTAGGAACGTTTTCTGAACCTTGGAACATCATGTGTTCAAATAGATGCGCAATTCCGGTTTTGCCTTTTACCTCGTTAGATGACCCTACCTTATACCAGATATTAACTGAAACTATCGGGAGATTTTTATCCTTGTATAATATAACCTCAAGTCCGTTTTTTAATTTGTACTTTTCATAATTAAGATTTAGAATTTCCATAAATAAAAGTTCCTGAAATAAAAATTTTCATAAAAAATATTAGTGCAGCAAAAGAAGAATTCTCTCCGGGCGAATTGAACCGATCAAGTTAAAAAAATCTGTAAAAGGAATATCTCTGTTCCATGAAAATAGAGTTATAAACGCTTCTGCTTCAATATTATCGTCTGGAACAAATCCCCAGTAACGTGAATCCCAGCTCTCATCCCTGTTATCACCCATCATAAAATAATAATCTCTTTTAAAGATATAAGAACTAACCGGTTTTCCTTCGATAAAAATTTGACCGTTGTTAACCGAAACTACTTTTCTTCCAAACTCTCTATCAATCGTTGTTTCCCATTGTGAAATATTTGATGCATTAAGATGAAGTTTATCACCCTTTTTAGGAACTACTATCGGTCCGTAATTGTCGCGGTTCCAAGTCATGCCTTTGGGAAACATTTGCGGATCCACTTCTCCTTTGGGATTTGTAACCGGATCAAGATATTGAATATGCGGCGGAATCCAAAATTGCTTGTGATTAACATAAACAACTTTATCTATAACCTGAATTGTATCTCCGGGAAGTCCAATGCATCTTTTAACATAACTAACATTTTGTTTTAAGGCCTTTATTCTATCTCTTGCCCCCGGGAATTCAAACACAACAATATCTTTTCTTCTTGGTTTGCGAAGTGCAGGAAAACGGAAATGTGGTATCTCAATTTGAGTTAATGGAATATATTTTGGAGTTTCGGAACCGTAAATAAATTTGTTGACAAGAACAAAATCACCAATCTCAATTGTTCCTTCCATCGATCCAGTTGGGATTCTGGTATTTTGTACAATAAATGTGATGATAAAGAACGCAACAATTCCGGCAAATAACAGTGATTTAATAAATTCAATAATTTTTTCTTTTGGAGTTTTTACTTTATTTAATTCTTCTTCGGTTTTTATACCGATAAATTTTTTGATTCCCTCTTTGAATGACAAAGATTTCTCCGAATGATTTTTTGAATTAATTTTGAAGACAAATATTAAACGATATTTGAGATAATTCTAAAATTCACATAAAGCAATTTCAACCTTGTCTAAGAATTTCGTACAACTAAGAAATTGCAATCAAAATAACTGTTATAAGAATGTTATTTATAAAAAATAGTTTTAATGCAAAAGAAGTAAAATTCTATCCGGACGAATGGAGCCGATTAAACGGAAAATATCCGTAAATGGAATATTTCTATTCCAGGAGAACAATGTGATAAAAGCTTCTCCTTCAACATTATCGCTTGGGACAAATCCCCAAAACCTACTGTCAAGACTATCATCGCGATTATCGCCCATCATGAAATAATAATCTTTTTTAAATGTATAAGAAGTAACCGGTTTTCCTTCAATCGTTATTTGTCCATTATTTACCGCTACAACTTTTTTACCGTATTCGCGATCAATAGTAATTTCCCACTGGTCAATATTATTTAAATCTAAATGAACAGTATAACCTTTTTTAGGAATAATCAGCGGGCCATAGTTGTCTTCATTCCATGGCATTCCTCTCGGGAAAATTCGTGGTTCAACCATTCCTTGAGGTTTTGCGTAAGGACTTAAATACTGAATATGTGTTGGAATCCAAAATTGTTTATGATTTACATATACAACTTTATCAATTACCTGAATTGTATCTCCGGGAATTCCTATACATCTCTTAACGTAATTTACACCTAACTCCTTGGCTTTTACTCTGTCACGCATTCCCGGGAATTCGAAAACAACAATATCTTTTCTGTGCGGTTTCTTTAATGCCGGCAAACGAAAATGTGGAATTTCAATTTGAGTGAAAGGGATATATTTTGGAGACTCTGATCCGTATATGAATTTATTGACTAAAACAAAATCTCCAACTTCAATTGTGCCTTCCATTGAACCGGTTGGGATTCTTGTATTTTGAACAACAAAAGTTATTATAAAAAAAGCAGCAATTCCGGCAAATAGGAGAGATTGGAAAAATTCTTTTGTTTTTTCTTTTGGTGTTTTAACTTTATTTAATTCTTCTTCGGTTTTTACACCAAAAAATTTTTTAGCGCCATCTTTGAACGACAATTGCTACTCCGGCTTGAATATCTATTAATAATTTTATGAATTTTTCTTTGCGGTTAATTTTTCAACTAACAATTCGTTAACTACTCTAGGATTTGCTTTACCCTTTGTTTCTCGCATTATCTGTCCGACAAAAAATCCAAGGACTTTATCTTTACCTTCCAAATATTGCTGAACTTCTGAAGGATGTTTATCAAGGATTGTTTGAACAATATTTTCTATTTCAGAAGTATCCGTTATTTGTACAAGATTTTTTTCTTTTACTATTACAGAAGGCTTCTTGTTTTCTTTTAGCATAATCGGAAAAACTTCTTTTGCAATCTTTCCGTTTATTGTTCCTTCTTTTATTAAGTTTATCAGCTCTCCAAGATTTTCTGCGGGAACGCCGAAATTGGAGATATCGATTTTTTCTTCATTGATAACTTTTAGAACATCCGTCATAACCCAGTTGCTTGCGGTTTTATAATCTTTCGTTACACTAACAACCTTTTCATAATAATCGGCAGTAGATTTTAACTGAGTTAAAATTTCAGCATCATATTTCGGTAACTGGTAATCAGAAATAAACCTATCTTTTCTGATATGAGGAAGTTCCGGCATATTTCTGATGATTTCGGATTTCCAATTTTCATCAACAATAACGGGTGTTAAATCCGGTTCCGGAAAGTATCTGTAATCATGAGCTTGTTCTTTACTGCGCATTGGTGAAGCTTCATTTAAATCGGCATTCCATAATAGAGTCTGCTGAACAATTTTTCCGCCGTCTTCTATTATATCAATTTGTCTTTCAATTTCGAAGTTAATTGCGCGCTCAACATTTCGAAATGAGTTCATGTTTTTTACTTCTGTTTTGGTTCCGAGTTCTTTGGCGCCTTTTAATCTAACTGAAATATTTGCGTCACATCTTAAGGAACCTTCTTCCATATTTCCGTCACAAATTCCAAGGTACTGAACTATCTGTTTAATCTTTGTTAAATACAAATACGCTTCTTCAGCAGCACTAATATCAGGTTCGCTTACAATTTCGATTAAAGGAACGCCGCATCTATTAACATCAACAAAAGTTTCATAACCTTGATCATGAATTGATTTGCCCGCGTCTTCTTCCATGTGTATTCTTGTAATTCCGATTTTCTTTTGCGTATCATCATCAAAAACAATATCAATGTGTCCATGTTCGCAGATCGGTTCTTCGTATTGAGATATTTGATAACCTTTTGGAAGATCGGGATAGAAATAATTTTTACGGGCGAAAATAGATTTTTCGTTTATTGTGCAATTTGTAGCAATTCCCATTAGTACGCTGTACTCAACAACTTTTTTGTTTAATACAGGTAAAACTCCGGGATGGCCAAGACAAATAGGACAAACATTGCTGTTAGGCGAGTTTCCGAATTTTGTAGAGCAACCGCAAAATATTTTAGAATCTGTTAATAATTGTGCGTGAACTTCAAGTCCAATAACTGCTTCGTATTTTTCGTTCATTTCCTTTATATCGATTTTTAAACCATAAATATATAAAAGAATACTCACATATAGAAAGTCTAATCCAAAGCCAGGTTAAAAGTTATAAGTGTCTTTGAGCGAAGTCTCATTTCGGAAAAATATTTTAAGCCGATGGTTTTGTTGAATCCGCTTCGGAGGCATAAAGCATATTATTAATCTTTGTTAAGACCGAATCCTTCTTTAAATTAAATGCCTGAACATACTTTGAAGAAATAGGTTTGGAAGGAGGCATTTTTTGTTTGAAAGGATCAACCTGAACTCCGTTTTTCCAAAATCTATAACATAAATGCGGACCTGTCGCTAGTCCGGTACTTCCAACATATCCAATAACTTGTCCTTGTTTTACTCTAACACCCGAATGAATTCCTCTTGCAATTTTGGACATGTGTAGATACTGAGTTGTGTAAACCGAATTGTGTTTAACTTTTACATAGTTGCCGTTGTAACGTGAATATTGAGCTGCGATTATAATTCCGTCTCCAACAGTGTGAATTGGAGTTCCGGTTGGAGCTACGTAATCTGTCCCTAAATGAGGTTTATTTCTATGGAGAATTGGATGAAATCTGCGCATTGTATAATGTGAACTGATTCTTGAAAATTTAAGCGGTGCTTTCAAGAATGCTTTGCGTAAACTGCGCCCGTTTTCATCATAATATCCTGTATCTTTATCGCCTTTAAATCTGATGGCATAAAAATCTTCGCCGTCGTGATTGAAGTAAGCACCGATAATTTTACTAATTCCAATCGGATTATCATCAACATATTCTTCTTCGTAAATAACCTTAAACGAATCTCCGTTCTGGATTCTAAAAAAATCAATTTGCCATGCGAAAATATCTGAGAGATTTATTGCTAATTCGGGATCAACATCTTTATCACTTAAAGCATTATAAAGTGAATGTTGAATAACGCCTGAAACTTCGCGACGTTTTTTTGTAACTTCTTTTTGTGCAAGATAAATATTTAATGTATCGCGGAATGAGAATACAACATATTGAATAGGGTCAATCTCATAAACAAAATAGTTCAATTTTAATGAATCTTTTTGTGACAAATAGGCTATATAGTTATGTCCCGTTCTAATTGATCTAACATCGAAAACATTTTTTGAAATATCTACTAAATTATTAATCACTTTTGGGGAAATGCTGTAGTTTATTAAAATTGTAGAAAGCGTTTGATTCCTTTCTACTTCTGATTTCTCTACATTTAAGGAATCGTCATTAAAGCCAAAGTCGTTTAAGTTCCGGGTTGGTTCTATTTGGTTAATTTGTTCCGCGTTATCTATATTATCAGATTGATTGAAAATAAATATAATCGATAAAAAAATTGAAATGCTTAATAATGTAACCAGTAAGTAAAATATCTTGTTTTTTGTCATTACCTATTTGTGTTTTAGATCAAAATTTGTAACACAAAGTTAAAATTATCTTGTTTGCGATGCAATGTATTCTCAAATAATTACCAATTATTGCTAAATGTGAATTTATTAATCTCTTTATATCAAAGTAAATAGATGAACTTCTTAATTAAAATTTTATGAAAATATTTGAAGTTGAAAATCTTTCGTTGTCATTTTCGAAGCAAAAAGTGTTCGAAAATCTCTCATTTTTTATTGAAGAGAATAAAAACTATACAATAAAAGGGGAATCCGGTTCAGGAAAAACTACGCTTTTGAATATCCTTATGGGATTTATAAAACCGGATAGCGGAGTTACAAAATTTAAAGATGAAAAAATCAACGGTAGAAATATTTCACAAATTAGATCGGTTATTAGCTGGGTTCCTCAAGATTTAAATCTGAATTTAGAATCAGTTAGAGACTTATTATTCTTTCCGTTTAATTTTAAAAACAATCGAAATCTAAAACCTGTTGAGGATGAAATAAAAAGCATATGTGATAAATTCGGATTAAAAAATGGAATATTAAATAAATCTTTAAGAGAAATTTCCGGCGGCGAAAAACAAAGAATTGTTTTGGCTTCTGTAATTTTATTAAAGCGAAAAATAATTATTCTGGATGAACCAACCGCTTCATTAGATCGTGAATCAAAAAGAAAAATTAGAGATTATTTATTAACTCAAAAGGAATTAACTGTAATTTCAAGTTCACATGATCAAGAATGGATAGAAAGCAGCGAGCAAATTTTAGATTTGGATAATTTATGAATTCAGTAACAGACATAAGCTGGTTTAATCTTGGGTTAGGTTATTTTTTATTAATAATTCCGATTTGGACTTTCTATTATTATCAAACCGGATTAATAAAAGACAGTGTAATTGCTATTTTTAGGATGACAGTGCAACTTCTTTTAGTTGCTGTTTACCTTGAATTTATCTTTAATCTTGATGAAACCTGGATAAACTTGCTTTGGGTTTTGATAATGGTTGCTATCGGAAGTTACACTACAGTTCAACGAAGCGAGTTGAATTATAAGCTTTTTCTTGTTTCGGTTTTTGCTGGACTTTTACTCAGCATAATAATTATTGATGCTTACTTCTTTGCAATTGTAATTCAATTAAAAAATGTTTTTCAAGCTGTTTATTTAATCCCTATAACCGGAATGCTTTTAGGGAATTGTATAAGAACAAATGTAATTGCTCTGAACTCTTATTATAAAGGATTACATAAAGATAGAATTTTATATCGGTATGCTTTAGCTAACGGTTCAACAAAAAAAGAAGCATTATTTCCATTTATTAAAGAAGCTTTGAAGGTTTCATTTAATCCGGTAATAGCAACAATAGCAGTAATCGGATTGATCTCATTGCCCGGAATGATGACCGGACAAATATTGGGCGGCAGCAGTCCGACAGTTGCAATTAAATATCAAATAATGCTGATGATTACAATTTTTGTTTCGTCTGTAATTACGGTAATGATTACAATTCTGATATCAAATAGATTTGTATTTGATGATTTTCTGAACGTAAAAGAAAATATTTTAAGATCGAGAAATTGAAACGGAGAATTTTTTATGGATATTGAAAAACAATTTAAAGCTTTCATCGTTAAAGAAGAGAATGGCAAGTTTATAAGTGAAATCGTAAAGAAAAATATAAGTGAACTGCCCGATAACGAAGTTTTAATAAATGTTAAATACTCATCGCTGAATTATAAAGATGCTTTATCCGCTTCCGGCAATAAAGGAATAACGAAAACATTTCCTCATACTCCGGGAATTGATGCTGCAGGAATAGTAGAGAAATCTAAAAATGACAGTTTCAGAGAAGGCGATAAAGTTATTGTTACCGGATTCGATTTAGGAATGAACACACCCGGCGGATTTGGTCAATATATTTTAGTTCCGGCAAATTGGGTTATAAAATTACCGGAAAATTTATCATTAAAAGAAAGTATGATATTAGGTACTGCGGGTTTTACTGCTGCTCTTTCAATATATCAGTTAGAAAAAATGGGATTAAAACCGGAGAGTGGAGAAGTATTAGTAACCGGAGCTTCCGGAGGAGTTGGTAGTTTGGCAGTCGCATTGTTATCAAAGGCAAATTATTCAGTAATTGCATCCACCGGAAAACAGGACAAAAAAGATTTTTTATCGAAACTCGGAGCGAAAGAAATAATTAGCAGGGAAGAGATGGATGAAGATACAGTTAAACCTCTATTAACTTCAAAATTTTCCGGCGCTGTTGATGTTGTTGGCGGAAATACTCTTTCTAATGTTTTAAGAAAAACAAAATACGGCGGCTCGGTTGCTGCATGCGGATTAACTCAAAGTAACTCATTAAACATTACTGTTTATCCATTTATTTTAAGAGGTATAAATTTACTGGGGATTGATTCTGTTCACTGCGATTTAGAAACTAGAAAAATTTTATGGAAAAAATTATCCGGCGATTGGAAAATAGATCAATTAGAAAATATTACCGAGGAAATTTATTTAGAGCAGTTAAGAGAGAAAATAGAATTAATTCTAAAAGGTAAAATTAGCGGAAGAGTTTTGATAAATTTGGAGTAGTATAAATTTATTTTCTTCCTTGAATAAGAACAAAATATTTACAAAGTTTACTTAGTGCTTTAAGAATAGATACTTGCAGAACTGTGATTTTAATTTAACATCTCAAAACTAATAACCGGGGAAATAATGAAACCATTATTTAAACTTTGGTTTGTGGTATTAATTGTTTTTACATCCACAATATCTTTCGCTCAAAATTCACTTCAATTAGATCAGAAAATTCCAACTGATCCTTCAATCAAAATCGGTACTCTTAGTAACGGATTAAAATATTACATCAAGAATAACAAAAAACCTGAAGATCGTGCAATTCTTAGGTTGGTTGTTAATGCCGGTTCTGTTTTGGAAGATGATGATCAACAAGGTCTTGCGCATTTTGTTGAGCACATGGGATTTAACGGAACTAAGAATTTTAAAAAGCATGAATTGATTGATTATCTGGAATCAATAGGTATGAAATTTGGCCCGGAAGTAAACGCTTATACAAGTTTCGATGAAACTGTTTACATGATCGATGTTCCTACAGACAGTCTTGAAATGGTAAAAAAGGGTGTACAAATACTGGGAGAATGGGCGCACAATGTAAGTTTCGATAATGATGAAATTGATAAAGAACGCGGAGTAATTGTAGAGGAATGGAGATTACGTAGAGGCGCGTGGGCTAGAATTTCAGACAAACAATATCCGGTAATTTTTAATGATTCAAAATATGCCGATAGATTACCTATTGGTAAAATGGATATTGTTAAGAACTTTAAATACAACACCATTAAAAGATTTTATAAAGACTGGTATCGACCTGATTTAATGGCTGTTGTTGCTGTCGGTGATTTTGATGCTTCGTGGATGGAAAATCTAATTAAAGAGCAGTTCAGCAAAATTAAAAAGCCGGGTAACGAGAGAAAAAGAGAAGTTTTTAATGTACCTGATAATAAAGGAACTCTATATACAATTGCAACTGATCCGGAAGCTACACAAAATGTAGTTCAGGTTTATTTTAAGATGCCGGTTGAAAAAGAAACCGAGCTAAAAGATTATCGTAAGGGAATGGTTGAAAATCTTTTTACAGGAATGCTCAACGCAAGATTACAGGAACTTTCCAGAGAAGCCGATCCGCCTTTTGTCTATGCTTATTCCGGAAAAGGAAGGCTAATTAGAAGTAAAGCCTTATTTAATGTTTCTGCTGTTGTTAAAGATAATGGAATCGATAAAGGCTTAGAAACATTACTTACAGAAATTGAAAGAGTGAGACGATATGGATATACTCAGAGTGAATTGGAAAGACAAAAATCAGCTCTTTTGAGAGGGATGGAAAAAGCTTATAACGAAAAAGATAAAACAGAATCATCTAGACTAGCATCGGAATATATAAGGAACTATTTGTATCAAGAACCGATTCCGGGAATCTCTTATGAATATGATGCATACAAAAAATTTCTTCCCGGAATTACTTTGAAAGAAGTAAATAATCTTTCATCTAAGTGGGTTAAAAAAGATGATAGAGTGGTTGCAGTAGCCGCACCGGAGAAGAAAGAAGTAAAAGTTCCAAATGAAAAAGAACTTGCTTCAATTTTTGATGAAGTGTTAAATAAAGAGATCAAACCGTATGATGATAAAGTTTCGAATGTTCCGCTTTTAAGCAATATACCCAAAGGTTCCAAAGTTATCGATACAAAGAAAATAGAAGGTATCGAAGTTACTCAATTTAAACTAGCCAACGGTGCTACGGTTGTATTAAAACCGACTGACTTTAAGAATGATGAAATTAGATTTCGGGCTTTTAGTCCGGGAGGCAATTCTTTGGTTCCAAACGATGAATACGTGCCAGCGGAAACAATAACCGACTTAATTAATGAAAATGGAGTTGGAAAATTTGATGCTAATACTTTACAAAAAATGCTGACGGGAAAAGTTGTAAATGTTGCTCCTTTTGTCGGTGAATTATCCGAAGGCATCAATGGTTCGGCTTCTCCGCGGGACCTGGAAACAATGTTTCAACTTATTTATTTATACTTTACTCAACCTAGAATGGATAGTACAACTTTTCTTTCCTACAAAACTAAAATGCAAAGCTATTTGCAAAACAGAAGCCTTAATCCATTAGCAGCATTTCAAGATACTGTAATGGTAACGTTGGCAAATTATCACCAAAGAAGACAACCATGGAATCTTAATAAACTTGATAAATTGAACAATTCCGAATCGCTAAATATTTATAAAGATAGATTTGCGGATGCTTCCGATTTTACTTTTGTTTTTGTGGGAAACTTTGACGTAGATAAAATAAAACCAATGATTGAAACTTATATCGGCGGGTTACCTTCTATAGAGAGAAAAGAGAATTGGAAAAATCTTCATGTTGATCCTCCAAAAGGCGTAATTGAAAAAACTGTAAATAAAGGAATTGATCCTAAAAGTATGGTAAATATTAATTTTACAGGCCCTTATGATTATTCTTATGAGCATAACTTTGTCTTATATGCTATGAGAAATGTTCTGGATATTAAATTAAGAGAAATTCTTCGTGAAGATAAAGGCGGCACTTATGGCGTATATGTAGGAACTAGCGGGCAAAAATATCCTGATCAAGAGTACAATATTAGAATCCAATTTGGCTGCTCACCGGATCGTGTTGACGAGTTAGTAAAAACTTTATTCCAGGAAATTGATAGCTTAAAAACGTATCCTGTTTCTGATATTTATATGCAGAAAACCAAAGAAACAATTCGCAGAACTCATGAAGTAGAGCTTAAGGATAATGGCTACTGGTTAAATACTCTTTATAAATCTTACTTTTATGATTTAGATATAAGCAAATTACTAGCAGATGAAACATATCTTGATAAACTTACTAAAGAAGATATTATGCAAGCAATTAAAAAATATTTGAATGAGAAAAATTATATAAAGGTTGTCTTAATGCCGCAAAAGTCATAATCTTTAATAAAAAAGCAGATTCCTAAGGTTCATGTTTTAAAAGGCATGAACCTTTTTTTTGAATCTCAATAATTTTTCTATCATCAAATAAAATAAAAAGGTAATACGATGATTGAGGAAATATTAAATAAACTTAAAACTGAGATTGTGGTCATATTGGATAAATCGGATATAGATAATTTTTTATCTGAAGTTGAAATATTAGACGAGCAAAATACTTTAGTTAGTGATAAAATACGAATAGTAAAATTTAATACTAACATACTTACTCAAGAAATGACATTGAAAAATGAAATTGCAATCAGAAAAATGACAGATATGGAAGAAGCCGAAAAATTTGTCGAAGATCGAATGTCAACCTACGAAAAAATGTGGGATGGCTGCGGTTGTAAAGTAAATTATTACGAATAAAAACTTTCAAATTATTATAATAAATTATGATTTTTGTTAATTTTGTATGACAACAATAATCTAAATATTCTTCATGCAAAATTTACTTCTTATTTTCAATCTCGTTGCGCCTGTCTTTTTGATAGTAGCGCTAGGTTATTTTCTTAAGCGAATAAAAGTAATTGACGACAATTTTGTTTCGTTGTCTTCTAAAATAGTTTTCAAAGTTTCATTACCAGCTTTAATTTTTATACACATATCGAAAATTCACCTTAGTCACTTAATCGATTGGAAACTCATTGTAGTTTCTTACGCGGGAACTTTTTTAGTCTTCATCCTAGCATGGTTATTTTCGATTCCCTTAATTAAAAGTCCTAAAGACAAAGCTTCATTTATCCAGGGATCCTTTAGAAGTAACTTTGCTGTAATAGGGCTTGCATTGATTGAAAGTATTTACGGACCGGAAGAACTTGGGCGCGCTTCTTTACTTTTAGCATTTATGATTCCTATTTATAATGTATTATCCGTAATCGCTTTAACCGTCCCGATGAGAAAAGAAAATAATCTGAATTTAGGCAAAACTATTTTAGAAATAATAAAAAACCCATTGATAATTGCTGTGCTTGCCGCTCTACCTTTTTCTTATTTTGGGATTAGAATTTTGCCTGTCTTTACTAAAACTGTTGATTATCTTGCCGCACTTTCTTTACCGTTGGCACTTCTAGGCATCGGAGGATTTTTAAATATTAAGGAAATAAAAAGCGCTTCCGGGATGGCAATTACTGCTTCTGCTTTTAAGCTCATTCTTATGCCGATAATACTAATTGCAATTTCATATTATGTTGGGATTTTTGGAAAAGACCTTGGGTTATTATTTATAGTTTTTGGATGTCCTACTGCGATAGCAAGTTTTATTATGGCCGAAGCAATGGGAGTAAATAGTAAATTAGCCGGTAATATTTTATTGATGACAACTCTGGGTTCTATCATAACAATTACATTAGGATTGTTTCTACTTAAAGAAGCCGGTTTGATTTAAATTTTTTCAAAGTCCTTATACCAATTATTTCTAACATAAAGTTTTTGATAGCATCTAACTGATAAAAGAAATAAGTTAAAACATCTCACAAAAATTCATACAGAACGAATTATAAAAAATCCAGCGGTGAAAAAATGTCGCGTATTCAAAAACTTGGATTCATTTCCGGAATTGTAGTTACATTATTCGTTTTATTTTTCGTAAATCTAGATCCGCAAAATCCACAATCAACTAAGATGCTGGCTATAGCAATTTTAATGGCTATCTGGTGGGTTACAGAAGCAATTCCTCTTGCGGCAACTTCTTTAATTCCACTAATACTTTTTCCTTTTTTAGATATTATGAGTGGAGAAGATATTGCGAGCTCTTACATCAATTCAATAATATTTTTGTTTCTCGGCGGATTTATGCTGGCAATTGCAATGGAAAGATGGCAGTTGCATAAAAGAATCGCGCTAAAAATTATTACACTTTTTGGCGGAACTCCTAACTCAATTATATACGGGTTTATGATTGCGGCGGCATTTCTTTCTATGTGGATTTCGAATACGGCTACAGCAGTTATGATGCTTCCTATCGGTTTGGCAATTATAACAAAAATGGAAAATCAATTTGGTAAGCAGGAAACTGAAAATTTTTCAAAAACATTAATGCTGGCTATAGCATACTCATGTTCAATTGGCGGAGTAGCAACTTTAATCGGAACTCCGCCTAATTTAGCCTTTGTAAAAATACTTCATATTATGTTTCCTAAAGCACCCGAGATTTCATTCGGTTCATGGATGATGCTTGCTCTGCCGATTGCTATTTTATTAATGTTTATAGTTGCATTATTCTTAACTAAAGTATTCTTCAAATTTAATAATTCATTGAAAATAGAAAAGTCGTTCATTCTTAATGAATATGATGCACTTGGCAAAATAACTAATGAAGAAAAAATTGTTGCTGTAATATTTTCGTTAACAGCTTTAATGTGGATTTTTAGAAGTAATCTTAATTTGGGTATTGTTCAAATACCCGGTTGGTCAAATCTCTTTAGGCATCCCAAATATTTTAATGATGGAGTAATTGCAATTACAATGGCTAGCTTGTTGTTTTTTATTCCCGGAAAAGAAGACGGTAAAAGGACAACAATTTTAGACAACAAAGTTTTTAGCAAAATTCCATGGGGAATAATTTTACTTTTCGGCGGTGGATTTGCACTCGCAAAAGGATTTACCGTAACAGGACTTTCGGATCTTATCGGAAATAAGTTTCACGGGATGGCTAATTATTCGCCAATTCTGATTGTCCTTACCGTAGCAATAACAATAAATTTATTAACTGAACTAACTTCGAATACCGCAACTGCGCAAATGATCCTGCCAATTATGGCATCTGTTTCTGTCGCCATTGGATATAATCCGCTGTTGCTGATGATAACTGCTACTTTATCTGCTTCAATGGCTTTTATGCTTCCAGTAGCAACACCGCCAAACACAATAGTTTTTGCTAGTGAAAGGTTAAAAATTATCGATATGGCAAAAACAGGAATTGGATTAAATATTATTAGTGTTCTAATTATCAGTTTATTAGTTTATCTGCTTGGTTCGATTTTGTTCAATTTGAATGTTTTCCCTTCTTGGGCGGTTTTAAAATAAGAATGAATATATTTCTCAGTTTTTATTAATTAAAACCGATTAGTATATTTCATACTTAAATTTTATCGTTTGGCTCAGCGTAAAGTTTATAATTATTAAGTAGCTTAAAAAATACCGCTAAGTTTAGAAAAGATTAGAAAAATTATGATAATTTATAGCATAACTTCTATCATCAAAGAGGAGATAGAAGAAGAATGGGTTTCTTGGATGAGGGATATACATATTCCGGATATCCTAAAAACTGGATATTTCAAAGCTCACAAAATTTATAAAGTTCAAATTCCCTCTACATCAATCGGGGAGGTTACTTATATCATTCAGTATGAATTGGATTCATTAGAATTATATAGAGAATATTCTTCAAAAGAAGCTGCACGTTTGCAGTCCGAAGTCAGCGCTAAATTTATTGGCAGAGCAAAAGTTGCACGCACTGTAATGGAAGAAATTTAAATTTATTTAAGCTGTTAAAATTCAAATGAATTTTGTCCCTTTCTAATTAAAAATCATTTCCCATTTAATCTTATTGGAAGCAATATTGATTATTTTTTAATGTAAAAATTAATGTTGTTGCTAGTCCATTTTATAATTCTTACCTTAAAACCAGAGTCTGATATAGATACATTTTAATTAATAAACTAGTGTAAAGCGGTTTATTTGCATCTATAAAAAGAAATTATAAAGTTCAAATTTTATTTTACCGGTTGAACTTTTAATCAACTATCTGATTAAATCTCGGTAAAAAATGAATAGAATAAAAAAGATATCAATTAGTAGTGCGCTACTATTTCTGCTTATTGTTTTATATTCCTGTCGCGAAGAAATTGTAGATCCTACAAAATCGGTCGGAACCGTAAATCAACCTGTGAGTTTAAACTATTATAACTCTTACACTTTTTTAATTGATGCACAAGATATTTCCTTTGTTCAAACTGATCTGACAAATATCACATACAACAAATCTAAAATCACTTTCTCGATAAAAAATTATTCATCTGGTTATGTAGGGATAAAAATAATCTCGGAAAATAAATCAGTAATATTTTATAAGTATTTAGGTTATAATGTAAGCGATACAACTGTTTTTTTTACATTTGTAATTCCTGAAAAGATTCAATTAAATTTTGATCATTTTACGGGAAAACTGAAATTAAATTTATCCAGCCTCTAATCATAAATTTGAGCGAAATAAAAAATTAACTTATTATTGTCAATTCTCATCAAATTCCATTATTTTAAAATTTTGATTTTGAATGAATCACCAGAAGAGGGAAAAGGTAAGCTATGCAATTACAAACTATTATGAACGGGAAATTATTTTCAATGGACGAAACAGCTTCTTTACCAACAAGAGATAAAATTGAAGAAAAGTATAAATGGAATCTTAATGATATTTATGACTCCGATGAAAAATGGGAAGAAGATTACAAATGGGTTGAAAGCAATATTGATAAATATTCTGAATTTGCGGGAACCCTTGCAGAAGGTGCGGAAAATTTATTAGCATGTTTTAAGTTTGATGATGAAGTCGGAATTAAACTTGGATTACTTTTTCTATACTCTATGCTTGCTAAAGATTCTGATATGCGGGTTCCGAAATTTCAGGCAATGTCAGACAGAGTAAAAAATCTTCATACAAAAATAGCCGCTGCAAGTTCATATATTCGTCCGGAAATTTTATCGATTCCGAATGAAAAATTATTAAACCTAGTAAAGTCAAATGAAGATTTAAAACTTTATTCTCAAGTAATCGATGATTTACTTCGTTCGAAAGAACATACCTTATCGAAGGAACAAGAAGAACTTCTTGCTCTTTCTTCCGAAGTTAGCATGACACCTTATAATGCTTATTCGATGTTTACTAATGCCGATATGAAATTTCCGAAAGTAAAAGACGATAAAGGTAATGAAATAGAAATTTCTCATGCAAGATTTTATTCCGCTATGTATTCGGATAACCGAGAATACAGAAAAGATGTTTTCAAAAATTATTTATCACCGTATAAAAATTATGTTAACACGTTTACGGCTTTATTTAACGGTAATTTGAAAGCAAATATTTTTAATGCTAAAGCTAGAAAATATAAAAATACACGCGAAGCTTCGTTAGATAAAAATAATATTCCGGTTTCGGTTTACGATAATTTAATTTCTTCCGCAAATAAAAACTTAGCTCCGCTGCACCGGTGGGGAGAGTTAAAGAAAAAATTATTAAAAATAGATGAACTTCATCCTTATGATGTTTATGTAACTTTGTTTTCTCCCGATAATGTTAAAAAGTATTCCTTTGAAGAATCATGCGATATTGTGAAGACAGCTTTGAAACCATTGGGAGAGGATTATTTATCAACATTACAGACTGCTTTTGAAAGTCGGTGGATTGATGTTTACGAGACTCAGGCAAAACGAAGCGGAGCTTATTCTTCGGGTACAACTTTTGGCGTTCATCCGTATGTACTTTTAAATTGGTCGGATTTGTTGAACGATGTGTTTACTCTTGCTCATGAAATGGGGCATAATATGCATTCGTATTATACCGGAAAACATCAGCCTTATCCCTATGCGAATTACTCAATATTTTTAGCTGAGGTAGCTTCCACTTTTAATGAATCTTTATTATTAGATCATTTAATAGAAATATCTAAGTCTAAAGATGAAAAATTATTTCTACTTGAAAAATATTTAAACAATATTACTGCTACTTTTTATAGACAAACTATGTTTGCAGAGTTTGAGCAGGTAGTTTATGAAAAGTTAGAAAATGGAGAAGCTTTAACTCAGGATGTTCTTTCGGCTTTGTATAAAGAAATGTATCAAAAGTATTGGGGACCGGCAATGGTTGTTGATGAAGAAGAGGAATATACATGGGCAAGGATTCCGCATTTTTATTATAACTTTTACGTTTTCCAATACGCAACCGGTTTTGCAGCTTCTGAAATTCTAGCTAAAAAAGTTAAAACCGAAGGCGGGCAGGCTGTTGAGAAATATTTGAATTTCTTAAAAGCCGGAAGCTCTGATTATCCTATTAATATACTTAAATCTGCCGGTGTTGATATGAATTCACCTGAACCGGTAAATGCTACTACACAAAAAATGAATTCTCTGCTGGATGAAATAGAATCTTTATTAAAATTATAAAATAATATTATTTTTAGGCGCAATAATTATTTAGGACAATATAAATGAAAGTTTACAACAAAAAAGGATTGAATGAATTTCAACAATCTTTAACCTATGATGACATCAGCTTAATTCCAACTGAAGTATCGAGAATAAAATCCAGAACCGAAGCTACAACAACTTGTAACTTTCTCGGGATGGATTTAGCCTTGCCTGTTTTATCTAGCCCTATGGATACAGTAACCGGTTTAGAAATGGCAAAAACTTTAACAGATCTCGGCGCTTTAGGATTACTGAATAGATTTGATTCTTCACTGGAAGCAATATTAAAAGATAAAGAAAATGGAAGTAGAGTTCGTGGAATTTCCGTTGCGTTAAATACTCCTATCGATGTAATTGAAAAATTAGTTGAGCATCAAAGGATGATTTGTATTGATACAGCAAACGCAAATAATTTTGAAGTACTTAAGAAAACTGAAGAAATAAAATCAAGGTTTGATGTTAAAATTATTATAGGAAATATTGCTCACGGCGCAAGTTTAAACCAGTTGGAAGATGCCGGCGCTGATGCAGTTCGAGTCGGAATAGGCAGTGGAAGTGTTTGTACAACTTCTATTCAGACCGGAATTGGAATCGGACAAGTTTCATCTTTATTAAATGTATATTTTTCTCGTCAAGAAAAAGGATTGAAAATCAAGATTATTGCTGACGGGGGAATCAAAAGTCCCGGAGATGTTGCAAAAGCAATGTCTTTAGGCGCCGATGTAGTTATGCTTGGCAGAATGCTTTCCGGTACTAGAGAAACTCCGGGAGAAGTTATAAAATATAGCGGTCAACTATGGAAGAAATATCGGGGTTCTGCATCTTTCGGTGTTAAAATGAAAAAAGAATTTATAGAAGGTGAAGAAACCATGGTTCCTTATAAAGGTGATGTTAAAAATGTGATTGATAGTATTGCAGACGGTTTAAGAAGTTCGATGAGTTATATGAATTGCTTTAATCTTGAAGAGTTAGGGAAAAATGAAACTTTCGCGATTTTAACAAATAGTTCCTATTTAGAAAGACTGCCGAAAATTTAGATTTAAAAAACAAGTTTTGTGAATTAATAACTCATGTTACGCAAAACGGTCATTCTGAATGAAATGAAGAATCTCAAGGTTTTGATTTTTACAAAATTATGAGATATTTCACTTTGTTCAATATGAGCAAAACTTATACTTGCGTAACATGAGTTAATAAAATATTTCTAAATACTGTTAAGACAGTTTCGGGTTCAATGATTTTGTTTTCATTAACCCACGGATTAATCCGTGGGTTAATACTAAAAAAGATATTAACCGTTTTACCTACCGTTAGCTGTCTTAACTGTTCAAGTTCTCATACACACCACAGGTTTAAAAAATTATTTTTATTTTAACAGCAACAAACCTGCCCTCAAACATAAGCAGGCCCGCTGACAATAAAATAAACTTATATCAATTTTCTTCTCTTTTAACTCTGTCCAATGTAAAAGCCGGAACACAAACAGAAACATACTCAACTTGTTCATCAAAAGGATTTGAATATCTTACTCTAGTTCCTTTGTGAATGCAAATTGATTGATTCTTTTCTAAGATAATTTCTTTACCTTCGGCTTCAATTTTTTTCTTTCCTGAGATTATATAAGTTATCTCATCAAATTCAGGTGTTTGAAAAGGTTCCGACCATTTGGGAGGTGCGATCATATGGGCAAAACTAAAATCTCCCGGTGTAATACTTGCTTTACCAAAATGCTCCTCAATCAATTTACCGTCCGTTGTGGGTACGATAAAGGGTTTTGTTTGAATGCTGAATTTTCCCATTAAATTTTCCTTTCTCAAAAAACTAATTATTCTGTGATATGAAAACTTTCGTAATCTATAAGAATTCTTTATTTTTCCGCAAATTAACTTCTACAATAATAATTACAAAATTATCATGAAAAATTTTATCAAACTTACATCATTGATGTTCATGATTTGTGCATCAATAATATTCCCTCAAAAAAGGGCATTTACTATTTCCGATCTATATAAAGTAAAAAGCGTTGGCGGTCCCGTTGTATCGCCAGACGGCAGTAAAATTGCATTTACTATTTCGGATTACCACTTAGAAAAAGGCAAATCTAATACTGAAATTTACATTATGAATAATGACGGATCAGATTTAACCAATATTACAAATAACGAAAAACAAGATTATAGTCCTGTTTGGAAAGATAATTCTCATCTGTGTTTTGTTTCCACAAGAGAGGGAACTGCACAATTATTTGAGTATTCCTTTGCCGATAAAAAAACTACCCAATTAACTGATTTATCGACAGGAGTTGATGCGCCTGTAGTTTCCCCGAATGGTGAGCTCGTTGCTTTTTCAACCGATGTTTATCCTTCTTGCGGCACTGACGATAAATGTAATGCCAGAATTGATTCTTTGACTGAGCACGGACCTATTCAAGCATATGTAGCTGATCATTTATTGTTTAGACATTGGACCTCATATTCAGCCGGAAAATATACTCACATTTTTATCTATAATTTAAATACAAAAACTTATAAAGATGTTACTCCGGGCGATTATGTTTCACCAACTTTTATGCTTGGTGGCGGAGTTGGTTACAATTTCTCACCTGATAGTAAAGAACTTTGTTATGTTTCTAATCATGATGCTCATCCGGAAGCACAAACCAATGCTGACCTTTGGTTAGTTCCCGTAACCGGCGGAGAGGCAGTGAATATCACGAAAGATAATAAAGCATGGGATGGATGGCCTATATATTCACCTGATGGAAAATATATTGCATACCGAACACAAAAAGTTCCAAAATATGAATCGGATAGATTTAGAATTGCAATTTATGACAGAACAACTCATAAAAAGAAAATATTAACTGATAGTTTCGATAATTGGGTAGATGATTTTAAATGGAGTCCCGATTCAAAAACGATTTATTTTACCGGAGAAGTGGAAGGTTATTCGCCTATATATAAAGTTGAACTTGAGAATGATAAAATTTCTCCTATTACGGAACCTAAATCTGTCTTCGGATTTGACGTAGATAATACCGGTAAGTACATTTATTTTGAATCAACATCTGTAGGCAAACCGGGTGAAATTTATAAAATTAATACTGCGACTAGACTGTTTACTCAGTTAACAAACATTAACAAAAAAATTGAAGATGAAGTTGATATACGTCCGGTTGAAAAAATGTGGGTTGCAGGAGCCGATGGAAAAAAAGTTGAAGTCTTTATAGTGAAACCACACAACTTTGATCCAAGCAAAAAATATCCTTTGGTATTTAATGTTCATGGTGGTCCGCAAGGGCAATGGATGGATTCATTCAGAGGTGATTGGCAAGTTTATCCAGGAGCAGGATATGTAGTTGCATTTCCTAATCCGCACGGATCAACAGGTCGTGGTGAAGCTTATACAGAAGAAATATCCGGAGATTGGGGAGGAAAAGTTTTCACTGATTTAATGAAAGTTACTGACGCCCTTGCAAAACTTTCTTATGTAGATTCTACAAGAATGGGAGCAATGGGATGGTCTTACGGCGGCTATATGATGGATTGGTTTCAAGGCCACACAAAAAGATTTAAATGCCTTGCTTCAATGATGGGCGTTTATGATTTAAGATCAATGTGGGGAGCAACTGAAGAATTATGGTTTGTTAATCATGATTTAAGTGGACAGCCATGGAACTCTGAAGATTATAATAAATTTTCGCCATCACATTTTGCTAAAAACTTTTCAACACCAACTTTAGTTATTACCGGACAAAAAGATTTTAGGGTTCCTTATACTCAGAGTATTCAATATTTTACAACACTTCAAACTCTGGGAATAGATTCAAGGTTAATTATTTTTAAGAACGATGGACATTGGCCAAGTTATATTAAATCAATGCCGTTATATTACGATGCGCATCTCGATTGGTTTCATAAATATTTAGGCGGCGCAGCGGCTCCTTGGGATGTACACAAAATGGCTCATAACACGGAATTTGACAAATAGATAAATTAAAGTAAATTAGAAATGGTAATTGAAGGGTTCATGAAAATAAATTTATGAACCCTACATTTTCAGTTTGTGCATTGGTTCAAATTCGCTTTGCGAATAAAATTTGAATATATTAAAATCACCTGAAGCGGTTGTCATTTTAATCTTTTGATTTCCCGCCGTAGCTAGTTCATTTATTACAACCGGTTTTTCAATTTTTATTTTCCTCTTGTTTGCCGGTCTTTCTTCAAAGACTCTATTTTGTTCTGAATCATTAAGAACCTTAAATCTCTTAAGCTGGGGTTTTACGTTTGGTACAAATTCAATTTCTTCCTCAAATACTTCTTTAGTTTCAGGTTCTGCGAATTTAATTGCATATTTAGTTGCAGTAAATTTGCTCGGTCTTAAATGAGGTTTTAATTTAGATCTATTCTTAATTTTGTATACGGTATAAGAAATAGAAATAATTACTAGAGAACTAGCAGTAAATAATTTAAGAGTAAAAGCAATAATCTGAATTAGTTCCATATTATCCTATTTTGGATTTAATTAGTGAATTTTTTATCTGAGCATTTCTATATAATCAAGAAATATACCACCATTATTTCGTTAATTTTTAAGAAGTTAATGATTAAGAATTTTATAGAAATGAGATTTTAATCGATACTTGTATCAAAATGCGACTATATTCTTTGCTGATTACGTAATATTATCAAATATATAGAGTTAAACATTAAATGAGTTTTGTAAAGTAATAATTGGCTCTTCTTAGTTGATTTTGCTGTAAATGTTTAATAATTTATATACTTAGAATTACAGGTTACTTAATTAATAAATCCAATCATATGAAGAAGGTGAAGCTATGACGAAAGCAGACATCGTCGATAAAGTTGCGGCTGGAACCGGGTTAACAAAACTGGAAACAGAAGCAATTATCGAAGGCTTTTTCAAAACCGTTATCGAAGCTCTTAAAGAAGGCAACGGTATTGAAATTAGAGGCTTTGGCAGCTATAAAGTTAAACAAAAGAATGCACGCCAAGCACGTAACCCTAAAACAGGTGAATCTGTATTTGTGCCTGCTCATTACGTTCCTACTTTTAAGTTCTCTAAAGACTTTAAAGAAATTGTTAATAAAGGAATGAAAGAGAAGGAGTGAAGTTAAAACAGCATGGTTAAGTTTTGTCCCGAGTGTGGAATTGAATTAGAAAATGAGTTTAAATTTTGCCCTTCGTGTGGATTCGATTTGTCTGGTTTGAAAGGTGAGACTAAGAAGGAAGATAGTAATTCTCCGGAAATTCAAAACAAAGTTGTTGAAGTAAAGATCTGTGAGAATTGCGGTGAGGAAAATAGCGGTGATTCGGAAATTTGCTCTGGTTGCGGTATTAAGCTTGGTGAAGCGAAGATTGTTAAGAAAAGCGTAGAGAAGGAAAAAATACCTCAACCACAAATATTGCAAAATGAATCTAAGCCGAAGAATAATAAGTCGAAACCAAAACCGGTAAAAAAGAATAACAAAAACAAAACCACCTCGGGAACTTCTAATAAGTCCCGGCAACCAGATAAAAAAAGTCTGGGCACAGCAAATGTTGCAGCCATCTTTGCCGGAATCATAGCTGTGATTTTTTTAGTTTTATATCTTACCGGTACTTTTGATAAACCTGCCGTTTTAAGTTCGCAGGTTTCCAGTAATCCCGCAGTAAATTCCGGAATCGACCTTTCGAATTTGCAGCAAATAAGTGATCTTGAGAAAGAAGTTGCTGCAAATCCTAAAGATACTACTGCAATTTTACATTTAGCGCATCTTAATAATGATAGTGGCTTTTACGATAAGGCGATAAAATATTATCGTCAATATTTGGTATTTGCACCAAAAGATCCTGACGCAAGAATTGATATGGGAATTTGCTATTATAATTTGCGTCAA
Organism: uncultured Ignavibacteriales bacterium; assembly: GCA_963739985.1. Taxonomy (GTDB): domain Bacteria; phylum Bacteroidota; class Ignavibacteria; order Ignavibacteriales; family Ignavibacteriaceae; genus CAVUCE01. Next base: position 227,466 of record CAVUCE010000006.1, read on the forward strand.
TACGATACCGCAATTAATGAAATGGAGCAAGCAATTAAATATGCTCCTAAACATCAGATTGGATATTTAGACTTAGGAATCGTAAATTTAGCAGCTGGAAATATGGAAAAATCTAAGGAATGGTTGCAAAAAGCTGTAAGTTTGGATCCTGCTTCCGAGTACGGAAAAAAAGCAGCCGAGTTATTGAATTCACATAAAAATAATTAAATAGATAGGAGGTAACCATGCCTTGCGGTAAAAAGCGTAAGCGTCATAAAATGGCTACACACAAAAGGAAAAAAAGACTGAGAAAGAATAGACATAAGAAAAAATTAAGATAATCTTTTTCTGAAATTAGTTCTTTTATTTAAATGGTAGGTGTTCATTCATTTACCATTTTCTTTTTTAATAGCATTGTTATATTTTTACAAACTGTTTTGGCCATCTTAGCTCAGCTGGTAGAGCAACGCATTCGTAATGCGTAGGTCGCCGGTTCGATTCCGGCAGATGGCTCTTCTTTTCAAAAACCTTCCGTTTTATCTATTTTTTTACTTCAAGCTGTTTATAAATTTTCGTTATTTTTTACTAAATTATTATATATCTTAAACTTATATTTCGCATAATCATTTTTACAATTAAAGTCGGCGAGTAAAGCTAGATGATTGAATTCGTTTCTGTCCCTCTCAAAAAATCCATCAATAAATCATATTTAAAAGTAAAACCATTCAGGGAGGACTTTAATAATTTCGTTAAAGAACTCGCAAAGCTTTTGTCTTTAATTAATGATAAAGAAAGTGAAGAACACAACAAGGCTTTTATTCGTGATTTTTTAGTCAATACTTTTTACGTGAATAAATCTGTAAATACTAAAGGTAAAACTGATCTCGCAATTCAACTTGAAAAATCGTCATCGAGTAAAGTTGGAGTAATAATAGAAGCAAAAAGTCCGACAAATAAATCCGATATGATTGTTGACGGTCACCTTAATTGCAAAGCAATGCATGAAGTTATTCTTTACTATCTGCGTGAAAGAATTGATTATAAAAATGATGAAATAAAAAGTATAATTATCAGCAATGTTTACGAATGGTATATTTTTAGAGCTGATCAATTTGAAAAATATTTCTATAAAAGCAATCTTAAAAAAGAATATGAGAAATGGAAATCGAAACAAAAAGTTAGCCCGAACAATGATTTCTTCTACAATTTGATAAATGATTTCCTATCTAACGAAGATATTCAGCTTGAAGGAATTTACATTGATATTAGAAAGTTTGACAAACAAGATGAAAAAAAACTGATCCCGTTATATAAAATCTTTTCTCCCCCTGAACTAATAAAAGAAACTTTCTCTAATGATAGCAATACTTTAAACAAAGAGTTTTACCACGAACTGCTTCATATTATTGGATTGGATGAATATAAAGAAGGCAGTAAAAAAATTATCGGAAGGAAAAAAGAGGCTGATAGAGAATCCGGTTCTTTGCTCGAGAATACTATACGTATTCTTAGATCTGATGATGCAATTAGGCAACTTGATAATCCTGAACATTTTGGAGAAACAGAAGATGAAAAATTATTTAATCTTGCATTGGAATTAAACATAACCTGGATAAACAGAATCCTTTTTCTAAAACTTCTTGAAGCACAATTAGTAAACTATCATAATGGTAAACCGGAATATAAATTTCTTGATCCTAAAAACATTAAAGAGTTTGATGATTTATATGAACTTTTTCATGAAGTTCTTGCTGTTAAAATTAAGACCAGAAATAACGATATTATAAAAAAGTTCAAACACATTCCTTATCTGAACAGCTCTCTTTTTGACAGAACAGAACTTGAGAAAAAAACTATAAGAATTTCAAATTTAAAAGACAGGCTGGAACTTAGATTATATCCGCACACAGTTTTTCCAAAAGAAATAAAACAAAAAGAAAGTTTGCCTGCGCTGGAATATCTTTTAAGATTTCTCGATGCTTATGATTTTGCTTCAGAAAACGGCGAGGAAATTCAAGAAGATAGAAAATCATTAATCAATGCTTCGGTTCTTGGATTAATTTTCGAAAAAATAAACGGCTATCGCGAAGGTTCATTTTACACTCCCGGGTTTATAACAATGTATATGGCTCGCGAAACTTTAGGCGCGCAGTGGTTCAAAAATTTAACGAATTAAAGAATACTAGTTATAAAGATTACGTTGAACTTAGAAAAAATGTCGATACTTCTTCCGCAGGCAGGGAAGAAGCAAATAAAATTATTAATAGTCTTGAAAATTTGTGATCCTGCTGTCGGCTCGGGTCATTTTTTGGTTTCTTGCTTAAACGAAATTATCGCGATTAAAGCCGATTTAAGAGTGCTTAACGATCGTGAAGGAAGACAAATAAGAGATTATTCTTTTGTTATTGAAAACGATGAATTGGTTATTACCGACGAAGTTAACGACGAGCTTTTTTCTTACAATCTTAATCCATCCGGCAAACCAATTACAAGCAAACAAGAATTGCAAGAAACTTTATTCCATGAAAAAGAAACCATTATTGAAAATTGTCTTTTCGGTGTTGATATAAATTCAAACTCGGTTAATATTTGCCGTTTAAGATTGTGGATTGAGCTGCTGAAAAACGCATACTATACAAAACAAAGCAATTATACCGAACTGGAAACTCTTCCGAATATTGATATAAATATTAAACAAGGCAATTCTCTTATTAGCAAATTTGATATCGATCAGAATATTTTTGCCAGCGCCGATAAAAGAAATTTGGAAATTTACAAACTAAATGTTCATGTGTATAAGAATGAACAGGATAAAGATAAACGAAGAGATTTAAAGGAAGCTATTGAAAAAACAAAGGCAAGATTTAAAGGATTTGAAATTGACGCTCTGAAAAAAGAAAAAAGCCGGCTCGATGGTTTAGTTGAACAATTACACAAGTTAAATAGCAGCGATCTTTTTGCTTCCGATTTGACCGTTGAACAATTGGAAAAAAATGAAAAGAAAAGAAAATCTTTAGAAGAAAAAATTGATAAGCTGAAAAATGAAATTGATACAAAGGAAGAAGAATATCTAAAAATATATTCCGATGCTTTTGAATGGCGTTTTGAATTTCCCGAAGTTCTTAACGATGAAGGCGAATTTATTGGATTTGATGTTGTGATTGGTAATCCGCCGTATATTTCGCTATCTAAATTTAAAGAACTGAACGATGTTTTTAGTAAATATTCTACTTTTTCAAAAACGGGTGATATATATTGTCTCTTCTACGAAAAAGGTTTACAAATTCTTCGCAGTTTTGGAGTATTGACTTATATAACTTCAAATTCATGGATGAGGACTAAATACGGCAAACTTTTAAGAGAGTATTTTACAGAACATGCAAATCCATTAGAGATGATTAACATTGAAGATGTTCAATTATTTGAAGAAGCTACAGTTGAATCAAATATAATCTCATTAAGTAAATCAGTAAATAAAAATTTACTTAAAGCCACAACTATTAAAAATAAAATCGATATTTCTCTTCCTCTTTCTGATTATGTTAATGAATATAATATAACAGTTGAAAATTTGAATTCATCAGATTGGAGTATTGGCAATGAAAGTGAAATTAACCTAAAAACGAAGCTGGGAAGAAATACAAAAATATTAAAAGATTGGAACGTAAATATTAATTTTGGTATTAAAACTGGGTTCAATTTAGCGTTTATAATTGATTCCAAAACAAAAGATCAGCTAATAGCAAAAAATGAAATTTCAAAAGAAATTATTAAACCGATTTTAAGAGGGCGTGATATTTCTAAATATTATTTCGATTTTAAAGAACTATTTGTTCTATTTACTCGGCGTGGAATAAATATAGATAATTATCCAGTTGTTAAAGAATACCTTAATAATTATTATACACGATTAAAGCCCAGAAATAATTCAGAAAACGTAGGACGAAAATCTGGGCCTTATAAGTGGTATGAATTACAAGATAATATTGCATATTACAAAGAATTTGAAAAACCAAAAATAATTTGGGGAGAAATTTCAGACAAACCAAAATTTGCATACGATGAAAATGGATATTACGCAGAAGCTACAACTTTTATAATGACAGGTGAAAATTTAAAGTACATCCTTTCAATTCTCAATTCTAAATTAGGTGAATGGTATTTTAATCAGATATCTACTACAACAGGAATGGGAACTAATAGATGGAAAAAATATAAAATAGAATTATTGCCGCTAAAGAATATAAATTTAACTGAGCAAAAACCGTTTATCGAATTAGTCGATAAAATAATTGAAGCTAAAAAACAAAATAAAGTACAAGATACTTTATCTGTAGAAAACAAAATTGATGAATTAGTTTACAAACTATATGATCTTACACCGGAAGAAATTCAAATTGTGGAAGAATCATTTAAATCAAACTAAACTAAAAAACAACTCTGTTTATTTACTAACTCATGTTACGCAAGTATATGTTTTGGTCATATTGAACGAAGTGAAATATCTCATAAATTTGTAAAAATCGAAACCTTGAGATTCTTCATTTCATTCAGAATGACCGTTTTGCGTAACATGAGTTACTAATCAAAAAAGCAAACATTTATTGTTAAGATAAAGGCGATCCTAAAAAAGGTAAGAAGCTAAATTTCTCCACACTTTTACCCACCAATAATTTTAAGCATTTTCTTCATGTAAAATATTCAAATTTTAGGTTAACTATACTCTATTTAACCAATTACAGTTAAAATAATTAGCTCTTCTATATTATTAATAAATTTTTGTGGAGAAAACATAAAAAAAATCTTGACTTTAGGATAAAAATTCCATTATTTTGGGGAGTAGTGGGGAATTGTGGTGAATTTATCCAAGGAAAGCCTTAGAATTGTTTAGAGGTCAATTTAAATATTCCGTAGATGCCAAAGGCAGAATTAGTATTCCTGCCAAATTACGTAGGCATATAACCGCAGAAGCAAACGATACTTTTGTTATTACGCAAGGTACCGCTTTGTGTATCGATATATATCCCCTCGATCAATGGCAAGTAATAGAAGAGAGATTACTAAAACTCAATCCGTTCGAGCCAAATGACGCAAAATTTATTCGTATGATTTCGCAACACGCAACCGAAGATAAATGGGATTCGCAATCACGAATTCTCATTCCTCAAATTTTATTGGAATACGCTAAAATCGAAAAAGAAGTTTTAATACTTGGTGCTTTAAAAAAGATTGAAGTGTGGAATCCGAAGGTGTACGAAAATTATCTGAAGGATTCTTCCGAGTCCTATGAACAAATTGCAGCAAAAGTAATGGCGGGATGATGAATGATCATCATAAACCCGTATTGTATAATGAAACCCTGCAGTATTTAATTACCGATAAATCTGGTAAGTATTTTGACGGCACTTTGGGTTTTGGCGGACATTCTGAAGGGATTTTAAATAGTCTGAATGATGACGGCGTTCTTGTTGCTACGGATGTTGATGCAGATGCATTTAGTTTTTCTAAAAATAAGTTTGCCGGCGACAATAGAGTAAAACTTTATAATTTTAATTTTTCACAAATTGATATTATCTCAAAGATAGAATCAATTAAGTTCTTTGACGGAATTTTTGCTGATCTTGGTGTTTCCTCTTTTCAGTTAGATAATCCTTCTTCCGGATTTACTTACAGATCAGAAGCTAAGCTTGACTTGAGAATGGATAAATCGAAAGCGGTAAGTGCGGCTGATATTATCAACTCCTTCACCGGTGAAGAAATTGCAAATATTATTTATCAATTCGGTGAAGAAAAAAACTCGAGACAAATTGCCAGACGAATTGTTGAGAAAAGAAAATTAAAACAAATTGAAACGACAACTGAGTTGAGTGAAATTATAATCGATATTACGCCTTATAAATACAGAGTAAAAACTTTGTCAAGAGTTTTTCAAGCTTTAAGAATTTATGTTAATGACGAGTTAGAGATTCTGAAATCATTTTTAACTAAATCTGTAGATAACTTAAACAAAGGCGGAAGAATTGTCATTTTAACTTATCATTCGCTTGAAGACAGAATAGTTAAGGAAGCATTTAAGTACGAACAATTAGACTGTATTTGTCCGAAAGATTATCCTGTTTGTATGTGCGAAAAAGAAAAGCGATTAAAGATTCTTACTAAAAAACCTTTGATTCCTTCAGATGAAGAAATCAAAACTAATGTTCGCGCTAGAAGCGCAAAATTAAGAGCGGCGGAAAGAGTATGAAAAAAAGTGCTAAACCGCTAATTGGATTTGGTTTATTTACGTTCGCGGTATTAACGTTTGTTATTTTACTTTATGTTGGATTAAAGCTTGAATGCGAAAGATTAACAAAATTAAAAGTATTAACTGAAGAAAAATTAAACGCAAAAAATAACTCGAAAATTAATTTATTGGCTCAGGAACAAGCTCTGTCATCCGAAGAAAGAATAGTGAAAATAGCTGAGACGGAACTTGGTATGGTTAGAAGAACAGAACCACCGTTATTGTTGAAAGTTGATAAAGCAAAAATTGATAGGATTTCCGAAACTATAGATAAGAGATATGAATAACTCCAGAGCGCTTTTAATAATTGCACTTATTTTTGTCGTCTTCATAGTGTTAGTTGCAAAATTATTTGATGTTCAAATAATTAAAAGTGAAGAGCTTAAATATTATGCACAAAAACAACAAACTGCTGTTGAAAAAATACGCGCTGAAAGAGGCCTTATTTATGATAGAAACAAAGTTCTTTTAGTTTATAACAGAAACGATTACTCCTTTTACCTTGATACAAGAATGGTTTCTCAAAAAGGGAAAAAGAAAATCGCTATAAAGTTTTCACAAGTTTTTGGACGGTCTCCAAAGTACTATTTGAATCAAATAAACGGTGTAAAAAAAACAATTTGTCTGGTAAAAAAAGCACCGAGTGAAAAAGCGCTTCTTCTGAAAAAGTTTAAAGTTACCGGATTGTTTTACCGGGAAGATCCTTCAAGAGTTTATTATTATAAAAATTTAGCTTCTCACGTTTTGGGGTATCTGGGAACTGATTATCACGGAATGAATGGGATTGCAAAAGAGTATGATGATGTTCTTAGTGGAGATGACGGAAGCAGAGTTGTTTTAAGAGACGCAATTGGAGATATGATAACGGTTGCAGAACAAGAAACTAAACCTGCTAAACCGGGATTAAATATTGTTCTTACGATTAATAAATCCTATCAAGCTATTCTTGAAGACGAACTTGAAAACGGATTGAAAAAATATGAAGGAACCTCAGCGGTTGGTATTATAATGGACCCGAACACAGGTGAAGTTCTTTCACTTGCGAACATAAATGATTACGATCCAAATAAATATTGGGACTATAGCGATTCCACTAGAAGAGATAAAGCTGTAACAGATACTTATGAACCGGGTTCAACTTTCAAAATTATTTCTATGTCGGCTTTATTAGAAGAGAATAAGGTAAAGCCTAATGAAATTGTTAATGTTGAAAACGGAAGATATAAATTTAAAAATGTATATATAACCGATACACACCAAAATCAATATTTAACTGTTAAGCAGGTAATTGAAGAGTCGAGTAATATTGGAATGTCCAAACTAATAGGAAAATTAGACGATGAGACATTTTATAAATATATAAGGGCATTTGGTTTCGGGAATTATACAACAATAGAATTGCCCGGAGAAGTTAAAGGTAGTTTACGAAAACCCACAGATTGGTCGAGTGTTACTAAAGAATTTATGTCGTTCGGATACGGATTAGCCGTAACACCGATTCAAATGGCAGCAGCATATTGTGCTGTTGTAAACGGTGGTATTTTGTATAAACCGGAATTAGTTAAACAAGAATTCGATCATAACGGAACGGTTGTTTTTCAAAATAATCCTAAGGCTGTCAGAAGAGTTATTTCTCAAAAAACTTCGGATATGATAAAATCATTTATGGTTGGAGTTGTTGAGCATGGAACCGGAAAGTATGCGCAAATTAAAAATATGATTGTCGGAGGAAAAACAGGTACTTCTCAAAAATTAATAAACGGAAGTTATTCAAAGATGAATTATAACTCATCTTTTATTGGTTTTTTCCCGGCTGAAAATCCTAAAATTGTTTGTTTTGTTTTAGTTAATTCTCCCAAAATAGGAAGATACGGGGGATCAGTTGCTGCTCCTATTTTTAAAGATGTCGCTGAAAGAATTATAAGTTCTAATCCCGGCGCCTTCAAAAATCCGACAGAGAAAAATGATCAACCTGAAAAGACTATTGAACTTTTAAATGCTTCAAACAATGGTAAAACAAAGGCCGAGATAAAGGATGCGAAAATAATTTCTGATAATCAGCGGAAAATAAATTACAGTAATAAAAATATTATGCCTGATCTTAAAAATTGTTCTCTTTCAGATGCAATAACAGTTTTATCACGATTAGGTATTAAGTATAAAATTAAAGGATCAGGAAAAGTTATTGGTCAGAGTATATTACCGGGAGCTAAAATAAATAAGAGCATTAAGTGCGTATTAAGTTGTCAAGAAACAGTAGTTAACGGAACATCAATTTACTAAATGGAATTAACAGCATTATTAAATAGCGTAAGAGCAATTCAAGTTATCGGAGATGTCCAGAGAAAAGACGTTTCCGGAATTTATTATGATTCTCGTAAAGTCGTTAAGAACGGCGTGTTTGTTGCTATTAAAGGATACGCGACCGATGGGCACAGATTTATCCTTGATGCTATGAATAAAGGCGCTTTAGCTGTAATCATGGAAGATAACAGCAGTGTACCGGATGATATTTTTATGCATCAGGGTGTTGCAAAAATCTTAGTATCAAATAGTAGAAAAGCTCTTGCTGAGATTTCAAATTCATTTTACAAAGAGCCATCGAAAAAACTAAAATTGATTGGTGTTACGGGAACAAACGGAAAAACAACTACAACTTATTTTATCAAAAGTATTCTAAAAGAAGCGGGATATAAATCAGGACTTGTTGGAACCATAACCAATTATATCGGAGAAAAAGAAGTTACATCCTCAATGACAACACCCGAAGCTAACGATATGAATAACTTTTTAATGGAAATGGTAGAGGAAGGTTGCGGTTATGCCGTTATAGAGGTTTCTTCTCATTCACTGGTTTTGGATAGAACGTACAAACTGAATTTTAGCGGCGCAGTATTTACAAACATTACATCCGATCACTTGGACTTTCATAAAACATTTGAAAATTATTTTAGTGCTAAGAAAATTTTATTCGATTCCCTCACTGAATCTGCATTTGGTGTCTATAATTCTGATGATGAGAATGGAAGGAAAATCACCACAAATTCTAAGGCAAAATCATTTTCGTATGGAACGGCATCAGATGCAGATTTCTATTTAAGTAACATTACTTATGATCTTGGAGGAACCGGATTTTCAATTAAATATGATGGAAAAATATATGAAGGCTTCACTTCTTTGATCGGATCATTCAATGCATATAATGCTGCTTCGGCTTTTGCTATTTGTGTATTGCATGGAGTTGAACCTGAGGTTGCGATTGAAGGAATAAAAAATACAAAGTATGTTCCGGGAAGATTTGAGGTAGTTGGAGAAAAGAAAAAAGTAATCATTGATTATTCACATACCGCCGATAGTCTGGAAAAAGCTTTACTAGCAATCAATAAAATTACAAACGGTCGAAATGAAATTATTACGGTTTTTGGTTGCGGTGGAAATAGAGATAAAAGTAAACGTCCAATAATGGGAAAAATAGCAACTGATCTTAGTTCAAGAGCAATTATTACGTCGGATAATCCAAGAGATGAAGATCCTTTTGAAATTATAAAAGATATTCAAGCAGGAATAAATAAAGATAATTATGAAGTAATCGAGAACAGAGAAGAAGCGATAAGAAATGCAATACAAAGTTCTTCAGATACTGCTGTTATTTTAATTGCGGGAAAAGGTCATGAAACATATCAGGAGATTAGTGGAGTTCGACATCATTTTTCGGATAAGGAAATTGCGGAGAAATATCTAGGAGTATGAAAAAAATCACCATTACATTGGACGACTTATTCGATTTACCGGGAGCGGAAATTTTCAATCCCGATTCTCTAAAACCTATTTCGTCCGTAACTATAGACTCTAGAAACGTAAAGAAAGGTTCTTTGTTTATTGCAATAAAAGGAGAACGATTTGACGGACACACTTTTGTAAAAGATGTAGCTAGAGAAGGAGCATCTGCAGTTATAATATCAAGGAAAAAACTAAAACAATTTGATGGTCTAAATATTCCTTTCATAACAGTTGAAGATACGATAAAGACACTTGGCGATGTTGCTAAAATTTGGAGAAGCAAACTTACGACAAAAGTAATCGGGATAACAGGAAGTAACGGTAAGACTTCTACAAAGGAAATTTTAGCAACACTTTTAAGCGAAAAGTTTAATGTTAATAAAACCGCAGCAAATAATAATAATCATATTGGAGTACCATTAACAATTTTGAGTACAACAAATAAATATGATGTCTTAGTTGCTGAATGCGGAACAAATCATTTTGGTGAAATTGAATATACCGCAAATATATTACAGCCTGATATAGCAGTAATTACAAATATAGGTACTTCGCATTTAGAGTTCTTAAAAAACAAAAAAGGAGTTCTGAAAGAGAAAAAAGCTCTTTTGGATTCTACAGTCAGAAGAAACGGTCAAATATTTATAAATAATAATGATCCGTATTTAAACAAGTTATATAAAGATTATTCGCACAGAAATACTTTTGCATATAGTGAGGAAGCAGATGTAATCGGCAAAATTAACGGATACTCAAAAGATTCAAAAACGTTAGTTACTATTGCCTCAACTACAAAGAAAATTGAAAGCGTCTTTCCGCTGTATGGTGAAAATAATGTTAAAAATTTGATTTGTGCAGTATCTATTTCCTTAAAGTTTGGATTGAAGAAAGAAGATATTCAAAAAGGAATTGCAAAGTTAAAAGCTGTTCCTAAAAGATTAAATGTTAAGCGATTTAAGAATTTTATCCTTGTTGATGATACTTATAACGCAAATCCCGAATCGATGAAATTTGCTATTGAATTAGTTGGAAATCTTGGAACCGAAAAATCTAAAATTTTAATTCTTGGTGATATGTTTGAACTTGGCGACTCTGCGTTAAGTGAACATAGAAAATTAGCATCCGTAATCAAAAGGAATAAAATTAATGCCGTTTTAACAATCGGGAAATTTATGAAAGAGCTAAATAACTCTTTATCCAAATCGAAAGTTGAAGCGAAACATTTTTCAAACAAAAAGAATTTAGAAAAATATTTATTGAAATATAATTTTCAAAATAGCGTGGTTTTGGTTAAAGGATCACGCGGAATGAAAATGGAAGATTTTGTAAAAGTTATAGAAGATAGAGATAATAAATAATGCTGTACTATCTATTCGAATATATAAATAAGGTTTTTAGTCCGCCGGGATTTAAGATATTTAAATATCTTACTTTCAGATCTGCGCTTGCGGCATTTACCGGATTATTTTTGTCGCTTTATCTCGGCCCTAAGATTATTAAGCTTTTGCAAAAACATCAGATTGGAGAAGCTAAAAAAGCGGACGGACCTAAATTTCATTGGTCTAAAGCCGGAACTCCAACAATGGGCGGAATCATAATTATTTTATCCGTTATTGTTCCTGTACTTTTATGGGCTGATCTTAAAAGTACTTATATAATATTGATTGTTGTGGGAACAGTTTGGCTTAGTGCAGTTGGTTTTTTAGATGATTATTTGAAAGTGATAAAAAAATTACCAAACGGTTTAATAGCGCGTTATAAACTTTTGGGACAAGTTATTATTGGTTTGATTGTTGGCTCGGTAATTTATTTCTCTCCGCAATTTGCTGGGTTTAATTCGCTAACAACAGTTCCATTTTTAAAGAACGTAAACTTCGATTTTTCGATATTTTATATTCCGGCGGTTGTATTTATAATAACTGCAACGTCTAACGCTGTTAACTTAACCGATGGTCTAGACGGACTTGCAATAGGGACAACAACAATAGTAATGCTTGCGTTAGCAATTATAAGTTACGTTAGTGGAAACGCTATTTATGCGAATTACCTAAACATCATGTATTTACCGGGCTCCGGCGAATTAACTGTTTTTATTGCAGCAGTAATTGGAGCGGCTTTGGGATTTTTGTGGTTTAATTCTTATCCGGCGCAAGTTTTTATGGGCGATACGGGTTCACTAGCTTTAGGCGGTGCTTTTGGAATTTTAGCAGTACTAATAAAAAAAGAATTATTAATCCCGATACTCGGCGGAGTCTTTTTCATGGAAACAGTTTCCGTTATTTTACAAAGATTATACTTTAAATACACAAAGAAAAAGTACGGAGAAGGCAAAAGAATTTTTAAGATGGCGCCGGTTCATCATCATTTTGAGATGATTGGATGGCCGGAACCAAAAATTGTAATTCGTTTTTATATAATCGGAATAATTTTAGCTATTATAAGTCTAGCATCATTCAAAATTAGATAATGGAAATAAAAAACAAAAAAATATCTGTAATTGGCGCTGTAAGAAGCGGGGTTGGGGCTGCAAAGTTAATTAAAAAACTTGGCGGAATTCCATTTGTCAGTGATATGGGTGAGGCAGCTAAACTGAAAAAATTCACAGATGTTTTAACTGAAAACAAAATTGAATTTGAAACCGGCGGACATACGGAAAAAGTATTTGATTGCGATTTTATAGTCGTTAGCCCGGGAGTTCCTTCTGATGCAAAAATTTTAAAGGATGCTTTAGATAAAAAAATTGATGTTATAAGCGAAGTTGAATTAGCTGCTTCGATTTGTAAAGGAAACATAATTGCTATAACAGGAACAAATGGTAAAACGACCACAACAAGTTTATGCGCTTATGTCTTTGATAAATGCGGAAAGAAAGTTTATTCTGCCGGAAATATTGGCTTAGCGTTTTCTGAAATTGCTGCTGAAGTAAAAGAAGATGAATTTGTGGCGTTAGAAGTTTCAAGTTTCCAACTTGATTTTATAAAGGATTTCAAACCAAAAGTCGCGGCAATATTAAATATTACTCCGGATCACTTAAACAGATATGAAAACAAGTTTGAAAATTATATAGCATCAAAAAATAGAATTTATTTAAATCAGGATTCGGGAGACTATTTAATTCTGAATGCCGATGATGAAGTGATATCAAATTCAATTAAAAATGTTAAGAGTAATATTGTCCGCTTCTCATTAAAAACTCAGCAAGAAAATGGTGTTTATGTCGATTCGGAAAATATCATTTTAAAGTTAGCAGGAAATGAAAAGTTTAGATGTTCTGTTAATGATTTGAGTTTACTCGGCGAACACAACATTGCCAATACTATGGCTGTAATTGCTGCAGCAAAGTTATTTGATTTAGATAGCAAATTGATTAAAGAGGCAATAGGATCATTTAAAGGAGTTGAGCATCGTTTAGAATTAGTAAGGGAAATAGACGGAGTAAAATATATCAACGATTCTAAGGCTACTAATGTAGATTCTGTTTGGTACGCTTTAAGAAGTTTTGATGATCCTATATTTTTAATCTTAGGCGGGCAAGATAAAGGTAACGATTACAATAAAATTAAAAATTTGGTGATTGATAGAGTAAAAAAGATTTACGCAATCGGTTCTTCAGCCGAAAAAGTCTTTAACTTTTTTCATTCTTTTGTTAAAGTTGAAGTAAAAGGTACTATGCAAGACGTTGTACTTGCAGTTAATCAAGAAGCAAGAGAAAATGATGTGGTCTTGTTATCTCCTGCTTGTGCAAGTTTTGATATGTTCGATAATTATGAACATAGAGGTAAAGTTTTTAAAGAAGTGGTAAATAATTTATAAATGAAAAAGCTGGCTTTAATAATATTTTTCGATGTATTTGTACTGATGTTACTCGGACTTATAATAGTGATGAGTGCAAGCAGTACTTATAGCGAGTTTAAATTTGATAGCTTATTTCATTTATTTAATTCCCATTTATTTAAAGTCTTATTAGGCTTTATAATGATGATAGTTTTTAGCTTTGTCCCTTATGATCTTTATAAAACTTTAAGCAAACCAATGATTATTGCCATTACTCTGATTTTATTCATAACACTATTTGTTGCCCCAGATCTAAAAGGTGCACATAGGTGGATTGGCTTCGGCGGATTTTCTTTTCAGCCTGCTGATGCTGCAAAATTGTTATTGATCATTCATCTTTCATCTAAATTGGAAGATAAAGGTGACGATATAAAAGATTATAAAAATGGATTCCTTTATTTGTTTTTTTGGGTGCTAATTATTTCAGCATTAGTTCTCATTCAACCGAATGTTAGTAACGGAGTTTTATTAATATTTGTCTCTCTAATGTTGCTATTTGTCGGAGGTGCAAAAATATCACATGTTGCCGGAACTGCATTTGCTTGTTTAATTGCCGGAGCAGCAGCAGCTTTAATTATGCCGCATTCCAGAGATAGAATAATGGCATTCTTAAACGCGCAGGAACATGGCGGAATGATAAATATTCAAGTAAAACAAGCTTTGTTAGGATTAGGCAGCGGTGGTGTTTTTGGCGTTGGAATGGGACATAGTTTACAAAGCAATCTATTTTTACCAGAAGCTTATGGCGATTTTATATTTGCTATCCTGGGTGAGGAATTGGGTTTTATTGGCTCTGTGATAGTACTGTTAGGATATCTTGTCCTTTTTGTGTCCGGTATAATCGTTGCAAAAAAAGCTAAAGACAAATTTGGACAATTATTAGCGTTCGGAATTACTTTTTCAATTATTGTTTATGCCTTTATTAATGTTTCCGTTGCAACAGGATTAGTTCCTACAACAGGACTGCCTCTACCATTTATTAGCTATGGCGGCACATCATTATTATTCCTTTGCGTTTCTATTGGAATTTTAGTGAATATCGCAATTGCTAATTCCGTAGGTCCATTGAAAATTACTCCCGATGGTGTGGAAATTTCGGAACCAGAAGGAGCAAGTGCATGAAAAGAAATCAATACAGATTTCTATTTGCGGGCGGTGGAACAGGCGGACATTTATTCCCGGCGATTGCTGTTGCCGAAAAAATTAAAGAGTTATTACCGGAAGCTGAAATTTTATTTGTAGGTACAAAATCTAAAATCGAAGGCAGAGTTGTCCCTGAACTTGGTTATTTGTTTAGATCAATATGGATTAAGGGATTTTCAAGAAGATTGACCTTAGAGAATTTATTGTTTCCATTAAAATTAGTTGTATCAATGATTCAATCTCTTATAATAAGCATGAAATTTAAGCCGGCTGTTGCAATAGGTTCCGGTGGATATGTTTCCGGTCCGGCAATTTGGGGCGCAAATGTAACAGGCGCAAAAGTTATTTTAATGGAGCAAAATAGTTATCCGGGAGTTACCACAAGATTATTAGAAAAACGTGCTAAGGAAATTCATATTAGTTTCGAAGACTCAAAAAAATATTTTAGTAAAAAAGATAAACTAATGTTAACCGGTAATCCTGTTCGCCGGAGTTTAACAAACATAAGTAAGGAAGAAGCGAAAAAAGAATTTAGACTTGATCCGGAAAAGAAAACGTTACTAATATTAGGTGGAAGTTTAGGTGCCAGATCAATCAACAACGCTGTTATAAATTCTATCGAAAAATTTGAAGAGACTGGTATTCAAATAATCTGGCAGACCGGGAAAAATTATTATGAGGAATGCAAAAAGTATCAATCCGATAAAATAGTTGTACGGGCATTCATTGATAAAATGAATCTTGCATATTCAGCTTGCGATTTACTCTTGGCAAGAGCCGGTGCTACAACTATTGCTGAAATTTTAGTATTAGGAATTCCATCAATATTAGTTCCGTCTCCTAATGTTGCGGAGAATCACCAATATTTTAATGCAAAATCTTTAGTTGATAAAAATGCAGCTATCTTAATCGAAGATAAAATTATTAACAATGAATTATTTAACTCGGTAGTTAATACAATTAATGATGGGAAAATGCTTGAAACATTAAAAGCAAAAGCTAAACTAATTAGTAAACCTGAGGCAGCAGAGATAATTGCCGAGCGAGCTATAAAATTGGCGCAAGTATAATGGCAGAAAACAGCGAAAAGAAAAAAAGAATTTTCAAATATAATATGTCGTTTTATTATCAATCGACAATTATATACTTCGTTGTGTTCGGTTTGTATATCATTATTAGAGGTGAGTTTGTTGAGAACTCTTTTAAGTTGATTACTAAAGACCCGATTATTTATTTCTTTGGAATGATTGTCCTTATATCATTGGTAAGCCTTTTATATAATTTGTATAAAAACAAATACATGCAGATTACTGATGAGGAGATATCTTTTTTTAGCAGATTTAAATCAAAAAGTTTTTCTATTAAAGATATTATTCAGGTTAAGATAGGAAGACCAAAAAGACGTGAAAAAAATAGAGCTTTTAGATTAGTTAGAATTAAGATTGCTAATAGAAAAAGGCCCATTATTATTCGTCCTTATGATTATGAAAATCAAGCTGAACTGGTTGCAGAATTTCAAAAATTAAAAGAAGAATTGGAAAGAAAGTAGATGTTCAAGAATATTAAAAAAGTTCATTTTGTTGGTATTGGCGGGATTGGAATGAGCGGAATTGCAGAAATTCTTCTTAATCAAGGATTTGAAATTTCCGGATCGGATAGAGCACTTACAGATATTACAAAACGCTTAAGTGAACTGGGTATGACTATATATGAAGGACATTCCGGCGAAAATCTTAAAGATGCTGATGTTCTTGTTTATTCCTCGGCCGTTACATTAGATAATCCGGAAGTTAAAGCCGCTATTGAAAGAAACATTCCGATTATAAAACGTTCGGAAATGCTTGCAGAATGTATGCGTATGAAATACGGAATTGGGATTGCCGGAACCCACGGGAAGACTACAACAACTTCTATGGTTGGATTAACCCTAACTGAAGGTAATATTGATCCTACTATTATTGTTGGCGGAAAGCTTAGCGGACTCGGCGGAACTAATGCTAGACTTGGTAACGGTGAGTTTATTGTTGTGGAAGCAGATGAGTTTGATCGAACATTTTTAAAGCTGACTCCAACAATTGCTGCTATAACAACTTTAGAGAGTGAACACCTTGATACTTATAAAGATTTGGAAGATATCAAATCTGCTTTTATTGAATTTGCTAACAAGGTTCCATTTTACGGGTTTGTAATTTTATGTTTGGATGAACCTGCTTTGCAAGATATTATTCCGCATATAAACAAAAAGATTTTTACTTATGGATTGACAACACAAGCCGATATAAGAGCTGTTGATATCTCACATACTGAATTTTCAAGCAAGTTCACTGTAAAATATAAAGGTGAAGAGCTTGGGTCAATAAATCTAAAGATTCCCGGAATTCATAATGTTAAAAATTCTTTAGTTGCTGTTTGTGTAGCCAAAGAGTTGGGAATTGAATTCAGTGTTATCAAAAAAGCTTTGGAATCTTTCTCAGGAGTTTATAGAAGATTTGAAATTAAATATAACGAAGAAATTTTAGTAATTGATGATTATGCACATCATCCAACAGAAACTAGCGCAACATTGGCCGGCATAAGAGCAGGTTGGGACAGAAGATTAGTTGCTGTTTTTCAGCCGCATTTATTTTCTAGAACGAGAGATTTTTATCAAGAATTCGGAAGATCATTCTTAAACTCCGATGTTTTTATTTGTACCGATGTTTATCCGGCAAGAGAAGAACCTATTGAAGGCGTAAGCGGCGAGTTGATTGCCGATATTGCAAAAAAATTCGGACATAAAAATGTAATTTATGTAAAGAATAAAAATGATATTCCTGCAAAATTGAATGAGATAAAAAAAGAGAATGATATAATAATTACAATGGGCGCTGGTGATATTTGGAAATATGGTGAAAAGTTTGTTGAGAGTTTAAAAAAATAATTAAGATGCACGAAAAACGCGGTAAAATATTAGGAACTATTCTTTTTCTTGTATTAATTTCGTGTTTGCTTTATCTAACTTTTTCTTCCAATAGAAAAAAGACAAACGGAGAAATAAGCATGATACAGATTACGGGTAATAAATTACTTTCTTCTAATGATTATAAAATTTTTGCTCACTTAAATGAGCCGACTGAATACAAGAATTTAACTTTGCCTGTAATAAAAGACAGAATGCTGAAGCACCCTTATGTTAAAAACGCAGACGTTGAAAATGCCGGTAACGGATTAGTGAAAATTGAAATCGAAGAAAAATCTATTCAAGCTGTATTGTTAACGAAGAATGAGCCGAAGTTTATTACAAAAAATTTTGAAGTTCTGCCGTTATTATCCAACTCAAAATTTCAGGATTTAACGGTAATAAGTAATCCGCATATTGAAAAAGAAGTAACTTCGTTAAATGTTTTAAAGAATGATGATCTTGTTGAAGCATTCAAAATTATTGATGCAGCAGAATTAGCTAATAAAGATTTATTGAAACATCTTTCGGAAATAAATTTAAGAGATGGCGGAGATATAATTTTAAGTTTTTCAGGAGTGAAACCTCCTGTAATATTTGGCAGAGGTGAAGCCGCAAAAAAAATGGTTTATCTTGATATAATGTGGCAAAGTATGTCTGATCAAAATAATTTAATGGATGAGAGTGAATATATCGACTTAAGATTTGCCAATGAAATTTTTCTTGGCAGTGTCGAAAAAACAGGTTTGAGTGAATGAAAAAAAATATAATTACAGGTCTGGATTTAGGAACTACAAAAGTGTGTGCTGTTATAGCCGAAAAGAACGACGATGAAAATATAATCGACATTCTTGGTTTCGGTGTAGCACCTTCGGAAGGTTTGCATAAAGGACTGGTTGCTAATATCGGTAAAACTGCCGAAGCCATAAAAGAGGCAATATCTATCGCATCAAATCGCGCGGGAATAGAAATAAATCTTGTTAATGTTGGTGTTGCCGGAGAACATATAACCAGTATTCGCCATAGAAATTACATTACAATAAGCAGCGAAGAAAAAGAAATTACAAAAGCTGATTTGGATCGTTTAGAAGCAGATGTAAGGACAATTAGGATTCCTTCTGATAGACAAATTTTACATATAATTCCCGAGGAATTTTCAATTGATCACCAGGCGGGTATTGAAAACCCAATCGGAATGTCGGGTTCTCGATTAGAAGCTACTAATCATATTGTTTTAGCATCTATTCCGGCTATTCAGAATATCAAAAAATCTGTAGAAAGAGCAGGGCTTCAAGTTCAAGATTATATTTTACAACCGATTGCTTCCAGTTCCTCGGTTCTTGAAGAGAGTGAAAAAGATCTTGGCGTAGCTTTAATAGATATAGGTGGCGGAACAACAGATATTGCAATATTTCATAATAAGGCAATTAAGCATACAAAAGTAATTGGTGTAGCCGGTAACCAGGTTACAAATGATATTAGAGAATCTTTAGGCGTTGTAACTGAGGAAGCGGAGAAACTTAAAAAAGAATATGGCTATGCTACGGAAGGCGCTATTATTAAAGATGAGGATATTTTAATAAGAGGAGTTGGAGCAAGAGGAAATACCAAAATTCCTATTAGCCTTCTTACTCAAATAATAAGTTTAAGAATGCATGAACTATTTAGCTTAATTGATAACGAAATTAGAAGTGCGGGATTCAAAAATAAAATTAAAGCCGGGATAGTTCTTACCGGCGGCGGTTCTCTATTAAAAGGATGTACTGAACTGGCTGAGGAAGTCTTTGGCCTACCTACAAGAATAGGTGTTCCGCAGGAACTCGGGGAAGGTTTGTCGAACGAAATTGAGAGCCCTGAGTTTGCCACAGTAGCCGGATTAATAAGAGGAATTCCGGGTGGAAAATCAAGTGAGTATCAGGTTTTAATAAAACCAAAGAAAGAAAAAGGGAAAAATAAAATTTCCTTTTTTATGAAAAGAGTACAACAGTTTTTTGATGAATTATAATATCCATAACTAGGAGGTTAATTATGTCGCGATTTGCAACAATCGATAGGGGCAAACCGATGTCGGCAGTACTAAAAGTAGTCGGTGTTGGTGGGGGTGGTTGTAATGCCATCGAAAGTATGATAAAGCGCGGTCTAGTTGGTGTTGAGTACGTAGCTGTTAACACCGATGCTCAAGTTCTGAACAGCAGTAGTGCTACTCATAAAATACAGGTGGGAACTGCGATTACCAGAGGACTCGGAGCCGGAGCAGATCCAACGATCGGTAAAAAATCATTGGAAGAAGATAGAGAAAAAATTGCCGAAGTTCTTTCCGGAAGTGATATGGTTTTTGTTACTGCAGGAATGGGCGGCGGTACCGGAACCGGTGGCGCGCCGGTAATTGCATCTATTGCAAGAAGTATTGGCTCTTTGGTTGTGGGTATTGTTACAAAGCCTTTTCGTTGGGAAGGTAAAAAGCGAATGCTTAATGCCGAACAAGGAATTCAAGAATTAAAACAGCATGTTGATAGTTTAATTGTTATTCCTAACGAAAGACTTTTAAGCATCCTCGATAAAAGCATAAATGCTTTTGCAGCATTCGACAAACCGAATGAAGTTCTTTATGAAGCTACAAGAGGAATAGCGGATATCATAACCGTTGAAGGTTTAATCAACGTTGATTTTGCCGATGTTCGTTCTGTAATGAATCAAAGCGGTGAAGCTTTAATGGGATGCGGAATTGCAAGCGGCGAAAACCGTGCAATTGAAGCAGCTCAAAAAGCTATCTCTAGTCCTTTGCTTGAAGGTATAAATATAAAAGGTGCAAAAAGTGTTCTTCTAAATGTTACCGGATCAAGTAATCTTACCATGCAGGAAATTAATGAAGGTAACAACGTTATTTTTGAAGCTGCCGGAGAAGAAGCTAATGTTATTTTCGGTTGTGTTAGAAAAGAAGAAATGAATGATTATGTTTCTTATACTGTAATTGCAACCGGTTTTGATGGAGCAGCAGTTAGTTTTGCAGCCAAATCTACTTCAAAACCTGTTCAGCAGCCGCAGCAAAAAGATCCTGATCTATTTAGAGGCGGATTTAGTTTTTTACAAAATAATAGTGAAGTAAATACTGAAGATCTTGATGTTCCAACTATATTGAGAGTTAAAAAGCCTAAGTCTTCTTTAGATGAAACTCCAAAGGAAAACAAAGAAACACCTAAAAGCGGTTTTAATTTTGATGCTTCACGTTATAATTGGGCTAAAGATAAAGCACAAAAACAAAATAACGAAGAAGAAGCTCATGACGACGACGAGGACAGCTCATCATTTTTAAGAATGATAATGGACTGATTTTTACTAAAGGTAAATTTCAGTCCTTTAGTTAAATTTATTTTTAACTAAAATTTATTCGGGGGAGAATCTATTTAACAGACGTTCCGCGTTGAATATTTTATTCATCGCTTGGTCTGCTTTCTATAAATATATTATCTTCTTCATCCTTTGTAATTATAATTCTGTTTGGTTTACAGCAAACTCTGCAGTCCTCTATAAAATCCTGCTTACCGTTAACTGTCAAATCAACTATAACACCGTTTAATTCTCCGCAGTATTGGCACATCCACTCAAATTCATCTGCTGCTAACATTTTTCACCTCCGACTTTTCTTACCTGACAGTATCTTAATTATTTAATTTCTCATGCTCAAATTTTTCTTGTATTGCATTTTAACGGAAAAACTACTAAATATATAGTGCTCAAATGTTCACTATATGTTTATGAAGCTGATTAAAAAGCAAAATATTGAAACTACTCTATATTATGATGTTCCTGAACAGTGGCGGGAAAATCTTAATATACAAACGCTTTATCCGCCTATTCCCAGGAAGAAGAACGGTGTTGGATTCGATATTTTTGATTTTGAAATGCTGTTTAAAGATGAAGCGACAAACCAACTTATTCGTGAAGGGAACACAATAGGCTGTTTTTATATTGAATCTCCTGGAATGCGCTCGTTGCTAAGAAAGTTAGATGTTCACACTTTTGAAATGCTGACGGCTGCTAGTTCAATTATTCGTCCGGGCGTTGCTGAGAGCGGAATGATGAGAGAATTTATTGAAAGGCATAAAGATCCCGCAAGGCGTATATATTTATTACCTGGAATGGAGAAATATCTTGGCGAAACATACGGTGTTATGATTTACCAGGAAGATGTTATTAAAATTGCTCATCATATAGCCGGGCTTACTTTGGAAGAAGCCGATTTATTACGGCGTGCAATGAGCGGCAAAATGCGCTCACATCAGGCAATGAAACAAATTAAAGATAGGTTCTTCTTTTCATGTTCTTCAAAAGGATTAACGGATGAACAAGGTCAAGAACTTTGGCGACAGATTGAATCGTTTGCCGGTTATTCTTTTTGCAAGGCTCATAGTGCATCTTTTGCTTTACTATCATACCAGGTGGCATATCTTAAAACTCATTATCCCGCCGAATTTATAGCAAGTGTTATAAGCAACGGCGGGGGATTTTATTCTGCGGCGGTTTACATTCAAGAAGCTAAACGAATGGGATTGATTATAAAACTTCCGTGCATAAACAGAAGTAATTACGAATATACCGGAATTGGAAAATATATTAGGGTTGGCCTAATGACAATAAAAAATCTTTCCGCCAATTCCATCGATAAAATTGTTGAAGAGCGGAAAGAAAACGGAAAGTATATTTCTCTTCCCGATTTTCTAATTAGAACAGAACTTGCGTATGAAGAGACTTCTTCTCTTATTAAGTGCGGTGCTATGGATTGCTTAAAACAAACTCGTCCTACATTAATGAGAACTCTGGATATTTATCTGAATAAATTGAAAATTCATGATCAATTATATAATGATCTTTTCATTTCTGAGGTTTTTTCATTAGAAAAAAAAATAAAGACTGATAAAAATTATAGTGTTGCCGAACGTTGCCGATATGAATATGAATATTTTAACTTTATGGTAACCGGACATCCATTAAATTTTTATCATAAAATTATAGCACGGCCGGAAATTATAAAATCAGAGAATATGAAAAATTATCGAGGAAAAAATATTAAAATGATAGGTTGGTATATAGCTTCAAAAAGAATAAAGACCAGGAAAGGCGATATTATGAAATTTCTTTCTTTAGAAGATTTAACCGGAACATTTGAGGCGGTTATTTTTCCGCGTGTTTATAACCAAGTTGCTGAAAAAACAATGTCTATGGGGCCATATATATTAGAAGGGCGAGTTGATGAAGAAGATGAGAGAAATTTAGTAGTAAGTAATTTGGAAGTATTATCTTCTGAACTTATAAAAGCTAATTCTCAGAAAGATAGCGTGGAAAATAAATATTACGGAGATATCGAAAACGTAGCGGAAGAAGAGTTTTCAATTGTTAACTCTTTAGGAAAAGAGAAATTAAGAAAAGCTTACGCAGGGTAAAAAACTATTTCAGGTTTACGAATTGAGTGGGGAAATTTAAATCAGCTTCTTTTACAATTTTCATAACCGCTTGAAGATCATCAATTTTTGGAGCTTGAACTCTTACCTGTTCATCCTGAATTTGAGCGCTAACTTTTAATTTTGAGTCTTTTATTAGTTTTGTGATGATCTTTGAATTTTCTTTAGAAATGCCGCTTTGCAGAGAAATTATTTGTTTTATCCTTCCACCGGAAGCAGTTTCAGGTTCTTCTAATTTTAATGCTTTTACAGAAATACCACGGCGAATAAATTTTGTTTGTAAAATATCAATAGTAGCTTTTAGGGAATAATCATCTCTTGAGTTAATGGAAATATTCTTTTCTTTTTTATTCAGCACAACTTCAGTATGAGAATCTTTTAGGTCGTATCTTTGCTGGATTTCTTTAAGCGCTTGATTAACAGCATTATCAGCTTCTTGGAAATCAATTTCTGAAACGATATCAAAAGAGTGATTTTGTGCCATTTGATTAAATCCTCTAAAGTTATGATTAAAAGATTTGGAATAAAAGATAAGAAAAAATCTAAAAGTCGGGGTGGGGAGATTCGAACTCCCGACCTCTTCGTCCCGAACGAAGCGCGCTAACCGGGCTGCGCTACACCCCGTTTGTAGAAAAAAACTTGAAAATGTTATAAATTTTTATTTTCTTAATAGTTAAGATAAATTGTTTATCTATAATTTCCAAAAAAAGAGGCATCGCTCATAATAACAAGAACTTGCGATAAATCATTTAACAACAAAAATTATTGTATTTATTCACAATTTATAATATCTTATCTCATAAGAAATTAGATATGTATTTGACGTGTCTAATTAATTGAATAAAAAAGCTTAGCATAGAACTAAAATTTTCTAAATCAAACATATAAAGTAAGAGGGAAGGCGTATGAAAAAATCGTTTGTTGCATTTACTGTTCTCTTGACAGTTTTAATGCTGGGTAGTTCATTTGCTCAGTCATCAAAATATGGCTGGTTGGCAAAGGATAGCTGGAGTTTTGGATTCGGTATAACTTATCCAAGATATATCAGTTTTAATACCTATTCTAATGATAAATTAGGAACCCAATATGGTGGTTTCCTTTCTATTCAGAGAAATTTTTCTGAACATGTAGGCGTTAGGATGGAAGGTAATTATATATTCTTGAAAGATACAAGAGATAATATTAAAAATAACGTGTTGGAGGCTAATTTCGACTTGTTATACTATTTTGTCCCTTGTGAACCTATTTCTCCGTACTTAGGAGTTGGACTGGGTGGATATTCAAACTCAATTACAGGTTCCCCGGTTGCTAAGTTAAACAAATCACATTTGGATTATCAAATGAATTTGATATTCGGTGCTGAGTGGAGAGTTGGAGAAAATTGGAAACTTAAATCAGAATTAGGCTATCATACTGTGTCAACTACACAATTTGATGGTGCTTATGGTACAATTGGAAATGGTATCTTAGGCGGTCTGCAAGATAGTTACATGACATTTGACTTAGGTGC
Source organism: uncultured Ignavibacteriales bacterium (assembly GCA_963739985.1). Taxonomy (GTDB): domain Bacteria; phylum Bacteroidota; class Ignavibacteria; order Ignavibacteriales; family Ignavibacteriaceae; genus CAVUCE01. Next base: position 252,392 of record CAVUCE010000006.1, read on the forward strand.
TCTTTACTACTTCGGTAAAGGCGAAAAATCTAATCTTTGTGACTTATATGATGGTTTAAATGCTAAAATTGACTATAATAAAATTGAAGATATCGTTAAAAAATACGCTTCTCAACCTACAGAAGTTGATTACAATCGTATAGAAGATATTGTTAAGAAACATCAATCAGTTGCTACTGCAGCTCCTTCAAACTGGGTCTTGATCGGTGTTAATTTCGATTTCAATAAAGCTTCATTAAGACCGGAATCTTTACCGATTCTTTACAACGCAGCTGAAATCTTATTAACTCATCCTGATACTAAAGTTGAAATTCAAGGTTATACAGACAATATTGGTTCTGAAAAATATAACCAAAAGCTTTCTCTTGAGAGAGCTAACGCAGTTAAAGATTTCTTAGTTGCTAAGGGTGTTTCTGCCGATAGACTTACAACTGCCGGTTATGGCGAATCTAATCCTATAACTACAAATAAAACAGCTGCAGGCAGAGGGTTAAATAGAAGAATTGAATTCAAAGTAATGAATTAATCAATTTGTTTAACTAAGTTTTTAAGAAGGGATTGTTGAATAAGCAATCCCTTTTTTTTATGAATGCTATTGAATAAAAAAATAACTTTACTTTTGTAGATATTTCATTTAAGTTTAATTTAAATTAATTAACCTTTAATTCTATCCGAGAGATGGAAAAGGACGAAAATGATAAAAAATAGATTTAATAATAAAGCAAACCTCCACGGCAATTTGTCTAGGAGGCTTTTTTGTATATGAACATAAAATCAAAAATAGTAGATGAAACAGGTCTTCGGAGAATAGTAACTCGTATTTCTCACGAAATCCTGGAAAGAAATAAAGGCTCTAAGAATCTTGTTCTAATGGGAATGAGAACACGGGGCGAATTTCTTGCGAATAGAATATTCGAAAAAATAAAAGAAATTGAAAGTATTGAGTTACCGCTTGGAGTTCTTGATATTACTCTTTACCGTGATGATTTTCGTACAAGACTTAAACAGCCCGAAGTTTCCGTTTCAAATTTTACATTTGATATAAATGAAAAAGATATAATTCTTATTGATGATGTTTTATATACGGGAAGAACTGTAAGATCAGCAATGAATGCGATTATGGATCTAGGCCGCCCAACTTCTATACAGCTTTTTGTATTAGTAGATCGCGGTCATAGGGAACTTCCCATTAGAGCCGATTACGTAGGCAAAAATATCCCAACTTCAATCGATGAAGAAATTAAGGTAAAAATGATTGAAGTTGATGGTGAAGATGCTATTTATTTGATTGATACAAAAGAAAACTAAACTAAAAATTCGAGAAAAATATGCCTCTATCTAGTCGTCATTTATTAGGCCTCCGGGGTGTGCCTAAAGAAGATATACAACTAATTTTAGATACCGCAACAACATTCCGTGAAGTTCTTGAGCGACCAATTAAACGAGTGCCAACCTTACAAGGCAAAACAATTGTAAATCTTTTCTATGAAAATTCAACCAGGACAAGAATCTCGTTTGAGTTAGCAGAGAAAAGGCTTTCTGCCGATACGGTAAACTTTGCAGTTTCTTCCAGTAGCGTTGCAAAAGGAGAAACTTTCAAGGACACCATGAAAAATATTGAAGCGATGAAAGTTGACATGGTTGTTGTTCGCCATTCGGCCGCAGGTGCTCCTTTGTTTTTAACAAAAATTTGTGATGCAAATATTATAAATGCAGGCGATGGAATTCATGAACATCCAACTCAAGCTCTTCTGGATATGTATTCCATACGTGAAAAATTGGGAAAACTGGAAGGACTAAAAGTTTGTATTGTTGGAGATGTTGCGCATAGTCGTGTCGCGCTTTCTAATATTTTCGGACTAAAATCTATGGGTGCCCAAGTATCTGTTTGCGGGCCACTTACAATGGTGCCTAAATATATAGAAGATTTGGGTGTAAATGTTATCCACAATATTGATGAAGCCATTCAAGAGAATGATGTTCTCAACGTTTTAAGAATTCAACTTGAAAGAAAAGCACGTGAGTATTTTCCTTCAATAAGAGAGTATTCAAGATATTTTGGAATTACGCAAGAACGTCTTGATAAAAATGGTAAAGATGTTTTAATATTACATCCCGGGCCTATAAACAGAGGAGTTGAACTCTCTTCAGAAGTCGCGGACGGGTTACAGCAAATTATTCTTAAACAAGTTACAAATGGTGTTGCTGTAAGAATGGCGGTTTTATATTTATTAGGAACTCTTAATTAATAGGAATTTAGATGAAAATTATTTTAAAAGATGTAGGGATAAATAATCCTGATCAAAATTTGAAAATAGATAAAGTTGATGTTCTAATTATAGATGGAAAAATATCTAAGATTGATAATCTCTCTTCTGATGATAAAAAAGATGCAAAAGAATATAATCTTGCCGGAAAAATAATTGTTCCTGGATTTTTTGACATGCATGTTCATCTAAGAGAACCTGGCAGAGAAGATGAAGAAACTGTTATTACTGGATGTAATTGTGCTGCAAATGGAGGATTCACCGGAATTGCTTGTATGCCGAATACCGAACCAGCTATAGATTCTTCTGAAGTTATTTCCTTAATAAAAAAGCAATCCGAAAATCACATTGTAGATGTATTTGTTGTTGGAGCTGCAACTTTAGGGAGAAAAGGGGAATACATTTCTCCTATGGCGGAATTGTATGAAGCTGGTGCCGTTGGATTTTCTGATGATGGTGTCGCGATCAAAACTGCTTCAATTCTTCGTAGAGCATTAGAATATTCAAAAATGTATAATCTTCCTGTGATTGAACATTGTGAGGATGAATCTCTTGCAGGTGGTGCAATGAACGAAAGTATAAATTCTACTTTATTGGGTCTGCCGCCGGTTCCTTCTGTTTCAGAAGATCTTATTGTAATTAGAGATATTTTAATGGCGGAATATACAGGAGGTAAGGTTCACATTGCACATATCAGTACAAAAAATTCTGTTCAAATGGTTCGCGAAGCTAAGAATAAAGGAATTAGTGTAACCGCAGAAGTTACTCCACATCATTTTACTCTTACTGATGATGCAGTTAAAACTTATGATACAAATACAAAGATGAATCCTCCGCTAAGAACTCAAGCCGATGTGGATGAAGTTATAAAGGGTTTGAAGGATGGAACCATCGATTGTATCGCTAGCGATCATGCACCACACTCACCCGAAGAAAAAGAAGCTGAATTTGAACTTGCACCAAATGGAATTTTAGGACTGGAAACTCAAGTCGGACTAGCATTAACAGAATTATATCATAAAAAAGTACTAAGCCTTGAAGAACTAATTCAAAAAATGGCTATAAATCCCAGAAGAATCTTAAACTTGCAAATTCCGCAAATAGTAGAAGGCGCTGAGGCAAATATTACCATATTAGATACAGAAGATGTATGGACTTATGACTTAGCTTCTACAAAAAGTAAATCAAAAAATTCTCCTTTTAATAAGAAATTAATGACTGGTAGAGCTCTAGGAGTTATAAATAAGAAAAAGATCTATTTAGAAGGAGAAGTCTCGGAAATTTAACTGTTGCAATTTTTATTGTACATTTTGTATATAAAAGAAGACACCAATTATTGCAAAAATCCTTATTTTTAGCTTAAAATCGTACTTATTTTGTGGCATTTATTTTGGACTACTGAATTAGAATTTAATTTATTCTAATAAGGTGACCAAAATGAAAAGAAGTATAAAATATTTATTACCGATAGTATTAATGTTTGTTTTAAGCGCTTGTAATAAATTTGATAATTTTACAACTGTTGATACAACTCCACCATCCGCACCGACCGGTTTACAAATACTTAACGGCGATAACAGAGTTGATATATCCTGGAATAATAATCATGAAAGTGATGTTGCAGGTTATAATGTTTATTACAGCTATTCCTATGATGGTAAATATACACTTATCGGCTCTACGCAAAATGATTACTACGTTGATTATGGTGCAACAAACGGATCAACATATTATTATGCAGTAACAGCTTATGATTATAACGGAAATGAAAGTGATTTAAGTTATGATGAAGCTTATACTACACCAAGGCCGGAAGGATTTAATCAGTCAATATTTGACTATAGACAATTCCCCGATAATGCCGGCTTTTCGTTCAATAATTATAATACCGTTCCTTACGATGATAAGACCTCGGATTTTTTCTTTGAAAATTATAATGGAGACTTTTATTTAGACGTCTGGAGCGATAGTGATATTCAAGATATGGGAGCCACGACAGATATTTATGATATTCCTTATGCACCAACTTCCGGTTGGTCCACAACTAAAGATGCTCCGGCAATAGTTGGACATACTTATGTGATATGGACTTGGGACAATCATTATGCAAAGGTCAGAATTAAATCAATGACAAATGATAGAATTGTCTTTGATTGGTCTTTTCAGCTAGTAAAAGGTAATACTGATTTGAAAGCGAAAAAAACTGATTCGGTAAGAAAACCAATTGATAAAACAATTCATAATAGATAGAATCGGAAGTAATTTTATAATGCCGCCCCACAAGCGGCATTAATTTTTTTTAGCGACAATTTTAGTGTAATTAAGTTTTTATAGATTTCATTGAAATAATTATTTAAATTATTGGTATAAAATAAATGCGTAAGACTATTCACATATTAATTATATTTTTAATCCTTTTTCTTTTGAACAATGTTTCATCGGGTCAGGAATCCAATACCCGTACTCAAAATTTTCAACCGAAAGAAAATCTTCAATCTTTATTTAGCAATATTGAGAACGGTATAAAAACCGGTGATGTAAATTCGCTAGTCAATTCTTTAAGCTCACAAACATATCTTAACCTTTCTAACGGTGTAAGCGGATATTATAGTTCTAATCAAGCATATTATGTTTTGGAAGACTTCTTCAAAGTTTATCATATTATTTCATTCAAATATTCTAGGATCCAAACGGATGAAATAAATCCATTTGCTATTGGCTCATACAAATACGAGTACAAAGGGAAGCGAGATGCGGCTCAAGTTTATATCTCATTAAAAAAAGTTGGAAATACTTGGAAAATTACTCAGATAACAATTGACTGAAACAAAAAAAAATCGTTTGAACTTAAGAGGCGATAGGAAATATTTTGCTATCGTCTTTTTTATTATCATCCTTATATTATTAACGGGAATTATTACTCCTCGCTTAATCGAATATAAACGTGCACATTGGTCTGAATCATTATCAGCTAAAATAACTCAGATTGAAAACTTAATTACCGCTTCTTTTTCGACTAAGGAAACTTTTGTTTTATCAAAAAAAGATTTCCTAAAATCAGAGTTAAGAAAAACCTTAAATCCAAGAAATAATTCCTATGGCGCTTTAATACAACTAGTAAACGGAGATGAGTTTAATGGGTTGTCTTTAGAAATTCTTGCGCCAAACGGAAAGTTAATCGCGTGGAATGAATCGATAGCAGTACCTCAGAATGACATTTTACCGCTCGCTTATCCGGCCGGAGAAACACATTTTTACAACTCTAATTTAGTTTCATACCTAACAGTTACCGATACGGTTTTGATTGAGAATGATCAATTTTATTTTGTTGTAAGTTTACCGCTCGAGAGGAATTACAAACTTCAAAATCATTACTATAAGGAAATTAATTTTTCACAGGATTTATCAAATAAATTTTTAACACAGGTTAAAGTTGATTATTCACAATTTTCAGAAGGATCAAAAGACGGTAGACAATATTCTTTTGCGCTGTTAAATAATTATAAACATAAAATTGGCGAAGTAAGTTTTTTTAAGCCGACAATAGACTCTAACTTGAGTTTAATTTATGAAGATGCCGGTAAAATCCAGTCTTTGTTAGCTGTACTTGGTTTCTTATTAGTAATATTCGGATTTAGAAAAGATTTCAGCGAACTAAAATACCGTAGCGTCAAGTTTCTGATTCTTTCAACATATTTAATTGCATTCAGAATTATTTTATTTTATGTGGGAATCCCATCCACTTTTTTAGATGGCGCATTAGTTGACCCTGCTTACTTTTCCTCAATCTTTGCAGGCGGAATTGTAAAATCACCAATTGAATTTTTTATCACTAATTTTTTCTTCCTACTAATTTGTATCATCGGTTATAAATATTTAATTGATTTTATAACACGGAAAAAACATTCTCAAAAGTACAACCTTTTGAAATTCTCTTTGTTATTCATTCCGGTATCATTTATTATATTTTTAACGATAAGAGGTTTAAGCGCCTCAATAAAAAGTGTGATTTTTGATTCTACTTTACGATACTTTAAAGAACCGAACTTACTTCCTAACCTGCCCTCAATGATTATGAATATGAGTATGTTGATGCTTGGAGTTTCGGCTGTTTTATTTATTATAGGATTACTTGTATATCTTTTCGGATTCTTATCGTATAAAAATAAAAGAACAATTCGAGTTTACATACTCTCCTCGTTCATTTTATTTGAAGTGCTCAGTTACTTGTTTATACTAAATCAACATGAACCACTTATCACACCGTTTTTAGGATTTGTATTTGTACTATTACTAGTAATTCTCTTTTTTAGAATTTATTACTCCGGAATAAAATCGGTTTACAATTTTATTTTTATAACACTTGTAGCATCCATTATAGTTATAACATTGATGAACTATTTTAATGTTTCGCTTGAAAAAACATCGCTAAAAACAACGGCATTAGAAATCAATCGATCTAATGATAACTTGTTGAAATTTTTGATTTCAGAAACACTTGAATCCGCCGCTGCAGATAATAACTTGGCTTATACTTTTGCAAATCATAATGCTAATTTTGACGCAACCGCATTTTTAATCTGGAGTAAAAGTTCACTTCAAAAAGAATCTTTAGGTTCTTCAATTACCATCTATGATAGAAACCGCAAAAAGGTAGGTGGTTTTGAAGTCGGTATAAATGATGATACAAAACCCAAAATAAATTTTAATAAAGTTTCTACTGATAAACCTCTAATTTTAGAAGCCGGGGCAACAGAAAACTCAATAAATAGGACGTTCACCGGAATTATTCCAATCGAAGACGAAGGTGTTTTAGTAGGCTATATTTCAGCTTCCATCAGCTTTAATATGCAAAATCTCGGTGCTATAAATATTCCGGATTTTCTGGAGTCTAACAGTAATATTATTAATTCGGTTATAGATGTAAAGAGATTGAAAATATTTGAATTTTCTAACAAGAAACTTGTTCAAGTTTTCGGGGATATTTATCCTTCAAGAGATCAAATAAAACCAATTTTAAATAGAGATTTATCGCCGGATAATGAAGCATGGATAACTCTTCCGTTAAACGGAATAAATTTTACCACATATATTGTAAAGACTGACAACAATGGATCTGAAAGAATTATTTCAGTTTCACTTAAAGAAAAAAGTATTTCGTGGGAATTATTTAATTTCTTCAAGATATTTATTGTTCATACGCTAATAATTCTAGCTTTACTTTTCTTACTCTTATTGTTCAATCTTCGCAATTTAAAGTTTAGTTTTAGGGCCCAGTTATTAATTGCTTTTCTTTTTATTTCAATTTTGCCTGTTGTTATTCTAGCGGTTTATAATCGACAAGTAGTTAAACAAAGAAGTCAAGATGCAATATTTAACGAATTGAGTGAAAGATCTAGATATGTAGAAAAACATATTAACGAGGAGGTTAAAGAGAATAAGACTTCCGATTATGCAATTGCATTTAATAACGCCGGCAAAGATTTGGGAATATCGTTTGCCGTTTATGATATGGCAAATCAAATTTATAACTCTAAAGATCAATATTATAAAGCGGGATTATTTAATAATAAACTTGACCCTGAAGTTTATTACGAGATGAATTATTTAAGTTACCGAGAATATCTAACTCAGGAGAAAATTGATAATTTTATTTACGATGCGTACTATAAAAAAATTAATTTGAATGGACGTGAATTTATTTTGGGTGTAAACGACGCATTCAATAAAGTTAGATTAACGTTTTCAGTTATAGACATTGATGTATTCCTTTTTGGGATTTATTCATTTGCAACACTTATTATAATATTGCTAAGCACTATGTTGGCAAATAGAATATCCGCGCCGATAAGAAAACTTACAAACGCAACTTCGGCGGTCGCTCACGGAGATTTGAATGTTGAAATACAGAATAGAGAAATAGGAGAAATAAAAGATTTAATCACCGGCTTTAACATGATGACCAAAGAACTGAAAAAGAATCAAGTTGAGTTGGCTGAATTAGAACGAGAAAATGCCTGGAAAGAAATGGCAAAACAAGTAGCTCACGAAATTAAGAATCCTCTTACACCAATGAAATTAGCGGTTCAACAATTAATAGTTTCATATCGTGATAAAAGAGATAACTTTGATAACATATTCGAAAAGGTTTCTACTACAATATTAAGTCAAATTGAAAACCTAAGTACAATCGCATCTGAGTTTTCCAGGTTTGCGCGTATGCCGAATTATAATTTGGAAGAAATTGATTTGATTCCAATAATAAATGATACATTAAATTTGTTTATTGAAGAAAGAATAAAAATAAAGTTTAACACTGAAATAGACGAAGCGATAATTGAAGGTGATAAATCTCAGGTAAGAAGAATGTTTATAAACCTAATAAGAAATTCAATTCAAGCCGGAGCTAAAAATGTTGAGATTATTAATCAATATGAACAAGATCATTTTATAATTACAGTGTCCGATGACGGTGGAGGAATTCCTGAACAAGTACGATCAAAAATATTTGAAGCAAATTTTACCACCAAAGTAAAAGGAATGGGAATTGGATTGAAGTTAACTAAAAGATTTCTTGAAGGAATTAAAGGGAACATAAGATTGGTTGAATCCGGCGAGAATGGAACTAAATTTAAAATCGAAATTCCTTCTTTAAAAAACAAAGTTGCATGAAAGTAAATTCTAAATGACTTCTTTAACCAAACATCAAGCAGAAGCATTAAATTTTAAACAACATATTTCACTTACTGCCAACGCGGGATCAGGAAAAACATTTGTTTTATCAAGGCGATATTTAAAAATTGCTACTGAAACAAATTTGCCTTTGCGAAATATTGCTGCTATTACGTTTACTGATAAGGCGGCAAGTGAACTTTATAAAAAAATTGCGACTAACATTGACCAAGAACTAGAATCTGCCACTGATCAAAACTATAAGAGGAATCTTGAAAAAATAAGAAGAGATTTAGTCTCTGCAAATATTTCAACTATTCATTCTTTTTGCATTGATATATTAAGAGAGTTCCCGGTAGAAGCCGGTTTGGACGCAAATTTTTCTCCGATAGATGAAAACTTATCCGATGAACTAATAGAGCTTTCGGTTGATGAAGTTATTAAAGATTCTCTGGTTGATGAAAATGATTCAGATAAAATTAAAATCTTAATCAGAATTTTTGCTTCGAAAAGTTTACTTGAAAAACAGCTAATCTCTCTGGTCAAACACAGAAAAAATGTTCTTGGTTTAGCAGATGAAATTTATTCAAAAGGTGAATTGGAGATTTCTAAATTATTTAGGGACCAATTTGATAAATATTTTATAGAAATTTTCAGTAAGCGTAAACATAAACTCATCCAATGTTTTAACGTTATAAATTCTGAAATACTCTCAGATAAAAAAGAAAATAAAGTCGCTTTACCACTTATTCCAATTCTTGAAAAATTGGATAGTTCCGATACTTCTTCCGAAATAATTAAAAATCTAAATGAAATTAAAGAAACTGCCTTAACTCAAAAATATACTGTTAAAGCTCAGGGATATGTTTCAGCAAAATTCAAAGATTTGTTGGCTAAGGAAATTCAATACGTTGAGGAATTTTTTGCTGATTATTCATCAATAAGGTTTGTAGAGAATGCAGATCAAATTGAAAAACAACTTGCAGTATTTGGTAAAGATATTATCTATTTCCTGGACAAATCTTTAAATTCTTATGAAGAAAAGAAAAGAGAAAATAGCTATTTAGATTATGAAGATATTCTTTTAAACACACAAAAAATTCTGCTAAACGATGAAGTTAAAAAGGCATTGGGCGAGAAGTACCAATATATAATGATTGATGAATATCAAGATACAAATGAACTGCAATACCGGGTTTTCCTTCCGATCCTTGATTATTTAAATCACGGAAATCTTTTTGTTGTTGGAGATGAGAAACAAAGTATTTATATGTTTCGAGATGCAGAACTTGAAGTATTTGATAGAACAAAAGAGATTATTAAAACCACTTCCGGTGATAAATCATTATTATCTTTGCCTGATAGTTTTAGAATGGCGCCATTACTTTGCTTATTTACTAATGTACTATTTCAAAGACTTTTCTCAGATCCTAATACCATGTTTAATGAAGTTAATCATTCCGATCTGGTCTGTGCGAGAAATGATTACAAAGAAATTAAAGGAAGCGTGGAACTATTATTAGCATCTGAGCAAAGTGAAGCGGAGGATGAAAAAATTGAATCGGAAGAAGCTGAATTAGTTGCAAAACGTATTCTAAAATTAGTAAATGAAGAAAAGCTTAGTAACGAAATCAAATATGGCGATATTGCGATTCTCTGCAGAAAGCGCAAATCATTTTCTGAGCTGGAAAAAACTTTTGTAAAATATAAAATTCCTTTTTTGATTATTGGTGGTAAGGGCTTTTATCAGAGACAAATTATTTATGATATATATAATTATTTTTCATTCCTTCTTGATAGTAAAAACGATACTGCCTTAGTCGGAATTTTACGCTCACCGTTTTTTAACCTCTCTGATTCGACGATTTATGAAATATCTTTGGAAAAAGGTTTTACGTTTTGGAGCAAGTTAAGGGAATATGTAAAAAAGGATTCGACAAAAATCTTGAGCAGCAATTTATTAAGCGAAAATCTTGAACTAGTTAGAAGTGTTGACATAGTTTTTATGTTGAGAAAAATTCTAAAGGAATCTAGCATTTTAGCTGTTGCGGCATCAAGGGCAAATGGTGAACAGGAAATTGCAAATCTGGAAAAATTGATAAAGGTTACTATCGGCTTTTCATCCCAGGGATTTAATACACTTTATGATTACGTGAATTTCCTTAAAGAATCTATTGAAGGTTTTGAAGATGAATCGCAAGCTGCTGTTTCAGATGAAAATAATTCTGTGAAAATAATGACACTTCATCAATCAAAAGGTTTGGAGTATCCGGCTGTTTTTCTGTACAAGTGTGAAGAACGTACTTCCGCGGATAAAATTAAATCTAAAAGCATTAGTGTTGATAAAAAATTTGGTCTGTTAACAAAACTTCCTCTAAATTCGGACTATTTTGCCGAGTATGAAGATGCTCCGATAAATGGAATAAGTCAGTTAATTCTTGAAAAGAAAAATTTGGCAGAACTAAAAAGATTGTTTTATGTAGGGATAACACGTGCAAAAAATCATTTATTTATTTCAGCAACAATTTCTTCGTCCGGAAATTTTCCTAAAGAATCTTTTCTAGGATTATTAGATCAGGGATTGAAATTAAATTATGACAATGAAAGTTTTCAAATAGACGGTAAGCTTACAATTTTAGAAAATGATAATGGAAATTATAAGAATCTGAATGAACAGTATCATCTAGAGGTTCCCATTACCAGAGAGATTAAAGAAGTTTATACTGATAAAAAAGAAATTCCAGTCGATCCGATTGCGAAAAAATTAGTAATACAATCAATCACAGACATTCCAAAAAATGAAATTATTTCAGCCACAAAAGTTGCCGTTTATCAACAATGTCCTCTAAAATATCAGCTTACTTATGAATATGGATTTGGCAGTTTAATGAATCAGTATAAAAATTGGTTCAAAGATAAGAATTCAAAAAACTATCAGAATTATGAATTTAATTCTGCTGAAGAAATAATTGGTGATGATAAATTAAATTATTCACAAGAAGAAAATTTATACAAAAATTTAGGCGATGTAAAAGGACGAGTAATTCACAAAATACTTCAAAAGGAAATCGATATTTCCGGAATAAAAGATTTTGCATTTTCTTCGTTAGGCGATGAACTTAGTTCCCTTAAGTATTCGGAAAAAGAAGCGAACGAATTATCTAGTCTTATTCTTGAAGACCTTAATAAGTTTTATTCTTCATCCTCATTCAATTATGTTCACTCATTTAAGAACTACAAAAATGAATTTGAAGTTTATGTAAAAAGAAATGACTATATACTTTACGGAATTATTGATCGCTTAATAATTGATAATGATAAAATAGTTATTGTGGATTATAAAACCGACGATATTGCAGTAGATGAAATTGAAGAAAGATCACTAGCATATATAACCCAACTTAAATTTTATGCTTTTATATTAGAACATTTATTTCCGGGAGTTACAGAGTTTGAGCTAAGGTTAATTTTTATAAAACATCCTGATAGTAATGTTGTAACTAATCTCAAAAGGAATGATTTAACTAAATTCGGCGAAGAGTTGAATGAGATGATTGATGATATTCGGCATCAAACTTTCGACAAAAACACTAATCATTGTGCTAAGTGTTTGTTCGCTATGAACTCCACAAATTGTATAAAAGAATAACTTCTTTTGGGTGAATTTTTTTTAATTCTAAATTATGCAAGTTCCCTATTTATTTTTATGTTTGTAAGTCACACGTTAAAAATATTTGAATAATTATTATGTAATATTCAGCGTAAACCTTTAAATTGAGAGTCGTTAAAAAATTACAATAGATTTTATAATACATTGAATATTATTTTGTGAAAGTTACGATTTATGCAAAAAACTGTTAATCAAATAAGAGAAATTGAAATTATAGAAGCTGAGTTGGCTTCGCAGGAAGCCGGTATACTTGCATTAAATATTAATGACGAGAATATTTCGCAATTTGCAACAACATTTTTATATCTAGACAAAAATATTTATGTTTTTTTTAATACTGATAATGAAGTTTATGATTCAATTCGACTAGATGCTCCGGGAAGTTTTACCGTTGTAAAGCAAGGTAAAGTAAAAAAAGGGAAGAAATCCACATCCGATTCGGCGTACAATTTTTTCTCAATTACAATTACCGGATTGATTAAAAAAGTTGAAGAGGCAAAAACACTTGAAGAAATTCGTCAAGGTTATCTAAAAAAATATAAAGTTGAAAATTCAGGTAGCTCGGAATTATCTGATCTTAGTAGTGCAATTATTTTGGATTCAGAAGAAATACAAGCCTTTGAAGAAACTGGAGGATGATTTGAGGGGAGCTTTACTTCTTTTATTTTTTGTATCCGTAATTATTGCCGGATGTTCTGCCGGAAAAGATGTATACTTTGAAATTCCTTCCGATTTAAAATCACCTGTAAAAAAATCCGAGTTTATTAAAAAGTATTCAAATTATTTTACAGGGATAAAATTCTTTTTAGATCCCGGCCACGGTGGGGAAGACAGGCGAAATAAAGGATTTGAAGACGAGGCTGTTGAGGCTGACTTAAATTTAAGAGTCGGATTAGCACTTCGTAATTTTCTTCAAGAAGCCGGCGCAGTTGTTCAAATGTCCAGAGTTACTGATCAAACTGTTGAGCTAAAACAAAGATCGGTTATTTCAAACGCAAGTGGTTCTAATATATTTATTAGTATCCATCATAATGCGCCGGGAAAGTCAGGGGATCATTCAACCAACTATACTTCAACTTATTATCATGCAAAACCAACAGATTACGAATATGAACCATGTAATCACGATTTGGCAAAATATGTTCAGAGAGATATATCTTATGCAATGCGGAATTCCGGCGGTCTAAATTCATTTGATGGTACTTATTCTGATTATTGGATTTATCCTGGACAAGGATTTTCTGTTTTAAGAAATTCTGATATTCCTGCAATTTTAGTTGAATGTTCTTTTAATACTCACCATATTGAGGCCAAGAAATTAGAGATTCCGGAGTATAATGAAATAGAAGCTTGGGGAATTTTTAGAGGATTGTGCAGATATTTAGCTGCAGGTATTCCGTCAATTACTTCGATTACTAATGATTCTCTTTTTTCTAATAATAATATAAATCTTTCTTTTAAGATTAAAGATGAGCATGGTATTGATCCTAATTCTATTCAAGTAGAATTTGATTCATCTTACGTTGCATCAAATATTTTTGATCCTACTGAAGATATCCTTAATATTAATCTTCCGGATGTAACTTCCGGAAAACATATTTTAAGAATTATTGTGGCAAACAAAAATGGAAATCATTCTTTTCCGTTTTATAAAGAAATTACTGTTCTAAAATAAAACATACGGAGTTGCTTAATGCTGAATTACGTGTGGTTAGCCTTGCTGTTTTTAGGCATAGGTGCTGCTATCTCAACCGATATTTATAACCAGAGTGAAAACAAATTTAGAAATAACGAACAACTTCCTGTTACTGTTGTTTTTCCTTCTAAAGTAGAAAACAATAAAGAAAAAACATATCAAGCTGAATTGGAAATAAAAGCCGCGGAATTTAATAAATTTTACGGCGACACATTAAAATCCAATATACAAGTCCCGGCAAAAATAACCATCCACAGCGGAAATCAGAAATCATCACTTTATTTTAAAATTGAAAAAACAGCACCTGCAATTTGGCACCAAATAGCTTCAGCTTCAGGTGATAAGGATGATATTTCGGGTACAGTAAGCTTGAGTGGTTTTAGTTCTGATAGTATTGCAACCGGTGCAATAACGTTAGAAGAAGTTTCTTTTTTAAAGTTGAAAGAAGTTACAAATTCTGCTTTGGATTATGCAAGTACAGCTGTTAATATTGCATTAGGGTTAATTGGAATTATGGCTTTGTGGCTTGGCGTAATGAAGATTGCCGAGGAAGCAGGATTAATTGCTATAATCGCAAGAGTATTAAAACCTATTACTACAAGATTATTTCCTGATGTTCCTTCCGATCATCCGGCTATGGGTTCGATAATAATGAATATTTCGGCAAATATGCTTGGATTGGGAAATGCAGCGACTCCATTCGGACTAAAAGCGATGGAGGAACTGGATGATTTAAATCCTAAAAAAGGAACTGCTACAAACGCGATGTGTACTTTTTTAGCAATAAATACAGCCGGAATGACTTTGATACCTGCTACTGCTATTGCAATTAGAGCCGCTGCGGGCAGTACTCAACCGGCAATAATTATTGGTACGTCTTTGTTCGCTTCTTTTTGTGCAACTGTTGCCGGATTAACAGCAGCTAAAACATTAGAAAAATTTCCGGTAAAAAAAGGTGAATTTTCCGGGTGGATTGGCTCCAACTTAAAAGGTATTGCAGTTTTTCTGGGATTAGTTGCTATAGCAGTTTTAGTTATTTTTTCCGGACTAGGAAAAATTATTGGACCTGCGTTCAGCTTTTTAACACCCGATTTATTTAAAGCTATTATTTCATTGGTCTCTACACTTGCTATTCCGCTTTTAATAGTTGTTTTTGTCGGTTTCGGAATTGTGAAAAAAGTTAGAGTTTACGAGACCTTTGTCGAAGGCGCTAAAGAAGGTTTTAATATAGCAATTAGAATTATTCCTTACCTGGTAGCAATGTTAGTTGCAATTGGAATTTTTAGAGCCGGCGGAGCAATGCACTGGTTAATTTACATTCTTCATCCAATAACAAATTTTATCGGAATGCCTGCAGAAGCTTTGCCTATGGCTATTATGCGTCCACTTTCCGGAAGTGGTTCGTTAGGAATTATGGCTGAAATCCTTTCTGTTCACGGTCCGGATTCTTTTATCGGAATTTTGGTTTCAACATTCTACGGTAGTACAGAAACAACTTTCTATGTATTAGCTGTTTATTTTGGTGCAGTTAATATTCGAAATATTCGTCATGCTTTACCAGCCGGATTAATTGCTGATATAGCCGGAATCCTTGGTGCTGTTTTCATAGTTAAACTTCTTTTTGGTTAAGATTAAATTATGAAAAAAGTTTTTATAACCAGAGAAATACCTAAAGTAGCAGAAGAGTTACTGAAGAAGAAAAACATACAAGTTTCTGTATTTAAAAAGGATAAACAAATTACTTCAGCAGAATTAATCAAACTTGCTAAAGATGCTGATGGAATAATATCTTTACTTACAGATAAAATTGATAAATCAGTTCTTGATAAATTGCCAAATTGTAAAGTTATTGCAAACTATGCTGTTGGTTATAATAATATCGATATTGATTTTGCTAAAATAAAAAATATAAAAGTAACAAATACTCCGGATGTTTTAACAAATTCTACAGCAGATTTAGCAATTACGTTAGCTCTAGCATGTGCAAGAAACTTAAACCAGGGTGAAGAGTTAATGAGATCCGGAAATTTTGTTGGTTGGAAGCCAAAACTTTTAATTGGAGTTGAATTAAAAGATAAAGTATTTGGCATATTAGGAGCAGGTAGAATTGGATCTGCTACTGCTATTCGTGCAAAAGCTTTCGGGACAAAAATCATATATTATTCAAATCATCACAATGTTGAATTAGAAAAGCAAACAGGAGCAAAAAAAGTTAGTTTAGATTCTCTACTTAAAAAATCAGATTTCATTTCTATACATCTCCCGCTGACTCCTAAAACTTTCCATTTATTAAGTAAAGAAAAACTAAACCTATTAAAAAAATCAGCGATAATAATTAATACCGGGCGCGGTGAAATAGTAGATGAAAAAACATTAATCAATATGTTGAAAAAGAAGCGAATATTTTCTGCGGGTTTCGATGTTTACGAAAATGAACCGGCAGTTAATCCAGATCTACTTAAATTGGATAATGTTGTCCTTTTGCCGCATTTGGGGAGCGCCACAGAAGACACAAGAAATAAAATGGCAGAACTTGCCGCAAAAAATGTTATTGCGGTACTTTCCGGTAACAAAGCGCTTACACCCGTCAATTAGTTTTGAGCGGCAAAATAAATTTTTCAATAGAGCTAAATAATTGTTAAGTATTTAGTAAATTGAATATATAGTTCAATTTAGCTAGCTTTAAATAAACTAAAATATATACTTCTATGAGAATAGGAATACCAAAAGAAAACATTCACGAAGAAAAACGTGTTGCATTGGCGCCTGCAGGTGTTGATTCTTTAATAAGAGCAGGTCACACAATTTATATTCAAAACGGAGCAGGGGAGGGAAGTAATTTTAGCGATGAAGAATATCAGCAAACCGGTGCTACAATAGTTTACAGTGCCGATGAAGTATTCCACCGTGCTGAGCTTATCGCAAAAGTAACTCCACTCTCAGATGAAGAAAACGAATTGCTCCAGGATAATCAAATACTTTTTTCCTTCCTACACCTTGCGGTTGGAAAAAAACACACAATCGAAAACCTTCTTAAAAAAAATGTTACGGCAATCGGTTATGAACTTGTAGAAAATGAAACCGGGTTGCCTGTTTTACATTCTATGAGTGAAATTGCCGGGCAGCTTTCCATTCAAATTGCGGAAAGATATTTGGAGAGCTATATAGAAGGTGGGCGCGGGATTTTACTTGGAGGAATTACAGGAGTTGCTCCGGCTGCGGTTGTAATTCTCGGTGCCGGCGTAGTAGGTACAAGTGCCGCTAGGGCTGCTATTGGCAGAGGAGCACAAGTTATAGTTATTGATAAAGATTTGACAAGATTAAGAAGGTTAGACAACCTTTTTAGAAAAAGAATCACTACTGTTATGGCTAATCCTTATACCATTTCTCGCGGAGTAAAATTTGCCGACGTTTTGATTGGAGCTGTTTTAATTAAAGGCGAGAAAACTCCTCATCTAGTTACAGCAGAAATGGTAAAGCAGATGAAAAAAGGAGCTGTTGTTGTTGATGTTTCAATAGATCAAGGAGGTTGTATAGGAACTAGTAGAATCACTACTCTATCCGATCCAGTTTATAAGCTACATGATGTTATTCATTATTGTGTTCCTAACATGCCGGCGCTGGTTGCAAAAACAGCTAGTTACGGTTTGAACAATGCTGCTCTTGGTTATATTCAAAACATTGCAGATAATGGTTTATCAAATGCTTTACTCGGAGACCATAGTTTATCCAAAGGAGTTTGCACATATAACGGTTATTGTTCAAACGAAGCAATAGCAAATATTTTCAATCTAGAATACAGAAGGTTGAGGGTATTTTCTACAAATTAAAATCTACTGCACAGAAGCAATATGTGGGATTTGCACAAAATGTAATATTTCGCTTAAAGAATTGTTTCTATTGAAATATATTTACTAATTTTTAAATCAAAAGATAACATGATGACTACCGAGGAAATTAAAACAAAACCCTCAATTTCATTTAGCATCTTGCAGAATTATAACCAAAAAGTTGTCTCTGCTGATGAAGCTGTTCAAGAAATTAAATCCGGCGATAAAATTCTAATTCACTCCAACTGTGCTTTTCCATCTACATTAGTAGAAGCTATGGTTAAAAGGAAAAATGAACTTAATGAAATAGAGATCTTTCATGCTCTAACCGTGGGAGAGCTTCCATACTTAAGACCTGGAATGGAAAACCATTTTAGACATAATGCCTCATTTGTTGGTCACAACAGCAGGCAAGCAGTTCAAAATGGATTTGCGGATTTTACACCTATCTTTTTATATGAAGTTCCTCAATTATTCACCAGGGGAATAATAAATCTTGATGTTGCCTTAATACATGTAAGCCTGCCGGATGAACATGGTTTTTGCAGCTTCGGAGTCGAGGTTGGATTAACAAAATCGGGAGCTGAAAAAGCTAAAATTATTATTGCTCAAGTTAATAAAAATATGCCTCGTTCTTTAGGCGATAGCTTTATACATATTAATAAAATTAAATACATTGTTGAAATTGACGAACCAATTAGCGAACTACCTCAGGTTGATAAAAATATGCCTAAGGAACAATCCGATATCTATGAAAAGATTGGGCATAATGTTGCTGATTTAATTGAAGATGGCGCAACTCTTCAACTTGGAATTGGAGCAATTCCTGATGCGGTTCTCAAATATTTAACTGAAAAAAAATCACTTGGAATTCACTCCGAAATGTTCTCTGACGGAGTAATAGAATTAGTAGAACAAGGAATTATTACAAATGAGATGAAAACTCTTCATCCGGGAAAAATTATTGCCGGGTTTGTATTAGGAACGCGCAGACTTTATAATTTTATTCATAATAATCCTTTGATTGAATTTCATCCTCAAGAGTATGTAAATGATCCATTTGTTATTGCGAAGAATAGAAAAATGGTTGCAATTAATTCAGCTATCGAAGTTGATGTAACCGGACAAGTTTGTTCCGATTCCATCGGCCCTAAAATATTTAGCGGATTTGGCGGACAGTTGGATTTTATTCGCGGTGCAGCTAGATCAGAAGGCGGTAAACCTATTATTGCACTTCCTTCAACTACCAAAGACGGTAAAATATCCAGAATTGTTGCTCAGTTAAAACCTGGCGCCGGAGTTATTACCGGAAGAGGTGATGTCCATTATGTTGTGACTGAATATGGAGTTGCTGATCTTTATGGAAAACCTATAAGACAAAGAGTAAAAGAATTAGCTAAAGTTGCTCATCCTAAATTTAGAGACGATTTATTTAAATATGCAAAAGAAAACAAATATATTTAAGTATGGTTGCAATTATAGGAGATATACATGGCTGCTTTAATACTCTGAAGGATTTAGTATCGAAAGTAAGAGACAAATATCCCAATGTACAAATATACAGTGTTGGTGATTTAATTGATCGAGGAAATTTTAGTTTTGAAGTGGTTGAATTTATCATTGATCAAAAAATAAGATTTACTCCCGGCAATCATGATTATATGTTTTACTATTTTGTAAAAGAACCGATGAGTGATATGGGAAGATCGTGGTTATATAATGGCTATGAATCAACTTTGAAGTCATACGATGATCATTTTGAAAAAATTGCTGAGCATTTTGATCATATTAAAAATGCGCCTTTCTATTTTAATTTAAATGATTGTTTTATATCTCACGCAGGCATTTCTAAAATTTTCAAATCAAGGTTGCCTAAAAATTATAAAGAAAATTTTGAATCAATTGAAGAAATTATTTTGAAGAATGTGAATAATGAGCGTGGAGTATTATGGACTCGGGATGAACTACTCGATTTGGGAAAACTGCAAGTGGTCGGTCATACAAGAAAATCGGATATATTACATTTGAAAAAAAACAACTCACTTTATATAGATACTTCGGCTTATGCCGGAAATAAGTTAAGCGCCGCTGTTGTAGAAGAAAATCACCTTCTAGATATTATTTCAGTAACGACTTATGATTCTGATATTGAATAATTTATATATTACAACTCGCCAATATCTTCATTCCATAACTCTGGTTTATCAGCTATAAATTTTTTCATTAATTCTATACACTCATCGTTTTCAATGTCAATTACTTCAACACCGTGCGATCTCATAAAATCAGCCGCGCCGGAAAAAGTTTTAGATTCCCCCACAATCACTTTTTTTATTCCAAATTGCACTACTGCTCCGGCACAAAGATAACAAGGCATGAGTGTAGAATACAAAATAGTGTTTTTGTAGCTACCAATTCTTCCCGCATTCATAAGGCAATCAATTTCAGCATGGATCATCGGGTTATTTTGTTGCACCCGTTTATTATGTCCCCTACCAATTATTTTATCATCTTTAATAAGTACAGATCCGATAGGAATCCCACCTTCAGATAAGCCTTTTTTTGCCTCTTCAATTGCTTCCCTTAAAAAATTTTCCATTTTACTAATCAGTTAAAATTTATATAATTGTTTACTCTAAATAAGCTAATTATTTATTATTCATTCAAGACCTTAGGTAAATTTTACTTAATAAAAATTTGTCTGATATATTTAGAAAGTGTAAGATGATTTCTTGTGACCTTTGTTTTTTAAGTCGTTTATTTTACTCTTACTTAACACTAATTATTTACTAATTTCTTAAATTAAAGCACATGGTCTTGGTATTACCGCAAAGTTTAATTACATATATTATTAGATGAAAATAAATTATTCAAAATATATCTTTAATAAATTCACAAAAAATGTATTGATATTATTAACTGCTTTTGTTTTAGTGTCTTGCAACGCACCTAGAAGCAACCCTCTCGATCCTCAGAGTGAAAATTATAGTTTAGGAATCATTAATGGTTCTGTTCAAACCTATAGTATTCCTTACTCGGGAATTTTTGGTGTTAATGTATTTTGGCAAAACGGTGGTGAATTAGCACAAACTGATTCTTTAGGCAATTTTAAAATTGATAGAATTAAGCCAATTGACGGAAATTTAATTTTTCAAAAGAACGGTTTTAGAAGTGATACTGTCTTTTTAGTTTGGGGAAATACTAAGGTTTTGAATCCTCAGGTTAACTTAAATAGAATTCCTCAAATAGACAGTATCTCAATTTACACAATGGTAATTAATCAATATTATCCGCCGCAAACTTCTGAACTAATAATAAATACCAAAATAATTGATCCAGATAATGACATCGCAACTGTTTATGTTCGTAACAGTCAATTGGGGTTAAATAAGGCCTTAGATTTTAGCGTAACTGAAAAGAATTACCAAACTATACTATCAACCAGTGATCTGAATATAAATGATATTGAACAAACCATTGGTCTCGATTTTAATATCTATGTTAAAGATGTTTTTAATCATGAATTTATGGTGGGGAGTGAAAAAGTAACCCGAGTTATTAAGAATGGAGTTTCGATTAATAGTCCCGCAAATGATACAACTTTAACCTCAACGCCCGATTTAACTTGGAGACGGTTCTTGCCCGGTTATCCATTTACATATATGGTAGAAGTTTACACCAGTGATTTTGCAAACTCACAATTAGTCGTCCGTCAAAACAATATATCCATGGATTCCTTATCTTACCATTTAAATTCTACTTTGCCTTCCGGAAATTATTATTGGGTTATTTGGGCAATTGATCAATACGGTAACAGGTCAAGATCGCTGCCTGCTACTTTCAAGATTCAATAACAAAAAGGTTTTTATGTCTAATTACGACAACCAGGGTATCGATCAAATAAAATCGATCAACAAAGAACAGTTTAATACTTTATACGAAATCAGTCAGAGTTTAAATTCTGCAGTTTATGAAGATAAATTAATTGAGGAAACACTTGATTTAATTATAAAAGTAATAAATGCGGAACGAGGATTATTTGTAAGGTACGATGAAGAAACAGATGATTTTACAATAATTGGTGCCAGGAATATTCAGCAAGAAAATGTTGAGGACTTATCAACTTTTTCATCTGGTGTCTTGCAGAAAGTTATTTCAAAAAAGGCTCCGGTACTTTATCACGATGTCCAAAACGATCCAAATATTTCGCAATTTAAAAGTATTCAAATACATAATATTAAATCCGTTCTCGGTGTACCTATTTTTAGCAATCAAAAAGTTTGGGGCGTTGTTCTTGTCGATAGTCGTATGAATAGAAAAGAATTTAGTGATGAAAACCTGGTCTTTCTTGATTTTTTTTCAAACCTAGTTTCTCTAGCACTAGATAAAATAATTAGCTTTGAACAACTTCAGGATGAAAATGAAAGACTTCGAAACGAATTACAATCCGTAAAATCTATTCCCGAACTTATTGGCGATAGCCCCGCAATGAAAACTTTAACTACACTTATACATAAGGTAGCAAGGACAGATGCAACAGTTTTACTTTTAGGTGAAAGTGGAACAGGAAAAGAACTAGTGGCAAAAGCTCTGCATCAATTGAGTGATAGAAAAGATAAGCCTTATCTTGCCCAATTTTGCGGATCAATTCCGGATACTCTTTTGGAAAGTGAGCTCTTTGGTTATAAAAAAGGAGCTTTTACGGGGGCTAATGGAGATAAAAAAGGTTTGTTTGAAGTTTCGGACCGCGGAACTTTTTTCCTTGATGAAATTGCTGATATTTCTATGGCTCTTCAAGCTAAACTTTTGAGAGTGCTTCAAAATAGAGAAATAATAAGACTTGGAGATACTAAAGTAATTAAAGTAGATGTGCGTGTTATAGCCGCCACTAATAAGGATTTAAGACAACTTGTAAGAGAAGGTAAATTTAGAGAAGATTTGTTTTATCGATTGAATGTTTTCCCAATCAAGATTCCACCATTGCGTGATAGAAGAGGAGATATTCCTTTACTTGCCAAACATTTCATGGAAAAATATTCCGATCATAAAGTCGGTATCCAATCACCGGCAATGAAGCAACTTGAAAATTATAATTGGCCTGGTAACGTAAGACAGTTAGAAAATGTCCTTCAGAGAGCTTTAATTTTATGTGAAGACGATTCTCTTTCTGAAGAGCATATTGTTATTGATGAAGAGAATGATGATTTGGATTTTAACGGGACATTAAAAGAATTTGAAATTGCCTTGTTAAAGAAAAGATTAAAAGAAAACGAAGGAAATAGAACATTAACTGCAAAGTCTCTTGATGTTTCCGTGAGGTGGGTTCAGTTAAAATTAAAAGAAATTGATGAAGATTTATAAAAATGGACAGCATTTCTTCTGAAATATTGTTTGATAAGTTTGAGATAATATCTTGTATTAAAAGAGATACAGGAAGCAGTGTTTATATAGCCAATCATATTTATCTGGGTAAAAAGATTATTTTAAAAACTCTGGATACAAATGATGTTGAGGATAAAACTGTTTTAGAAAGATTTAAACGTGAAGCAAAGATACTTGCTAAATTAGATCATCCAAACTTAATTAAGATTTTAGATTATGGTACCTACGAAAATTTCACTTACTTATCTTTTGAATATTTCGACAGTAAGAATCTTAGAAAGGTAATACAAGAAAACAAACTAAATTTAGCTGAAAAGAAAAAATTAGTTGTTCAGCTTTTACACGCATTACAATTTGCACATCAAAATAACATTATTCATCGTGATATTAAGCCTGAGAATATACTTGTAAATTCGAATTTAGAACTGAAGATAGCTGACTTTGGATTAGCATTGATAGCGAATGATACTATATTAACTCATTCATCATCAATCGTTGGTACTCCCGGTTATATGTCCCCGGAACAAATTAGAGGAGAGAAAACTCCTCAAACAGATATCTTCTCATCCGGAATTGTTGTTTACGAACTTTTTACCGGGACTAATCCAATAATGGGCGATGATGTTAGCCAAACTATCAATAACATTTTAAATTTTAATGAAAAAGAGCATGTTGATAAACTAAACAGTTTACCGCCTGAATTACGAAATGCGATTGCCGCGATGCTTCATAAAAGTCTGAAGCAAAGAGCAAAAAGTGCAGATGAAGTATTATCATATTTAGGAGTTGGACGCCCTCCCGGCAATATTAAGAAACTAAAAAATTTAACATTTAATAGAATAACTCCTTATGCCGCAGTTCTGGTAATAGTAGTAACAGCTGTTATATTTATAGCAAATTTTAGTCGTGATGATAATTCAGGATACTTTGATGAGGCAATATCGAATATTAATAATTATGAAAATTACGGGAGTAAGAATCCTAGTAATCAATTTAATTATGAAGAATTAAATAATAATGAAATAATCTCTAATAATCAGGCAACCGGAATTAGTGAAAATAAAAATAATTCTGTAAACCTTTTACCCGGTAAGTTATTTATAGATTGTTCACCTTGGGCCACAATTTATGTTGATGGTGACAGTGTTGACACTACACCCATACAAAATTTTATTTCTCTAAAACCCGGTCGTCACAAACTGCAGTTTGCGCATTCTAATTTCCCCATAATTACAAAATATGTTAAAATATTGCCAGGTACATTTGATTCATTGAGAATTCATTTAAATGATTTTGTTGGATACTTAAAATGTAATGTCGATCCTTGGGGCAAGGTTTATATTAATGGCGAATTCAAAGGAATTACTCCATTACAGCCCCTAACTCTTTTGCCCGGTAAATATAATTTAGTAGTTAAAAATGATTCATTTGAGCCGCTAACTAAAAAAATTAAAATTGTCGCTCAAAAAACGAATGTGTTAAATCTTCATTTTATTGAAAATTAAAAGTATATGGCATTATAGTTGAAATATTATGAGTAATAATCATAAAATTAAAGCATTTAACTAATATAACTATGAAAAAAGTTGTTTTACTACTAATTTTTTGCACAATTAGTCTGTCCGCGCAGAACTGGACAATTGTGGGAAAAATGCCGCATCCGGTATATGGCGCCAAAGCTGTAGTAAAAGATTCTTTAATTTTTATATTAGGTGGATATTCTTATTATGAAAATTCGCCGGTCGATTTAATACAGCAGTATAATCCTCAAACAGAGGAATGGAAAACTGTTGGGAAAATGGATGCTAAAAGATACGGATTTGTTGCGGGTTTGTATGCAGATAGCATAATATATTGCGGCGGTGTTAGTTCAGAAGATTCTAATTCAACAGACATTGAAATGTGGGACGGAAGTCAGACTGCAACAACTTATGATTCGAAGAATGAATTTAATCGATTATTTTCTACCGGTGTAGTTGAAGGAGAAAATATATATGTATTCGGCGGAACAGCATTAAGTACAGATCAAAACTATTCTGTTGTCTACAATATTCCTTCCTCAAAAATTACATATACAAACAGCTCAATTTTTTCAAAATCATTCCCAATTCAACAATCATGTGCAACTTTGGGAAATAGTATTTATATTTTCGGGGGAATCAAATACTTTTTACTTAAATCTATTATTAGATTTGATATCAAGGACAATTCTTTTCATACAATATCTGCTGAATTAGAAAAACCCCGGGCTGGATCAGCGGCAGTTGTTTACGATAGTTCTAATATTTATTTAATTGGTGGATTTAACGAAACTGAATCTACTTTATCAACAGTTGAAGTTTTGCAGTTGAGGCAGCATAATGATGAAGTTGAAGAAGGTCCGCGTTTGAATTATGCACGACGGGAATTAACAGCAGTTAAATATAATAACGCTATTTATGTTTTTGGAGGCCGTAATAAAACCGGTGAAACAGTACCTGAAATTGAAAAGCTTAGTGTTGTAACTGATGTAAGCGAAAATAATAAAATAGGTCCGAGTAAATTTGAATTGAAGGATAATTTCCCAAACCCATTTAATCCTTCAACCCAAATCTCTTTTTCTATAAATAAGCCTGAATATGTAACATTAAATATATATTCAATTCTTGGTGAACATATAAAGACCCTTGTCTCTGAAAATTTACAAAAAGGGACTTACAATTATTCATGGGATGGAACAGATAGTTTTAATCAGTCTGTAGCCGCCGGGGTTTATCTATACAGACTTTCAACAAAAGAATTTTCTGCAGCCAAAAAAATGATATTGCTCAAGTAAATGTATAAAAATCGGCTAATTGCATTTTTATTAATATTTTTAACTTTTACATGCCTTGCTCAAGAAAAAAATTATTCTTTGGAAGGCTTAGAGAAAAGTTTTAGCAATTTTGAATACAGCAAAACTGTTCTAATAGCTGATTCATTGCTTACGAATAAAAATGTAATTTCTAAAAATGATTTAATCGAAATATATAGAGTAAAAGCAATATCGCATTATTCATTATTAGAAATCAATAAAGCAAGAAATAGTTTTGTCGATATTCTTAATATAGAACCCACATTCCAACTTGATTCCCTTAAAACTTCCCCAAAAATTATAGCTTTCTTCAATGACATAAAAAATACTTTTTTAAAGGATAAAGAAGTTATTAGCAAAGCAGGGGAGACTGCAATAGCAGATTCCGTAAAAACATCTCAGGAGGAAAAAATTTCCTTTTATGAAGAAGAAATTAAATCGACTATGGCTAGGTCTTTAATTTTACCTGGCTTAGGACATCTTTATCTTGGAAAGCAAACGAAAGGGATAATACTTACCTCAATCAGTGTTCTCTCGCTTTCCTCTTTGGTTTATTTTGTTGTGGATGCAAACAACAAAGAAAATGACTATCTTTCCGCCTCTTCACTTGGCGATATTCAAACCAAATACGATGCTTATAATAAATCATATCATTTAAGAAATATTTCTATTATCACATTTGCAGCAGTTTGGCTATACTCTCAAATTGATTTACTATTCTTTACGCATTATTACAGTCCTGAATCTGATAAAAAGATTACAATTTCTCCGGTTAGTTATCGTGGAAGTGTTGGTTTGAATTTCCATTTGAAATTTTAGTCAGATTAGCATATCTCATTTATAGTTTTTTTACTACGCAAATTTTTTTTAATACGAATATTTTTCACTCAAATTTAATTTCAAAATATAAAATAGTTCGATTTTGGAATGTTTTAGTCGTTTTGGGATTTGGCACTCTATTGGATACCTTAAAATTGAGCTTTGAAAAATTAACCAATGATAAAAGATGAAGTGTGAAAACTTATCGCTTTTTTAATATTTTTGAGCCCGTTTTAGTATAAATATAAAGTTGATTTGAAAATGAAGACCAGATTAAATAATAAAAATTTAAGTATTATAAGTTTAAGATTTTATTAGATATTCCCTCATGCAAAGCCGATCTCCTTCCGGATTTTTCGGAAGGTAGTTTCCCCGGGACCCTCACCCGGGGATTTTTATTATCCAACTAAAAGATTTTAAAATTCTTAAAGTTATTGAAATTAGAGCAAGGAAATAAAGTATTCTCGGTTTGATTTTTAATTAGGTAGAATTGTTATGAAGTTAAAGTTCGTTAAGATCTATTTTATCTACATCTTCAAATGTAATTGTAGTTAGATCATAATCATTAGGAGCAAATAAAGTAATTATGCGCTCCTCTTGATTGCTAATAGCTTTATAAAGAATATTTTTAACTGTTCTGGCATTACCAAATGATTTATCCCTATCATCGTAAAGTTTGTTGAAAATCTCAAGTAAAAGTTGCCAAGCGCCTTCATCTAATTTGTATCCATTTTTTTCACTTATAACTAAAGCTATTTCCAACATTTGTCTGGGAGAATAATCATCAAAGTTAAAAAAGTTTGTAAAGCGCGATTGTAAACCGGGATTTGAATCTAGAAACTCTTTCATTTCTTGAGTATAACCGGCGACAATTACAACAAATTTTCCTTGAAAATCCTCCATCCTCTTAATTAGAGTATCAATTGCTTCTTGCCCAAAATCTGAAGAAGTCCCCCTTGATAAAGCATATGCTTCATCAATAAATAAAGTTCCGCCTAATGATTTTTGAATAATCTCATCGGTTTTTACAGCAGTTTGTCCTTGATATCCTGCAACCAAACTAGAACGGTCAACTTCAACCAAATGACCTCTTTCAAGGATTCCCATTTCTTTGTAAATTTTACTTAAAAGCCTTGCAATAGTTGTTTTGCCGGTGCCGGGATTTCCCATAAAAACAGCGTGTAGATTTTTAGGGATTACTTTTAATCCGCGTTCACGCCTTAGTTTTGCTACTTTTAAGCTGCTGACTAGTTTATCAACAGATTTTTTAACAGAATCTAATCCGGCAAGTTCCGATAATTCAAATAAATATTGATCTAATAATTCGGGGTCACCCTCAATTTTAGCAGCTTGCTTTTCTTTTTTATAAGATATTAACTCAGTTATATCTTCAAGTAAAATTAATTTAAGCACTTCTTCGTGTCGCTCTTCAAAAGGAATATCTGCAATTCTAAGCAATTGATTTTTAAGCGTACCTTCCACAAGATCCCGTACAGTTCTTGCATTACCGAAATTTTTATCTCTGTTCCTATAAAGTCTATTAAAATGTTTTTTGAGGGGTTCTTCGGCAACTTCGTCTAAATAATGACCCCGGTTTTTAAAGAGCTGTTTGGTTATTTCCATCATTTCTTCAGGCGAGTAATCTTCAAATTCTATTACCTTAGTAAAGCGGGATTGCAAGCCCGGATTACTTTCCAAAAACTTTTTCATTTCATTTGTATAACCGGCTGCAATAACTAAAAATTTACCTCGTTCATCTTCCATTCTTTTTAGTAGAGTATCAACCGCTTCATTACCGAAATCCGAACCATTATCATTAGGTTTTATCAATGTATAAGCTTCATCAATAAATAGAGTTCCGCCCATTGCTTCGTCAATTAGTTCTCGTGTTTTTTGAGCTGTTTGCCCGACAAAACTTGCAACAAGAGCTTGCCTATCTACTTCAACCAAATGACCTTTCGGTAAAATCCCAAGCGCAGAATATATTTCACTAAAAATTCTGGCTACGGTTGTTTTTCCTGTACCTGGATTTCCGAGAAAGGCTAAATGTTCATTAAATTTATCGCTAAGATTTTGATTTTGCTCTTTATAAAATCTTGCGAGTTTTACAATTTCATTTATCTCTTTTTTTACACTTGATAATCCGGTTAGTGAATCTAATTTATCAAGCGACTTCTTTAATGTCTCTTCATCAATTTCAAATTTCGCTTCTTTTAATGATGTAGAATTAATAAGGAATGAAATATCTTCTGCTGTAATAGTTGTCATTGCTTCTTTAGTTCGCAGTTCCTCAGGCATTTTTAAATATCTTTTGCCAATTTGAATTTTTGCATCGTTAAAATAATTTCTAACAACTCGGGCATTTCCGAAAGTCTTATCTCTTTTTCTATATAGAATGGTAAACTGCTTCTTTAATAACTCTAAAGCTTCGTCATCAATGTTATAATCTTCGCTTTTAGCGATAAGCGTAAAAATTTCTATTAACTCTTCCGGTGTGTAATCATCAAATTTGAAATAGTGTGAAAATCTTGATTTCAACCCCGGATTTGAGTTTATAAAATCATTCATCTCTTCCGGATATCCCGCAGCAATAACCACTAAATCACCGCTGGATTCTTCCATGCGTTTTAGAATAACATCAATAGCTTCCTGTCCAAAGTCTTGTTGGTTTCCTTGTTTTTTTAGGTTATAAGCTTCGTCTATAAAAAGTAATCCGCCAACTGCTTCATCAATAACTTTATTAGTTTTCTGTGCAGTTTCACCAATGTATTGGCCAACTAAACCAGAACGATCAACTTCAATAACATGGCCATTTTTTAGTAGTCCCATCGCTTTAAATATTTTGCCTAACAATCTTGCAATTGTTGTTTTACCGGTTCCGGGATTTCCTAAAAACACGGTATGAATCTGTAAGCCTTCTTGAGTTTTTAAGCCTAACTTTTTCCTTTCGTTGATAAACTTTAGGTAATCAACAAAATCATTCATTGATTGTTTTACGCTTTCGAGGCCGACAAAATTATCTAGTTCTTTAAGCAATTCTTCAAGTGATTTGGTTTCATGTGGTTTTTGAGAAGATTTTTGAACATCTGTCGGCTGAGAAGTATCAGGTTTTTCTAGTCTATCGGATTCTGTCTTACTTAGTTCCGATTTTTCGAAATTTACAATTTCAGATTGTCCAACTAAAAACCATCGATTACAAACTATATGATAGTCAAGATAAATATCAACTCTGCCTTGCCCACGACTCCAAAATCCTGGAATTTCAGTGCCCCAGCTTTGAACAAATTCAACAGTTTTCCAATCCTTGCTTATTCCCAAATCAAATTGATGCCTTCCAACTTCAGAACTGTTTAAGTACCAAACTGCCATACCATCTATTTTCATATCTTTGTTACCGTAAAAAGGATTATCGATAACAATTTCAACACCGATAAATCTGATTGTTGATTCGTTAAATTGAAGTAGATAGGTTCGTCTTCCAGTATCAATATTATCCATCAAATCGTAGGTCTTAGCATGTAGAACGTTAAATAATTTATTATCAAACTTTTCCGAATCTGATCTTTTCTGAATTGTAACTACCAGATTTTCAACCGGCTGCTCTTCTTGAGAAATTGGAAATGATTTTTCTAATCTTTGTAAAATCCCTTCAAATCTGGGATTATTTATAAACTGATTTTTTATAGTTTCTGCTTTTTCGTATGCCTCTTTAATTTTAAACATTAAAAGAAGCGAATCTAATTCTAATAAATTTGCTTCGTCATGTTCCTGGCTAAGTGAAGGGGAGTTTAGAGTATCTCTGGCTGCCCAAAGTGAAAACCAATATTCTTTTTGTCTAAAGGCATCTTCACCATCAATAAGATTAGATCTTTTTTTTGCGAAAAATCCACTAAAGAAATTTTCGTCATATCCGAGAATTTTTCTGAACCATTCGCGGACTTGTTTCAGTTTTTTATTATTTCCACCTTCAATAGAAATTGCTTTTTCTATTTCTTCCAAACCTTCAAAAAATCTTCCAAGCCCGGCTAGAGCTCTAGCTTTATTTAAATGAGCCCATGAAAGTAAATCCGGTTTTTTAGAAATTGCATGATCTAAGTCCGAGATTGCTCCTTCAAAAATACTCATACGCATTAATAAGAAACCTCGATAAAGCCTTGCATTTACATCATCGTCGCTTATTTGTACAGCTAAATTTGCTAATTCTAAAGCTTGAGGTGCGTTCCCGTTTTCTAAAAGAGCCCAGGCATAACAAATGGCAGAGTTAAAATCTTCCGGTTTTTCCTCATATACATTGCGTGCAGCAGTTAAAGCCATTCTATAGCGTCCTTGTCTTAGGTGCTCATAGGCTTCAGCCAAAAGTTGGTCAAGTTCTTCGAGTGAAATATTTGGATTATCCATAGACTAATAAGAATCTGAAAAAGATTATAACCTTGAATTAATTACTGATAAGTAGAACCGAACAAAAATTACCTGACAATATTTGTATTTATATCTATAACAAATTCAATACGTTAATGATCAAAATATAACTAAAATAATGTAATAATTTAATTCAAAATTGTATCAAATAACATCGAATATTAATAATTTAAAATAAAAAAGGCGGAAACCAAGTTCCGCCGAATAACATAATCTATTAAAATTAATTGTTATTTCACTAAATTTATACGAATAGTATTTTTAAGCTGATTATCGATTTGCAAAGCTACAATGTAAATTCCGCTGGATAATGTATTGCCGAACATATCCTTCCCGTAAAAAGTAACTTCATGCCAACCTGAAGTCAAAGTACTGATATCGATGAGAGCAACTAACTGTCCTAGTATATTATAGATCTTAAGCAATTTTGTTTTGCCGGATGTAGAATTATCTAAATAAAATCTAATTTTTGTACTTGGATTAAAGGGATTTGGATAGTTTCCCGCTATATAAGAGGTTGGTATTGTTATATTAGATTTAACATCATCTATAGCTGTGGTTGGATGCGTAGTGTAATCTGCAACATAAGCTGTATAGCGACATCTTATATTGTATTCCAAACTTAACGCAATATCTTGAGTTTTAAGCTCGTTTGTCTCACCATAAATTTCAATCTTCCGCTCTATATTATCAATCATTTCTTTTGCCCAAATAGATTCCACAAATTTTAATGAATCTGTTTTATTACTGAAATCCAATTTGAAATTGTAAGCAGTTAAACCGTTAATGGATTCTCCTGCTATGCTTAATGCTGATTGTCCTGCATTTATATATCTGCCTGCAATAAAAAACTGAGAACCGGCATAAGTAGATGGAATCTTTTCTGGAACGGTTTGAGAAATGCCAGCACTACCAAATTCAAAATATACATTTTTAATTATTGGTTGACTGATTTTATTAAACACTTTCAGCATTTCGTCACTTATATTATCAGTTGGATCAATGTAGGTAACAAAACCATAGTTCAAATTTGCAGTCATCTCTAATCGTGCTCTGTCCAAATTATCCCCGATTCCTATTGGAAATATTCCTGCTTTGAAGGTATTAAGCGAATCAATTTCTTTCGGATTAATAGGTGAGCGTCCATTAGTAAAAATTAGTATTGTATTATTTAAAGAATCATCTTTTATTTGATTAAAACAAGTTTTAATTGCAGTACCCAAATCGCTTCCATAAGATATCGAGATGCCTGAGAGAAAGATTTTTGCGTTGTCAATGTTATTTGAATCTGCTTTTACTGGTTGAGTTTGCCAGCTATATGTACTAGAGTTGAAAACCAAAATATTGAAATAATCATTTTTTGAAAGCTGATCAAGCGAATGAGAAATAGCGGCAATACTTTGGTCCAATTGATAGCCAATCATCGTTGAAGAATTTGATAAGACAAACAATACTCTTTTAGCAAATACACTATCTTGCGGTACTTTGTCTTGAGGTGTAACAAATAAAGTAAAATGTCCGTCGGCTGTATCCCGGTTTACAGAATAAAAATCGACACCTAGAGCTGAATGATCAACTGTATAATTAAAATTGAAATCTTTATTTAAATATGCTTTAGGTTGAGTTATTTTAATTGAGAGGTTATTATTATTTGAATTTAAAACTTTATAATCTTGAAAATCCGGCGATTCAAATGAGGTAATATCAGAGTTCGAATTTACATTAACATTTAACTGTAGATTTTCAACTGGATATTTAATAAAGTCTTGTGTGTTCAACGGAAATTTATAGGAGTACTTCCCTTTATAATAATCACACATGCTTATATAATGCAACTCGATTTTTTGAATACTATTTGATTTTATTCCTTTTAGGTAAATTTTGATTCCATTTCTTCCAATATATTTATTTACTTCAGCAGCAACTCCACCTTCACCGGTGCCGGGATTTGGAGCTTGTTCCTGAACTTTCAATATAGCAGTATAGACTTCATCATTATACCAATATAATATTTCGGTGGCTCTTGCATCCGGTGGAAGAGGGAAGGAATAAACTGCATCGGTGGAGTCATTAGATTCGTTTAAAAACTCCTGGTAAACAGTAGTCTGAGCAATTGTACCAAAAATATTAACAGTTACTTTTGTGCTAGTTAGTTTTAAGAAATCCTTCGGATATTTCTCTGATGTCGGCAACATTACACCTGTTGCAAAAACAGTTGAAGAGACAGCAAAGAATAAAACGAGAGCTGAGATTAATTTTTTCATTTTTGTCTCCTCTATTTCAAATACATTATTTTAGCAGATTCGGAATACTGTTTTCCGGCATTATCATGTAAAACCAGCTGAACTATATAAAACCCGGTACTTACTATTTCACCATGATTATTTCTTGCGTTCCAAACAATATGATCAAAATTATTTTGTCCTAAATTAATTGACCTGACACATTGTCCTAACAAATTATAAATTCTCAAACTTCCATTTTTATAATCCCTTTTTTGAACATTGAAAGTTATTTCAGGATTAAAGGGATTGGGATAAAATGAAAGATAGTTTTCAATTTTCTGCTGCGAACCTTTATCAAATTGAAAAACAGTGTTACCTCCTAATCCTGCATACTTTATATCAATGGTTATGTTATGCTGCACTTCCGAAGCATTTGGAACCTGGAAGGATAAAAGATATTTATTAGTTTGTTTCAGATTAGAAATGTCGAGGAAAATATCCCTAAAGTTACCGTTTATATTATAATAATTTCCTCCGGTAGGAATTATAATTGGATCGTAAGAACCTTGTTTATAAGTAATCGTTCCAACTGCATCAACGGTTATATCTTTTGTAAGCAATGAATCAATTACAACTTGTTTAGTAAGTTGGGTTATGTTATCCGCTTCATGGTAATTTATATCCGTAATCCAAATAACAATGTGTTTTGCACTTGGCCTAAAATCATATTGAGAAGCATCCATTAAAGCTTGTAATGAATTTTCCGGTGCGTCATCTCCGCCATGAGCATACTGTTGTGCAACTAAACTTTGAAAATAAGAAGCGTCATTCGTGAAAGGATAAATATTTTCAACTTGATCTAAAAAAGTAACCATTCCTAGTCTGTAATCAACTCCTTTGGTTGTTAAAGTATCAGCAAATTCCAAAATATTATTTTTTACTGCATTAATAACGTTGCCCATACTGCCTGTAACATCTAACGCAAAAACTATATCAACTGCATCAACACCACCAGTTGTATCTTTCATCAAATTAAACTGGTTAATACGATTTTGGTTATCATACAAGAATATATTATCAGAATTTAAATTTGTTATATAATAGTCATTGGCTTTCATCTTAACATTAAAGATCGCTCCGACAGTCGGGTAATTTGAAGTCATAATTGTATCCACACTAACAACAAGACCGGTATCCGAAACGGGAGTTTCCGGAATAAAAACATTTCTATGAATTTCATCTATTGTATTCATCCCGTCGGTAATTTTAGCAGAAACATCAATAACTTTGTTTTCATAAATGTCATGAGCATTGAAGTTAACTAGTTTAAAAGTCTCGCCGGTTCCGTCAGTTGTGATAGTTGGATTGGAGAGAGTAGAAGTTAAATCTGAGCCTGTACTGATGCTTAATTGATAATTGCTGCCGGAGTTTGATTGAGAATTAACATCCAGGTAAGTAGCAAAATTTTTCGGGAACATAACATTATTAGACATATCTAAAAAATTAGGTAAATCCCATCGTACAAATAAAGGAGAAGAAAAATCCGGTTGTTTTAATTTAATTGTAACTTCACTTTCTGTGGATTGATTTGGGCTTAAAGATTTCTCATTCCAATAGAACTTCAAATATAAATCATACAAGGATTGTGTTAAATTTGAACCAAAATCCGGTGCCAGGACAGAATGAGTCTCGTTCCAATTTGCGGCTAAAAAATTATTTGGTATTGAATTATTAAAGTTGAGATCAATACCAATTCCTTTATTACCTGTTTCTTTTTCCCAAATAGAAAAATTTGAGGGTACTTGAGAATCTAAATATTGACTTGAATTTTCAATGAAAGAATTTGCGATTTCTAATTTGCCATCACCCCATTTACCTAGAGCAGGATCAAAAAATAAACCTAGAGAAATTTTATGCGAAGCTGTATCTATATTTATAATTTTTTCAATTAGTTTTATCTCCCCACTGCCGTTATTTATTAAATAGAATGAAAAACTTATCTTATTATTATTTCCGGAAGTTATGAATAGAGTATCAACAGTTTTATTAGCAGATAGTACTTGCGGAAATGTGAAATAATCTTCAGGCTTAAACCAGTTTCCATCAACAGAAAAAACCGGAAATGAAGTAAGTGCGTATGGATGCCCATAGGTAATTTGGCAATTGTCATCCCATTTAGAATTTGATAAACCTTTATTAGTGCCTATTGTAAAATATCCTTCGTCAATCATTGTAGCAGAAACCAAACTGTCCTTGAGTTCTTTTGAATCTTCAGAAGAAACAGTTTTAAGAGCACTACTTTTTGCCAATGAGTGCGGAGATAAATCGTACTTTGTTTTGTTCTGCCCGTAGAGATACCAAGTAAGAATGATTGTAAAAAATAGTATTAACTTTTTCATTTAATCTCCCGCTGAAAAAATTATTTTAGTAAAAGCATTTTTTTTATTTGATAATAATCGCCTGCCCGAATAGTATAGAAATAAACTCCGCTCGTAACTACTTTACCATTTGAATCTTTTCCGTTCCACAAAACCTGGTAAGTTCCCGGTGATTTTTCTTCATTTACAAGAGTTGTAATCAACTGTCCAAGCGAGTTATAAACTTTTATAATAACTTGATAATTAGCTTTATTATCAGGCAATGTATATCTGATAAAAGTTACAGGGTTAAAAGGGTTTGGATAATTTTGTGCTAAGTTAAATTTATCGGGTAACTCTTTTTTATCTTTTACTTCTGTTGGATTAGGATCGACATAAAAAGAAGTATAAGGCGTTATTATTTGATATTTAAGGCTTAGTTCTATTATTTGATCAACTAACTCCTGGGTTTCTCCGTAAATAGCAATCAAACTTAAAATATGATCTATTTTTGTTTTTGCCCATAAACGGGGAACGAATCTATTCGTACTTGCAGTATCAGAAAAATTTATGTGTTTAGTAAATTCAAAATCTTTTCCTTTAATTTTCCCTCGCAAAGCTACATCATAACTGCCGGTTTTATTGTACATTCCAACTTCCATAACCTGACTTCCCCAGAATAAATCATTTACAGTTTTGGGATAAATATCCCATGGCTCTAAACCGCCGGTGGTTATATTTATATCTGTTAAAACGGGTTTGGAAATTCTTTTAAAATGATCGTTTACAACTAAAGCAATGCTATCATCTGATGTAATAAATTTTGCATATCCGTGATTTTGTGCTGATAAATTGGTCAGCAGAGATTGACTTATTTCATCGCCAACTCCAAAAGAAAAAACTCGCACATCTTTTTTATTAGCATTTTGAGAATGAACTATAATAGAATCCCCATTAGTTTCTCCCCATGTAGGCATTCCATCGGTTAAGAAAACCAAATCATTCGAAGTTGTATCTTCGTAACTTTGTTGAAGTGATGTTGTAAGTGCTTCATCAATATTCGTCATTCCCAGCGCATAAAGTTGCGTAACAAAATTTTTGGCATCTTGAATATTATTTGCGGATGCTTCAACCAGATCGGGCTGGAATTTATCTACGAATGTACCGAATGTTATAATATTAAATTTATCACCGGGATTCAGTAAATCTAAAAATGTATTTAAAGCTTCTTTTACCTGTGCTATTCTCTGTCCTTCCATACTCGAAGAAACATCAGCAGTGAAAACAATATCTTTTGGAATAACTTCATCATTGGAAATTTGATCAGGCGGAGTTATCCAAATTGCGTAATAACTTTCTGTTCCGATTGAATCTTCTGGCGTGGGAGAATAAGTAAGTACGCTAAAATTCACACTATCTCTTTGAAACTGCATTGCTATTGTTAAATCCTTATCGGGATAGAAATTTTCATCTCCGTAAAACAATGTATAATGATTATCTGAAATTTTTTCAATCTTTGTTGCGGTTGAGTTTTCATGAGAAGGTGAGTAGAATTTTTTAAATGAATATTGAGTTTTTGCATCAAGATTTACGGAAACAGTTTGTAATGGTTTTGAGGATAAACCGAGAGTATTCATTTTGAAATTATAAGTAACCAATCCTAAATCGTACTTGAGTGGTTCTACATATGTAATTTCCGTTCTTACATCGCTATTCGCATCAATAGGAACAATACTTAATCGAAATAAATTATTTCCAAGATATTCTAAAAGTGCCGGATCCAACCATTGTCGAAGTTTTTGGTTATAATCATTGATCGCTTGTTGACGTTCCCTTATAGCTGCTTCGTATCTTTTTCCGTTAACCCAATAAACCAATTTTGTGATTGTTGCGTTTTCGGGAAGCGGGAAAATATATATAGCTTCTACAGATGTATTTAATTCATTGTTAAATACCTGGTCTACAGTTGTCACTGCAATTTGTTCTTGAATATCAACTTTAGTTGAGAGACTCTTTATCCACATTTTTTGATATTCCGTAGTACTGAATCTCGGTCGAGAAAACAGTGCTCCTACTGCAAAAGTATCTTTTACTACAAAGAGCATTAAAAATACAATTGCGACCATTCGAAGTTTTGTAAACATCGCTTCCATTTTATATACCTTTTGGGTTAAAAATATTAGGGGTGAGTCTTTTATTTTGCAGTTTTTGCAGCATGATTTATAATTCGCACAATAATGTTTGCTCAAAAATGAAAAGAGCGCTTAAAAATCCAGTTTTTGAATATAAAAACAATAGAGGAAAATTCCCACTATTGTAAGTTATAAAAAAATCCATAACTTGCAAACACATAAAGGATTACCAGCATTGTGGATGCTTTGATATTATGAATAAAGCAGCCTTTTAATGCGAAAAAGAAGGGCAAATAATTAGCATAACATTTTTGTCAACTTTTAAGGTTACTGCGTGATAAAAATCTCGAATCAGTATTTTTTATCGAAGAGAAATTTTCTTCTATAAAATAAAAAAGGCGGAAACCAAGTTCCGCCTTAAAGATAAGTACGAGAAAAAGAACTATTAATACATTCCGTCCATTCCACCCATACCACCTGGCATTGGAGGAGCAGCTGATTCTTTTTCTTTAACTTCATAAACAACAGCTTCTGTTGTAATTAACAACGAAGCAACTGAAGCAGCGTTTTCTAAAGCAGTTCTAGTAACTTTAGTTGGATCGATAACACCTGCTTTAATTAAATTTTCATAAGTTTCTGTAGCAGCGTTAAATCCGAAATCGTCTTTTCCTTCTTTAACTTTTTGAAGAACTACAGATCCCTCTAATCCAGCGTTGTTAACAATTTGTCTTAAAGGCTCTTCAAGAGCTTTTTGTACAATCTTAACACCGGTAGATTGATCTAAGTTTTCACCTTTAATTTTATCAAGAGCTGCTATTGCTCTGACTAATGCAACACCGCCGCCGGCAACAATACCTTCTTCAACTGCAGCGCGGGTAGCGTGTAATGCATCTTCAACACGAGCTTTCTTTTCTTTCATTTCAATTTCGGTTGATGCACCGATTTTAAGAACTGCAACACCACCGGAAAGTTTAGCTAATCTTTCTTGTAATTTTTCTTTATCGTAATCACTGGTGGTTTTTTCAATTTGAGCTCTGATTTCGTTAATTCTTTTTTTGATATCTTCAGTCTTACCGGCACCTTCAACAATAGTCGTGTTATCTTTATCAATTACAACTTTGCTTGCGCTTCCTAAATAAGATACTGTTGCATTTTCTAATTTGAAACCTCTTTCTTCAGAGATAACGGTTCCGCCGGTCAACACGGCAATATCTTCCAACATTGCTTTTCTTCTATCACCAAAGCCAGGAGCTTTTACAGCGGCTATTTTTAAGGTTCCTCGTATTTTGTTAACAACTAAAGTAGCTAAAGCTTCACCTTCTAGGTCTTCAGCAATAATCAGTAATGATTTACCTTGTTGTGCAACTTTCTCTAAGATAGGAAGAAGATCTTTCATAGCAGCAATCTTTTTATCGTGAATTAAGATAAAAGGACTTTCTAACTCAGCTTCCATTGTCTCAGTATTTGTAACAAAGTAAGGTGAAAGATAACCACGATCGAATTGCATACCTTCAACTACTTCTAAACCTGTTTCAGTACCTTTTGCTTCTTCAACAGTAATAACACCGTCTTTACCAACTTTTTCCATAGCATCAGCAATTAAATCACCAATTGATTTATCGTTGTTTGCAGAAATTGAACCAACTTGTGCTATTTCATTTCTACCTTCAACATCACGGCTAACTGATCTTAGGTTTTCAATGATCTTAGTTACTGCCAAATCAATTCCTCTTTTTAAGTCCATTGGATTTGCGCCGGCAGTTACGTTTTTTAAACCTTCTCTATATATTGCTTGAGCTAAAACTGTAGCTGTTGTTGTTCCGTCACCGGCAACATCACTAGTTTTAGAAGCAACTTCGCGAACCATTTGTGCTCCCATATTTTCTACAGGATCTTCCAATTCTATTTCTTTTGCAACAGAAACACCATCTTTAGTAACGGTTGGTGCACCGAATTTTTTCTCTAGAACTACATTACGTCCTTTTGGACCTAAAGTAACTTTTACAGCGTTGGCAAGTTTGTCAACACCTTTTTTTAGCTTAGTACGAGCATCGCTATCGAACTCGATTAATTTTGAAGCCATTTTATATCCTCCGATTTAATTTATTTCCATTTTTATTGATATTAACCAAGAACCGCGAAAATATCACTTTCTCTCATTATCAAATATTCTTCGCCTTCAACAGTAACTTCTGTTCCGCTGTATTTACCGTAAAGAACTTTGTCTCCTACCTTTAAAGTAAGGGCAACGGTTTTTCCGTCATCAGTAACTCTTCCAGCTCCAACAGCTACAACAGTTCCTTCTATTGGTTTTTCTTTTGCAGTATCTGGAAGAATAATTCCACCTTTTGTGGTTTCTTCAGCTTCCATAGGTTTTACGATAACTCTATCAGCCAAAGGTTTCAAATTTAACTTAGCCATGGTTTGACCTCCGTTTAGTATATTTTTACAAATTGAATTGTTAGCACTCTTAAATAGTGAGTGCTAATATAACACAACTTGAATTTTTTGTCAAGATTCATTTTACGGAATGTTAATTCTTTTTATTATATTGTTTTAAGTGTGCTTTGGAACGCAATTCCAGGTTGTTAAATTTATATTAAATATGAGATGAGAAAATACTATAAAAGGTTCGAAATATTATACTTTTTTGAAGCTCCTATTCTATTAGTTTAAATCCCTCGAAGTTAGAAATTTTATTTATATGAAAACCTAAGACTTATTTTTATTTCCTCAGTTTCAGTTAAAGTGATAATTGTTCTAACAACTCTTTCAGCCCAATCAATATTTCTTTTCGTTTTTCACTAATTGATTTTTTAAGGAATGTTCTATTGCGTATTTAATAAATTCAGCAGTGAGGAATTTATGCTGGCATCACTGATACAAAAGTAACTTTTGTTGCCTGACAAACTGAGCTGCCGAAGTATATAAGGATGCATGAGATAATATAAATAAAACGACGCATGGAATTTTAACTTAATATTTTTTTTAATATTGCTAAAAATTAATAGTTACGCAGGGAAATGAATAATTATTGAATTATAGCGGAATTATTTATAGGTGTTTTATTATTTGTGAGAAATGTATCAGACTGTATCAAAAAGAAATTTTAGATTTCATCCTTGTTAATTATTTCTTGTGGAAAATAAATTATTAATATAATTTGGCGTCCCTCATTCAACTTTTTAATAACGCAAAAGAGCAAAAATAAATTCAATGAAATTTGACAGAAAAGATTATTCGACTGAACTTTTAACTGAACTGTATGTAGAAATTTTAACTCCTCGAATTATTGAGGATAAGATGATTAATCTCATTCGCCAGGGTAAAATTTCAAAATGGTTTTCCGGAGTTGGACAAGAGGCAATTTCCGTCGGCTCTGCTTTCGCTTTATTTGGAGATGAATATATTCTAACAATGCACAGAAATTTAGGTGTATTTACAACTCGCAAAGTTCCTTTAAGAAATTTGTTCTCTCAGTTTCAAGGAAAAGCTAATGGATTTACAAAAGGTAGAGATCGCTCTTTTCATTTCGGATCAAAAGAGCATCATATTATTGGGATGATTTCGCACCTCGGTCCGCAGTTAGGTGTTGCCGATGGAATTGGACTTTGGAGTTTATTGAATAATGAAAAAAAAGTCGCATTAGTTTTTACAGGTGAAGGCGGAACTAGTGAAGGTGATTTTCATGAAGCAGTAAATGTTGCTGCGGTTTGGAATCTGCCGGTAATTTTCCTTGTAGAAAATAACGGTTATGGTTTATCTACTCCAACCAGTGAACAATTCAAATGTAAGCAAATTATTGATAAAGCCATTGGTTATGGAATTGAAGCAAAACAGATTGATGGAAATAATTTACTTGAAGTTTACTCAACTATTAAAGAAACAGCAGAAGAAATTAGAAAGAATCCGCATCCTGTTTTAGTGGAAGCGCTAACTTTTAGAATGAATGGACATGAAGAAGCATCCGGTACTAAGTATGTTCCGAAACAACTTTTTGAAAAATGGGCTAAAAAAGATCCTATTGAAAACTTTGAGAGATTTTTGCTTAAAGAAAAAGTTATTAATGAAGATATGATGGTTTCTTTTCGAAATGAAATTAAACAAAGAATCGACGAAGAGTGGGAAATTGCTTTAAATGAAGAAGAAATTTTTCCAAGTACTGAAAATGAAATAAATGATGTCTATGCTAAATTTGATCAAAATGTAATTCATCCAAAAGGGGAAGGTAAAACAAGCAAAAGATTTATTAATGCAATATCAGATTCGCTTCATCAAAGTATGGAGAAATATCCTGAACTGATTATCATGGGACAGGATGTTGCTGATTACGGCGGCGTTTTCAAAATCACCAATGGTTTTATAAATGATTTTGGAAAAGACAGAGTGCGGAACACACCTTTATGTGAATCTGCTATAGTCGGAACGGGCTTAGGATATTCGGTCTGCGGTGGAAAATCTGTAGTGGAAATGCAGTTTGCTGATTTTGTTTCTTCCGGTTTTACACAGGTTATCAATAACCTTGCAAAAATTCATTATCGATGGGGGCAAAATGCTGATGTAGTTGTTAGAATGCCTACTGGTGCCGGAGTAGCTGCCGGTCCTTTTCATTCGCAGTCAAACGAAGCATGGTTTACACATACTCCCGGATTAAAAGTCGTTTACCCTGCAACAGTATATGATGCAAAAGGCTTATTAAATGCTGCTATAGAAGACACAAATCCGGTAATGTATTTTGAACATAAAGCTCTTTACAGATCAATTCAAGATGAAATACCTGATGAATATTACACAGTCGAAATCGGGAAAGCCAATCTTTTAAAAGAAGGTAATGATCTCTCAATTATTACTTATGGAATGGGAGTTCATTGGGCATTAAAAACTCTTAAGGAATTTAATCATATTTCCGCTGATGTATTAGATTTGAGAACTTTATCTTCCCTGGGATAAAGAAGCGGTTAAGCAAACTGTTTTGAAAACAAACAAAGTTTTAATTTTGCATGAAGACTGTTTAACGGGCGGGATCGGCGGAGAAATTTCTGCTTGGATTGCAGAAAACTGCTTTCAATATTTAGATGCACCAATTTTTAGA
The DNA here is from genome assembly GCA_963739985.1 of uncultured Ignavibacteriales bacterium. Taxonomy (GTDB): domain Bacteria; phylum Bacteroidota; class Ignavibacteria; order Ignavibacteriales; family Ignavibacteriaceae; genus CAVUCE01. Next base: position 295,786 of record CAVUCE010000006.1, read on the forward strand.
TCTGCAAGTCTTGATACGCCGGTGCCTTTTACTAAAAATCTTGAACAAAATTTCTTGCCGGAAGAGAGATTTAAAGAGCAGTTAATTAATCTATTTAATTATTAAATATTGCGTTTAGCAATTAGCGATTCTTCATCAATGAATATTTTGCCTAATCTGAATTATTTTCATCTCTTCTGAATTAATTTCGTTTATAATTTAGATATTAGCAATATTATCCAGTATCGGTAAAAACCTCTTACAATTAAACCCTTTATATATCAATAACTTCTAGTATTTTTCAGATGCTTCTAACCATTCACCATCAAATCAATTTAGTGGCACGAAATTCCTATTATCTATTATTGTCAAAGGCGTTCTGATACTAAAATGTTGTAAAAGCAATGTTTAATCAGTAAAAAAACACTTGAGATTTTTCAGATTAATAAGTGTGATATTGATTTCCTACAAAATATAATAATAAACAATTGGGAGCTTGAATGAGAGTGCTAAAATATCTCGCTGTTTTCTCTCTATTATCTTTAACAGCATGTTCAAATTTGATCTTGAAGCCTGCGGATTTTTCTTGGCCGGTTGAAAACGTTTTAAACGTTGATAACTCCGGCAAAGTCGAAATTCAAAGATATTCAATGTCCTTTAATACTAAAGAATTATTCTTAAAAGAAACCGGAGATTCAACTGCCTTCCAAAATAAGCAGCTCAGAATCATCAGGAATAATAAAGGATATTACTTTATGACAGCGAATAACTTCAAAAATGTATACGTATTTAGCGTAAAAAACGGTGAGTTTGCCTTAAACAATAAAATAGAGATATCGGATTCTTCGGGCATTAGTAATCCTGTATTCAATCAGCGACCTCCTTACATTGAGCTTATATATGGGAAAAATAAAACTTTGAATTTGACCGAAGAGGGAATAGCAAAAAAGGAGGATCAGAAATGAGAAAGTTATTAATTTTATCAAACTCTATTCTACTTTTAATATTATTCACATCCAATTCATTTGCGCAAAGCGATTATAAAATAGTGGAAAACTTTAAAACCAAACAAAATCAAATTGAGCAATCAATAAAAAACATAGATTCTTTAGCTCAATTTTCAGATATAGAAAAAGAAATATTTGCCTTGAGAGATAAATATGAAGATAACAGAGATCTATTAGATAAAAGCCTTTATCCTGATGATTATTCAAGTTCAATTAATAAGTTATTTAATGATTTAAAAGCTCGAAGAGGCGATTTTTCTCAAATAACTACTTTACAATCTCATGTTGTCGAATTACAATCTCAAATGGATCTGTTAAATAAAAAGAACGAAGATTTAATCGCACAGATTCAACAGCTTCAGGATTTAAGCAGTAACGATAAAAAAGATATTGATAAGCTTAAAAGAAGTATTGCATCATTGAGATATTCACTTACAAGAAGAGATCGTATAATTATGTCGATGCTGGATAATATTCTTCCTGCTAATTATAAAGATGATCAAAATTTGACCTCTAAAGAAAAACAGCAAATATATTCCGAGGCAAAGAAAAATAATATAATTGCAAATATTCAAAGATCAATAGATGATAATATTAAATTTCTTGAGGTAACTAATCTTAACTCTCAAGATATTTCAGCACTTAAAAAACAAGAAACTGAGTTCGCCGGAATATGGAAAACCGTTGGTCCTCAACTTGCCGAAATTTATATTTCTAAAAGACATCGAAAAACAAAATTTGCCGAAATTGATTCTTCGTTTACGAGATGGGATAAAGCAATCGATAACGAAGCATGGAATTCAATTCATCAATTATTTGCAAATAACTCAATTGACTTAATTGAATTTACCAACGGTCCTGAATTTACTCAGGCAGTAAGCAATTATCTGGAAGGTCAAATTCAAAGATCATCTAAGAACGAAAACCAATCAAGAGCAAATTATACTGTTTTTGTAGATTCCGTTTGGAATGCGAAAATAAGGGCGGAATGGATTCCTTATCTTGCTCAGAACAATCTTATTACAGCGAATGAACAAGAGCTAATTCAAAATAAAATAAAACAATGGGATAGCGTTTTGAATCCGGGAACGTTTAATTGGACTTACGCATTAATTGCTGCTGTCGTATTACTTCTAATCGGGATATTCCTTTTTACAAGATCATCAAAAAAGACAGAGACAAAACTAAGCGAAAGTACAACTTAGAAATATTAAAATCATAGACATAGAAATTGCCTATCTGTATGATATTACAGATGGGCATTTTCATTTTAAAGCAAATTACTGAAGAATTTAAGTTAGGAACACATTTATATCATTGAATTGTAAATAAAGGCACATCTAAGAAAATTTTTATGCTTCTTTATGGGGGAAAATATTGATTATGTTAAAAGCTTATCTTAACTTTTAATTCAGGTTCATTTATTGCGTGCAAAGAAATCTCATCAAAAAAATAATATATTAACGCCTAACCAAATACTGGGAGGAAATAGTAATGAGTGATCAACAACTATCCGGCGAAGTTTATTACCCTTCAAAAGAAGTAATCAAACATGCTAACGCTAAGTGCGATGACGTTTATAAATTTGCGTCCGAAGATCTGGAAGGATTTTGGGCAAAAGAAGCCAAAAATTTACATTGGTTTAAAAAATGGAATAAAGTTTTAGACGATTCAAACAAGCCTTTTTATAAATGGTTTACCGGCGGTAAAACGAATATCGCCTATAACTGTTTGGATGTTCATGTTGATACTTTTCGTCGTAATAAACTAGCATTAATTTGGGAAGGGGAAAATGGTGATTTTAAAGCACTTTCTTATTATGCATTAAGAAGAGAAACATGCAAATTTGCAAATGTGCTAAAAAGCTTGGGAGTTCAGAAAGGCGATAGAGTAACTATCTATATGGGAAGAATTCCGGAAATAGCAATTGCAATGCTAGCTTGTGCAAGAATAGGTGCAATTCACTCTGTAGTATACGGTGGTTTTTCCGTTGAAGCTCTTCATGAAAGATTAGAAGATAGTCAATCTAAAGTTTTAATAGTTTCGGACGGATCTTATCAAAGAGGAAAAGTAGTTCAGCTTAAAAAAATTGCAGATGAAGCTTTACAAAGAGCTGCTACGGTTGAAAGTGTTGTGGTTGTAAAGAGAACCGGAGAGCCTGTAAATATGGAAGCCGGAAGAGATATGTGGTATCATGAATTAATGAGTCTTCCAATTGCAAATCACTCATGCGGAATCGAAGTAATGGATGCTGAAGATCCTTTATTCATGCTATACACGTCAGGTACAACCGGAAAACCGAAAGCTATTCTACACACACATGGTGGTTACATGGTTGGTACATATTCAACCTTAAAATATGTTTTTGACATTCATGAAGATGATAGATACTGGTGCGCAGCTGATCCGGGTTGGATTACAGGACATAGTTATATCGTTTACGGACCATTACTGAATGGTGCTACTTCGTTTATGTACGAAGGTGCGCCCACGCATCCATATCCAAATCGTTGGTGGCAATTGATTGAGAAATACGGAATTAATATTCTCTATACAGCTCCTACGGCTATTAGAGGTTTAATGAGATTTGGAGAAGCTTGGCCCAACAGACATGATCTTTCATCATTAAGATTGTTGGGAAGTGTTGGTGAGCCAATAAATCCTGAAGCATGGAGATGGTATTATAAAGTAATCGGAAAAGAAAAATGTCCTATTATGGATACCTGGTGGCAAACGGAAACAGGAATGTTCATGATTACTCCCATGCCTTGTGTTCCTCTAAAACCCGGTTCGGGAACAAAACCTTTCCCCGGAATAGAAATGGACATTCTAGACGATGATGGAAAATCTGTAAAACCAAATGAAGAAGGTTATTTGGTTATTAAAACTCCATGGCCTGCAATGGTCAGAACTATTTATAATGATCCTGATAGATATGTAAAACAATATTGGAGTAAATATCCCGGATTGTATTTAACCGGAGATTCGGCTAGACGTGATGAGGATGGGTATTTTTGGGTAATTGGACGTGTTGACGATGTCCTAAAAGTATCAGGTTACAGATTAGGTACAGCGGAAATAGAAAGTGCTTTAGTTAGTCATCCGGCAGTTGCTGAAGCTGCAGCTATAGGCTTACCACATGACGTTAAAGGAAATGCCATTTATACATATGTTATTCTTCGTACCGGAAATGAGCCGAGTGATAAACTTGCAGAAGAATTAAGACTTCACGTTGGGCACGAAGTTGGTCCGATTGCAAAACCGGAAAAGGTAGAATTTGTTGACTCGCTTCCTAAGACAAGGAGCGGTAAAATTATGAGGAGAGTTCTTAAGGCAAGAGCTTTGGGTCAAGATCCGGGTAATCTTTCAACATTAGAAGACTAATAAATCAAAAAGCCCGCTGCATGCGGGCTTTTTAATGACTTAAAATTTGTTTCTAATTATTAATCGGAATGTCCTACATATTCCGTTGTTGTTTTGAATGTTAGTATCTTTTCCAGATTTTTCTTCAATTTATCTTTAGCTGTTTTTGCCTGATTGAAAATTGCATCGTGTTTTGAAAAATCAAAAACTCTCACATCGGTTATTTCCGGTCTTATATAAATGTCCGGAGTTATAAACTTCATCTTTTCCTGACTAATTGAGTTTTGCATTATTTGGTAAGTTGTAAAAACAGATTCAAAAGTTGGAGGAATTTCTTTTCCATTACTAGTTTTATAAGCAGTAACATCAACTGCAATTGTTACATCACAATCATTTAGTAACACATCAAAGGGGAGTGGATTTACAACACCGCCATCAATTAAAATTCTATTTCCTATTTTAAAAGGAGTTAATAACCCGGGCAAAGAGTAGCTTGCTCTTATCGCCGGCAATAATTTCCCTTTATCAAAAATCACTTCTTCTTTTTTCCAGTAGTCTGTTGCAATTATTTTAAGTGGAATTTCCAATTCTTCAAAAGTTGTTATACCCAGCTCTGTTTGCAAAAATTTTTGAAATTTTTCACCTTTAATCAAACCTGATTTCATAAATTGCGGATCAAACATTGAGAACATTTTTATAATATCAGATTTCCAAAGAAAATCGAAGAACTTATCATTTTTCGGGAAAAGCAATCTATTTAACATTTTTCGCATTTCTTTACTGGAGAAACCAGCTGCATAGAATGCTCCTATTATTGCGCCAACGCTTGTACCGGAAATCATAGAAGGTTTGATTCCTAATTCTTCAAACACTTCTATCATTGAGATATGAGCAAGGCCTCTAGCACCACCGCCGCCAAATGCGATTCCTATTTTTTCCATCTTATTATCTATCGAAAACTTTTTATAAAAAGGAATGTAATAATGGTGCAAAATAATTTTGCACCTTACATAAAATTAAAACACTGAGTAGTTAAAGTAAGCAATTTTAAGGTAAGCCTAAATACAAATTTGTGTAATATTAATTATTACAATTTCTCAACTTTAAATACAGAGTCCAAAACAGTTCCGTCAACCCATTTAACAACAGCTACAACTTTATTTTTGTTAACCTTAGGCTTAGCCGGAACTCCACCGCAGATTTGATAAACTTCATCCCGAATATCCTTAATAGATTTTACCGGAAGAGAAGAATTTTTCATAATTTTCAATAAATCTTTTCTTTTCGGGTTTATTGCAATTCCTCTTTCTGTTATAATTACATCTATCAGTTCTCCCGGACCGCACAGAGTTGTTACCTCATCAATTATAACCGGTATTCTATCTCTAAAGGAAGGAATAGCAAGTATTGTGCACTTTGAGTAAAGACAGTTCTGCCAACCGCCTATTCCGTGAAGCAGATAACCATCGCTGTGGCTTACTACATTTGCGTTGAAGTTAACATCAACCTCCGTTGCTCCAAGCACCGCCACGTCAACTATTGATGCAAAGTTACCTTTCCCGTGGAAGTTATAACTTGTAAAAGGGCTTGTGTTAACATGGTTAGGATTCTCCCTCATACTTCTTACACCTTCAAGATCAAATGTCTGTCCGTCAAGTATGTAGTCGGTCAGTCCTTCTTCCAGCATTTCAACCAGATACTTTGTACTTCCGCCTCTCATAAACCTAGCCTTAATTCCCTTTGCCTTCATCTTCTCCTTTAAGTAAAGAACAAAAGCTAAGTTTGTTCCTCCGGCTCCGGCTTGAAGCGAAAACCCATCCTTCATTATTCCCGCCTCATCGATAAAGCGGGCAACGTACTCGGCAATCAGTAATCTGTCCGGTGATTTGGTTACTTCTGTTGTTCCCGAGACAATCTTGCTTGAGTCGCCGAGCGAGTCTATCTCCACTACAAAATCAACATTATTACCTTGTATCTGCCAAGGCACGCAAGGAAAAGGTACAAGGTTGTCTGTTACCACAATTACTCTGTCTGCGTATTCAGAGTCGGCAAGGGCAAAACCAATAAGTCCGCTGGCAGATTTTCCCGTAACACCGTTAGAGTTTCCAAACGGATCAGATGTTGGCGCAGCTATTACGGCGATATCTATATGAACCTCTCCGTCTTGCACTGCTTGGTACCTTCCGCCGTGAGAACGAAGAACACCTACTCCTTTCATCTTTCCTTCGGTTGTAAATCTGCCCAGAGGTCCGTTCATACTTCCCTCAATGTGGTGGATTGTTCCGTCCTCAAGATATTTTATCAAGTGTTGATGAACCGGGAAAGAAGCGCTTGGGAACCATCTTATATCCTTTACTCCCATTTGCTTTATTGTGTCGAACAGAATGTTTGTCAGTGCATCTCCGTTTCTTAGGTGATGATGCGTGGAGATTGTCATCCCGTCCTTCAGTCCGGCTTTCTTTAGTGCTTCTCGTAAGTTCTTAACAACCTTATTGCCGTCAGAGGGATAATCAATACAAGTTCTTATTGGCGGTTTAGCCTTAACTCCCTTTGCTTTATGTCCGTTTACTCCCTTAAACGGGATTTGCTTCTCTCCGTTTACTTTTTCCGGTACTAATCTATTTGCTGAGTTTTTTACTAATTTCATTTCTTTTTGTCTATTAAAAAATTATTTCCGATTCTAAAATTTTAAGTTAAGAAAGAAGTCTTTGCTTAATCTTTCCAATCCTCATTTATTAAATTATTAAGCACAGCTAAATGAATTGTCCGTTGTGCGCGTTTTACTACCGGAGCGTCAATCATCTTACTGCCAAGCGAGACCACTCCCAATCCCTTTTTTGTAGCTTCTTCAAACGCCAGAACTATCTTCTTAGCCTTCTCGATCTCTTCCTCGCCCGGAGCAAATGCCTTATGTATTACCGGAATTTGCCTTGGGTGTATGCAACCCTTACCGTCAAAACCAAGGGATTTTGCTTCTGCTACACTGGCGTAAAGTCCGTCCATATCACTTACATCCGAGAACACCGTGTCTATTGCTTGTATCCCCGCTGCCTTTGCTGCGTTTACTATCATCGAACGGGCAAAGAAACTTTCCTTTCCTTCATTCGTTCTTTGTGTACCGATATCTGCCGTATAATCCTCCAGCCCGATGGCTAGTGCGCAGTTATGTTTTGAGGATGATGCAATTTCATAGGCATTTATTATTCCGAGCGCGCTCTCAATTATCGGCATAAAGAATATTTCATCCCTTATGTTGTGAAATCTTTTCAGCTCATCAACTTTATCCTCAACCTCTTTTACTTGGTTTGCAGACTCACACTTAGGGATTAGGATTACATGAACGTTATGAGGAACGATAAATCTCAGATCATCCAAACCAAGAGGCAGCTGGTTTATCCTAACCATTCTCTCGGCACCGTAAAAATCCACACTGCGAAGAGCATTTCTAACGAGCAGCTGTGCAGCTTCTTTCTCTGCCGGTGCTACACTGTCCTCAAGATCTAAGATAATACCATCCGGCTTATGAAGCCCGGCATTGAGGAAAAACTTCGATTCATTGCCCGGTAAGTATAGTCTGCTCCGGCGAAGCTTATCTTTTGTGGTTTTATAGTCGCTCTTTTTGTTAAAATGAAGAAGGTATTCTTTCTCTCTTTCCGGGAATAATTTTCTTACGGCTTGCTCAAATCTTGCGGCTAGGACAAACGGTAAAGCTCCGTTATCCTCTAGAAGGACATGAACATGTTTTAACTCGAAGAACTTGCACATATCAAGTAGTAAAGTTTTTATCGAGTCGCCGTACATAGTCTCAACTTTACTTTTTATATCTAACTTTACTCCGCCGGACTGCTTCAGCTCAATCTCAAAGTAACAATCTGAGCGTACCCCATCTCCGCGTTTACCCGATGTGGATTTATTTATTTTATCTTGCATTATTTTTCTTACGTATTTTAGTGATGATTAAGTACAGCAGTAAACGATATAACTAACTCAGACATAAATTCTCTTGCACTAAAGTTTTCACAAGCAAAAATCATTTCCTTTACTGATTTTTGTCTTACTGGTGTCAATAAACCGTCAGACAATGCATTAAATTTATTTGTTATATCATCAACAGTCATCGGCTCTCTAGGATCGCCTTTGGGAAATTCAAGATACTCTGAATACTCTTTTCCATCTTTCGTTCTTACAATTACTTTTGATGGTTGTTTGGCTGGAAACATTTTTTCAAATTCCATAGAAGCTTCGCCTTTTATTTTATCTATCACTTCCCAAACTCTCGGGTCTTTCATTTTTTCTTCGCTAAACGATTGAGTGGTAACTTTGTGATCAACCAATGCAACCGCAATGCAATAGGGAAGTGAATGATCTGCGGTTTCCCTGGATTCAGGGCGATATTTGTGAGGATCAAAAAGTATATCGCAAGCTCTTGCAATTGTTGTGATTGTTACCTTATCAATTTTATCGTATGTAATATTATTGCTGACAACTGCTTTTAATGTCGCGGTAATGTGAGTATGAGTTAGCGCTTCTGTGGGGAAAGCTTTCATTCCGCATTCTAGAATCTTGAATGATTTTCCCAATCCGCCGATAAGTTTTTCCAAATCCCATTTCCATTCTCCTAAGCCATCGCGTCCTTCCATTTTCAATGGATTTATTTTTTTCTGTTTCGCATCCCAGCCAAAGAAACAATCCATGAAGCCCTCTTTGCCTTCAAAAACTTCTTCAGTTCCTGAATAACCTTTCTTAGCCATCAAAGCCGCAAACACACCTGATTGAACTGCCATTGGATCAACAGTGTTCTTCATCATTGTAAGCTTACCTGCTGTAGGACAGCCAATTGTATGATTATGACTTCCATTTATTCCTATCGCGTTTACCATTTCATCAACAGATAATCCAAGCAACTTTCCGGCAACAATTGGAGAAACAAATTGGGTTAGAGTTGCGTGATGCCATTTCCTTTCTCTTATTCCCGGCACTGCAAATTCACAAAGTCTTTGTTCAAATTCGTAAGCTAAAACTATTGCAACAATAACTTCTTGCATTGTTGCACCGACCATTTCTCCGACTGAAAGTGCCGCCGGAATTAAATCTGATGGATGTGACGGATCTTCTTTCCAATAGATATCATTAAAATCTAAAGCTCGAATCATTAAAGAGTTTACAAGTGTTGCATTAACAGCGGGAATTTTATCTCCGAAGCCAATTAAAGTTGCTTCTTCTTTTCCTTCCATGTCTTTATAAATATCGCGAAGTATATTTACATCTTTTGTTTTGTATCCACCGTATGCGCATCCTATTGAATCGAATAAATATCTTTTAACTTCATTAATTACTTCTTGAGGTAAATCTTCATATTTAAGATTTACTGCAAATTCGGCTATTTGGCGTGATATTGATTTTTCCATATTTCCCCTAAACTTTAATTAATTTTCTGCTTGATGTTTTAAGCTAAACCAAATTATTTTTAACCCAATTTTCTAATCCACCGGTAACTATTAAATCTTGCGCAGCTTCTCCAACAGGATCAAAAGCATATTCCTCTTTATCAAAATTTATACTAGAGTTTGAGAAATTAATTGTTGCTTTAATTTCTGTCTTAACTGTTAACTTATCTCTACCAAATCGGTAATTTAAATCTCTTACTAAATCCGGACATTCAATCAACAAGAAACCATTATTCAAAGCGTTACGTTTATAAGTTTCATTAAATGAACCGGCAATAACCAATTTAATCCCTTTATATTTTAGTGCCGTTGCAGCTTGTTCTCTGGAACTTCCTGTTCCAAAGTTAAAGCCACCGACTAAAATATCTCCGCTATTTGCAATATTAACAAACTTAGGATCATAGTTTTCCATAACCACTTCGGCCTGTTGTTTGGGAGTGATGTCATCCATATAAGTATATTTACCAGGATAAATTCCATCAGTGTTTAGATTATCCTGATGACAGAAAATTAATTCGCCTTCCATCTTTTCCGGAAAATTCGAGATGATATTCACATCCAACTTTTTATTGTTAGGTTTTTTGTTAACTCTAATATCAGCGTAAACATTTGCCGGGCTATATTCCCATGAATAATCAATTTTTCCGGCAATTGCTGAAGCGGCAACAACTGCAGGTGAAGCTAAATATGCTTGTGCATTTGGTGATCCCATCCTTCCTTTAAAATTTCTATTCGTGGCTGAGATTCCCACTTCACCGTCTTCTAATAAACCTTTTCCAAGTCCAATACACGGACCACAACCGGGAGGAAGCGGAATAGCTCCAGCTTCAATTAAAGCTTGCCAATCGCCTCTTTCTTCACTTTCGTGTTGAACTTCGTTGGAAGCCGCAGCAATATAAAACTCAACACCTTCCGAAACTTTTTTACCTCTTACAATTTTTGCTGCTTCAGCAAGATCATCAACCCTGCTGTTTACACAAGAAACCAGATAAGCTTTATTAATTTTGATCTCTTTATTCTTCAATTCAGAAATTGAATTCATTGTTTTAACAGTATTCGGCCCGGATGCAGATGGTTGAATGGAAGTCAGATCGATAATTAATTCTTTAGGGTAGAAGGCGTCTTTATCTGAAGTTATTACTTCGTTTTCAAGTTTTGCGATTTGTTTTATGTTCATTCTTGGATTTGCTCCATGAGCATCAGCATCCGATGGGACTCCTGCTAAGCCACGTTCGGCTATTTTTTCTGATCTTGCTTTTAACCAATTTAATGTAACTTCGTCTGTCGGAAATACTCCGGCTAGCGCTCCCCATTCAGTGGTCATATTCGCAATGGTTAATCTCTCATCAACTGAGAGATGCGTAATTCCTTCACCTACAAATTCAATAACATGGTTTAATACTTCATCGTTGTTAAAAAAACCGCAAAGAGCAATAATCAAATCCTTACCTGTTACACCGTCTCTTAATTTTCCCTTAAGTTCAACCTTTGCTACCGGCGGAACTTGCCACCAGGTTCTTCCTGTCGCCCAAATAGCAGCGGCATCTGTTCGTACAATAGGAGTTCCTAAACATCCTAATCCGCCATACATATTTGAGTGGCTATCTGAAGCGACAACCATGGTTCCTGGCCAAGCATATCCTTCTTCACACATAATTTGATGGCCTATTCCGCGGCCGGCAGGATAAAAATCATTTCCCATTTCTTTAGCAAATTTTTCAATTTTGAGATATTTCTCTATATTTTTTTCACTTGTATCCTGAACATTATGGTCTAATGCAAAAACAACTTGTCTGGCATTTGCAATTTTTTTTGCTCCGATGCTTTTAAATTTTGGAATAACTGCACCGGTGTTATCATGAGTCATTACATAAGCCGGTTTAATTGATAAATAATCGCCGCTATGAACTATATGATCTTTTTTTAATCCGACAGCAAATCTTTGTGCAATTTTTTCAATTAATGTTTGTGCCATAATAATACCCTTCAAAAAATCTATAACTAGAAACTCAGAATTATTACTAAGTTATGCTTTAAACGGATCAAAACTCACAAAATCGGCATGATGAACAATTATTGATTCCACAGTTCGCTTTCCTAAATCACCTTCTTTTGAGTGAGTTGCAATAATGTGTTGAATTTCGGCAGACACTCCAAATCTATCGGCAATTGCTAAGCCGCTAAATGGATGACGAACTAGTTTACCCGCATTGCTGGTAGTAAGTTTTCCATCAACAATTTCATACTCTAAAAGTTTACCAACGTCTATAAGTATTGCTCCTGCAATTAAAATATCCATATTGATATTAATCTCATCACCAAAATTATTATGCATGATCTTCGCCATTTCCACGGAAAGCTGAACAGCTGTTCTTTTATGATTCATGAAAGTAATTTTACAATCTTTGATAAGTAGTGAGAAAGGAATTTTCTGTAGGTCATCTGCTGAAAGGACACTGTTCTCTATTGCGTAAACCCAACAATCAATAACTTTGCCTTTTAGTTCTTCGTCTTTGATCCAGTTTATTTCCGGCCAAATTTCTAATACTTTATCTTTCATATCAGCCTCTGATAAAATGGCTGATACAAAAGTAATTATTAATTCTAGAAGATATCTTTTATATTACTTTTGCATCAGCCCGGTATGTTTATTTTAATTGTTTAATAATTTCATCTGTCATTTGTTGAGTTGTGCATGCGCCTTTATCAAATACATCGGAGCCGCCTCTTAATTTCATCATATCGTAAGTTAATACTTTGCCTTCTTCAATAACTTTGGCAATTGCGGTTCTAATTTTATCCGATTTTTCGTTTTCGCCTAGATGCTCTAACATCATGCAAGCACTTAAAATCATTGCGATAGGATTAACAATTGATGGATCAAGTTCTTGATACTTAGGAGCTGAGCCGTGAGTAGGTTCAAATACTGCAACATCTTTACCGATGTTAGCACTGCAGGCAAAACCCAAACCGCCAACTAATCCGGCAAACCCATCGCTAATAATATCGCCAAACATATTTTCTGCAACTATTACTCCGTAGTTTTCCGGATTTTTAGTCAACCACATCATTTGCGCGTCTATATTTGTGTCCCACAGAGAAATATTAGGATATTCTTTAGCAATTAACTTTGCTTCGCTTACCATCATTCCGGAAGTTTCTCTTAAAACGTTTGGCTTTTCACAAACAGTAACATTTGAATAACCAAAATTTTTAGCATATTCAAATGCCTCATGAATTATTCTTCTGCATGCTGCTCGAGACATTATTCTTGTAGAAACTGCCAAATCTTCATTCGGCACTTCCTTAAATGTTTTCATTTTAGGATGTGTTTCTAAAGCATCACGTACATTTTTAGGTGGATTCGTCCATTCAACTCCTGCGTATAAACCTTCAGTATTTTGTCTAAAAATTACAGCATCAACCAGTGGTTCTTCGAATCCTGCTTTTGTTCTTTTAATAAAATTTAAAGGATTGCCTTTGAATGATTTACAAGGTCGGATGCAAATATCCAAATTAAAGTGTTGTCTTAAACCAACTATTGGACTGAAATAAACAAAGCCTTTATCTTTTAACGATGGGTCTAATTCTTTTGTGGCAGCGTCTTTAGGTTTGCTGGTAATTGCACCAAACAATCCAATTTTGTGTTTTGTTAATAAATCAACTGTTCGTTCCGGAAGTGCGTTTCCTTCTTTACACCAAAACTCCCAGCCGATATCACCGTGAATATATTCTGCATCAAAATTTACTGCTTCTAGAACTCTAATTGCTTCTGGAAGCACTGTTTTGCCTATACCATCACCTGGCATGGCAACTATAATTCTTTTCATGATATGATCCCCTTAGGAAAGATGACAAATAACAACACTTCAAACTTAAATAAAGTCTTAGTTGTACGCAAGAAAATTGCAAATGTATAGTTAATAAGTTAAGTTTTTTTATGATTGTTTCTTGAGAATCAGTTCAAATATGATGATTAAGCGAAATAAAGTACTAAACTCTTTTACGATAACAATCGATAATAAGAAACAGAGATGTATCAATGGAAAATCGAGATAATAATGATCTATAAAATTGCATATAGCCGACAACTTAATTATTTTTAGTCCAATTTAAAAAATTAACAAATCAAATTGAAAAACAAACAACTCCAAAACATTGTTGAAATAAAGCAAGAAATTGAACATTTAAGGCTAGAATTATCAGCAAAATTTCCCGATCAAAAAAGTAATACTTCAGTTAAAATAAAAAACATTTTAGATAGAATTGAGGAAGCTTATTTTGAGTCCCGTCTAATTACAGAAGCTTCCGTCGATGCAATTTTTCGCCTTTCGCAAACCGGTAAGTTTATTTTTATAAGCCCGTCCTGTAAATATTTATTTGGTTATGAAGCTGAAGAGTTGTTGGGAAATTCGGTACTTAAATATGTATCTAAGTCTGATATAAATATCGCTTTAAATTTATTATCAAATTTATTTAAAGATAAAGTTTTGGAGAATGCTTTTATAAATGTTGTTCATAAGAACGGACATTTAGTACCTATCGAATTAAATGCAAGAATCATTAAAATAGGCGGAAAATATTTAGGGCAAGGAACTCTTCATGATATTACGTTAAGAAACAAAGCCGAGGAAAAATTAAGAAATTCAGAAAACACCTTTAGAACAATTTGGGAAAAATCATCAGACGGAATGCGACTTACCGATGAAAAAGGTGTTGTTACCATGTGCAATATGGCTTATGCAGATATGGTTTGTTTGTCTAAAAATGAAATTGAAGGCAAAGTTCACACAATTGTATATAATACTAATTTGAGAGATCAGATATTAGAAGCCTATAAAGAAAATTTTCAAAACAGAAAGTTTAAGCCACAGTTAGAAAAAAATTATAGATTATGGAATGGAAATCACGCAGATTTTGAAATCTCAAATTCATTTATTGGCAACATAGATGGTAAACCGCAGCTTTTAAGTATAATCCGTGATATAACCGAGCGAAAGCAAAGTGAAAAATTACTTAAAAAGAAAGATCTTTTGCTACAAGGTATTGCAGAAGCAACTAAATCTCTTATTTCAATTAATGAGCCTGATGAAGGATTTCCGGTAGCACTAAAAATTTTGGGACAAGCTGCAGATATTAGTCGTGTTTATATTTATAAACATAAAATTGTGGAAGAAACCGAGGAAATGTATGTTAGCATTCAGTACGAATGGTCATCATCTTCTGTAGAAGCTCAGATCGAAAATCCGGCATTAAAAAGATTATCGTATTCGCGTTTCGAATCGCTTAATTTTTATGATAATTTCTCAAATGGTAATACTCTAAAATTTCTAATAAAAGACCTTCCAAAGGAAGAACAAAAAGTTTTTATTGATGGGAAAATCAAATCAATTATTCTTGTCCCCATTTTAGTTGATGAAAAGTATTGGGGCTTTATAGGATTTGACGAGTGTAAAACCGATAGGGAATGGAGTGATAACGAAGAATCGCTACTTATAACTATGGCTTCTTCACTTGGTGCGGTTATTAAAAGAAATATCATTCGCGAAGAACTATTAAATAAAAATAAAGAACTTGATTTAGCCGTTATCAAAGCCCAAGCTGCAGCAAAAGCGAAAAGCGAATTCCTCGCGTTAATGAGTCATGAAATAAGAACTCCGATGAACGGTGTTATCGGTATGACGGGTTTGCTGCTTGATACTGATTTAAGTGAAGAGCAAAAAGAATTTGTTGAAACAATTAGATTAAGCGGTGATCAGCTTTTAGTAATTATTAATGATATTCTCGATTTCTCTAAAATAGAATCTGAAAAACTCGAACTTGAAACTCAACCATTTGATTTGAGAGATTGTATTGAAGATTCTCTCGATTTACTTGCTTCAAAAGCCGGCGAAAAAGGAATTGATCTGGCTTATCTAATTGAAAATAATACACCCGTAACAATAAACGGTGATGTAACAAGATTGCGACAGATTTTAACAAATCTTATAAGCAACGCAATTAAGTTTACGGAAAGAGGAGAGGTTTTTATCTCTGCTTCAGCTACACAGCTAGATAATGAAAAGTATGAAATTAATTTTGGGGTAAAGGATACCGGTATTGGAATTCCGTCTGATAGAATGGATCGATTATTTAAATCATTTAGTCAAGTTGATTCTTCAACAACAAGAACTCACGGCGGTACAGGATTGGGGCTTGCAATTAGTAAGCGTTTAGCTGAAATGATGGGTGGTAAGATGTCCGTTGATAGTGTTGAAGGAGAAGGCTCTACTTTTTCATTTACCATTATTTGTGATTCTGTTAATTCCAAATCTAAAGTTTACCTGCGAGGACATAATCTTCAACTGAAAGATAAAAGAGCGCTTTTAGTTGACGATAATAAAACAAACAGAAGAATTTTAAAAGTACAAACAGAAACATGGGGAATGAGTTCAAGAGTTACTTCTTCTCCATTGGAAGCAATAGAATTTTTTAAAGAAGGCGATGAATTTGATATAGCAATTCTTGACTATCAAATGCCTTTGATGGACGGGTTGCGTTTAGCGCACGAAATTAGAAAGTTTAAAAATGGTAAGACTCTTCCTATTGTAATTTTAACTTCGATCGGTAAAAAAGAAGATTTATCTGAATTTGGGGATTTAAAGCTTTCTGCGTTTTTAAGCAAGCCTATTAAGCACATCCAGTTGTATGAGACCTTGGTTAACATACTAGGAGAAGGAGCTAAAATGCAAGAAGAAAATTCTACAAAACAAAATAAAATTGATAGAGAACTCGGACATAAAATGCCGCTAAAAATTTTACTCGCTGAAGATAATGCCGTAAACCAAAAAGTTGCCTTGAGGATTTTACAAAAACTCGGTTATAGAGCTGATGTTGCTGCAAATGGTTATGAGGTTATTGATGCTGTAAAAATTATTAATTATGATATAGTTTTAATGGATATTTTGATGCCGGAAATGGACGGATTTGAAGCTACTAAATTTATAATTAGTGAGCTTCCGGAAGAAAATCGTCCTAAAATTATTGCAATGACTGCAAACGCTATGCAAGGTGATAGAGAAGATTGTCTTGAAGCAGGAATGGATGATTATATTTCAAAACCGGTTCGTGTTGAGGAATTGCAGGCTGCATTATTCAAATGGGGAACCGAACTTCTTAATATCAAGGACATAACATTAAGTAATAGCGAAAAGGAAAAATCATCGCTTAAATTAATTGATGAAAGCAAAATTGAATTTTTAAAGGATATTCAAAGTGAGGATGACCTAGAATTTTTTGTTGAACTTTTAGACATTTATATTCGAGATTTTCCAATTGTAATAAATAGTATTACTGATGCCATAAAATCTAAGGATGCAAAAAAACTTCAGTTCAGCGCGCATAAGTTGAAAGGAAGCAGTTTAACTATAGGAGTTGAACACATCTCTAAGATAAGCCATGAGTTGGAAGCTTTAGCAAAAAATGAGGTGTTCGGTGGTAGGACAAATGAACTTGCTGCGGAATTGATGGGGGTTTTTGAAAATATTATAAAAGAATTGGCAGCGCTAAGAGAAAAATATTCTCACATTTCATATAAATAATATCATTGCTGATTCTTACTCATAGTTATGATTATTATTCCCGGATTTCTATCTTTATATCTTAATTAAAAAACAACTTATCTTATTTTTTCTCTGCGATGAAGAAAACAAAACAAAAAATTAGAGCTCCGTATAACCGAACTTTAGTTGTTGATGAAAATGATATCAATAAATTTAAAGGTAGATCTCTTACTATAAACTCTCCAGTTGAACCAAATAAAATAACAAATAAAATTATTAAAGGTGATTTATTTACGGCAATTGATTTTTTACCGGATCAATTTATCGATCTTTTGTTCATTGATCCTCCTTATAATTTGGATAAAAAGTTTAACAAATCATCTTTCAAATCTATGGACTCCGGTGAATATGAAAGCTGGTTAGATTCCTGGTTGAGCAAATTGCTTAGAACTTTAAAGCCGAATGCTTCTATATATATTTGCGGAGATTGGAAATCGTCACAGTCAATTTATAACGTTGCTGTAAAATATTTCCAAATTCAAAATAGAATTACCTGGGAAAGAGAGAAGGGCAGAGGAGCGAAATCCAATTGGAAAAACTGTTCCGAAGATATTTGGTTTTGCACTCTTAGTGAAGATTACACTTTTAATTTAGAAGATGTAAAAGTGAAACGAAAAGTTTTGGCACCTTATAAAACTTCGGATGGTTCTCCAAAAGATTGGAAGAATGAAGGTGACTCAAATTTTAGAGTGACTCATCCATCAAATCTTTGGACGGATATTACAATTCCATTTTGGTCGATGCCCGAAAATACCGATCATCCCACACAGAAGCCGGAAAAATTATTGGCTAAAATTATTCTTGCAAGTTCAAATATAGGCGACTTTGTCTTTGATCCTTTTCTTGGTTCCGGAACAACCGCGGTTGTTGCAAAAAAGCTTAATAGAAAATTCTCGGGAATTGAAATTGATGATTTGTATTGTACAATGGTTGAAAAAAGATTAGAAATTGCCGAAATCGATTCTTCTATTCAAGGTTACCATAGCGGAGTTTTTTGGGAACGAAATTCTTTTAAAGGAAATAAAGAAAAAGAAAAAAGGTGATTAAAAATTTATTTAATTGCCAATAATTTGCTAGGGAGTTAAAATTTTTCAATATTTGTAACCCTAATTTTAATTAGTATTCAACGAGTTTTCCGGGTGTCGGTCGACGAGTTAGTACTGAACTCCGTCAGGTCCGGAAGGAAGCAGCGGTAAGTACAAAGCTTGTGTGATCGCGCACCCGGTTTTTATTTGTAAACTTCCGCCGGAATTAAGAATTCTAAAACACCTCTACCAATTCTCACTTTTCCGTTAAAAGATATCTTGGCTATTGTGCCTTTCTTAAACTCAAACGCAGAATTTGTGGATGAGATAAGATTACCCAAATGCATTGATAAATCGGGTTGATGGCCTACAATTATAATGCTTTCCGCATCAAGTTCTTGAACTATATCTAAGAGAAACTCAGTACTATTTCCAGGAGATAGTTTTTTATCATGCAAAACCGGATTTTGAATCTCTAAAAGATTATGGATTATTTCCGCGGTTTGAACAGCACGTTTTAAAGGGGAAGCTACTATATAATCAATTTCTCCAATAAAATTTTTCCACTCTTCAGAGGCTTTTTTGATGGAAGCAATTCCTCTTACAGTTAGTTCTCTCTCAATATCTTTTACATTAGCCGACAACCTTTCAGCATCACCGTGTCTTACAAGATATATATCCATACAAAAATATTTTTAATCTAGTTTTAATTCTTTTAAATATGTTTAATTATAATTAACAAAAATGGCCGTAACGTGCGAATGGAAATCCATTAAATCTTTGTTAAGTGTTTTTCCTTCCGGTGAATCCAGTAATTTATCCCAATCATCCTTCGATGGTGCGGATATCTCACAAAAATAAAGATACTTTTGATCCAGTAACAAATTACTTTCTATTGAAGCGATTTTTACCTCTTCACCTGTTAACTCCGAAAGATATTTTATCGTGTAATCTTTAAAATGATTTATAATTTGTTTCTCGTCGGTTTTTTTCAGAAATAATAATAATTTATACATCACAATCCATAGTAAATGAGTTAATTGCTATTTGAAACATATCTTTGTTTTTATCATAAGTATATTTAGACGCTTGAAAGATAATCAAATATTTTTTTGTACCGCAAGAGTATTCGTAAAACTGGATAAAGTCTTTTCTCAATTCAATTTTTTTAGAATAACGAACAATATATTTACCCTCTGTTTTATTTGGTAATTCATAATTGATGTACATTTCTGCCGAGTCTTGCGGAGGAATCATTACTACAGAAATACTTGCACCAATAAGACTGTTTACAAATTTGATCCCCTTGAATTCCTTTTTTAGATATTGTGTTAATACAATACCATTCAACTCAGTCCAGTCTTTTGTTAATGAAATTGAAAAACCTTTTGTACTATCAGTAGTTCCGTTTCGTGTACTCAAAACATTTGGATTTATACCAACAGATTCTAACGCAGAATTTCTATCAGATAATAACGGATTAGAAAGTCTTTGACTGTATTGATCTATTTTTTGTTTTACGAAATTATAAAACAACTGTGATGTGCTTTCATATCTTTTTTGAACCGAATCATAATTAAAGATGTCCGCTTTACGCATCAAAGATGTTTTAGGAGAAGATACGAAAGACGTTTTTATTCTATCCGGTGTTATTTCATCTATATTTTGGGTATAACTTATTTTTGGTTCAATAAATTTTGTATAAGCTCTGAAAATCAATCCTGCCGATGTATCATTAATTTTATATAAAGAAACTCTATTAAGCTCAAAAACATCCTTAGACTTATAATCTTCTATAATTTTAACAAAGGAGTTTCCATTTACATCCAGTTTAGATTGATAAACATTTCCGTTCAAGGATTTATCTATCAGTATTGCTTTTAGCGGCTTACCGTATATAGCAAATCTATTATATATTGGGTTTGGATAAGTTAACAGAATAGTATAAAGTTTCTGATTTCCTGTTGTATTTATACTATCAATTTCTAATTGGTTAAAATTTGTATTTGTTGGAAGCGTTAAATCTATAAGTTGAGATAGCGAGTCATTTGCAGCGGAAGTTCCTTCAATAGCTTTATAAACAATAGTTTTGAGGTTTTTCCCGTTCAAAACAAATTTAGAATTATGCTTTTGCGGAGAACATCCAACTAGAATGAATATTATAACCGATGCAATAGTATAAATTTTTTTCATAATTAATTCCTTAACATCAATTTAACAAAAATATTAAATAATATTTTGAATTTTAATATCATAAATTAATTGATAATAGTTAAGATTTGACTTAAGAATAAGATTCATCGGTGATTCGATTTTCAATGGAATTTAGTTTAGTACAAATTTATACTTACTAAGTTTAGTCTCAATAATCATTAATGTCTTGTGAGAAGGAATTGACGAACCAATGAAATTGTAGATTGGCTTTTCCATTTGATACATTAATATTTTAGAAAAGTCGCCAATCGGTAAACCACTATGATTAACATTTTCTCTGTCCACAAATAATCTGTATTTTTTCTTTAGTACAAATTTACCGGAATATAGCAAATTAAGATCATCTTGAATTTCCTTTTTAAGCTTGTTGCTTTTAAACAAAGCGCAATTTATTTGATCGATATTTCCAAATTCAATTGTGATAGCCGCTTTACCAGTATGCACAAGTACAGGAGTTCCTAAATTAACTCTGTTGTATAAATATTCTGCAATTTCTCTTGAAACTCTTACGCAACCGTGTGAACTTTTGCTCTTCCCAAGATATCTATAATATCCGCTTGTTTGAAGTGCATGAAATCCTATTCCGTAATTAAAACCAATCCAGTTTAACATTAAAGTGCTGTCAAATTGTCGGGAATACCATTTTGGAAGTTTTGATTTGACAACGAATAAACCTTCATTTGTAGTAATTCCATCCTGTACTTTATCCGTTCCTGTTGAAACTCCGAAAAACTTTACTTCACCGTTTCTGGAATGTAGCGAGCCTTTTTGAGTTTTAAATTTACTTCAATGTAATAGGGTTGTAATGTATAGATTGTATCCTTAAGAGATGAATATTTATTATCGGACTTATAATTTTGCGCAAAGGAATATGTACTTCCTAAAATTAAAAATAGGGTAGCTATTAAACATAACTCATTTCGGAGTTTCATCATCAGACTCATTATTGTTATCTAAATGATTCTTTAATAATGCTGCTTTCTTATTGCCGATAATTTTTGTGAGGGATTCTAAATCTGCATTTTTAATATTAGAAAGACTTCCCAGCTCTTTCAATAGTAAATTTGCCGTACTTGGCCCAATACCTTTTATCTCGGTAAGTTCTGTAGTGAATGTTCTTTTGCTCCTTCGCGCACGGTGAAATGTAATTGCAAACCGATGAGCTTCGTCCCTCACTTGCTGTAAAAGCTTTAGTCCTGAAGAAGTTTTAGGAATAGATGCCGGATCAGAATCTTCCGGGAAAAACACTTCTTCCAAACGTTTTGCTAATCCGATTATATTATACTGTTTTATTCCCAATTCATCAAGCACCTCTACTGCGCTGGAAAGTTGGCCTTTACCGCCATCTACCATAATTAGTTCCGGAAGCGGTTCATTAGCTTCAAGTAGTTTAGAATATCTTCTTCTAATAACCTGCTGCATGCTTAAAAAATCATCAGGACCATCGGCGTCTTTGATAATAAATTTTCTATATAAACTTTTCTTTGGTTTAGCGTCTTCAAAAACTACCATACTTGCAACAGTGTCTGTTCCTTGAAGATTCGAAATATCGAAACACTCTATTTTTCTCGGTACTACTTTTAATCTCAAATCTCTTTGAAGCGCAGACAAGACATAGGGAACCTGGCCTTCTTTTTTCATCCTCTGTAATTGAATTTCTTTTAATTGAAGAATCGCGTTTTCTTTACACATTTTTACGAGAGAATTAAGATTTCCTCTTTTAGGAATAGTAAACTTAATTTTTTTATCCGCTTTTAATTTTAACCATTCTTCAAGAGTTCCCATATCCGCTGGTTCAACTTCTATTACTATTTCATCCGGAATTTCTACAAACTCGCCGTAATAAAATTTAACTGCAGCAGAGTATATATCCTCAATTTCTTCACCTTGCTCTATTGATAATTTTAATTGTTTTTTCCCTACAAGTTTTCCGCTTCTTATATTAAAAATTGAACAAGCCGAATCTTTTTCTTCGAAAGCAACAGAAATAATATCACGGTCAACAAAGTCATCGCTTACAACTTTTTGTTTTGATGAAAAAGTCTGAAGCTGATTTATTTTATCTCTAATATCTGCAGCGTTTTCAAACTCCAAATGTTCAACGGCTTCGTTCATTTTAATATTTAAATCTTTAATTAGTTCATCTGTTTTTCCTTTTAAAGCTCTAATAACCTCATTTACCATTTCGTTATATGCGGATTCGCTAATTAATCCTTCGCACGGGCCATCGCATTTTTTTATATGATAATCGAGGCAGACTTTAAATTTCTTTTTATCAATACTTTCTTGAGTGATGTTTAAACTGCAACTTCTAATCTTAAAGATTTGATTTATCATTCTTAACGAAGATTTCATATCCTTTACATTTGTGTAAGGACCAAAATATTTTGATCCGTCTTTTACGACTCTGCGAGTAGGGAAAACTCGTGGATATGGCTCTTTTGTAACTTTTATAAACGGATAAGATTTGTCGTCTTTTAAGTTTACGTTATAGCGGGGTTTATATTGCTTAATCAGGTTGTTTTCAAGAACCAGAGCTTCAATTTCATTATCTGTAACTATCAATTCCAGATTGCTAATCTTGCTTACTAATGCCGCGGTTTTTACCGAAGCCAAATTAGAGTGAAAATAACTTCGGACTCTATTTCTCAAATTTCTGGCTTTACCAACGTAAATGATTTTTCCTTTATCATTTAAAAATTGATAAATACCGGGATTAGTCGGCAAATTTTTAAGTTTATCTTCTAAAACTGAAGTCATAATTAATTTAAGTTAGATCTTAATGGATTTTTCCATAACTAATGTACTTTTTAAGTAAAAGAAAGTTTCCATAAGTTATAAATGATTTTATTCTCATGTGAAAAATATAAAAAAAATCCAATAACTTGCCGGCAAATCACAGAATAGGAAATAAATAGGAGAGTTAACTTATATTTTAAGGAACTGCCGGAAAATTATACCGGCAGCTTTTGATTTTTAGCAATTACAACAATTCCGCTTTCTGTAACGGTGAATTTTTTGCGATCACCTTCAAGATCGAATCCAATTTCATAACCTTCCGGAACCACAACATTCTTATCAATTATAGCTCTTCTAATTCTTGCATGTCTTCCTACGGTTACATTGTTCATTATGATAGAATCAGTTACATAAGAAAAACTATTTACGCGCACATTAGGTCCTAAAAGTGATCTCTCAACTAAACCACCGGATACAATTGATCCGTCACAAATAAGAGAGTTTAAAGTTCTTCCGACTCTTTCGCCTTCATGAGAAACTGTTTTTGCAGGAGGTGCTTGAAATTGATAGGTACGCATTGGCCAGCCATAATCATAAAAGTTGAACTCAGGTATAACGGATATTAAATCCATGCTGGCAGCATAGTAACTATCAATAGTTCCAATATCTTTCCAGTAAGGTTTAGATTTGCCGTTTTCATCAAAGAATTTATAGGCATAAACAGGACGATGAGATTTTACCATATATGGGATAACATCTTTTCCGAAATCATGGGCTTTTATTTTCTTTGATTCCATTTCCTGTAAAACATCTTTAAGCGTCGCGGAGTTGAAAACATAAATTCCCATGCTAACAAAACAGTGATCAGGGTTATCCGGAATTACGGGAGGATTTGTAGGTTTTTCAATAAATGAATTTACCGAATAATTTTCATCGACCCCAACAATACCAAAACGGCTTGCTTCGTCTTTTGGTACTTCAATACAAGCCATCGAAAGTTCGGCTTTCATGTCTATATGGTATTGAAGCATTTTTAAGTAATCCATTTTGTATATATGATCTCCGCCTAAAACCATTACCCACTTTGCTTTTCTTTCGTTCGAAAAAAGATTTATATTTTGATAAATCGCATTTGCGGTTCCCATATACCAATCATTGTTCAGTTTCCTTTGCGGAGGAATTGAATAAATAAATTCACCAAGCTCAGGATTAAAAATACTCCAGGCTTCTAAAATATGTTGATTTAATGAATCTGATTTGTATTGAGTTAGAATGTATATTCTCCTTAATCCGGAATTAAGGCAGTTAGACAGAGCGAAGTCAATAATTCTATATTTACCGCCAAAAGGAACAGCGGGTTTGCTTCTTAATTCTGTAAGTGGATTTAATCGTTCACCTTGACCGCCTGCCAAGACCATTGTTACAGTATCTCGCAATATGGATGAACCGGGAAACGTCATAACCCCTCCAAGAGTTTATTTCAATATATAAGAATATGAATTGATTGGCAATTAAAGAAATTGTTAAATTGAAAACCAAAATATTATTCATAAAGATAAGGTGATTTTTTAAAATTGCAAGATATTGATTAAATGATTTGATTTTAATTACTTTTTAATCAAACGAATTATCTATCTTTAACATAAATTTAATTTGCCGGACTGTATGACAAAAAAATCCAAAGTGTTTTATTTTTTCTTATTTATGATTTTTATATGTATTGGCTGGCAGTTCGGTTTTTCACCAATTAAGCGGTCTTATCTTACATCTAAAGAAAAAAGCAAATTTTTAATTAAACAATTTAGTGTTCCCCAAGTTGATGTGGATCCGGATTATATTTTGCCTGATCAAATGAATATAGATGTTTTACATTATTATCTAAATATCGGTCTTTTTACAAAAGAGAAAATACTTAAAGGCGACGTAACAATAACCGGTGTATTGCTGGATAAAAATATGAAGGAAATTGATCTTAATTTTTATGATAACTTTAAGATTGATACGCTGCAATTGGATGGTAAAATAAGCAATTACGAAAATAAAGGTACAAGATTAACTATTCCTTTAACATCTGCTGTGCCCGATACTTTTAAAATTAGGGTAGTATATTCCGGTACTCCAAAAAGACTTGGATTAGCTGCTTTTGTATTTGGAGAAATAAATAACAATTCATGTGTTTATAATTTAAGTGAACCAAATTTTGCTTCTACATGGTTCCCTTGTGATGACCGTCCTGATGATAAAGCTTTATTAGATATTAAAATTACAAATGATTCGTCTCAAGTTTCCGCATCAAACGGAAAACTAATTGGAGTTTATAACGAAGGAGCAAGAAAAACATATTATTGGAAAACAATTTATCCGATCTCTACTTACTTAATTTGTCTATATTCGTCAAATTATGTTGAATTTAAGGATCACTACGTATCTTTAAATAAAAAAGATACTATGGCGATAGACTATTTCGTTTTTCCAAAGGATTTAAAAGAAGGCAGAAGTTGATTTTCAAGAACATCCGAAAATGATTCATTTCTTTGCGAAAACTTTTGGAGAGTATCCTTTTATTAAAGAGAAATACGGAGTTGCTGAATTTCTCTGGCAGTTTGGCGCGATGGAAAGTCAAACTTTAACCGGTGTCGGCTCAAACTTTGTTGGCGGGAAAATGTTCTTTAACGATATGTTTGTTCACGAATTAGCACATCATTGGTGGGGTGATGCAGTTGGTCCAAAAACCTGGAAAGATGTCTGGTTGAACGAAGGATTTGCTACTTATTGCGAAGCTCTTTATTCTGAATATAATGCCGGATATAAAGCACTTCAAGCAAATATGATGTCAAAATTCCAGGAATTTAACGGAACTTTGTATAATCCTAAAGGCGATTTATTTGGTCAAATTGTTTATGATAAAGGCGCGTGGGTATTAAATATGTTGCGCTGGCAAGTTGGTGATTCAACTTTCTTCAAGATATTAAGAAACTATTACGAAACTTATAAGTATAAAAACGCATCTACTGAAGATTTTAAAAGCATCTGTGAAAAAGTTTCAGGACAAAATTTGAATAACTTTTTTGACCAATGGGTCTATACCGGAAAGGGTATTATCGATGCTAATTATTTTTGGTCTTCCGAAAAAGACGGAGATTCGTATAATATAAAATTACATATAAACCAGTTTCAAAAAGATTACGAAGATTATAAATTTCCGCTTGAGGTTGTTTTCACTTTTCAGGATAAGACAAAGCAAACGAAAATTTTTGAGATAAATGAACGCGAACAGGAAATAGATATAAAAGTTAATAAGGAACCCGCGGAAATAAATCTTGATCCAAATAATCACTTACTGGCGATATTTAAAAATGTTCAGAAAAGTAACTAATATTTGAGTATATTTAAAAATATCACACCAGTTTTTTTATCATTTAAATTATTGTAAAACCTGTGAACGATTCTTATCTATTTATTTCTGACATCCATCTGGGACTGCAAGGGCAAGCAGTTGAAAACAGAAAAGAAAGGCTGTTGGTAAAGTTCTTCAAGTTTGCTCAAGATAACGCAAAAGAGCTTTTTATTGTCGGCGATCTTTTCGATTATTGGTTTGAGTACAAACGTGTTTATCAGAAAGGATTCTTCCGCACTCTAACTGCACTTCAAGATTTAACCGAAAATGGTGTAAAGGTTCATTATATAATAGGAAATCACGATTTTATGCATCGTAACTTTTTCCGGGATGAAATAGGAGCGTTGATGTATGAAGAACCGGTTTCCAGAACTTTAGGAGATAAAAAGTTTTTTATAGGGCACGGCGACGGTTTGGTAAAAAATGATTTGGGTTATAATATCTTAAAAAAGATAATGCGCAATAAAATGCTTCAGAATGTTTACTCGTGGCTGCATCCTGATATTGGTGTCACAATCGCAAGTAGTACAAGTAAATCTAGCAGAGATTATACTTCCACCAAAAATTATGGTGAAGAAGACGGACTGTTTGATGCAGCGAAAGAAAAGATAGATGAAGGCTTCGATTTTGTATTGTTCGGGCATCTGCATAAAAGATGTTTTATAAATTATAAAAATGGAACTTACATCAACTTAGGTTCATGGTTAGGCGAACCATGTTATGGTGTTTTCAAGAATAATAAATTTGAAATAGTGGATTGGGCTTAGTATGGCTAAACGTAAAAATTCTGATTTTGAGTTCAACAAATATTTTAGTGACCCTTCTGGTAAAAAGGGTAAAAAGAGATCTTCAAAAAAGAAAAGCAGAATCACATGGATTTACATTTTATTATTCCTATTAATTGCTGCTGCTGGTTATCTGGCATTTATTATTAGCGGGTTGCCTTCACTTGAGGAGCTTGAGAATCCGAAACCACAATTAGCTAGTAAAGTTTTTACTTCTGATGGAGAATTACTCGGACAATTTTATATCCAAAATAGAATTGAAACAAAATTAGATAGCTTACCGCCTTACGTTGCCGAAGCTCTCATATCTACGGAGGACAGAGATTTTTATCATCATTGGGGAGTTAATTTAAGCAGAGTTTTTAAGGCAATTATAAAGGATATTTTTACTTCTTCTCGAGAGGGCGCAAGTACAATTACCCAACAGCTTGCAAAAAACCTTTATCATCTTAAGGTTAAACATGAAAACATGTTTCAGACTATTACCAGGAAGTTTAGAGAATGGATAACAGCAATTCAAATTGAGAAGACGTACACTAAAAAAGAGATACTCGAACTTTATTTAAATGTTTCTTATTTCGGAAAAAGTGCATATGGAATTGAATCTGCCGCTAGAGTATATTTTAATGAAAAAGGAAAAGATTTAACTCTTCCGCAAACAGCATTGTTTATTGCTTTGTTAAAATCTAACCGTTATTATGATCCGGTGAGCCATCCTGAAAACGCACTTGCCAGAAGAAATCTTGTAATGTACAATATGGTAACAGCAGGATACTTATCAAAAGATAAATATGAACAATTAAAACAAGAGCCGATTACCTTAGCTTCAAGAAAACTTAGCGGAGAACATTCTATTGCACCATATTTCATGGAATATATTAGACAGAAAATGTCGGCAATGTCCGATAAATATGGTTATGATTTATATAGAGACGGATTAAACATTTACACTTCGCTTGATTCAAGGATGCAAAAAATTGCAAACGCCGCCGTCGAAAAACAGCTTAAAGTTTATCAACCTTTATTTGATAAGTATTGGAATTGGGAAAGGCACAAGAGTTTATTATCAACTTTAATTGATAAAGCGATTAAAGAAAATGGAAGTTATCGTGCTGCTAAAAATCAACAGGATGAAGCGAAAATTTATAACAGGCTAAAATTTAATAAATCATTTGTTGATTCGGTAAAAGAAGCTGAAACGAGGATAGAAGTTGGATTTGTGGTAATTGATCCTGCGACCGGGGAAATAAAGGCAATGGTTGGCGGAGCAGATCTGGACTTCGGTCGAGGTCTGAATCATGTTACAGGAATAAGAAGACAGCCCGGTTCATCATTTAAACCTTTTACTTACACTGTTGCAATTGATAACGGATATTTCCCTGCATACACTCTGTTGAATCAAAAGTTTAATTATAAAGGTTGGTCACCTAGTAATGCTGACGCCGATTACGGTGGTTATATGACATTACGGGAAGCGCTAGCAAAATCTATAAATGTTGTAGCCGGAAGAATGACAATAAGTAATATTGCACCTCCTGAGCAAGTAGCAAAATACGCTCACAGAATGGGAATACAATCTCACTTGGATCCGTATCCTTCAATTGCCCTAGGAACCTCAGATGTTACTCCGTTGGAGATGACTTCAGCTTATTGTACTTTGGATAATAACGGTGTACACGTTGATCCGATTGCATTGTTAAAAATAGAAGACCGCTTCGGCATATTGATTGACAAATTTGTACCACAGATAACCGAAGCAATTTCACCGCAAACTGCATCAATAGTTGTTAATATGATGCAGGACGTTGTAAATTACGGAACAGGTGCAGGAGTTCGCAGATATTTCCAGTATCCGGCAGCGGGCAAAACCGGAACAACACAAGATTTTTCCGATGCCTGGTTTGTTGGCTTTACTCCACAAATCTGTGCCGGTGTTTGGGTTGGTTTTGATGATAGAAGAGTTAAGTTTACAGGTTGGTATGGACAAGGTGCTAAAGCAGCTTTACCAATTTGGGCGGTGTTTATGGAAAATGCTTATAAAGAGTTAAACATTCCGGTTAAATATTTCAAGTTAGCTGACGGTGTTGATACTGTAAAATTCTGTAAAGAAACAATGGATTTAGGTGATACACGTTTGGCAACTCCTTATTGTCCAACTACTGTTACGGATATTGTTAACGAAAAAAATCTTCCTCCTAAATGCGATATTCACACAGGAGATCAAAAAATTAAGAAAGAAGATCAGAGAGGAGATACAGGCTGGTAGGAAAGCAATCAATAATTAACAATTAAAAATTAGAAATATTAGAATATGATTTTATAAAATTGTAATTTTAGTTTGAAATATTATTGTTAATTATTCATTCTTAATTTTTAATTATTTCGCCCGGATGGTGGAATTGGTAGACACGCTAGGTTCAGGGTCTAGTCCATGTACGTGGGTGGGGGTTCGAGTCCCCCTTCGGGCACAACAGAAAGCCGCATTTTTGCTTAAATTTGCGGCTTTTGTGTTTTTATGGATGAACAAGCGTTCATTCATAAATCCTTTCCCACATTACAAATCTTAGGTTTCACATTACAAATTACATTACAAATTTTGTATGGGATTTGCTTCGAAAGGAGTAATCCATGTACCTGCTCAAGAGAAAAAAAGTTTTTCATTTTTTCTATCACGATGAATACGGAAAATTAAAAAGCGTTTCTACCAAATGCACGCTTAAATCAGAGGCGAATAAATTTGTGATTCATTATTTGGAGGAATTGAAAAACAAAAAAGCAGAACAGAAAAACTATTCTTTGGAAAAGTATGAATCCTTTTATAAGTCTTACGCCTCAACCAGATTTACAGTAAGCTATCAAGAATTCTTAACACATGCCTTTAAACAATTTCAGAGATCAGTCCCTCCTTCAAAAATGATTCGGGATATAAAAGCAATTGATGTGGAAAGATTCATTCAACTCAAAAAATCCGAAGCTGGAGAGAGAATTATAAACGGCTATTTAAGATCGCTGCAAGGTGCTTTTGAAAGAGCCGTTGAATTTGGATTGCTTGAGAAAAATGTATTCAAGGAAATCAAGAAACTTAAGCCGAAAGAGAATCCGCCGCTATTTTTTACGAAAGCTGAATTTGATAAGCTGCTTGAATTTGAGAAAAGTGAACAGATGAGATTGTTATATCGAGTAGCCGTTTATTCTGGGATGAGAATGGGGGAGATACGATTTCTTAAGTGGTCATCAATTGACTTTGAGAATAGCTTAATCAAAATTCACAATCATGAAGAATTCTCAACCAAAAGTAAAAAATCTAGAATAGTTCCGCTTCATAGTTCGTTAAAAAAAGATTTGATGAGCCACAAAACGAGTGAAGGAGATTATGTATTCATGAACGGAGAGAAAATGTTTACTAAGGATTTACTCTCGGAACGTTTCAAACGTGCTGTTCGAAATGCCGAGTTGAACGAGAAATATCATTTTCACACTCTTAGGCATACATTTGCTTCCTGGCTTGTTCAGAAAGGAGTTTCCATATACCAAGTTTCTAAATTATTAGGTCATGCGGATATTAAGACGACACAAATATATTCGCATTTAACCACAAATAACCTGGTTGATTTAGTTGAGTTGTTATAATAACAAATTAATAAGCAGTTCATCCAAAGTAAGTTATCTTTAATTCAAATTCTTTAGGGATATTTCAATTTAAAGTCCTTTTATCTATATTAAAAACCTATAATTACGCTTACATTATAAATGTAATTTGAATTATTACACTATTATCTCTTGGAGAAAAATTGGTGTTAGAAGTAATTGATAGTCTGGAAACTTCACGTGCCAAAAGATATTAAAAAGAACTCTTAGGAAACTCTTGCTACAAGACCCAAACGATGAAACAGCGGAGAAATTACATGAGAAGATAAAGGCGGAAAAGGGAAAGAATAAAACCAAACTTTAGGGAGAATGATGAATTGGGATGAAATTATAAAAGATGTTGAGAAATTGCTCTCATCAAGAAATCTTAAAAGTCCACATTTAAGGTCAGTTGAGTTATCTAATTTAGATGTTACATTCAGAAAGTATTTTCCAAACATCGTTAGTAATCCTGATATTTTGTCGCGTAGAGACAAAGAAGAGTTCAAATCTAATCTTGCCAGAGTATTGCATAAGAATAAACTCAATGGTGCTGAGGAAAGTATAATAAATAATTTCTATCAAATTATAGGCGCACTATCGGTAGAGAAAATTGGAACAAATGCAGAAGATCAGGGGGAAAAGAGTAACAATTCAATTAAGAACAAGGAAGCCTCTCCAAAAACAAAAAAGAAAAATAAACTTGAGCAAATAGCCGAATTACTTAAAGATATGTTGGAACAGAAATTCAAGGAAAAGGCAAATTATATATTTGAGGCTAAATTTAAGTGGCTAACTCATGTTCCTGATAAAGAAACCTTTAAAACACTGTGGGAGGATATTTCTGGTATATATTCAGGGTTAGTAGATAACTTATGGACACTTGATTCAAAACTTGAAGAAAATTCATCTCAATTAAGAAAAGGGATGCAGCAAGTCGATATTTGGTTTGAAGAACCTTATAACTTAATGGTAGAATTCGATGAGAAACAACATTTTAATCAATTTCGACTTATTACACTTAATGAGTCATGCCTGTTTAATTATGAAGTGTATGAATCGTTGTGTAAACCAATAAGACCTGGAACATCGGGTTTTCATAGACTGAAATCTTCTGATCCGTTTTTCCCAGAGATGCACGACGGAGATAAACAAGACAATCGTGATAGGCAAAGAGCGTTTAGAGACTATTTAAAAGATAAAGCCTGCGAGGTGTTCGAGATTAATAGAACCCTAAGAATTCCATATACTGTCACGAATAATAAAATTAAAAACTTCAATACAGCGGATTTGGAATCAGTAAGAGAATATATCATCGAAAATGGATTTCTTGATAGAATAAAAACATTTAAATAACCATCTTGAATAAATCTTAAGAGTGGAATGAAGTCAATAAATGTAAGCTTATTATCTATTAGACAAATAAAAAAATTATTTGACCAAAGAATTTTTGCGGTTCCTCAACTTCAACGAGAATTTGTCTGGAACAGCCGCAAAGCATGTGATTTATTGGATAGTGTTTATAACAATTATCCGATAGGAAATATAATGGTTTGGGATTCTGCTAAAGATAAGGAAATGGAATTTCGATTCGACTATATTTCACTCCCGCTATTTGATAATATAAATAATAAGCGTATTTATCTAATTATTGACGGACAGCAGCGACTATCAGTATTATACCATACTTTTATCGGTGATATAATTCAGAACTCTTATCGTAAAGATATTAACTTTGGACACTTATATTTTAATCTTGATAAATCTTCTGAAAGTAAATTTAGATATGCAAAATATTATGATTATGAATGGGAAGTTAAAGTTTCCGATATATTATCTTCAAATTGGAATAGTAAGTTCAAGAATTTTCCAAAATTCAAGAAGTTTGAAATCAAGAAATGTCGAGATAAATTACTGAACTATAAAATACCATTTACATTTATAGAAACTAAAGAACTGGACGAAATCCAGACTACATTTATCCGAATAAATTCTGGCGGTACTCCATTATCTTCTGCTGATAGAGCAATTGCATTAGCAACAAGTTTAAACCTCCGTCATAATATTAATTCAGTTATTAACCAGTTTCAGGATGGATTCAATAAGGTGAATCGTTTAAGCTTGATTATGACAATTGCGCTTATTTGGGGTTCTAATCAAGTTGGTAAGAAGGGGATCGAATCGGTTATAAAACAAATAGAAAATGATGAAGATGAAATAGATAATTTCAAAGAAATCTGGCTAGTTCTTAAGAACTCTTATGGAATAGCTATCGATTATCTCATTACTAATTTTACTGTGATCAAATTTGATTTCCTTCCTTCTCAAACAATGATTACGACTTTATCAAGCTTTTTCTACCATAATAATAATAAACAACCGACATCCTATCAGAGAGACCAAATTAAGAAATGGTTTTGGTACACCTCGGTGAATAGCCGTTATTCAGGTCGTGGTTATAGTAAAAATATTTTAGAAGATTATAAATTCTTTAAAAGACTTGCCAATAATGGTAAAGCAAGGTTTACAATTCTCGAGTTGATAAGTCCAAACGAAATTAAATTTGCTGATTATTCTAAAAAAGGTAGTCTCTCTAATGCTTATTCATGTATGCTGATGTCCTTAAGTCCCAAATACTTAGAAAAAGGTGGGAGCATTCCTCGTGCTTTAACTAACTCAAAGGCTAATAAGAAAAATAAACATCATATTTTTCCTAAAGCTCATCTTAGACTAAAAGGTTTTAATAAAAAATATTATAATAGTATTGCCAATATATGTATCATTGTGTGGGATGAAAACATTAGTATTGGAGCCAATCCACCTAGAAAATATCTGGCAAATTTTCGGAAGCGTAAAGATTTTGCATCTATAATGCGAAGTCATCTTATTCCATATAAAACTGGTTTTGGACTTTGGAATTATGATACAAAAAGGGGATATAAAACTTTCCTTAATCGTCGAACAAAATTGATTTGTCAGAAATTTGAAAAGCTAGCTGGGGTAAGAATGTTTGAGAGAAATAATTAAATTTGCCTAGTGAAAATTTCTATATTAAATAATATTATCA
The DNA here is from genome assembly GCA_963739985.1 of uncultured Ignavibacteriales bacterium. GTDB lineage: Bacteria > Bacteroidota > Ignavibacteria > Ignavibacteriales > Ignavibacteriaceae > CAVUCE01. The sequence continues at coordinate 330,037 of CAVUCE010000006.1, forward strand.
AAAACGGTGAAGGAATTCAAACCGAATTCAAGACTTGCGCTTTTGAATTGCCCAAGGATGTTTTTGAATCAATTTGTGCATTTTTAAACAGAAATGGCGGACATCTTTTATTAGGTGTTAAAAATGACCTTACTATAGAAGGAGTTTTGGAAGATTCAATTGTAGATATCATTACGAATTTGGTAACTAGTTGTAATGATCCAAATAAACTTTCACCCACTTTTTATTTATCGACTGAAATTATTGAAATAAATAAGAAGAAAGTCATCTACGTTTATGTACCTGAAAGCTCCCAGGTTCATAATACTGTGGGAAGAATATATGACCGAAACTCAGATGGTGATTTTGATATAACCAGAAATCATAATTTAGTAGCTCAGTTATATTTACGAAAGCAAACTACCTTTTCCGAAAATACTATATACCCTTATCTGAGTATTGATGATTTTGAACTCAATTTGTTCGATAAAATAAGGACTCTAGCATCTAACCAAAGAGCGAACCATCCTTGGCGGAAATGAGCAATGAAGAAATATTAAAGTCATCAGGTTTATGGCAAAAAGATTTACAAAATGGGAAAGAAGGTTATACATTAGCCGCCGCAGTTTTACTTGGTAAAGAGACTACTATTCAGAGTATTCTTCCTCATTATAAAACAGATGCAATTCTCCGAGTAGATAATGTTGATAGATATGATGATAGAGATGATATCAGGTGCAACCTGATAAATGCTTATTCTAGATTATTAAGCTTTGTTCAAAAGCATCTGCCCGATAAATTTTACATGGAAGGGACACAAAGAGTCAGCCTTAGAGATAAGATATTCAGGGAAATCATCACTAATCTTTTAATCCATAGAGAATTTACTAATCACTTTCCAGCTAAACTTATTATCGAGGCAGACAAAGTATATACAGAAAATGGTAATAAATCTCATGGCAATGGGCAAATCGATCCTGCTAATTTTTCGCCTTTTCCTAAGAACCCAAATATTGCAAAATTTTTCAAGGAAATTGGTTGGGTTGATGAGCTAGGTTCTGGAATAAGAAATACTACAAGACTTCTTAAGGATTATTATGGAAAGGGGAAACCTCAATTTATTGAAGGTGATAACTTTAATACTATAATACCAGTTGCGATTCCAAAACTAAGCTATGATGTTGTTTTTAGCTCAAATATATCAGTAGAAGTTTTTAAAAAGCTTGAGACCGAGATAAATGAAACGATAATTGATGGTGTAAATGATGGTGTGGTTGATGGTGTAAGTGACGGTGTAAAATCCTCATTAACTGAGGTAATTCAAATAATTAATTCAAATTCTGGGATTAATGCCAATAACATTAGCACAAAGATTACTAAATCAAAACCTACAACTGAGAGATACTTGAAAATACTAAAAAGTCTAGGTGTAATTGAATTTAAAGGCGCTCCAAAAACTGGCGGCTATCATTTAACAGAAGAATTTAAAAGAAAGTTGGAAAATGACTGATTCAGCTTCAATTGTTGCCAAACTATGGAATTATTGTAATGTCCTTCGGGATGATGGTGTAAGTTATGGGGATTATGTTGAGCAGCTTACCTATTTGTTGTTTCTTAAAATGGCAGATGAACAAACAAAACCGCCGCTAAATAGAGAAGCGATTATTCCAGATAAATACAACTGGGTAAAACTTACCAAACTAGACGGCGATGCTTTAGAGCTGCAATACAGACATACTCTGGAAAATTTAGCTAAAGAAGAAGGAACACTTGGAGTAATATTTCGTAAGTCGCAGAACAAAATCCAAGACCCAGCAAAATTAAAACGTTTGATTTCTCTGATTGATAGCGAGACTTGGGTTGGATTAGATATTGACATTAAAGGCGAGATTTATGAGGGGTTATTACAAAAAAATGCGGAAGATACTAAGAGCGGTGCGGGACAATATTTTACACCAAGAGAATTAATAAAAGCTTTAGTTGGAGTTATCAATCCTCAGCCAGGTGAGACTATATGTGACCCAGCTTGTGGAACTGGAGGATTCTTATTAGTAGCCCACGACCATGTAAAGAACAATAATACTTTAGATAAAGATCAGAAAAAGTTCTTGAAGGCTAATACCTTTTTTGGTAATGATATTGTTGATGGTGTTGTTCGTCTTTGTGTTATGAATCTTTACCTTCACGGAATTGAAGCTGACATTTCCTCTGAGGACAGCTTAGTCTCAGATAGCGGAAAGCGGTTTAATGTTGTTATTACTAATCCGCCGTTTGGTAAAAAAAGCAGTATTACAGTATTTAATGGTCAAGGTAAGGCAGAAAAAGAATCTTTAGTTTATGAAAGAACCGATTTTTGGACTACAACTTCAAATAAACAGCTTAACTTTTTACAGCATATCAAAACAATCCTTGAGATTAACGGTAGAGCTGCCGTAGTTCTCCCAGACAACGTTTTATTTGAGGGCGGAGCGGGAGAAAAAGTTAGAAAAGAACTTCTGAAACAGTTTGATGTTCATACAATCTTGAGATTGCCTACGGGGATTTTTTACGCTCAAGGAGTTAAAGCAAATGTTGTTTTCTTTGATAAAAAGCCAGCAAGTGAAACTCCCTGGACTGAGAAAGTCTGGATATATGATTTGCGAACAAATGTGCACTTCACATTAAAAACCAACCAATTAAAATATTCCCATCTGGAAGATTTCATAAAATGTTATAGTCCATCAAATCGTTACGAGCGAAAGGAATCTGAAAGATTCAAAGCTTTCACTTACGATGAAATAATGAAACGGGATAAAACCAGCCTTGATATATTTCTGGCTTAAAGATGAAAGCTTAGAGGACACAGCAAACCTGCCCGATCCAGAAGTATTAGCCGATGAAATAGCCGATAGCCTTGAAGAAGCTCTAGAACAGATTAACAGTATTAGAGAAGCAATCAACAAGTAAGACATATGAGAGAATACTTTTCGCAAATTCCCAGCTTTGAGTTGAGAAATCATTGCTTTGTAGATTTAGTTCATGTGGATCGTGAATTAACTGATATGGTTGTTTGTGGTGCTAAGATATTTAGTCTCAGCGAAGATGGGGAAATTGTGACTAGTGAATGTGACAGTAGTAGAAAGCCATATCATCTTATGAGAAATCAAGATCATTTGAAAATATACAAATTCAAATTATTTGAAACTCAAGATAAAACCCAAAATATTATAAGCTCTACTTTAGGTCCTTGTTTCGAAATTTAATCCTATCCGGACACATATATTAAAGACGTAAAATATCTATGTTTTGCGGCTTTTTTTATTTTTCATCAAAAAAGTTAAAAAATAATGATTAGACTAAGTTTGTTTTTTTTGTTAAGTTAAACGCGACTACAAATTGCGGAAGATGTGGTCACACACTAAAATAAATTCAAAAACTTGTTTATCCCGTAAAAGAAATTAATTGAGGAATTTATGAATATTCTCCTTTTATATCCTGAAATGCCTGACACTTTTTGGTCGATGAAGCATTTGATGAAAATGATGGGGAAAAAATCCAGCTATCCGCCTTTGGGATTACTGACTGTTTCACGGCTTTTACCTTCTAATTGGAATAAAAAACTAGTTGATTTAAATGTAGATACTTTAAATGAAAAAGAACTAGAATGGGCTGATTATGTTTTTGTTTCCGCAATGAATGTGCAAGAATATTACGCAAAACAAGCAATTAAGTTTTGTAAAAAATTCAATAAAAAAGTTGTTGCAGGCGGACCTTTATTTACGCACGAATATGAAAAATTTCCGGATGTTGATCATTTTGTCCTAAATGAAGCGGAAATAACTTTGTCAGAATTTGTATCTGATCTTCAAAAAGGAGAACCAAAAAAAATTTATTCCAGTAAAGAATTTGCTGATGTTACCGAAAGTCCGCTGCCGGATTGGAGTTTGATTGATCTAAAGAAATATGCCTACGCAATTGTTCAATATTCTCGCGGCTGTCCTTATATGTGCGATTTTTGCGACGTAACGGCATTGTTCGGAAGAAGGCCTAGAACAAAAACTGCTGATCAAATAATCAGTGAACTTGATTCAATTTTATCTTTTGGTTATCCCGAGTTTATTCTTTTTGCTGATGATAATTTAATCGGGAATAGGAGAGATCTAAAAAATAATCTTTTGCCGGCACTAATTGAATGGCGACGAAAAAACAAGAATGCACCGGGATTTGCAACTCAGGTTACAATTAATCTTGCCGATGATGAAGAAATGATGCAATTAATGATTGAGGCAGGATTCAGGCATATTTTTGTCGGTATTGAATCTGTTGAAGAAGAAAGTTTAGAAGCGTGTAAAAAGAAACAAAATTTAAAACGCGATCTTCTGGAGAACGTAAACTATCTTCAGAAAAAAGGGTTTATTGTTACAGCCGGTTTCATTGTAGGATTTGATGAAGATAAAGAATCAATTTTTGACGAACAGATTGATTTTATACAAGAAAGCGGAATTGTTATAGCAACCGTAAATATATTAAAAGCACCGCCGGGAACGGATTTACATAGAAGGCTTTCAAGCGAAGGCAGATTAATTGAGCCTTTTGATTTTGATGAAAATATGACAAACATTGTAACCAAAATGAACAAAAATGTTCTGTATGATGGTTATAAAAAAATACTTGATAACATTTATAGACCGGGAAAAATATATGAGAGATCCGAGAAATTTTTATCTATTTACGGCAATCACAAGTCTGAGAATCCTATAAGAAGGAAATTTTCATTCTCCGATATCTTAACATTATTTCGAGTTATCTATTATGCCGGAATTACCGGGAAGGAAAAAAGTTATTTCTGGAAATTAACATTCAATACTTATTACAAAAACAAAAAAAATATTCATCACGCATTTTTATTCGGGGCTTTAATGTACCAATTTAGAATGCTTCATCTAAGATTTCTGGAAACTTATAAAGAAATTTCAACAGGCAGCAAAGCGGCTTAGTCTTAAATCGACAGATATACTTTAAAGCAACTGCTCACAAAATAACTTTAATATTATAAGGAAATTATAATCTATTTTCGTATTTTTTGGTACACATTTAGGAAAATGTGTGTTAAATTAAATATATTCTTCCCGGAACTGAATTTCACCAGCCTGATATCTGACAAATATCCTTGCCTGAAATGTTCAAGATAACAGCATTAGATGAATTATTTAATGATCGAATTGTGTCGATTTACCGATTTGTAAATTGGAAATATGACATCTAAAATTTTTACAAACAATTAAGGACTAGAATGACTTCATTTGAAGAACTCGGTGTTGACCCGGAACTAATTAAAGGAATTAAAGAACTGGGATTCGAATCTCCAATGCCGATTCAAGAACAGGTAATTGAATATTTGCTAAGGGAAGAACATGGTGATGTTTTAGCTCTTGCCCAAACAGGAACAGGTAAAACTGCGGCTTTCGGTTTACCGTTGCTCCAACAAACAGATTCGAAAAAAAATAATGTACAACACTTAATATTGTCACCAACCAGAGAATTATGCTTACAGATAGCTGACGATATAAGAGGATACGCAAAATATAAAGATGGACTTAAAGTTGTCCCGGTTTTTGGTGGTGCTAGTATAGAGAATCAAATAAGAGCGATTAAACGAGGAGCGCATATAATTTCTGCTACTCCCGGAAGATTACTCGATTTGATGAACAGAAATGTTATTGATCTAAAAAAAATAAAATCCGTAGTATTAGACGAAGCTGATGAAATGCTGAATATGGGTTTCAAAGAAGAGCTGGAGTTAATCCTTAAAGAAACACCGAAAGAAAAATATACTTTTCTATTCTCCGCAACTATGCCAAAAGAGATTTCCAAAATAGCCAGCCGTTATATGAACAAACCTTTTGAAATTACGGTCGGCTCTAAAAACTCATCTTCGGATTTAATTGAGCACGTCTGCTATACAGTTCACGCAAAAGATCGTTACGCCGCACTAAAGCGTATTGCCGATTATTATCCTGAAATTTATGGAATAGTTTTTTGCAGAACTAGAGCAGAAACACAGGAAATTGCCGATAAACTTATTCAAGATGGATATAACGCGGATGCTATTCATGGTGATCTCTCACAAGCTCAAAGAGATGCTGTAATGAATAAATTTAGAATTCAACATTTAACTTTGCTTGTTGCTACTGATGTTGCGGCACGCGGTATTGATGTTGATAACTTAACGCATATTATAAATTATAATCTCCCGGATGAAAATGATCTTTACACTCATAGAAGCGGAAGAACAGGAAGAGCGGGCAGACGCGGTACTTCGATTGTAATTACAAACTTAAAAGAAAAGTATAAAGTTCAGCAAATTGAAAGACAAATAAATAAAAAATTCACACATCTTCCGGTTCCTTCCGGTAAAGAAATTTGTGAAAAACAACTTTTTTATTTAGTTGATAAGATCGAAAAGATTGAAGTAGATACCTCGCAAATTGATCCGTATCTTACCGCAATTCTTAGTAAACTTGAATGGCTGGACAGAGAAGAGTTGATTAAGAAATTTGTATCCGTTGAGTTTAATCGTTTTCTGGAATACTATAAAAATGCTACAGACTTAAACGCACCGGACGATTCAAGATCGTCATCAAAACATAGATCAGGCGGAGAAGGTTATACCAGATTTTTTATTAATCTCGGCAAGACAGACAATTTAAATCCGGCTACTTTAATTGGTCTGATTAACGATTACACAAATAAAAGAAATATTGAAATTGGTGATATCGAGATATTGAAGAACTTTTCATTTTTTGAAACTGATAGTAACTTTGCCGAACTAGTATTGAATTCATTTCAAAACAAAACTTATAAAAAACGAAAAGTTGCTGTTGAAGTTGCCGCAGCTAAAAAAAGAGGCGGAACTAGAGAGAAAAAAGGAAGAACCAATAGTCGCAATTTCTCTGATTCCAAATTTTCAAAATCTAGAAAAAAATATACCAAAAGAAAATAATTCTTAAAAAACCTTCAAGGTTGCTGGCTTCAGACCTTGAAGGTTAAATATAACCATAAAATAAATTTCGATAGCAGAAGCTTTTGATAGATTCTAAATAGATTTATTACTTCTTGCAAAAACTCTAACGGGGAATTCAATCACAAAAGAAAAAAAATTAAGTTTTAGTAATTTTATACAGTAAATTCTAAGATTATAAATAATAATTTCTTTTTGATGGATTATAGTTTTGTACATCACTCCAAATCTGATTAAGTTTTCAAAGTTAAATAGATTATTAACTTTTTAAGTCGTTATAAATGAAAAAACTCTGCATCACTTTTTTACTTTTCTGTTTCTGCTCATCAATTTTTGCACAGAAAACTCAAAGCAATATTTCGCAACAAAACATTGCTCATCCAACAATCTGGAATAATGGGATTCTCTCTGTTAATCCGAATGACGGTAGCTTATATTTTACGCAGAATAACAAAACTCACCTTTTAATTTCTACTCCCGGAAGTGGAGAGTATTTTAATATATCCAAAACCGATGGAAAAATTGGTTTTAAATATATCGATCAAAACGGAAAACAAACTCCGTCAATTATCGATCCTACGACAAACAAAATTACATATCTATATAATTCTGTTAGACAAGCAGGGCAAGTAAGTTTTGCTGACGATGGAACAATTGCATTTACAATTGGAAATAATTTGATAATAAAAAGTCAAAATAAAACTAAGAAATTTGATCTGGGAAATTATGCAAACTTAGCGCCTATATCTCATGACGGAAATTTTGTCGCTTATAATAATTTAAATGATCAAATGTTTATTGTAATTTTAAATACTGGAAAGAAGATTCAAATTTCCGACAATAAAAAAGGATATTTTAATCCGGCCTGGTCACCTGATAGCAAAAAGTTATTATATTCAAGCCTTGCAGGAGGTTTAAAAGTATATGACCTACAAACCGAAAAAACTTATTCCTTGGGTGAGGGTTATTCGCCCTCATGGTCTAATGATTCAAAACAAATAATTTTTTACAAAAAAGAAATTGAGCAATTAAAAGTTGTAAATACCGATCTTTATTTATCTAATTATAGTGGCTCAAATATTAAAAAAATTACATCTACTTCTGATCAAATGGAAATTGATCCGTCGTTCAATTCTGATGACAGCAAAATAATTTATGCATTACTTCAAAGTAATAAAATTGTAGAAAGTAATTATTCTGTAAATGAGTTTAAGATAAATAACCCGGTTGCAACTACTATCAAATTCAGTTCACAAGAAGCGCCACAATTAAATTCTGTTGCTCAAACTGAGGATTTTGATACACTTAAAATTCCTTATATTAATCAGCTTTATGATACGCCCGATTATTTTAACGGTAGTGCTGCTTGTGGTCCGACTGCTTCGATGATGGTTTTAGCATTTTATAATATTTTACCTGAATGGAATATTCATTGCTCATGGCCGTCAGGTCATAATAGTCCTTATGGACAATATATTTCTGATACATATCGATTCCGCCAGAATTCTTATGGTAACCAAGCAAAAGATCCCAATGGAAGAGAGGCTCACGGCGCGTACGGTTTTATGTGGACGGGAAGTAATTCACCGTATTCAACTATGACTAATTTCTATTCGAACCACGGAATTCCAGCAAAGCGAGAAGATGCTCCTTCATACAGTTTTGCAGAACAACAAATTAACTCCGGATTTCCTTACACAATTTGTGTCGGTTTAACTTCAGCTGGACATATAATTGTTGCTCACGGAATTGCTACTCAATCTCATACACTGATTTTTAATGATCCTTACGGAAACAAAAATTCCGGTTATCCAAATTACAGTGGAAAAAATGTGAAATATGATTGGCCCGGATACAATAACGGATTTCAAAATTTAAAAACTGTCTATTGGGCAGTTTCGGTAAATTATACTCAAAAGGCTGTCCCGGATACTCTCATTGATGATCTTGATTTTGCAAGTGGTTTTTATCTTAATAATAAACCTCCGGCATCTATGAGTTCCTGGAAGGATTTAAACACCGGTTTTAATGATCATATGTGGTTTTCGTTTACAACTTCGGATTCAGTTGATAATTATTACGCAGTTTGGACTCCGAATTTACCAAAAGCCGGATTTTATAATGTTTCTGCTTACGTTCCGTATAGCCAGGCAGAGGCTGCTAAGTATATAATTTCTAGCTCAAACGGAATTAAGCAAGTTACTGTTAACCAGAAAAATTATACTGATAGTTGGGTGAGTTTGGGAACTTACAAATTTGATTTAGGTAAGACCGGTTTTGTAAGATTAGGTGATGCAAGCAGTATATCCGGTCAAGCTATAATTTTTGATGCTGTAAAATGGAGTTATGTAGATTCAACAAATATTACATCTGTTACCGAATCTAATATTAAAAATCCAAACTTTGAATTAGAACAAAATTATCCTAATCCTTTTAATCCTACAACTGTAATAAAATACTCTTTGAAATTTGATAGTAATGTAAAAATTGTAGTTTATAATACTATTGGAAAAGCCGTTAAAGAATTGGTGGATGATTCTAAAAGTGCCGGCTCTTATTCTCAAATTTTTAATGGAGCAAACTTATCATCCGGAGTTTATTTTTACACTATTGAAGCAATTTCGTTGGACGGGGAAAATAATTTTAGATCAACAAAAAAGATGATTTTGTTAAAATAAGCCATTCTTGAAACTAACCGTTTTATTATTTTGTTGACTCAAATAAAGAATAGCGAAAAATTTTATTACATTTTTTCTTAAAATCTAATTAAACCTTTCTTGTTATTGCTTTGTCTAAGCTAAGTAATAAATTATAGATTTTGAAATTACATAAATTCATATTCTTAATTCCAATAAATTCGTGTCATCATTTAGCTAACTTATGCTAATTTAAGTCGATAGGAAAAAATTATTTTGCTTCATTTATTGAATAAATTGAAATTATATTTATTATTTTGAATACTTGAGTTGAAATTATTTATTTATATTTTAATAAATGAAATTAAAATGGAAATGAGGGGTCTTTTACGTTGAAAAACATACTAGCTGTTATATTAATTTTCCTTTTATATACAAATGCTCTTCCTCAGAGTAACTCTTCAAAATCCGGGACGGGTTCTGTTTCAGGTAGCGTTTTTGATAACAATTCTAAACTGCCTATTGAGTACTCAAATATTGTTATTTTTTCATCAAAAGATAGTTTACAAATCACCGGTACTATCTCGGATAAAACGGGAAAATTTAAAATAAATAACATTACTTTCGGTAAATATTATGTTTCAGTTCAATTTGTAGGATTTGAAAAAAAAATAATTAAAGATGTAAATATTTCGTCAAGTAAAAAAAACATTGAGCTTGGTAAATTATATTTGAAACCATCGACTATTAATTTGCAAAGTGTGGAAGTTACCGGAAACAGATCGCCTGTTACTTATCAAATAGATAAAAAAGTTATTGATCCAAGTCAGTTACAAACTTCAATTTCCGGGACTGCCGCAGATGTGCTTGAAAATGTTCCTTCTATAACTGTTGATATTGACGGAAATGTTAGTTTAAGGGGAAGTACTAGTTTTACTGTTTTAATAGACGGAAGGCCATCTGTTTTGGATGCGCAGGATGCTTTGCAGCAAATTCCCGCAAGTTCTATTGAGACAATCGAGATTATTACAAATCCTTCCGCCAAATATGATCCTGAAGGAAATGCCGGAATTATAAATATTAAGTTAAAGAAAAATCAAAACTTTGGATTAAGCGGAATTGCAAACGCCAACGCTGGTATGAATAGTCGTTATGGCGGTGATTTTCTATTTCAATATAAAACTGAGGCGATGAATTATAATTTTGGAATGGATTATAATAACAGAATGTCGCCCGGTAGTACAAAACAAGAAAAGAGATTTATATTAGGAAATAACACTTCTTATGTTAACTCTAACGGAAGTGCAGAAAGAAGCGGAACTTCATTCGGATTGCGTGGCGGCTTAGATTTTAATCTATCAACTGCGGATTATTTAAGTTTAGGCGGTAGATTTGGAACACGAGATCATCAACATAATTCTAACTTATTTTATGATCAATGGTCAACAGATAATCCTCTACATTCTGCATATTTGAGTCAGGATGCCAGTAAGCGTTCAGGTTCTTTTTATGCACTATATTCAAACTATAATCATAAATTTAATGAAAACGGGCATGAATTATCCGGTGAGTTTTATGTACGTCATAGAAATTCTGATGAAAACAGTACCACAACTGAATTGCAGAATAATATTCAAACAGGCGGCAAACAATCAACAGAATCAGGACCTTCAACACGCTATAGCGGAAAACTAGATTACACGCTTCCTTTTAATGAAAACCGGAAATTTGAGGCGGGATCGGAAGGTAGGTTAGAATTATCGGAAGATCAAAACGGTTATTATGAATTTAACAATCTGACAAATTCTTATGATTTTAAACCCGACTTCAGCAACGATGTAAATTACAATTTACGTCAACTATCAATTTATTCAATTTATGCAGATGCTATCGGGGATTTAGGAATACAGGGCGGCATAAGAACTGAATATACTTATAGGAATATTGATATAACTGCGAAAAATCAAGAATTCTCAATCGATAGATGGGACTTTTTCCCGTCGTTTCATACTTCTTATAAATTTAAGAACGGTGCTCAAATAATGGCAAGCTATACCAGGCGTATAGACAGACCTCACGGATGGCAATTTGAACCATTTTACACCTGGATAGATGCTAATAATATTCGGAAAGGAAATCCGGATCTTATCCCGGAATTTATAGATTCTTATGAGTTAGGATTTCAAACTTTTTTCGGTAATATGTCTTTATCAAACGAATTCTATTACAGAGTTAATCATAACAGAATTGAAGATGTTACTTCCATTTATTCTGAAAACGTTACTTTGAGAACACCTCAAAATGTCGGAATAGATTATTCATTAGGTTACGAGTTTATGTTAACCGTCGATCCTTTTAAGTTTTGGGATATAAATTTGAGCGGGAATTTATATGATTATAAAATTAAAGGTAAATTATTTGATGTAGCTTTCTCCAGAGAAAGTTTTAATTGGTCTGCCAGAATGAGTAACGGAATTAATTTTACTCCAACTACACAACTGCAATTAAATATTCGTTATAATAGTCCATCAGTTTCTTCGCAAGGCAGCTGGCATGGATACTTTATGACTGATCTTGCTGTTAAACAAGATTTCTTAAACAAAAAATTCTCTGTCACTCTTCAAATTAGGGATTTGTTACAAACCGGTAAATTCCAATTCACTCAAGAAGGTCCGGATTTTTATAATTTCAGACAATATACAAGACAATCGCCAACTGTTATGCTAAACTTCAGGTTTAATTTTAATAACTACAAGAATGATAAAATAGATAGCAATAATTCTGATCAGCCTGATAATGGATTTAGCGGTGGGGGTGAAGGACAAGAATAAGTTTTATAAATTTTAGCAGCCAACGGATAGAATCTGTTGGCTTGCAATTATTTCCCAACAGAATCTAACTCTTCCACAAATGGAACATCCGATAATTCAATCTTATTATATTTCTCTTTAAAGTAATTTAAAGACCACTCACTTGTAAATAAAATAACATTTCTATCTTCTGTATCAGTTGCTAATGCCGCTCCGGCCGGCAAAAGTAATGATGCTTGTTCTTCTTCATTTACACCAGGGGAAATCCATCTTAATACTTTCCAGCTTGTTTGTTCCATTCTTGATTCAGCACCGTATTCACTTTCCAAACGATATTGAACAACTTCAAACTGAAGCGGGCCAACTGCGCCGAGTAGCGGAACTTTCTGAACGGAGTTTTTCAAATAACACGCTTGTATTACGCCTTCTTGTAAAAGCTGATCTAATCCGTCGCGGAATTTTTTATAGTTTGATGGATTTGGATTATGAAGAAATACAAAATACTCAGGAGCGAATTTGGGAATTTCCTTATAAACAATTGAAGGATTTTCTGTAATTGTATCTCCAATTCCGAAGTTTCCGTTTCCCACAAAACCAATAATATCTCCCGGATAAGCTTCATCAACAGTAACTCTATCTTGTCCGAACATTTTTTGTGAATTGGATAATCTTATTTTCTTTCCGCTGGTAGCGTGAATTGCTTGCATGTCTCTTGTAAATTTACCGGAGCAAATTCTCATAAAGGCAATCCTGTCTCTATGTCTAGGATCCATATTTGCTTGAATTTTAAAAATAAATCCGGAGAAGGTATCGTCATCCGGCTGAATAATTCCCGAACTGCTGTTTCTTGGCGCCGGCGGAACGGCATAATTTAAAAATCCATCTAGTAAAAGCTGAACTCCAAAATTGTTCATTGCGCTGCCGAAAAATACGGGAGTAAGTTTACCGTTTATGATGTTTTCGGCATTAAATTCTTCGCCGGCCGTATCAAGCATTTCAAGTTCTTCAACAACTTTATCGTAATTATTATCATTTAATTTCTCTTTTACCATTGGATCGGAAATATCATGAACAGAAACCGGAGCTTTAAAAACTCCGCCCGTAGTTTTTTCAAAAAAATGAATTTTTTTATTAATTCGATCATAAACACCTTTAAAATCGATTCCCGTTCCCAAAGGATAATTCATCGGAAATGCGCCGATACCCAAAACACTTTCCAATTCATCAATTAATTCAAGCGGTTCTCTCGTCGGCCTATCTAGTTTATTAATAAAAGTGAAAATAGGAATTGCTCTTTTACTGCAGACTTCAAAAAGTTTTTTAGTTTGAGCTTCAATACCTTTTGCAGCGTCAATTACCATCACCACTGCATCAACTGCGGTAAGAACTCGATAAGTATCTTCTGAAAAATCTTCGTGTCCGGGTGTATCGAGTAAATTGATTTTATAGTCTTTGTAATCAAATTGCAGAACAGTGGAACTGATAGAAATCCCTCTTTTCCGTTCAAGTTCCATCCAATCAGATGTAGATGATCTTTGATTTTTTCTTGCGGTTACGGAACCGGCTAATTGTACCGCTCCGCCATATAACAGAAACTTTTCGGTTAAAGTCGTTTTTCCCGCATCAGGGTGAGAAATAATTGCAAATGTTCTTCTTCTATTGATTTCTTTTAAATTGCTCATCGTACCGGTTAAAAATTGTTTGTATATATTGTTTGTATGAATTGTAAAAAGGAGTGGAGGAAACTAATAAAAATACTCTTTTGTTAGTTTCGCTTTTACGTTTGCGCTTGCTATTGTCTGAATTATTATAATCATTGAATAAAATTTCATATTTTAAACACTTAATTTATGCAAATATTTATTACCTAACAAAGAATTATTTTTGCATTACTGTTCAACTCACATCGGTTAAATTTGGAAAAAGTTACAAATATTGACATTTCAGAAGCATATATAGAAGCTGAAAAATTTGCTGCTAAACATTATGAAAATTTTCCTGTAGTTTCATTTTTACTTCCTAAGGATTTACGGAAACACGTTGCTATTGTTTACTGGTTTGCCCGAACCGCTGATGATATTGCAGATGAAGGGAATTTATCTTCTGAAGAAAGAATTAAGAGATTAGAAATCTTTGAAAAAAGTCTTGTAGAAGCATTTAATCATACCCATGAATCTGTTTATACAACCGCTTTAGTTTCAACTATTAGAAGTAAAAATCTAACCTCACAATTGTTTTTTGACTTATTAAAGGCTTTTAAGCAAGATGTTGTAAAAAAAAGATATTCTAGTTTTACAGAGTTATTGAATTATTGTCAGTATTCAGCAAATCCGGTTGGTAGAATAATTTTGCAGCTTAATGAAATAAATGATCAGCAAGCATTAAAATATTCCGATTATATATGTACAGCATTACAATTAACTAATTTTTTCCAGGATACGGAAATCGACTTTGATAAAGGCAGATTATATTTTCCGCAAGACGAATTAGAAAAATTTGCTGTCACCGAAGAAGATTTTAAAAATAAATTAAATTCGGAAAATTTTAAAAATCTGTTAAAATATAATTTGGACAGAACTTATATCCTTTTTGAAGAAGGTAAAAAATTATTGCCTTATCTAAAAGGCCGTTTGAAATTTGAAATAAAATGGACTATTTCGGGTGGAGTTGCTATATTAGATAAAATTAAAAGTAATGATTATTCGGTTTTTAGTAATCGACCTAAATTGAGTAAATTTGATTTCTTAAAATTACTCCTAAAATCATTCTTATTATGAGCGAAACTGCAAAAGAAATATCTAAAAAAAGTAAGAGCAGTTTTTATTACGCGTTCAATTTATTACCAAACGATAAAAGAGACGCAATGAATACTGTTTATGCATTTTGCCGTCAAACTGATGATATTGTAGATGAAGGCACCGAGCCCGATGAGATTAAGTTTGAAAAGTTACGGAAGTGGCGAATTGAACTTGAAAAATCATTAAAGGGTCATTCCGATTATATGCTGCTTAATAAACTAGGCAAAACCATTTCCCAATTTAACATTCCGCTCGATCCGTTTTTTGAACTTGTTAAGGGTATGGAAATGGATTTGCAAAAGAAAAGATATTTAACTTTTGAGGATTTATCGATCTATTGCTATCGTGTTGCTTCTACCGTGGGTTTAATGTGTATTGAAATATTCGGTTATAAAAATCCATCAACAAAAGATTTTGCGGTTAATCTAGGCATTGCATTGCAATTAACAAATATATTGCGCGATATAAAGAAAGATTCACAGAACGGAAGAATTTATTTGCCGATGGAAGATCTGAATAAATTTCATTACTCGGAACAAGAATTACTCCATGCAACATACAACTCCAATTTTGCTGATATGATGGAGTTTCAGGTTAGAAGAGCACAAGAATATTTTGATAAAGCAACTTTATCTTTGGACTTAGATGATAAAGCCGCAATGTTTGCTGCTAGGGCAATGCAGCATATTTACTATAAAATATTAGAAAAAATTGTTGCTGCTGATTACGATGTTTATGAGAAAAATATAAAAGTTTCTAAATTTGAAAAAGTCGGAATTGCAGTTGGTGTTTGGGCAAAGTATAGTTTAGTTTATTGATGAAAAAATGTCTTGTAATCGGAGGCGGATTTGCCGGACTATCTGCCGCTGCCCATCTTATAAAAAATAACTTCCAAGTAGAACTCATCGAAGCTTCACCAAAATTAGGTGGACGCGCTTATTCTTTAAATGAAAATGATACTATTATCGATAATGGCCAACATATAATGATGGGCTGCTATTATGATACATTAGAATTCTTCAAAATAATTAATGCTGAAGAAAACTTAAGTTTTCAAAAAAATCTAACTGTAAATTTCATAAAACCAAATTTTGAGATATTCCCTCTAAAGTCTGATAAGTACTTTTATCCGTTTAATCTTTTGTCCGGGTTACTAAATTATAAAGCCTTAAAATTTACGGATAGATTATCTTTACTAAAAGTTTTCGCAAAACTTCCTTTGTATCAGCACGATAACTTAAACTCAAAAACTGTTTTCGATTGGCTAAAAGATGAGAATCAGAATGAAGATATTATAAACGCATTTTGGGAAATTCTTGTTGTAGGAACATTAAATACAAATCTTAAAAAAGCATCCGCGAAAATATTTGTTGATGTATTAAAACAAATTTTTCTCAAGGGAAATAAAGCAGCTACAATAGTTCTTCCCAAATATGGTTTAAGCGAAACGTATTGTGAAAAAGCTGAACAATTTATTAGAACCAATGGTGGAAGAATTAGTTTGTCTGAAACAATTCAAGAAATATTTTTTGGAAAGGAAAAGGCGACAAAAATTCAAACAAATAAAAGAGAAATCTCTGATTTTGATTACGTTATTTTCGCAATTCCACATTTTGCCGTTTCAAAAGTAAAAGGTTTTGAAAATGTTATTGATGATCTAGCCTTAGGATATTCTTGTATTCTTTCTATCCATCTATGGGTTAAAGAAAATAAATTGAAGGATGAATTTTACGGTTTAATCAACTCACCGGTTCACTGGATCTTTAATAAAAAATCGCATCTTACTATAGTAATAAGCGATGCTAACAAATATCTGAATACTTCAAAAGAAGAAATTATAGAAATGGTTTCCGATGAGTTGGGAAAATACATTGGCCTAAAGGAGCAAGATATAATTAACTATAAAGTGATTAAAGAAAAGAGAGCCACATTTATTCCTGAAAATAATATCATCTCTATGCGTCCTGATTCAAGAACAAAAATAAAAAATTTATTCCTCGCCGGTGACTGGATAAATACCGGCTTACCTTCAACAATAGAAAGCGCTGTTAAAAGCGGGAAGTTAGCTGCAAAGGGAATTAGTCATTTTTGTTAATGTAATAGTGCGGTGAAATTTAGTTAGTAAATTAGTAAATAATAAAGATTTTAAGGCTGAGCGTACTGAGGAAAATCATGGAAAGTAAAGTTTATATTGCGAATATTTTTTTAGTCCACAAAAATATTTGTTGATTGTTACGCAAGTACTGCTTAATTTTTAAATAATAAAATTGATGAGTAGCAATAATTTCTAAATTTATTTTTTCTCATCCTCACAAAAATTATGTGAGACAAAAATTAACTGCTGTTCTTTATCTTTATGATCGGTTAATGTTTGAGTATTGATATTCGAACAGTAAAGATTGTTAACAACCAAAACTAAAAATTCAAGGGGATGTACCATGAGTAATGATAATGTTACACTAACCGAAGGAGCCAAACTTTTCTTAAATAATCAAGAATACGAGTTACCCATTGTAACCGGTTCGGAGGGAGAAGTTGGCGTTGATATTTCTAAACTAAGGGGAAACACCGGAGCCATAACATTAGATAGCGGTTATGGAAATACCGGCTCTTGCCAAAGCGCTATTACTTTTATTGACGGGGAAAAGGGAATACTTCGTTACAGAGGTTACCCAATTGAAGAACTCGCTGAAAAATCAGATTTTATTGAAGTAAGTTATCTTTTAATATTCGGACACCTTCCTAATAAAGCTGAACTAGATAATTTCAAATTTCAATTAACTCACCATAGTTTAATCCATGAAGACATGAAAAAATTCTTTGAGGGATTTCCGCCTACAGCTCATCCGATGGGAATTTTGTCGTCGATGGTAAGTTCACTTTCAGCATTTTATCCCGAAGCCGGTTATAATACTGATGTTGAATTAAACATTGTTCGTCTGCTGGCTAAACTAAAAACAATTGCTGCCTTCTCGTATAAAAAATCGATTGGTCAACCTTACGTTTATCCAAGAAATGATCTGAGCTATAGTGCTGATATGCTGCACATGATGTTTGCTGTTCCATCAGAACCATATGAAGTTCCAAAAGTTGTGGAAGAAACTCTTGACCTTTTATTAATCCTTCATGCGGATCATGAACAAAACTGCAGTACTTCTACTGTAAGAATGGTTGGTAGCAGTGAAGCAAATCTTTTTGCATCTATTTCTGCCGGTATTTGTGCGCTTTGGGGACCATTACACGGCGGAGCTAATCAGAAAGTGATCCAAATGCTTGAAAGAATTAGAGAAGATGGCGGAGATTACAAAAAATACATTTCTCTTGCCAAGGATAGAGAGTCTAAATTTAAGCTAATGGGTTTTGGACACAGAGTATATAAGAACTTCGATCCTAGAGCACAAATATTAAAGAAAGCTGCAGATAAGGTATTAAAGGAACTTGGAGTGAACGATCCTTTACTTGATATTGCAAAAAATCTTGAAGAAATTGCTTTAAAAGATAACTTCTTTATTGAGAGAAAACTTTATCCTAACGTAGATTTCTATAGCGGAATTATTTACCGTGCAATGGGAATACCTACAAATATGTTTACTGTAATGTTTGCATTAGGACGTTTGCCAGGCTGGATCGCTCAATGGAAGGAAATGAGAGAAACACCAGGCGCTAGAATTTATCGCCCAAGACAAATTTATGTTGGCGAAAATAAACGCTCATTTGTTCCGGTTGAAATGAGATAGTTAATTATTTAAAATTGTAACTTTTCTTAAAAAGCGCATCATATGGTGCGCTTTTTTGTTTATTAAATGTTAAATTTGTTGCTGGAAATTTTTGAAATATATATGAATGCTAAAGCAAAAGAATACATAGAAAAATTACAATTACTTGAACATCCCGAAGGCGGTTACTTTAAAGAGGTATATCGTTCCGAAGTAATTATAAATAAAGATTATCTTCCGCAGAGGTATAGTTCAGATAGATGTTTATCAACTTCAATTTATTTCCTTTTGGAAGGGAAGCAGTTTTCTGCTCTCCATAGATTGAAGTCCGATGAAATTTGGCACCATATTGACGGAGTGAGTGTTAAAATTTTTGTGATTGATGAAAACGGTAAACTTACCATAACGAAATTAGGCAAAAATATAAAAGACGGAGATGTCCTTCAAACTGTCATTAAAAGAAGTTGCTGGTTCGGAGCAGAGATACTTGATGAGACATCATTTACATTAGTTAGCTGTACAGTAGCTCCCGGTTTCGATTTTGCAGATTTTGAATTGGGGAAAAGGGAAGAATTATTAGAGCTTTTTCCTGAACATAAAGAGTTAGTTTTAAAGCTGACTAAATAACAATCATTTTGTTAAAAACTATATTATTCCGATAAATAGTTGGGTACAAAAATTTTACCTTAATTCATTTGTTTTAATATCATAAATTTGTCCTAAGACTTACTGATTCTTATAGTTATTTTAGTTGAAAAAGTAATTTAATTTATATAATTTTTTCAGATGAAAATTTAAGAGGAGGAGTTATAGGTAAATTTATACATTAAGATTAATTAGTAATATTCTTGTAAGGTATCTTTATCAAGCCTAAAATTAAAAATCTAATTACGGAAAGTTTCCGCTTATTATTAGTGTGTTTGGTCTTATTCTTTGCGGGAATAAATGTAGGTTTTACTTCTCCAAATACTTCCCAGATTAACAGATCTTTTTGGGTTAATGCTTTTTTTAATTATTATCAAAGGATTAATTCCGAAGAAGAAAAAACAAATCCGGAAGATTCGTTTCAAAATGATTCAAATTCTGAAAATATAAATCTCAACAATAAAGAATCAAAAATTCCTTTTGCCGAGGATTCTCAGAAGGATAAGGCGCCTTCTAGTTTATTTATTTCTTCAGATTCTACCACAACTGCAAAAGATTCTATCAAATTAGGTACTGACTCTCTCGCGATTGCGCGTACAGATACAGTTAAACTTGATTCCATGTCAATCGATTCAACGGCGAGAATTAGTAATTTTACTTACCAAAGAACTGATGTCCCTTATGTTAAATTATCTATGGGAAGGCAATCAAATTTCTTTGCCCAGCCCTCAACCGGATTAAAGTCGAGAGAGATTCAAATTGATTCAACAGGAAAATTTGTTCAGGTTGTTGAGAAGGTTGCAGGCGAACAAACGAAAATTATTCTGCAAATGCCGCTCGATCAATATATAAAAGCGCAACTTGCAAATAACGAGAAGCAAATTTGGGAAGGTATTGGGTATAATTATCAGTATAAAAACAATAAAACTGAACTTGGCGATGTAATTAAGAATTTCACCGATTTTGAAATTCCACTTCCCAGTGTCGGTGTACTTAGTATTTTCGGAACACCAAAGATTAGTCTAAAAATCGGCGGCGCAGTTGATATCCATGGCGCCTGGAAAAGTGAAACTACACAGGGTGTAACAGCTTCAGCTTTAGGTAATACTAGAAATGAACCTGACTTTAAACAACAAGTTCAGATAAATGTTAACGGAACTATCGGGGATAAACTTAATATTAGCGCGGATTGGAATACCGAACGAACCTTTGAATATCAAAATCAATTAAAAATTAAATATACCGGTTACGAAGATGAAATAGTTCAGAGTGTAGAAGCCGGAAACGTTTCTCTCCAAACTTCTCCCCTAGTAGGCGGAAGTGAAGCACTTTTTGGTGTTAAAGCTAATTTTCAATTAGGACCTTTAACACTAACAACTTTAGCAAGCCAAAAGAAAGGTGAAGTTAAAGAAGTTTCCGTAAACGGCGGCGCCACTTCGCAAACTTTTAGTGTGCGGGCTTATAATTATTCAACTAATAATTATTTCCTTGATACTATTTATGCGAGTACAACCCCTGATAATAATTGGTTTGAGAAATATTACGGACAGGCTAATCCGGTTATTAATCCTAATCTCAGAGTAGTTACTGTTCAAGTTTGGCGTTCTGTAAACGGACAAACTTATGATCGCTCGAAAGAACGATATGCAAATGCATATATCGATTTACCTGCAGAAAATGCAGGTCAAACATATCCTGATAAATATAGAGTAGATACTAGCGGAACCGGAAACGGTAGATTAGAAACTGGCAGATTTGTATTGTTAACCGAAGGAACAGATTATGTCTTACATCCTGAGACCGGGTATTTGACGTTTAAGACTCAAATTCAAGCGCAAGATATTATAGCTGTTGCTTACCGGATTGAAAATAATCCAAGTACCTCAACAGATGATTTATACTATGGTGATGATATAACATCTGCCAGTGCGAGTGATACTTCTAAAAAACTAGTATTGAAATTAGTAAAACCGGCAAATCTTCAACCGAAATATAAAGAAGCATGGAAATTATTATTAAAGAACGTATATCCTCTTGGCGGAAGAAATATCAAACAAGATGGTTTTGAGTTTAACGTTCAGTACGAGAGTCCGGGACAAGATCCGGTTTCTGATCTTCAGACTCCAAAGGGAACGGTAAGATTATTAAATGCTTTTGGTTTAGATAAATATGATGCAAGTGGAAATGCTACGCCCGATGGTGTTTTTGACTGGCGTGTAGGCGTTACAATTTTACCCGAGACCGGAGAAGTTATATTTCCTACACTTGAACCATTTGGAAAAAATATATCACAAGATATTCCGGATTCGTTAGCTTATCAATCAATTTACGATACAACTCTTACGGGAGCTCAACAGGACAAATCTCATGATCGATGGTCTTTAACAGGCAAATATTCCGGCGAAGCTACGTCAGTCTATCAATTGGGTTTTAATATTGTAGAGAATTCTGTAAGAGTTCTATTAAATGGAAGAGAATTAACTGCAGGCGTAGATTATATAGTAGATTATAATATCGGTCAGTTGACTATTCGTAATGATGCTGCTCTTGTTCCCGGTGCCGACTTGAAAATCACTTATGAGCAAAACGATCTTTTCCAGCTAGCATCAAAAACGTTGCTTGGAGCCAGAGGGTTGTTTAATTTTTCAAAAAACACCCAACTTGGTTTCTCTATTCTAAACTTAAATCAACAAACATTAAGTGATAAAGTTAGAATAGGTGAAGAACCATTAAGTAATACTATCATGGGAGTAGATTTTAAGACAGGCGGCGATCTTCCTTTCTTAACAAAGGCACTAGATAATATTATATCCACTCGTGAGATGTCTAATTTTAGTTTGTCCGGTGAATTTGCTTATATGAGTCCGGATCCAAACACAATGAAAAGTCCGATTCCGGATGATAAAGGACAAAGTATAGCTTATATAGATGATTTTGAAGGCGCTAAAAGAATTATTCCTATCGGTGTTTCATATACGGGCTGGAAAGATTTAAGTGCTCCGGATTCAATCCCGTCATTAGCCGGTTTATCTTATAAACAAATGATGGATTATAAAGCAAAAAGCTTCTGGTTTACCGTTACTCCGTCTGATGTACGTGTTCCGGATATTTGGGGTAATAGAAAGAAAGTTGCACAAGCTGATAATCAAGTGCCTGTATTAGATTGGGTCTTTATGCCTGATACTCCTGGTACATATAATTATAATCCGATTTTGAGTAATCCAAACAAAACATGGGGCGGTATGATGAGATTGTTATCTTCTACCGCAAATAATTTAGTTGATCAAAATATTGAGTATATAGAATTTTGGGTAAATGTTCCTCAAGCGCCTGCGAATTCAGATTTTTATATAGATTTGGGAAGAATTAGTGAGGATGTAATTCCTAATAATCGTCTTGATACTGAAGATAAAAATCAAAACGGAGTAATTGATCAAGGAGAGGATGTAGGTATAGATGGTCTTACGGATGAACAAGAGAGAGCCAAATACGGAAGCGCAAAATCTGATCCGAGCGGCGATGATTTTTCATTTCAGACTGGCCTTAGTCATTCTGTAAATGATTATTTCCACATCAATGGCACAGAAGGAAATGCTGTTTTAACTGATATTGGTAGAATTCCGGATACCGAAGATTTGAATGGAAACGGAAACCTTGACGGGGTAAATAGTTATTTTAGATACAAAATTCCTTTAGATACAAATCAAGCGACTAACCCTTATATAGTAGCAACCGGAGGCGACAAAGGTTGGTTTTTATATCGAGTTCCGTTAAAAGATTTCAAAACCGAAGTTGGTAGTCCAACTTTAACTGATGTTGAATATATTAGAATGTTTGCTACAAATCTTAACAGTGAAATGCATCTAAGATTTGCAGAGTTTAATCTAGTCGGAAACCAGTGGCAAAAGGCTTTACCAAACGATTCGGTTTTATCTGTTTCTGTTATTAATATTGAAGATAATCCGAATTATTCATCACCTCCGGGCGTTGTTCAACAAAGAGACAAGAGTAAGCCAAATGAAAATGTTTTGCAAAATGAACAGTCATTGAACTTAATTTTAACGGATTTAAAGGATAATCAATCTAGAAATGCAATTAAATTTTTGTCTCGACCTCTTGATGTTTTTAATTACAAAGAGATGAAATTATTTATTCATGGAGATGAAAATACCGGATCAGGTTCTATTTCTTCATTAGACCCTACAAATTATTCCGCTGAAGTATATTTCCGATTTGGTGCGGATTCTACAAACTATTATGAATACAGACAACCGATAAGACCCGGTTGGAATGATGTTGATATTAAATTTAGTGAGTTAACAGCTATAAAATCCGGCAGAGACTCTGCTAATCAAATAAAGACAATTCCGGTTGCCGGTCAACCAGGGAATTTTTACTCGGTTAGAGGTAATCCTACACTTACATCAGTGAGATTTTTATCAGTTGGAATTACAAATACAGATAATAAAAACAATATCGGTCCAATTTCCGGTGAAGTTTGGGTTAATGAACTACGTGTTATTGGTGCTGACAATACTCCGGGTTGGGCGTACAGTTTTGCATCTTCTGTTAAGATGGCTGATTTGTTGACTGTTAACTTTAATATGAGTCAAACCGATCCGTACTTTCATAAACTTTCAGATCGGTTTGGTTCTAGAGTTGATTCTAAAAATTGGAGTCTCTCGGCGAATCTTGATGTAATGAAATTATTGCCGGTAAATATGCCTGGCAGTAATTTGAAAGTAAATTATTCCCATACCGAATCTGTTGGTAAACCGCTTTATGTTCCCGGTACTGATATAAAAGTTGATGAAGCTGCGAAACAATTAGAACAACAAAAACAAGCAGATACTACAAATTCAATTTATAAAACTCCGCAGCAATTAATTTCGGAGTCACAAACTGTGAATGTTTCGGATTCTTGGTCCGCATCAAATATCAAATTTGTTATCCCTTCATCTTTTTGGCTGATTCGCGATACATTTAATGCTCTAAGTTTTGGTTTTAACTATAATAAAACTTTTAGTAGAAGCCCTACGGTTCAAGTAAGTAAAAACTGGGTGTGGAATGCAAATATGAACTATGCGATAACGTTAAGCCCGGATTATTATTTTTATCCAATTAAGATCCCGGTTCTCGGTGCAATATTTGGTTTATTTACTGATTATCGTAACGCAAAAGTATTTTTTACACCTCAGTCTTTATCTTTTAATGCTACTGCAAGGAGAAATAGAAATACAAATGTTAGTAGGGCACAGAATAATGTTTCTTCTCGCGCTATCGTTTCCAGAGATTTTGTTACTTCCAGAGGATTTAATTTTGCTTGGAAATTAACCGATGGTGGATTTTTTAATTTAACTTCAAGTTATTCTCTAAGTGTTAGCTCTTCGCTTGCGTATCTGGAAACCGATACAAGTGGAACTCAAAGGCCGGAATATATAGTATGGAAGGATATTTTAAATGGCGCATTTTTCGGTAAACCATACCAGTATCAACAATCATTTGATTTAAGAAGTCAACCGAAACTTCCTTCGTTATGGAATCTTAAAGAGTATCTTTCATTATCCGGAAGTTACAGTGTAAGTTACCAATGGAATAATAATTTTAGCCAAGGAGAACTTGGAAGAAGTGCCGGTTATTCTACAACATCAAAAGTAAGTTTAGGATTGAGATTGAAGGCACTGGCGGAACCACTTTTTGCTAATTTGAAAGAAGAAGAATCTTCTGCAGGTAACCAACAAAATAATAATACAAATGTTGGTCGTGGTAATAGAGATTTTGAACAAAACCCTTCTGTACCACAAGGTAACAGGCAAAATCAAGTAGAACAAGGAAGTAAAGTAAATCCGGAAAATTCTAAAGAAAATAAAAATTTAGCAGTCGGTGAAAAAGCATTAAGTGACAGCACTGCACAGGTAGATTCTTTAGGCATAGAGAATAAAAAGAAAACCCAACCATTGAAACATGTATTATTTGCTTTAGAAAAAATTGCTAAAACAGTACTTTTTGATTACGAAAATATCAATTTTAATTTTAGTAGCAGCAATAGTGTTTCTAAAGGCGGGTTGTTAGGAAGTGGAACAGGATTCGGGAATTTCTGGGGAGTTTCGTATAAAGCTAAAAACGGACCTAGCAGAGGATTTATGTTCGGACTAAGTTCCGATGTTGGTCCGAGAGCTGCTTCTGGTAATTTGCAAGATATATTCTCTCAAAAAAATGATGTTGATTTTAGTACATCAAGGCCTCTTTGGGAAGGTGCTAAAATTGATTTAAATTGGAAAGTTGGCTGGTCAACAAATAAAAATACTACAATACGTACAGATGAATTCGGTAATGCTTCAGTACAAAATTTATCTGCAAGCGGAACTATAACCAGATCCTTTTTCTCATTGCCTCCGGTATTATTATTTAGCGCCCTGAAAAGCGGAATAAAGAGAGTTCATGAATTATATGATCCGAACTCTCCGGACCAGGCTGGTAATCTGTCAAACGCTTTTGTTCAAGGATTCGAAACTTTACCTTTGCTCTCTAAGCTGGGACCGCTTAAAGATGTTGCTAATTATATCCCACGTCCAAATTGGAGAATTACCTGGGACGGTTTAGAGAAATTTTTTATCTTTAAATCTTTTGCCGAAAGAGTATCACTTGAACATGCTTATAGTTCAAACTATACAGAAGGCTGGACAATCAATCCTGACGGAAACAGAATTGTACAAACACAGCGAATAGATTATGGCTTTGCTCCTCTGGTCGGTTTGAATTTTACGTTTGCAAAATTATGGGGCGGAAATATAATTAGTAGTATTAAATATGCTACTCGTTCAAGTTATGATTTAGGTCTTTCAACAAAAAATATAACCGAAACATTCTCAAAAGATATTGGTGTTACTGCCGGTTATTCAAAATCGGGTTTTGAAATACCTTTCTTTGGCATTTCACTTAAAAATGATATTGAGTTCAGTTTGTCATACACGAATACACAGAACACAACAATTATTTATAACATGACTGATTTCACGGAGAGTGGAACACCTCAAGACGGATCAAACCGTATAACTCTTGAACCTAGAGTAAAATATACCATTAGCTCGCGAGTTACCTTATCTGTCTTTTACAGAAGATCTTCCGTTCAACCGGTCGGCGCATCCAGAATTCCGCCTACAACTACAAATGAAGCAGGTTTAGATGTACATATATCAATTCAATAAGTTTTGATATTTTATATATTTCACCGGAAGATTTTTCTTCTTTAAAATTGATAAAAAAAGGATAAAATGAAATCAAAAAGAATTCTATGGGTAGATGACGAAATTGAGTTATTAAGATCGCATATTATATTTCTCTCCGAAAAAGGTTACGAAGTAGATACGGTAACTAACGGAGAAGATGCAGTTTCTTCCGTAAAAGAAAAAAGTTATGATTTAATCTTCCTGGATGAAATGATGGCTGGTATTGGCGGACTCGAAACTTTGGGTTTGATAAAAGAGATTAATGCCAACTTGCCTGTTGTTATGATTACCAAAAGTGAAGAAGAAACATTAATGAACGAAGCTATTGGCGGAAAGATTACTGATTATTTAACTAAACCTGTTAATCCTAGTCAAGTGTTATTAGTTTGCAAAAAAATTCTCGAAGGCAGAAAAATTTCCGGCGAATACGTTGCGAAGGATTATCTTTCCGACTTCAATGAAATTTCTATGGCACTAGTAAATAATCTGGATTTTGCCGAATGGACTGAGTTATATATTAAATTGGTTAATTGGGATATTGAGCTTGATATTCATCCGGAAATTGGTTTAAGACAAACACTAAATGACCAAAAAAAAGAAGGTAATAAAGAGTTCTCTAAGTTTGTTGAAAAAAATTATAAAGGCTGGATTAGATCATTAGGCGATTCCTATACTCCAATTTTAACTCCTGAGATAACTACAAAGTATGTTTTGCCTCATCTGGAAGACAAGAAAAATTCTGTCTTCTATTTCGTACTTGATTGCCTTCGCTTAGATCAATGGCTGGTAATGGAAAAGCATCTTATTGATTTATTTAATATTGAAAAAGATTATTATTTCGCTATTCTTCCAACAGCAACTCCATATGCAAGAAATTCATTATTCAGCGGATTGTTTCCTTCTGATATAGAAAAACATTACCCTGATTTATGGTCTACCGGAAATGATGATGAAAAGAGCATGAATAAATATGAAAAAGAATTATTGCAACTTCTATTAGATAGGAAAAAAATAAAATTAAAGAATGATCTTAAGTATTTAAAGATTATTGATCCTGATGTAGGAAGAAATTTTGAGCAGAATATACATTCATATAAAAATAATCAGTTGACTGCAGTTGTTGTAAACTTTCTTGATATGATTGCTCACGGACGTTCAGATTCTGATTTGCTTAAAGAAATTGCTCCCGACGAACCGGCATATCGATCTTTAACAGATGCGTGGTTCAAGCATTCTTCTTTATATGCAACATTTAAAGCTTTAGCAAAAATAGATAATGTTAAAATTGTTATTACTACGGACCATGGAAGCATTAGATCGATGCGTGGTGCGAAAGTTTTAGGTGACAAGGAAGCTTCTTCAAACTTAAGATTCAAGTATGGTAGAAATCTTAAAGTAGATGATAAACACGCTATTTATATTAAAAATCCGGATGACTATAAATTACCAAAGCGAGGTGTAACTATTAATTATATTATTGCTAAAGAAGATTTTTATTTCGTTTATCCAACCGATTACCATAAGTATTTAACTTATTACAAGGATACATTTCAACACGGAGGTATATCAATGGAAGAAATGATTTTACCTGTTATAACTATGGAACCTAAATAAATGAAATTCCCGTTGAATCAAAAAATTACCGAAGAAGGACAGACTGTAGATCTCGCTAAGGAATTTATCTCAATTCTTCAAGAGGGAGATGTAGTAGTCCTAAATGGAAATTTAGGTGCGGGAAAAACTTTCTTTGTAAAATCATGTTTGAAAAATGAAGGAATTTCCACAGTTAATAGTCCTACATTTGCTCTAGTTAATGAGTATGAGAACCGAAAAAAATATTATCATTTTGATTTTTATAGAATCAACTATTTAGAAGAACTTTATGATATCGGATTTAATGATTATATAAATGATCTTGATGCGGTTTCCTTTATTGAATGGGGCGATTTATACCCGGAGGTTTTGCCTTCCAAGAGATATGAAATTAAAATTACATTAATGGAAGATTTTTCTAGAATTTTTAATATTGCAAAATATGAATGAGATAAAACCGATTCTTTCTATAGAAACGTCTGAGAGCTTATGCGGTGTATGTGTATATTTTGATGATAATAAATATTTTGAAACTAATGTTCATTTGAAGAATGCACACGCCGAAAAGTTATTTGCTGCAATAAATTCTACTTTAGACGCTGCTAAAACTGATATTATAGATATTGGTGCAATTGCAGTTTCAAATGGTCCCGGCTCATTTACAGGGTTACGAATTGGCATGTCCGCAGCAAAGGGATTAGCATTTGCGGCTAACATTCCAATTATTCCTGTGCCCACGTTCGAAGCTTTAGCACTTCAAATATCAACTTATAATGAGAATGGAAAAGAATTTATAATTGCAAACAAAGTAAACTCTGAAGAGATTTATTACGCTAAGTTTCAAATTAAGAGTAATAATTATATATTTGTAGATAATCTGAGCATTATAAAACGTGAAGAGTTTAGTAATATTGCGAAAAATGCTTTAATATTTGGAAATGTTAAAATCAAAAACGACGATAATAAAGAAATCCAAATTGTGAATATCGCAACACCTAACCCATTTTATGTAGCTAAATGGGGCAGATTATTCGGGACAGATTTGTTAACTTACAATTATGATTATCTTGAACCCAATTATCTTAAAAACTTTATCATAAAGGTAAGAAAAAATGCTTAAAAAAATTTTTTCTATTGTATTGGTTTTTTCTGTTCTTTCAATTGCACAAACAGTTGGACCAAAAGTCTCCGTACAACAACTACAATATGACTTTGGCAATATAGCGCAAGGGACTATTGTAAAGCATCAATTTCTAATTTCTAATGCGGGCGGAGCTCAATTGGACCTTTCCGATGTTCAGGCCTCATGCGGTTGTACTGTAACTAATTTAAATAAAAAGGTTGTTGATCCCGGTGATGCTGCCGAGTTGAATGTTCAATTCGATTCTAATCATAAAATGGGAACTCAAGAGAAATATATTTATGTGCACACTAATGATCCTGATATTCCAGTTTTAACGTTGAGATTAACCGGTGATATCGTAAGTCCGGACAGCCCGATATTAGATACAACTTCAACAGCTTCTCCGGTAATTTATTTTCCGGAAACAGAGCATAATTTCGGCCCTCTAAAAAAAGGTGATATTGTTGATTATACATTTACCTTTAAGAATAATGGCAAAGGCACTTTAAAGATTAAAGATATTACAACTTCTTGCGGATGTACAGCTGCTTTAGCAAGCAGTAGAGAAATTCTTCCTTCACAAAGCGGAACTATAAGAGTAGAATTGGATACTGCAAATCTTGAAGGAAAAATTAGTAGAAACGTAAAAGTAACATCTAACGATCCATCGAACAAAGTTAAAATTTTAGCAATTTATGCAGATGTAAAGGAAGATAAATAATTATGGCTTGGTTTATGCGATCAAAAGAAAATATTTCACCGGATTCACAGAAGAAAGATTTACCTGACGGACTTTGGGAAAAATGTCCGAGCTGCGGTGAGATAATTCATAAAAAGCAGCTAGAATCAAATTTGTGGACTTGCTTAAAATGTCAATATCATTTCCGGATCGGAAGTCAGCAATACATTGATATTCTACTCGATAAAGGATCATTTAAAGAGATGGATAAAAAAATGCGTTCGGCAGATCCTTTGGAATTTGAAGACACAAAAAAATATACCGATCGTATTCAGGAAACCATAAAAAAATTAAACTTGAATGATGCGGTGAAAACCGGAACAGGAAAAATTAATGGTCGTGAAGTAGCTTTTGGCTGTATGGATTTTAAATTCATCGGCGGGAGTATGGGTTCTGTCGTTGGTGAAAAATTAGCTCGTGTCATCGATAAAGCTTATAAAAATAAAATCCCATTGATAATTATTTCCGCTTCTGGCGGCGCTAGAATGATGGAAGGCGCTTTTTCTTTGATGCAAATGGCAAAAACAAGTTCTCGCTTAGCACGATTGGGTGAGGCTAAAATTCCTTTCCTCTCAGTTTTAACCGATCCAACAACAGGCGGAACAACCGCTAGTTATGCTATGTTGGGTGATGTTCATATTGCCGAGCCTCAAGCGTTAATCGGTTTTGCCGGACCAAGAGTTATTAAGCAAACAATCGGGAAAGACTTACCTGAAGGATTTCAAAGATCAGAATTTTTGTTAGAACAGGGTTTTGTGGATGTTATTTCTGCAAGAAAAGATTTAAAAGAAACAATTCATAACATTCTCTCTTTGATTAACTGAGGTTTAAAATAAGAACTGTTACCACTGTTCAAGAAATGCATTTAATTTCCCGGAGACTCAAATCTTCGGGGAAAAAAATTGGTTTAGTTCCCACAATGGGATATTTGCATAAAGGGCATTTATCATTAGTTAAAAGATCAAAAGAATTAACTGATATCACTATCGTTTCTATATTTGTCAATCCTACCCAATTTGCACCAAATGAAGATTTAGAAAAGTATCCGAGAGATATTGAGAGAGATAGAACATTATTAACCGAAATCGGTGTTGATTATTTATTTTTTCCTGAAGTGAAGGAAATTTATCCTGATGGATTTCAGTCAAGTGTTGAAGTTTCGGAAATTACAAAGCAACTGGAAGGAGAGTCTCGTCCGACTCATTTTGAAGGCGTAACAACAGTCGTATCAATTCTTTTCAATTCAATTAATCCTAACTATGCATTTTTCGGGCAGAAAGATGCTCAGCAATCAGTTGTAATAAAAAGAATGGTTAAAGATCTCAAATTTGATTTGGAAGTTATTGTTTGCCCAATTGTTAGAGAATCTGATGGATTAGCAATGAGTTCTCGAAATGTTTTCCTTACCGATTCGGAAAGAAAAGATGCACTAGTACTGAACAAATCCTTAATTCTAGCAGATGAAGAAATAAGAAACGGAAATTTCGACAGTAAATCAATAATTTCGGTTATTTCCGCAAAAATAAATGCTGTAGAAAGTTCAAGTTTAGATTATGTGAAAATTGTGAATGCTAATTCTTTTATTCAAGTTGATAAGTTGGAAAGTGGAAATAGTTACTTTGTTTTGATCGCGTGCAAATTCGGTTCAACCCGCCTAATAGATAATCTTCAAATCAAATTATAAAATTACGTTTATCTGTGCTATTTCGTTTATTCCGTATAGCACCAATGCTTTTTCATGTATGAAATTACGTCTCAAATGTTTAGTTATTTTTTCCGCGTTTCCACCGGTTAAAAATATTTTTATTGTTTCCGCTCTATGATTTGTTTTAAGCTTTATAACTGATTGTTCGATTAAACCGATTGTGGAAGAAATTACTCCGGAAGCAATAGAAGATTTTGTATCACTTCCTATCAAGGATTTATAATCTGATTCTTCTACATTTGGCAATTGTGCTGTTCTTTTATTTAATGATTCAAACATCATCGAAATTCCGGGAGCAATTATTCCGCCTATAAATTCTGCCGGATATTTAATAAAATTTATTGTGGTTGCGGTGCCCAAATCGATGGATAGTATATAAGTTTCGGGTGAGTAATTTTTGAAATCATTACTTTTCTTAAACAACGCAAATGCGCCTTCAGCTGAACAAACTCTATCAATACCGAGAGTGTTTAGCGAATCGTAAACTAACCTCAAATTAAAATTGGAATCTTTAGAAATTGTGAGAGGTTTAATCTGAGTATAGTGTTTAATATTTGTTCGAAAATTCTGTAATGTTTCAGGAACAACAGAAGACACGGCTATTCTTCTAATTCGTTCAAAATAAAAATGAGAAAAAAGGGAGTTCAAATCTGTAAAAGAAGAGAACTCAACCAGCTGATCTTTATCAAATAATCCGCATTTTATTCTCGTATTACCAATATCGCATGCTAAAAGCATTAAGCAAGACTCACATCTCCGAAATGAATTTTTTCAATCCGGTTATTGTTTTTTAATAATAAAAAACCCTCACTATCAACATCATCAAATATACCGTACCGAGTTTCATCACCTTCAATAATAGATATCTTTTCACCTATCATCCTGCAACGTAATTTCCAATCTCTAAGTACATCTTCTGTGTTAAATTGAATTTTAGTTAAATTTCCCTCAAATACATTTAGAATTTCGGCAAGAATTCTTTCTCTTTCAATGACTTCATTTGTCTCTATTTTTAAGGAAGTCGGAGGTAAGTTAAAACTTCCTTGAAAAAGTGATTGATTAACATTCAAACCAACTCCAATTACAAGCTTTTCAATTTTAGAACCTTGGGAAGTAGACTCGAGCAATATCCCGGCAATTTTCTTTCCATCAACCAAAATATCGTTTGGCCATTTTAATTCTGTTTTTAACTGATATAAGTTCTCTATGGCAACCGCTACAGAAAGTGAAGCTGCAAAATTTATCAGGTTGAAATTCTTTCCAAAATATTTCTTGTTTGTAAGTAGAATGGAAAAGGTAAGATTCTGACCTTTTGCACTGTACCAAATTCTGTCTTTTCTGCCTTTGCCTTCACTTTGTTTTTCAGCAAGTATTATAGTTCCATCCGCGTTAAACTTATTTTCTTTATTCAATAAAAAAGAATTTGTTGATGTTATTTCTTCAGAGTACACGAAATTTCTACCAACAAAATCAGTATTCAATTTTATATCAAACTTTTCTAAACTAAACAAAAATCACCTCAAAAAATTAGTTGAGCAAAAATAAGCAAAATTCGCAATAGTGTCATACTTGTTGTCACTAATTAAGTGTTAACCGACAATATGACAGACACACTGACAATATTGCTAATCTGGCCGCGAAACCATTATTTTATTAAAGTATTATATTATAAGAGCATACGCCTACTCCTTATAGTGGCACGTTGATTGTTTATTAAATAGCAAACATTAGTAAACTAATTTGGAGACGAAAAATGACGTTCGTAAGATTTGCACCTTCTGAAGGTTTTGATACAATAAAGAAAGATTTCAATAAAATATTTAATGAATTTCCCGGAATGAGCTTTGATTTTGGTAGCACGTTTGTTCCCAAAATTGATGTAGTTGAAGATAATGATAATTTATATGTAGCAGTTGAACTGCCGGGTATTCAAAAAGATAATGTTAAAATTTCAATTCAAGAAAACGTAATAACTTTGGAAGGTGAAAAACTAAATCCTTACAAAGATTTAGAAAATAATAATTATTTAAGAAATGAAAGATCTTTTGGAAAGTTTAAAAGAAGTTTTTCTTTACCGGAAGATGTTGATGCCGATAATGTAAACGCAAAGTTTACGGAAGGACTTTTGCAGATTACAATAGGTAAAGCAAAACCTGAGGCACCTAAAGAAAGAACAATAGAAATTAATTAAGTTAGTTAAATTAGAGAATCCGTACGGTGAAATTTTGCCGTACAATATTAATTAAAGGAGTGATCTATAATGGGTAAAATAATAGGAATTGACTTAGGAACTACAAACTCTTGCGTCGCAGTGATGGAAGGTAACGATCCGGTAGTAATCCCTAATTCTGAAGGTGGAAGAACAACTCCATCGGTTGTGGCATTTACAAAATCTAGCGAAAGACTCGTTGGACAACCTGCTAAACGTCAGGCAATAACAAATCCTAGAAATACTATCTTTTCTATAAAAAGATTTATGGGAAGATTAATAAATGAAGTTAGTGATGAAAAAGGAAAAGTGCCTTACGAAGTAATTTCAGGTGACGGTGGTTCTGCTAGAGTTAAGATTAGCGATAGAATATATTCTCCACCGGAAATTAGTGCAATGGTTCTTCAGAAAATGAAAAAAACAGCTGAAGAATATTTAGGACAAGAAGTAACAGAAGCAGTAATTACTGTTCCTGCTTATTTTAATGATTCACAGAGACAAGCAACAAAAGATGCCGGTGAAATTGCCGGGTTAAAAGTTAGAAGAATTATTAACGAACCAACTGCGGCCGCTTTAGCCTACGGTCTTGATAAGAAAACTAAAGATCACACAGTTGCAGTTTACGATTTAGGCGGCGGAACTTTTGACGTTTCCGTTCTAGCCTTAGGCGATGGTGTATTTGAAGTTAAATCTACAAACGGTGATACTCACCTTGGCGGTGACGACTTTGATCAAAGAATAATTGATTTTCTTGCTGATGAATTTAAAAAACAAGAAGGTATAGATTTACGCAAAGATCCGATGGCGCTTCAGAGATTGAAAGAAGCTGCTGAAAAAGCGAAGATTGAATTATCATCATCTTCTTCTACTGATGTGAATTTACCGTTCGTTACTGCAACTCAAGACGGACCAAAACACTTAAACATTAATTTGTCTAAGTCTAAATTTGAGCAGTTAATTGATGATTTGGTTCAGAAAACTAGAATTCCCTGCGAACAAGCCATTAAAGATGCGGGTGTTTCGGCGTCTGAAATTGATGAGGTAATTCTTGTTGGTGGTTCAACTAGAATTCCTATGGTTCAGGAACTGGTTAAAAAAATATTCGGAAGAGAACCACATAAAGGTGTTAATCCTGATGAAGTTGTTGCTATTGGCGCAGCTATTCAAGGCGGCGTTTTAACAGGCGATGTAAAAGATGTATTATTACTCGATGTTACTCCGCTTTCACTTGGTATTGAAACTTTGGGCGGTGTAATGACTAAGCTGATTGAATCGAATACTACAATTCCAACTAAGAAAAGTGAGGTTTTTTCAACTGCTTCAGATAGTCAACCTTCTGTAGAAATTCATGTATTGCAAGGTGAAAGACCAATGGCGGCAGATAATAGAACACTTGGAAGATTTCATTTAGATGGAATTCCACCGGCACCAAGAGGTGTTCCGCAAGTTGAAGTTACTTTTGATATTGACGCAAACGGTATTATGCACGTTTCTGCAAAAGATAAAGCAACTAATAAAGAACAAAGTATTCGTATTACTTCTTCAAGCGGCTTAAATCAAGATGAAGTTGAAAAAATGAAAAATGATGCTAAAGAGCATGCAGCTGAAGATAAGAAAAAGAAAGAAGGCATCGAAGTTAAGAATCAAGCTGATAGTTTAGTTTTTCAAACTAAGAAACAGATTGAAGAGATGAAAGATAAAATCTCGGACGACGATAAATCTAAATTAGAAGCTGAGATTAAAAAAGTTGAGGAAGCCATTGCTGCCAATAATACTGATCAAATGAAATCTGCAACCGAATCTTTGAATAAGGTTTGGAGTGAAGTTGCTTCTAAACTTTATTCTCAGGCTGACGGCGCTCAGCAACCCGGAGCCGAAGGCGGTCCTCAACCGGGCGCAGAAGCTGGTGGAGATGGCGGTAAAAAAGAAGATGAAAAAGATGTGCAGGATGCTTCTTATGAAGTAGTTGACGATGAGAAAGATAAAGACGATAAAAAGTAAAAAATGATGCTAATATGGCTTTGTCGCGTAAAGCGGCAGAGCCTTTTATTTTATACAAAACTGTAAATATTATGAGGTCATTTTTAGGAGGATTTGAAATGGGCGAAAAAGATAAAGAAATTGTAAATGTAAAAAATGATCAATTTTTTGAAAACGAAAATGTAGAAACTGAAATAAGTTATGCTCCGTTAGTAGATAT
The DNA here is from genome assembly GCA_963739985.1 of uncultured Ignavibacteriales bacterium. GTDB lineage: Bacteria > Bacteroidota > Ignavibacteria > Ignavibacteriales > Ignavibacteriaceae > CAVUCE01. The sequence goes on from CAVUCE010000006.1 coordinate 366,419, forward strand.
TTATGAAACTAATGATGACTTTATTTTAATTGCAAACATGCCGGGAGTTTCTAGAGAAGACGTAAAGTTAAAAGTTGAGAATCATACTCTGATTATATTTGGAAAAGTAAATTATCGTGATTCGTTGAACAGAAAATATATACTTAACGAAAACAATATTGGCAATTATTATAGGGAGTTTAAAATATCCGAAAGCGTAGATGAAGACAAAATTGAAGCTAAGTATGAAAATGGACAATTAACGATAAAACTATCAAAACACGAAAAAATTAAACCTAGGACGATTGAGATTAACTAACTTAATTCCTAGATCACTAAGGAGCCTGTTTTTATGACAGGCTCTTTTTATTTTAAATAGAAACTAAATTAAATTTATGTTTTTTAAATAATTAAAATGATTTTATATTTATATTGTTTAAGCGATTGATTATTTTAGCGGCGAATTTATCAGAAAATAAGGTGTAAAAAATCTGCATTAATGACACAGCATTCAAAAAAAAATAGGATCATTTTTATTGATTTAATGCGCGCTTTTGCTGTGCTTCAAATGGTTCAAGGGCATACTACCGATGTTTTGCTGGCAAATAATTTTCGAAATTTTGACTCGCCGATTTTCAACCTATGGTTTTTTATGCGCGGAATGACCGCACCCATCTTTTTGTTTACCGCCGGAACTGTTTTCACTTATCTTTTGAGGTTAGTGGATAAACCTTTCAACGAAAATCCACGCGTAAAAAAAGGATATAAGCGATTTTTGCTTTTAATATTTTTGGGATACATGCTCCGTTATCCTACCCCTACAATAGTAAATTTTTCCAACGTAGGACCTGAACAATGGAAAATATTTTTTGCCGTTGATGTACTTCAGCTTATCGGGTTCGGAATTTTATTTACGATAATCTGTGCTTACATTGCTGAGAAATTAAAATTAAGTGATTATATGGTTTTTAGTGGAGCCGCATTAATTCTATTTATTGCTTCAGTTTTCACCGATGGAATTAATTGGTTGCAAATTTTCCCGGCGCCGATTGCCGGCTATTTTTATAAAGGAACCGGATCAAATTTCCCATTGTTTCCCTGGGCAGGTTATGTAATTGCCGGCGGTGTTTTAGGCAGCTACCTCGCAAAACATCCAATGGTTTTTAAAACTTCAAAATTCAGCTTAAATTTAGCTTTATTTGGATTACTGTTTATTGCAATAGCGCTTATTGGTGATTTTATAGAAGTGCAGATTTATAATAAAAGTTTTTTATGGACAACAAGCCCAAATTTAATTTTTTATAGGTTAGGAATTGTTCTATTTCTAAATTCTATCTTATCATTTATTTCATTAAAATTGGATACAATCCCAAGATTTTTAATTTTGATAGGGCGTAATACTCTGTTAATTTACATTGTTCATCTTATGATTTTATATGGAAGCGCCTGGAATCCCGGACTCATTATTTTATTCGACAAAAGTTTCAATGTTGCTCAGACGATCGGTTCGGCATTGTTAATGATTTTGTTAATGACAGGAATGGTGATGGGTATTCATTATTTTAAGATTAGAAACAAACAATTGGTTACATAACCATATTAGATTAAGAACTTTTTATGAGAAAATCAGAAAATACCAATCCAAATTCAAAAGATGAAGAAATTCTTTACGAGCAGTCACTTCGTCCGCAAATGCTTTTGGATTTTATGGGGCAATCGAAAATAACAGATAATTTAAATGTTTTTATTTCAGCTGCTTTAAAACGTGGCGAAGCGCTGGATCATGTTTTATTAACCGGACCTCCGGGATTAGGCAAAACAACACTTGCCCATATCCTGGCAAACGAAATGGGAGTTAAATTAAAAATCACTTCCGGGCCGGTGTTAGAGAAGCCCGGAGATTTGGCCGGATTATTAACAAATCTGGAAGAAAAATCGGTTTTATTTATTGATGAGATTCATCGATTGAGTCCGGTTGTTGAAGAATATTTGTACTCGGCTATGGAAGATTACAAACTTGATATTATGATAGATTCCGGTCCTAATGCCAGAACAGTTCAAATTAAATTGCCCAAATATACACTGGTTGGCGCAACTACAAGAGCTGGAATGTTAACTTCACCATTGAGAGACAGATTCGGAATTAAATTTCGTTTGGATTATTATAACTCAGATATTCTTAATAAAATTGTTAGCCGTTCGGCAAAAATATTGAATCTTAAAATAGATCAAGATGCATCTTTAGAAATTGCTAAACGTTCCAGGGGAACTCCAAGAATTGCAAACAGACTTTTGAGAAGAACTAGAGATTTCGCAGATTTTGAAGATAAGAAAGTAATTGATGTTGAGGTTTCCCGTATAGCTCTTGAGGCTTTGGAAGTTGATGAATACGGTCTTGATGAAATGGACAAAGATATAATTCTGACAATAATAGAGAAATATAAAGGTGGACCGGTTGGTCTTGGAACTTTGGCGGTTGCTGTAAATGAAGATCCCGGAACTATTGAAGAAGTCTATGAACCATTTTTGATTCAGCAAGGTTTCATCCAAAGAACTCCGCGCGGACGCGAAGTGACGGATTTAGCTTATAAAAGATTTGGGAAAAATAGATTAGGTGGAGACTCGAAATCGTTATTTGAATAATTTAATCCGATTTCGGACTGAGGCGAGGTAATTCATTTTCGGCTAATAAATCTGTGTGAAATTAAAATTGCGAGCTATTTTTTCTATTTCTCCGCTTTTTTAAATAGAATATTCTTCTGAAAGCTTGAAATCAATAATATTAATTTTTCCAGGCAAAATCTTTTTCATTTTTCACCTAAATTAATAACCATAATTTAACATAATATTCGGGAAAATATTTGAACAGAAATGTAGTTATTCGCATATTTAAAGGATGTAAATTTAGAATATTATGAAATACATAAAATACCTTCTATACCTAGCACCAATTTTAATTTTTGTTTTAGCAATTTCTATACGTGAGCTCGATGAAGGAGAACTTGGATCTAGATCAAACCCTGTTAAAATATATTTTACACCTTCAGTTGATGCAAAAAGAATTTCTTTTAACGCCAGAGCTTTAACAGATTATCTTCATAAAGAAACCGGTTATTATTACAGAACAGCGGTTCCTGCAAGTTTTATAGCTGTTGTTGAGGCTTTCGGTACGGATAAGGCTGATATCGCCGGAATTAATACTTTTTCCTACATAATGGCACATGCAAAATACGGCGCCGAAGCAAAGCTAAGAATTGTCCGGGAGGGAAATCAAACTTCTTATAAAGGACAGTTTATTACACGTTATGATTCAGGAATTGATAGCCTTGCCGATATAAATGGCAGAAGCATGGCTTATGTAGATCCATCATCTACATCAGGTTATATTTTACCGAAAGCACTTCTGGAGAAAAAGGGAATTAAACCTAGTGAGACTGTTTTTGCGATGCGGCATGATAATGTTGTTACAATGGTTTATCAAGGTCAAGTTGCAGCTGGAGCTACTTATTATGCTCCTCCCGATCCAAAGACCGGAGAAATAATGGATGCCAGAATGCGAGTTGAAAAACAATTTCCCGATGTGGCTAAAAAAATTAAAATAATCGGTTTTACACAAGACATACCAAATGATCCATGGGTATTTCGTAAAAATATGCCCGAGGTAATGAAAACAAAAATTATTAATGCTCTATTAAAATTTGTTAAAACTCCCGAAGGCAAAAAAGCACTTTTTGATATTTACGATGTAACCGGACTAATTCCCACTAAAGATAGTGATTATAATGGCTTAAGAGCTTTATTAAAAAAACAGCACATTTCGTTTGAAAATCTATTGAAGAAAAAATGATATTAAAAGTTGATAATCTGCACAAAATTTATAAAAACGGAACTCATGCCTTAAAAGGCGTCAGTTTTGAAGTTGAAGAAGGCGAATTTCTGGTTATTATTGGGTTAAGCGGTTCCGGCAAATCTACCTTATTAAGATGCATAAACAGATTAATTGAACCTACTTCAGGCTCTGTGCAGTTTTTAGGAAAAGATATTACTCACATTAAAGGCGAGCAGCTTAGAAAAGTTAAAACCCAAATTGGAATGGTTTTTCAACATTTCAATTTAATTAAAAGAAGATCGGTTTTATCGAATGTTATAAACGGAAGATTAGGCAGCTTAGGAACCTGGGAAACATTATTTGAAAAATACGACGACGATGTAATTGCAGATGCGCATAAAAGTTTGGAGACCGTTGGAATTTCGGACAAAGCAAAAATTAGAGCTGATTCTTTGAGCGGTGGACAGCAGCAGAGAGTAGCGATTGCGAGAAGTTTGATGCAAAATCCAAAATTACTTCTTGCCGATGAACCTGTAGCTTCTTTAGATCCTGCAACTTCAAACTCGGTAATGCAGTATTTTGAAAAAATTAATAAGGAATTAGGTACAACAGTGATTTGCAATCTTCACTTTCTAAGTTTGGTTCGAAGATATGCTTCAAGGGTAATTGCTTTAAAAGACGGCGAGGTTATTTATCACGGATCGCCGAATGATATTGATGAAAATTGGTTTAAAACTATTTACGGTGAAGAAGCTGAAGAGGTGGAAATCAGATGATCCAAGATCCAGAATTAGAGTTGCATGCACATAAAATAATTGCCGCAAATAAAAAGAAAGAACAAAAAGCCGGTTTTATTAAAGCGGTTTTTCTTGATATCTTCTTCGTCTATTATAGTTTACTTGTAGTTCAACGCGCAATTTATTATAAATTTATTCTTGATTTGAGAGACTTGCCTTTTTCATGGTTACAAATATTCATTTTATTTTTAGTGAGTATTGTAATTGGCTTTGCCTGGGCATCTACTAAAACCTCTTTGTCTTGTAAGTTATTCGGTATTGCAAAAGACAATAAAACAACAAGGTGGACTGTTGAAATTTTCGGCTGGTTTCTTTTTAATATAACTTTTATTGCCGGATGGATCGTTACTAGAATTTCATTAGTTAGTCTATTTAGTAGTCAGGGAATAGAAGGTGCGGAAAGAATTTTTGGTGCGTTATTTCAACCTAATGGAGGAATATTTGATGACGCTCTTTTTGCGATGATTGAAACAATTTATATTGCGCTAGTTGCAACATTAATTTCAATTCCGCCAACACTTTTTATAAGTTTCTTTACCGCAAGAAATCTTATGAAAGACAATAAGTTTACTTTTGCAATTTATTATGTTTTAAGATTGATTCTCAATTTTGTAAGATCTATTGAGCCTTTAATTTGGGCTATCATATTTTCAGTATGGGTCGGTATCGGTCCTTTTGCCGGAATGATTGCTCTACTAGTACATACAATCGCCTCAAACGCAAAATTGTATTCTGAAGCTATTGAAGGAATTGAAGAAGGTCCTGTTGAAGCCATTTCCGCGACCGGAGCAAATAAAGTTCAAGTTGTTTGGCATGCAGTTGTTCCTCAGATTGTACTTCCGTTTTTATCATTTACAATTTATCGCTGGGATATAAACGTAAGAATGGCTACTATTATTGGTCTTGTCGGCGGAGGCGGTATCGGAACAATGTTAATGCAATATCAAGGCCTGGCAAAGTGGCACGAGGTTGGACTTATAGTAATTATGATAGCTTTTGTTGTTTGGGTTATGGATTATATAAGTGCAAAAATTAGAGAAGCTATTTATTAATCCGTCTTAAAATCTTTCAAATTAAAAAGAACTAAATGCAGAATATTAAAATTGTAACAAAGGATCTAAATCTTTATTACGGAAGTAATCACGCTTTAAAAGGTATTTCTCTAGAAATCCCGGAAAATAAAGTAACTGCATTAATCGGTCCTTCAGGTTGTGGAAAATCAACTTATTTGCGTACATTGAACAGAATGAATGATTTAATCCAGGGTGTTAAAATTACCGGAGATGTACTAATAGACGGACAGGATATTTATGCTAAAAGGGTAGATGTTGTTCAGCTTCGTAAAAGTGTAGGAATGGTTTTTCAAAAAGCTAATCTTTTTCCAAAATCGATTTATGAAAATTTAGTTTACGGTCCAAGGATTAACGGACTTAGAAATAAATCGTATTTGAATGAGATAGTTGAAAAAACTTTGACGCAAGCCGCTCTTTGGAATGAAGTAAAAGATAGGTTAAATTCTCCTGCATTAAGTCTATCAGGTGGTCAGCAGCAGAGATTATGTATAGCAAGAGCTTTAACAATTGAACCAAATATAGTTTTAATGGATGAACCGGCAAGCGCGCTGGATCCAATAGCTACAGCAAAAATTGAAGAGCTTGTTCATGAGTTGAAAAAGAACTATACAATTGTTATTGTTACGCATAATATGCAACAAGCTGCACGCGTTAGCGATTTAACAGCTTTCTTTTTTGTTGGTGATTTGATTGAGTTTGATAAGACAACTAAACTTTTTACTAATCCTTCTAAAAAACAAACAGAGGATTATATTACCGGTAGATTCGGTTAATAAATTATAGGCTGAAAATGGAAAGACAATTCGACGTACAAATCGAAAAGCTCAAGAAAAAAATTCTTAAAATGTGTAGTCTAGTAGATGAACAAGTTGAAAATGCGATTAAAGCAATTGACGAAGAGAATATTGAAATCGCGAATCAAGTTATAGAACGCGATGATAAAGTTGATAAATATGATGTTAAAATTGAAAAGGTTTGCCAAAAAATTATAGCACTTAATCAACCTGTTGCTATGGATTTAAGATTGATTATTTCAGCTCTAACAATAAATACGAACCTTGAAAGAATTGGTGATATTGCTGTTAATCTTTGTGAAAACTTTCTAGTTTTAAAAGAAGAAGCCTGATTTTATTAATCGTACTCATTATTATGAAATGACTAAGTTAGTAAAGGAAATGATTAGAAACTCAATTGATTCCTTTATTCAACAGGATGCTAAATTAGCGCAAAAAGTAATTCAAACAGATGAAATGCTGGACAATTACAACCGTGAAAATCATAAGATCTTAAAAGATGTAATGAAAGAAAATTCGGAAAGCATCGATTCAGCAGTTGCTCTGTTAGTGATGTCTAGACAGTTGGAAAGAATGGGCGATCATGCAACTAATATTGCTGAAGATGTATTCTTTATTGTTGAAGCTCAGATGATCAAACATAAATACGAAAAATTCTTTTTTAGTGATGATTCTGAAGACGATGATGAAAATGAGTAGATCTTAATTTTGTAAATTCAAATTTTCTATAAATTTCAAATAAAGCTGTTCAACGTTTTCTACTTTCTCAGGGTGAGTTGATTTATATAATTCAGTTTCAAACAAAAATCCCCAACTTTGTGTAACAATGTAAGAAGCAATCATATCATCTTTGGATTTATTTTGATTTAATTTTAAAGCATCTCTAATCAAATTTTCTTCCCGGGAAATTAATGATGTTCCTATTGTAACTTCTTCAACAAAACTCTCATTTTTAACAAGAAGAAAAATTAAATCATACAATAATCTAAATTTCTCTTTTACAGAGATTTTATGGACAAAATATTCTTTGAATTTTTCCTTAGTAGAGATATCATTATTGCTGAAAATTTGTTTCACTTCGTCAAGATAGTTACTTGCCTCCCAGTTTATTGTCTCAAAAAAAAGCTCTTCTTTAGATTTGAAATAATGATATAATGTAGTCTTTCCAATTCGTAAATCTCTGGCAATCTCGTCCAAAGTGGTTTTATTAATTCCATGCTTTGAAAATCTTTTTACCGCCGCACGAATGATTTGAATCTTCTTTTCTTTTTCCAACTAAATTTTCCGTTTGATATTAAATGCAATAATAATAAATCATAATGAAATATTATATACGGAATTGTAAACAATTATTTAAAATAAAAAAGGTTGCCTGATAATTTATAAAATTAAAAGACAACCTTTAAAGAATTAATTTTAATTAGGATGAATTAGTTGGAGACAAATTTTCTTGCTTCACTAATTACCTCGTCGGCTTTTTTCTTGCCATCCTTAATAATAGTTTCAGCTTTATCTCTTTTTTCATCTATATAATCCGAGACATCATCTACTATATCATCAGTAGTTCTAGCAATTCTCCTTCTTAATCTCTTTCCGCTTACAGGTGTTGATAACATTGCAAAAGATGCTCCGATTACTCCACCTACAATAAATCCGGTCAAAAATCCAACTAATTTATCATTGTCTTCATTCATCATATTCTCCTTTCCATTATTTAGAAGGGGACTTGAATTAACTCAAGCGTTATTGAAATATACAAATTGTAGCACTAGAATCAACTTTATTCTTAATGATGTTATTTATCTTACACTTATGAAGCGATACGATTAACATTAACCGGTTTCTTAAAAAAAGGATTAATTAAAATGGCTATAAAAATTACCGCTAAACATCCTATAACATTAAACCATAAAAATGTAATTTCGGAAAATGCAAAAAGACTAAAGACAATTATTTCGGCTATTACCGCAGCAATAAAAGTTGGTGTTCCTTTAATCCATTTGAAATAAAAGGCGAGAAGGAAAATTCCCAAAATTGTTCCGTAAAAAAGTGAGCCTAAGATATTCACTGCTTCAATTAATGAACCGAGTTTATTTGCGAATTCAGCAAAGCCTATTGCCAGCAATCCCCATAGTACTGTAGCGGATTTTGAAACTACTAAATAATGCTTATCGCTGGCATCTTTTTTAATTAATCTTTTATAGATATCAATGATTGATGTTGAAGCTAGAGAATTTATTTCTGAAGATGTGGATGACATTGAAGCTGCTAAAATTGCAGCCAATACTAATCCAACCAAGCCAGCGGGTAAATATGTTATAACAAATGTTAAGAAGATATAATTAATATCGTTGGTATCAGAAACAGGATCACTTTTCTTAATTATTGCAATAGCTTTTTTATGCAGATCGGCAATTTCCGTTTTGTTGATTTGTAACTGAGATTCTATTTGATTTACCTTTATGTTGTCATCATTTTTAATAGCAATTAGTAAATCATTTAGATTCTCTTTTTTTGATGTAAATACATCTTTATACTTTTTTTCTAATTGTTGATACGCTTCTGAATATTCTCCGGATTTTACTTTTGCTGTTTCAACAGGATTAAAAAATAGTGGAGGTGCGTTAAACTGGTAAAATACAAATAGCATTACACCAATAAATAGAATCGTAAACTGCATCGGGATTTTTACTATTCCATTGAATAATAATCCAAGTCTGCTTTGTTTTACAGATTCCCCGGTTAGATATCTTTGTACTTGAGATTGATCTGTTCCGAAATAAGCAAGCTGCAAGAACAATCCACCGATAATTCCCGACCAGATATTGTATTTATTGTTTAAATCAAATTTTAAATCGATCGCATTTAGTTTTCCCATTTTTCCGGCAATTTTAACCGAATCTAAAAATGAAACATTGTCAGGGAGTAGATGAATAATCATAAAGAATGCGCCGAGCATTCCCAGTGTTATAATTATCATCTGATGAAATTGAGTCCAGCCAACAGCTTTTGAACCGCCGGTTGCGGTATAAATAATTACAAGTCCGCCAATAACTAAATTTGTTAAGTAAATATTCCATCCTAACAGAATCGATAAAATTATAGATGGCGCATAAATAGTTAAACCCGCCGCAATGCCCCGTTGAATCAAAAATAAAAATGCTGCTAACGCTCTTGTCTTTAAGTCGAATGCATTTTCGAGATACTCGTAAGCTGTATAAACTTTTAATTTATGATAAACCGGAACTGCTGTGATAGATAAAATAACCATTGCGATTGGAAGACCGAGATAAAACTGAACGAAACGCATTCCGTCAACGTAGGCTTGTCCGGGAGTTGAAAGAAAAGTAATTGCACTAGCCTGTGTAGCCATGATAGAAAGTGCGATTGTGTACCACTTCATATCTCTGTTCGAAAGCAGATAACCTTTTATATCTTTGCTTCCTTTACCTTTGTAAACTCCGTATATAACAATAAAAAGAAGTGATCCGACTAGAACTATCCAATCGAGTGTTCTCATTCAAACGCTTTTGTAAATAAATAAAATAAAATTATTAAGAGTGCAAGATTCCCCAAAACCAAAAGATACCATGCCTTCCAACTCTTAAATAGAGGTGGATTTTCGTTTATTTTTTTAGTTCTCTTTATCATATTAAAAATTATACTTTAAATAATTTAGTTTGCTTTACCTGCTGAAATAAGATTGACAAATAATCTGAAAGCGCCGGGAACTCCGGCCGGCAATTGACGGAAAAAAGCATAACCGGTATAAATAAAAATACCTTTACCGTACTTTGTGTATAACAGTCCGCCCTGTAATGGTTTTTCACCCGGATCATTAGATTCGATTGGTGTTTTATATTTACTATCCCATGTATCCGGAAAATAAACACCGCGTTCTTGAATCCATCCATTGAAATCTTTTTGAGTTATCTTGTTGGGAAAATTAAATATTGAATTTCTCTCATCAAGAATTTTTACGGGAGCTTCTTCAACTGTTACTCTATCATAAGAAATGTGAAATGGATAGGGACCAATTTTATCGGTAACCAAACCAAAATTTTTATTATACTGGACAACTAAAGTTCCTCCGTTTTCCACATAATCTAAAAGCTTTGGTGATTCACTCTCAATTTCTTTATTCGTGTTATAAACCCTAATTCCGGTAACAATTGCATCGTATTGTGATAAATTACCATTCATTATATCTTGATCAGTTAACATTGTAACATTATAACCAAGTTCTTTTAAAGCTTCCGGAATTTTATCTCCGGGTCCCATAACATAACCGATTTTATTGATTACTTTTTTTACATCTAAACGAATTAATTTTGCTTTTGATTCCGGGAAAACAACCTGTGTTTGAATATTCGGATGATCGATCTCTGTAATCCCTCTGCTAAAATCATTTTTCCCAATTTGTGCTATTGCTTCCAAATTAGATACATTCTGATTTTTTGGAGGAGATATTTTGAAAGTAAATACTTTTTCAACATCCCCACCTTTTAAATTAAATGGAATTGATTGAGGCTCACATTTCCATCTTTTTTCTAATTTCAAAAATAAATTCCCGGGAACATCTTTATTGTTACTTTTTAGTATTACACTAACTTCTTTACTTTTGTTATCAGGAAAAACTATTACATCATTTTGAAGATTTATAAAAATAGGCGGAGCAATAACAAAATTTCTAAATTCTTCGCCTTTAACCGGATCGGTGTGCTTATAATAAACCGGTGTCTCGAGTTTAATAAGTTGTCCGTTTACTGATAAAATATAAGTTGCCTCTACTGCAGCCGGATTTTCGGGCATTCCAACTAGTTGCTGATTTTCAATATTATAATTACCGAGATCGTGATCGGATTTCAACCAATAAGGCTGAGAAATATCAGCATCATTTGGAATATTGATTTCATTGGTTTCTTTGTATGGCGTATTATCATCTAATCTTTGATTTAATGTTTTTGAAACTTCTTGATATGTAACCTTAACATCTTTAAGAACAAAAGGTATTTTAGATCTATTTATTATGAAAGAATTAATTTTTACTTTTTCACCCGGCGATGCAGAAAAACTTGGCGTAGTTGATTCAATATAAATTCCTGCACAAGATCGAATGACTTCAGCAAGTTCTTTAAGTTTTATAGCTTTCCAAAAGCTATTCTCTAATTTTTCTGTTTCTTGATAAGCGTTTAATAATGTAGGAATTATTTTGTCGGGGTTAGCCGGATCATAATTCTTCTTAGCTGATGAGATAATTTCACCGATTTTCTCCCCGCCTTTTATACGGCTCCAGCTTAAATCAATATCTTCAAACAAATTATTCTTAACAGGTTTCCCGTCTATTCTATAAAAATAATTAACTGAACGACCATAATGTTTTGATACACCGAATCCCTGGCTTTTATGCATAGATCGGCTTTCCGCCGCAATTTCTGTATAAGACTCACCGAGCAAAGGATTATAATCACCTATATCCATTTTTACTGCTTTTGATGAATCGCGATTTCTTTTTGTTAATAAACTCGGCCAAACATTCCAATAAATTCTAGTTGGTTGCCAGGGTTTAACATACTTAAGTTGATCAGGAAATTTTGTGGAATCACCGGCAATCTTAAATGCTTCGTCTGCTAAAATTTCAGAAGCTGTATGATTTCCATGTCCGCCTTCACCGGTTCCCGGAAAGCGGGTAATTATAACATCCGGTCTGAACTTACGAATCACCCAAACTACATCGGAAAGAATTTTATTTTTATTCCAAATTTCTAAAGTTTCTTTTGCGTTTTTCGAATAACCAAAATCGACTGCTCGAGTGAAGAACTGTTTTGCTCCATCAATTTTTCTTGCCTCAAGCAATTCTTGAGTCCGCAAAACTCCTAAGTTTTCACCTTGCTCGGTGCCGATTAAATTTTGTCCGCCGTCGCCTCTTGTAATCGATAAATAAGCTGTTCTTAAGTGTAAATTATTCTCAAAATAAGCTAGTAAAGCCGTGTTCTCATCGTCAGGATGTGCCGCAACATATAGAACACTTCCGAGCACATTTAATTTATTTAAAGATAGCTGTAAGTGAGAAGAATTTTCAACCGGTTTAGGTTGCGCATAAATAATTTGGAAAGCTGTTGAGATAAGAAAAAAAGCTAAAACATAAATGAGAGAATTCTGTTCCTTTTTCATAAAATTCCGGATGCTGATTTAAAAAAATAACAATTAATATTGGAAGGATACCGCTAGAGCAATATTGTAATTTATCTTTTTAACTTCAATCAAATTATATAAATCCTAAGCAAAATCACAAAATTTGAAGAGATTTCAATTTCAAGGGATAAAATAATGTTAAATAAATACTTCTAATTTTTATATATTTAGCACATATAATAAACTATATATGAAAATTTAATAAATCTAGAGAAAATTGATAGATGGTAAATGTTGGTAAAATTGAAATTGGTGATAACAAGCCATTTGTTTTAATTGCCGGACCATGTGTTGTTGAAAACGAGAAGTTGATTTTAGAAACCGCATTGGCAATAAAAGAAATTACTGATGAATTGAACATTCCTTATATTTTTAAGTCGAGTTATAAAAAAGCAAATAGAACAAGTTTAAATTCTTTCGTTGGTATTGGCGATGATGAAGCGCTGAAGATTTTGGAAAAAGTAAAAACTAAATTTGATTTACCGGTTTTAACGGATGTGCATTCTCCGGAAGAGGCAAAACGAGCTGCAGAAGTAGTAGATGTTTTACAGATTCCGGCATTTCTATGTAGGCAAACAGATTTGCTAATTGCAGCAGGGGAAACCGGAAAAGCGGTTAATATTAAAAAAGGACAATTTCTTGCTCCGGAGGATATGAAATTCGCGTCGGATAAAGTTTTATCAACCGGGAACAAAAATATTTTGTTAACAGAACGCGGTACAACTTTTGGCTATCATAATCTTGTGGTTGATATGCGTTCTTTATTGATTATGAGAGAACTTGGATTTCCGGTAGTTATGGATGCAACTCATTCTGTACAATTACCAAGTGACGGAGATAAAAGCGGAGGGCAACCGAAGTTTATAAAACCTTTAGCAAGAGCAGCAGCAGCTATTGGCGTTGATGCTGTTTTTCTCGAAGTTCATCCTAATCCGGAGAAAGCATTAAGTGATGCAGCAAGCCAGTTGCCTTTGAGTGATCTGAAAGATGTTCTTTTAGAGATTTTAGCAATTGACCGCATAATTAAAAAGTATTAAGTGGGATTTTTCCAACTATAATAATTAAAAGCAAAGCCTTAAAATGCCGAATTCAAATGGGAAACTTTTTCCAAGAGATTTAACTCAAAAAGAAAAAGAAATATTGTTTTCTATATTACCGATTGAAAAACCCGGTTACAAAAAATATCGGGAAAAAATTGAGAAATTGAAAATCATTGGTATTGGGAGATTTGGCGGCGGGAATATGATTTTAGGTAATGCGAATACAAAACCGGATTTGCTTGTTTCATCAATGCCTGTTTTTGCTTTAGGTAGTGTGGAATGTGAAAATTCGAATCTTGATGTGATAATTCACGAAGAACTTGAAGATGAAATTGAGTTTGATATTTCGGCAAATATTGAATTGACAAATTTTGAAAGTGTGAAAATAAAAAGTAGCTGGAGCTATTCAACGTGGAACCCAGGCGAAAAATCTCCGAATGACAGTTCTTTTGTCCGGGAAGTTGTTGTAATTCCAAAAAAATATTTATTGGCTATCGTACCAAAGCATCAAAAGTTATGGTTACACGATACTGAAACCGGAATAAATCATCTTATTCCAATAAGCAATTTTTACAATCATTTAATGCTTACTAAAAACATTAGAGATTCAAAAATTGCATTGAAACCTAGCTCATTTTTTATAGAACATGAGAAATATTCTGACAAGGATTTAGCATCTGCATTTTTATATTATAACAAATATATGAAAAGAGTAGAAATTGATTATTCAGAGTTTCACCATAAAGTTACAAATAAGAAAAAAAGAAAATTATTGAATTTTTTTAGTAGAGGTTGATAATTGACATCAGAAGAAATTATTAAAAAGGGAAAAGAAGTAATAAGAATTGAGGCAGCAGCAGTTGCAAATTTAGAAAATAGTATTAATGATGAATTTGTAAAAGCAATTAATGTAATTTTTGAATCTAAGGGAAGAGTAGTTTTAACCGGAATGGGAAAATCCGGATTAATTGCCAGAAAAATAGTTGCAACATTCAACTCAACCGGAACGGCGGCAATTTATCTTCATCCTACAGACGCGCTTCACGGCGATCTTGGAATGGTTAGACAAGAAGATGTTGTAATTTTAATTTCTAAAAGCGGACAGACGGAAGAGATTGTTAATTTATTGCCAATGCTTAAAAGATTAAATGTTACATTGATTGCGATGGCAAGTAACCGGGATACAAAACTGGGAAGAGAATGTAACATTTTTTTAAATGTGGGTGTTAAGGAAGAAGCTTGTCCGTATGATTTGGCACCAACTGCTTCAACCACTGCAACCTTGGCAATGGGTGATGCACTTTCAGTTGCACTTTTACAGAAGCGTGAATTTACCGCAGAAGATTTCGCATTTTTGCATCCCGGCGGAAGTTTAGGTAAAAGACTCTCTTTACGGATAAAAGAAATAATGATAACCGGCGATGATATTCCCAAAGTGAATGAAAATGAATCAATAAAAGATGTTATTCTTGAAATAACAACAAAACGTTTAGGCGCAACTAGCGTGGTTGATGAACAAGGAAAACTTAAAGGTATTATAACTGATGGAGATTTAAGAAGACTTCTTGAAAGAACACTTGAGATTAAAGAGCTTACTGCAAAAGATATAATGACAAAAAATCCAAAAGTATTAAAGGAAGATTTCCTTGCATCGTTTGCATTACAGCAGATGGAGAATTTCAAAATTACCGCTTTGTTAATTATAGATAATGAAAACAAACCAATCGGAATTGTTCATTTGCATGATTTGATAAATTTAGGTTTAAGACAAAGATGAAGTTGCTTTTTGCATTATCAATTATACTTGTTCTAGCCGGATGCGGAGAAGAAAAAGTAAAACCATCAATCGATAAATCCATAACTATGGATGAAATTCCCGCACAAGAGAGCTGGAATTCTACTGTGTTTTTTTCTGATTCCGGAAAAACAAAAGCTATACTTCATACCGGACATTTAAGAATGCTTACAAAAGCGCAAGAAACTTTGCTGGATAGCAATATTCGAATTGATTTTTACAATGAACTTGGTGAAAAAACTACAACTTTAACTGCAAAAAAAGGAAGAGTTGATGATGCCACAAAAAATCTTTATGCAATTGATAGCGTAGTTGCAGTTAGTGATAGCGGAGTAACATTAAGAACCCCGGAACTTATGTGGCGAAACAAAGATCAGAAAATAACTTCCAGTAAATTTGTCACAATTGTTTCTCCGAAAGAAAAAATTGAAGGATACGGTTTTGAAGCTGATCAAAGTTTAAGGAATTACACTATCTATAATATCACTTATATAACTAGGTTAGATTCAACTCAAAAAAAATAATAACCCGCGAATGATTTCAATAAAAAATATTATACTATTAATTCCTTTCTTATTCTCAATTGCTTTTGCTCAGCAAAGTGATGAGTATATTACTGTCCGCGGCGATAGTCTTTCTTTTAAAACTATAGACGGAGAATCTATAAGAGAAGTGTTCGGTCATGTAATTCTAACTCAAGGCAATGTAAAAATTACTTGTAATCAAGCAGTACATTATTTATCCAGAAACGATGCCGAACTTATTGGAAATGTTATAGCAACTCAAGATAGTTTAACAATAACAACTCCGCGCGGATTTTATTACGGTAATGAGAAAAAAGCTAAAAGTGTAAGCGGACTAAAGCTGAATGATAAAAAAGTAATTTTAACAGCGGATTCGGGATATTATTATTTTAATGATCATAAAGCCTTTTTTGAACATAACGTGAATCTCTATGATACCTCAACTACTTTAACATCAGATTCGCTTACTTATTTTAAAGATAAAGGTAAAGCTATTGCAGTTGGCAATGTTGAAATAGTTAACCAGGACAACATTATAAAAGCCGATAGTTTAGTCCATTTTAGAGATACTAAAATTACTTTCGCGGATAAGAATGTACAGATAACTAACAAACATAATCATGTTATTATTTTTGGCGGACACTTAGAGGATTATCCGGGTACAAAATATACATTAGTTGAAAAGAATCCTTTATTAATTCAGATTGATACAACATATATTCAGCCTGTTGATTCAATAAAAAGTTTTGGTGAAAATAATAAACCTTATAAACTTGATACACTTGTTATTAGTGCAATGAAAATGGAAAGCTTCAGAGATACAGCGAATATATTTAAAGCGATAGATTCTGTTAAAATTGTTCGCGGCGAATTTGCATCAAAAAATGATTATACCACGTACTACAGAGAAGACGGAAAATTTGTAACTAATAAATTGAAAAAAAATGCTGCTCAACCGATTATTTGGTATTCAAATTCTCAACTAACCGGTGATTCTATAACAGTTGTTCTTAAAGATAATCAGATTAAAAAATTAAATGTTGTTGAAAATGCTTTTTTGCTTTCTCAAAACAGTATGTATAAAAACAGATTCGATCAAATATCAGGAAGTAAAGTTGTCATGGTTTTTGATTCGAATCAAATAAAAAGAACGGAAGTTTACGGATACATGCACAGCATTTATTATTTATACGATGGGAAAACCAAAAACGGTCTTACTAAATCATCTGCGCAAAGCGCGAAAATTATTTTTGAAAATCAAAAAGTGAGTGCTGTTAAATTATACGGATCGCCCAACAGCGAATTTTATCCTGAAAATAAAGTGGAAGGTAAAGAACAATCTTTTACACTTCCGGAATATGTCTTTTATAAAAATCGTCCGACTAGAATTAAATTATTAAATGAATATTTTAATGATCTATTTCCGGCAATTAATTTGAATTAGATTATAAATAATTAAATTGGATTTAATGAAAGCAATCCATTAGTTAAATCTATAGTTACAAAAATTAATTAGTGCTATTATCAATTAAGGAATTGAAATTGGGTTCAACAGAAAGAAATACTTTACGAAGCGAGAACTTGGTAAAAGTTTATAAAAAAAGAACGGTTGTAAATAAAGCCTCTGTTCAAGTTTCTAAAGGCGAAATTGTTGGTTTACTTGGACCAAACGGCGCGGGTAAAACTACTACATTTTATATGCTTGTCGGAATGGTTAAACCCGAAAAGGGGAATGTATTCCTTGATGATGATAACATAACTAAAGTCCCGATGTTCAAGAGAGCCAGAATGGGAATTGGTTATCTTCCGCAAGAAGCATCTATTTTTAGAAGACTAAGTGTCGAAGATAATTTGATGGCAATCCTTGAGATGACAAAACTAAGTTCGAAAGAGCGTAAAGAGAAATGCGAACAATTATTAGAGGATTTAACTATCACTAATATTCGTAAAAGTTTGGGAGTGCAGTTAAGCGGCGGTGAAAGAAGAAGAACCGAAATTGCAAGAGCTCTTGCTACTGACCCGAGTTTTATTTTATTAGATGAACCTTTTGCCGGTGTAGATCCGATTGCGGTTGAAGACATTATGAGCATTGTTGCAAATTTGAAGAATAGAGGAATCGGAGTTTTAATTACGGATCATAATGTGCACGAAACTTTAAGCATTGTTGATAAGGCATACATTTTAATTAATGGAGTGATATTTAAGCAAGGCGGTGCGCAGGAATTAGCTGATGATGCAGAAGTAAGAAAACTTTATTTAGGTGAAAAATTTAAGCTTGATAGATATTAGATAATTCCCTATACTTAAATAATTTAGATGTAATTTAGTATAGGTAGATGATGAAAATGTTAAATTCCGCTGCACTACAATTTATTCTTTTATCATTTCTATTTCCTTCAATTTCATTCTCACAATTAAAATCAAATTCAAATCAAGCAGATTATCTAATTATTATTCCTTCGAAATATGTTAATACAACTCAAAAATTTATTGAATGGAAAAGAAACAAAGGTTTTAATGTCCGTGTAGTAGAACTAAATCAAATTTATAGTGAATTCCCGGATTCATCAAAATCACATTCTATCCGAGATTTTACAAGTTATGCAATACAATATTGGCAGAAACCAAAAATAAAATATATCCTACTGATTGGTAATGGCCACGATTTGCCATCTTATAAAGTTAAGTCAAGTTTTTATTATTATACTCCTGATCCGGAGGACTCAGTTTCAATAGACGGATTTTATGTTACAAATCAGTATGACGGCGATTTAATTCCAGATGCTGCTATCGGTCGGTTTGCTGTGAACAATGAAATTGAATTAAAAAATATTATTAAGAAAACCATTTACTTTAGTGACTCATTATCATTCAATGATTATGATACAAAATTCTCGTTTATTACCGATTTAACAAATTCAAGTGATTTTAACAATTCAGTTAATCAGTTTATTACAAATACTGTTAGTAATTTTTCTACAAAAACTATTTTTGCAAATGAAGATACTTCAATTTTTGAGACTAAAACCCGGTTATTTAATTCAATTTTAGAAGGCACTTTATTTTTAAGTTATTTCGGACATGGAACAACAAGTCAATGGTCTAAGTATGGAATAATGACTACAGATGATATTGATACTTTATCCACTTCATTACCTTTTCTTTTGATTACTGCATCTTGTGCACAAAACTTTGATACTCAAGATAGTATTTCTATTGTTCAAAAATTATTAGCTAAGGGAAATGGCGGATCAGTGGCAAGTTTTACTTCAACCGGATTAACTTTTTTATCCCTAGGAAGCAATATAGAACACTATTTCGTTAATTATATTTTAAACAATCCATCAGTAAGTATTGGGGAAGCAATATTAAGTGCTAAACGCTCACTTTTAAATGAAAATTCTCCGATTGACGTAGGTGAACGCAGATATACTTTATTAGGCGATCCTTCACTGGTTATAAATAGAAAAATAGCTTCAGCTAATGCTTCGAAAAATTTACCATTAACATTTGTGTTAAAACAAAATTATCCAAATCCGTTTAATCCATCAACTAAAATAAATTATTCAATATCCAGTAGCAGTTATGTTAAATTAATTGTTTATGACATTTTAGGGAAAAGAGTATCAACCATTTTTGAAGGTTTCCAGCAAAAGGGAAATTATTCTTTTAATTGGAGTCCTTTGAATTTAAGCAGTGGTGTTTATTTCTATCGCTTAGAAGTAACAAATTATAATGGATATAACAATTATTCCAATTTGAAAAAGATGATATTTTTGAAATAGAATTTATTCATTCTTATTAGCTTGAGTTAATCCGCCCGAAACGATAAATGTCATTACTTCTTTAGCGCCTGCGTTCAATCTTGTAACCTGGTCTCTGTTTACCACAATTAAGTTTCCTGTAAAATTATAAGAGTGCGGAAGATAAACAGCGACTTTATCATTCAATCCAAAATCAGATAAATCTTCTTCGGTTAAAAATCCAAAGGCTCCGACATCTTTTCCATCATTTAGATTAACAAGTACAGGAACTTTGAATCGTCTTTTTTCGCCAACGAATGCCTCAATTAAATCGCGGAATGAATTATAAATGATTTTTATTAAAGGAAGCTTACCGAATAAATAATCGATGAAATCAAATATTTTATGTGTTAAAAAATTAGAAGCTATAACGCCAATAATTATGATTGAGGAAATTGTAATTAAAAATCCGATTCCCGGAATCTTAAACTGAAAGAGAGAATCAATTTTAATAAAGATTAAATAAGTAAAATAAATTGTTGCAACTAAAGGCAGAATTACAACTAAGCCTTCAAAAAAATATTTTGTAATCCTTTTCATAACATATCCTTTTTATTCAAAATTCATTTACTAAAAAAATATTCCAAATAACGCCAGTTCTGTGTTGACCATGATGCTTCATTATGAGTTTCACCTGTAGCAACATAAAATTCAAAATCTCTTCCTTCTTGATACTCCTTTTCTTTTAAGTAATTAATCATTTCTTCTATTCCCGGCTTTAATTTAGCTTCAAGCCCAACGGTTCCGACATCGAAATAAAATTTAATTTTTTTCTTCGGTACTTTGTAGTTTCTTAAAGATTTGAAAATATTAACATAAGAAATATCGAATGCGGGAGAAATACAAGCAGATTTGGAAAACACCTTAGGATACTTCCATGCAAGTAAAAATGAAATCAGTCCGCCTGCAGAAGAACCGCCCACAGCAGTATTTTCTCTGTCCGGAAGTGTTCTATATTTTTTATCGATCATTGGCTTTAGCTTGTTTACTACAAAATCCATATAAGCATTACCAACTTTTGAATTTAAATATTCATTTTTTCTATCTACCGTATTGTATATTCCGACAATAATTATTTCCTGTATCTTATTTTTCCTTATCAAACTATCCGCGCATTCATCCAGCTGCCAATCAATTCCGAACGATGAGGTTTGAGGATCAAAAAGATTTTGTCCGTCCTGCATATAAAGAACAGGATATCTTTTGTTTTTATCTTTAAAGTAAGATGGTGGAAGCCAGATAATAACATCACGTTTACGAATCCCTTTTGCTTTAAGATTTTTTAAGTATCGAACTGTTCCGGTAATTTGTCCGTGAAATTTACTGATCGATTGGGAAGGGACCTGATCTTTCCACTTTGGAACACTTAAAGTAACTATTGAATCCTTACTAACTTTTAATTGATGATTTGGGGGAACAGTTAAGTTTGAATCCAATGCTTCTGTTGACCATGTTCCTTCTGTAAATTTGTATTGTAAATTCTCGCCGGTATTAAAAGTAATTGTTTTAGTCCAGACAGAATCATTTATTTTATTTAATAAAATTCCTGCCGGATTCCACTTACCAAGCTGGGGTATATTGCCCACAATGTAAACATTTTTTCCGCTGTCAACAGATGCCGAATTTACAATAAAAGTAATTTTTACTTGCGCATTAGTTAAAGTGTTGCCAAGTAATATAAAAGTACATAAGATTATTAAGTTTCTCATAATTATTTTGAATGAATTTATTATTGGAGCAGATTTATTCATAATGTTAGTTCTTGAATTAATAAATCGTGCAGTAAGAAAATTTAAAGTAACTAATTTATGCTAAACTAGATAATATTTTTAATTAACTCAAAAGTGAACGGTTATCATCCAATCAGTATAATCAGAATTATATTTTTTCATTGAAGCAATTGCTCTTTGCTTAAATGCGCTATCCACGATTGCAACCTGTCCGGGATAAATTTTAAATCTTATTTTCAAGTAATGCCAGTTGTTTGGAGTTGTTTGAAGCACACCTATAATTTCGGGTTTTTCTTTCATAATGTGTTTAAATTCAACATAAATTCCTTCAGTAATATTCGTAATACTTTTCACAATCTCTTTTTCGTCCGAATTCTCCGGGAGTTGAATATCGACATAAATATTAAAGTAACCTTGATTATATCTTCCTATAATTCCGATGATTCTGTTTGGGATAAATATTTTTCCGCCTTGTAAGCTTCTTAGTGTTGTGAATCTTAATCCAATGCTTTCAACTTTTCCTATCTGTCCGGAAATTTCAACAATATCCTGAATATTTAAAGCATCTGAAAAGATAAGAGTTAATCCTGTAACAACATCTTGTACGAAACCTTGCGAGCCAAAAGCAAGCGCCAATCCTATTATTGAAGCACTGGCTAAGTAAGCGCTCAAAGAAACATTAAACTGTTTTAATACCAATCCGGCTGCTAAAAAATATATAAGAAAAGTAATAGCGCTTACGAATATTGTAGTTAGCGAAGCAAATTTTGGATATTTCTTAACTATAACTTCATCATCAAAATCTTTTTTACCCAATTTAAAAGTAAATAGACGCTTACTCAATTTTTTTAGTAGTTTAACTATTAAACTTGCTATTATTGCAAAAATAACAATTAAAATAATTTTTATTCCGAGCGGAAATGCTTGGTAAGCTGTAATTGGATTCATTATAAACTCATCAATTTTTTAATATCATAAATTTGTAATTTTACAACTCTAAACCATTGCTTTAATAACGATTTCTATAATGCGTATTAATCAATTGAATTATAAAAGTATTAAATGTTAAAAAAACATATACATATTAGAGAAGAGCTTCAAAGTCTAAAAAAAATAATATTGAGTTTAGATAAAAAAGTTGTTGTAATATTTTTATCAATTGCGATACTTCAAACAATCTCATATTATTTTACATCTCGTATGTTCTTTCGCCAAAATTTTTATGATCAATTGATTTCAAATCCAAATTATCAAAGTTATGAACTTGGTTATTGGTTCATTAGTGATTCGTTAACCTATCTTGTTATTCCAATTCTAATCATAAAAATTGTTCTAAAGTCTAATTTAAAGGATTTTGGTTTACAAGTTGGTGATTACAAACTCGGGTTGTTTTTAGCTGTATTATTTATCTTAATAATGATTCCAATAAATTGGTTCTCATCAACCGATCCGGCATTTGCCGCAACTTATCCATTGTTGGAAAAAGCACGCGATTCATGGTCGATTTTTATTTTTTATGAATTGGGATTATTATTGTATTTAATCGCCTGGGAATTTATTTGGCGTGGCTTTACACTGTTTGGGCTTAAAGAAAAATTTGGTTATTATTCAGTATTAATCCAGATGATTCCTTTTTTGATTCTACACGATGGTAAACCTTTTGCAGAAACATTCGGTGCTATTTTTGGCGGAATTGCCCTGGGAATTTTAGCATATAGAACTCGTTCAATTTTCTATTGCGTAATTGCTCATGCAGGTATTATGTTTAGCATCGATTTAATTTCTATTTTACGTTACCGTTCCGGTGATTTTGGAATCGGATTTAGCTCAATTATACATTTATTAAAAGTATTTTAAAAAGGAATATAGAAATGAGATTTTCTTTAAATGTAGATCATATTGCTACCTTAAGAAACGCCAGGGGAGAAGATCAACCCGATCCTGTAACCGCGTCTCTGCTTGCAGAGGAATATGGTGTGGACGGAATTGTTGTTCATTTAAGAGAAGATAGAAGACATGTAAATGAAAGAGATGTTAGGCTTTTACGAGAACTGATCAAAACAAAGCTGGATCTCGAAATGGCGGCGACTAAAGAAATAATAAAAATTGCCTGCGATGTCGGTCCGGAGCTTGCTACCATTGTACCTGAAAAAAGACAAGAGTTAACAACCGAAGGCGGAATAAATGTTATTGATAATATTAGTCATCTAAAAGATACAATTTCAGAATTGCATGATTCGGAAATTGAAGTCTCCTTATTTATTGAGCCGAGCATTGATCAAATAGATGCCGCCGCGGAGATTGAAGCTGATTTTATTGAAATTCATACCGGTGTTTTTGCTAATGCAATTATTGAAGCGGATCAATTTGATGAGCTTGAAAAAATTAGGTTAGCAGTAAAACACGCAAAGAAACTGGGACTTGGTGTCAATGCAGGTCACGGATTAAATTATCAGAATATAAAAATATTCCGCGAAATCCCGGACATTGATGAAGTAAGTATCGGTCAGGCAGTTATTGCAAAAGCAATTTTTGTAGGACTAAAGGAAGCCGTTCAAGAAATGATGAGGTTAATAGGATAAATAATTAAGAAAGCTTTTAATGATTGGTATAGGCAAAATAAAAGTATCTATTAAAATATGGATAGTTCTATTCATTACTAATATGTTTTTATCACCAATTAATTTTGCACAGTTTAAAAACATAAAAGTTAACTCGGATAATATTTATTCTCCTGAAGAAGTATCAATTTCTATTAACCCGAGAGATACAAATTATGTGGCCGCGGGCGCTAATCTTAAAGCATTCTTTTATTCTTCAAACGGTGGAACTTCATGGAATTCAGCAAGCATGGAATCTAATTTGGGAGTTTACGGTGATCCGTGTTTAATATATGATGGAAATGGAAATCTGTATTATGCTCATCTTTCTAATCCCGGCAACTCAATTGATTGGCTGGATAGAATAGTTGTTCAAAAATCAACCGACAATGGATTAACCTGGAATAGCGGTTCCGGTGCGGGATTAAATCCGCCAAAGGATCAAGATAAAGAATGGCTTGCCGCTGATTTTAATAGCCCGAAATTTAAAAACAATTTGTATGTGTGCTGGACTCAATTTGATAAATACGGAAGCACGCAAATTGGCGATAGTTCCCGCATTATGTTTTCTCGCTCTACTGATTTTGGAGATAGTTGGTCTACTTCAAAAGTTATAAGCGATGAAAGCGGCAATTGTCTTGACAGTGATTCAACTGTTGAAGGTGCTGTTCCTTGTGTTGGTCCTAATGGCGAAATATTTGTAAGCTGGTCAGGACCAAAAGGAATTATGTTTGACAAATCAACTGACGGTGGAAATACCTTTGGAAAAGATGTTTTTGTTGCAGATCAGCCCGGCGGCTGGGATTTTAATGTTTCCGGAATTTATAGAGCAAATGGTTTACCAATTACTGCTTGCGATACTAGCAATTCTGCTTATCGAGGAGCAATATATGTTTGCTGGAGTGATCAAAGAAACGGATCGGATAATACCGATATTTTTATTTCCAAATCAACAGATTACGGCAGCACATGGAGTGAAGCGAAAAAAGTAAATACGGACATTACTGAAAGACAGCAATTTTTCCCCTGGTTATCGATCGATCAAACAACCGGTAACATTTATGTGGTTTTTTATGATAGAAGAAATACAATTGGGGCGGCAACTGATGTTTACTTAGCGAAATCCAGCGATGGCGCAAACTCATTTCAGAATTATAAAGTTAGTTCATCTTCGTTTAATCCGGTTTCAAATGTTTTCTTTGGCGATTATATAAACGTTTCCGCCTATGCCGGAAAAATTGTTCCGATATGGATGAGATTAGATAGTACTCAGCTTAGTGTTTGGTCAACCAACATCTACGATAATAATTTAATCCTTTCCACCGGAGAAATTGTTAAATCTCCGAATAATTATATCTTGTTTCAGAATTATCCCAATCCTTTTAATCCATCAACAACTATTAGTTATGAATTACCGGAAACCGAACATGTAGTTATAAAAATTTATAATGTTCTTGGAAAAGAAATAAGTACGTTAGTCAATTCTGTTAAAGATTCCGGAATTCACGAAGTCAATTTTGATGCTTCTAATTTAAGCAGCGGGATGTATTTCTATAGAATTGAGGCGGATCATTTTGTCGACCAGAGAAAAATGATTTTACTTAAATAGCATATCTTTTCAAGAATTACTAAAACGGTTGAAAATATAAAATTCTACCAAAACGGTAGAAATATAATTATTCTACTAAAATAGTTGAATCTCTCGATTGAGATGATTATTTTTCTAAAAAACATTTAGAATGAAATGAAAAGAATAGCAATAATCGGAGATATTGTAGAATCGAGAAAAGTAAAAAATCGTGCGGTTTTACAAAAAGACCTACAAAAAATCTTTAGGCAAATTAATAAAAGCTCAAAAACACTAGTTTCTCCATATACTATTACTCTTGGTGATGAATTCCAGGCTTTATATAATTCTGCTAATGAAATATTTAGAGATATATTAAAGGTTATTGGAAATCTTTATCCAGTTAAAATAAAATTCTCAATTGGAATAGGAGAGATAACTACTTCTATAAATAAGCAGCAGGCAATTGGAATGGATGGCCCTGCGTTCCATAATGCAAGAGCAGGATTAAATGAACTGAAAAAGCTTCATTATTATTTTAACATTAAATCTGTGGATGAAATTAGGTTAATCCGAAATAGTTTGTTTTTGGTTTCACATTTAATGGGAAATTGGAAAGCATCGCGTTACGAAATAACAAATCTATATCTTGATGGATATAATGTTAAGAAGATAGCAAAAAAAACTAAGTTAACTGATAAGGCCATATACAAAAATCTTGATGCCGGTGAAATTGATTTAATCAAAAATATCTTTGAAGATATTGCCATAGAAATAAACGATAAAATAAAAAACTAATGGAATTCTATTTCTTAGTAAATATTGTTTTGATCTCACGACTATTTTTTGGTTTTAATGTTGAACCCTTAAATTTAAAACAAGTTATTGCTGTAATAATTTTTCAAGCTGTGTCTCTTCTTCTATTCAAATTCTGTATCTCGGTATTTATCCTATTAACTGTTTTAGCAGTATTGAACATTTTGATGTTTGTGTCGGAAAAGAAATGGAAAAATTCAATTCCAATAAGACTTCTATTTTTAGCAATTTTTGTAATTATAATTAGCATTTTTACATCAACAGAAATTTCAACCAGTTTTAATTATCCCCTGATCGATAATTTATTAAATGCCGGTAAATACTTCTTTATTTTTAGTGGTTTGAAAGAGATTAATGGATTAACATTCAACATCCATTTAATGGGAATATTATTGTTACTTAATGAAGCTAATTTAGCAATCAGATATTTCTTTGAAGTGTTTAAGCTTGTTCCCAAACAAGACCAGGGCGATGAGGTTGATGTTAAAGAATATAACGCCGGAAGAATCATTGGAATGTTGGAAAGAATTATTATCTATATCTTTGTCCTTGCCGGCCAATACGCAGCAATTGGATTTATTATAGCAGCAAAAAGTTTCACAAGATTTGAACAACTTAAACAGAGAAGTTTTGCGGAATATGTATTAATCGGTACTTTCCTTTCCTCAGTATTTGCAATTTTGATATCACTTCTCATTATTAATATTACATAGACACAAGAGCAGCTATTTGCATAATCAACAAATGAACTTGAAACATAAGCTTGATTACCATTATAAAGCTTTTGATAAATCACAAATTTCACCTGATCCACTGCAGTTTCTTCATCAATTTTCTAGTGAAAAAGATATTGAGGTTATCGGTTTTATTGCTTCTATTTTTGCTTATGGAAATGTTACCCAAATCATTAACACGTTAAATAAAATTGTTACTTTCACTGAAGATAATCCGTATAAGTTTGTTGTAAATTTTAAAAGCAAAAATTATCATAAAAAATTAACCGGATTGAAGCATCGTTTTTATACTGAAAATGATATAAAAACTTTTTTCTATGTTTTAAATGATGTTTATAAAAATTATGATTCCCTAAAGAATTTATTTCTTAAAAATTATGATGGTTCCGAAGGAAATATTAAAAATGCTTTGGGAAAATATTCACAGCATTTGATTGAAAAGTCGGAACAATATAATGATGGAAAAATTACTCGCGGTGTGAGATTTATGTTTCCTTTGCCGGAAGTTGGAAGTGCGTGTAAAAGGATGAATCTTTTCCTAAGATGGATGGTAAGACACGACGAACTTGATTTCGGTTTATGGAAAGAAGTAGAAACGAGTAAATTAATAATTCCGGTTGATACGCATATAGCAAGAATTTGCAAATTATTAAAGCTTACTGACCTTAAAAATGTAAACTGGAAAATGGCTGAACAGATAACTGCTAACTTAAAAAAGTTTGATCCTAATGATCCGGTAAAATATGATTTTGCTATTTGTCATATTGGAATGAGAAAATTAGATTTTTGATAATTCTAAACCGTAAAACATTTTATTAATTCATGTTACGCAAAAAGGTCATTCTGAATGAAATGAAGAATCTCAAAGTAGTGATTTTTGCAAATTTAAGAGATATTTCATCCGGCGACTGCTGGATTCAATATTACCAAAACATATATTTGCGTAACATGAGTTATTAATTTAAAAGAAGAAAATTACTAATTACAGTTTGCAGAAATATATTTATTCATTATTTTGGCAACAATTATGGATGATTCTAATTACATAATTAGAATTATAGATAGATTTGCAAGAAAATTAATCCCTATATCATAATTTTTATTTCTCAAATTAAATACATTTAGATTTAATCCCATTTGAATTAACATATTTTTTTGAAACATAAAGGTAAATTATTATGGCCGAACAATCGAACTCATCTTCCGGAATAAAAGTTAGTACCTTCAAACCTTATATTTCAGCTTCTACTAATTTACCTGAGATTACAATTAAGGCTGTAATTCTGGGTATAATCCTAGCTGTTGTACTGGCTGGCGCTAATGCATATTTAGGACTTTTTGCCGGAATGACTGTTTCAGCTTCTATTCCTGCTGCTGTAATTTCAATGGGTGTACTTAAACTTTTTAAGAACTCAAATATTTTAGAAAATAATATTGTTCAGACTTGCGCATCAGCGGGAGAGTCTCTTGCCGCAGGTGTAATATTCACTTTACCTGCCATGATTTTGTTAGGCGTATGGTCACAATTTAATTTCCTTGATACGGTCCTTATTGCCGGCTTTGGCGGTGTTCTTGGTGTTTTGTTTACAGTTCCTTTGAGAAGAGCTTTAATTGTTGAAAATCCCTTACAGTTTCCTGAAGGAATTGCATGTGCCGAGGTTTTGGAAACCGGAGAGCGTGGGGGAGAAGGAGTTAAATTTGTTGTTTGGGCTGCAATTTTTTCTGCTTTTTTCAAATTTAGTCAAACCGGGTTGAGACTTATTGCGGAAACAACTGAAGGCGCAAAATATATTTTTAATAAAAAGCTTTTAGTTTATTTCGGAACAAATCTATCACCTGCACTAGTCGGTGTTGGTTATATTGTTGGACTCAATATCGCGATACTAGTTTTCGTCGGCGGTATAATTAATTGGCTGGTTGCTATTCCTATAGTTATGTTAGTTCATGGCGGAGCGCCTGCAGGCATATCCGCGTCTGCATATGCAAATCAAGTTTGGTCTGAACAAACAAGATATTTAGGTGTCGGTGCAATGGTTGTCGGCGGGCTTTGGGCATTAGTCAGGATGAGAGGCAGTGTTTTCTCCGGAGTTAAATCAGGGTTGGCAGCATACAAGGACATCAAAAATAATGGCGTGCAAAACAGACTTGAACACGATATGTCGATGCAGTGGGTTTTAGTAATTATTTTGTTTTCGATTATTCCTCTTTATTTCCTTTATCATTTTCTTGTTGGTTCAGTTAGTATGAGTTTAGCAATGGCTTTAATTATGGTTGTCGCCGGATTTTTATTCTCTGCTGTTTCCGGTTATATGACCGGATTAGTTGGTTCCTCAAACAATCCTATTTCAGGAGTCACAATTGCAACAATTCTTTTTGCCTCACTGATAATTTTATTCTTTTTTGGTAATACACATTCTGCCTCAGCAGCGGCTGCAATTATGATCGGTGCCGTGGTAGCATGTTCGGCTGCAATTGCCGGCGATAACTTGCACGACCTTAAAACCGGATATCTTGTCGGCGCAACTCCATGGAAACAGCAGGTAATGTTGATTATCGGAACGGTTGTTTCTGCGGTTGTTATGGCTCCGGTCTTAAATTTATTATTGCAGGCATATGGAATCGGGCCCGCTTCAGCAGCTCATCCTCAATCGCTAACAGCACCACAGGCTACTCTAATGGCGTCTGTTGCTAAGGGCGTTTTTCAAGGTGGCTTACCGTGGACTATGGTTGGCATCGGTATGGCTGTGGCTGCAATTATAATCGCTTACGATCTCTGGCTCGAGAAAAAAGGCTCGGATTTTAGGGCTCCAATTTTAGCAGTTGCTGTTGGTATTTATTTGCCTCTTGAATTAAGTGTCCCAATATTTTTAGGTGGAATTATTTCAGCATTAATTAAGAGAACTTTGAAAAAGAAAAATTTGGATCCGGATTCTGATGCTACAAAGGATATTGAACAGAGAGGAATGTTAATTTCTTCCGGTTTGATTACCGGTGAGGCGTTAGTAGGAATTTTAATGGCTATTCCGATTGTAATTTCTGGTAAATCGGATGTTGTTGCTATTTTTGGTGTACACGATTTTGAATTGCCCGGAATTATTTTAATCGGATTGTTGATGTATGCGATTTACAAATTCAGCATACCTAAAAAACTAGATGGCAAGTAATATCCTTTCTTAATTTGATGAAGATATTTTAGGAGAATAAAATTTTTCTTTTAGGGTATCTTCATCATTTTAAATAATCCAAATAATCTTATATTTATTTTCTTTTACAAAGATTTAAGATATTATCCACGCCTTTTACATTATCATTTTGTTTATATTATTACTAACTTAAAGTAGTTTATAGCTATGAGGATGTATGTTCCCGAATAAAATAGCTTTAAAAGTGCTATGTATTTTCTTATTAGTATATTTACCAAATATTAAAGCTCAAGCTTTCGGATTCGGGTGCTTGGGTTTTGTTGGAGGTTATGGTGGATACAGCTATCAAGATTATGATCCGCAAGGGTTAAATTCCTACGTAGTATCTTATAATGAGCTTCACAACGATTCCTTATCTAGTCCTTTAGGTAAGTTTGGTAAAGCAACAGGTTACCGTGTGGGTATCAATTTTTTTAGAGCCAACATTGAAGGATTTATTTTAACCACAAAAGGATTCTACCAATCCTTAAGGGAAAAACAAGAATCATCAATCTATACTTCAGCGGGCGAGACCTCTACTGTTTATGATCTCGAAATTAAAAACTGGGGAGTCGGAATTGATTTAGGAACCACAATTACAAGCGCTTTAAGCTGGAAGGTAATTGATGCAGCATTATTATATAATTTCGCTACTTTAACACGAACGGCAAATATGCCGGGAGCTAAATCTCAAGTAAAAGAATTTAATAATACTAAACCTACATTTGGTTATTCAATTGGCACCGGTTTTATTTTGGCAGTTATTGATGATTATGTCAGTCTCGAAGGTGTTGCAGGTTATTCCGTCTTTAAAATTGATCAAATGCAATTAAGCGACGGTACTTTATTGAAAACTTCCGAATCTTCTCAAGTTCCGATGCATAATTTCATAAACTCCGGGGGATTTAATGCCGTTATTCAGTTGAATATTGGCTTCCCGCTTTAATAAAATCATAATAAAAAAAATGAATCTTACAAAACTAGATAAAGCTTGCATAACTGCAATTAAAGATTGCATGGCTGTAAAGAAAAATGAAAAAATTTTAGTCATCACAGATGAGATAAAAAGAGAAATTGGTTACGCTATCTATAAAAATGGTATATCATTAGGATATTCATGCCTTTTTGTAGAGATGAAAGCGGGCAGCATTAATGGTGAAGAACCTCCGGTTGAAGTTGCTGACTTGATGCAAAGATTTGATGTAGTTTTCTGTCCGACTGCAAAATCATTAACTCACACAGATGCACGTAGAGCTGCCTCACAGAATGGTGTTAGGGTTGCTACCTTTCCTGGAATTACCAAGGAAGTAATGATTAGAGGACTTAATGCTAATTATAAAGAGATATCTAAACGATCAATAAGATTGAAGAAAGTTTTGGAGAAAGGTAAGCATATTAGAGTGACTTCGCCTGCCGGAACTGATATATCTTTTTCAATTGAAAATAGAAAAGCAATTGCCAGCAAAGGACTTTTTCATCAAAAAGGCGAGAGCGGAAATTTACCTACCGGCGAGACATTTTTAGCTCCTGTTGAAGGCACTGCCAATGGCATTTTTGTAGTTGATGGATCGATGGCGGGTCTTGGGCTTATCAAAAATGTTAAACTTAAAATTGAAGTTAAAAATGGATTTGCCGAAAAAATTACAGGTGGTAAACTCGCTAATAAACTTAAAAGTCAACTTGATGGTGTTGGAAGACTCGCTAGAAATATTGCCGAATTTGGAATAGGCACAAATGATAGCGCTAAACTTAGTGGAATTCTCTTAGAAGATGAAAAAGTTATGGGTACCGTTCATATAGCTTTGGGTAATAATATTTCGATGGGTGGAACTGTGAATGTTCCTATCCATTTGGATGGGGTTATTAAAAAACCAACTGTATATTTAGATAATAAAATTATAATGGATAATGGAATACTGGACCACAAATTACTCTAAATTTGAATATAATTTTAATTAAATGAATAATCTATCCTTTTATTAATAAAAAAAATGCACCTACCCAAAGATGTAGCCTAATTTAATTGACAATAGCAAAAATTTTAACTAGATTTTTAAGTGTAGATTGTTCTAACAAATACACTTTTCGAAAAAAAGTTTTACGGGGTAAAAAAAGTATATACCTCGATTTGATTTTTAAGTATCAAACGTTCTTATCATAATCTTCTCAGTTAACTTTATTGAGAGGGAAAATATCTTAATTTTAATTGAAATTGTTTCCGAGACGAAATAACATTTAATGACTTTTCTACGTCTCGAATTAAACTCTGAAACTAATAGGAGTCCAAAATATGAGGTCATTGTTACTATTATGCCTTATAACGTGCTTCATGTCAGCCAGCCTTTCGTTCGCCGCAACCGGAAAGATTTCCGGAACGATTAGAGATGCTAAAACCAACGAACCATTAATTGGTGCCAACGTTATAATTGAAGGTACTACATTAGGCGCGGCTTCAAACATTGACGGTTATTATGTAATCCTTAATGTTCAACCAGGTACATATAAACTGCGTGTTTCCATGATTGGTTATGCATCTGTTACGGTTGAAGAAGTTAAGGTAAATATCGACCAAACTACAGACATTAATGTCAATTTAAGCTCAAAAACAATAGAAACTCAAGAAGTAGTTGTTGTCGCTAAGACACCGATTGTCCAGAGAGATGTTGCGGCAAGTAGGGTAAACATTTCAGAAGCGGAAATTGCAAATCTTCCGGTTTCTAGTGTTACCAGTGTAGTTGGGTTACAAGCCGGTATTCAAGCCGGATTAGTAATTCGTGGAGGTTCGAGCGACCAAACCGGTTTTATGGTTAACGGCGTCATGATGAGAGATCAAAGAGATAATTCACCTTTTACGGGAATTAGTTATACCTCTATTGATCAAATCCAGGTTCAGACAGGTGGATTTAGTGCTGAATACGGAGATATTCGATCCGGATTGGTAAATGTTGTTACCAAGCAGGGTGATAAAAGTAAATATACTTTTAGTATGATAGCCCAATATAGTCCGGCAACCCCTAAACATTTTGGTTCATCTCCTAATGATCCAAATTCTTATTGGATTCGTCCTTATGTTGATGGACCTGTTGCTATGTATGGAACTGCGGCTATAAACCCGGCAACGAACCAACCATATTGGGATGCAAATACTCAATTACAATACCCAAGTTGGGAAGGTTGGATTGCATATACTAATAAATTATTGCAGGATGATGATCCTACAAATGATTTGTCACCCGAAGCAGCAAAAAAATTATTTTTGTGGGAACATAGAAGAAACCTTAACATAGTAAACCCGGATTATATTCTGGATGCTAGTTTTGGCGGACCTGTTCCTGTTGTTAGTAAAGATTTAGGTAACTTAAGATTTTTAGCTTCATATCGTAAAACACAGACCCAATATGTCATCCCATTGAACACATCAGGAGTAAATGATTATGTAGGTTCGTTAAGATTGACTTCCGATGTTGGCAAAGGTCAGAGAGTGATGCTGCAGGGAATGCTCTCACAAACCGATGGTACAAACGATAATAATTCCGGCTTACCAGGTTACTTCTCATCCGCCAGCGGAATAGCCGGATCTTTGAACCGTGTAAGTTATATAGATTCAAGAATTTTTACTCCAAACTATTGGGCACCAACTACAATTGATAGAAATTCATTTAGTGGAAAATATACTAATGTACTTAACTCTTCAACATTTTACGAAATTACTGTTAGTGAATTTCAGTCCAGATATCATACTGATCCGGGCAGACTAAGAGATACCTCTAGTATTTATAAGTTTGGAAACGGATACTATGTTGATGAAGCTCCTTATGGATTTTTAGAAACTCCTTCGTATGGTATTGGAAGCGGTTTAAGAATGAGTGTCGGTATGAGTAATTCAAGAGATACGAGTGTCGTTACTTCTTATAAAGCAAAATTTGATTTTCAAAGTCAGTTAGATAAATACAATGAGCTAAAAGCAGGTGCTGAATTTTCATACACTGATAATAATGTAAATTATGGTTCGGTAGATACTTATTTGCCGAGTGGCCGTTCGGTTTCAAGATGGCATACATTCCCAATTCAAGGTGCACTTTATCTACAGGATAAATTGGAATTTGAAGGAATGGTTGCAACTCTAGGTTTGCGTGTAGATTATTCTGATCCAGGCGGTAAGTGGTTTCAGTTCGGCGCTTATCCTTCCGCTTTTGCCGGAAGCGCTCCTGCTATAAATTTAGACACTGCTTTAACAATGGTTGAAACTGTTAAACAAGTTGATTTTAGTCCAAGATTAGCAATAGCTTTTCCGATTACCGATAACAGTAAATTATATTTTAACTATGGTCATTTTCGTCAATTGCCTTCACCGGATGATCTTTTCTTAATTAGAAGATTTACCGATAATAATGCTGTTACAAGAGTTGCAAATCCTAATAATCCTTTGCCTAAAACCGTTGCGTACGAATTGGGTTATGAACAAAATCTATTAGATCAACTTTTAATTAGAGTTGCGGGCTATTATAAGGATAACTCATTACAGCCAAGAACTGTTAACTATATTAGCCGTGATAATAAAATTAGTTATTCAATTGTTGAACCTGATAATTACGGAGATATTAGAGGCTTTGAATTAACTGTAACTAAAAATAGAGGCAAATGGGTTCAAGGTTTTGTTAACTATACATATGATGTAAGTTCTAGTGGTAACTTTGGATTTGGCTATTATTATGAAAATCCTTCCGATCAAAAAAATTATGAATTGACTACAACTTCATATTACCAAAGTAAACCTATTCCACAGCCTTACGCCAGAGCTAATATAGATTTCTTTACACCGGGTGATTTTGGTCCAAAATTAGCTGGATATAATTTATTAGGTGATTGGAGATTTAGTTTTATTGCCTCATGGAGCTCAGGTTATCATTTAACCTGGACAGGTGGTGGCAGCATTCCCGGTATTTCCAATAACGTTCAGTGGAATGATTATGAAAATGTTGATTTAAGAATCACAAAAAGTTTTAACATATTTGGTGCCGATATTCAATTATTTGCCGATGTACACAATTTGTTTAATTACAAATATATGTCCACCGGTGGATTTGCAGATGCCAATGATTATATAAATTATATGCAATCATTGCATTTACCATCAGATCAAGTTGATTCTAAATGGTATGGTAATATCCCCGGAAACGATAAACCGGGCGACTCCAGAATCGGTCCATATATCGCTTGGGATCCTAATGCTGATGCAGCAACAAAGGCAGAATGGGAAAAGAATAAATCTTATATAGATATGCCAAATCAAACATTTTTAACTTTCTTAAATCCTAGAGATATTTTCTGGGGATTAAAAGTATCGTTCGCTATCAATGAATAAAAAGTATTTTCAAATTGAGGAATAAATGAAATTTACATTTATGAAATATAATAAATCAATCTTCCTTGGTTTTATTGCTTTGTTAATGTTCGGATCTTCCTCCGTAACAAAAGCACAGTACAATAACAAATGGATGTCAGTTGGTTCACTACAAGATTGGTACTCTGAAATCGGCTGCGAAGTAGAGGAAGGTTTCGTAAAAGAACAGCAATATGGTTTACAATGGCCTGCAATATATAATCATCAGGATAATAAAGCTGCCAGAGGTTTATGGATAGGATCAACAAATTTTACGGATGAAAAAGGTGTTACGTATCCATATAAAGTGGTACATGTTGGCCCCAGAGTTCCCGGAACCGGTGAGTTTTTTCCTCAGGAATTCAAACTTATCAGTAAATTTGATCCTCCTACTGTGTACGTCGATGGTATTCCATCTTTTGCAAAACCGGTGGATAATGATG
Organism: uncultured Ignavibacteriales bacterium; assembly: GCA_963739985.1. Taxonomy (GTDB): domain Bacteria; phylum Bacteroidota; class Ignavibacteria; order Ignavibacteriales; family Ignavibacteriaceae; genus CAVUCE01. Next base: position 402,703 of record CAVUCE010000006.1, read on the forward strand.
AAATTGATCCGACTATGAAACCGGATAGAATGATTTATAATGTAGTTAATACCCAATTAGGTTTAACTATGACTCGTAAAATCATGCAATTCGGACAGCAGTATAATGATAATTATATAATCTATGATTTCTCATTCACTAATACCGGTAATGTAAATGGTGATTCAAAAATAGAATTACCTAATAATACATTAAGCAATATTTATATTTATTGGCAGTACAGAAATGCTATTACCGCCGAGACTAGATATGAAATTGGTAACGGTACCGGTTGGGGAATGAATACAATGAATGATGCCAGAGGCGACGGCGTTAAAGTTGATCCTCCGGGTGAACAATTTAGGGCACAATATTCATGGCATGGTAAGTTCCCTCCATTTACAGGTGGATATGATAATATTGGCGGTCCAATTTGGGTAGTTACAACAAATATTGCCAAAGGTGATACCGTAGGAAGATTAGGAGCAATTCAGTTTGTAGGTGTTGTTACTCTTCATGCTGATAAATCAGCGGCCGATACAACTGATGATGTTAATCAGCCTTCTACGACAAATTATATTAGTTCTGATGATAGTTATGAATCTAATAATGATGCATATAATCCGACTAAAATGGAATTTGAATATAAAGTAATGTCTAGCGGTCATGAATCACCAAGACATGCAGATAAAGTTCAGCCGGATGGTAAGTTTGATGACCCTACAGGTGATCCTGCTCTTGGAACAACCGGTGGTTATTCATTTGCCAACGGTTATGGCCCTTATACTCTTAAGCCTGGTGAAAGTATCCATATTGTTATGGCTGAAGCTGCAGCAGGTCTGGATAGAGAAACCGCTACAAGAGTTGGAATTAAATATAAAAAAGGACTTATTGACGCTGTTGCAAAAAACGATTCAGTATTAACAGGTAAAGATTCTCTTTTCCAGACTTTTAACAGAGCGATTGCAAATTATAACAGCGGTTATAATATTCCTGAACCTCCAAAACCTCCAAAATCTTTTACTGTGACTTCAGGCGGTGATAAAATTTCCTTAGACTGGGATGTTTATAATACTGATCCTAATTTGAAGGAATTTAGAATCTATAGGGCAACCGGACAGTATGATAGTACTTATCATCTCATACATACTTCTTTGCCTAGTGAAAGAAATTTTGATGATAAAAACCCAATTAGAGGATTATCATATTTCTATTATATAGTTTCTGTTGGGAATAATGGATTAAGAAGCAGTAGATATTATACGCAGACTTTTGATCCCGCAACTCTTAAAAGGCCTTCAGGTGAGAGTCCATATTCAGCAAGCCTAAAAGGTACAAAAAACGGTCCGTTCTTTATTCAGGCGGGAGTTAACAATAGATTGAAAATTAAACTGGATACGCTGCAATCCAAGGTTGTTTACCTTAAGGCGGATTCAACTGCAATTGATACCCTTTCCTTAAACAATATAATTGCGGACATCAATACAGCGTTTAATAAAAACGTAGCTTCTAGTGATGGATTAGGCAAATTAGTGATTACTTCACTTAGTACCGGGCCAGATTCAAAGGTTGAAATTCAGTCTGTTGATACTAGTGCATACTCAGTACTTGGTTTAAGTACTGGAACCGTATTCGGTGGTGTTCCAACTGCTGCGGAGGCTATGGATAAAATTAGGGTTGTTCCAAATCCATTTAATATTTCTGCTGATAAAAGTCTTACGTTTGGTCAGCAGCAACCTAATAGGTTAGCATTTTTCAATATACCGGGACAATGTACGATACGTATTTATACCGAGATTGGAGAGCTTGTAAAAACCATTACACATACGGATGGAAGTGGTGATGCTTATTGGGATTCGGTAACTTCTTCAAATCAGTTGGTTGTTAGTGGTATTTATATTGCCGTAATTGACAATACTGCTAACGGTGAAAGAAAAATTGTAAAATTTGTAATAATTAGATAATTGGAAAATAATACACCATAATGAGTATTATAATGAAAAAAAATATTTTATCAGCAGTTTTAATCTGCACATTTATTTTAAGTGGTTCTTCATTGTTTGCGCAGAATCAAAAACTTGCGCAAACGGGTATGAAATTTTTAAGCTTATCACTGGATGCCCGTGCAAGCGGCTTGTCACAAGCTACTACTGCACTTGAAAATAAATCAGCATCATTATTCTATAATCCCGCTGGAATGGCTAGGCAAGCAAATTTTGTTGATGTTAGCTTAGGTCTGGTTCAGTATATTGCGGATATAAAATATCAATTTGGCGGTATAACCTTTGCTCCTTCAGAAGGACGCTACGGGGTTGTTGGTATTAGCCTTATGAATGTTAATTATGGCGATTTTATGGGAACGGTTAGGGCTGATAATACACAAGGTTTTGTAGATGTAGGAACTTTTAGCCCCAAGGCTATGGCAATTGGATTAGGATACGCAAAAGCGTTGTCTGAAAAATTTGCTGTTGGCGGTAACATTAAATACGTCTATCAATCACTGGGAACAAGTGTAGTAAACTCTAACCCTACAACCGGTAGTTTAATTACTGAAGAAAATAAAGCTAATGTTATCGCTTTTGACTTTGGCGTTCTTTATAAAACCGGCTTTAAGAGCTTAACATTTGGTATGGATGTTCGAAATTTTTCAAGAGAAGTTCGATATAAACAAGATGGTTTTCAATTACCATTAGTCTTTAAAATCGGTCTGGCTATGAACATTATAGACATATTCCCGCAGATTGATAATGATATGCATTCATTTACCTTTTCCGTTGATGCCTCTCATCCACGGGATTATCCGGAACAAGTTAGTGTCGGCGGCGAATATACCTTTATGAAATTAGTTTCAATTAGAGCCGGTTATACGACTCCTACAGATATCGAGAAATTTAGTGCCGGTATTGGTTTGAAACATCGTTTTTATACTTTTGATTTTGGGATAGATTATTCTTATACCGCATCTGAAGTATTTAAAGATGTTCAAAGAATTTCGGTTAGTTTCGGGTTATAGATTCAAGAAAGTTTTTTTGTGCAAACAAAAATGATTATGGAAAAAATATGAAAAAAATATTATACAAGTTGATTTTTAGTTCCTTACTTATTTCGGGCCTGCTCTTAAGTTTTAATGGTTGTGTTGATAAAGGCACAACCCAAAGTTTGTTTGATAGCGTCCCAACAACCCCTATAGGAACTACGCCTTCCATTACTTCAATTTCTCCGGCTAATGTTGCTTTGGGAGGTGTTACTCAGGTAACAATTACCGGTACAAATTTTTCGGCAAGTAACTCTGATAATCTAGTTTATTTTAAGGGTGTTCCGGCTGACGTAATTAATTCTTCCCCGACTCAGTTAGTTGTGATACCGCCCGCGATAACAGGCGATCCTTTAAAAGTTAAAATTGCGGTGCTTAATTCTGAGTTATTTAGTAATGAAATTTCTTATAAGTTGTTGCCTGCAGTTAAAGAGTTCTATCCTGCAGAATCTGAAAAGAATTTTACTTTACCATATGGCATTACCGGCGATCCAAACGGCAATATATATGTATCTGTTAGTGGTCTCGGAATGAGAGAAATTACTCCGGATAGTGTAGTCACAGATTTTGGTGTTAAAGGAGCCGAGACATACTGGAATTCTGTTGCATATGGACCTGGTGGCAAGTTTTATGGTGTAAGAGGTGTTAGAGCATTATTCCAATTTGACGCAACTTCTGCTTCATCCGTATTTGCAGCTATTTCAGATAATACTTTAAAACTTTTATGTTTAGACTTTGACCCAGATGGAAACATTTGGGTTGGTGGCACATCAGGTAAAAATGGTAATATTTGTAAAATTAAACCTGATAAAAGCATAACACAATATAATATCACCGATTACATTACCGGATTAAGAGTTTTTAAAGATGGAACGACTACATACTTATATGTCGCAGCTAAAACTGACTCATTAATTAAGATTAAGAGAATGCCAATAGATTCAAACGGTGATTTGGGAGCAGCTGAAACCTATTTTGACTTTTCCGGAACATATGGTGCAAATCTGAATGTTAATGCAATTGATTTTGCAGCAGATGGTGATCTATACTTGGCAACCAATGTACCAAATAAACCAATTATTGTTGTACATCCTGATAAATCTTCCGAGGGTGTTTATTCAAAATTGGTACAACCAGCAGAAGCAATTTCTTTAACCTGGGCTTCAAACAGTAATTATCTGTTATTTACAAGGGCACAAGTAGTTGTTACAGATGCATCGGGAACTGCAGCTGTTAAGACCTCTCAAAAAGTAGTTCGGTTAGATTTACAGAAACAAGGCGCGCCTTATTATGGCAGGCAATAAATTTTGGCGCATTAATAAATAATCTCTTACATTCAATAAAGAGGAGTAATATATGAAAAAAGTAGTCTTTACAATCTTTGTTTTTGCGTTGTTCTTTAGCGCAACTACATTTGCACAAAGCTGGGATTTTGGTAAATATTTTCCTGATTCTACCTTTAAAGTAAATACAGGTGGGCACGGAATCGCAACTTCACCTGACGGAAAAATTTGGTTCCAGGCTTATGGTGCTACAGATAGTATCAAAAATGCTCAAGGTACAATGGATCATAATTAGAGTTGTATATGCTTTTAACCCTGATGGTACACCAGCATCATTCTCTCCTATTAAAACAGTAACCGTAAATTCAGTTACAGATACTTTGTATAATAGTAACAGAGGAATGAGAGCAGATAATAACGGTAACATTCTCTTTTCTTCTTTTAATATTCTTTATCGTGTAAATTATCAAACCGGTGAAGGTATGAATAAATTAATTAATCCGGCTACAGGTGATGGTGCTACATTAACTGCCCCTGCAGTTGATGCGCAAGGCAACATCTTCACACGTAGTGTATTCGGTGGTTTCCCTGTTTATGCATGGGGCCCTGATTTTTCAGCAACCGGTCAAGCTTTAGATACAGCTTCAGGTTTCTCAAGAACGATAGAAGTTTCTGCTGATGGAAATACAATCTATCAAGCTGCATACACAAACAATGCTGTACTTGTTTATCATAGAGCAGATGAATTTTCTGCATATGAAATTCAGGATACTGTTATGAAAGGATTCCAATGTGAATCTATAAGCTGGGATCCTAAAACAGGATACTTATGGGCTTCTTCAGGTTCACAGGCCGGTGGTCTTCCTAATCAATATCCAGGTGTAACAACAAATTATACATTCCCTACATGGTATGCATGGGATACAAGTACATGGACAATTAAAGATAGTATCAACTGGAAACTTTGGACACCAACTGACGATGCTAGACCTAGAGGAATCGCTTTCAGTCCAACCGGAGATACAGCTTATGTAACTTGTTTTGGTGCTGGTACATATCCGGCAATCGAATCATTTTATAGAAAAGCAACTGCAGTTAAAGATGCTCAAAAGAGTGTTGTAACAAATTACTCTTTAGCTCAGAACTATCCTAACCCATTCAACCCAACAACTCAAATTTCATATAATCTTCCTAAAGAAGGTTTTGTAACTTTGAGAGTTTACAACATGCTGGGACAGGAAGTTGCAACTTTGGTTAATGGAAACATTAATTCAGGTGAACATACAGTAACATTTAATGCTGCTAATTTGTCATCCGGTACTTATGTTTATCAATTGAATGCTAATGGTGTTATGTTATCTCAAAAAATGATCTTATTGAAGTAATATACATCTTTGTTAATTTCATAGCCGGGTATAGAATATATATCCGGCTTTTTATTTGGTTTTTAAGCAATTCCAATCCTCTATAATTTTCTAGCTAAGAGTTGGTGAATACATAGACTCTATGATGCCATTTCAATAAAATTATTTTGTTTCACGATATCAGAATTACCTAAATGAAAAAAAATCTATTCTATATAACATTCGTAATATTATTTCTTATAAATATTTCATACTCTCAATCAACCCCGCCAAAATTTGAATTTAGAGGAGCATGGGTTGCATCAGTTTCAAATCTTGATTGGCCGACTTCGCCTAATTTGAGTACTGATCAAAAGAAAGCAAAATTAATTCAATTGTTTGATGATTTGAAAGCAGCAGGTGTTAATGCAATTATCTTTCAAGTTAGAACTGAATGTGATGCATTATATAATTCAAAATATGATCCGTGGTCTTACTGGTTAACCGGAAGACAAGGACAAGCTCCAAGTCCTTATTTTGATCCGCTTAAATTTGCAGTTGAAGAGGCTCATAAAAGAGGAATGGAATTACATGCCTGGATTAACCCTTACAGGGCTATTAAATCAGTTGGAGAATATTCAATTGCTTCCAACCATGTTACAAAGCTTCATCCGGATTGGATTTTAACTTTTGACAATGGCAAATTAAAAATTCTTAATCCAGGTTTGCAAGAAGTAAGAGATTATGTTACAAATGTTATAATGGATATAGTAAAAAATTATGACGTAGATGGTGTCCATTTTGATGATTATTTTTATCCTTATTCCGGAATAACAAATGAAGATGCAAATACATTTAAAGATTACCCCAGAGGTTTTTCTAACATTGGAGACTGGCGCAGAGATAATATAAATATTTTTGTGAAAGAAGTTTATGATAGTATACAAGTTGCTAAGCCTTATGTGAAATTTGGTATAAGTCCATTCGGAATATGGAAAAATGGAGTTCCCTCAGGTATAGTGGGTTTGGATGCGTATAATGTATTGTATGCAGATGCAGTCGCATGGCTTCAGAATAAAATAGTTGATTATATAACTCCTCAACTTTATTGGCCTTTTGGCGGAGGACAAGATTACGGAAAATTAATGCCATGGTGGGCTTCTCAAGCAGGCACAAACGGAAGACATTTTTATCCCGGTGAAGCAGGCTACAGAATAGTAAACTGGAGTTCTTCAAGTGAAATGCCGAGACATATCCGGCTTGGCAGAAGTAATCAGTATTGTCAGGGTAATGTTTATTTTAGAGCGCTAGTAGGTATTTTGGATAATGAAAAAGGTTTCTTAGATACTCTAAAAAATGATCTTTATCGTTATCCGGCCCTAACACCAAGAATGGATTGGAAGGATACTTTAAAACCAAATGCGCCGTCAAATTTAAGATTTGAAAAATTAGCTTCTTCTGGTGTTACAGGACTTACCTGGGACTTACCTAATGTTGCAAGCGACGGAGATACGGCATCAAGATATGTAGTTTATAGATTTGATAATTCCAATATACAAAGCAGTGATATAAATGATCCTTCAAGGATTCTTAATATAGTGGGAACAAGAGAAGAAATTCCTACTGTATCTTCTACTACTTCAGGAAAAGTTTATTTCGCTGTAACATCAGTGGATCATAATTCAAACGAGAGTACTTTAAGTAATTTAGTGGAAGTTAATGCTCCTGGAAAACCTACTCTCTCAATACCTCAAAAGTATGCTGTTAATCAGAAAGATACTGTTAAGTTGGAGTGGAACTATACTGCGGATGCTTCTGTATATCAATTACAAGTTTCCACTGATTCTACTTTTAATTCCGGTATATTAACAGATCAATCCGGGTTATCTGATACAACTTTTGCAATTACTAATCTAGAAGGTTTACAAGATTATTTTTGGCGAGTTAAGGCTGCTAATATTGCAGGCTACGGCGAGTATTCTGATGTAAGCAAATTTACTACGGGATTTCCTAAAGTTGCGGTTTTACTTGATCCGCCGCATCGTACGCTTAATACACCAATTAATACAATTGTAAAATGGGCAAAAACTGATTCTGCTAAGTTTTATGAAGTCCAGTTATCTTCTGCTTTATCATTTATAAATACAACAATTTTACAGGATACAGTTATTACCGGAGATACCGCCCATCAATATTTCAATTTAAATGCGAGTACAATTTATTTTTGGAGAGTTCGAGCCGGAAATAATTATGGCGTTGGTCCATGGGCTGAGCCGTTTGGTTTTCAAACTGAATCCGGTACTTTAGTTGAAAATGAAAAACAAATTCCATCTGAATACGGACTTGATCAAAATTACCCGAATCCATTTAATCCGACTACAAGTATTTCATTTTCTTTGCCAAAAGAGAATTTTGTTTCGCTTAAAGTATTTGACATACTAGGAAAAGAAGTTGCTTCTTTGGTTCAGGAATATTTACCTGCGGGAAGATATTCAATTAGTTTTGACGGCTCAAAATTAACTTCGGGAATGTATATTTACACTTTACAAGCAGGTGATAAAATATTTAACAAGAAGATGATGCTGGTAAAATAATTGTTTTGGTTTTAAGGCTGTTTCATAAATTGCTAGTTAAATTTTTGAGACAGCCTTTTTTAATATAGCTTAAATTAATTCCCGCTTTTTTTACAGATTTTACAAAACAATTTTGAAATAAAATCAAGTAAAAAATTAAAAAATCTTTATCGTCATCTTACCTTGAATTTCATATATATAAGTCATTTATTAAATCATCGATGAATTTTTATAATTTTATTTGGGACAAATGAAAAAACTAATTGTTACTTTTTTACTTATAATCTCATTTTGTGTATCTGCACAACAAGAATCTCCTAAAAGAGAAATGCGTGGTGCATGGATTGCCACAGTATTAAATTTGGATTGGCCTTCTTCAAATGCCTTAAGTACGGAACAGCAGAAAGCTCAACTAATAAACATATTAGATCAACTGAAAGCCGCGGGTGTAAATGCTGTTTATTTTCAAGTCAGAGTAGAATGTGATGCTTTTTATCAATCATCTTATGATCCCTGGTCTTATTGGTTAACAGGGCAGCAGGGAAGAGCTCCTAATCCATTTTACGATCCTCTAAAATTTGCGATTGAAGAAGCACATAAAAGAGGAATGGAATTACACGCATGGATAAATCCGTATAGAGTTGTAAGAAATGTAGCAGGAACATATCCAAAAGCTAGTAATCATGTAACACAAACACATCCGGATTGGATTTTACAAATTGGTAACGTAAAAATTCTTGATCCGGGTTTACCTCAAGTTAGAGATTACGTAACTAATGTTGTTATGGATATTGTCAATCGATACGATGTTGACGGAATTCATTTTGACGATTATTTCTACGAATCAGGAATTACAACTCAAGATGCAAATACCTTTAAAAATTATGCGAGAGGGTTTACAAATTTAGCGGACTGGCGTAGAGATAATGTTAATCTTTTAGTTGCACAGATTTATAATGAAATAAATAAATCAAAACTATATGTTAAATTTGGTATAAGCCCTCCGGGAATGTGGAAATCCAACAATCCTCCCGGAATTTGCGGTTATTATGGATATTCTGATATTTATGCAGATGGGCAGTATTGGCTTCAAAATCATATCATTGATTATATCGCTCCGCAATTATATCACGCAATCGGTTCTTCAATATCATGCGGTAGCACAGATTATAACTTAGTAATGAAATGGTGGGCGTCTCATTCTTTTAATCGGCATGTTTTTATTGGACAAGCAGCATACAGAATTTCTGACTGGTCAGCAAGTGAATTGCCAAATCAAATTAGATCCGATCGAAATACTGCCAACATAAAAGGCGGAATTTTATATCGAACCAATATGGGAGTGTTAGACAATCCCAGAGGATTTTTAGATTCTCTGAAAAATGATTTATACCATTATCCTGCTCTAATTCCTAGAATGGATTGGAAGGATACCGTTTCACCTAATAATCCACAGAACTTAAGATTTGCAAGATTACCAAATTCCGCTGTTTCGGGTTTAATTTGGGATCTTCCCTCTAAGGCTTCAGACGGAGATTCCGCTTATCGTTACGTTGTATATAATTTTGATAGTTCAACGCCCACTTCCAACGAAATGAATCAATCTTCAAATATTTTAGATATTGCAGGAGAAAGAACCGAAATACCCAAATCATCAGTAAATAAAAAATTATACTTTGGTGTTTCGTCATTAGATAGAAATTGGAACGAAAGTGGAATTAGTAATGTAATCTTAATAAATAGTCCGGCTAAACCTGGCTTGGTAGTACCAACTATGTCGGCTTTACATCAAAGAGATACAGTAAAACTGATTTGGAATTATGCCGATAATGCAACAAGCTATCATTTGCAAATCGGAACCGATTCAACATTTTCGAAGAATCTGATATTAGATGAATCCGGAATAACAGATACAACTTATTCAATTACTAATTTGTTAAGTGTTGAAAAATATTTCTGGCGTGTGCAAGCGAATAACCTTGCCGGTTTAGGAGATTATTCTGCGACATACAATTTTACTACCGGATTCCCGGGAATACCTGTTTTAGTTGATCCGCCACATACAACACTGGATGTTTCGAATAATCCAATTCTAAAATGGCAACCGGATAACCTTGCTGATTCATATCAATTGCAATTATCCATAGCTCGTTCGTTTGACCATCCAACATTAAAATTTGATAGCACCGGTATTAGCGACACTACTATGCAAGTGAAAAACTTAGATTATGCACAAATCTATTTCTGGAGAGTTAGAGCGAATAATCAGTATGGTTACGGAAGTTGGTCTGATATATTCGGTTTTAAAACTGAGGATAATCCGAATTTTGTCCGGGATGAAGGAAGATTACCAAGCGCATTTAACTTAGATCAAAATTATCCTAATCCGTTTAATCCTTCTACTACAATTAAGTTTGCAATCCCAAAAGAAGGTTATACTTCTTTAATTATTTATGATATGTTAGGTAGAATAGTTTCTGTCCTGATTAATCAAAATCTTTCTGCGGGTAATTATTCTGTTAATTTTGATGCTACACATTTAACGTCCGGTATTTACATTTACAGACTTGTTTCAGGAACAAAAAATATTACACATAAAATGATGCTAGTTAAATAATGTACAATTTACAATGTATAATGCACAATGAAGAATGTTATATATTAAATGTACTGAATTTGAAACGTGAGTCTTCAATCGTAAAATTGGAAATAAATTTAGTTCCAAAAAAAGATAATACAAATCGTAGGCGGCGATATTTCGTCGCCCTGCGAGTTGGGCTCCTTAGAATGACTGTTATTCTGAATCCGGCATTTAGCGGGTGAAAAATCTAATATTGTTATTTCAGACCATCGGGAACTAAGGTTCAACAAGAAATGATTCTTCGCTTTGCTCTGAATAACCTTTTTGGTGAATTCTCTTATATTATAATTAATTACAAATTGGCGATAGCCGTTCATGACAAAAATAAATTGAATTAATAATTGTTTATTCAGTCTATTTTTCCCTTCAATCCTTTATAAAACCGTGATAATTGTTACTGCATAACATCTCAATGTAAGGTAACTTTTTTATAAGCATCTAAGTTTAGTAACTTTCCAACATTTATAATATAATTTCTACTCAACTAATTATGAAAAGCATTAATATTATTATGTGCTAATCGAATTTATACCATTGATGTTATTGAATAAAAAATTTTGTTGTGTAAAAAGTAAAGATAAAAATTAAAGTTGCGGACGCTTTATTATATCTGTACACTCACTCTCAATTATTTCACTGAATACAGACTTAAAACTCTTTCCGGTTAAATACTAGTATAAAAAACAGTAATGTAAATATGTTTTATCTTTTCGTTAGAAAAGATTAGGTGTTTTCTCTTTAGGCTAATGTTCATCGGGATTAAGGTATCAGGTGAGATGTACTGTTTCTGTATATAAATATTCAATAAGTTTGGATATATATATGTTTAGAAAAATATTTTTAGTGATTGTAATATTATTTTCTTGCACACTATATGCTCAAGACACCAGTAGCACGTTCCGGCAGCGGCACTTCTGCTGATCCGTCCTTTATAGCAAACCTTAATAATTTGTATTGGGTAATGCTGAATTTGTCTTCGTGGGAAAAATTTGTGAATTGACCGATAACACAAGTGAAGTTTGAATATTTAATTGATAGCTATTATATTCTAAGAAGTTACGATGAATATGTAGTGCTATTTTCTATTTGATTTAAAACCGATCCTTACTTTTCAAATTCAAATTAAATTTCCTTTGCTCTAAGGGCTGTAAATAAAATGTTGAAAAAATTAACCCGCATCGGTTATAGCAATTTAGTTTTATAAAATATCATAGAAAACTCTATGGAGTTATTATGAGTGTGTTAGCGGTACGTTCTCCGGTTATAAGAGCTTTTGTTTCCTGTTTGCAAGTAAAAATTACTCTAAATGGAGAGAAGTAGCTTCGGCAGATATTTTTGCGGTACAGTCCCATAACATCCATAACCGTTTAAGGAAGGGGAACTATTCACTCAGAGATTATTCATTCGAAACGACATTAATGAAATACAACGGTAATATTTTTCAGCCGGAATGATTAATCAATCGGATTGCAAAAGTAATATATAAAATAAAGAGACTAAGAAATTATTAATAAAAAATATGGGACAACCATGGCAAAAATTACAAAAGTTTTATCCTTCTGTGCTTTATTAATATTATCGCTTACCCGGGTTATGTCCGGGCAAACAGCCGACAGCAAAACTTGGATACCATACGGGGTCGTTAATGCAATCGCAATTGACGGTAATTATACTTATATCGGCGGAAGCTTTACATACATTGGACCATATACAGGTGGCGGAGCTAAGTTAACCGCGACAGACGTATCACTTGATACAAATTTCGCGAAAGTAAACGGGGAAATTTATACATGTGTTTCCGACGGAAGCGGCGGCTGGTATATTGGCGGGGCTTTTACAAAAGTGGGGAGTTTTACAAGGAATAATATTGCTCATATAAATTCGGACGGTTCCGTTGACGCGGCATGGAATCCTAACTCAAACAGCGGGGTTAATTCACTTGCCGTAAGCGGTGGTTATATCTATGCCGGTGGAAATTTTACAACAATCGGCGGCCAGACAAGAAACCATATAGCCAAACTTAACAACACAGACGGCAGCGCCGACGCGACATGGAATCCTAACTCAAACGGCTATGTTACTTCACTTGCCGTAAGCGGAGGTTATATCTATGTGGGGGGGCAATTTTCAACAATCGGGGGCCAGGCAAGATAATTTATAGCCAAACTTAACAACACAGACGGCAGCGCAGATGCAACATGGAATCCTAACCCAAACAGCACTGTTTATTCACTTGCCGTAAGCGGGGGGTATATCTATGCCGGAGGTCAATTCACATCAATCGGCGGACTAACAAGAAACAATATTGCCAAAATTAACAACACAGACGGCAGCGCAGATGCAACATGGAATCCTAATGCAAGCAGTGTTGTTTATTCACTTGCCGTAAGCGGTAGTGATATCTATGCCGGAGGTCTATTCACAACAATTGGCGGCCAGACAAGAAACTATATAGCCAAACTTAACAACACAGACGGCAGCGCAGATGCAACATGGAATCCTAATGCAAACCGAAGTGTTCAATACCATCGCCGTAAGCGGGAGTTATATCTATGTAGGGGGTAATTTCACAACAATCGGCGGGCCAGGCAAGATACAATATAGCCAAACTTAACAATACAGACGGCAGAGCAGACGGGACCTGGAATCTTAATGCAGATAATACCGTTCGAACCATCGCCATAAACGGCAGCGATATCTATGTAGGGGGTGATTTTAAATCAATCGGCGGACTAATAAGAAACTATATAGCCAGAATTAACAATACAACCGGCAAAGCAGATGCGAACTGGAATCCTGACGCAAACAGCGCGGTTCGATCAATCGCCGTAAGCGGCAGCGATATCTATGCCGGGGGTGGTTTTACAACAATCGGCGGCCAGACAAGGAACTATATAGCTAAACTTAACAACACCAACGGCAGCGCCGATGCATCATGGAATCCTAATCCAAACAGCTTTGTCACTTCAATTGCCGTAAGCGGGAGTTATATCTATGTAGGGGGGCAATTTTCAACAATCGGAGGCCGGAAACAGAAAGCGGTTAGCCAAACTTAACAACACAGACGGCAGCGCAGACGCGACATGGAATCCTGGTGCAGACGGCGGTGTTGCCTCAATCGCCCTAAGCGGCAGTGATATCTATGCAGGAGGCACTTTGCTTTATCTAATATCGGCGGCCGGATAGAGCTTTATAGGCAAACTTAACAATACCGACGGCAGGCTTGGAAGCAACATGGAATCCTAATGCAAACTCATATATTACCTCAATCGCCGTAAGCGGGAGCGATATCTATGTCGGGGGTGCTTTTACATCAATCGGCGGCCAATCAAGAAACTATATAGCCAAACTTAACAACACCAACGGCAGTGCCGACGCAACGTGGAACCCTAACGCAAACTCACAAGTCAATTCAATCGTCGTGAACGGAAGTAATATATATGCCGGAGGCCAATTTACATCAATCGGGGGCCAGACAAGGAACTATATAGCTAAACTTAACAGCACAGACGGCAGCGCCGACGCAACGTGGAACCCCAACGCGGACGGTTATGTTCAATCAATCGCAGTAAACGCCGGTGATTTATACATCGGGGGTAATTTTACAACTATCGGCGGCAGTTACCGGCCAAATTTAGCGCACTTTACAGTTAACCAGCCGCCGGTAATTTCCGATATCTCGAAAACGTTAAGCGAAGATTATAGCCTGTTATTTTCAGTGAGGTCTTTTAACACAACGCCGGCATATTCGGATCCCGACGGCGATGCGCTAAGTAAAATTAAAATTACATCGCTTCCTTCGCACGGTACATTAACTCTCAGCGGTTCCGGTGTATCGGTAAATGATGAAATAGCCGCGGCTAATATTGGAAACCTTCTTTATACTCCGCAGCCTAATTATAACGGGCCTGACAGTTTCGGGTATAATGCCTCTGACGGAAAAGATTATGCTCTTGTTTCAAAGTCTGTTAATATTACAATAATAGCAGTAAACGATCGGCCGGTGTTAGCCGGTATAGAAGGAACAGCTTTAAGCTACAAGGAGGGTGATGCGGCAACGGCAATAACAAGTTCAATTACGGTATCCGACGTAGACAATACAACACAAGCAAGCGCGACTGTAAGTCATAACAAACAACTTTGTCAGCGGCGAAGATGTATTAAGCTTTACAAATAACGGCAGCACAATGGGAAATATAGCCTCATCTTATAACAGTACAACCGGAGTACTAACATTAACCTCAGCCGGAGCAACAGCAACACTTGCGCATTGGCAGTCGGCGCTGAGAGCAGTCAAATATAAAAATACAAGCAGCAACCCATCAACGGCAGCAAGGACAGTAAGTTTTGTAATAAATGACGGCTCGGCAAACAGCACTGCGGTAACAAGAAACATTGCTGTTACTGCTGTAAATAACCCGCCGGTTATTGCATCCATTGAAGGAACAGCCCTAAGCTACAAGGAGGGTGATGCGGCAACGGCAATAAGCAGCTCAATAACAGTATCTGATGTGGATAATACAACACAAGCAAGCGCGACTGTAAGTATAACAAACAACTTTGTCAACGGCGAAGATGTATTAAGCTTTACAAATAACGGCAGCACAATGGGAAATATAGCCTCATCTTATAACAGTACAACCGGAGTACTAACATTAACCTCAGCTGGAGCAACAGCAACACTTGCACAATGGCAGTCGGCGCTGAGAGCAGTCAAATATAAAAATACAAGCAGCAACCCGTCAACGGCAGCAAGGACAGTAAGTTTTATAATAAATGACGGCTCGGCAAACAGCACTGCGGTAACAAGAAACATTGCTGTAACTGCTGTAAATAACCCGCCGGTTATTGCATCCATTGAAGGAACAGCCCTAAGCTACAAGGAGGGTGATGCGGCAACGGCAATAAGCGGCACAATAACAGTAGCTGATGTGGATAATACAACACAAGCAAGCGCGATGGTTTCAATCACCAGCGGTTTGTCGGCCAGCGAAGATGTATTAAGCTTTACAAATGACGGCAGCACAATGGGAAATATAGTCTCATCTTATAACAGCACAACCGGAGTACTAACATTAACCTCAGCTGGAGCAACAGCATCACTTGCACAATGGCAGTCGGCGCTGAGAGCAGTAAAATATAAAAATACAAGCAGCAACCCGTCAACGGCAGCAAGGACAGTAAGTTTTACGATAAATGACGGAACTGTTAATAGTAATACGCTTAGTAGGAAAATAAATGTAACAGCTGTCAATAATTCCCCGGTGCTTGCGAATCTTGAAACAAAGGGAGTAAGTTATAAGGAAGGTGATCCGGCAACTCAAATCACGAATACAATTACTGTAACCGATATTGATAATGCAAATATGGACAGCGCGGTTGTTAGTATTACCGCTAATTATAAAAACGGAGAGGATGTTTTAAGTTATACTAAGATCGGTAATATAGCCGGAGTTTTTGATGCTTCCAGCGGGAAGATGGTATTAAGCGGAAATGATAGTAAAGCAAATTATCAATCGGCATTAAGATCAGTAAATTATTTGAATACCAGCAGCAATCCTTCAACGTCGGCAAGAACAGTAAGTTTTTATGTAAATGACGGAACTGTTAATAGTAATACGCTTAGCAGGAATATAAATGTAATTGCAGTTAACAATTCTCCTGTACTTTCTAAAATTGAAACCACTAAATTAAATTATACTGAAGGAAGCGGTTCACAAAAAATAACAGACTCATTAAAAATTACCGACGTTGATAATACAACCTTTGCGAGCGCGGCAGTTAGTATAACGGGTAATTATTCAAGCGGTGAAGATGTATTGAGCTTTTCAAATACCAGTTCCGCTGTTTACGGAAATATAAGTTCATCATATAATACTTCAAACGGTGTTCTGACTCTTACCTCGTCAGGTGTTACCGCAACACTTGCACAGTGGCAGTCGGCGTTGAGAAGCGTGCAGTACAAAAACACTAGCAGTAATCCTTCGGTTTCTATAAGGACTGTCAACTTTGTAATAAATGACGGAAGCGCTAATAGTAATACGAAGAGTAGAAACATAAATGTGATAGCTGTAAATAATCCGCCCGTACTTGCTAATATAGAAACAAAACCACTAAAATTTACCGAAGGTGATGCTGCGCTGCAGTTAACAAGTACCTTAAATGTAAGTGATGTTGATAATACAAATTTTGATAGCGCTGCAGTAATTATCAATTCGAATTATACTCAAGGTGAAGATATTTTGGCTTATGCAAAAGTAGGTAATATTAAAGGTACATTTAATTCTTCGAAAGGCGAAATACTGCTGTCAGGTCTTGATACTAAAGCTAATTATCAATTGGCCCTAAGTTCGGTGAAATATCTTAACACTAGTCAGAACCCCTCAATTTCTCCGAGAACAGTAAGCTTTTATGTAAACGATGGTGCATCAAACAGCGATACGGTTAAAAGAAACATTAACATTATAGCAGTGAACGATGCGCCGGTGCTTTCTCAAATAGAGAAAGCAGGTTTGCAGTATACGGAAGGCGGTCCAGCTGTAAATGTATCCGGTACAATCAGTGTAAGCGATGTTGACAACACGAACATGAAAAGCGCGGTTGTTGGTATAACTTCAAATTATAATAAAGGCGAGGATATACTAACGTATAATCCAGTAGGAAATATAACCGGAGCGTTTAATTCAGGGAACGGTACAATGCTGCTGACCGGTAATGATACAAAAGCGAATTATGAGAGTGCGTTGAGATCGGTTAAATACAAGGACAATAGCAGCAATCCTTCAACAACAGCTAGGACGTTGGTTTTTTATGTAAATGACGGAGCCGTTAATAGCGATACATTGACCCGGAATATTGTTATCAACGCGGTTAATAACGCCCCTGTCATTGCTGATATAGAAAGTAAGCCGCTTCACATAAAACAGGGTAAAAACGCGTATCAAATCACATCATCTTTAACATTAAGCGATGTAGATAATGCTAATCTTGATAGTGCTGTTGTAAAAATAACATCTAATTATGAAGAAGGTAAAGATTCTCTGGTTTATAAGAAGATTGGAAACATTACCGGCACATTTGATCTAAAGAATGCTTCATTGATATTGACCGGAAAAGATACAAAAGCAAACTATCAATCAGCAATAAGATCTATAAAATATGAAAATGAAAAAAGCACTCCCGTTTCATCAAACAGGACAATTAGTATAACAGTAAGCGATGGTAAACTGAGCAGTAATGTGCTAACAAGGGATATTATTATCGTGCCGTCGGTTTATTTTTTATATCATAATTATCCTAATCCGTTTAATCCCACAACCACTATAACATATAGTCTTCCGGAAATATCAAAAGTACATCTTATACTTTATGATATTTTGGGTAGAAAAGTTTTGGATATGGTTAACCAGGAAGAGGCTGCCGGCTACCACAAGTATAAATTAAATTCCGGTAGACTTGCCAGCGGTGTGTACATTTATGTCTTATCAACAAAAAGCAGCAGCGGTAAAGAGTTCCTTTCCGCAAAGAAAATGGTACTGTTAAAATAAAACCGGCGATGATTCATTTGCAAATAAATTTAGATTAAAAAGGAATATAAATGAATAAAATAGTATCGATTTTAATATTAGGAATATTGTTAATCTTTTCGATTGAAAGTTTTGCACAGTCGGATCAGTCAAGCTGGTCGGTGGGGTTTTTCGGATTAACGTATCCCAGGTTTCAAAAATCAGTTGTTAAACCGGAGAATTCAAATTTCGGGTATAATGTTTTTCTACAAAGAAATTTTACGGGCAACATCGCTTTAAGACTTAAAGGAAGCTATCTCTCCATGAAAGGTCGTATTCCGGGGAATATGTTTAGCTACACCGATGACAATCCCGTAAAAAATAACACTGAAATTATGAGATCAAATATAGCTGTGCTTGATCTTAATTTTCTATACAAATTCTTTCCCTTAGCATTTGCTTCGCCTTACCTTGGTGCGGGTGTGGGAGGAACATTGATTTCTCCTTCTTACCCGGCAGATATTACCGACGCTCCTTCCAAAACTAAAACTGCGGCTGAGCTTAATCTGTTTATCGGCAGCGAGTGGAGTCTTAAAGCTTCCTGGAAATTAGTTACTGAAATAGGATATCACGCTTCCGGCGGATACCTTGACGGATTGAAAAATTCCGGCAACACAGGAACGTTTCCCGAAAGTTATTTAACTGCTTCGGCAAACGTGGAGTATTATTTCGGCATACCGGATAATTTTGATGCGGGAAAATCTTATTCAGGTTTAAGAGGATTAACATTTCCAACTATAAATCCTAATATCAAAGGCTTTTCAATAAAGCCGCTCGAAATTAGTAATGATAAGACAGCGGAAGTTTATCCGTATACTAAAAACGGTTTAAGTACAATTATTATTTACTTCAAATTAAATCAATCTAAAGTTCAGCCTGAATTTCATCCAATTCTTAATGTCGTAGCTGCAGTACTAAAATCCAAACCGGGAGTTAATCTTGAGATACGCGGATATACAGACAGCATCGGTAGTAAAAAGTATAACAATTTGCTTTCAACAAGAAGAGCGGAATCGGTACTTCAGTATCTTGTTAAACAAGGTATAAATACTAACAGATTAAGTACAAAGGGATTTGGTGAAGAAAATGCAGCGGCATCAAATAAAACAGCTGAGGGAAATACAAAAAATAGAAGAGTTAATTTCTTAGTTAAATAAAAAGCTCTTTGGGCTAAACCCCATTTTTTCCTTTTATCTAGCGTTTTCTTTTACCTTTAACATTTCTTTAAAAGTGATGAATTTTACATGTTTTTATATTCACTGCGTTTTAATTAAATTTATTGTATAAATTAAGCTAAATTTAAGGATTATAGAAAATATTAAGTTTACCTTCAAATTTTGCAAGAATTAAAACCTGTTCTATTTGTTGGTTTACAAAAAGATGAAATTGATTAATAATCATTAGGAGACTCGATGGCTATTTTACCTATAACATTATACGGCGACAAAATATTAAGAAAGAAAGTTAACCGTGTTGATGAAGTAGATATGAAAACTATAGAAATTATTAGAGACATGTTCGAAACCATGAAGAATGCAAACGGAGTTGGTTTAGCTGCTAATCAGGTTGGCGCTGATAAATCTATTTTCATTCTGGATTTATCCGGAATAGAGGGTTATGAATCTCAGAAGCCAATGGTATTGATAAATCCTGAGATATTGGAAAAATCAGAAGAGACTGTTTTTATTGAAGAAGGATGCTTGAGTATTCCGGATATACGTGCTGAAGTTGAAAGACCGGAATCAATAAAGATTAAGTTTTACGATACAAATATGAATGAGCAGATTATTGAAGCTGACGAATTTTTAGCTAGAGTTATGCAGCACGAATATGATCATTTACAGGGAATACTTTTTACCGATTTAGTCCCGGAGCCTGTTCAAAAGAAATTAAAACGAGATATATTTAAAATAAAAAATCGTAAAATTGAATTTGAGTATCCGGTTTCAGAAAGATTCGATTATCAATTGCAACAATAATAGTCTGGTAATATGAAGATAGTATTTATGGGTACGCCGGATTTTGCGATCCCGTCATTAAAAAAGATAATTGAAAGCAAACACGAATTAGTTGCAATTGTAACTACTCCGGATAAAGAACGAGGCAGAGGAAGAAAAGTAACATACACCGCAGTAAAACAATTTGCTCTTGAAAATAATATTCCGGTACTTCAACCTGTAAAATTAAAAGATGAAGATTTTATAGAGCAGCTAAAATCATTTTATCCTGATTTATTTGTTGTTGTTGCTTTCAGAATTTTACCTAGAGAAGTTTTTTCTATCCCTCCCAGGGGTTCTTTTAATCTTCACGGATCTTTGCTGCCAAGTTATAGAGGCGCGGCTCCAATTCAGTGGGCGTTAATTGAAGGACAAAAAGAAACCGGCGTTACAACTTTTGCTCTAGATGATAAAGTGGATACCGGGAATATTTACATACAAGAAAAAATTGAAATATTTGAAGATGATGATTTTGGTGCTTTGCATGATAGAATGAGTTTAATGGGTGCAGAAGTGGTTCTTAAGACAATAGATTTAATCGAATCCGGAAATTATAAATTACAGCCTCAAAATGATAAGCTTGCTTCACCTGCACCAAAGATTACCAAAGAAACTGCAAAAATTGATTGGAATAAATCTGCAATCGAAATTCAAAATCTAGTTCGTGGTTTATCACCATATCCGGGAGCTTATTTTTACCATAATGATAAGCAAATAAAAGTATACAAAACCAGGGTACATGATTTAAGTGAGTTATTGCCCGGAGAAATTCGACAAACTAAAAAAGAATTGTTTATCGGATCGGGAAATGGTACAATTCAAATATTAGAGCTTCAGCTTGAAGGTAAAAAAAGATTGAGTGCAGAAGAGTTTTTGCGCGGTTATACTTTTGAATAGTAAATATCTAATTATTGTAACCCTTTAATTTATTCCCTTTAATGTTATTATCTCCCACGAATGATTAGGCTAAATTATTTTCTCATAAAATCCCAACCTTATCCTCTAGCTTTAATCATTCAATTCATTTTATTATTATTGTATCTTAAATAAGATTAAATTATTCGCTAGGGGAGGCGTTTAGGACTGAATCATAAAAACGGGACCCAAAATGATTTTTAAAAATAATATCCTCGAAGCTATCGGACAAACTCCCCTAATAAAACTGAATAAATTAAATAAGGATTTAAAACCTCAAATATTTGCAAAACTTGAATCTGCAAATCCTGGCGGAAGCGTAAAGGATAGAATTGGTCTCGCCATGCTTGAAGAAGCGGAAAAAAGTGGAAAAATAAAACCCGGCGGAACTGTCATTGAAGCCACTAGTGGTAATACGGGAATAGGACTTGCCTTAGCTTGTGCGGTAAAAGGATATAAATCAATTTTTGTTGTTACTGATAAAGTCAGCTCTGAAAAAATAAATTATCTCAAAGCCCTTGGAGGCGATGTTATTGTTGTTTCAAATGCAGTACATCATGATCACCCAGATTATTATATAACAGTAGCTAAAAAGATCAATAAAGAAACTCCAAACTCCATATTTATGTATCAGTACTCAAACCCGGCAAATCCCGAAATTCATTATAAAACAACCGGTCCTGAAATCTGGGAACAAACCGAGGGAAAGATTACACACTTTGTTGCCGGTATCGGAACAGGCGGAACAATTAGCGGTGTTGGAAGATATCTGAAAGAAAAAAATAAAGATATTCAAATTATCGGTGCTGATCCTTACGGATCGATCTTTAAAAAATATAAAGAGGATAAAGAACTAATAGAAGGCAATCCATATTTAGTTGAAGGAATCGGACAAGATTGTTTACCTGCAAATGTTCATTTTCAATATATCGACAAAGTATTAAACATAAGCGATAAGGATTCATTTCAATTTGCAAGGTTATTATCAAGAGAAGAAGGTATTTTTTGCGGAGGCAGTACAGGAACAATTTTAGGAATCACTCTTGATGTTGCAAAAGAACTTGATGAAAATGCTGTAGTTGTTTTTGTGGTTTGCGATACTGGAGAAAGATACTTAACTAAATTTCATAGTGACGAATGGCTGAGAGAGAAAAGATTATTCCCGCATGAAATCAGAACTCTTCACGATATAATAGCTTCAAAAAGTAATGGATTTAAAAAAGAACTTATTTCACTTAATACTAAAGATAAAGTAAAGGTGGCTGTGGAAGCATTAAATAATACAGGGTTTTCTCAACTACCGGTTATCCAAAATGGAGAGTCTGTCGGCAGCATAAGAGAAGCAAAATTAATGTCGAGCCTTCTTGATAATCCAAATCTATTAGATGCAACAATCGAAGAAGTAATGGGTGAAGGATTTCCGGCTTTAGATGAAAGGACTGAGCTTGAACTTGTAAAAAAATATTTAAGTGATTCACCGGCGGTTCTTGTTACTGAATACGGTAGAATAAAAGATATTGTCACAAGATATGATATTCTTGAGCATGCAAACTTTTCTTAATTATTCATAAGATAAAATAAGAAGGAATTTAATATGGGATTTTCAACAGATGCAATTCATGCAGGTCAAAAGCCTGATGGAGTTACCGGCGCGGTAATTACTCCAATTTATCAAACATCAACTTATGCGCAGGAAGAATTAGGGAAAAATAAAGGATTTGAATACGGTAGAACTCATAATCTTACACGTCAATCTATGGAACAAAATATTGCAGCATTGGAAAAAGGAAAATATGGAATTGCTTTTGGATCCGGTCTTGCTGCTACTCATGCATTAATGAGTTTAGTAAAATCCGGCGATCATGTTGTTGTTTCTAATAATGTTTACGGCGGGACTTACAGATTGTTTGAATTGATTATGAAAGATTACGGTATTAGTTATTCTTGGGTAAACACTAGTGAGCTTTCTAATATTGAAAAGGCAATAAAACCAAATACAAAAATGCTTTATCTGGAAACTCCTACAAATCCAATGTTAAATTTAACTGATCTTTCGGGCGCGGCGGAAATAGCTAAGAAACATAATTTAATATCGGTTACTGATAATACGTTTATGAGTCCGTATTTTCAAAATCCTTTAACTCTTGGATGCGATATCGTTTTACATAGTTCAACAAAGTATATAAACGGACACAGCGATGTAATTGGCGGAATTATAGTAACTAGTGATGATAAAATTCATGATCGATTAAGATATATTCAAAATGCAACAGGTGGTGTTCCATCTCCTTTCGATTGCTGGTTAGTTCTGCGATCTACAAAAACTTTAGCGGTAAGAATGGAAAGACACAACCAAAATGCAATTGCTTTTGCCAAGTATTTGGAAGATTCCAAACTTGCTGTAAAAGTTTATTACCCTGGATTAGAATCGCATCCGCACCACGAATTAGCTAAGAAACAAATGAAGGGTTTTGGCGGAATGATATCAGCTGATTTTGGTGATGTTGAAAAGGCAAAAAAGATTTTAAAAAATGTAAAGATATTCACTCTAGGTGAAAGCTTAGGCGGAGTTGAAAGTTTAATAAGTCATCCGGCTAGCATGACTCATGCTGCAGTGCCAAAAGCCGAAAGAGATGCGATGGGAATTACTGAAAGTCTTGTACGTTTTTCTGTCGGAATTGAAGATTTGGAAGATCTGATTGCCGATGTTGAAAATGCATTAAAATAAACTTTTTCTTTTATGAATATTTATAATCCTTACGAATTTAGTAAATTATTTTCGTAAGGATTTCTTTTTATATTCAATTCGAATAGCCTATTAAATCGATTAATTTCTCAGTAAATTTTAATAACAATAAAATTTAATTCGGAGTTAAAATGGAAACTGAGACAAAATCGAAAGTACCCGTAAATTCCGTCGATGATACAAAATATTCCATGGATACACACCTTATCTATGGAAAAAATATCTCCAAAAAATGGGATTACGCTCATCATATTCTTCCGCCAATATCATCATCCGTTGTTTATCGTCTCGATTCAGTAGAACGAGGCGCCGAAGGATTTAAGGAGTTTGCAAACTCACCTTATGCCGGTGTAGATCCAATGCCGATCTATATATACGATAGACTTGGCGAACCTAATAAAGATATACTGGAAGAAAATCTTGCCTATATTGAAAAAGGTGAAATGGCTGTAACTTTCGCTACAGGTATGGGAGCTATTTCAGGTATACTTGGAATGCTCACTAAATCCGGAGATGAAATAATTGCCCACAAAACTTTATACGGTTGCACTTATTCGTTGCTTACAAATTGGTACCCGCGTTATAATATCAAAACAGTTTTTACTGATTTAACAAACATTGAAATTTTGAAAGAGCTAATTACTCCTCAAACAAGAGTTATTTATTTAGAATCACCTTCAAATCCTAATCTTGATATTATTGATATAAAAGGTACAAGAATCATTATTGATGAATTTAATAAGAACAGGGAAGAGAATGAAAAGATCAGAATTGTTGTTGATAATACTTTCGCAACTCCTTATTGTCAGAGACCGATTGAGTTGGGGGCGAACTTTTCAATCAATTCTTTAACCAAAGGTTTAGGTGGATTTGGAACCGATATGGGGGGAGTTGTGATTGGAAAGAAAAAGTATAAAGACATGATTCTTCTTTACAGAAAAGATTTTGGAGCAGTTCTCAATAATAAAAGCGCGTGGACTGTCATGACGTATGGTCTTCCGACATTACATATAAGGATTCATCGGCAAATTGAATCTGCTATGAGAATTGCTGAATTTTTAGAGAAGCATCCCAAAGTAGAATTTGTTAATTATCCGGGTTTAAAGAATTATAAATATCATGATTTAGCTAAAAAACAAATGGTTGATTATAACGGAAATTTTGCTCCGGGAAGTTTGATCTATTTTGTATTGAAAGGCATAGATCTTAACGAAACAAAATCCAAAGCGAAAAAATTTATGAACTACGCGGCTCAAAACGCATATACTATGACACTAGCGGTGAGTTTGGGTCATACTCGTACTCTTATGGAACATCCTGCTTCAATGACTCACTCAATGGTTCCTGTAGATAGTTTATTGGAGAATGGAATTCATCCCGGTGGAATTAGATTGGCGATAGGATTGGAAAGTGTAGATGATATTATTATGGATTTGGAAGAAAGCTTTAAAGTTATTTAGGCTATTCATTAATATACATAATCTGTAGGTCATCTATTTTTTACTTAAATTTAGATGACCTTTTTGTTTATAGTATTTAAAAATGTCTTGATAAAAAATTGTTATTCAATAAGTTATTTGATTTATACGCTTCTTAAGAAATTTTAATCTTCAAAGTTACAAATGGGATATTTATGAGAAGGATTTTTCTTTTTATTGTACTTAGTTTGCTTTCAGTTTCTATTTTCGCTTTTGCACAAGATGATCAGGATTCAGTAGAAATAAATGTAATTGATTCTTTTGTGACACCCGAAACTCCTCATAATTTTATGTTGTACTTTTTTACAAGTGAACCTTGTAAATCGAGTGTGAAAATAGCAGATAAGTATACTTACGAAGTGGCTAAAAAACCGGAAATAGATCATAAAATAAAAATTGATATTACAAATTTAAATTTCACAACTAAGACGGTGCCTTTTATTATAACGGTTGTAGATTCCCTTGGCCATGAGTATAAAAGTCAAAAGTACGATTTTGATTTACCAAAAGAAATCAAGTTAAAAAGTGATTCAAACTTTTTATTGTTCTGTCTATTCGGAGGAACAATTTTCGCTTTACCTTCACCGGAGTTTGTTTGGGACGGACAAAATAATTATTTCGGGCTGACAAAAGAAATCCCGGTTATTTCATTTAGAGGAAGCGGATTTAGTTATCCTACTGATTATATTTCTTTGGAATACACACACGTATTTAATTCCAATGTGCAAAACTATCTTCGTCTTGGATACAAACATCTTATGGATTTTCCGTTTGTTGAGTATGTTGCGCCCGGAATAAATGCATTCACTAATTTTAAAGGATTTAATGGAATTAGCCCGGAGATATCAATCGGCTGGTTCAAAATTTTTAACACATTTACTGTTTACTCTCGTTACAGATATAACTTTAAACCTAATGATTCTTCATTTAATTTTAATGAAATATCTATAGGTTTATATTCAAGTTTCTTTTCAGTTTATTTATAGAGGTTAAAATGGAAATAAAAATATTTAGAGAATCAGAACTAAAAGCAGCCGCTAAACTTTGTCGCCAAAATATGGATTTGGACGTAATGCCCGATTTTCTGTTTAGAGAAAAGGTATTAACCGAAGCAGATTATAACCCGAAACTAACACTGTTGGCTTATGATGATAAAAACACCGAACCTGTAGGTTTTATTCAAGGTGTTATTAAAGATAGAGGAAAAGGGAAAATTGGTTACGTCAAATTATTATGCGTTGATTCGAATTACAGAAGACAAGGAATTGCAACTAATCTTTATAAACATGTTGAAGAAATCTTTAAAAATAATGGAATTAAGACGATTCGAGTTTATGAGACTTATCCTAATTATTTTATGCCGGGTGTTGATCCATTTTATACTGAAGCAGTTTGTTTTTTCGAGAGAAACGGATTTAAGAAATTCGGAGATACTTCTAATCTAAATGCAGATCTTATTGCTCAAGATTTTGATACTACTGAAGAGGAAGCAAAGTTAGAAAAGGAGAATATTATTTGCCGGAGAGCTGAACAGAAAGATAAAGAGACAATTTTAAATTGGGTTGGTGAGAATTTTAACGCATGGATTTCTGAAGTTACCGAGAGTTTTAATAATGATCCGGTAACGTTATTTATTACAGAAGTTAACGGTGAACTAAAAGCGTTTTCAGCCCACGAAGCAAATAATAAAGGAACCGGTTGGTTTGGTCCAATGGGAACCGACAGTTCTTTAAGGGGCAAAGGAATTGGTGGAATCTTGTTAAGAAAATGTTTAAAGGATCTGAAAGAAATGGGATATATAAAGGCAATTATCCCATGGGTAGGCCCGATTCCTTTTTATATGCATTATGCTAATGCAAAAGTTTCAAGAGTATTTTGGAGATATGAAAAAGTTTTGGAATGATTTGAACTTATTTTTTGTTTATCGTTATAGACATTCGAAAATGAAGATAATTAATGAAATATTTTATTGCGATTTTTTTATACCTCAGCATAGTGGGATACTCACAAACCGGGGGAATTAGGGGAACAATTACCGATTCAAAATCTAGTACAATTCCCGGCGTTAATATAATTTTATTGGATACGAATTATGGGACTAGCAGTAATGAAGATGGAACCTATTCGTTAAAATCTATTCCTATAGGCGACTACAAAGTTAAATTTAGCGCAATTGGCTATTCTAGTAAAATTGAAAATATTGAGGTTTATAGAGGAAGAATATTACAGCTTAACATTAAACTTGAGCAAACTGAAATTCAATTACAAGATGTTGAAGTTACCGGGTTAAAGCGCCAAAGCCAAAAAGATCCTAGAACCAGTTTAATAGATTTAAGTCCTAGAAGTGCAAAAGTATTGCCCGGTGCAGCAGAAGATGTATTCAGAACTCTTCAAACGCTTCCCGGTGTATTAGCTCCAAATGATTTTTCATCCCAGCTTATAGTTCGCGGAAGCGGACCCGATCAAAATTTAATAATAATGGATGATATTGAAATTTTTAATCCGTACAGGTTGTATGGTGTAATCAGTATGTTCAATCCTGATGCAGTCTCAGATGTTAATCTAATTACAGGCGGGTTTCCGGCAAAATACGGTGACAGACTTTCCGCGGTTCTGGACGTAACAAATAGGGAAGGCTCAGATAAAAATTATCTTTCCGGAAGTTTAAATACATCAATTGTGGATGCTAATTTAGTATTGGAAGGGAAAAATCCTTTTAATTTACACGGGAGTTGGATTGTAGATTCCAGAAGAACTTATTACGATTTAATCGTAGAACCTTTTGTTAAAAAAGCAGGATTAGTTGAAGATAATGTTTCTTTCCCTAATTTTTATGATATACAATCAAAATTGGTAATTGGACCGTATGACGGCAATAAATTTATTTTTGATGCTATTTATTCTAGAGACGGAGTAAATGTTGTAAGTGCAAAAAATAGAAAAACAGCGGATAGTATTGGGGTCTCGAATACGACAAGAAATGATGTTTTCGCTTTCGCTTGGCACTATGCTCCCACCAAAAACTATCTGAATAAATTTATCGTTTCATGGTATAGAAACGGAGGTTTGACAGATTTTAACTCAGAGATTTTAGACCCATCACTCAATAGAAATAATTTTAAGAATATAGCTGCAGATACACTTGCTCCGTATTTATTGTACTTTAAATTCAATAACGATTTTTCATTTAAGAAATATGCAGTTGATGACAAGTTTACGTATTTATGGGGAGAAAACGTATTTGAAGCGGGAGCAGGCATTGATTTTCTGCAAAATAGAATCGATTTTAATTTCAGCCTTGACCCACAGTTACAAGCAATACTTAATGCAAATCCTAACTTTAAATCATCCTTGCAGAACCTTTCAAAAATAACAAGTTATAAGAAATACCATGCATATCTAGAAAATAGTTTTACTTTTAACAATAAATTTACAATTCAACCCGGAATCAGGTTTGATTATTATGATATATTAAATAAAGCTTACCTTGCTCCCAGAATCTCTGCGTCTTATGCATTAGATAAACTCACAACTCTTCGCGCGGTTTGGGGACTATATTTTCAATCGCCCGGATATGAAAAAATAAGAGATCAAAATACACTTTATGATTTATCTGATATTTATACAAATCAGTTAAATGCGGAGCAAGCTACTCATTATGTTCTTGGAATTGAGAGATGGCTGACAAGCGAATGGAATGTTAGGATTGAAGGTTATTACAAAGATTTTAGAAATTTGATAAATCCTCAAATTGTTAGTGGCAATACTTATGTGACTGAAAGGATTCCGGGAAAAGATCCAAGGTATTCTAGCGGCTGGACTCACCCCGGTACGGTTAAAGGTGATTCAGTTACGCAAATTCCGGTTAATAATTCTGTCGGTGAATCATACGGAATTGAGTTTTTTCTTTCCAAGAAAAATATTGCAAATGATAATAGATTATCCGGGTGGATTTCATATTCCTTTGCTTTTGCAAATATGTTCGAAAACGGAAAAGAATACCCGTTTAGATTTGATCAAAGAAATACAGTTAATATAGTGCTAAATTACAAACTTAATAACTGGCTGGATCTTGGGTTAAGATGGCAATACGGTTCCGGTTTTCCGTATACTGAGCCGGTAGGAATAAAACCAAGAATAATTTTAGTCGATAAGAATAATGACGGAATACCCGAAACTCCTGAAATTGCGACACGAAAATCTTTAAGTAATCCCGATGCTCCTGAGCAAGTAATTTTTGATATAAATTATGGCAATAATAAACTGAACGCTCGTAAACCACCTTATCACAGACTTGATATCAGGTTTACTGCTTTTACAAATTTTTGGAACATGGATTGGAGTTTTTACTTAGACGTTGTTAATGTTTATAATAGGAAAAATGTGATTGGTTACAATTATTTCGTCAGTAATAATTTAATTCTGGGTAGAGAAGCTAATAACATGTTCCCGATAATTCCTACTTTTGGATTCAGCATGAAATTCTAATTCCGCAAATACAAAACAAGTACAGACGACAAAAATATTTTTGATGATAACTTATCTAATTTGTATTTTGTTCTGTTAAATTGAAAAATAATAAACCTCGCAAATAAAAATAAATGCCCGAAAAAGAAAAATTATATATTGATCTTGGTAAACGAGGTAAATATAACTTTAGAAATAAGCTTAATAATCTAACCGGTAAGGAATGGATTAAGTTCACCAAATCGTGGTTTATTCATCGCCCGCCCAGAAGAAAAAACGACGAGATTTTACATCCTGCTAAATATCCCGAGAGTTTAGTAGAAGAATTTATTTCCTTTTTTACTAAAGAAGGAGAATGGGTTTTTGATCCTTTTATGGGAACCGGCAGTACACTAATTGCCGCTGGAAATTTGAATCGAAACGGTTCAGCGATAGAGCTTTCTAAAGATTATCACGCTATTTCAAAAAAACGAATTCTTAAAGAAAAGTTCAAAAGCTCGATAAATCCGCTCAAAGGTTCATCTGAAAATTTAAAAACTATTTTGAATCAAGCCGGACTCGGAGAGATTGAATTTGATTATGTTATCACTTCGCCGCCTTATTGGAACCAATTAGAGCGCAACTCAATGCGACAAAAAATTAGAAGTGATAAAGGTTTAGCTACAAAGTATTCTAAGAGTAAATCAGATTTAGGTAATATTAAAGATTATAATGAATTCTTGGAGAAGCAAGCGAAAATTTTTGATGAAGTTTACGACGTGACCAAGAATAATGGTTACCTTACAATTATTACTAATAATGTTTATTATAAGGGAAGGCTATTTCCGTTAGCTTACGATACGGCAATTTCTTTGACTAAGCGCGGGGGAAAAAGCTGGATATTAAAAGACGAAAAACTCTGGCTTCAGGATGATAAGCCTTTAATTGCTTTAGGTGTTAACAGTGCATGGGTTTCAAATCGTCATCATCAATATTGTTTAATTTTTAGAAAAGAAGAATAAAAATTAAAATGGAAAAAGAATTAAAAACCTCATACTACAATTTCTTAATCTCAATAATAGCTTTTATCAAAAACTTAAAAGGCTCTTTAGAGATTAAAGTTATCAAATATAGATTGATAAAATCGTTTACTGAATTCAGTGTGGACTATAAAAAAATTAGCAATGCGTCTTCAATAAGCGATAAAACAAATACAGTGAACAAAGCAATAATTAGTTTATCGGAAATTGTTAAATGGCTTACAATTTCGCTTGAACTTGATTCGGCTGATTCCGAAGAAGCAAGTAAACTAATTTACACCGCAATAGAAATAAAAGATATACTTTCAACTCTACCTAATTCTCAGGATGAAATTGACTAATGTTTGAAGTAAGCAATATATTATCCGTTTCTGAATTAACAACCCAAATAAAACAAACTCTTGAAGGAGAGTTTTCCCAGATTTCGGTTCAAGGTGAAATCTCCGGATTTAAGGCTCATGTATCCGGACATTGGTATTTTACGTTAAAGGATGCGAATGCTGTAATTTCATGTACAATGTGGAAAGGATTTAATAATTATGTTTTCTTTACTCCACAAGATGGAATGAAAGTAATCTTGAATGGTAAAATTACAGTTTATCCTCCGCGTGGAAATTACCAGTTAGATGTCCGCTCCATGAAACCTGCAGGAGTCGGCGAGTTGCAAGCAGCTTTTGAAGCGTTAAAACAAAAGCTTTCCGGTGAAGGACTTTTTGATTCGGAATTCAAAAAAGAAATTCCGGCTTTTCCTAAAAAAATAGGAATTGTAACAGCTATTGGCGCCGCGGCTTTTAAAGATATGATAAGTGTTGCATCAAGAAGATTTCCACTGGTTGAATTGGTAATTGCTCCTGCAAAAGTTCAAGGAAACGGTGCGGCGGAAGAGATTGTACAAAGTATTAATCAGCTAAATGAAAGAGACGATATTGATGTAATAATAGTTGGAAGAGGCGGCGGATCAATTGAAGATTTGTGGGCTTTTAATGAAGAGATTGTTGCTCGAGCTATTTTTGATTCAAGAATTCCAATTATTTCAGGAGTCGGCCATGAAGTTGATTTTACAATAGCGGATTTTGTCTCAGATTTAAGAGCTCCGACTCCATCGGCTGCTATGGAATTAGCAACTCCAAACCAGGATGACTTCTTTGCCTTTATTGATGATTTTTCCTATAATTCTTTTCAAAATATTACAGAAATTTTGAATAACTCCAAACGAAAAATTTCTCAATCATTAAGTTCATACGGTTTTAAAATGCCGCTTGATATTGTTAGGAGAAGGTCTCAAGAAGTAGATAATTTAAATTATCGTCTTCTGCAAAATATGGATAGAAAACTTTTAGTTAGCGGTAACAAACTTTCGCTTCTTGCAAAAACTGTTGAATCTCATGATGTGAACAAATCACTGAAAAAAGGGTTTGTTTTAGTCAAACAAGATTCCAATTTTATTACTCGCGCTGAAAAATTAAATTTACAGAAATCAATGAAATTAAAATTTTACGATTCTGAAATTGAAATAAATAATAAAAAATAACTAGAAATTGAACTTAAACTTATAGATTATGCCAAAAAAAAATTCTACAAAAGATAATTTTGAAACAAAAATTCATAAGCTCGAAGAAATATCGGAACAACTTGAAAGTGAAGAAATTGGACTTGATGAAGCTATAAAACTTTATGAGGAAGGAATTGAACTTTCTAAGGACTGTCTTTCAACCCTTAAGAATGCTGAACTTAAGGTTACGGAACTAAAAAAGAAATTGGAAGGTTTATCTTCAAGTGAAGATGAGTTAATAGATGAATAATAAGTCGGAGAATTATAATAATGAGTGATATGGGGAAGTATAAAGTTTTATCAAAGGTAAATTTTCCTGAAGATATTAAAACTATTGAAGGTCAAGATCTCAAGGTACTTTGCGGAGATATTCGTCAATATTTGATTGATACTATTTCTGAAATTGGCGGACATTTCGGCGGCGGTTTAGGAACCGTTGAACTTACCGTGGCTCTTCATAAAGTTTTTAATACTCCGTATGATCAAATAGTTTGGGACACAGGCCATCAAGCATATCCTCATAAAATTTTAACCGGAAGAAAAGAAGCACTTAAAAGAATTAGAAAATTAAACGGAATTAGCGGCTTCCTAAAAAGAAATGAAAGTGAATATGATTCTTTCGGAGCCGGACATGCTTCTACTTCAATCTCTGCTGCTCTGGGAATGGCTGCTGCACGCGATTTGAAAAAAGAAAACCGTAAAGTTGTAGCTATTATGGGTGATGGCGCTATGACCGGCGGAATGGCTTACGAAGCAATGAATAATTCTGGCTTAATTAAAACTGATCTTATAGTTGTTTTAAACGATAACAAAATGTCAATTGCTCCAAATGTTTGGCAAATCTCAAATTATTTTACGGAAATGATTGCGCATCCTGATTATAATAAATTCAAAGGGCAAATTTGGGATCTAACCGGAAAATTAGATCAGTTTGGTGATAGATTAAGAAGAATTGCTGTTAGATTAGAAAACGGGATAAAAGCTGTTGTTACTCCCGGTATGCTTTTCGAAGCTTTAGGATTTAGATATTTCGGTCCTGTTAATGGTCATAATGTTCATCAATTAATTAAACTTTTCGAGCAGGTTAAAGAACTAAAAGGACCAATTTTGGTTCATACCTTAACCCAAAAGGGAAAAGGATATAAACCGGCAGAAGAACATGTTCAAAAACTTCATGCTTCTACCCCTTTTGATAAACTTACCGGACAAGCTATTAAAAAATCCGGTGGACTTCCATCTTACACTTCAATTTTTGGAAATGCATTAGTGCAAATTATCGATGAAAATCCAAAAGTTGTAGGAATTACTGGAGCGATGCCGGACGGTACGGGCTTGAATAAATTACGCGAAGTTCATCCGGAAAATTATTACGATGTAGGAATTGCTGAAGAGCATGCCGTTACATTTGCTGCCGGAATGGCAACTCAAGGAATAATTCCTGTTGTTTCAATTTATTCTACTTTTTTACAAAGAGGATTCGATCAGATAATTCATGATGTTGCTATACAGCATTTACATGTAGTTTTTGTTCTGGATAGAGCAGGTTTAGTTGGAGCAGACGGACCAACGCATCACGGCGCTTTTGATATTTCATATTTAAGAATGATTCCGGGAATGGTAATTATGGCTCCAAAGGATGAATCTGAATTACGAGACATGCTTTTTACAGCTACAAAATATAAAGATGGTCCCATTGCGGTTAGGTATCCAAGAGGTTCGGCTTTAGGCGTAGAACTTAAATCCGGCTTTGATTTAATTGAGATTGGAAAAGGTGAAAAATTAAGAGACGGTAAAGATGTTGCTTTGTTAGCATTTGGTTCTATGGTTGAATACTCAAATAAAGCTGCTGAAAAATTAGGAGCCGAAGGCGTACATTGTGAAGTTGTAAATATGCGTTTTGCAAAACCGCTGGATACAAAAATGCTAGACGATATTGGTAAACGACATCACAAAATTGTTACTTTGGAAGAAAACTCTTTACATGGTGGTTTTGGCAGTGCTGTATCGGAATATTTTACTGACAAAAATTATAAGAATGATATTTTACGAATTGGCTTACCTGATGAATTTATTGAGCACGGAACACAAGCTGAGTTACATCATATTTTAGAAATTGATCCAGAAGGTATAGCGAAAAAAGTAAAAGTATTTTGTGAAAACACCCAATATAATCACGAGGTCTTCGCAAAATGACAAAAGTAAAAATTGGTGTAATTGGTTTAGGAAGTATTGCCCAATTGGTTCACCTTCCAAATTTGTCAAAATTAAATAACGCTGTAGTAACGGCTGTAGCGGAAATCAATAAGAATCGATTAAACACAATCGGTGATAAGTTTAATATAACTCAGCGTTTCAGAGATTATAAAGAAATGCTTGAGAAAGCCGATATTGATGCTGTTATAATTACAACACCCACAAGTTCTCACAAAGAAATTGCAATTGATTGTTTAAAAGCTAAAAAAGATATTCTTATTGAGAAACCTTTAGCCCGATCTCACGCTGAAGCTAAACAGATTATGACAACCGCAAGAAAGTTTGATAAAAAAGTTATGGTTGGAATGAATCTGCGATACAGACCGGATGCCATGCTTTTAAGAAGTTTGTTAAACTCAGGTGAAATCGGCGATCCGTTTTATGTAAAGAGCAGCTGGATTAGAAGGCAAAGCAGTAGTGAAGAATGGTTCACGAAAAAGGAAGAATCCGGCGGAGGAGTGATTATAGATCTTGGAATTTTATTATTAGATCTTTCTCTTTGGCTTTTAAATTATCCTCCCGTTGAAACAGTTTCTACCCAAAATTTTCATCAACATACAAAAAATGTTGAAGACAGTTCAATCAGCTTAATTAGATTTAAAAACCATGCATTAATAAACATGGAAACAAGTTGGTCTTTGCCGGCTGAAAAGAATGCTTTTCATCTAACTATTTATGGAACTAAGGGAACTGCTTCAATAAATCCTTTTAGCGTACTAAAGAAAATTGAAGATCAATTTATTGATTTAACTCCTTCTCAAAAAGAGAGCCCTCAGACTTCATTTAAGAAATCTTATTTAAATGAACTAAAAAGTTTTATTGGAGCCGTTAAAGGATTAAATCCTATTTTTTCTACCGGCGATGAAGCATTATCCAGAATGAAAATTATGGAAGCTATGTATAAATCTGCTTCAAACAATTCCGAAGTGAAGATTTCAGGCTAGTTTTTCATGGTGTAAGAGGAATTGCGCGTTTATTTCTTAACAATTTAGTAATACTTCTTTTAGGTTTTCTTCTGTACTTTTAAGTCCAAAATTATTTAATTATTAATTCAGTAAAATTCGTGATTACTATAATTGATTGTTAATTGCGATTTATTATTGAATAACTGAAATAAAATGGATTAAAAATAAGAAAAAACTATGGCAACCAAAATTTTACTTGTTGACGATGAAAGAGATATTGTAGAGTTTCTTCAGTATAATTTAAAGCAAGAGGGATTTGAAGTTCTGACAGCTTACGACGGAGTTCAAGCGCTTGAAAAAATATCCGAAAAACCGGATTTAATTATACTTGATATTATGATGCCGAAACTTGACGGTTATGAAGCTTGCCGTAAAATAAGAGAAACCGCCGGTTTTGAATTCACACCAATCATATTTTTAACCGCAAAAGCCGGGGAAGTTGACGAAATTAAAGGCCTGGAGCTTGGCGCAAATGATTATATCCAAAAACCCATTTCTACGAAGAAACTAATTGCCCGTGTAAAATCTAACCTTCGTAAGAATGATAAAGCTCTTGATGATAAAAATCTGGCTCCAATTATAAAATCCGGTCCGCTTGTTATTGATCGTGAACAGTATATTGTAAGTATTGACGGTAAAGAAACAATTTTCCCACGTAAAGAATTCGAAATTTTGTATTATTTTGCCAACAATCCGGGAAGAGTCTTTTCGAGAGAAGTGTTGTTAAAAGATATTTGGGGAGCTGATGTTTATGTTGTTGATAGAACCGTTGATGTTCATATTAGAAAAATTAGAGAAAAACTTGGGGAATATTCCGACTTAATAGAGACCGTAAAAGGCGTAGGATACAGATTTAAAAGTGTTGACTGATATTAAAAAAAATCTACAATCATCGCGAGTTTATTTCTGGCAATTGCTTGCCTTTGATATCTTAATACTTCTTATTTTCAACTTTTTGGTTGAACATATCTATTTACACATTACATTAATTTTGCTGCTAATTATCGCATCTCTCATATTCTTAAATATTATTGGAAGAAAACGCAGAAAAGAGTTTCTTGAGATTCGTTCAATTATCGACAACATCAGAAATAATTTCTACACAAATTCTAGTGAAATAGTACTAAGTAAAAATTTAAGTATGCTTCAGGAAGATATTAAACTTATGTTTGAAAAAACTAAAAGTGATATTGAGTACCTGAAGAAACTTCAAAGAGTGAGAACAGAATTTATTGCTAACGTTTCACACGAATTAAGAACTCCTATATTTGCTGTTCAAGGTTATATAGAAACTTTACTTAACGGCGCCATAAATGATGAAAATGTAAATAAATACTTCCTTGAAAAGGCAAATCAGCATACAATAAATCTTAATAATTTGCTTAATGATTTAATAGATATTTCTATGATTGAATCAGGCGAAATGAGGATGAGTTTTAGGTATTTCGATTTGATGGAATATCTAAAAAACTTGATTGAAGAATTACAGCCTATGGTTGCTGATAAAAATATTTCTTTAATTTTACATCCATGCAGAGAAAATCTACAGATTTTCGGCGATAAAAATAAGCTGCGGCAAGTCTTTATAAACTTGATCCAAAACGCGATTAAGTACACCGAAGAGGGAAGTGTAGAGGTTATTGTTGAAGAAGAAGCAAAATCTGCAAAAGTCATAATCCGGGATACGGGAATCGGAATTCCGGAGGAAGATTTACAAAGAATTTTTGAAAGATTTTACCGTGTTGATAAAGCAAGATCGCGTTCTGTTGGCGGAACAGGGCTTGGTTTAGCTATTGTAAAACACATTTTAGACGCTCATAGTGCCAAAGTTGAGGTTAAAAGCAAACTTAACGAAGGATCAGAGTTCTCGTTTTTGCTTAAAAAGTAATGATTTAGAAGCTTATTTGTCCGCTGGATGCATTAATTACCATTTACGGGTAAAATATTAATTAAAAGAATTGACTTGGAATTAGTAATTTGTTAATTTTGTTTTCTAATTTAGAAATGAAGAGGTCAAAATGTTTGCGGTTGTTGATATATTAGGACAACAATTTAAAGTTGCTGAGAACACGACTTATTACGTTCCCAGATTACAAGAAGAACCAAATAAAAGTGTTACATTTGATAATGTACTTTTATTAAGCGACGATAAAAATGTAAAAGTCGGCAGCCCATTTGTTGAAGGCGTAAAAGTTAAAGCTAAAGTTTTAGAGCATTTAAAAGACGGTAAGGTAATTGTCTTCAAGAAAAAAAGAAGAACCGGATACGATAAGAAAAATGGTCATAGACAACATTTAACAAAAATTGAAATTACCAAGATCGGTTAGTTAAAATAGGAGATTAAACAATGGCTCATAAAAAAGGTCAAGGATCATCTAGAAACGGTAGAGATAGTAATGCGCAAAGACTAGGTGTTAAAAAATTTGGCGGCGAAAGCGTGCTTGCCGGTAATATTCTTGTTAGACAAAGAGGAACTAAATTTCATCCCGGATTAAATGTTCAAAAAGGCGGGGATGATACTCTTTTTGCTGTTGCCGACGGTTTGGTTAAATTCGAAACTAAACGCGGCGATAGAAAATATGTGAATGTTGTAGCAAAACAAGACTAAAAATTAGTTTAGAAAATGCTTTTTAGCCCTCCTATTTGGTGGGCTTTTTATTTTTAAACGAATAGCAATTCTGACGCTTCTAAAAAGAAGTCCCCATCTTATGTGATATCTTTTTATAATCGCCAATTATCTATTACTTTCAGAATTATTTGTCCTTCCGGGTTTATTGTAAGCTGAAGACCGAAATCTCTCCGGATATAAACCCCAACTCTTCACCAGCAAAGCCATTAGTCATTCTGAGGAAGTCATGGTGAGCGGACGACTGAAGAATCTGCCTAGTAATTCGGTGTAATTTATTGCTTCCTACCTACGATGGAATGAAACTTAAACAATTCTTTTAAATGACAGATATAATAAAGACATCGTAGATGTCTGATAATTGAAGCAAAGAATATCCCAAATAATTTAATCATTGTAGATTATTGATAAAATGCCAAGCGACTCTTCGTTCGTTTCCACGAACTCGGAGTGACCGGTGAGACTATTAGCGGTGCTGGTGTTTATATCAAACCAACATTCAAATC
>CAVUCE010000007.1:0-414281 GCA_963739985.1 uncultured Ignavibacteriales bacterium
AATTCATTTTTTTAATAATCATTCGAAAGGCACATATGACAAATAAAAGGAAACAAAATTTAACAATTAAAATTAAGCCGGCAACAAAGTCGAGATCGGCGATAATTTTAGTTAACAATCAAAAACTCGTTAAATATGAAGACACTAATGTCGTTCCTGTAGACATGGTATTTGATAGAGATGTCAGAGACTTCGAAGAGGCAGAGGATTTTTACATAGTTAAAGATTCTTCAAGAATCGAACCCATTTTTAATCAAAATTACCATATTACGATCAATTTCCGAGAATTAAATAAGATTCAGCTAATGGCTTATATGGTCGAAGCTCCGAAACTAGTTACGCAAAAATCACTAGGCAAAGAATTCTTCGAATCCTATAAGAGTGTATTTAATTCGAACGGGCAACTCTTTAATGAATGTGGATTTAATTCCTTGCCGGCTCTATCCATGATTCATTTAAATAAACAAGCTGCGTCATCACAACTATTTTTCATGGGTGAAATTCGTGAGGCACTCATCGGTGAAATATCGGCAAATGTTTCGCATCTGATCGAGACTCTCGAGCAGCAAACAATAAACTTAATTAACCAAGGTACCAAAAATAAACCGAGTGTACATCGTGTACAACCTGTACAGTCAAGAAAGGAGCTTAATGGCGCAAAAAAATAATATAGAACCGTCTGAAAATCAGACTGATAATGAAATAAAATTCCCGGGAGAGAGGCTCACCGGGAAGATGAACTTCATACAAATTAAAGGAACACCATTCTTAAAATCAGAAAAGAATGGAATAGAGGAATATATAAATAATACCGGGGAAATCTTTCCGGATTACAAAGCGGCAGAATTATCACTAATAACTGAAGATGCTGATGAGAAATCAGCCAAAGACGAGGTGAAATCCGAAGTACTGGAAAATGATGCTAACATAATACAAATAATCATTGAAACTCTAAAAAAGTATGTTTACTTAGAGAATGAAGACGAATATATAATAATAGCAGCATACATTTTACTTACTTATTGCTTCCAATTATTCTACAAAATCCCGTACTTAAACTTAAGAGGAGAAAAAGACTCCGGTAAAACAAACTTAATTGCGGTGATGAATGAACTGGTATCAAAACCGGAAAGTTATTCGAGTATTTCAGAAGCATCAATCTTCAGAACTATTGATACGGAAAAACCGACATTATTTCTTGATGAGGTGGAACATCTTTCAAAAAGATCCGCCGCTCATAAAAGAACTTTTGATATACTGAATTCCGGCTACCAGAAAAATGGAAAGCTTGCGATTACTATTAAAAATGTCGTATCAGATTATTCGACTTTTTGTCCTAAAATACTAGCTGCCATTGCCAAGCCGATTGATACTTTAGAGAGCAGATGCATAGTGATAAATATGGTACCGGCTCCAAATAAAATAAATACTTTTTCTGATCTAAACGTAGATCGAGGTGAATTTGCTAAAGTCAAGATAGAGATCAATGCGTGGCTACATAAAAATGCTGCAAAACTAATCTCATTAGCAGAAGATATCAATAATATTGATATCCTCGGCGGGCTTAAAAACCGTGAATTAGATAAATGGTCTCCGCTGTTTTTGATTCTAAAGACTCTGGAGCCTATTGGGAAACCAAATTATCAAGTACTTCTCTCAAGCTACATTTACACATTGCAAGAAAAGGAAGAAGCGGAAGAGAGAAACCTTCCGAAAAATAAATGTAGAGAAGTGCTGATAAACTTTGCTAAGACTTATCAAAGAGATAAGGAAAAAGTGTTTAAAGCTGATAATGCATTCTATTACATTTCCGCAGAAAAATTCTTTGACGAGATCACAGAAAAGGACACGATAAATGGTTACAATTCCCAAGCAGATGTAACAAAGGTGTTAAAAAGAACTGGGATACAATCGGGAAGAAGGAGATTCGGTGGAGATGCGAAGATAGTTTACTACCTCCCAGCCGAATCTGTTGGGAAAACTGGGGAAAATACTAATTCACTAGAAGCTGTATCGAGTGCTCAGAGCAACCAAGTTCAAGATTCAGAAATCCTAATTACGACGGTAAAAGCTGAAAGCGGATGGTTGTCCAACATGTCCGCCCACCCTATAACTTATCAAGGTGTAGAGTATAAAACATGCGAAGCTCTATTTCAATGCCTCAGGTTTGATAGAATTTCCAGATATCCAAAAAGAAATAATTGCCCAGAAGTCTCCAATGAGTGCGAAGATGAAAGCGCGGAAGCATCGGGAAAAATTAAAGAGTAAAGAGAAACATAGGATAGGGGTCAGAGGATATTCGCTATGGATGAAACTATGCCTTGAATTAAAAATAAGCCAATACCCAGAACTCAAAAAAAAATTAGGAAACCGGTGAAAAGACTAATCATTGAAGACTGCACAACACACCCTAGAGGTTCCGGCAAATTTTGGGGAAGTGTGAGGAAAGATGGTGCATGGGAGGGGCAAGAATAAATTTGGGAAATTATGGATGGAACTAAGAGAAGAATGCCTAAAGTCCGTATCATTAAAAAATAATGGGAATTGAAAAACATTAAATAATATATAATCCATGCAGAATCCGGTATAAGAATACTGGATAATGCATGGTGTGTTTTCTTTATGAAAACTTCATTGTTAAATGAAGATACTAATGATCGTTCAAAATAACCTTAAGAAAGGCAAAATAAATAATGCAATACACTCCATGGAATCTGATTACAAAGGCAATTTGGAATTGCTGATGTCAATCAATCCCCGGAAAATAAATTATTCAATAAAAGAAACTGCAGAACACTTAGGTGTTAGTTACGACTTCATCCGTGAAGCGATACATACACAAAAAATAAAGACTGTAAAATTCGGGGACAGATATCTTATCCATGTTAATGAACTAGCTAGAATATTAACAGAAGGAGTGTAGATGAGTACGGTAAACAAATTAAAAAATGGTAAATACCAAACTGATGTGAGAGACATATCGGGGAAAAGGTTGCGTATTACCTTTGACAAGAAAACAGATGCTACAGCGTTCAACGCTAAGATTGAACAAGAAAAATATACTATGAAATTATCAAAGACCGGGTTGGGGAGGATCCCAACCGGTTTTGATTCTGTGTTGAGTGAGGCTGAAAAGGAGAAGAAATCCCTTGCGCCCAAAACATTCAATAAGTATAAAAACGTGTATAAGGTGTTCTCTGAATTCCTTGACTCCGAACGTATAACGAAAGTAGATGAATTTGGAAGATTACACGCAGATAAGTTCAAGGAGATACTGCTATCTGCTAATTTAGCTCCCAAGACAACTAACTTCTATCTGCAATCGGTAAAATCGATGTTTAATCATATAGTTAAAAAGGAAATTCTTGATAAGAATCCTTTTGATCATATAAAGATGGAAAGGGAAAAGCAGAAAAGCTTACTCGAAAGGGAAGATGATTATTATAATGAATCTGATATAAAATCATTTTTCGCCGAGGAAATGGAAAATAAGTATAGAGACGCTTTCCTCGGATTATTCCTTACCGGAATGAGGTTCGAGGAACTTAGCTCTCTGCGATGGAATAGGGTGGACTTCGAGAACAAAATCATCCAAATCCGGTCTGACGGGACATTTAGAACTAAGACCGCGAGCTCGGAAAGAGATCTCCCAATGAGTGAAAGTCTTTCGGATTTATTGAGAAGGCTCTACGTTAAAAATAGAAACGGGTATGTCTTTACTTCCTTAAGCGGAGATAAATTAAGTGAAAGAACTCTGCTGACTGTTTGTAAAAGAATTGCGGTTTCCGCAAAGCTGAATAAGAACGCAACCTTGCACAAATGGAGACATAGTTTTAATTCGCACTTAGCGCAAGCTGGGGTAGATTATACCGTTCGCCAATATTTGTTAGGGCATAAGCCTCGAACAATGACTGATCATTATACTAAAATAGATCCTATGAAACTTCATAAAGAGGTTTCAAAATTGGACCGAATTATTAACTCAGAGCCTACAGATTAGTAGGCTCATTAAATAAGGAATATAGATGCAAAATATTAAAAGAATAATAGTTACTAAATCAGCAGCTCATAATTCAAAAACGAAAAAAATAATTGATAATGCAACTAGATTACTAAATATAAAAGAAACATTATTTTTGACAAGTGAGCAACCGAAATTTCCAGCTAACTTTGATAAAAAACAGCAATTAGAATATATGAAAGAAACGCTTGTTATTACTACTAGAAAGGCTACGCCTTTTGTAACAACCTTCGCGTCACCGGGGAAAATAGTTGAAGACTTGGGCTCTATACTAACATTGGGCTGGCACTGCTCCTATAATTGCAGCTTCTGTTATCTGCTGGGGAGTATGTTCCAAAGAAAATGGCAAGAGGTTTATGTGAACATTGACGATTTAGAGAAGCAAATTAGCTATGAAGAATACGTTCATAGGTCGATTCTAACAATTTGGAGTTTGCTCAGTAAGTATCACAATCAAACCATACTAAAAATACCCCCAGAATTAAAATCAACAGCTGATTGGTTAAGAAAAAGGTATATAGCAAAAAAAATTAATTCCGACTCGAAATCGATTGAATTTCTTAGTAATAATTTCAAATACATTTTTGAAACCAAATTAAAAATTGATGACTTCGAAGTATCCCTAAAACAGAAAATTCAAAAATATTATAAGCTAAACCGAAAATTTTTACCTTGGTTAAACGTTTCTGAATATACAGACTTCTTGGCAATAGATCCGTTAACTGAATTTAGCAGTGATTTGAACCGTATCCTTAAGAAACATAATAATATCCAAATAAATATTAGAACCAAATCATCTAATGTTGATGGTATACTCAAATACCCGGCAAAGAAAAATGTTAAAATCGCTATCAATTTTAATACGGAATATGCGATAAATAATTTTGAGGTAGGAGCGGTCTCGCTAGATGAAAGAATTAAAGCCGCTAAAAAAATTCAGAACACAAAAGGTTTTCTGCTAAAAATAGTAATAGAGCCTATCATTATTTATCAAAATTATGAACATGACTACTTGAATTTGGTTGATAGGTTAAAGAAAGAGATAAACTTATCAGCGGTTGAAGATTTTACTTTTGGTACCGTTAGATTTAAAACCAAACTAGTAAAACTTGTTGATACGGTATATCCCAATAACAATCTAAACCTTAACGATAAAAATTTAATTAAATTTCCAAAGGATCGGATTAGATATGAAGAAAGTATTCGGGCTGATCTTTATAGTAAAATAAAGTCTCGGTTATCATCAACCGGATTAGTTGTTCGGTTGGCTGCCGAAACTCCTGAGATGTGGGACAGAGTCGGCATAAGTAAGGAAAAGCATATTGCTAAGTCTGTTAACCAAATATAAACCAAATATTTATTTAAAAAGCCGTCATATATGACGGCTTTTTTCATAAGGAGGACGAGTGAATTTAATAGAATTATCTAAATATCTACAAGATGAATCATTAGCAGAGAGCTATTTATTAGAAAAAGGTGTACTGCAAAACTTTACTAACTGCCCTTATTGTAATTCAATTAAGGTCGGGCAAATTAGAAGAGGGAGGATAAAGTGTTATACATGTAAGAAAGAATGGAATAAAAGAAAGGGTAGTTTTTTAGAAGGA
Organism: uncultured Ignavibacteriales bacterium; assembly: GCA_963739985.1. Classification (GTDB taxonomy): domain Bacteria; phylum Bacteroidota; class Ignavibacteria; order Ignavibacteriales; family Ignavibacteriaceae; genus CAVUCE01. The sequence continues at coordinate 5,629 of CAVUCE010000007.1, forward strand.
AAACAGATAAGTGCAGCAAAGTTTATCGCATTTCTAAAATTATACTCTATGGATTATGGTACAAATGAAATTGTAAATGAGCTTAATTTCGATGTTAAAACGGTGATTAAAATTTCACATGAATTAAGGAAGATAATTACTTATGATTATTTGAAATTTCTAAAACCACGTTCATTTGAAGCAATTATATTTGAAGAATCTAATCGTATAGTAGTAAAATTTATTAAAAGTAGAGCCGAAATAGATATTAAAATGGATTGTTATTTGATTCAATTTCAAAGACAAAAAGATATCAACCGATCGTATCTATTCTCATACAAGGCATTTAATCTTAGAAAAAATAAAGGGAAAATCTCACAAGTTGAGCGATTTATGAGTCTAATGAAAACAAAGCTACAAAATTATAACGGAATTAAATTGGTCTATATGCAGATGTATATCTTAGAATTATGCTATTTCTACAATAATCGAGGGGGTGATCTCATGGAAATGTTGCTCAAAAAAATAGCCAAATCAAAGGGTGGCTAATTTTCCAGTACCCTAGGAATTTTCACAAATTTTTCAAATTGTTGTGGCCATTTTGTGGCCAACACACATAATTTTGACCCTATTTGGCAGTATATACAGTACATGATTAAAATGAAAAACCCCGAAAACAGCTTAAATTCGCTATTTTCGGGGTATTAAAATTTGAAGCGGAGAGACAGGGATTCGAACCCCGGGAAGGCTTGCACCCTCAACGGTTTTCAAGACCGCCGCATTCAACCACTCTGCCATCTCTCCATTAAATTTCCAATTTCTGGAAATATTTAGATCACAAATATAATAATTGTTTATTTCCCACAAAAGGAATTCTTAATTTTTCTTTAAAATTTATCATAAAAAGCGTTATTAAACTTGATTTGAATTTACGTTTATATATTAATGTCCTTAAATTTCATATCATTATTGCTTGTGTTTTAGACAACTCAATATTTTATAATTAAATAACATTGCTTAACTTAAACTAAATTTTAAAACTTGGAATTAGGTGGGATTTTATGAACGAACTTGAAGATTATAAACTATTTGCAAAACATCTCGCAGAGTCAAGCGGATCAGTAATTTCCGGATATTTTAGAACTCCAATTAACGTAGATCAAAAAACTGATTCGTCGCCTGTCACTATTGCCGATAAAAGAGCAGAAGAGCTTATGAGAGAAGAGATTATGCGAGAGTTTCCAGAACATGGAATAATAGGTGAGGAATTTGGCAAGCATAATGAGAACGCTGAATATCAATGGGTTCTTGATCCAATTGATGGAACTAAGAGTTTTATTTGCGGTTCTGTTACATTTGGTACATTAATAGCTCTTCTAAAAAATGGTAATCCAATTCTCGGAGTTATTAATCAACCTGTGCTGGAAGAATTTTTAATAGGCGATAATAAAAAAGCATCCCTAAATGGAGTTGATGTTAGTGTTAGGAAAACATTGGATATCGAATCTTCTGTTTTGTTAACAACTGATCATTTGAATATTAAAAAGTATAAAGATATTAATAAGTTTGAAAACTTGATTGAGAAAGTAAAAATCTATCGCAATTGGGGTGATTGTTATGGCTATTATTTGGTTGCTACCGGTTTTGCCGATATTATGATCGATCCAATTATGTCGGATTGGGATAAAATGGCGTTAATACCTATAATTAAAGGTGCAGGCGGAATTATTACAGATTATAACGGAGGTGATCCGGTGAACGGAGACAGCATCATTGCCGCTACGCAGGAAGTCCATTCAAAAGTTATAAACTTGTTGAAGTAAACTTAGAATCCGCCGAACTGAAAAACTATTAGCGTAAGTATTGCTGCAATGAGCGCTGATAATTTCCCTTTCTTCCAGTTGAAGACTAGAATTAATGCGGCAATCCAAACTATAAATAGGATTAGAGATCCCGGCGTGAACATTGATGTAATGGGTATGCTCTGGGATTTTCCTATCACTCCAAGTTCTGACGATCTTTTTACCGGACTCATAGCTAAAGTGAATAGAAAAAAAGAAATAGTTGTGAAAATCGTGTACATCTTTATTCGTGATCTACCTTGATCATTAAAATACTCTAAACCTGATCTCACAGCTAATAATATACCGCCCATCAAAGTGATAAAATACCAAACCATTATTTGAGGCGATACTTTTCCGAAAAATGTAATCGTAATTATTTTTGTTTCAGGTGCTAAATAAGTTTTTCCTTTGTAGTCTATTTTAGCTCTATATTCTACTTTGCTTAATGGAGGATGGTTAGGAATTTTTGCTGAAATTATTCCGGCTGAATCGACAAAAGGAACGTTATTCCAGTTCTCGGTTCCTTTATCTCTCCATTCTAAATTACCAGATATATCTTTTAATTCGCTTTCAATCCAGACAGAATAGCCGTCATGCCCTCGATAAACTTTATCAAACAAATATGATACTCTTTTACCTTCAATACTAATTGCTCCGGCTGCAGGATAAGTTGGACTCGTAGTGCTTTGCAAATATCCGGCTAAAAAAGTTATTACTATTGCACTTATCCAAAGTATAATTGATTGTTTCATATAGATTTTGGTTTGGAAATGATTTTAACTTAGCAAATTATAATTACAAATTTACATAAATCTTAGCTTAGTTTTGTGATCCAATTTATTCTTTATGAATTCAAACCGCATTAGGAATAATAGTTTGAATATTTTGTGACATTTGACCTAACATTTTTATTGTAAATCATTTACCTTCATAAAAAGATAATTAATTAAAAAGTTTTATGAATAATAATATTAAAATATATGATTCCGCTGAAGAGTTAGCAGATAATATGGCAGCTAATTTAAATAGTGTAATTAATCATGACAGTAACAAGTTTTTTCTTTCTATTTCCGGTGGAAGTACACCATTTATACTTTTTAGAAAACTAGCACAACCAGAATTTAGCGAAAGTATTGAATGGAAAAATTTAGATGTTTTTTGGTGCGATGAAAGGTGCGTCCCTCCTTCGGATAATCAAAGTAACTTTGGCAATACCAAGAAAAGTATGCTTGATAAAATTAATATTCCGGCAGAAAACATTCATCGTATACAAGGAGAAAATGATCCGAATGAAGAAGCTATCAGGTATGCTAAAGAACTTGATTCTACTCTGACCAAAGGTAAAAATAATATTCCTAGATTTGATTGGATACTACTGGGTATGGGAACAGATGGGCACACAGCGTCTATTTTTCCAAATCAACATTTCTCTTTTATCTATTCAAATTATTGCGGCGTTGCAACTCAACCCGAATCCGGACAAAAAAGAATCTCTTTAACAATGGATGTAATTAATAATGCTAAAAGAATATCGTTTATTATTACGGGAAAAGATAAATCAAGAATTTTGTCGGATATTATTAAGGGAAATCCTATAAGCAAAAGTTATCCCGCTGCAAGTGTTAAACCGGTTGATGGAACTTTGGAGTGGTTATTGGATAAAGAAGCTGCAAGTCTATTATAAGTTGTTTACCGGGCTCGGCTGGAGAGTCTCAAACCCGGTAAATATATTCTATAAAGAAGTTCCTACTTTTAATCTAAAGTTCAGGAAAATTGAAGTTATACCGAATCTTCCTTTATTCGTAGTTGAAAAAATCGCCGAAGGTCCGATTGCAAATGCACTGAATCCCCAATTTTCTGCAATCCTTTGCACTAAAATATCAACAACATATTGCGGTTGTCTTACATCGCTATGAGGCATTGCATCAAATCGAAAATCAAAAGTACTTCCGGCCAATGATAATTCACGTCCGGTGAAACCAATATGCCATTCATTAACATATTGAGAAACATAAAACTTTGCTCTTGTTGAACCTAAAACTCTTAAAGGATATCTTAACTCCCAGTTTACGTAAGAACCATCAACAAATTTTGATTTATATCCCATAGTATCATATTTAGCAAAATAAGATCTATCGGAATTAGTGAATTTTTTTGTTGATTTGAGATAGCCAATTTCAAAGAAGTTTCCAAGCGGAATTACATATCTTAACTCAAAACCGTTTGTAAAATAAATGTTATTATGATTGTTCTCAGTTTTTAAATCAGTAAATGCGTTAACCGGTCCATACCCTCCCGCATAAAAACCTAAAATGTGAAAGCCAGCGGTAACAACATTTGTCTCCAGCGGGCCGGAGTACGGAGTTCCAATTCCAAACGAAATTCCAATATCCTGCTTAAGCGGAATACCAAATTGTTCACCTCCGAATAACTGTAAAAATGGATTTATATATTGCAGAGTTGGCGAAATTTGAGTATAAGACGGCGGCGCAGCTAATTTTTTAAATCTCATCTTTTCAAATACTCTTGTGAATACACTTCCAAAATTTATATTCTCTTCTAAATTAATTTTGAAAGGATAAGTTATGATCTTGGCTCTAGTTTCAGGAGTAAAAGCAAGAAAAGGGTATAAAGTTCCTTTAATAGAAACTGTTTGATTATTCGCATCGCGTAAATCAACTATGATTTCTGCTTTAGGGTCCGGCGGATCAATAAAAACTTCTTTTTGAATTTTTATAAAAAGACTATCGTTAAACGGCTCCATCTGGTAATAAACAATTTTTTCTCCTTCATCGTTAGTTGTTTGTCCAAATGTATAGCCTATTGATGAAGCAATTATAAATGCGAGCAGTAAAAGTAAAGAATGTTTTTTTTGCATAAAGTATTTATCCGGTTTTTAGAATTATCTTGAATAATCAGTGAAGTAAAATGAATCACCGACTTGAACTCTGTCTTTTGAAATTTTATCCGTAACAATAAAAAAGAAATTTGCTTTATATCTTCCATCTGCTTCTCTTAAATCACCGTACTTATCTATCCAATCATCATACCTTGCTTGAGTTGGAGCTATATTTAAGGAAACATTATAAACTAAGTTTCCGCTGTTATCTTTTTGCGGACCGACTACAGAAATAGGTCCCGAATGAACAACTTTTAACTGATCCGGTCTTTCGTCTTTTATAGTTACGGTGAATACAGTTATTCTCTGCAAGTCTTTTACGTAAATATCTGATCCGTCCATTTTAGTTGTAACTCTTTCAATTTTTACAACAGGCGGTTTGTTGGGTAAAACTTTAATCTTTTCTTCCTGGCTTCCAAATTTTGCAACAACGTATGTTTGACTCATTAAGTTAAATTTCTTTTCCTGACCTGGCGGAATAGTTACCAGCGGCTTACTCATATTTGAAGGATCATAAATTTCTGTAGGAACACTTCCGGTATTCTTAGCTAAATTCCATGTGTATTGGATGAAAGTTTGAGTAACGGAAATTGGCGATTGTAATATTGTCTGTTCTTTGTCTTCAGGCTTTTTAGTAGGTAACTGAGGAGTTTCCGGCGTTGTCTCTTTTATCTTTGTAGTTAAACTTTGAACCTTATTATTCAACGAAGCAAGTTTGTTTTTCAGTTCGGTATTCTCTTCTTCAACTTGTTTAGGATCGATTTTGATATCGAATTTTAATCCTTGTGCGTAAAGAGAATCTATTAAAACTACTAATGAATCTCTTACACTTTTATCAACAACTTTGTCTTTGGATACAACTTCGTGTAGATTTAAATCCGCACCCTTAATTGCTAGAACCGTAATAACAAAGATGTAAAGTACTTGATAGATTATAAATTTTGCGTCTCTATTCTTTTTTACCATTTTATTACCGTTACTTTTTAAGAACTATAGATTCTAAATGCTTCAGTCCGTTAATTGTTTTTTCATCGCTCAAGGAGTTAGCGGCTTGAACTATTGAATGTGAGACTGCGTTTAATTGATCTATCTTTTCGCTGGAAATGCTATCTACACTTTTCACTTTTTCCATAATCGAATAAAGTGATGTGAAATTTTTTGCTAGTACTTCGCTTAGTTGTGAGGTCTTTTCAAGCATTCCATTGTATTGTTTCAGCATCATTAGCGAGTTTTCAGTAATGTTTGATTCTATATTCGGAGCGCCATGACCGTTTAAGCGATTTAGTATTTGTTTTGAATTTTCTGTTTGAATGCGAGAGAAATATCTTTCTTTGATATCACTAACATGATTTACAATATTCTGGAACTCAATTCCCATCTGATCAAGAATTGGTTCAAATAATTTCCCTAAAGCTAAAATTATTAATGCCTTAATCTCAAACGGAACAGAAAGTCCGAGAAAAATATCTTGGCCCATTCTGATACTCAGTAAAAGAATAGCGGCTCCGATTAAAGGAAGGGCTGTAGAGATGCTGTCGGTAACGCTTGTGTAAGATGTAATAATTCTGTCTATAGTTTCGGATGCCGGAGTTCTAATAACCTCAGCTTTTAATTTATTAAAGGCCAGATAAGCTAGGAAAATGTATAAAACGTAAACAACTATTGGAAGCCACCAAAAATTAAAAGGCTGTACTGTATTTGCAGTTGGCTGCCATGAGGGGAAAAATGATTTTGCTAACTGATCAGAAACATTTCCGAGAATTGGAACATTGGATACATCAATAAAAAAAGAAATAATTAGCGCGACGAAAGATATTATGGCCGGTTTAATTATTAATGAAAATTTTAACTTATTTACCGAATCGTTTGTAAATTGTTCTATCTCCGATTCCAAACCATTCTTTTTCAGAAAAGTATGTAAATCGCTATTCTTGTTGATTATGTTTTCCGTTGCAGACACTGTTGGCATTATCATCCTCTTCTGGTTTTATTTTTAATTGGTAGCAGAACAGTTTGGGTGAAAATTGGCTTTGTTTATTTGTGGCCTGGATGTTTTTCCGCTTGTCTGTTGACTGTTTCAACAATTGTACCACGCAAATTCGCAGATTAAATACAAATTCGTTAATTAATAAGAGTGATTAGTTGCGTATTTAATAACCTTAATAAATAGTTACTTAAGAGTATTTGGCAGCTATATTTGGTTTATTTTATTTAATTGTTGGGAGTTGTCTTGAATCCAGCGAAATATTATATTCTGAAATAATTACATTGCTCTAAGAAAATATTACATTCGGAGTGTAAATATTTCGTTCTGATTTATATCGTTCGGACGATTAATATTTTGTTTTTTGTGCTTTTTGCAATTATTCCAATTTAATTTATTCCTATTTTTGTGTAAACGAAAACAATATAATTCTATGTTAAAGAATCCGAAACTTTACGAAGTAAATACACGAATCTGGATCAAGCAGTTTGGTGAAAATATTACATTTTCAAAAATTCCTATTTCATATTTTCAAGAACTTTCCGCTAAAGGAATTACAATAGTTTGGCTCATGGGAATTTGGAAAACATGCGATGACTTAATTGAGGAATGTTGTTTTAGCGAAGGTTTGGTTACAAGTTACACTAAAAGTTTGAAGGACTGGAATAAAGAAGATATTACCGGTTCTCCATTTGCAATTGATGATTATGTTGTAAACCCAAAGTTAGGTACGAAAGAAGAACTATTAGAACTCAAGGCGGAACTCAATAAGCTTGGAATAAAGTTATTTCTTGATTTTATCCCTAACCATTTTGCCGCAAGTTCACAGCTCATTAAAACTAATCCGGAAATATTTTTGCACGGAAATAATAATTTACTTGCAAATGATAGTGATTCTTTTTTCCGATCTAAATATGATTCGGAAATGATACTTGCACATGGTAGAGATCCGTTTTTTCCTGCGTGGACCGATACGGTTCAAGTTAATTACTCAAGTACTAAAGCAAGAATCTTTATGACAGATAAGCTGCTTGAAATTTCCGAAATTTGCGACGGTGTAAGATGTGACATGGCAATGCTGCCTTTAAATAATGTTTTTAACAATACCTGGTTCGGATCGATTGATACTAAGAAATTCCCTAAGCTTAAGAACGAATTTTGGGAAGCTGCAATAACAACAGTTAAGCAGAAAAATGAAAATTTTGTTTTCTTAGCAGAAGCTTATTGGGATTTGGAATGGGAGCTTCAACAACTCGGATTTGATTTTACTTATGATAAAAGATTAACTGATAGATTAGAGCATAATGATATTCAGGGTATTAAAGATCATCTAAAAGCCGATCAGGATTTTCAATTTAAGTCCGCGCGGTTTTTAGAAAATCACGATGAAAATAGAGCCGTAACAAAATTTGGTAAAGCTAAATCTTATGCAGCAGCAGTTCTAATTTCTACAATTCAAGGCATGAAGTTTTACTACGATGGACAATTCGTCGGGAAAAAAATTAAACTGCCGGTACAGCTAGGCAGAGAGCCAATCGAAAAGATTTCTTCATCGGCAAAATCTTTTTATAGCAAGTTACTGCAAATTACAAATGAAGAGATATTCTTTAACGGAAATTGGGAAATGACTGAACCGCTTACAGCTGGCGGGAATGATCTCTCTTATCAAAACCTTTTTGCCTGGGTTTGGAAACACGAAAGCGAAGGCAGATTGATTGTAATAAATTTTGCAGATAAGATTTCTTATGGCAGAGTTAAATTTAATTTTAATAATAACTCAACCTCTCTTTTAATGAAAGATTTACTAACTGATATAATTTATGATCGATCTGCTAATGATATTAGGGAAAAAGGCTTATTTGTAGAATTGAAACCATTCCAAAGTCATATTTTTGCATTCTGATATTTCCAGTTAATTTTACTAACCAATTAATAATCACAAAAAATATTTTATGAAAATTGCTGTTGTAATTCCGGCATTTAATGAAGAAAAATCAATTGCAAAAGTAATTGAAGAAATTCCAAAGGAGCTGGTTTCTGAAATTATAGTTGTAAACAATAACTCAAAAGATAATACCGCTGAGCAAGCAAAAAAAATGGGTGCAACAGTTCTATACGAAAATTTTCAAGGCTATGGTGCTTCTTGTTTAACCGGAATAGAATATTTAAAGGATAAAAATATTGATGTCATAGTTTTTTTAGATGGAGATTTTAGCGATTATCCGGAAGAAATGGAATCTTTAGTTCAACCGATTTTAACCGACGAATATGATTTTGTAGTAGGAAGCAGAAGATTAGGTAAAAGGGAAAAGGGAGCTCTGCCTTTTCAATCGCAAATAGGCAGTATTGTTGCAGGAGTTTTGATAAAACTATTTTGGAATTTCTATTACACAGATTTGGGACCGTTCAGGGCTATTAAATTTGATGAATTATTAAAGCTGGGAATGAAAGATAAGTGGTATGGCTGGACGGTAGAAATGCAAATAAAAGCATTAAAAAATAATCTAAGAGTGGTTGAACTTCCCGTAAGTTATCGAAAAAGAATAGGTAAATCGAAAGTAACCGGAACCATTAAAGGAACTTTTATGGCAAGCGTAATAATTTTAAAAACAATTTTTGCTGAGCTATTTAATAATTCAAAATAATTATGAAGAAAAATTCTATAATCATTTTTGCGCGCTATCCGGAAATAGGAAAAGTTAAAACAAGACTTGCTAAATCTCTGGGTGAAAATAACGCGTTGAGTTTTTACAAAATTTGCGCTGAGCATACTTTTAGTGAGTGCTTAAAATTTTCTTCGAATACAACAAGCATAAATGTGTTCTATTCTGATAAACAAGATGAAAACAAAATTATAAAATGGATCGGGAATGAGTTTTTACTGAAGGAGCAATACGGAAAAGATTTAGGCGAAAAGATGAAAAATGCTTTTGAAGATGTTTTCCGATCAGGTTCTGAAAAGGTTATAATTATCGGAACTGATTTGCCGGAAATTTCATATCAAATTATAAACGAAGCTTTTTCATTTCTTGATAATTTTGATTCAATAATTGGTCCTACAAATGATGGTGGATATTATTTGCTGGGTTTAAAAACGCAATTGGATTTTTTGTTTGATGATATTATGTGGAGTACTGATGAAGTATTTGAAAAAACATTAACACGACTAAAGGAAAATAATAATAGCATTAAGATTTTAAAGCAAATGGTTGATATTGACACCGAAGACGATTTAAGTGAGTGGCTGAATTTGAATTCAAAAAATTCGTACTTAAAAAAAGAAATAAGAAGACAAATCCTTTTTGATAAATAGACCCAAAATACTTTTTACTACTCGCCGTTTTTCCCATCAAAATCATATCAATTAGAAGATACTATTCTCAATTTAAGAAATCATTTTTAAAAAACGTCTAAAAATTTGACACATTTTTAGTTGAAAATTTTCTAAGTTACTAATTAAACAGACACTTACTAAGTATCTTTAAATAGTGATCTTAATTCTTAATAAAACAAGAACTTAATAATTTACGAATCGTGTCAAAATTGTGGATTTATATCACAAAAAATGCTGCCGCTTATCGATAATAATTTACCTTTAAGCGAAAATATCCCAAATATTTGACACTCCCTCTTTACTCTTAAACTTTCAATGCTTACGTTTACCTCAAGCTTGTGGGGAGCGAAAACTAGACTTTAGGGAAGCCAATTTTAGGCAAGGTCTTTTTAGAAATTAAACTATTTTCTATTTTTTTAGGAGGGACCTAAAATGGATTTATCCTCAATTGTACTTTCTTCGTTAACTGTTTTTGCGGGATCTTCTGTACTCTTAATTGGTGGATCATATATTGCTTACAAATTGAAAAGAAAACAGTAATAACTACAACTCAGCACTAAAAAGAATTACAACAAAAATTTTTGCTAAAGTCTGATTCTAGATAAATTTTCTAGAATCGGACGGTAATTCTTGTTTACTCTACTTTCCAAATTACAATATAGATCAAAATTTCTTCCTAATTTTGAATTGATGTTTTGTTTAACTTAACATTAAAAAAGATCTATATGCCTCAAAAAGTTCGCGGAAGAAGCTCACAATATAATCCTAAAAACCGATTTGAATCAATTTCCGTAGACTATTCTGTATTTGAAGATGACTCGCTTTATTATGATTCTCCTGATGAAAGAAAAATTGAGACCATTTTCTATAAAGACGATTCAAAATCCGTAATATCTAAAAACGATAGCGAAGATTTGTATTTCGATTATTCTTTTAATCCTTATCGAGGCTGCGAACATGGCTGCATATATTGCTATGCTCGTCCCACGCATGAATTTCTGGGATTTTCTTCCGGCCTTGATTTTGAAACTAAAATAATGGTAAAAGAAGACGCGCCTAAATTGCTTGAAGAAACTTTTAACAAGAAAAATTATTTCCCAAAGATGTTAATGTTTTCCGGAAATACAGATTGTTATCAGCCTGTTGAAAAAAAATTACAAATTACGCGCAAAGCTTTACAAGTTTGTCTCGATTATAAAAATCCGGTAGCTATCATTACAAAAAATGCTTTGATACGGAGAGACATTGATATTCTTTCTGAATTAGCAAAAATGAATCTTATAAATGTGATGATTTCAATTACAAGTTTGAATAAAGAACTTTGCTCAAAAATGGAGCCTCGAACATCTGCACCAACTAAAAAACTAGAAGCTATTGCGGAACTGGCTAAAAATAACATTCCGGTTGGTGTTAATGTAGCTCCCATAATTCCGGGATTAACAGACGAAGAAACTCCTGCAATATTAAAAGCAGCTTCAGAAAATGGTGCAACTTTTGCTAGTTGGATTATGTTAAGACTACCATATTCGGTTAAAGATTTATTTTTAGAATGGCTTCAAAATGAATTTCCGGATAGAGCTTCAAAGGTAATTAACAAAATAAAAGATGTACGCGGCGGAAAATTAAATGATTCTGAGTTTGGGAAAAGATTTGTAGGTGAAGGCGAAATTAAGGATGCTATAGAAAACCTTTTCAAAATTTCGTGTAAAAAGTATGGAATAAATAAGCGAATTTATGAGTTGTCTACAACACAATTTCAGAATAAGAATAATTCTCAGCTGAATTTATTCTAATTTAACCTTTTTGTTTTCAATAATTTTGCTCATTTAAGGCTCAATTTTCTTATTTTTATGAAACTAATTAATTCTTTTATCATCAAATAAAGCAAAAAACTTATGGCTCAGAAAAAAGGCAAACCAAGAGAGAGACAAATCGGTAAAACAAAACCTGTTAAAAAACACTTTATTGATCCCAAATATCAAAATACTTTCTGGACTGCCGTTGTAATAATAATTTTAATAGTATTTTTTATTGTGAATAATACTCGAAGCGTTCCTGATCACGGACCTTACCCTCCGAGTTATACTCCTTCTTCTGAGAGAGGTCCTGATACAGCAATAAGCAAGAATTTGCAATTAGATACTAATACAAAAAAATAGTTTAGATTTTTCAAAATATTAGGAGAAAAGATGTTAAAGAAATTAAGCGTTTTTGTGCTGTTGCTATCATCGATGGTTTTATTTGGCTGCAATACAAAGAAGGAAGCACCTAAAGAAAATAAAAATATTTCTGCTACCAATGTTGTAAATAAAGATACGGATTCAAGTAATAAAGCTCCAGATTTTTCTATGGTAGATACAAAAGGTAAAAAAATTACTTTAAGCGATTATAAAGGTCAGGTTGTTCTGTTAGATTTTTGGGCAACATGGTGTCCGCCTTGTAGAAGAGGAATTCCCGATTTAATTGATCTTCAAAAAACATACAAAGGCAAATTAGTTGTAATTGGTGTTTCATTAGATACTGATTCAAAATCTCAAGTTGTTCCTTTCATTAAGAATGTTGGTATAAATTATCCTGTTGTTTACGGAAATGAAAACATAGTTTCCGATTACGGAAATATTGAAAGTATTCCAACATCATTTGTTATTGATCAGGATGGCAACATTGTAAAAAGACATGTTGGCTTAATGCCTAAAAGCGTGTTGAAGAGCGAAATAGAAACACTTCTTAAAAAATCGTAATCTGCTTTTTGATGAGGCAATTTAATATATTTTAAGTTGCCTCCGTATATTCTCGCTAAAATATTTTTACTTCCTAAAAAGATATAGAATTAAACTGATAAATAGGCTAAGAATAATTGACGTTACTATTGGAAAATAAAACGTAAAGTTTTTCTTTTTTATAATTATATCTCCGGGAAGCTTTCCTAAAAATGGAAGTTTATCACCAAACAAGAAAAACAGTCCCATTATAATTAAGAACGCTCCACCTATTAAAAGTAATTTACCAATTGATTGAAATTCGTTAAACATTTGCTTTAATATATAAGTTATTTTTATATAGATAATTACAACATTTAAACTTATTTTCGTAATTATATTTGAAATTAAAATTGCTAAAATTAAAATATTTTAAAACCGGTTTTAAAATTAGCAAAAATTTGGGATGAAATAACAGCCGTTTTTATCAACCCATAATCTGAGAAGAAAATCACTTCTTGATACCAGGGTTTTTGTAATGTTTTTAAGTATGGCAACACAAAATTTGTTCTTCAGTTTAAGCAATCCAATAATCATATCGATTTTGTTAAGCCTAGCTTTACTTGGACTAATTTATATCTTTTATGTTCACATAATTATCCCGCTTCAAAAAACACACAAAGAAGAAAAGGAAAATTTAGAGTTACGAAATGCCCGGCTAATGGCATTATTTGCTGAACTGGATCCTGAACCTGTATTTAGATTCGATACGGAAGGATATATCATGATAGCAAATAAAGCGGGAAGAAAATTACTTCCTAATCCCAGATGGGAAGGTACAAAAGTTGAAGAGATCTTTAAATGTTTACAACATTTTGAACATGATAAATGTATTTCTTTTGGTGAAATTTATCATTACTCAACTCGTATAAACAACGGTTACTATGATATAATCGTTAAAGGTGTTCCGGAAATGAATTTCGGACAAATTTATTGTAACGATATTACACAAAGAAAAGTAATTGAAGAAGAACTAACGTTTTCAAGAAAAAAATTACGCGACCTATCAAACCATATTCAGAAAGTACAGGAACAAGAAAAGCAAAAAATTTCTATGGAACTTCACGATAATTTCGGACAAATATTGACATCAATAAAACTTAATCTGGAATTATTAAAAGAAGAAGAAGCTAGAATTGGTTTAAAAGTAGAAAAGATAAAAGATATTTCTGAACTAGTTGATCATGCAATGTCGGAGATAAAGGAAATTTCCTACAAACTTAAGCCACGAATCTTGGATGATTTTGGTTTAGTTCCTTCATTAAAACATTTATGTACAGAAATTTCGAAGAAGAGCAATATAAAAGGATTCTTTCAAGCTATTAAGTTTGATGAACGCCTTGACTCGGAAGTAGAAACCGGAATTTATAGAATTGCGCAGGAAGCTCTTAACAATATTGTAAAACACTCGCGCGCCAAAGAATTTAGTGTTCAATTAGTGAAGCATCCAGGTTTTATAAGACTGATGGTTGAAGATGACGGAATTGGTTTTGACCCTGAAAGAATTAAGGAAGATAAACATAAAAAAAACAGCATGGGTTTAATGAATATGTCTGAACGAGCATTATCATTTGATGGCAAACTTATTACCGACTCTCGCGTCGGATCGGGAACAGAAATTATTGTCGAAATACCATTGAAGGAGAAACATGAATCAAATTAAAATTTTAATTGTTGATGATCATTATCTGGTTAGAGCAGGAATAAGAAGTTTGCTTGAAGACTTAAGCGAAATTAAAATAGTTGGTGAAGCAGAAAATGGCAAGGAAGCAATTGAGCAAACTGGAAAGCTTTTGCCGGATGTAGTTCTGATTGATATCTCTATGCCGGAGGTTTCGGGAATTGAAGCAACCGGAGTTATTAAAGAGAAATTTCCGAATACGAATGTTCTGGTTTTAACTATGCACGAAAATGAAGAATATTTTTATAGCGCATTAAAAAAAGGAGCTTCGGGAATTCTTCATAAAAATACGGGTAAGGATGAAATGATTCTTGCAATAAAAACAGTTGCCGGAGGCAATAAATATTTTGGTACTAGCCTTTCAAAATTAATATTAGAAAGTTTAGTAAGTAAGCATGAATCGGGGAATGTACAGGGAAACGAAAAAATAATGCTTACAAAACGCGAGAAAGAAGTAATGCATTATATTGCCGAAGGTTTATCAAACCAGGAAATTGCGGATAAACTAGGTATAAGCGTACGAACAGTCGATTCGCATAAGGGAAACTTAATGCAAAAATTGAATCTGCGAACTTCATCGGCTTTATCAAGATATGCATTTGAAAACGATTTTTATTTAAATGATGGGCGAACGTAAATTTCTTCCGAAAATACTAGAGGTGAAGTCTAAAGTCCTTTTCTTCTTGAAAAATAGGAAGACTTCCTACTCTTTTCTAGGTAAAATTACTGATTTTTATTTCCTGCTCAGTTATTATATTCCTAATCATTTTTTAAAAATTATTAAAGTTTCATATTATTTTACCAAAATTGTTTTTAAGGGGAAGTGTGGCGGAATTAAAAAAAATCTTAATTGTTGAAGACGACAAAGACACACAAATGTTTTTATCTATTTTCCTTGGTAAAAAATTTGCTTTATCATTTTGCGGTTCCGAAGTTGGTTTTTATGAAAATCTTTCCAAATCTAAATATGACTTAATCATCATGGATATTTCTATCAAAGGGAAAAAAGACGGATTACAACTTACTTCTGAACTTAAAACTTCCCCCGAATATAAATTCATTCCTATTATTTGTCTTTCTGCCCACGTGTTGGAAAGAGATAAAGGAAACGCCTACGATGCCGGTGTTGATTATTTTCTAGAAAAGCCGGTTGGTAACAATCTTTTACTATCAAAAATTGAAGAACTCATCGGTAAATAAAAATTAAAACATTATTTAACCGATCATCATATCTTATTTGGATTTAATGAACTTCCATATCTACATTTACCCTCAGCATGTAAAAAAATCGGCAAATTTGGGGGCTATATATATTAAAGTATACTCAATAATATTATACATTTCAATATTCGTTTGGACATTAATTCCTTTTAGACAATGGAATCAAAAATACTTTTGGTATTTTGTATTTTTAGCAATGATTGATCCATTAACACGAATTTGGGGGCATTTATTTCATTCTAATAATTTTATTATAAGCATTCCTTTTATTAATGCTCTATTCTCTGATTAATAAAATTTATAAAAAATATAAATTTGTTCTTATTATTATATTTTGCCTCGTCGTTTTGATTTGCCTGATTTATTTCGATAATATTGATATGATAATTGTTAGTGAAGTTCTCTTAATTCTAATAATTTGCAATAATAAAAATTTTGATAAAAGAAGTATTTCAGAAGAAGAATAGAAATATTTAATGTTTTATTAATACTTTACGAGTTTCAATATTTTTAAGTATGTTCTATTGTAGCGGCAACATCACCGGTTATTTTATTTTGTTGCAACAACAATCTTTGAAATTTTAATAGGTTTAATCTTCTTAATATTTAAACAAAATGATCCAAAAATTAGTTTTAATATTAAAAAACGATAGAGAAGCGAGATATCAAATAATTAATTCCATTTAAATATGAACCTAATCGATTTTATAGTTAATACTTCTATGTTTGTTTGGATTCTTGTTCCATTCAGACAATATAAACAAAAGTTATTTTGGTTTTTTGTCGTTTTGGCAGCTCCAGATCCTATCACTACAATTTTAAGAGCAATTTTTAATTCTAATAGTAACCTTGTTTATATTTTTGCATCTATACTCATGATCTATACTCTGATTGATTATAAGCGAAATGTAAAAAGAAAAATAATATTCTTTTTCATTTTAACTTTATCAAGTTTAGGTTTAATCGAGAGCAAAACACCTAATATCGATTTATATTTGACGGTATTTTTGTTAATTGTTATCCTTGGTATCTTTTTTGCGAAAACTGTAATGAGCTTAGTAGAATATCACGAAATTAAAACATTTTATGCTTTATTAATTCTTTATCAACTAAGTAATATCACAAAAATTCTAAATGTTTTTACCGGTGTGTTTGATGCTTATTTTTATTTTTATATAACAACTGCATTCGAAATATTAATAGGCATATTTTTTATAATATTTAAACAAGATGACCCTAGAATCAATTTTCTAATTAAGAAATGAAAATTTATTTAATAACCTAAATCTTAATTATATATAGATCACATGAATCTTGCTTACTCTGTAATGTACTTTTCAATCTTGGTTTGGACATTTGTTCCAATTCGTCAATATCGTCAGAGGCTATTTTGGTTTTTTGTTTTTTTAGCAACACAAGACCCCATCACTTTGATTATAAGAAAAATCTTGAATTCTGGTAGTAATCTTGTTTTTATTATAGCATCAATTCTTATGATATTTTCTCTAATTGATTATAAGCATAATTTTAAGAGGAAAATTATCTTTCTTAGTATTTTCACTTTATTATGTGTTGGTTTGATCTTAAGCGGTTTTCATAATATCGATGTTTATATAATTATTCTCGAAGATTTTGCAATCCTTGTAATACTTCTGACAAAATTTGCAGATCATCTAACTAAGAATCATGAAATTAAAACCTTTTTTACTTTATTGATCCTTTATCAACTTAATAATATTACTAAGGAACTAAACCTTTTTAGCGGTTTCATAAACGCATACTCTTATTTTTATATAACAACAGCGTTCGAAATCTTGATAGGTTTATTTTTTATTATCTTCAAGGAAGATGACCCCAGAATTAATTTTATAATTAAAAAATGAAAATTTAATTATTAACCTAAATCTTAATTATATATAGATCACATGAATCTTGCTTACTTTGTATTGTACTTTTCAATCTTGGTTTGGACATTTGTTCCTATTCGTCAGTATGGGCAGAAGTTATTTTGGTTCTTCCTATTTTTAGCCATGCAAGATCCACTAACTCTTATATTGAGGAAAATATTTCATTCAACTAGCAATATTATTTATATAATAGCATCCGTTTTTATGCTGTTCTCTTTATATGAAACGAATTATAAGCAACGAAAAATGATTTTATTTGTGATTACTCTTGTAATCTGGATTACTTTATATCAAAACAAGGTCCCCAATATGGATTTTTATCTTGATATCCTGGGAGATACAATAATCTTAGCGGCCATATTTAAAAAAACAGTTAATCATTTGATAGTATATAAGGAAATAAAAACATTTTTTGCTATACTAATTCTTTATCAACTTAGTAATATCACAAAAGTTCTACATCTTTTTACAGGTGTTTTAGACGCCTATTTTTATTTCTATTTAACGACAGTATTTGAAATATTGATAGGTTTGTTTTTTATTATCTTCAAAGAAGATGATTTGCGAATAACAATTAAAATTAGAAAGTGATTTCAAAAATAAATTGACTTATAATCAACCTTTCATGTTTTTTTTACCATTCATTAAAAAAATGTTGAATTTGTACACACTGTTGTCTATTTTGCTCGGAATTTAAAACACAATATTCCGGGAGATAATTATGAAGAGATCGAAAATCGGCGTTTTATTAATCACATTTTGTTTTGTACTAATTTCATCAATGAGTTACGCGCAAAATGCAAAAGCAGTAGGCAAAATATTTACAAAATCAGAAGCAAATGCCAAATTTGGAAAAGTAACAGAATCGATAACCCTAAATACCGAGTGTGGTAAAAAAACTAATTGAAAGAACTCCGGAATATTTCCTTTATAACATAATTGATGGCAAACTCATCATTCTTGATTCGAATAGAAATATAATTTACGGTCCACAAATTAAATATTTCTAAAGAACAACCTTTTAAATTCTTAAGCACTTCTAAAGTATATGAATTATTAAATGATGGCGGCTCTTCCACTACAACTTTTGAAGTTAGAGATAGTGCATTGACTATTACAAATAGTGGATTATCTTTAGATATGTGGTCATTATTGTCCACCAGGATGTTTGTAATTTAGTCGAAAAGATGATTTTTATATTATCAATTTTTATTTGGGCAATTATTCCATTTCAGACAGTGGAAACAAAAGTATTTTCCATTATTTTACTATTACTAGCCATGGTGATATAGTAACTTTGTTTTAAGAAAATTTTTTCATTCAAACAGTAATATCATTTATACGATTTTTTCTTTGTTTTATGGTCTTATAGTTTATTAAAAATAAATGATCATTCACAGAAAGTTAAATATATCATTTTCTTAATATTTTGATCTTACTTTTAGTTTCCGTATATTACTCAATAAGTTAAATTAATTTCGTTTTATTGTCTATATAACATTTATACTTATTACTTGTTATTTTATTAAAAGATATTTATTCCTTAGATTGCATACGAAAAAAATCATTAAATATTATTTACATTAATTGCTATATCTTTTATGAAATATCTATAATTACAAAAATATTAAATGTACTACTGGGTTTTGCCGATGCATATACTTATTTTTATCTTACAACAGCCTTTGAAATCCTTATCGGAATCTTCTTCATCATATTTAAAGAAGACGACCCCAGAATTGTTTTTAAGATTAGATAATCCAATAATCTATTCTCTTCTTTTAGTTGTAATAATACTGCTGGTAATTTTTATATTCTTTAAATATGTAATCATACCAATGCGCGTTCATTTTGATGAAGAAAAGAACAATTTAAAAGCAAAGCATACACAGTTAATGGCTGCATTCGCTGAACTAGATCCCGATCCGGTTTTTAGATTTGATGAAGAAGGTAAAATTATTCTTGCAAACGATGCCGGGTTAGAGCTTAAGAAAAATGGAAGTATTATCGGTAAAGATTTGCATTCAATTATACCTGAAATTAAAACGGTTAATCTGCAAGAAATTATATCAAACGGAGAAAAGAAAGATTTAATTTCCAAAATAGACGGAAAATTCATTAAATTTACTTTAAATGGCTTTCCGGAGATGAAGATTGGACAAATTTACGGCAGCGATATTACAGAATTGAAAGAAACGGAAACTCAATTGGTAAAAGCTTTAAATAAAGCTGAGGATTCAGAAAAAATAAAATCATATTTTCTGGCTCAAATGTCTCATGAGATCAGATCGCCTTTAACTGCGATACTCGGATTTAATTCTATGATCAATGAAGAAGTTCATGATAAGATAAATGAGGATTTGCATTTCGCTTTTCATGCGATCGAAAGCAGCGGTAAGAGACTTACTAGAACTATTGATCAGCTCTTAAATATGTCGCAACTTCAAACCGGAACGTATGAAGCAAGGAATGACAAGTTGGATTTAGTTGAAATAATTTCCGCTGTTATTAAAGAATGCGAAGCTGAAGCCAATGAAAAAAAACTGCAATTATTGTTTGAAAATGAAACTGAAGATGCTTTTATTTATGGTGACGGTTATGCAGTAAATCAGATAATTCTTAATTTTATTGATAATGCTGTTAAATATACCGATCGGGGTTTTGTGAAAATTCGTTTAGCAAACGATGAGAAATCTAAATTTGTAATTCATGTAGAGGATTCAGGTATTGGAATTTCTAAGGAGTATTTGGAAACGTTATTTACACCTTTTTCTCAGGAAGTTATGGGATATAATCGTCCCTTTGAGGGAAATGGTTTGGGGTTAGCACTTTGCAAACGTTTCGCTGATTTTAACAATGCTAAAATTCAAGTTCAAAGTATTAAGAATAAGGGTACTATCTTTACGCTTAAATTTAATGAATAGAGAGGATTTTAATGGCTGAATTAAAAAATAACAAGCCGAAAATATTAATTACTGAAGACGATTTTGAAAATCAAAAATTTTTGGAAATGTTTCTTAGAAAAAATTTTGATGTAGAAATTTGCGACTCGGAACAGTCCTTTTACAATCATCTAAAAAATGCAAAATTTGATATTATCTTAATGGATATTTCTTTAAGGGGAAATAAAAACGGATTAGAATTGACACAGGAATTGAGACGAATGCCGGGTTATGAAAAAACTCCCGTGATTTGTTTGTCCGCCCATGCTTTTAAAAAAGATCGAGATAATGCTATAAGCGCCGGGGTAGATGTGTTTTTAACAAAACCGGTTGAAAACCATGTATTGATGAATACTTTAATAGATGCATTGAAAAATAAAGGGGAATAATTTTAAAATAAAAAATCGGAGTGAAAAATATAATTTAACTACTCCGATCAAAAACGAATAAAACTTATCTTTTAATTACTTCTTAAAAATTTCGGTTCTTCTAAAGTCAATATTAATGATATTCTATGTGTATCGCCTAAACTTTCTTTATCGCTAAATTTAGCGAATGAGTAATCTATGTTTAGCTTAGGAAGCTTAATTCCCGCACCAATAGTAAATTGTTTTACATCATTATAACCTGCACGAACTGCAAAAATATCTTTAAAGTTATATTCCAGCCCGGCGTGCATATCAAAACTTACCGGCCCGACGTTAAAGTTAGAAGCATATTGTCTGTTTTCAAATCTGATATCAAAATCTAACGCAGGAGTAAATGTGCCTCCCAGGAATCCTAATTGATAAGCTGCTCCAACTTTTGCAGTAGGGGAGATTAGTTCGTTTCTGCCTGTACTCCAGGCAACTAATGTTGTTGTAACATCTTGAATATTTGCTCCGAGTGAAAATTTATCGAAAGGAGTATACCATGCGCCGACGTCAAAACCTATTCCATATGCAGAGTATTCTGCTAATTTTTTTGTAATTATCTTTACATTTGCTCCGTAATAAAATTTATCCGAATGTCTTCTTGCGAAAGTAAGATAAAAAGCCCAGTCCTGATCACTAAATTCGGTAATCTTGTTTACATCCAATCTTGCAGAAGGTAAGTTTATATCATAAATAACTTGCCCGGTATTTTTATCAATTAAAGCTTCTCTGGTATCCGGTATTCCATCAACGCCTAGTCTCATTATGCTCAAACCAAAACTCATATCCTTTCCGTAAGGAATAGCTACGGAAGCATAATCATAGTTCACAATTCCGCCGAATCTTTCATCATGCATAATAGAAATTTCGGGATAAATTATGTGAGCTAATCCGGCCGGATTGTAGTAACCTGCAGTTACATCGTTTGCAATTGCAACATAAGCGCCGCCCATTCCAAGAGGTCTGCCTCCCACTCCAATTGCCATAAACTCGCCGGCATATTTGCTAATTGACGTTTGGGCGTATGTTTGAAAAACAGTTAGTAGGAACAAAGAAGTGATGAGTAAAAATTTCTTGAGCATCTAGTAAGGCTCCCTTATAAGTGTGCTATTTATCATAAAATCATTGGAAAAGATTGGGAAAATGAGGTTGAAAGTCAAGGCTAATTTTCTGTTAGGCATCAATTTATAACGAATTAAAAAAGAGGTGCCGAAGTTTCAGCACCTCTAATAATAAATTAATTAATTTTAATTAAAGATGGATCATAATCATCTACTTTTTTATATCCTAGAAGATTTAAAATCGTAGAAGCAATATTTGTTAATCCGGGAGTTTGAATGTCATCCGCCATTTTATACTCATCTTTATAAGACGGATCATAAATAATAAACGGAACAGGATTTAATGTATGAGAAGTTTTGGGAGTTTTAACTCCATTTTTCTCAGTGTACATTTCATCAGAGTTTCCATGATCAGCGGTTATTAATGCAACTCCACCAACTTCTTCAATCACTTTTAACAATTTACCTACTTCGGTATCTGTTGTTTCAACAGCTGTAATTGCCGCATCCATATTTCCTGTATGACCGACCATATCTCCATTTGGATAATTTATTCTTCCAAATTTATATTCGCCGGACTTTAAAAGTTTAATTGTTTCTTGAGTGATTTCTTCAGCTTTCATTTTGGGAGCCTTGTCAAACTCAATTTTGTCGGATGGAATTTCAATGTATTTTTCCAAAGATTTATTTATATAACCGGAGCGGTTTCCGTTCCAAAAGTAAGTTACATGTCCGAATTTTTGAGTTTCCGAAATTGCAAATGATTTTACATTTTCAGCACAAAGGTACTGACTTATACTGCGATCAATTTCTGGCGGTTGAACCAAGAAGTTTTTAGGAATATGAAGATCGCCGTCGTACTGCATCATTCCTGCATAGTAAACTTTTGGAGTTTCAACACGGTCAAATTTATCAAAGCTTTCTTCTTCAAAAGCTCGAGATATTTCAATCGCTCTATCGCCGCGGAAGTTAATGCATACAACTGCATCATTATCTTTTATTTTACCAATTGGTTCATTATTCTCATCTACAATTACAAATGGATCTAAGTATTGGTCAATTATATTTGGGTCTTCGTCATAAAATGTTTGTATAGCTTCTGCTGCTGATTTGAATTTCCTTCCGATTCCTAAAACATGAGCTTCCCAACCTCTTTTTACAATATCCCAATCAGCGTTGTAACGATCCATAGTGACTTTCATTCTTCCGCCGCCGGAGCCAAAATTGTAGTCAAAACCTTTTTCTTTCGAAATTTTATCCATCAATTCTTGAGTCGGTTCAAAATAATTTAAAGCCGATTTTCCCGGAACATCTCTTCCATCAGCAAGTGCATGAATTCTTACTTTTTTAATTCCTTCTTCAGCGCACTTATTTATTAGCTCGAATAAGTGTTTAATATTTGAGTGAACATTTCCATCAGATAATAAACCGAGAAAATGAACGGTTCCTCCTTCTTTGCCGTGCTTTGCTACATTTTTCCATACGTCTGATTTGAAGATTTCACCGCTTTCAATTGATTTATTAACCAATTTTGCGCCTTGAGCAAAAATTCTTCCGGCACCAATTGCATTATGTCCAACTTCGCTGTTCCCCATATCATCGTCACTTGGTAATCCCACAGCAGGACCGTGAGCTTTAAGCTTAGTGAAAAGTTTTGAAGACATTAATTTGTCGAGTACAGGAGTTTTAGCCTTAAAAACAGCGTTTCCATCGTATTCCTTTCCTAATCCAACACCATCCATAATCACTAACAAAACCGGGCCTTTTCTTCCATGAAATTTTTCTAGTTTTTCAAGTTTCAAATCCATCTCATTCCTTTTTTTGATTATCGTATTACTAATATTTTTTATCTCAATTTTTAAAAATACAAAATTTATCTCTAATTATAAGCTAACTAATTCATACCCATTTCTAATTATGTGATATACAATTAACTCGATTATTTTTTCGAAAACTTAAGTAATGAATAACCTAGTATACCTGAGATTAACGAAGCCACCAAGATTCCAATTTTTGCGGTGTTAATTAGTTCTTCATTTGAAAATGCCAAATTTGTAATGAATAAAGACATTGTAAACCCGATTCCAGCTAATATTGCAGCTCCATAAATTTGTTTCCATGTAACTCCCTCGGGTATTGAAGCTATTCCAAGTTTAATTGAGAGCCAGCTAAACAAAAATATTCCTAATTGTTTACCAAAGAATAGCCCGATAATAATTCCCAAACTTATCGGTGCAAAAATTAAATTTATTGCATCGCCGTTTAATTGAACACCGGCGTTTGCAAGTGCAAAAATCGGCATTATTACAAATGAAACCCATGGATGAAGACCATGCTCAAATCTTTGTAAAGGTGAGATTATTTTTTCACAGTTCTCTTCTAATTCTTGAACATTTGCTTGCAATTTCTCATTTTTCAGTACATCAGTTTCATTCTCTCTTGAAGAATCGAATTCCTTTAATAATTCTTTACTTCGTAGCGAAAAACTTTTAGTGTCAATTCTTGAATTTTTTGGAATTGTAAATGCTAATAAAACTCCTGCAATTGTAGCATGAATTCCCGAGAATAAAAATGCCAGCCATAATCCAATTCCTAAAACTGTATAAACTAAAAGATTTCTTATACCTAAACGGTTTGCTAATAAAAGTAGAATTAGAAATACTAATGCAATCAAAAGACTCGTCCATGAAATGCTTGCAGTATAAAAGAATGCAATAACAAGTACGGCACCAATGTCATCAGCTATCGCTAACGCAGTTAAAAATATTTTAATACCAACCGGTGCATTACTTCCAAGTAGTGCCATAATGCCGATAGCAAATGCAATATCCGTTGCCATCGGAATTCCCCAGCCCGAACTTCCTGCACCGCCGAAATTAATAATTATATAAAACAAAGCAGGGAAGATCATTCCGCCTAAAGCTGCCATAACCGGAAGTGATGCTTTTTTTGCTGTGGATAATTCACCAACTAAAAATTCCCGTTTGATTTCTAAACCAACGACAAAGAAAAATATTGCCATTAATCCATCGTTTATCCAATGATGGATAGAATAAGATAGTTGCTGGTCACCGAAGCCAAATGAAATTTTAGTATGCCATAGATGGAAATAAGAATCTGCGAAGGGAGAATTAGCCCAAATGAGCGCTAAAACTGTGCAAATTAAAAGTAATATACCACCTGAGCTTTCGGTTTTTAAGAATGAATTAAATGGTTTCAGAATTATTTCAATGGGTGGAGTTTTATTCTCGCTCATTGAGCCCCCGCGTATTTTATGATTTTTGAGATTTATTTTTAGTTCTGAAGGATTAACAAATTGTAATTTAATAAAGTTTACTTCTTAATTAAATTATTTATCAGAAACTTCTGAGGGATTATTGGTCCCGCAGAAGTTCCATTTATAAATAAGTATTCTCAATATTTTTTTGGAGATACCTTTTTCGGTTAGTTATTTCTGATCGGTGAATAGAAAAGAGGAAGACCTGCAATTTCTACTGTGGTTTTATAAACAGAGTTCGTTTCATCTTCAGTAACGTAAAGAGTTTTTAGATCTTTACCTGCAAACTCAACATTACTCACTTTTTTGCCCGGTAATTTTAATTCATTAATTATTTTACCTTCGGGAGAAACAACAAAAACATGTCCGGTTCCAAAATGTGCAACATATAAATTGCCTTTTATATCAAACGCAATTCCATCGGGATCACCGCCGGGAAGTGTAACGAATACCGATCTGTTTCCGAGTGTTCCGTCTTCATTGAGATCAAATTTCAGAACTCTGTTTTCAGCCGATTCACAGACATAGCAGTATAATCCGTCTCCAGAAAAAGCAATGCCGTTAGCAAAGGCAATACTATCAGCTGCTAATTTTACATTTTTTGTTTTGGCAGAAATCATATAAACTTTGCCGTCGGGATCTTTTTTATCATATTTGTTTGGATCGGTAAAATATAAATTCCCATTTCTATCAAATGCTAAGTCATTGGGTTTATTGAATCTTTTTCCTTCGTAACCCGAAGCGTAAATTTCAGATTTTCCGTCTGGTAAGATTTTTAAGATTGCGCCAATTCCGAACTCACATGCATATATATTTCCTTCTTTATCAAAGGTTAAACCGTTTGTCTGTTTTATGGTAAAAGGATTTTCCGAAGCTTTTATAAATGTTGTCGAGCTATCGCCAGAAATTTTAGTAATATATCCGCCATAACAACTAGAAACATATAAATTACCATTGCCATCCCACGCAGGGCCTTCGGGAAAATTTAAACCATCAATAACTTTTTGAAACATTTTTTCTTTTTTCTCCTGTGCTTTTAATGAGCTGATTACCAGAACGCTGCACAGCGTGATAAAGAAAAATTTCTTTAAATTTATTACTGTCAACGATCGGTAAATCATAATGACTCCGTTTTTATATTCTAAGATATTGAGAAAGAGTGAGAACAACAAAATCGGAATTAATCTTTCATTTTAATGGATAAATGTTTAATGTTAAGAAAAACAAGGAATTATGATGAAAGTTACTGTCCTAATATTTTTATTTTGTACTGCCGGTTTTATTCAAGCCCAATCAAAAGTTGAGAAGGATATAAATTCGGCTTATGTGAATGCTAAAAAAGGAGTTTATTGGGCTTTAAGTAATATACCGGAATCAAAATCCCGTTTAAATGAAGATTTAATTGCAGGCGATAAACTTTATGCTTCTGTTAAGCTGGATAAAGAAATAGACGGAATTAAAATTGAATCTACCGGATTTGATAAAATGAATAGTGTTCAGATTATAATTTATAAATCTAATGATGTATTAAAGAAAGAAGGCTATTTAAAGAGCAATGATGACAAAAAATCTGAAAAGTAGGGAAGATTTGCAAATGAACGTGAGATAAAAAAAGAGAAATCCTCATCTAATTAATTGAAGATTTCTCTTTTAAACTTTTACTATGTAAACTAAAATTATGTTACCACAGAAGTATCAACTTCATCGGCAAAATTATTAACAATAACTCCAACTTTTTCTTCACTGCCAATTAAGTCTTTAAGTGTTAATTTATCTAAAACTCCGTCTAATAAGGATTGAACGGTTCGCCAGAGTGATCTTATGGAGCAATCAATGGAGTGAGTGCAAATGCTTTCGTTTCCTGCATGATCATTACAAAATCCGGCTTCAAATAATCTTCCTCCAAGAACTGCTAAAACTTCACCAACTATAATTTCTTCAGCGGGACGAGCAAGTTTGTAGCCTCCGTTTTGCCCGCGCATACTTTCTATAAATCCACCTAAGCGAAGAGTACGAAGAATTTTTCCAACATTAGCTGTGGATAAACCTTCAAACTGGCTGATTTCCGGAATGGTTAAACCGTTTTCGGAATGGGATACTGCTATCCTTAAAAGACAGCGTAAACCATATTCTTCCTGTGAACTAAATTTCATTTTATCATCTTGTTTTTAGTTAAATAACCGGGTTGTCCGAAAAAGTTAAATCATGGTCTCTTTATGCAATGTTATTTACCGGACAACCCTTCAAATTTCTAATTAACCTTTAAACAGCGGAATTTTTGAACCGCATGATTTAGCATGCTCAACTTGAGCGAACTGATCAGGAGTAATTGAAGGACCTTGTTTTGTACAAAGTTCGTTGAATGCTTCAATTAATTCATTCGCTATTTGTTCAGCAGATCTTCCTTCAATATCATAACGCTGCATAAAATAAATTAAAGTTCCGTTCTTAAACATTCCAATACTTGGGGAGGAAGGTGGAAAATCCTTTATGTATTGTCTAATTTTTTCAACAGCGTCTCGTTCTTGACCAGCAAACCCGGTAACTAGTCTATCCGGAATTTTATCGTTTTGTAATGCTAGAGAAACTCCGGGACGAGCACTTCCGGCCGCACATCCGCAAACAGAATTAATCATAACCAAAACAACTTTATCATCATTAACATTAATTGCTTTATCAACATCTTCCGATTTTAGCAACTCTTCAAAACCAACAGCCACCAACTCATCGCGCATTGGCTGAACTGCATCCTGATCATACATCGGGGGACGGGATACAATATTAAACATATTTCATACTCCTATTTATTTGTTTTTCGTAAAGCGTATTTAGTTCCCCTAAAATTTATCAATACATTCCAAGTTCTACTTTTGCAACGTCAGACATCATGTCTCTATCCCAGGGCGGATTCCAGACCAGTTCAATATCTACATTGTTTACTTCCGGAACTTCCATAACTTTTGCTTTTACTTCAGGAGGAAGTGATCCGGCAACCGGACAAGCAGGTGATGTTAATGTCATTTTTATATTTACATTATTTTCATCATCAATAATTATCTCATATATCAAACCAAGTTCAAAAATGTCGACCGGAATTTCCGGATCATAACATGTTTTTAGAGCTGATATAATCTTTTCTTCAAGTTCTTGTTTGTTTATCGTTTCCATAGTTCGAGTTTCACTGAGAATTTTGCTTAATTTTCTGTTGATATAACTTCTTTATTTTCTTCTTTAAGTGCATTGATCATTGTGTGCCAAGCTAAGCTTGCGCATTTTACGCGTGAAGGAAAATCTCTTACTCCTGCAAAAACTGCAAGTTTACCAAACTCTTCAAAATCCGGGTTTTCGCCGAGCTTCCCTGTAATTAAATCTTGAAATCTGTGAAATATTTCTTCAACATCTTCAATCTTTTTGCCTTTAATAATAGTGCTCATCAAGGAAGCGGAAGCTTTAGAAATTGCACAACCTGATCCCTGAAAAGAAACATCGGTTACAATTCCGTTTTCTACATTTAAGTAAATATCAATTCTATCTCCGCATAAGGGGTTATATCCTTCCGCAAAGTGATTATGCGGATCTAAAATCTTAAAATTTCTCGGACTTTTATTATGATCTAATATTACTTGCTGATAAAGTTCTTTTAATTCTGAATCCATTAATTAAAAACCTCAATAACTTTTTTTAATCCGTTAACTAGAATATCAACTTCTTCTTTTGTGTTATATAAAGCGAAGGAAGCTCTGGACGTTGCCGGAATCTTAAATCTATCCATTACAGGCTGTGTGCAATGATGACCAGTTCTGATTGCGATACCTTCGAAATCCAAAAATGTTCCAACATCATGCGGATGAACATTATCGAAAATAAATGAAATTACACTTGATTTGTTTTTTGCTTTACCAATTATTTTTAATCCGTCAATTTCCTGTAAAGCTTTAGTTGCGTATTCAAGCAAATCATTTTCGTGTTTTGCGATCGTATCAATTCCAATTTTTGAAACATAATCAACTGCCGTTCCTAAACCGATTGCTCCGGAAATATCAGGTGTTCCGGCTTCAAATTTATAAGGTAATTCGTTAAACGTAGTTTTTTCAAAAGTCACTTTAGAAATCATATCACCACCGCCTTGATAGGGAGGCATAACTTCCAATAATTCTTGTTTTCCGTAAAGCACGCCAATACCTGTCGGACCGTATAACTTATGTCCCGAAAATGCCAAGAAATCACAATCAAGTTTTTGAACATCTACGTGCATGTGTTGAACGGCTTGAGCAGCATCTAAAAGAACCGGAATGTTTTTAGCATGTGAGAGTTCTATAATCTTTTCAACCGGATTTACAGTGCCTAGAGAATTTGAAACATACACAATAGCAACTAATTTCGTTTTTTCGGAAAGTAATTTCTCAAACTCTTCTAATATTATTTCTCCGTCATCATTAATCGGAATTACTTTTAGCTTCGTCCTTTTTTCCTGACAAAGTAATTGCCACGGAACGATGTTGGAGTGATGCTCTAAACCGGAAATTATTATTTCATCTCCTTCTCTTAGATTATTTCTTCCAAAACTTGAAGCAACTAAATTTATTGATTCGGTAGTACCGCGAGTAAAGATTATTTCTTTTTCACTTTTTGCATTTATGAAATTTTTAATCTTAGTGCGCGCATCATCATGATGTTTTGTTGCGATTTCGCTGAGTGTATGAACGCCTCTGTGAATATTGGAATTATATTGTCTATAATAGTTATCCAAAGTTTCAATTACCGGAATTGGTTTCTGAGTTGTTGCTGCGTTATCAAAATAGCATAATTTTTTTCCATGAACCAACTGATCAAGAATTGGAAAATCTTTTCTAATCGATTCTACATCAAACGATATATTTTTTTGAGTTGTTTCTTCTTTAGTGTTCACAATATTTCCCGGTTTTAGTTTTCCTGATCAAATCTGCTGCTCAGGATATCTTCCAAATAATTTTTAACAGCTTCAATTTTAATTGATGAAATAACTTCACTTGCAAAAGCATGAAGTAGTATAGCACGGGCTTTATCAAAACCGATTCCGCGAGATTTAAGATAAAACATCGAGTCGTCATCTAATTGACCTATTGTTGCTCCGTGCGAACATTTAACGTCATCTGCAAAAATTTCTAGTTGCGGTTTTGTGTTTATTAATGCATTGTTAGACAGAATAAGATTGTTGTTTTCCTGAAAAGCGTTTGTTTTTTGCGCATCCTGTCTAACCATAACTTTACCATTAAAAACGCCGCGTGATTTATCGGTTAAAATTCCTTTGTAATGCTCGTGGCTGTTGCAAAACGGTTTTGCATGGTCAATCATTGTATGAGCATCAAACAACTGTGTTCCGGTTGTCATATACAAACCGTTCAAAGTACATTCGCCGCCCACATCATTAAACTTACTGTTGAACTCGTTACGTGATATATCACCGCCAAAAGAAATTAGCTGAGAATTAAAGTTGCTGTTTCTTTCTTGGTCAACTTCCATTCTGCCTATGTGAAATGCGTTGATACTTTCTTCTTGTAATTTTACATGTTGAAGAACAGCGTTTTCATCTACAAAAATTTCTGTAACAGAATTAGTGAAATATTCACCATCTTCGGTTGCCGCATAATGTTCTAATATTGTAGCTTGCGAATTTTTACCTGCAATAAATAAATTTCGAGGCTGTACTAAAATTTTTTCGTCTTTAGAATCAGCAATAAACAGAACATGAATCGGTTCTTCAATAATTTTTCCATCCGGAACATAAATTACAGCGCCGTCTTTTGTGTAAGCTGTACTAAGTGCTGTAAAAATTTTATTATCAAAATCGGCGTATTTACCAAAATGTTTTGCTACAATTTCAGAGTCATTTTCAATTTCCGAAGAAAGATTACTAACTATTGCTCCGGCCGGTAAATCTCTTACTACTGATAAATCTTTTTCAAAATGTCCGTTAACAAAAACAAGCAGACTACCGCTCATCTTATTGAACGTAAATGGTTCAACATCTTTGGTTGATAAATTTTTCCTGTTTAATGAAGGATTAAAATTCTCTTTTAAAAGAGAAGAAATATTTGTAAATCTCCATTCTTCATCTTTTAAAGTAGGGAAGTTAAGTTCAGAAAATTTTTCTATTGCAGCTTTGCGTATTTTATGAATAGGTTTGTTAGCTGTCCCGTTTAAACTATTTTCAAATTCTCTAAAATTCTTAACGTACCAATTTTTAGTATCTAATAATTGATCCATTTTTAACTAATTCTCCAATATGCTTTTTTTCTGAAATCAAATTCAGAATTTCAATTTCTTAAAAATTATTTGCTTACCAACTCATCCGACTCTTCTTTAATCCAATCGTAACCTTTTTCTTCAAGAGCAAGAGCTAATTCTTTTCCACCTGATTTAACAATTTTACCTTTATAAAGGACATGTACAAAATCGGGTACAACGTAGTTTAACAATCTTTGATAATGCGTAACAACAATTGCAGATCTTTCCGGTGACTTCAACTGATTTACGCCGTTTGCAACAATCTTAAGAGCATCGATATCTAATCCTGAATCAGTTTCATCAAGTATTGCAAGTTTTGGTTCCAGAACCGCCATTTGGAAAATTTCGTTTCGTTTCTTTTCGCCGCCGGAAAAACCTTCGTTAACTGCGCGGCTTAATAAAGATTGATCAAGTTCAACAAGTTTCATCTTTTCTTTTATAAAACTTAAAAACTCGATAGCATCCAATGGTTCTTGTCCATTATAGTTTCTAATTTCATTTAAAGCAGTTTTAAGAAGATTTGTATTACTTACTCCCGGAATTTCAACCGGATATTGAAATGCTAAAAATATTCCGGAGCGCGCTCTGTCTTCAGGTGAAAGCTCCAGCAATTTTTTCCCGTTAAAAGTGACTTCCCCCTCGGTAACTTCATATTCTTCTCTTCCGGCAAGAACTTGAGCAAGTGTACTTTTACCTGATCCGTTTGGTCCCATGATTGCATGAACTTCTCCGGCGTTAACGGTTAAATTAATTCCTTTTAATATTTCTTTGCCTTCAATATTTGCGTGTAGATTTTTAATCTCTAACATTTTTAATTTTCCTTTGTCTCAACTTCATTTAGAATTTTAAATTTTTCCTTTTTAATTGAATTAACCAACGCTTCCTTCCAAGCTGATGCTCAATAGTTTCTGAGCTTCAACTGCAAATTCCATCGGTAATTCTTTAAATACTTCTTTACAATAACCGTTAACAATCAACCCGATCGCGTCTTCAGTTCCAATTCCTCTTTGATTCAAATAAAATATTTGATCTTCGCCTATTTTTGATGTAGTTGCTTCGTGTTCAACTTGTGCAGTCGGATTATTGATTTCTAAGTAAGGGAAAGTGTGAGCACCGCATTTGTCTCCGATTAACAAAGAATCGCATTGAGAAAAATTACGCGCGTTTTCTGCTTTTTTGTTTATTCTTACTAAACCGCGATAACTATTATTACTTTTTCCAGCGGAAATACCTTTTGATATAATTGTGCTTCTGGTGTTTTTGCCAAGATGAATCATTTTTGTTCCTGTATCTGCCTGCTGCATATTTCTTGTAACGGCAACAGAGTAAAACTCACCGGTTGAATTATCTCCTTGTAAAATGCAACTTGGATATTTCCAGGTAATAGCAGAACCGGTCTCTACCTGCGTCCATGAAATTTTTGAATTAACACCACGACAAGCACCGCGCTTTGTAACAAAATTATAAATCCCGCCTTTTCCGTTCTTATCGCCGGCATACCAATTTTGCACTGTAGAATATTTTATTTGAGCATTATCCAGTGCAACAAGTTCAACAACTGCCGCGTGAAGCTGATTTTCATCTCTTTGAGGAGCTGTACAACCTTCAAGATAACTCACATAAGCGCCTTCTTCGGCAATAATTAATGTTCTTTCAAATTGTCCTGTGTTTGCGGCGTTTATTCTAAAAT
Source organism: uncultured Ignavibacteriales bacterium (assembly GCA_963739985.1). GTDB lineage: Bacteria > Bacteroidota > Ignavibacteria > Ignavibacteriales > Ignavibacteriaceae > CAVUCE01. The sequence goes on from CAVUCE010000007.1 coordinate 38,887, forward strand.
AAGTGGAAAGTTCCATTGGGCATCTGACGCCTTTTGGGACATAAACAAAAGAACCATCGGAAAATACTGCTGAATTTAAAGCAGCAAAGAAATTATCAGTAGAAGGAACAACGCTTCCTAAATATTTTTTCACCAGCTCAGGATGATTTTTAACTGCCTCGGAAAATGAACAAAAAATTATTCCCAGCTCGGATAGTTTTTCTCTAAAAGTGGTAGCTACCGAAACACTATCGAAAACCGCATCAACTGCAACATTACTTAATCGTTTTTGTTCTTCTAATGAAATACCGAGTTTTTCAAAAGTTCTGCGAAGTTCCGGATCAACCTCATCCAGACTATTTAATTTTGGCTTTTTCTTCGGCGCGGAATAATAGGAGATTGCCTGATAATCGATTTTGGGATAATGAACATTCGGCCATGTGGGCTCTTCCATTTTTAGCCAATGGCGATATGCTTTTAATCTCCATTCAAGTAAAAATTCCGGCTCATTTTTAATTGCAGAAAGCTGACGAATTGTATCTTCATTTAATCCGTTCGGTAAACTATCGGCTTCAATATCACTAACAAATCCGTACTTATATTCCTGGTTCGCTATTTCTTCAATAGTTTTAACTTCAGTACTCATTTTTTCTCCTTACTCGCCGGTAATAAACCGGCCGCACGCTCTAATTATTTATTACAATTAGCTCAAAATTTTCAATTCAAACCTAACGAAACTGTACAAAAAAGTCAAGATTGAATTAAGCACTGTGTTCATTTATCACGAAAGATTAACGATATGTGCAATAATCACAAATTCATAAAATCAATAAGAACTTATTCAAATTGTTTTTAACTAATTATTACTTTAATTTTAAGGAAGATTATTAAAATAAATGGATTATTCATTGGAAGAGAACAAGCGTACGGAAAATACTCCAAATCAAGACAACGCTGGGCAAAGCAAAGATTCGAAAAATACTGGTAATTCTTCGGGTCAGGGAAATTATAGAAAACCATACTATAATAATAGAAGACGAAGATATTACGGAAGAAAACCGCGAGAAAATCAGGATAAAGACAAAACGTCCTTTAAAAAACTCTCTTTAGTTATACCCTTATATAACGAAGAAGAATCCATAAATCCTTTAGTTAATGAAATTAAAAAAGCTTTGAAACTGATTGATATTAGCTTTGAGGTTGTTTTTGTGGATGATGGAAGTTCTGACAAGTCTCTGGAAATTCTTAAAGAAATTTGCAAGCAAGATAGAAGATTTAGGTATGTGAGTTTTAGAAAAAATTATGGTAAATCTGCTGCGCTGCAAATTGGTTTTAATAATGTTACCGGTGATGTAGTAGTAACAATGGATGCGGATTTACAAGACGATCCTAACGAAATTCCTAATCTTCTGAAAAAATTGGATGAAGGATTTGATCTAGTTTCCGGCTGGAAAAAAATAAGGCACGATCCTTTTATCAAAAAATATTCTTCCCGCTTTTTCAACTTTGTTACCGGAATGATTAGCGGAATAAAAATACACGATTTTAATTGCGGATTAAAAGCTTATCGTAAAGAAGTTACAGAAAATGTTAAAGTTTACGGGGAAATGCATCGATACGTTCCTGTTTTAGCGAGTTGGGGCGGATTTAAAGTAAGCGAGATTGCAGTAAAGCATCAACCAAGAAGATATGGAAAAACAAAATTTGGAATTTCGCGTTTCTTCAAAGGTTTTGTCGATTTAATTACTGTTACGTTTATTACCAGATATATCAAACGCCCAATGCATTTCTTTGGATTTTTTGGAGCTCTAGCTTCGGTTGTCGGTTTAGCGATAAATGTTTATTTAACTTACGATTGGATTAGAGGCCACTCATTAAGTAATAGGCCGATGTTATTTTTAGGAATGCTATTAATAATTGTCGGCGTACAACTATTTAGCGTCGGACTATTAGGTGAAATGCTGGTTCGCGATACTATTAACGAAGAAGAATATATTATTAAAGATAAAGGTTGATCTTTAATTACCGGCTTAAATCGAAATAATATAGATCGAAATTTTCGGCCTGCCTATTAATTATCATTGATTAACTTTTAATTAGTTTTTAGAAATATTTTGAGTTTACCTTTTAATGAAGATAACAATTCTCTCAACTGCATATCCTCTTAGAGGCGGAATCGCACATTTTGTGGGATTGCTTTATAGGGAATTAATAAAAGAGAATCAGGTAAATATCATAACTTTCAAACGTCAGTATCCATCATTTTTATTTCCCGGTAAAACACAGCTAGAATCCGGCGACACTGTTGAAAAAATTCCAACCGATGTGTTGGTTGATTCAATAAATCCTTTTAACTGGATTAAGGTTGGATTAAAATTAAAAAAAGATTCGCCTGATTTAGTAATATATAAATATTGGATGCCGTTTTTCGGTCCTTGTTTTGGAACGATAGCAAAAATAACAAGACGAAATAAGAAGACTAAAACTCTGGTAATTTGCGATAATGTAATTCCGCATGAAAGAAAACCGGGAGATATTTCTTTTACAAGATATTTCTTTAAATCAGTTGATTATTTTGTTTTGTTATCCAGTAAAGTTCAAAGTGATCTTTTAAGATTATTCCCCGGAGCTAAAAACAAAGTTTTGCCTCATCCTGTATATTCAAATTTTGGCGATGCTGTTAAAAAAGAAGAAGCTAAATCGAAACTAAATCTAACAGATGAAAAACTAATTTTATTTTTTGGTTTTATAAGAGACTATAAAGGGTTAGATGTTATTTTTGCAGCAATGCCATTAATTAAACAAAAGCAAAATGTAAAACTTATTGTTGCAGGCGAATTTTATTCAAACAAGGAAAAATATTTATCATTAATTGAAAAATATAAGATTGAAAATGATATTAAACTCTTTATAGATTTTATTCCTACAGAAGAAGTAAAATATTACTTTTCAGCGTCGGATTGTGTAATTTTGCCATATCGAGATGCAACTCAAAGCGGAATTGTTCAGATTGCGATGAATTTTAGAAAACCGGTTATAGCTACTAATGTTGGTGGACTCGGTGAAGTTGTAATTAATGGGAAAACCGGGTTTGTTGTTGAAAAAGAAAATCCTTCAGAGCTGGCATCTGCTGTAATTCGTTTTTATTCTGAAAACAAGGAAGAAGAATTTTTGAAAAATATTGATGCCGAAGTTGGAAAATATTCATGGAAAAATTTTACTAAAGGTATATTTGATCTCTTAAAAGAGAGTAACTCTTAATTTGTTAAAAAGTACTTTTCAAAAAATAAACAGTGAACTTTAAAAAGTTTTAATTTTCAATTTTTAATTTCTGATTGCCAAATGTATTACGATCCAATTAAAGATGTTTTTGCTTCAATTATAAGAAAGTTTCCAACTTTAAGAATTCTATTTTATAAGCTTTTAGATGTTATGTTTCTTCGTTCATGGTTTGTGAGAAGAGAGTTGAGAAACTTGAGAAAAATTTTAGGAAAGAATGAAATATCGATTTATGATGCGGGAACCGGTTACGGGCAATATTCCTATTTTATGGCGAAAAAATTGCAACCGAATAAAATATACGCTGTAGATATTAAGGATAAATGGATAAAAGACAGCGAATCATTTTTTAAAGATCAAAAATTAAATAATGTTTCATTCGGAATTGAAGATTTAACAAAAATCGAACACGAAAATAAATTTGATCTTATAGTTTCCGTTGATGTAATGGAACATATTGAAGAAGACGTTAAAGTATTTGAAAATTTTTATCGCGCGCTTAAGCCCGGCGGATTTTTATTGATCAATACACCTTCAATTTATGGCGGAAGCGATGTACATGAAGAAACAGAAGAAAGTTTTATTGGAGAACATGCGCGCGATGGTTATTCTTTTGAAGATCTAGAAGCTAAACTAAAACCGATCGGTTTTTCTGTATTTCGCTCGCGTTATACTTATGGATTTTGGGGAGATAAAGCATGGCGTTTAGGGATTAAATATCCAATGCAAATGCTTAATGTATCAAAATTATTTTTTATCGTTTTACCATTTTATTATTTACTCACTTTTATTTTTACATTTACAATGATGTTTGCAGATTACAGTGGATTCAATAAAATTGGTGCCGGCGTTAATTATATAGTTAGAAAGTAAATTTAACTTAAAACAAAAAAGTTTAATGGTGTTTTAATGGCAAAAACAACTAAAAGTACACGGCAAAAAAAACAAGAAAGTAATGGATTTTTCGCCACATTTAATTTGGAAGAATTTCTACCGCGGAAATATCATGTGCTTGCAGTAATTTTAGTACTTTTAATTCTCTTCATGATTTTCTTAAACCCGCTTTTCTTTGGAGATAAAACATTTCAATCAGGCGATATTATTTCAAGTCAGAGCATGAGCACTTATGTGCAAGATCATGAAGGTGGCTACACTTTATGGAATCCCCTGATCTTTTGTGGGATGCCTGCATACTCAATTGGAACTGCCTACAAATGGTTCAATTTAATTTATGTTGGAATCTCTACTGTAAAAGAAGTTTTCGCAAGTCCATTTAATGTTAAATATGCTGTTTGGGTATTTTATTTAATTTTGCTAGGACTCAATGCATTTTTTCTTACTCAAATATTTAACGAAAAATACCCTTGTTAGTTTGTACAGCGCTTTAGCAATGCCCTTCAGTACTGGTATTATAGTGTTTTTGTTTATCGGGCATGTTACAAAATTAGTTGGACTCGCAATGTTTCCACTAATAATTTTAATAATGCTTAAATTTGAAAAGAAAATTAAACTTTTGGACATATTGTTGTTGATAATAGCATTTCAAATAATGCTTCAAGGATTTCATGTTCAGATAATCTTTTATGTGTTTTTCTCAATAGCTATTTATTACATCTATCATATAATTAGAAGCCTTCTTAAAAAAGACGGAAATACAAAAGTAATTTTTAAATCAATTGGAGCTCTAGCTTTTGCCGTTATAATTGCCTCGGCAATCCAGCTTGATAATTTTACTCAGATATATGAATATATGCCATTCTCAACAAGAGGCGGCGCAAGTATAGTTGAAAATGTAGCAAAGACAGAAGTTAAATCATCTTCGGAATATTATGATTATCATACAAACTGGTCATTCTCTCCCGAAGAGGTTATGACTTTTATTGTGCCATCGTTTTACGGGTTTGGTAATTCTGTTTACAATGGTCCTTTAACAAAAAATCAAGATGTGGATGTAAATACATATTTTGGCCAAATGCCTTTTGTTGATGTTGCCATGTATATGGGTGTTATAGTTTTCTTCCTGGCGCTCTTTGCCGTATTCACGAGATGGAAAGAACCGTTTGTACAGTTCCTGGCAATCTTAGCCGGTATAGCACTTATAATTTCTTTCGGTAAAAATTTCCCGCTATTCTTTGATCCTTTGTTCTATTATTTGCCGTATTTCAACAAGTTCCGCGTTCCGTCAATGATTCTGGTTTTAGACCAGGTTACATTTCCAATTTTAGCCGGACTTGGTTTGATGAAAATTGTTTCTCTCAAAGAAGACAAAAATGCTAAAATTTTAAAAGCAATAAAAAACATTGCAATCGTTTTCGGTGGATTATTTGTGCTTTCTGTTTTACTTAACAGTTTGGTTTCAAGTTGGTTTACGGGAAGAGTAACCGAATATGTTGGTAGCATTCAATCTTCCCAACCAAGGTTAGCCCAGCAATTCAATGCTCTTTCCGGATACATGGCAAATATGTTCTCGACAGATCTTATGTTTGCTATGGGATTAGTTGCACTTACTTTTGGTGCGGCATTTTTATACTTAGAAAATAAGCTAAGTAAAGATTCAATGGTGACTTTAATTATAGTCTTAACTTTAGTCGATTTAATGAGAATTGATTCTAGGGGCGAAAGATATACAGATCAGCCTGATGTTAAAAATATGTTTAATACTCCTAAATATGTTCAGGTGATTAAAAATCAAAATGATAAAAAACCATTCAGAATATTAAATATGAAACAAGATGGCAGCTTGGGTTCTTTTAAATAATAATTCTAACTATAACGCATATTTTATGCTGGAAGATTTTTACGGTTATTCAGCTATCAAACCAAGATCTTATCAGGATATGATGGATGTGGTTGGACCCGTTAACACAACATTGTGGAGAATGTTAAATGTAAAATATATAGTTTCATCTCAACCATTACCATGGGAAGGGTTTACGGAACTATACAAAGCGAAAGATGAAATATTATATAAAAACAATAATGCTTTGCCGAGAGCATATTTTGTAAATACAGTTGAACAAAAACCTGATCTAGAAGTCTTAAAAGAAGCTAAAGCAAATTCATTTGATCCAAAGAATGTTGCATTTGTAAATGATCAAAAATTAAATGTAGATGCGCCGGATTCAACGGCTTATGCAAAAGTTATTAAGTATACCGATGAGCATGCAAATATTGAAGTAAATGCATCAGGAAACAATTTTTTGTTTTTTGGCGATACCTATATGAGTGGAATGGCAGACTACAAATTGTTTAAAATACCAACTGGATGGAGCGCATACATCGACGGAAATAAAACGGAGATCTACAAAACTGATCACGGCTTTATGGGAATTATAGTTCCGAAAGGGAAACATAAGGTAGAATTTACTTATGCTCCTACAAGCTTCTTCATTAGCAAATGGACTGCATTGATTTTAAGTTCGCTGGTTATCTTAGGATTGATATTTAGTATTTACTCTGAAATGAAGAAAAAGAAAAATTTAAAACTAGAAACTGCTGAAGTATAAAATAAAATATAGATTAAAAGTTTATTATGAAAAATTTTGCTATTACTGGAGTTGCCGGATATATAGCGCCGAGACATTTGAAAGCTATTAAAGATACCGGTAATAATTTGATCGCAGCATTAGATCCTCACGATTCAGTAGGAATATTGGATAGATATTTCCCGGATGTAAGTTTTTTCACCGAGTTCGAAAGATTCGATAGGCATCTTGAAAAACTTAGAAGAGTTTCGAACGAGGAAAAAGTGGATTATGTGAGTATTTGCGCTCCCAATCATCTGCATGATGCTCATATTCGATTGGCTCTTAGGATTGGAGCCGATGCTATTTGTGAAAAACCTTTAGTTCTTAACCCATGGAACCTTGATGCACTTCAAGAACTAGAAGTTGAAACCGGGAAGAAAGTGAATACAATTTTGCAACTTAGAGTTCACCCGGCAATAGTAAATCTTAAGGAAAAGATTCAAAAAAATAAATCAGATAAAAAACACGACGTTTGCTTAACTTATATTACATCGCGCGGTCCATGGTATGATTATTCATGGAAAGGCGTTCCTGAAAATTCAGGCGGAGTAGCAACTAATATTGGTATTCATTTTTTTGATATGCTTTCATGGATTTTTGGTGATGTAAAAAGTTACGAACTTCATCTTTCCGAAGTAAAAAAGATGTCCGGTTTTATAGAACTTGAAAATGCAAATGTAAAATGGTTTCTTTCTATTGATAGAAAAGATTTGCCGAAAGAAGCTGTTGATAACGGCAAGCCGACTTATAGATCAATAACTGTTGACGAGGATGAACTTGAGTTTACCGAAGGCTTTACAGATTTGCATACTAAAGTTTACGAAGAAATTTTGAAGGGAAATGGTTTTGGAATAGAAGATGCTCGTAATTCCGTTAGACTTGTTTATGAACTTCGTAATCAAAAACCAATTGAAAATAAAAAACAGTATCATCCGTATATGAACAAATAAATCATAGATAGGAAAAAATATATGAGCTATTTCAAACATGAATCAGCCTATGTAGACGAGCCTTGTGAAATAGGTGAAGGTACTAAGGTTTGGCATTTTTCTCATATTCAAAAAGGCGCGAAGATCGGAAAAAATTGTGTGTTCGGCCAGAATGTGAATGTGGGACCAAATGTTAAAATCGGAAATTTTTGTAAAGTTCAGAATAATGTTTCTATTTACGAAGGTGTTGTTTTAGAAGATTATGTTTTTTGCGGCCCCTCAATGGTCTTTACAAATATTTTAGATCCTAAATCCAAATATCCGCAAGCTTCTTCTGAATTTTATTTGGAGACAATTGTTAAAGAAGGTGCCTCAATAGGAGCGAATGCAACAATTGTCTGCGGACATACAATCGGCAAACATTCATTAATAGGTGCCGGAGCGGTAGTTACAAAAGATGTTCCGGATTATGCTTTAGTCGTTGGGAATCCCGCAAAAGTTATCGGCTGGGTAAGTGAAGCCGGGCAGAGATTACTATTTGACGAAAATAATAAAGCTAAATGTGAGAAATCCAGTAAGAATTATATGTTTGAAAACGGAATAGTAAGAGAAATAGATTAATTAATTTGTTTTTCATCCATCAACCTCGAAAATCTTTAAACTGAATACTAAAAGTAGATGAAGAAAACTAAGATCGGAATTTATACTCAAAGATATAATTTCCCATTCAATACATTTATTCTTCGTCAAATAAATGGCGTACGTAATCAATTTGAACCTGTAATTTTAACCTCGAATAAGAGCATTATTCAGGGTACACCTCCGTCTTATGATATTTACGAAAAAGAAATAAGTAACAGCGGAAGAATTATAAGAGGAATTAAAAAAATACTTGGAGATTATGCCGCTCTTTCTTATTCCCAAAAGAATTTTTTTTATAAAATTATAAATAAAAATGAGATTAAATTAATACATGCTCACTATGGTCCATCAGGAATAGAAATTGCTTCAGTAGCTCAACAATTAGGAATTCCACTTCTTGTATCGTTTCATGGATATGATGCTTCTTTCTTATTAAATAATAATAAGTATTTATCTCAACTAAAGAATTTATTTAAGTATGCAAATGTTCTAGCTGTATCAGATTACATGGCAAATAAATTAATCAAAGCTGGTGCAGACAGAGGAAAAATTTCAGTAATTCGATACGGTGTGCCTGTTTTAAATGAATCGCCTAAAAGAACACCGATAAAAGTTAAATTTAATTCCAATCAAAAAATAACGTTTTTACAGATATCAGGATTCGATGAAAAGAAGGGGCATATATATACTGTTAAAGCTTTTGCAGGAATTTTAAATTATTATGAAAATTGTGAGTTAATTTTAGGTGGAGATGGTTTAATTTTTGACTCAATAAAGAAATTAGTTGAGGAAATGGAATTAAGAAATAAAATTAAATTTATAGGGAGATTGCATCCTAATGAAGTTCATGATGAAATGAGTAAAGCTGATATTTTCCTTCATCACAGTGTTAAAGCTAAAAGTGGTGATGAAGAAGGCATTCCGAATGTAATTATGGAAGCTATGAGCACTGGGCTGCCCGTTATTAGTACTTATCATTCAGGTATACCTGAACTAATTAAAGATGGTGTTAATGGATATTTAGTACCGGAAAGAGATATTACTTTGTATGTTGAAAAAATTAAAGAGGTCTTAAATACTGATGTAAAAATTAGCTTAAATGCGCGAGCTACAATTGAAGAGAATTTTAATCTTGAAAAACAGAGCCAAAAGCTAATTCATTTATATAATAAAATAGGAATTGATTAAAACTAAAATTCATAATCATAATTCTGATATTATTTAATAATAGTTTATTTTTTGTAGAAAAGTTAGCCGATATGGGAACCGTCATTCGTGAAAGTTTTAAGACTTTGATTATCACCTACCTTGGGTTGATAATTGGCTACATAAATACATTATGGCTGTATCCATCAATTTTAACTGAGTCACAAATTGGATTATTAAGATTACTCATTAGTGTGTCATTCCTGTTGCGGTCTTTGCATCATTAGGTTCCATAAATATTCCTGCAAAATATTTCCCTTATTTTAAAGATAAAGAAAAACAACACAATGGATTTCTTTTCTTTTTAATAATTTTTAGTATTATTGGTTTTATTATTTTTACCTTCCTATTTCTTAGTTTTAAGACCGTTATATATAATATATATTCGAAGAACGCACATTTATTAATCGATTATTTTTATTATTTCCTTCCATTTACACTTATCATTTTATTTATAAATCTATTTAAATCTTATTTGATAATACAGCAAAAACCATTTGTTCCAAATTTGGTTAGCGAACTTCTGACTCGAAGTTTCATCGCAGTAGGTTTAGTTCTTTATTTTATAAAACTTTTTAGCTTTAATGGATTTATTAACTTCCTGATTATTAGTTACATTATGAGTTTTATAATACTTTTAATATATACTAATTTTATAGGTCAACTTTTTATTCGTCCAAATTTTGCAGTATTCAAAAGTAAGTATTTAAAAGGGCTTCTGGTATTCGGGGGATTTTCCTTGTTAGGAAATGCAAGCAATATTATGATAATGAATATTGATGGTTTAATGTTAAGCGCATATAAAGGACTTGGCCAAACCGGGATTTATACAATTGCATTTTTTATAGCTACGGTAATTGAAATTCCAAAAAGATCACTCTCACAATCTGTTATATCATTGGTATCGGAAGGTAATAAGAATCATGACATAAATACGTTGGAAAATTTATATAAAAAATCCTCTGTTAATCAATTAATAATTGGGGCCCTAATATTTATTGGAATTTGGGCAAGTATCGAGAATATTTTTCATTTAATGCCACATAGTGAAATTTATATTCAAGGTAAATGGGTGGTGTTTTTTATAGGATTAGGAAAACTATTTGATATGGCAACAGGAATTAATGGTGAAATTCTAGGAACCTCTCAATATTATAAATACGATTTGGTATTCCTAGTAAGTCTGGGAATAGTTGCAATTATCACAAACATGATATTCATACCAATATATGGAATGACAGGTGCTGCGCTAGCTTCAGCAATATCAGTATTTTGTTTTAACACTGCAAGGTTTTTCTTTATTCTTACAAAGATGAAAATTCAACCATTTTCATTAGATACTATTAAAGTATTAATGATCTGCGGCGTTACTTTATTTTTTAATTATATTGTACCAGTTCAAAATAATATTTTTATCGATATCATTATTCGAAGTGTTCTGATATCACTTATATATGGCGGACTGATTATCTTAACAAAATCGTCGCAAGACATAAATAATACTTTGTTGAAATTATGGAAATTGTTTATATCCCGGTTATAAACCTCATATATGAATTTTATCCTTTATTATAGTCTTAAAGGCAATTAATGAGTTTATTAAATAAAGCAAAAAGAGTATTAAAAGTATTAAAAAATCAAGATTTATTTATAAAGAGACAATTACTACTTGAATATGATCTTCTTGGAAATTACGCAGCTTCTTTTGCAGTTCTAAAAGATTCACTTAATAAAGATTCTATTGTGTACTCATTTGGCGTTGGAACAGATATTTCGTTTGATCTGGAGTTGATTAAAAAATACAATCTAAATGTTTATGCGTTTGATCCTACTCCTAAATCAATTGAATGGATTAGAGTAAATAATAGCTCACCTGAACATTTAACCTTTCATGCTTGGGGTATATCCGATCGGGATAAAATAGAGAAATTCTATCCGCCCGTTAATGATTCACACGTTTCCTTCTCAATTGATAATATTCAACATTCAGATAAAGAATATATTGAAGGACAAGTTTATCAATTGGAAACAATCATGAAGAAACTTGAGCACTCGAAAGTAGATTTGTTAAAAATGGACATTGAAGGTAAAGAATATGATGTCTTAGAAAATATCTTAGAGTCAGAAATTAATATTTCCCAAATTGTGGTTGAATTTCACCACAGATTTTTTGAAAACGGCGAATTAAAACAAGAAATATTATAAAAAAGTTAAGTCAAAGTAATTACAAAATTTTCTATATTTCTGAAAATGGAGAAGAGTATTCTTTTTTGAAGAAAAATTAGATTAGTATTTAATTTTATATAAGTTTTGATAAAATCTAACAAATTTAATATATGAAAATTATTTCTGTAATAGGGGCTCGTCCACAGTTTATTAAAGCAGCAACTGTGAGCAGAGAAATTAGAAACCGGAAAAATCTACATGAGATTATAATTCATACTGGCCAACATTTTGATGAAAATATGTACAGAGATTTTTTTCAGAGAAATGAATATACCTAAGCCGGATTATAACCTTGAAGTTAATAGTCTTAGCCATGGAGCTATGACAGGACAGATGATTGAAAAAATTGAAAAAGTTTTAATTGATGAAAAAGCTGATGCGGTTTTAGTATATGGTGATACGGACTCAACCCTGGCTGGTGCAATTTCAGCAAAAAAGCTAAATTTGAAATTATTACATGTTGAGGCTGGATTAAGAAGTTATAATATGCGGATGCCTGAAGAAATAAATAGAATTTTGACTGACCGGATTTCTGATATACTATTTTGTCCTTCTCAAAATGCAATATTAAACTTAGAGAAAGAGGGATTTGATAATTTTAATGCAAAAATTATTAATTCTGGTGATGTAATGTTTGATTCCATTCTCTATTATTCGAAAATTTCGTCTGATAATTCGAGTATCTTAAAAAAACTAGAACTTAATGGGTTTATTTTATGTACTGTGCATCGTGCCGAAAATACTGATGATATAATTAGATTGAATGCGATTATTTCCGCATTAAATAAAATAAATGAAAATATAAGAGTAGTTTTACCATTGCACCCCAGGACAAAAAAAATAATTGAGAAAAATAATATTGAAGTTAAATTCAAAATTATTCAACCTGTTGGTTATTTCGATATGATTGAACTTATAAAAAATTCATCTCTTATAATGACCGATAGCGGCGGACTCCAAAAGGAAGCTTTTTTCTTGAAAAAAAATTGTGTAACCCTAAGAGATGAAACAGAGAGAATTGAATTAGTTAATCAAAATTTTAATGTATTAGTAGAGCAAAAGAAGATAAGATAATCGAAAATGTAGAAAAAATGTTGTCTAAAAAATCAGACTTTTCCAATAATCTTTATGGAAATGGAAATGCCTCAAAAATAATAGCAGAATCAATAAGTGAAAATTTATAGAAAATGAAAGTACTTCATATAAAGGACAGATTTCACCCCAACATGGGCTATCAGCTCAATTATTTTGCAGTTTTTCATAATCCCGGATTTGAATTCTTAATTGTTACATCCGATACATTCCCTTTTGGAAGCAGAGTTAATTCAAAAGATGACATAATTGCTAATGATATAGACTTTGAAAAAAAATATAATATTAGAATAAAAAGGTTAACATGTAATTATAGTAAGGAAGATAAACATTGGATCTGGATTAAGGATATAAGAAAAGTTATTGATGAAATTAAACCTGATATAATTTATGTCCACGGTGTGGAATCCGTAACTGCGATGAGAATTGTTTTTAGTGGATTAAATAAAAAACATCTTATTGTCTCTGATACTCATTCATTATTAAACCAGTTTAGTAATAATCTAAAATCTAAATTATTCCTTTCTTTCATAAAAAACATATACTCAAAGTTGATTAACAGAAAGGAAATTCTTGTATTTTCAACTGCCGATGAAAATGAAATGATGCTGAAAGAATTATATAAATTTAATGAGAACAATGTTAAATCATCATTAATTGGAACAAATTTAGACGATTATAAATTTGATTCTGTTGAAAGAGAAAATATAAAATCTAATTGCAAATTCCTAACGAAGCAAAAATATTATTATATACGGGGAAGTTAAATAGTTCAAAGCAACCTCATTTAATTTTAGAAGCATTGAAAGTTGTGGAAACAAAGTTAAGTAATAATATCTTTGTGATTTTCATAGGAACTAAAGATCCCAAATATTTTTCAGAAAATTTCAGCTTGGATTTTAGTAAAAAAGTTAATCTTATCTTTTTTGATAACATGTCGAACAAGGAATTATATAAGTATTACTCCGCAGCTGATTTTGCTGTATTTCCAAAGGAAAATACATTAAGTGCTCTTGATGCTCAAGCATGTAAACTTCCGGTTATTATGGAAAACAATTCTACCAATAGAGAACGATTAAAGTTTGGAGGTCTATTATATAGCAAAAATAGAATTGATGACTTAGGAAATAAAATTTTAATCTTACTTCATGATTCTAAATTACTTAGGGATTTGTCAGAAGGTGGTTATGAGTATATTAAAAATAATTATGATTATAAAATCATTGTTAAAAAATTAGAAGATGATTTAATACATTACTATGAATCGAATAAAAATAATATTTTAAAATAGATTATTAATTTTCAATTTATTTTTTTTATATGTTTACTTCAAATGAGATATAGTATATACCCGAGTTAAATATGCCCAATAAATTACTCTACATATATAAAAAGCAACAATTCATTCCAAATGTATTAAGTATTTTTATAAACCCATTTTATTTTATTCGTAAAGGTTTATTCGAAAAGATTTCTGAGAATGCTTCGCAATTAAACGGAACACTTCTAGATTTTGGCTGCGGTGCAAAGCCCTATAAAGAATTATTTAATGTAGAAAAGTACATCGGTGTTGATATTATGAACAAGGCGCATCTGCATGAAAAAGAGCCTGTTGACATTTATTATGATGGTAAAAAATTACCTTTCAGAGATGAACAATTTGATTCGATTTTTAGCAGCGAAGTATTTGAACATATTTTTAATCTTGATGAAATATTGTTAGAAGTAAAAAGAGTTTTGAAAAAAAATGGTACAGCACTTTTTACGGTTCCATTTGTTTGGGATGAGCATGAAATACCTTACGATTTTGGTAGATATTCGGAATTCGGAATTAAACATATTTTAGAAAGAGCAGGTTTTGAAGTAATTGTGGTTCAGAAATCTTCACATTTTATTGAAGTCATAATTCAATTATGGAATTTATATCTGTACAATATAATTTTTACCAAAAACAAATATTTTAATATTGTAATAAATATTCTATTTGTTTCTCCCTTCACAATTCTAGGAATTATTATATCTAAAATTTTACCAAAGAATTATAAACTATATCATAATAATATTGTTTTAGCTAAACGAAATTAATATCATTTTAACTAAATTTTAATGAATGTTGTCCAAATATGTAACTCTGACATAAAAGGTGGCGCTGCACGTGCTGCATCTTCTATTAATATTGCTTTAAGATCGGTGGGCGTTTCTTCCTATATGTTTGTACAAAAAAAAATTACAAACAGCGAAATTGTAAACTCACTTGATAATTCAGTACTGGAAAAACTGTACACTTTTTCAAGAATTAGTTTAGATTTTTTGGCTATTAAATACCTTTCGAAACCCGAATATGGTAGATTTTCATTTCCATTTTTCGGAAAGAATATTTCGCAATATGATATAATTAAAAATGCTGATATTATTCATCTTCATTGGATAAATGAAGGATTCCTTTCAATAAAAAACTTAGATCAATTATTTAGATTAGGCAAACCTATTGTCTGGACTTTACACGATATGTGGGCATTCACGGGTGGTTGTCACTACGCCAGCAATTGTGAAAATTATAAAATTCATTGCGGAAATTGCCTGCTTTAAAATATCCTGGGAAAAAAGATTTTTCGAGAAGAATATTTGAAAGCAAAGTAAAATTATATAAAAATGGAAACTTAAATATAGTAACGTGTAGCGATTGGTTATCGACATGTGCAGAGAAAAGTACTCTTCTAAAGCAGAAACGAGTAAATGTTATTCCCAATCCAATTGATACAAATGTGTATAAATCAATTGATAAAGTATTAACCAGAAAAAAATTTAACTTGCCTCAACATAAGTATTTAATTCTATTTGGTACTATGAGTTTGAAAGATAAGAGAAAAGGATATTTTTATCTAAAGGAAAGTTTAAAAATTCTTTATGAAGAATTTCCCGATTTAAGATCGAAGGTGGAAGTTGTAGTATTTGGGGCTTTTGAGAAAGGGCAAACAATTGATTTACCATTTAAGACAAATTTTCTGGGCAGACTTAGCGGTGCGGAAAAATTAGTAGATTGTTATAACTCAGCGGATGTCTTTGTAGCGCCTTCTACAGAAGATAACTTGCCAAATACCGTAATGGAATCACTTGCTTGCGGTGTTCCTGTAGTTGCATTTAATATTGGTGGAATGCCTGACATGATTGACCATAAGAGTAATGGCTATTTGGCAGAACCTTTATCTTCAAATTCACTAGCTAACGGTATTTATTGGATTTTTAATCGACGACAAGAGGGAAATAGTTTAGGACTTGAAGCTCGAAAAAAAATAGTAAATAATTTTACTTCTCAAATTATAGGCGAGAGATATAAAAAATTATATCTAGAATTAATTGATCATTCATAGAATCAAATTTCCGCAATACAGTTTCTATCGAAGTGCCTCTTTATATATAAATGTAGAAAAATTCCTTATAAATCCATTGTGAATAAAATTCCCATAGGATCTGGCTTTCGACTTTGAATCCCTATCCCCCCTTATATTACTTGTACTTAGGAGAAATATTAACTAAATTTAACTGAAATAAATTTGGGGTAACAATGAAGCTCCTCAGGCTTAATATTATAGCTATAGTATTTCTCTTATTTTTAGCAGGATGTACAAAAAACACACCTACATCTCCAAATCAGGAAACTAGCAAGAATGGTAGCATATCCTTGGCATTTGATAAAACGAATGCACCACAAAATGTCGTTAATATAATTGCATATTTAACCAGAACAAATTATGATACATTAAAAGGTAACTTAAACCTATTATCTACTTCAAGTGCAGACATTAAAATTAATGATATACCGGTTGGGACATGGCATCTTAAAATTAATGCACTAAATGCTGACAGCGCGGTCGTCTATTCCGGCGAAACAGATATTCAAATAAATGATGGAATCGTTACCCGGGTAAATTTAACTTTAACTCCAACCGGAAAAGGTACCGGCAGTATTTATATCTTTGTTAATTGGGGTAATTCTATTTCTGATTGGGTTGATTATCAAATGAATCCAATATTTACGGTTCAAGAAATACCATATTTTACTCTTGCAGTTACTCATAGCCAGGTTATGTTTGATAATGGCATATATAAAATGTGGTTTATGAACCTATATTACAACGGTAAATCTGATATTAGTTACGCTGAATCTAATGATGGTATATTGTGGCATCTAGCTTCTAATTCACCGGTGTTAACTGCGGGACAAGGTGGTACGTGGGACGATAATTCTGTAGAAATGGGATACGTTTTGAAGGAAAATGGAATTTATAAGCTTTATTTTATTGGGACGAAAGAACCGAACTCCGGGATGAGACAGATTGGGTTAGCAACTTCATCAGACGGTATACATTGGCAAAAATATACTGTTCCAATTTTACAATCTACTAGCTCTCAATTTTTCTTAGGGGTAAATTCTGTAATAAAAATAAATGATATTTATTATATGTATTATGGAGCCAGTCCTGAAAATGATTACTTTTCTTTTACTATAAATTTAGCTACTTCGACTGATGGAATTCACTGGACGAAATATAGTCATAACCCAATATTAACTCCGACTTTGTCATGGGAAGCAAATATTGTTCGTTACCCAACCATTACGAAGGATAGTTTAGGATATCATATGTTATATTCGAATGGTAAAGATGCTTTCGGTATTGCAAACTCAACCGATGGAGTTAATTGGACTAAAGATAATCAAAATCCAATATTTAAAGTTTCGGATGTTGCAAATCAATGGTGTAGTAAAATCGCTTATCCACACTCGGTCAAGGTAGGCGATGAATATAGAATCTATTATTCAGGGATGGACAATGCTGGTCAATTTAACATAGGTCTTATTCTGAAAAGATAAAAAGGCATACTTGATATATGAATATTCGGAACAAAATAAGTTTAAAGATTATCAATAAATAAAATTTTGAAGTAATTGTTATGAAAATATATACTCTAACCTTCTGTCTATTTTTAATTTTTTATGGATGTTCTCAAAATGCACCAACCTCTCCGAGGGATCATAACTCCTCAACCGGAAACTTATCATTAAGCATTGATAAGACGACTGCACCTAAAAACGTAGTGAAGGTAGTTGCTCATCTAACACGAACAAATCATGATACTCGTTCTGCCGAACTGAATTTACTTTCAAATACTACTGCAGATATCTCTTTTGGTCAAGTTTTGACAGGCACATGGCATTTAAAGGTAGATGCTATTGATTCTGATAGTGCGGTTGTTTACACGGGTGAAACGGATGTGGAAGTTAAAGTCGGCTTAATTACAAACGTAAATTTGACATTGAGTCCAACAGGTAACGGCCATGGGAGCATCTACATCTTTGTTAATTGGGGAACTGGGGCACTTAAATGGAACGACTATAGCGGTAATCCGGTTTTCACAAATTCAGATTCAGGTAATGGTGCAAACGGAATAGGTAATCCATACATCATTATAGATAACGGCATTTACAAAATGTGGTTTAAATATTTAGAAAATAACGGAGTTGGTACAATTGGTTATGCTGAATCTAAAAATGGAATATCATGGGCAACAGTTGGGAATGGACCTGTAATTAAAACGGGTTCTCAGGGTTCATGGGACATGGGAATGGTAACACCGGGTCCGGTAATAAAAGAGGATGGTATTTATAAAATGTATTATAGCGGTGCTGTTGAAGCCCATCTCATCGGACAAATTGGATTAGCTACTTCTAGCGATGGAATTCATTGGCAGAAATATCCAAAACCGATTATTCAAGCCGGAAGCGGTTGGGAGACCAGTATTAATGCAAATTCATTGGTAAAAAAAGATGGTGTTTATTATTTATATTATGTTGGATTGGGATCATCAAATACTTTAAGACAAGGATTAGCTACTTCAACTGATGGAATAAATTGGAAAAAATATGAAGGTAATCCTATTCTTAGTCCTACCGAAGGCTGGGAATATAAAGGGAGCTATTATTCCTCTGTCATTTTTGAAAATGGAATTTTCAAAATGGTATATATGAACAACCAGACAAATGATACGGGTTTTGGTAAAGCTGTATCAACTGACGGTATTCATTGGACAAAAGATTCCAACAACCCTTACTTCACAGGGACTGATACTTACAATAATTGGACATTTAGACCTATATACCCATTTTTCATCAAGGTAGGGAATTCATACAGAGTTTATTATGCTAGTACAGTTACTACAAATAATAAGCAAGCAATCGGATTTTTAACTTTCAATCAATTTTAAGCGTAGTGAATAAATAATTTGAAGTGGGCATAGAGCGAACTTATAATCACACAATATTTAAAATTTCAGCTAATTCTTTCGCAATATTTTTTCTATCAAATTTTTTTATAAATTCAAGATCGGTGCTGAATGTACTGATCTTGTTAAAAAACTCAGCGGCGCTTTCATTATATTTAAACATCATCCCCGCATTAGAGTCTTCAACAATTCTTTTTACCTCTTTATTATCATCACCAAATGCTATTATCGGTGTGCCTGATCTTAAATACTCAAACAATTTGCCCGGTACGTGTCTTTTTTCTGTTGAGCAGACAAGCAAACAATCGGCAGAAATTAGTTCCTTAAGCATTTCATCATAACTTAGATAACCTAAATAGGCGGTATAATCATCAAGATTATTTTTGCTGATTGTATCTTTAATTCCCGGACTTACAGTTCCAATAAATTTTATTTTGAATTTGTTGCCGCTATCAATTTGATGTTTTATTTCTTCCCAGAATTTTGGGGCTAATTGAAAATCAAAAATATTGCCTGCATGAACAAGTACTTTTTCATCTTTTGATTTTTTAAACTCAAGGTTTCTAAGATCAGTGAAAGACTCTTCACTGAACCCCCAATAAAGGAAGTGCGATTTATCCTTTAAGAATTTATACTTTGCTGAATAATCGTCCTTCATAGTTTCGGTTACGAATATTGCGGTTTTCGAATTTTTAAGTACTTTTTTCTCAAGATAATTATCTATTGCAAGTGTAGCGCGGCTTCTCTTAAAATCTTTATAATAGATTATATCAACCCATGGATCAATAAAAACTGGGATATGTGGAATATTAAATTTTTTCCCAAGACTCATTCCAATAAGTTGGGTAGTATGTGGCGGACCAATAGTGATGATTGCATCAATATTCTCTTTTCGTAAAATTTCTTTACCTTTTTTTACAGCCGGGAAATACCAACCTATTCGTGCGTCTGGAATAAAAAGATTCATTCTTATCCAGATCGAAATCCGATGGGTCAAGACTTCTATTAGTCATAGAAATAGTTTCCGAGGCTATCAAGTTGTTCTTCTTTCTTTTTCCCGGTAAATTTTTTATAAACATTGAACGGCTCAAAAGTTTTGCTTTTTATAACTTTCAATTTCGGATCAATTTCAGAAAGCATACTTTCATCTTTACTTGAAAAAGTATCTTCCTCAACCGTGAGTACAATTGGTTGCCAATCATTATCCGGCAAGTATTTAATCATTTGTAATGGCCAATGAAGAGAGGCTTTAACAGATGGAGGCCAATAATATGTAATAAACAAAACTTTTTTCATTATTCTATATTAAGTATTACTAATTCTTAGTTCCGACTAATCTAATTACACTTGCTTCGCCTTCGTGATATTTGCCTTCTGATAGAACTGTCGTTGCATTTTCTAATAATTCAATTTGCAAATCCGAAAAATCATTTGCTATCTCTTCTAAAGAGTATAATGCTTCTAAATTTTGAGGGCCTCCCGATTTCTTCCCTAATTGTTCCTTTGAAAACACTTCGAGAATAATTTTACCGCCGGGTTTTAATGCTTTGATCGCATTTGAATGAACTTTTTTACTGAGTTCTTTATTCAGATGGACAAAGATTATACCCAATGCATCGTAATAATTTTCCTTTGGAATGTAGTTGCTTAAATCGCCGATAATATAATTAAATTTTACCTTATGTTTTTCCGCCAAAGTCAAAGCCTTTTCTTTTGCTGCTTCACTAAAATCAATTGCATCTACCTGCCATTTTTGAATTGAAGCAAAAACTGCGTTTCTTCCTTCACCTTCCGCGAGCATCAATAAATTACCAGGTTTTAACTTCAATATTTGTTCTCTAAAGAATGTATTGGGTTCTTCTCCGTATGCGAATTCATTATCTGAGTATCGCTCATTCCAAAAATTATTTTTCATAAAATCCTAAAACTAAAATTTGTAAAATTTTAACCTAAATATATTAAAAAGGGATATGAAACTTAAAGTTAATTTAGTGTGTTTTATGTTTTATACTGAATATTGCATTTTTTGTTATCAAATAGTTTTCGTAGCTTCATTAAAACAAAGGATTAATAATGCTAGTAGATATTGCAACTGCTCCTCCGCCATATAAATCAACGCAGGATAATACCACCGAAGAGCTTAAAAAAAGAATGGCAGTGCGACCCGCTGTTGAAAGGCTAATAAATTCGGCTTCAAAGCATTCAGGTATTGAGACAAGATGTTTTGTGGTGCCGGATGCAGTTGAAAAACATAGTTCCAGCTTTTTCTCTGATGAACAGGGTTACTTTAAACCTGATACTCAAGCAAGAATGCAAGAGTATGAAAAATGGGCAAAAGATCTTTCAGAAAAGGCCGTAAGAAAATTGGTGGAGAATAATTCATACGATGTAAAAAACCTCAAAAAAATAGTTACAATTTCGTGTACCGGATTTTTTGCGCCTGGATTAGATTATCATCTAATAAATAAGTTCGATTTTTCACCGGAGATTAAGAGAACAAATATAGGTTTTATGGGTTGCGCTGCTTCACTAATTGGTATCAATTCTGTCGCTGAGGCTATGAAAATTTCGGAAGAAAATTCGGACACACTTTTAATTTCTGTTGAGCTCTGTAGTTTACATCTTCAAACTGAACCAACCAGAGATAATATTCTTGCAAATTTAATTTTCGCTGATGGGTGTGCTGCTGCTTTATTCTCAAACTCAGATATTTATAAAAATAAAACTCGATTTGAAATCATTTCTACTCATTCTATTTTATTTCCGGATTCTGCAGATTATATGGGCTGGAAAATTGGGAATTTTGGTTTTGAGATGATGCTTTCTTCAGACTTGCCTAAAATTATTTTAGATGAAGCTGTTCCAAAGGCTAAGCGTATTCTGAAGGATGCTGGATTGAATATTGACGAAATAAAATATTGGGCGCTCCATCCGGGAGGACGTGCAATATTAGATTCACTCCAAAACGGTTTAGAACTATCTGATGAAAAATTAATCCCTTCACGCGAAGTATTAAAACATTATGGTAATATGTCTTCTGCTTCTATACTTTATGTTTTGCAATATATTTTGAATAATGCGGATCTAAAAAAAGATGATTACTGCTGTGCAATGGCATTTGGTCCGGGATTAACGATGGAATTAGTCATTTTCAAAGGTATTTGATGTTTCTAAAAAGAAGTTATGAATCTGAAATCATGGATGATTTTTCTATTCAGGATCAGCGCTTGAGTGAGGCATTAGCTGAGTTAAGAGTCATAAATAATTTACTTGGAGGAAATTCTGTTTCATTAGCAGGTATTAAAGATATTTTAAAAAATAAGGTACGGCAAAATGGGAAAATAAAAGTACTCGATTTAGGTGCAGGTTCTTCTGATACAATGATTTCTGCAAACTTGAATCTAAAATTATTAAAAGTGTTTGGCTTGGATATTAATTTGGGTTCATGCAAGTTTATTAAGAAATACTCACCAAAATTCCAACCTGTTTGCGCTGATGCTTTAAATGTTCCTTTTAAAGAAAACGCTTTTGATGTCTCCCATGCATCATTATTTTTTCATCATTTAACACAAGAACAAATACAAAACGTAATAAAATCTCTTTTAAAGATATCTAGATTTGGATTAGTAATAAACGATTTAAGACGTTCGGTATTTGCATATATAGGTATAAAAATTTTAACTACGCTTTTTTCTTCAAGTGTTATGGTAAAGAATGACGCACCTCTTTCTGTTAGAAGGGGATTTACTAAAAGTGATTTACTAAGTATTCTTGCCAATCTGAATATCCGGGAATTTAAAATTAAGCGTAAATGGGCTTTTAGATGGTTGATAATAATTTATAATTAAGAATTATATAAAATGAAGTTTGATGTAGCAATAATCGGAGGAGGACCAGCGGGGGCTTTAGCTGCTTTACAATTGACAAAAAGTAATTTTAAAGTTTGTCTAATTGAGCAGAAACGTTTTCCGAGGGAAACTTTATGCGGTGAGTTTTTATCTAAAGAAGTTGTAGATAAATTAAAAAAACTGGATTTGTTTGATAAATTTCTTCAGTTAAATCCGAATAAAATTGAATCATTTAAATTTGTAAACAATGACGGAAATTTTATAAAACATGTTCTGCCATTTTCTGCATACGGAATTAAAAGATCTAGTTTAGATTTATTTCTGTTAAAGGAATCTAAGAACGCTGGAGCTATAATATTTCAACCCGCCAAAGTTTTATCTGTTGAGAAAAATGAGGAAATATTTACATTAAGATTATCAGGAAAAGTTGAAATAACTTCTTCTAAAGTTATTGGCGCATTTGGAAAGCGAAGTATTCTTGATACATCTATGGCAAGAAATTTTATTAAATATACTTCGAATCTAAGCGGAATAAAATTTCACTTGGATAAAAAATTATTTAGAGATTTTTCATCGGATGAAATTTTAATTTTTGCTGATAATGGAATTTATTGTGGGCTGAATCAGGTTAATGAGAATAAAATTACTGTTTGCTTTTTAATTGATTCAAAAGAAAACTCAAAATCGCCGAAGTTAGAGTTAATAAGTTTTATTAAAGCAAATTCGGAATTCAGTAATCTTTTTAACGGTACTTTTGAACATGCAATCATGAACGCTGATACATTTGGTGCGGGCAATATTTATTTTGGTAAAAAAGAACTGGTAAAAGACGGTATCTTCATGATTGGAGACGCGGCGGGAGTAATTTCTCCACTAGCCGGCGATGGTATTGCAATGGCTGTTGAATCATCCGAACTTATTACTAATTTATTAGTTGAACAAAGAGAAAAGAAATTAGATTGGAAATTAGTTGAAAGAAAGTATATATACGAGTGGGAAAATTTGTTTAACTCCCGATTGCGATCGGCTAAAATCATTCAATTTTTTATAATGAAAAAAGCGATTAGACATATTGGATTTTTAGTTGTCAGAATGTATCCTAAAATATTATTAAGGTTGATACAGATGACAAGACAGGGTTAGAGAAATTTTCAAAAAATTACGCAAAGTTTTATATTTGCGATCGAATATAATAAAATAATTAAGAACAGATTTAGCAGATTATGGAATTTAAATTGAAAAATATAGAAAAATTTATTGTTGTTGGTGATAGGGTTTTAATACGTCCGGAGGAAGATGCGAGCAAAACTGCAAGCGGGTTATTTCTACCACCGGGAGTTTCTGAGAAGGAAAAAATACAGAGCGGATACATAATTAAAACCGGACCTGGTTACCCAATGGGTGCTCCTACTGAGGATGAACCCTGGAAAGAATCTAAAGAGTTAGTAAAATATATTCCGCTTCAAGCAAAAGAAGGCGACTTAGCAATATTTCTTAGAAAAGAGGCATATGAAATCGAATTTGAAAAAGAAAAATTTTTAATAGTTCCTCAATCCGCAATATTGTTATTAATTCGTGACGATATACTAAATTATTAATTTAATCTAATTCTTTTGCGATATGTTTTGAAAAATATTCACAAGATCGAATTATATAGCTCTTTGAAGATTTATACAGATGGAGCAATTTGGGAGTTATGCTTTACAGAATAGAAAAGTTAATCAGATAAACGGGATATATTTAGTTATCAGATAAAGTAAAGATCTCCTTCTTCTACCTATATAAATTGGATCATTTATTAAATCCAGATCAAAGTCTAACCTTTTATCCCTTTCCCCTGAATCAATCTCATCATATGCGACTTGAAGATAGTGTTTTAATGTTTCGATATCATCGTAAGGTGAAACTGGTAAATGAAGATCTATACATTGTTTGTAAAGTTCTTCATTTTGTTCTGGGGAATAATTTACAGCTGTGTTTTGTGTGTAATTATTTTTCATACCCGACCAACTTAATTTGTTTTAATTATTTATAGAAAAAATTTATTCCCACCAACTTAATATTTTGAATTGTGAGGATTTCAAATTGTTTTTTGCGTTGTCAATTGCTTCTTTACTATAAAAAAGTTCAGCATTTCCTGTAGCTTGTATATCCACATCTTTTCCTACAAAAATTGAAGCTCCGTAAATGCCAGAGTTGCCTACTGTCTTAGTTTCTATAGTAGATTGACCATAAGCGATAACAATGCCTTTGAAATAAAAATTTCCGCTGAGAGATAAATTTCCATTAACAATCATAATTCCGTATCCATAGGCTTGACCTGAGAAATTAACATTTCCGTTAGCGTATGTAATTTTTGGTTCAGATGCGGTCCCCAATACTGTACCCGT
This sequence comes from uncultured Ignavibacteriales bacterium, assembly GCA_963739985.1. Classification (GTDB taxonomy): domain Bacteria; phylum Bacteroidota; class Ignavibacteria; order Ignavibacteriales; family Ignavibacteriaceae; genus CAVUCE01. The sequence continues at coordinate 64,287 of CAVUCE010000007.1, forward strand.
TGTGTAAGTGCCTGATGGTAATGTTATATCTGAGGCAAAAATATAATTCTCAGTTAATTTTAACCAATCGGTAGTATCAGGAATGCTTCTTACGCTTGGTGACCCGCCGGAACCCTGAATTGCGCTGGAAATTTTTGGTTTTATATCATTAATTATATATGCACTATCAGCAGGTTGATCTACTGCAATACCTGGCAGAGGAGGGTTTGAAGATAATGTTCCATTCATATAATGGTCATTACCATTAATATCTATATTTCCATTTAAGTTTAATCCTAAATTATCTGCTGATACGTAAACAGCTGCATTGATCTTTGGGATTAAAATTGGTTCTCGGGTAGCTGTTACCAGGCATGAGTGTGTGTAATTATCAAATTTGCCCACAGACTTAATAGTTAATAGAGAATCATCTCCGCTAATATAAATATCATAGCTGCCGCCTAATAAATCATTTCCTAAAAAGGTTCCTTTAAGAGATTTGTCTCTTCTTAACTTTTCAAGATAGATTTCAATTCCTGAATTCGCAATCAATCTAGATTGAGTAGTTTTATAAAATTCTAGTGTCGTATCTAGATTTCTATTGGTGTTCGCATTTAAGTTCATCATTAAAACACTAACAATTGCTACAACACCAAGAGCAACTATTAAAACACCTTTTCCCATTATAAATTCCTTGGATTAATTGTTACTTCCCAATAAGTTTTAGCATACTGGTTGTCAACTTTTTCTTTTGATTCCAACCATATTTCGGTCTGAATATATTTTACGCTATCTAAGTTGGTTGTTGATTTTCCAAATTCATTACGGTATGTGAATTTTAAGTTTGTAAGATCAAGTGATGGACCTTTTGAAGTATCGCCGTTTACAATTCGATATAATACTTTCTGGTTGGGATTAGTTGGTGTTACAATTGAAGAAGTATCACTTAGAGCTAATGTAACAACATCCATAACACCATTGGAATCAATATCGGAATAAAAAGAAAATTTATCTTTCTGTGCAGAAATGATACAATTACCGTTATATTTATATCCTACTTTTCTGATATCATGGTCAATGATGTCTGCCAGTGTTTTTGCGTTTTGTTGCAATCTTAAATTTGAGCCTGAAGCAAAAAACTGCTGTGAGGAATAAATATTTAAATTCAGCATTACCAGAACCACCATGGCTCCGATTACTGATGCACCGAGTATGTCAAGTAATGAATTCATTATTTTAATGTACAAATATATGATAGTTGAACAGCGCCTTTTAAGTAAGGGCTGGTTACAATTACGGTTACTTTTTTGTCAAATGTTTGTGTATAACTAACTTGATCCGGATTATCCGGATAAACGTAAACTACAACAACACTTATATTATAATCTTCAGCATAAGGGGAACTGACCAATTTTGAATATCCATTATAATCGTCAACATCATTATAATTAGGATAAACTTCTCCGCTGCCGTGTCCCAATGCATTGCTAGGTGTAAGACTTGATGTGTTTGTCGTTGGAAATTCAATAGTAGCCTGGTCGAAGCTTTTTCCTTTTATTTCTTCAATCATATCATCGGCTAGTGAAAAGGCGGTTAAGTAGATTTTATTCTCTATATCCGAATTGGAAGTAGAAAGTACTACGGAATTAAATCGCAATGATAAAATCGATATCAAGAGTAGCGCGCCGATTGTTAGTAATGATTGTGTGTTATTCATAGTTATTTTGCCAATAAGTTTATACTAATATCTTCATCTTTTATGCCGTAACATTTTTATGTCTAAAAGAACAATAGGAGAAGGAATTAGAGTTAAACAATAGTTTTATTTTGCACGCAAATTGTCGTAAGCGTCAAAATTGACGTCAAAATTGTCGGGGATTTTAAGTAATTTTCTGTTAGAATTTGGAATTCTATTTTTGAAAGGATTTTATGATTTGTCTGAGTTTTCCCTAATTTCTTTTAATCTCCTTTGCAAAGTTCTTTCACTTACTTCAAGAATGAAAGCCGCTTTTTGCACATTCCCATTTGAGTAATCTATAATTCTTAAAATATGATTCTTCGTAGCCTCTTCTAAAGAAATTAATTCATTTGGGAATTCATCTTTTGTTTCTTTACTTAAAGAAGTTGTCTGGAGATTTAAATCCTCTATTATAGAATTATCGGGAGTAACGGCAACAGCATTTAAAATTATGTTTTCCAATTCTCTTACGTTGCCAGGAAAAGCATAATTCTTCAGTTTGGAGATAGCGATTTCGGATAATCCTAAAATATTTTTTTTGTAAGTAAAGTTTCCGGTTTTCAAAAAATGATTCGCTAGAAGTAAAACATCATCTCCTCGCTGATTTAACGGAGGAAGTTGTATTAAGCCTCGGGTGAGCCTGTAAAAAAGGTCTGCACGAAAATCTTTATTTTCAATTGCATTAGATAAATTTTTATTTGTTGCAGCGATTATTCTAATATCTAAATGAATTGGTTTTGGACTACCGATTCGATAAATCTCATTATATTGTATTGCTCTAAGTAACTTGCCCTGAAGTTCTTTTGGCAGCTCACCAATTTCATCCAATAAAATAGTACCGCCGTTGGCTGCTTCAAAATAACCGATTTTTTCATTTGAAGCTCCGGTGAATGATCCTTTTTCATGTCCAAATAATTCACTTTCAAATAATGAAGGTGATATTGATGCTAAGTTTACCACTATATATGGCTTATCTTTTCGCGGCGAAAAGTCATGAATTTTTTTTGCGATAAGATCTTTTCCGGTTCCTGTTTCACCTGTAATCAGTACAATTTCATTTGTAGGTGCAAAAATTTCAACTAAATCAAATGCTTTTTGCATTATCGGGGAATCGGAAATGATATCTGAAAAATTTTTCCTTTTGAGAAATGATTTGTTAAGCATTGAACGATGAGAATCTAATTCAAGCTCTAAAGTTCTTTGTTCTAATGCGCGCTTTATAACCAGGAATAACTTATCTGTATCCGGAGGTTTTATGATATATTCATAAGCCCCAAGTTTTATAGCTCTTAACGCAATTTCGACTTCATCAACGGCAGTTACCATAATTACCGGGATTTGGGGATAGTTCTCGTTAATTTTTTCCAGCAGTTCAAGTCCATTCATTTGCGGCATATATACATCAAGTATTATAAGATCAATTTCTGAGTTATCAAGTATACCAAGTACATTTAGCGGATTTTGCTCTGTTAGTACTTCTTGATATCCTTCTTGAACTAATACACTTTGAAGCAGCTCCAAATAATTCGGCTCATCATCAACTATAAGTATTGAATTTCTGCTCATTTCTTCAGACCATGGACTTTTGTTAAGATTTTATGACCTAATTTAAGAAACTAATTACAAATTTGTAATTAAATTCAAACTAATGAATTTTAAGTATTTTGTGATAAGCAAGTTTATTGTCTTTTTGTTATTTTTGTATCAATTAAGGAATCTGAAATATTAAAAGTTAAGGATAGAATTATGGCAGCAAATATCGATATGATAAAAAAAGTTTATTCAGATTATAAAGAAAAAGTAGCAAATGTAAAAAAGGTAGTAAATAGACCGTTAACTTATGCTGAAAAAGTTCTTTATACTCATTTATGGGATTCTCCTTCTGCAGAATTGAAAAGAGGTAAGGATTATTCGGAATTATCTCCGGACAGAGTTGCAATGCAGGATGCTACTGCACAGATGGCTTTACTTCAATTTATGTCAGCAGGAAGAAAAGAAGCCGCGGTTCCGAGTACAGTTCACTGTGATCATCTTATTCAAGCACAAGTTGGAGCAAAAGATGATCTGTTGAGAGCTACCGAGGAAAATAAAGAAGTTTATGATTTCCTTGAAAGTACTTCAAGAAAATATGGAATTGGTTTCTGGAAACCGGGCGCCGGAATTATTCATCAAGTTGTGTTAGAAAATTATGCTTTCCCGGGTGGAATGATGATTGGAACAGATTCTCATACTCCTAACGCCGGTGGTTTGGGAATGATTGCAATTGGTGTTGGCGGTGCTGACGCTGTTGATGTTATGGCAGGAATGCCCTGGGAACTTAAATGGCCGAAATTAATAGGTGTTAAGCTTACCGGAAAATTAAACGGATGGGTTTCTGCAAAAGATGTAATTCTTAAGTTAGCAGGAATTTTAACTGTTAAAGGCGGAACCGGTGCAATAGTTGAATATTTTGGCGACGGCGTAAGTTCAATTTCAGCTACAGGAAAAGGAACTATTTGTAACATGGGAGCTGAAATCGGTGCTACAACTTCAATCTTCCCGTTCGATGAAAAAATGGCAGCTTATTTAAGAATTACCGATCGTGCTGATGTTGCATCTTTAGCTGAAGGTTTAGCAGATCAGCTTAGTGCAGATAAAGAAGTGCTTGATTCACCGGAAAAATATTTCGATCAAGTAATTGAACTAAATTTGAGTGAACTTGAACCTCACTTAAATGGTCCATTCACTCCTGATAAAGCATGGCCGATTTCAAAAATGAAGGAAGCTATCAAAGAACAAAATTATCCGGATGAATTAAAAGTTGCTCTTATAGGAAGTTGTACAAATTCCAGTTATGAAGATATTGACCGTTCGGCAAGTATAGCAAAACAAGCACTCTCAAAAGGCTTAAAAGCGAAGTCACAATTCACTATTACGCCGGGTTCCGAACAAGTTAGAGCTACAATAGAACGCGATGGACAGTTAAGTACTTTAACCGAATTTGGCGGAGTTATTTTAGCAAATGCTTGCGGACCATGTATAGGAATGTGGAAAAGAATGGATATAAAAACCGGTGAAAAAAATACGATTGTAACTTCATTTAACAGAAATTTTGCAAAAAGAAATGATGGAAATCCTGATACTTTAGCTTTTGTTGCTAGTCCTGAAATAACAACCGCTCTGGCAATCGCCGGTAAACTTTCTTTCAATCCTATGACTGATGAGCTTGTAAATGAAAAAGGTGAGAAAATCAAACTTGATCCTCCAACCGGTGAAGAACTTCCGCCCAAAGGTTTTGATCGTGGAAACGACGGATTTGTACCTCCTGCAGAAGATGGATCAAATGTAGAAGTAGTTGTAAAGCCGGATAGCGAGAGATTACAATTACTTACTCCTTTTTCTCCTTGGGATGGAAATGATTATGAAGATCTTCCTGTACTATTAAAAGCCCAAGGCAAATGTACAACTGATCATATTTCTATGGCTGGACCTTGGCTCAGATTTAGAGGACATTTGGATAATATTTCGAACAATATGTTCATCGGGGCAATTAATTCTTACACAGGTGACGCAGGAAAAGTTAAAAATGTATTTACCGGTGAATATAAATCTGTTCCGGAGGTTGCTCGTGAATATAAAGCTTCCGATCAAGGTTGGGTTGTTGTTGGCGATGAAAATTACGGTGAAGGTTCTAGTCGCGAACACGCAGCCATGGAGCCAAGATTTTTAGGAGGAAAAGCAATAATTGTTAAAAGTTTTGCAAGAATTCATGAGACAAATTTAAAAGAAACAAGGTATGCTTCCACTTACGTTTGCTAATCCTTCCGATTATGATAAAATAAAAGAAGATGATAGAGTTAGCATCAAAGGAATTGCAGAGTTAGCTCCTGAAAGCAAACTAAAACTTGTGATAAAACATAAAGATGGATCACAGGATGAGGCCGAATTAAATCATACAATGAATGAAGCTCAGATAAAATGGTTTAAAGCCGGAAGCGCTCTTAATCTTATTGCCCAATCAAATAAATAATTTGATTGATAGTTTAAATAAATCTAGGGACAAGTCGTGACTTGTCCCTTTTATTTTTTGTAGCTTTTCTGATTCCGTCTTGGATGAGGGAAGAATAGCTAGAATTTAAGAAACAGATTCTTCAGACGTCCGTCAAAAGCCGGACTCCATCAGAATGATATTTAATATCTTTATCTTTAATTATTTCTTTTCAGCAAAAACTGCATCAAGAACTTTTATTAAATTAGGTCCGCGTAATTCGTTTTCACTTGCTATTATTGTTCCATCTGTATCAACTAAGATGGGTTTCGGTATTCCTTTTACTCCAAATTCTTGAGCCAGTTGACTGGAAAATCCACCGGTTACATAGCTATGAAGCCACGGCATTTTCCATTGCCCTTTTCTGAATTTTGCAACATCCTCAGGCTTTTGATCAAAAGATAAACTTAAAATTTCAAATCCTTTATCTTTATATTTATTGTATGCCTCTTGTAGATTCGGCATTTCGCCTAAACAAGGTTTACACCAGCTAGCCCAAAAATCTATCATATAAACATGTCCCAATAGACTTTTGTTTGAGATTGTTTTAGATGAATCTTCGTAAGAGACAACTTCAAAATCCGGGACTTTTTTACCTTTTTCAATTTTGGTATCAATCGGTAGTCTTTTGGCAACCATTCCAAATTGTGTATCGCCATATTCATTTACCAATTTGCTATAAAGCTTTTTAGCAGTTTCCTGGTCACCGCTGTACTTTGCTTGAGAAATTTTCATAAAAAGTACAAAGCCAACAACATCTCTGTTCGGATTTTCAGATACTACACTATCGGTAAAATCCGGACTTCCTTGAAAATCTCCATAACCAAAACTCATTCCTAAAATCCTTGGATCAACAGCCCAAAGTAATGAAGAAGGTTTTATTTTAGTAAAAGCACTTTCAACAATTTTAGAATCAAGAGTTTTTTGACCAAATAGTGCAAGCTGTAGATAACTTAAAATTGCCAGCTGTTTTGTAATTGGCGATTTAATTTTCCCGAATGTTGATTTTATAGAATCAGCTTCTTTTGTCCAATCAACAGAAGCAGGCATTTTACCACCCGCTTGTTTTACCAACTGCATAAAGTGATCTTGCCGTTTTCCCATTGCAGTGAGTATTTCATAATTGTCTTCATCATAAGTATTAGCATCGCCAAATGTAATCTTTTCCTCAGATTTGGAACGAACCAATTTTGAAGGGTCAAAAATTATCTTTGCAACTCCATCATCAACTTTTATAATGGATTCGTAATCTCCGGTTTTGTCGAATTTATATTCAGAAGGTTGAGTCCCGTTAACGCTCCTATTATCATTAGTTATTCCTAGTAATTCATAACTTATTTCCGATGAATCAGATTTTATTTCTTTCGTAAAAGTTCCATCAGATTGTTTGGTAAGCTCTAAAGCTGAATTTCTATCATAATTGTTAAAACTGCCAATAACTTCAACATTGGAAAGTGATTCAGGATATACGTTATGCTTTAATTGTACATTAATTATTGTCTTTTTATTTTTTTCGGCAATCAAAGGAACGGAATAATTTTGATGATCAACGCCGGTATAAATAACAAAAAAGTATCCATCTTCATCAATGCTTAAAGAGTAGCTTCCGTCACTTTTTGCTTCTACGGATTTAGTCGGTATTGTGCTCATTGAAGTTGTAAGATGAACATCAGCTCTTTGCATTGGTTTTCCATCATAGCCTAAAATTTTTCCCGTTACAACGGTTTGGGCAACCATAATTGGAACAGATATCATAGTCAATAAAAATAATAGCAGCAATTTCTTCATTTTATGTCCTCTTCTTCATAATTTTAATGTAAACTTAATTTCAATTTTTAGGTTTGTAAATTTATTAAAGCATGTCTTAATTTAAGATAAATAGTAAGTCTTTGTGATGAGACTATCAGTAATTAGTGCCTTTTAGAGCTTAATAATTTTTAATACAATAAAGATAAACTTATATTATTATTTTATAATCTTCCAGGTTTATTTAAATAGATGATTTTTCTAAATCCAGCAGTTTTATTTGGTTTACTTGCCGCATCGATACCGGTTTTAATACATTTATTAAATCTAAGAAAATTAAAACGTATCGATTTCAGTACACTATCGTTTCTTAAGGAACTTCAAAAAAATAAAATTCGTAAGATTAAATTAAAACAATGGATTTTATTAGCGTTGCGAGTTTTGATTATTCTTTTTCTAGTTACAGCATTTGCTAGACCTACAATAAAAGGTGTTGCCATCGGTGGAACTACTTCCGCTGCAAAAACTACTGCAGTCTTTGTTTTAGATAATACTTACAGCATGTCTGTTATCGATTCCAAAGGTTCATACTTAAATCAAGCAAAAGCAACTATAAAGAAACTTCTTCAGCAATTGCAAAAAGGTGATGAAGTAGCGCTTGTTCTTGTCGGAGATAATTCAAATACAGAGATAAAACCAACAAGTAACTTAGCATCATTTGAAAAACAAATTGACGATGTTAACATTTCCTATTCAAGCGGATATCTTCATAATTCCATTGTAAAGGCTGCAAAAATATTATCCGAATCACAGAACTTCAATAAAGAAATTTATGTCCTCTCGGATTTTCAGAAAGGAAGATTATATTCACCTGGTTCACTTTCGGATTTATCGCAGTTGTTAAATGATAAAATTCGTCTTTATACTTTTGATTATTCCGGTAAGAAAGTTTTTAATTTGGGAATTGACAATTTGCAACTAGAAACCCAAATTTTTGAAAAAGATAAGCCGGTTGATTTCAATGTTACAATAACAAACTATTCTAGTGATCCGGCAAATAATGTAGTTGTTTCTTTGTTTGTGAATGGTCAACGAAGTGCTCAGCAAAGTGTTAGCTTGAAACCCGGTGAGTCTAATATTGTTTCTTTAGAATCGATAGTCAAGGAAACAGGATATGTAAATGTTGTAGCTGAAATTGAAGACGATGATATTTTGCAGGACAATAAACGCTATGTGAACATGTATATTCCTAAAGAAATTCCTGTTATTATTTTTAGCGATAATCAAGACGATTCCAAATTTGTTTCACTTGCCCTAAATGTAAATGATGGAAGCGGAACTTTGAAAATAACAGAAAGGAATTTAAATCAGCTTTCATCTTATGATTTAACTCAGTATTCTGTTGTTATTGTAATCGGATCTCAAAATATTAGTAATGTTAATCGGCTCTCATCTTATGTTAAGAATGGTGGTAGTTTATTCTTAATGCCCGGATCGAATTCTACTTTGCAAAATTTCAAAACATTATCTGAAGCTATTGGTTTGCCTTCACCAAGCGGATTTGTAGGGAATGATTCTAAACTCACGGTTCCAATGAGTTTTGAAAAGATAGATTTTAACCACCCGGTTTTTAAGGATATTTTCCAGAAAAAAGAAAAGCAAAACGTTGAATCGCCGGAAATCCTAACATATTTCAAAATAAATACTCAAGGAAAAGGGAAGAACATAATTTCTCTGGTTGACGGATCTTCATTTTTAGGTGAATATAAAATTGGTAACGGTAAGGTTTTTATGATGAATACAGCGCCCAATTTAAAATGGTCAAACTTTCCGGTTAAAAGTTTATTCGCACCATTAATGAATAAATCGGTTTATTACCTTTCATCCACTGACAGAACCGGATCAAATTTTATTGCCGGAAATCCTTTAAATATAAATTTAAGAAATCAGAGTTTGGCTCAAATAAAAATTGTTAAGCCCGATAAAAATGATGTGTTCTTAAATCTGGAAAACCGCAGACAGACAAATTTTATAGATTATAATGAAACTAATATTGCAGGCGAATATAAAATTTACTCAGGGCAAAAATTAATTGATGAACTTTCTGTGAACACAGATCCGCAAGAATCAGTTACGCAATATTTGAAAGAATCTGATTTTAAAGACTACTTGAAAAAGATCAATTTTAAAGGTAAATATATTAACATAGCAAAAGACGCTAATCCGGTTGAAGTAGTTTTGCAATCGCGTTTTGGTTCTGAGTTGTGGAAATACTTCTTATTGGTCGCGTTAATTCTTGCACTTGTTGAAATGGCTGTTGCAAGAAATGCTAAAAGAGATTTAGTTAATGTATCATGATTTACGATACGTATTTAATAATTTATTAGAAAATTAAGTTTTAATTATTTATGATAGAGATAACGAAAAAAACAATTGAGCGGGCGATTTTAGTTGCTCTAAATACAAAGGAACTTACCAAAGAATTAGTTGAAGAGCATTTGGATGAGCTGGAAGAATTAGCTTTAACTGCCGGAGCGGAAACAATATTAAAAGTTACGCAAGAACGATTTTCAACAGATTCAGCATACTATATCGGGAAAGGTAAAGCGGAAGAACTTAAATCTTTGATAGAAATGAATAACATTAATATTGTAATTTTTGATGATGACCTTTCTCCGGTTCAAGTTAGAAATTTAGAAAAATTGCTGGATAGAAAAATTGTTGATAGAAGCGGGTTGATCTTAGATATTTTTGCTTCGAGAGCGAAAACCAAAGAAGCTAAAACTCAAGTTGAACTTGCACAACTTCAATATATGCTTCCGAGACTTACAAGAGCCTGGACTCATTTATCAAAACAGTACGGAGGAATTGGAACTAAAGGTCCCGGGGAAACACAGATTGAAACAGATCGTAGAATTATCCGTAATAGAATAAGCATGCTAAAAGGCAAGCTTGATAAAATTGAAAAACAGCGAACAACTCAAAGCCAGGGCAGAAAAGATTTTGTGAGAGTTACGCTTGTCGGATATACAAATGCCGGAAAATCAACTTTGTTTAACATCCTCACTCAAGCTGATGTTTTTGCAGAAGATAAATTATTTGCTACTCTCGATTCCACTACGCGCATGTTTGATCTAGGGAAAAATCAAAAAATTCTTTTAAGTGATACTGTGGGTTTTATTAGAAAACTTCCGCCAAATCTAGTTGCATCATTTAAGAGCACTTTAAATGAAGTTAGAGATGCGGATATAATTCTTCATGTTGTTGATTATTCTCATCCTTATTATGAAGATCATGTGAATGTTGTGGAGCAGACTCTAAGAGAACTGGGTGCGGAAAATAAATCGCAAATAAAAGTGTTTAACAAAGTTGATATGATTGCAGAACGTAGCAAGCTTGATTACGTGAGGAACAAATATGAAAATAGCGTGATAATTTCCGCAAAAAGAGGAATAAATATTTCTAATCTGAAGTCCCTTCTTCTAAATTTTATTGAAGATCAATTTGTTGAGGAACAAGTTGAACTAAATATTACGGAATCTAAAAAAGCGGCAATTATTCATACACTCGCGGAAGTACTTTCCACAAAATATGAAGATGAAGCAATTTTCATCAAGTACAAAACTAACAAGGAAAATTCCGAAAAAATAAAGAAAATAATTTATGGCAACTAAAAAACTCATCATTGATGGCGACTCGCTTACTCTGGATACAATTGAAGTATTCTTAAAAACTAATTTGAAAGTCGAACTTTCTAATCAATCAAAAAAGAATATTAAAAAGTCGCGAAATTTAATTGAGAAATGGATTGATAAAGGTGAAGTGATTTATGGCGTTACAACCGGATTTGGTGAGTTTGCAAACGTAAATATATCAAGAGAAAATTTACAACAGCTTCAAGAAAACTTGATATTAAGTCATGCTGTTGGCTGTGGTGAAAACTTACCGCCTGCTATTGTTAAAATTATGATGCTGCTTCGTGTTAATGCTTTGGCAAAGGGTTTTTCCGGAATCCGTCTGCAAACATTAGAGCTTTTGATTAACATGATAAACAACAATATTATCCCGGTTGTACCTTCTCAAGGTTCGGTTGGTTCCAGCGGAGATTTAGTTCAGCTTTCTCATCTTGTTTTAGCAATGATCGGAAAGGGAAGAGTACAAATTGTTAAAGATGTTCTAAATGAAAATGCTTCTTCCGTTAAAATTATTCCGGCAAAAAATGGTTTGAAGAAATTTAATCTGGAGCCTGTAAAACTTGAAGCTAAAGAAGGATTAGCACTAATAAACGGAACTCAAATGATGACTGCATTTGCTTCTTACATTGCGATAAGAGCGATGAAGTTAGTTAAAATTGCCGATATTAGCGCGTCACTTTCACATGAAGCTTTAAGAGCAACTGATAAAGCTTTTGATGCTAGGCTTCATAATCTTCGTCCATTTCCGGGACAGTTAACAACCGCTAGGAATGTATTAAAACTGATTGATAAAAGTGAGATCAGGAAATCACATATAAAAAATGATACAAGAGTTCAGGACGCTTACTCAATTAGATGTGTTCCGCAAATTCACGGCGCTTCGAGAGATGCTGTTGATTATGTTTGCTCAAGAGTTTCAATAGAAATTAATTCGGTTAACGATAATCCAATAATTTTTCCGGAAACAGAAGAGCATATTGAAGGCGGCAATTTCCACGGCCAATCAATGGCGCTTGCTATGGATTTTATGGGAATTGCTTTATCTGAATTAGCTAATGTTTCCGAACGAAGAACAGAGCGGATGGTAAACGGAAATTTGAGCGGCTTGCCGAGATTTTTAGCAACTAACGGCGGTTTAAATTCCGGCTTGATGATTGCTCAATACACCGCCGCAAGTTTAGTCTCTGAAAATAAAGTTCTTGCTCACCCTGCTAGTGTTGATTCAATTCCGACTTCCGCAAATCAAGAAGACCATAATTCAATGGGATCGATTGCCGCGCAAAAATGTTATAGAATTTTACATAATGTTCAAAATGTTTTGGCAATAGAATTAATGACAGCGGCTCAAGCTTTGGAATTTCTAAAACCTTTGAAACCCGGAAAAGGTACTCGAATTGTTTACAATGAAATTAGAAAAGTTGTCAAATCATTAAAAACCGATAGACTTCTTCATCCGGATGTTAAGAAAATTGCCGATTTGATTCGTGACGATGTTATCTTAAATTCGGTTGAGAAAGAAATCAAATTAGATTAAACATTTCTTAAAATTGGGTAATCGTATTTTGCTTAGAAAGCGATATCAAATTGTATTTTTAGTTCTATTATTGATATCACTTCCTATTTCTAAAAACCTTCCTCAAAATGGCTTTGTAAAAACCAAGGGTAAATCATTCTCGCTTGATAATGAAACTTATAAGTTTTTAGGTTTCAATGCTTATTATTTGCAAAGTGAAGCATCAAATTCTGCAAATAAATATATAGTTGATGATGTTTTAAAAGCTGCTGCAAATATGAATATTAAAGTAATAAGAACCTGGGCTTTTTATGATTCGAAAGATTCCACCAATAAAGCAGCGATCAGATATGCTCCTTATAATTATAATGAAAATGGTTTTAAAGCTTTAGATTATGTCTTATCGGAAGCAAAAAAATATAATATCAAATTGATTTTATGTCTTTCAAATAATTTTCCGGATTTTGGAGGGATCAATCAATATTTAAGTTGGGCAGACAATTATTTGTCAACAAAACAAAATTTCAATCACAACGATTTTTTTATTAACGATTCTATTAAGCAATGGTATAAGAATTATCTGTTCACATTATTGAACCGGGAAAATACTTATACGAAGATAAAATATAAAAACGATCCTACAATATTTTCATTCGAGTTAATTAATGAAGGCTTCAAATCCGGGTCATAATTATGAAACTATAAATTCCTGGTATCAAGAAATGTCAAGTTATTTTAAATCCATTGATAAAAATCATATGCTCACCACAGGTGAAATGGGTTATGATGTTTCAAGTGAGAACTATTCTAATATTTCCTTGCTTTACAATGATTCATATTTTTTATTCAACGGAAGTAAAGGGACGAGTTATTCTAGAAATATTCAAATTCCGGGGATTGATTACTCTTCATTTCATTTATATTCCGGTGCATGGAATATTTCATATCCTGCCGGAATAACCTGGATTCAAGATCATATTAGAATTGCTGAAAAGTTTAATAAACCTGCTTTGCTTAGCGAGTTTGGTAGCAAAGGAAATCGGAATACAGCTTATGAAGATTGGTTGAATATCATTTCTACTTCAAAAACTTCTTCAGCTCTCGTTTGGGAATATCAGCATTCGGATGTTATTAATAATGACGGTTTTGGATTTGACAATAATGATACTGCTTTAATAAAAGTATTTGAAGATTTTCAGAAAAATATTAGTAAGCCCGTTCAAATTAACTTACCGGATGAGGTAATGCTTTATCAAAATTATCCTAATCCATTTAATCCTGTGACTACAATAAAATTTGAAATTCCGGAAAACGATTATGTTGAATTAACTTTGTATAATTCAATTGGTCAAAAAATAGGTGTAATCTTAAACGCATATTTAGAAAAAGGTATTCATCAAGTTACTTTGTCATTTAATAATTATAGATTAGGAAGCGGAGTTTATATTTATGCTTTAAAATCCGGCGGAAGGGTTGAAGTTAAGAAGATGATTCTGTTAAAATGAATTTTAGCAAATTATTTTATCTCAAGGTTGAATTGTTTAAGAAAATATAAGAAGTTGCAATTAATTAAAAAGCTTTTTTATACATCTAAATAGAATCAAAAATAATGGATTTAGTCTATCTTTTTTTCGGATTAGTAATTGGTGCTGTAATTGTATTTCTTTTTCTTAAATCGAAATATGCGGTAAGCGATGGTGCTACGGCTGAAGAAGTTGCAGAATTAAAAGAGCAAATCAATAATTTAAATATTGAATTGACAAAACAATCCGAAAAAAATAAATATTTGGAAGAAGCGCTTAAACAAAACGAAAGCAATTTATCCGCTGAGCGAGAGAAATCCGGCGAGTTGAAATCTCTTTTATCTACCACAGAAGCGGATTATAAAAATCTTCAAGAGAAATTAGTAGAACAGAAATCCGAGGTTGAAAAATTACAAGAAAAATTTACAAAAGAGTTTGAAAATCTGGCAAACAAAATTCTCGAAGAAAAAAGTACGAAGTTTACAGCACAAAACAAGGAAAATCTTGATCAAATATTAAAACCACTGAATGAGAAGATTAAAGATTTTGAGAAAAAAGTTGAGGATGTGTATAATACCGATTCTAAAGAAAGAGCAAGTATTGTCCAGCAGATTAAAAACCTGCATGAGTTAAATCAGCAAATGAGTAAAGACGCTAATAATCTAACAAATGCATTAAAAGGACAAACTAAAATTCAAGGTAATTGGGGAGAGTTTATTCTTGAGAGTATTCTTGAAAAATCCGGATTAGTAAAAGGTCGCGAATACCTGGTTCAGGAAAGTTTAACAACAGAAAGCGGTAAAAGATTTCAACCGGATATTTTAATAAACCTGCCCGAAAATAAAACTATTGTAATTGATTCTAAGGTTTCATTAGTTGCCTATGAGCGATATACGTCAGCAGAAACAGAAGATGATAGACAAACTGCAATGAGAGATTTCATTATTTCTTTAAGAAATCACATTAAAGGATTAAGTTCAAAAAATTATCAGAATCTTTATCAGATTCAAAGCCTGGATTTTGTATTAATGTTCATGCCGATTGAACCTGCTTTTGGGCTTGCGGTTCAGTACGATCCTTCAATCTTCAGCAATGCGTTTGAACTGAATATTGTAATAGTTAGTCCTTCAACCCTTCTTGCAACTTTACGCACTATTGCCAGTATTTGGCGCCAGGAAAATCAAAACAAACATGCTTTAGAAATTGCCAGACAGAGCGGTGCTCTATACGATAAGTTTGTCGGTTTTGTTGAGGATTTAATTACAATCGGGAAAAAGATTGATGATTCTAAAATTACTTATACTGATGCGATGAAAAAGTTAACCGATGGTAGCGGAAATTTAGTTAGGAGAGTTGAGAGGATTAAAAGTCTTGGTGCAAAAGCCACAAAGTCTTTACCTCAGTCTATAATAGATAAAGCCGATGATGATGAAGATAATTTATTTTTAGATGAGTAAGTAGTTAAAATAATTTAAGGTGAAGAAAAATATTTTGTCAGAGAAAAAATTATATATAGAAGGAATTTACAATTATTGTGATCGTTGGTGTGAGGTATGCGAATATACTTCAAACTGTTTGCTCTTTACGAATGAATCTAAAATGATTGCGGAAGAAATATTGAGCAGCAATGACATGATCGAAGTGGAAGAAGAATTTGAAGAGGATGAAGATTTTATTGATGAAATAGAAGAAGAATTTTTTGTTGATGATGATCCTGAGGATGACTTTAAAATTGACGGAAAAGATAACGAACCAACTCAATTAGAAAATATCGCCCAGAATTACTTTAAAACATCGATAGTATTTATTAAACAAGTTCATGAATTCTTTAAAGTTGAAGATGTTTCCTCAGTTAATAAATTTAAATTAGAAAATGAAATAGCTTACCGGGATTTTGAAATTTTCTCAAGGTATTGTGGTTTAATAGGTGCTAAATTATCAAGAGCCACCTACGGAAAAAAAGAGTTGCAAAACAATGATTATTTAGACACTGAAGAATTTTTACGCGATGATATGAACGGAAGCGCAAAAATCGCAATCATTGTTATTCAAAGCTCAATCCGCTCATTGAACAATCTATTAAGTATTTTGCCAAAATTCGGAAACAAGATAGAAGAATTATTAGTCCTTTTAGGCAGATTATTAAATGATACCGAAAAAGAATTCCCGGAATACAAAAATTTTAAAAGACCCGGGTTTGATGATTAATTAAACGTAAATCATAATTTAAGATTTTTCTTTATTCATTCTTTCCATTTCCTCTTTTGTTACATCTTTTACATGTGTCGCAATCCACCACGAATTTCCAAAAGGATCTTTAACCCCGGCATTTCTATCACCGTAAAATTGATCCGCGGGTTCCACTAATGATATTGCTCCGTGACTTAATGCTTTATTATAAACATCATCTGTATCTTCCATATATACATAGATCATAGCTGGCATTGGAGGGTAATCTTCGGATGCTTTGCCCATCATTATTACAGAGTCTCCGATTCTGCATTCAGCATGATTAATTGTTCCGTCTTCCAATTCCATCAATTCTGTAATTTTGGCATTAAATACTTTTGTTAGAAAATCCAGCTGCTGAGATACATTATTTACAATAAGGTAAGGAATTACTCGAGGGAAGTTATCCGGTATTGGATTTACTGCCATTTGATCACCTTTATCCTTTTATTAAAGTTGATTTATTATAGCGGAGTATTTTCGGTTCAAATCTAAGTTATTATAATTCAAAATAAAATTATTTTCCACCCATCTTTAAAATTTCCTCCCACTCATTTTTTTCAACCGGCATAACAGAAAGCCTGTTCCCGCGCTGAACAAGCTTCATATTTTTGAGTTTAGGATTATCCTTTATTTCTTGAAGAGTTACCGGATTCTTGAATAGCTTTTTAAATTTGATATCAATCATTATCCATGTAGGCTTTTCAGGGTTCGCTTTCGGATCGTAATGTTTATCTTCAGGATCGAATTGTGTATGATCAGGATAGCCTTCTCTCACAATTTCACAACTTCCCACAACCGCGTTTGGTTCTGTATTACTGTGATAAAATAAAACTTCATCACCTTTTTTCATATCGTCACGCATAAAATTTCTTGCTTGATAATTCCTTACACCGTCCCAAAAAGTTATTTGATCTTTGCTCTTTTTCAAATCTTCGATAGAAAATACACTAGGTTCGGATTTTACCAGCCAGTATTTTTTTGCCATTTGTTTCCTTATCAAACTATTTTGTGATGAATATTATTTATTTAGCTTATAACCTGATTTTTCTTCTAATAATGAAAGCTGAGACGAGTTAATACTTCCATTTGAATTATGCTTATAAGTAGGCCAATCAGGTTCATAGTTTTCTTTTTGATTACCCCACGCTGTCCAATTTTTCTTTTTCCCTCTAGCAAATAATTCCAAAAATGGCCCAGGACTACAATTCTCTATAATTTCGAATAATTCATCAGGTTTACGGGAATGTTCCCGTTTTCTAGAAGAAATAATGTTTACTTGAGAACGACCCGGTTGAAGAGTTCTTCCTTTGCCCTTAATGCCAAATAATACCATTTCGGTTACATTCCTAAAATAAAACCCTACTCCTCTTCCATCTGGACCACCATCTTTTCTAATTTTATACCAAATTATATTTGTCTTATACGTGAATCCCCATTTTTTCATTGTTTCTAATCCTTCTGCCAGCAAAGCATTTGGAACCCATAAATAGAGATGACAATTATCATCAGCGACGGAATTTACTGGAATATCAAGAATTTCTTGCAATGAGAGAGTTGGATATCTAGCAAGTCTTTTATGTTCTGGTGCTACCTTACCCGTGCTATTTTGAAAACGCCAGGGTGGATCCGCCAATATAGTTCTGTATTTGCCTTTTATTTCTTGTGCAAAATCTTGTGCAGCGGTACTATTAATATTCTTCATCATAACTCCTTATCATACAAAGTTTTTTTTATTCCAAAAACTAAAAGTGGACAACCACCTCCACTTCCTCCTTGAACTCTTGGAAGTAATTTCCCAATATGAGTTGTTGAAGCTCCATAGGAAGAACCTCTGCCCAAGCCATTAAAAATTTCTTGCAATGCATCACAACGTGTAATTATAATTCCGACGCTTATTGCCCTTAACTCAAACAATAATCTAAAATTATTTAGATCACGATCAAAAAATGGATCTTTATTATTCCATTCTATTTCTAAGGCGATCCTATTTTTATAACAATCGATTTGATGAGTCGGTGAAAGATTCTCCACTCCATCAACAACCATTTTGGTATCGAATGCTTTTTCAGACCAACCTTTAGCTGTTAAACTAGTATCAAAATATTCTGCAACTTTTGATTTGCGACCACCTCCTACAGTTATCCAACTCTTTTTCAGCTTAAAGCTTTTTAAGGTTTCAATCAAGTCCTTCCATTCATCACGGAAATCGCCATTTAAAATAGTTATAGCATGTTTCCATTCATGAATTTCATAGTTCTCTTTGATAAATTCCGGTAGTAATTCTATTGCCATTATATACTTTTAGATTAGTTCTAGAATATTTCTCTAAATTTGGTTTTTGGTGATAAATATAAAGGCAAATTTATATAATTAAATCTCTAATTGGTAATTAGTTTGTAAAAATATTGAATTGTTTTGCCAATGATTTGTACTAAAATTATCAAAATCTTTTATATACATTTTAATAAATTGATATTCTTTTGAGCCTAACCTATATTAACACAATGAAAGTTGGAAGTATGAAAACCAGAATAATTTTTTATTTAATAATATTATCATCGTTTCTTTTCCCGCAAGAGCAGGGAAATTTTCAGATTGCCAGGCTGAAATATGATGGTGGTGGCGATTGGTATAATGGTCAAACAGAGGAACCGAATCTTCTCAATTTTATAAAAGCGCATACAAATATAAAGGTAAAACCGGAATATACTTTTGTAGATATTAATTCCGATGAAATTTTTTCATATCCGTTTTTATTTATGACTGGACATGGAAATATTGTGTTTACTTCTGATCAAGTTGATAGACTGAGGAAATATTTGGAAGCAGGCGGTTTTCTTTTCGTAGATGACGATTACGGTTTGGACAAATCTTTTAGACGCGAAATTAAAAAAGTTTTTCCGGATAAAGAATTAACCGAACTTCCTTTTAATTACGGTATGTATCACGACTTTTATGAATTCCCCAACGGCGTTCCCAAAACTCATGAACACAACGGTAAACCGCCGCAGGGATTTGGAATTTTTTTAGGAAAACGGTTGGCAGTTTATTATACCTACGAATCGAATCCTAGTGACGGCTGGGATGATCCTGATGTGCATAAAGATCCGGAAGCGAAAAGGCAAGAAGCTCTTAAATTTGGAACTAATATGATTATTTGGGCTTTAACAAATTAGAAAGTGATTTTATTATAAACATGTTCAAAGAATCAAAATATTACCAGGAAATTATTGAAAAGCTTGAAAAATTAACTAAGCGTGAGTATAAAAACTATGCGTTATTAGGTTTTCAAATTGCATTAATGTTTACTTTGTTGGTCTTTTTAACATTTTCGTTTATCGAGCTTTTTATTCACTCAAGCGGATTTATACGAACTATATTTTTTAGTGTTTTCATACTTTTGGCTATTGTAACTTTTGTTGTCTTATTCGTTATACCATTCTTAAAATCATTTAATTTATTTAGAAAAACAGATTATCAAAAAGTTGCTGAGAAAGTCGGTAGAAATTTTCCTGAGATAAAAGATGACTTATTAAACGCAATGCAATTAGTTTCCGGTGAAGATTCTGAGAAAGTTTATTCGCACGGTTTAATAGATGCTGCGTTTCAAAATATTTATAAACGGACAAAGGAAATAAAATTTGAATCTATAGTTAATTTTAAAAAAGCCAAAGAACTTGCCTACTATTCAAGTGGAACAGCGTTGTTATTTATACTGCTTGTATTTTTTGTCCCATCACTTAATGCCAGTGCAACCAGATTAATTGAGTTTAATAAAGAGTTTGTTCAACCGCCAAAATTTATCATTAAGGTACAACCTGGCAATACTCAAATTACAAAAGGCGATGATGTTTTAATAACAGTTGAGATTGAAGGAGATAAACCGAAAGAATTATTTTTAGAAACAAAAAACAGTGAGCAAACCGGATTTCAAAAGGAACAAATATTAGCAGATTCTTTAGGACGGTTCAACTTTAAAATTAAAACCATAAGATCCTCGTTCCAATATTATGTTTCATCAGGAGATATAAAAAGCAATAAATATAAAGTAGAAGTTGTTGATCGACCGATTGTAAAATCACTTGACTTGAAAATTATTTCGCCTTCGTACACAAAAATTCCGCCGGTAATTCAAAAAGACAATGGAAATGTTACGGCTCTTGTCGGTAGTAATGTCGATATAAATATTTCTTCAACAAAGAAAATTACTCAAGCTTATTTATTCTTTTCAGATTCTAGCAAAAAGGAACTTAGTGTTTCCAATAATAATGCAAACGGCAAATTTGTTGTAAAAAATGATAAAAATTATCAAATTAGAATTGTTGACGAAAACCAAAATGAAAATATTTCCCCGATAAATTATTCCGTAAAAGTTTTATACGATGCTTATCCCGGTATTGAAATTATTGAACCAAATGAAAACACATCACTTCCCAACGATAATCGTGTTCCGCTTGAAACAAAAGTAACCGATGATTATGGTTTTACAAAATTGCTATTGTATTATCGTCTTTCTTCTTCAAAGTATGAACAACCGCAAAAAGATTTTAAATCAATCGAAATTCCTTTCACTAAAAATGTTACGGAAGCAGATGTAAAATATATATGGAACTTAACTCAATTAAACTTAGCAACTGAGGATGTAGTAACATATTATCTGGAAATTTTTGATAATGATATTATAAGCGGTCCAAAATCAACAAAATCACCATTGTTTAATTTAAGAGTTCCGACACTTGATGAGATTTTGTCTAAAGCCGATAATACTCAAAACAAAAGTACGGATAAGTTGCAAGAAAGTTTAAAACAAGCTGAAGAACTGAAACAGGAGCTTCAAGAAATTTCTCAAACTATGAAGCAGAATAAAAAGGAATTAAGCTGGGACGAGAAACAGAAGATTCAGCAGGCTATGGATAAATTTGAGAATCTGCAGAAGCAAGTTAGTGATGTAAAAAAACAATTAGACAAAATGCAGCAGGAATTGAAACAAAATAATTTGCTCTCAAAAGAAACATTGCAAAAATACATGGAACTGCAAAAGTTATTTAAAGAGTTAAATAATGATGAAATGAAAAAAGCTCTTGAGAAAATGCAAGATGCGCTTCAAAGTATGATGCGTCAGCAATCGCAAGAAGCAATGGAAAATTTTAAAATGAACGAAGATGCTTTTAAGAAAAGTATTGAGCGGACAATGAATTTGCTGAAAAGAATTCAAGTTGCGCAGAAAGTAGATGAACTTCAGAAAAGAGTTGAGCAAATTGCTAAGGATCAGGAAAGTTTGAAGAAAGAGACAAGTGATAATAATCTGCAAAATCAGGATGAAAATAAGCAGATGAACGAAAAACAAAATGATATTAAAAACAATTTGGATGAGCTTTCCAAGCAAATGGATGAACTAAATAAAAAAATGAGTGAGCTAAAAGATTTACCAAAAGATCAGTTGGAAAAATTACAATCGGAGTTTCAAAAGCAGCAGAATCAAAAATTATCAGAGCAGGCATCTCAAAATATTCAGCAACAACAAAAGCAACAAGCGATGCAAAATCAGCAGCAAATAGCTCAAAATATGAAGCAAATGCAGAAGAATATTCAATCTATGCAGCAATCAATGCAACAGCAAAATCAAATACAAAATTTTAAAGATATGATGCGACTAACTGATAATCTGGTTACACTTTCTAAGCAGCAAGAAGAATTGAAAAACGAATCTAAAAATTTGGATCCAAGTTCATCTTCTTTTAACCAAAATGCTCAAAAACAAAATGATATTCAGAAAAATCTTGATAATATAATGCAGCAGCTTTCAAAAATATCTCAGAAAACTTTTGCAATCACACCGGAAATGGGAAAAGCATTGGGTGATGCTAAAAAGAACATGAATAAAGCGATTGAACAAATGCAAAATAGAAACGGGAACTCTGCGTCGTCAAATCAAGGTGATGCTATGAAATCGTTAAACCAAGCTGCGGCAATGTTAAAATCTTCTATGGAATCGATGATGCAGGGAGGCGGACAAGGCGGTGGAATGATGTCTCTGATGCAGCAGTTAGGTAAAATGTCGGGACAACAAATGGGCATCAACAATTTATCACAAATGCTGCAGCAATCTATGCATGGTAAAATGAGCATGGAGCAAAGAGCGCAAATGCAAAAGTTAGGTCAGCAGCAAGAGCTTGTTAGAAAATCACTTGAGCAACTTAACAAAGAAGCTCAGCTTTCCGGACAATCAAAAAAAATTCCCGCTGACCTGCAAGAAATTGCTAAACAAATGCAAGAGGTTGTTACCAATATGAAAAGTGATGACCTGAACGACAAAACAACACAACTTCAAGAAAAAATACTTTCAAAATTATTGGATGCGCAGCGCTCGGTGAATGAACGAGATTATGAAAAAGAAAGAGAAGCAAAAACAGGTGAAGATATTCAAAGAAAATCTCCTGCCGATTTGAATTTTTCTTTAGATAAAGACAAAGATAAGTTAAAAGATGCTTTGAATAAAGCTGTTAGGGAAGGTTATAGCAAGGATTATCAAGATCTTATTAGAAAATATTACGAGGCTCTTCAAAAGCAGACAAATAATAATTAAACCGGATCGATATGAACAAAAACCTGGTTTATTTCCGGTAATTTGGATATAGCAAACTGAACTTGTTTGCCGATATCGTGTGATTCTTCAGTAGTTACTGTTTTATCTACATCAATATGAATTTCAACGTGAAATTTATTTCCAACATAATGAGATTTCAATTCATTTAACCCCCGAACTCCATCAATCTTTAAGGCAACATTTGCAATTTCTAATATCAACTCTTCACTAGCAGACTTTCCCATTAAGTAATCAATATTTTCTTTAGCTATTTGATAACCTGATCTGAAGACAAATAACGCAATTAAGATTCCGGAAATTCCATCTATATAATTTAACCCAAGTTGCACTCCAATTAAACCAATTATGGAGAGTGAGGATGCTAGCACATCGTTTAAACTATCTATGGAACTTGCTCGCATAGCAGGACTGTTATACTTATTGCCGATACCAGATTGATATTTTGTTAAAATTAATTTGGTGGTTATGGTAACTATTAAAATTATGTAAACCAGAGGTGTAATGTTTGTATCATACGGGGTTAAAATTCTTTTTATGGATTCTTCAATTAGATTTATTCCAACAATTGCGGTAAAAAGTGCAATTAAGAAAACGGCAATTGGCTGAGCTGCATTATGTCCAAATTGATGATCTTCATCCGGCGTTTTTAGCGATACCTTTACGCTATACATTATTGCAGCCGAAGAAATTATATCAGTTAGTGAATTAATTGCATCTGAAATTACAGCGATAGAATTAGAAATAATTCCGGCAATTGCTTTGATAATGAATAAAAATATATTTACTGCAAGTGAAAGATTTGCAGCTCTCTTTAAAACTTTTGACATATTCTTATAAAATTAAGGAAGAAGAAGTTATAATAGTAAAAATTATGCTTTTAAATAAAGGAATTATTTACCTAAATATAAGTTTTTTCTTAAACTCTTAAAATTTTGGTTTTTGCAAGAAATTTTGTTTTTTAGGTTTAGAAAATTATTAAAATGAGACAGAATATTGTTATATTTATAAAAGATTCTAACAGTTTATTTAGCCGCTCATCTAAATAGGCTTTTCTAATGGCTTTTATAAAATTTATGTCCATAAAAAGTTAATCTAAATGATTGAGTTAATACAAAATACTCTTGAACTTCTCCTAAAGCTAACCGGCAGTAAAACCGGATATTTGCTCAATCTTTGTGACAAATCTTATGAAATTATAACTTTCGTAGGAGAGCAAACCGAAAACACAGATGAACTTTTCAGTTCTATCCTTTCATTATATTCAAAAAAACAGTTATCAGAAAAAATTTTAGGTGAACAAGACTCTTCCATAAATTTTCTGAAAAAAAATAAATTAGAATCTCTGACACTCAAGGAAATAAAAATTAAAGAAAGTGAAGATAGTGACTTTTACATCTTATTGCTTTCAGATAATAAAGTTAATTCCGCAAAGTCTCCGGATTCCTTAAACGAATTCATTCTTAATAAAATTACCGGCCAGCTAGAGAAAGTTTTAAATTATAAAAAATTAAATAATAAATTTGAGGATTCAAACAATTGGGCAGATTACACTCTAACTTCTTTATATAATGAGAAAGAAAAGTTAAATCTAGTTTTCGAATCTTGTGACGACTTTGCATTTGTACTGGACAGATATGGTTGCTTTGTAAAAGTAAATTCCTTTGGTGTCACCAACTTAGATTTTCAAATAAATGAACTGCTCGGCAAACATTTTATGGACATTGTCGCTTCTCGCGATAAACAGGCCGCATCGGAAGCATTTCAAAAAGTTTTACATTCCGGGCAATTTGAATCAATTGAGATTAAATTAATTGGGAAATATGGCAATGAATTGGTTTGCGTCGTAAATGCGGAACCTATTATTGAAGATGATAAGATTATAAATTTGGTCGGTTTAGCTAAAGATGTTACACAACTGCGTCAATATGAAGCTCAAATTGAGAAAATAGAAATTCAACTAATCGAAGCGAAAAGGTTAATATCAATTGAGCGCTCGAGATCAAAACAACAAAAATCATTTTTAGAGGAGTTGAATAGATTAAAAAGTGAGTTTATTTCTAACATTTCTCATGAACTAAGGACACCCTTAGCTTCAATTATAGGTTTTTCGGAAACTATTCTTTCTGATTCTGAAATGCCTAAAGATATGCAAAAAGAGTTTAACCAAATAATTTTTAACGAAGGCAAGCGATTAGCCAAACTTGTTGATGATGTTTTGGATGTTACCAGATTTGAACGCGGTAAATTGGAACTCGATAAAACAGAATTTGATATTATTGAAGTTCTTGGGGAAATAATAGAAACCAATAAGCCTGCCGCTGATAAACGTAACATAACAATGACAATAGACATGCCTCGGGAAGAAGTGATTCTTATTGCTGATAAAAGTAGGATTGAAAAAGTATTTGATGGATTGCTGAACAACGCTGTTAAGTTTACAGGGGAAGGCGGTAGAATTACCGTTAGTGCTCAAAATATATTTAAAGAATTTGAAGTTATTATAAGTGATACCGGAATTGGAATTCCTAAAAAAGACCTTGAGCATATTTTTGACAAATTTTATCGTGTAAGCAGACCCGGTACTGAAATTCCAGGCACCGGCTTGGGCTTGGTTTTTGTTAAACAAATTGTAGATTTACATAAGGGATTTATCTCCGTTCAAAGTGAAATGAATAGCGGCACAACCTTCATCGTAAAGTTGCCAAGGGAAAATTGAGTAAAACAAAACGAAGGATTAATAGTGAATAAATTAGTTTTCATTGTCGACGATGAACAAGCTATATCAAAACTTTTATCTTATTGGGTAAAAGATAAGTGGAAGTACGATGTAGAAGTTTTCGGTAACGGCGAAGATATGTTGCGCCGTCTTGGACAAAAACCAGACTTAGTTTTGCTTGATATTATGTTGCCCGGATTGGATGGAATTGAAACTTTAAAACGTGTTAAACAAGTTGATGATAATCTTCCGGTAATTATGCTTTCTGCGCAGGGAAGTATAGAAGTTGCAGTTGAGGCTTTAAGATTTGGCGCTTTCGATTATTTCCCAAAGCCGATCGATATGCAGAGACTTGAACCGTCAATTAAAAACGCGATTAAAGGTTATGACCTTACTAAAGAACTGGAAAATCTTAGAGAAAATGTACAGCGGGAATATCGGTTCGATAATATTATTTCCGCCGATGGAAAAATGCAGGACGTTTTCAAATTAGTGTCCAAAGTATTGAACAACGATATTACAGTTTTAATTCACGGCGAAAGCGGAACAGGTAAGGAACTGATTGCTCGTGCGGTTCATTATAACGGTAAAAGAAAAGATAGACCTTTTATAGTAGTTAATTGTGCTTCTATTCCAAGAGAGTTACTTGAAAGTGAACTATTCGGACATGAAAAAGGTTCATTTACAGGTGCGCATCAGAGAAAAATTGGTAAGTTTGAACTTGCTAACGGAGGAACATTGTTCCTTGATGAAGTTGGTGAATTGGAAATGCTTTTACAGGCTAAGTTGTTAAGAGTTATTCAGGAAAAGGAATTTGAGAGAGTTGGAGGCACTGAATTAATTAAAACTGATGTAAGAATTATCTCGGCTACAAATCGCGATCTTAAAACTGCGGTGGAAGAAAAAGAGTTTAGAGAAGATCTTTACTATCGATTAAATTCGTTTCCTATTTATATTCCGCCACTTAGACAGAGAAAAGGTGATATCCTTGTTTTGGCAGAACATTTCCTTGAAACGTTTAATAAAAAACTTGAGAAAAATAGTAAAGGTTTTTCTAAGAAAGCGCTAAAACTTGTGTACGATTATCAATGGCCGGGTAATATTAGGGAAATGGAAAATACTGTAGAAAGATGTTTGATTATATCCGAAAGAGATATAATTGACGTTGATGATTTACCGGCTCATATTAAAAATGCGGATGGCGTTAGTACCGGTGATATTTCCGGTGCGCTATTTTCTGATGATAGTATTGTTCCTTTTGAAAAACTTAAGGAAGAAGCTATTAGGCACGCATTAAAAGTAACGAATGGGAATATTGTTGAAGCCGCAAAAAAACTTCAACTTGGCCGTGCTACCATTTATAGATTAATGGAAAAATACAATATAGAAAATCGCGCAAGCGAGTCTTAATTTTCTAATAAATTTTTAGGTTGTGACATATGGACTTTATAAAAGAAACTCTCGGTGATATAATAGTTGAAGTAGTTAATTTAACTAGAGCTACTCTAAAAGAAGCTGAAGAGTTTAAGCAAACCCTGGCACAAGATATTGATATGGGAGCCAGAAAGATAGTTGTAGATTTAACTGAGTGCGAATTTATAGACTCAACTTTTTTGGGTGCATTAGTT
Source organism: uncultured Ignavibacteriales bacterium (assembly GCA_963739985.1). Lineage (GTDB taxonomy): Bacteria > Bacteroidota > Ignavibacteria > Ignavibacteriales > Ignavibacteriaceae > CAVUCE01. The sequence continues at coordinate 91,691 of CAVUCE010000007.1, forward strand.
GTATCACTTAAAAAAATTACAAGTCTTGGCGGCGACTTAAGATTAGTCGGTTTTCAGCCTGCAGTTCATTCAATGTTCGAATTAACCAGGATGTACCGGGTTTTTGAAGCATTTAAAACAAAAGAAGAAGCCATAAACAGTTTCAAATAAAAGCTCGAAATCTTAGATTCGATGCATATTAGTATTTTATGTTAAAAAACGAAAAAAAATCAATCCTAATAGTTGACGATGATCTTACGATAAGAAAACTTTTAAGTCATCACTTAGTAAAAAACGAGTATGATGTTTTGGAAGCCAGTGAACCCGAATTAGCTTTTGATTATCTAGCTCAGAAAAAGGTTGACCTTGTTCTTTGTGACGTAACAATGGATGGAATGGATGGTTTCACTTTTTGCCGTAAAGTGCGCGAAAATGAAAATTATAGAGGACTTCCTTTCGTTTTTGTTACGGCTAAAAATTCTATGGAAGATAAATCGAAGGCGCTTGAAGCAGGCGGTGACGATATTATTACAAAGCCTTTCGACGTGGAAGAACTAATCTTAAAGGTTCAATCCTTACTTCGCAGATCGGATATTTACAAGGTTTATGGTGCAAAGAAAAATCTTGAAGAATCTTTCAGGCAAAAACCTGCCAAAATTTTACTTGTTGACGATGATCTTTCACTTGCAAAATTATTTCAATATAATTTAACTAAAGCCGGTTTTGAATGCATGATTGCAGGCGGTCCGGAGCAGGGAATTAAGATTGCAAAAGGTGAGTTGCCGGATATTATTGTTTCTGATATTATGATGCCTGATATTGATGGATTTCAGTTTAGAAAAATGCTTCTTGCTGACTCTGAGTTAAAATCTATTCCGTTTATTTTTCTTACTGCAAAAGGTGAGGAAGATGATATTCTTGATGGATACGATTTAGGCATTGCTGATTATGTACTTAAAACCGCCGGCCCTCGTGTTGTAGTTGCAAAAGTAAGTGCGATAATTAAAAGTCTGGGTAAAGAAAGACAAAAAATTGTAAGTGAGTTACATACCGCGGCAAATTCACTTCGCGCAAAAGTTGTACCTGATAACTCTCCTGATTTTTCAGGCTTTAAGATTAATCATTGGCATCAGCCATTCCAGGGAATTCCGGGTGGTGATTTTATAGACTATTTTTCATTAAACGAAGATAATTTTGCCGTTGTACTTGGAGACGTTATGGGCAAAAAATGGGGAGCGTGGTATTTTGCGTTCGCTTATGCAGGTTATGTGCGGAGTGCAATTAGGGTTGTTTTGCAAACCGCAAAAGAATTTACTCCAAGTGAAATTTTACAGCAAGTGAATAAATCTGTTTACGAAGATGCTAAAATTTCAGAAGTATTTGCCACCTTATCCATTGTAATATTGAATAATAAAACAAAAATTTTAAAGTATTCCGGTGCTGGTGATTTACCAATAATTTATAGAAATAATTCTACCGGTGAAGTAAGTAAATTACAATCGAAAGGATTATTACTTGGTTTTGCTTCCCAGGGAAATTATCGTGATTCAACAATTCAACTGGAATCGGGTGACTCTGTTTTTCTTATAACTGATGGAATAATTGAATCTAGAAATTCAGACGGTAAACAATTTGGCTCAGAAAGATTAAATAAAGTTATCTCAGAGATTAGTGCAGGTGAAGATCTAGTTGAAGGCATTAAATCAAAATTCATTGAATTTACATCTGAAAAATTTGAGGATGATATTAGTCTTATCTCGGTTAAGTGCTTATAAGAATAGATGCCCACTATCAATATGTGCTTCATATCAAAGAATAATAAAAAATTCTACCTTAGTTTTCCGAAAATTTTATTTTTTACACTATTAATAGTTTTTAGTCTATATTATTTATAACGATTTGATAGTTAAAAGTTTCGCTTACCAATTTCTACGAATGGGGGTTCGATGAAAGGTGTTGTAGTTACTAAGATTTCTGCTTCAAGAAGATCCGGAAGGCTGAAGCGAGTTTTAGTAAACTTTATTTTTTTGCCAATTAGATCAGGGTTGTGGGGTTTTTCCGCTTTTTTTACAATTCTACTAATTTCCAAGTATTTAGGATACTCTCTCGGAACACTAAAAACATTTAATGTTGATATTCAGGATATCTATTTATCAATGTTAGGTTTTGTATTAGTGTTTTTAATAAAGGTTTTGGAGAATTTTAATGATAGGGAAGAAAGTTGAGAAAGCCGCTGCAAAATAGAAAGCAGACGGCTTTGTTATAATATTTTTCAGTTAAACTTCATCGCTAGTTTGAAGTTTTTCTGCTCTATCCGCAAGTTTCAGTTGTTCAATTAATTCTTTCAGATCACCTTCTATTATGTTTGAGAGATTGTATAATGTTAAACCAATTCGGTGATCTGTAATTCTATTTTGAGGAAAATTGTAAGTTCTAATTTTATCACTTCTATCGCCGCTTCTAACCATTGTTTTTCTTTGTGCAGAAATCTCTGCAGATTGTTCTTTTAGTTTTTGGTCGTACAATCTGGCTCTAAGCACTTTCATTGCTTTATGCCTGTTTTTTAGCTGCGATCTTTCATCCTGGCATTGAACTACAATTCCTGAAGGTATATGAGTAATTCTCACAGCGGTTTCAACTTTGTTAACATTCTGTCCGCCGGCACCGCCGGATCTATAAATATCAATTCTTAAATCATTAGGATTTATATCAACTTGCACATCTTCAACTTCAGGCAGAACAGCTATAGATGCTGCCGAAGTATGAACCCTTCCGCTGGCTTCAGTAGCCGGAACTCTCTGTACTCTATGAACGCCGCTCTCAAATTTTAATTCACTAAAAACATTTTCTCCGTGAATTGAAAAAATAACTTCTTTTATTCCGCCAAGACCTGTATCGTTAAGATCTACAATTTCAATATTCCAACCTTTAATTTCAGCGTAACGAGAATACATCCTATATAAATCACCGGCAAATAAAGCGGCTTCTTCACCACCGGTTCCTGCCCTTATTTCCATGATAATGTCTTTATTATCATTAGGATCTTTAGGCAAAAGTAAAATTTTAATTTGTTCTTCTAGTTTATCACGCTCTTCTTTTAAGTCATCCAATTCAACTTCGGCGAGCTCAGCTAATTCTTTATCAGTTCCCGAATCAATTATTTCTTTGTTCCCTTTAATGTTCTTCAAAATTTGGGAATACTTATCATAAACGTCGATAATCTCTGTTAGATCACTTCTTTCACGACTTAAACTAACCATTTTATCTCGGTCATTCATGAAACTAGGATCGGCTAACTGTTGATTAATGTGATCAAAGCGCTCTTTAATTTTGTTTAATTTATCTATTAATTCCATTTTTTCTCAATGATTTGGAATGCAAATATACTAAAGAAAGCTTTGAAATTCTAAGCAGATTTTTTTCAAAACATTTATTTGGTTAATTGATATGTTTTATTCAACAAGGTAGATAATTGTATTGTAACTGCCGGGATAGTAATTATCCCGGCAACATTATAATTATTATAGATTTTTTAGCCAAGCTTTTCTTAGCATTAATTGTTTTTCGGTCGGATTGGGATCGACTGTAAATATATCCTTAGTTCTTGATGGTCCAATTGTTAATTTTACCTCAACTTCTTTATTGTCTCTGTTTAAGGTCATATTTACATTATCTCCAATTTTTAGCTGATGTAACATTCCAAAAATTGAGCGCATATTTTGAATTGTCAAAGTTTTGCCATTAACCTTTTCGATCACATCCCCGGCTTTTACGAGACCAATATTTTTTGAGTCTTGTGAAACTCCAGCCGCGACAAGGTTTTTTCCGTTATATGCAAAAGATATTCCGAGAACAGCTTTTGAAGAATCCAAGTCGCCGAGTTTTTGATAATCAATCCCCAGCAAATGATAATATTTATCATACGGAAGTGCTTCAGTACCTTTAACATATTTATCAAAAAAATCGCCTATTTCCTGAAATGTCATTTTAGTAAAATCATTAAAAAAGTTTTCTTCACTAAATGATTTCTTAGGTCCGTAAATTTTTGAAAGTTTATTAATAACTTCTCTAAGTCCCATCTTCCCATTTGAAAGCTCTAACAGTTTAATGTCGAGGAGTCCGGCAACTAAAGCGCCCTTCATATAAATGTTTGGATACTGGCTCTGTAGTTCAGTCGAATGAGTGCCCAGGTAGGTTAGACTTATACTTTTATCGAAATTTTCCGAAATATTTACTTTTCGTTGAAGCACCTTTAAATAATCAGGTAATGAAATTAAATTTCCCCTAAGTTCCAAAATGTTAGCGGCCCATTCTGTAACCCCTTCATAGAGCCATAAATGCCTGGACATATTAGGATGTACAAAATTAAACTTAGAAATTAATTCACTATGAATATTTAGTGGTGTAACTATATGAAAAAACTCATGCGCTACAGTTTTTCTGATATCGCTGACGAATTTTGGAGAAAGCGAGTCCTCCCTATAGATGTATTCAGAGCTGTATGAATGTTCCCACGCACCGGCGGTATATTTTTCAAAATGAAATAAGAATGTATAATGATTAACCGGCAATCCATTCATAAACTTACTTTCAGCATTAAGAACATCTTTTAAAGATTTTACTAAGTCGTCTGATTTTACAATTCCGTTTTTCGAGTATGTAAATAGATCAATCTTAGAGTTTCCAACATTTAAACTGGATTGAGTTAAGTTGCCTAGTAATATTGGCGAATCAACAATTTTGTCATACGTATCAGCTTCGTAATAACCATCTTTGTCCAAAGTAAGCGCCGTACCTACAAGCCATGTTTTAGGATAATCCAATTTTACCTCAATAGGGTAAGATTGCATTCCTTTGAAATAGCCGAAAACACATTGTCCGTTTATTAAAACATTATCTTTTTCAATACTTGATCCGCACATCAAATAAATTCTATTGCTATCAACCGGTGTATCCCAGGTATCTTCAACATCATAAACAATTTTGTTTACACTTGTAGGATCGGAAATGGTCCATTCATTTAAAGATGAATGAGTTGTAGATATTTCATTTTCATTTTTATCAAAGGCCTTAAATGATTTTACATATCTTCCAATATCCATTTCTTCGTATGTACCCGGTGCTGTGGATGCAAATTGATAAACATTATTGTCCTGGCTTAAATCTTTTGGATATAAGACAACATGGAAAACATCATCGGTTCTATTATTTAGGTTTATATAGAACTTTTGTTGGGCAAATACTGTTGTGGTGAGTGAAATTACAAAAATGGCTAACGAAAAAGTTTTTAACAAGCTTTTGCTCATAAATCTTCCTTTGAATTATTAAAACAAAGTAAGATAAAAGTTATTTTATATCGTATGGTAATAAATTTAGCGAATGGAGTAAATCAGTGATAAACGGTATATCGAAGGTATCTTGAATTCAGTTAATTAGAATTTTGAGAAGATTTTTACACTGCAACCAGTTAATTAATTTGTTAAATTAATTGTTATATTTTTAATGAATATGTGAGTAAATGAAGAAATTTGATATACCTGAGTTTTATCGAAGTAATTTAATTTCAAGAATTAAAGATGCACGAAAACTTGATGATCCCAGGAAGAAAAACTTTACGCCAACTAGATTAGATTTTGGTCCGGTCAGATTTTTTATAGCACGGCATTTTGGATTTTGTTACGGTGTTGAAAATGCTATAGAAATATCATATAAAACAATAGAGGAAAATCCCGGGAAGAGAATTTTCTTATTAAGCGAGATGATCCATAATCCCGGTGTTAATGAAGATTTATTGAGCCGCGGAGTTCGATTTTTAATGGATACTTCCGGTAATCATCTTATAGACTGGAATGAATTAAAAACAGATGACATAGTTATAATTCCAGCTTTCGGTACAACTTTAGAAATTCAAAAAAAATTAAGTGAGCAGGGAATTGATGCTTACAGGTATAATACAACTTGTCCATTTGTAGAAAAAGTTTGGAATAGATCGTCGCAACTTGGAGAGAAAAATTATACAATAATAATCCACGGAAAATATCTTCATGAAGAAACTAGGGCAACCTTTTCGCACAGTGAAAAAGATTCACCATCATTAATTGTTCGAGATTTAAATGAAGCAAAATTTCTTGCGGAAGTAATCTTGGGACACAAAACGGAAAAAGAATTTTATTCATACTTCGAAGGAAAATATTCTCATGGGTTTGACGTATCGAAAGATTTAAAGAAAATTGGCGTTGTAAATCAAACAACAATGTTAGCCACAGAAACACAAGCAATTGCTGATTATCTTAAAAATACAATGAGTGATAAGTTCGGCACTGATGAGCTAAATAATCATTTTGCCGATACACGAGATACACTTTGCTATGCAACAAATGATAACCAGGAAGCTACCTACGAATTATTGAAGCAGGATGCTGATTTTGCAATTGTAGTGGGCGGATATAATAGTTCAAACACAAGCCATCTTGTGGAACTTTGCGAAGAAAAACTTACAACTTATTTTATTTCTTCAGCTGATAAAATTCATTCAGCAATTGAAATCAGCCATTTTGATTTCCATAATCAGAAAGAAATTATTACTAAGGGGTTTATACCGGAAAAAGAAACTGTGGATATACTTATCACAAGCGGCGCTTCTTGTCCGGATGCTGTGGTTGATCAGGTATTACAAAAGCTAATAAGTTTTTTCCCTGAAGCAAAACGGATAGATGAGGTAATTACTGAAGCATATATAAATCGGGATTGAAATTGTATGAAACCTGACCTTTTGACATATTTTGTTTGTTGTTATTCGTCTATGGATTAAGTATTTTTACTAATTATTGATAACGAAATTATGAGATTTTAAAATGAGAGCGATTATACCTGTAGCGGGAATTGGAAGTAGATTAAAACCACACACATACTCAACCCCAAAAGTGCTTTTAAATGTTGGCGGCAAGCCGATTATTGCGCACATAATTGAAAAATTACTGGAAGAAGGAGTGAAGAAATCCACATTTGTAATTGGTTATCTCGGTGAGATGATTAAAGAATATGTGATAGAAAATTTTCCCGAAATGCAATCTGATTTTATTGAGCAGGAAAAAATGGAAGGATTAGGGCACGCAATCTACACAGCAATTCCTACTTTTGACGAAAAAGAAATTTTTATAATACTTGGCGACACAATTTTTGACGTTAATCTTAAAGATGTACTAAACAAAAAACAAACTTCTTTAGGAGTAAAATATGTAGACGATCCAAGACGGTTTGGTGTTGCTGTACTGGAAGATGGATACATAAAAAAACTTGTTGAAAAACCGCAAAATCAAGTTTCAAATATGGCTCTAGTCGGGCTTTACTACATAGCAAATCCGGATGCTCTGGTTAAAAGTTTGAACATGCTTGTTGAAAAAGATGTTAGAACAAAAGGTGAATTACAGTTAACAGATGCCTTACAAATGATGATTGAAGGCGGCGAAAAAATTACAACTTTTCCCGTTGAAGGTTGGTATGATTGCGGAAAACCGGAAACATTGCTTTCAACAAATCAGTTTTTATTAGATCAAAAAAGTGTAAGTAAAAAATTTGAAAATGTTGTTATAAATCGTCCGGTTTTTATAGCCGATGATGCCGAAATAAAAAACTCCGTTATTGGTCCTTACACAACCGTTGATAAAGGTTGTAAAATCGAGGATAGCATAATCAGGAATTCAATTGTTGGCTCAAACGCTACTGTTTCCAAAAGCTTGCTCGAAAATTCAATTATCGGTAATAACTCGCTGATTAGAGGAAGCTACAAAAGACTTAATTCCGGCGACTCATCCGAAATAGATTTTTATTAAACTAGTTATATAAATATAGGAAAACTAAAATATGTCATATCTCTTTACTTCTGAATCGGTATCCGAAGGTCATCCGGATAAAGTAAGCGATGCCATTTCCGATGCAATATTAGATGCAATATACACACAAGATCCGAATGCCAGAGTTGCTTGCGAAACTTTTGTTACAACTGGACTCGTATTAGTCGGTGGTGAAATTACTACAAACGCTTATATTGAAGTTCCGGATATTGTTAGAGAAACGGTTAAAAGAATTGGATATACAAGTGCTGATTATAAATTTGATTCCGAATCTTGCTCGGTTTTAAACGCTATTCACTCTCAATCTCGTGATATTGCAATGGGTGTTGATAAGGGCGGCGCAGGAGATCAGGGAATAATGTTTGGTTATGCTTGTGATCAGACTCCCGAACTTATGCCGATGCCGATTATGTATGCTCATAAATTAGTTAAAAAATTAGCTGATATAAGAAAAAAGAAGCCTCAACTTATGCCGTATCTTCGCCCTGATGCTAAATCTCAAGTTACAATTGAATATGATGATAACCACAAACCATTGAGGGTGGACACAGTTGTAATTTCTACTCAGCATGATGCCGATGCAAAACAGAAAAAGATTAAAGAAGATGTAATTGAACACGTAATTAAGAAAGTAATCCCTTCAAAATATATTGATAAAAAAACAAAATATTTTGTTAATCCGACCGGAAGATTTGAAATCGGCGGACCACACGGTGATAGCGGTTTAACCGGAAGAAAAATTATTGTTGATACATATGGCGGCTGGGCTCCTCACGGCGGCGGTGCTTTTTCAGGTAAAGATCCTTCAAAGGTCGATAGAAGTGCTACTTATGCAGCTAGACATATTGCTAAAAATGTTGTTGGAGCTAAACTTGCAAAAGAATGTTTGGTTCAAGTTGCGTACGCAATAGGCGTTGCTAAACCAGTATCAATTTTTGTAGATACCAAGGGAACCGGAGTAATACCTGATAATGAGATTTCAAAGATGATTTCTAAAGAAGTTGATTTAACTCCAAAAGGAATTATAGAGAGATTAAAATTAAGAAGACCAATCTATCAAAAAACTGCTGCTTACGGACACTTTGGTAGAAATGAAAAAGAATTTACATGGGAAGCGCTTGATTTGGTACCCGTATTCAAAAAATATGCATAGATAATAATAATTTAAGAAGGAAAAATTATGAGCGGTGTTGTTGAAAATACAAAAACAGAAAAATTACCCTATAAAGTTAAAGATATCTCTTTAGCCGATTGGGGAAGAAAAGAAGTAAAATTAGCTGAAGCTGAAATGCCCGGATTGATATCGTTAAGAGAAGAATATGGAAAAGAAAAACCTTTAAAAGGAGCAAGAATTGCCGGATGTCTTCACATGACAATTCAAACTGCCGTGCTTATTGAAACTCTTGTTGAGCTTGGCGCTGATGTTCAATGGTCATCATGTAATATCTTCTCAACTCAAGATCATGCTGCTGCCGCAATTGCCGCAACCGGTGTTCCTGTTTATGCATGGAAAGGTATGAATGCCGAAGAATTTGATTGGTGTATTGAACAAACATTATTCTTCTCCGATGGTCAACCATTAAATATGATTCTTGATGACGGCGGCGATTTAACAAATATGGTTCTCGATAAATATCCTGAATTAGCTAAATCTGTTAAAGGAATTTCCGAAGAGACAACAACCGGAGTTCATCGTTTATATGACAGAACAAAAAAAGGAACTCTTCCGGTTCCTGCAATAAATGTTAACGATTCTGTAACAAAATCTAAATTTGATAACAAATACGGTTGTAGAGAATCTTTAGTTGATGCTTTAAGAAGAGCTACAGATTTAATGATGGCCGGCAAAGTTGCTGTAGTTTGCGGCTACGGTGATGTTGGAAAAGGTTCAGCTTTATCTTTAAGAAGCGCCGGTGTTAGAGTGATTGTTACAGAGATTGACCCTATCTGTGCATTACAAGCTGCTATGGACGGATATGAAGTTAAGAAAATAGAGAACGCTGTCCCAAGAGCTAATATTGTTGTAACAGCTACAGGTAATAAAAACATTGTAACTGAAAAAATATTTAAGTTGTTGAACGATAAAACCGTTGTTTGCAACATTGGTCATTTTGACAATGAAATTGATATGGCTTGGTTGAATAAAAACTACGGTAATACTAAAAACATTATCAAACCTCAGGTTGATATGTACACAATCGACGGTAAAGAAATTATGGTGCTTGCCGAAGGACGCTTAGTAAATTTAGGTTGCGCTACAGGTCATCCATCTTTCGTAATGTCGAATTCATTCACTAATCAAACTTTAGCACAAATTGAACTTTGGAATAATTCAGACAAATATGAGAATAAAGTTTATATGCTGCCTAAACATCTGGATGAAAAAGTTGCAAAACTTCATTTATCAAAAATTGGTGTTGAATTGGATGAGTTAACTCCTGAGCAAGCTGAATATATCGGAGTTACTGTAGAAGGTCCGTTTAAGCCTGATTATTACAGATATTAATAATCAACTATTTCAAAATACAGGCGGGTTTATAACCCGCCTTTTTTACTTTAAACATTGTCCTTTTTCAGACCACCATGGATGAATTTCATAATTAAATAATCCTGCGTGAATAGCCGGATCACTTTTTAGTATTTCTTCTGCATCTTCTTTTTTAGGAACATCAAAAATAAAAATTCCCCGCCATTTACCGTTATCGCCAAAAGGTCCAACAATTGCTAATTTCCCTTCACTCTGTAACTTTTTAATATTCTTCAAATGTCCGATTATTAATTTGCTTGATTTTGCGGAATCTATTTTCTCGCTGTTTTCTCCAACAGTTAGCATCACAAAATAATATTGTTTCAGATTAAACTCCGGCATTTTTTCTTCTTCTTGAGCAAAAGAAGAAAAAGCAAATAATAGTAATAACCCAAAAGAGAAAAATAGCTTTTGCATTTTGTCTCCCATTATTTTAATAGATGTTTGAGCGCAGCTTCTAAATCTTCAAAATCAAATTTAAAATTATATTTTATAAGTTTTTCCGGTTGTACTCTTAAACTTTCAAGGATTGATTCAGCACCTTCGCCGACTACAAGCTTTAGAACGAATTCCGGAACACTAAAAATTGAAGGCCGATGTATTATTTTGCCAAGTTTTTTAGCAAATTCATTCATTGTTACGGGATTAGGAGATACAGCATTTACTGCGCCATTTAAGGATTCATTATCAAGAGAAAAAAGATAAATTTTAACAATGTCATTTATGTGAATCCAGGGGAACCATTGTTTTCCACTCCCAATTGGTCCACCGACAAAAAATTTAAACGGAGTTAACATTTGTTTCAGCGCTCCATCTTTAGTGCTTAAAACAATTCCGGTTCTAATTGCTACATGCCTTACACCAAATTTTGTTACTTGCCGAGCTTCTTTTTCCCAGACATTACAAACATTTGCCAAAAAATCTTTGCCGGCTTCGTTTTGTTCTGTTAACTTTTCATTTTTATTATCTCCGTAATATCCAACCGCCGAAGAACTAATAAATACTTTCGGTTTAGATTTAGCATTCTCTACTGCCTTAACAAGATTACTTGTACTAATCTTCCTGCTATCTAAAATTATCTTTTTGTATTCTGCATTCCATCTTTTTCCAAAAATATTTGCGCCGGCAAGATGAATTACTGCATCTTTATTCTCAATTTCATTTTGCCATGAATCTAAATCTTGATAGTTCCATTCAATATGTCTTTTTGCTCCGGTAATTATTTTTTCAGAATTGGATGTGTTTCTGCTAAAAATTGTTACCTCGTCACCTCTATCAATAAGAGCTTTGCAAAGCTTTTGTCCGATTAGCCCGGTTGCACCGGTTATAATTATTTTTTTAGTCATATTATTTACCTCTAAATCGTAAACTTAGTATAAGCAAATAAAGTTCAAAAATTAAACTAATTGTACTCTCTTCAAATTTGGATAATATCTATGAGAGTGATCTTATTTCCAGGCTCTCAATTGCTAAAGTTAATTCTTTATTATAAATAAAATTTATCTTGTGTATTATTCGTTTTTCAATTATTTTGTACAAAATTCTGAGGGAAATAGAATTCAATAAATTAATAACATTTCAATAAAGTTAAATATTTAGGTTCTTTTTATAACTTACCAATAAAATTAACCTCATATTATTCTCAATAAGTAATAACGGGGAGAATTAAATACAATAAAAATTGATCTTCTACCGGGAAATTAAAAAATGATTAAACAAAATTTCTTTTGCCGGTGTAATAGTAATCTGTGTTATCATAGTTTTAGTAATATCTGAAATTATGCAAAAATATTAATTAACTAATTAATTTATTAAAGATTTTTAAGCAAAAGTTGGCCTGCAATTATGCTGTGTTCGCGCATTTCTATTTCAAAAATATATTGCTTATATCTAATTTATTAATAATTACTTAACAGTTCCTTAACAGGAGAGCCCTATCTAATCAATATATTTAAATCCAATAAACAGAGGGAAAACTAAGGGAGGTTCTATGAAAAAACTAATTACTATATTATTATTAGTTACCACGGTGAGTTTCGGACAAATTCTTACTTTTGAGTTTTCATCGTTATCTGGCAATGAAGTATCGGCTAGTTCAAATTCTAATGATGCAAATTTAGTGTCCTCTTCAATTACAAGAGGTGCTGGTTTAACAGCTAGCAGTAATGGAGGTAGATTTAACGCAACAAATTGGGCTTTAACTTCTATTGCCAATGCAGTTAGTGGGGATGATTATATGGAATTTACTATCACACCTCAATCCGGTTATCAATTTAGTGTTAATTCCATCTATATTCAAATGCAGCGTTCGAGTACTGGACCGAGTGCTATCGCTTTAAGGAGTTCAGTTGATGCATATGCCTCAAATTTGGACCAAGAATATTCTATTACTGATAACACCTCGACGCAGAATTTTACTTTTACCTTTGCACAAAGTAATTCATCATCAGCAGTAACATATAGAGTTTACATGTATGCAGAATCAACTGGTGGTTCAGGTGGAATTGGTGATGGAAGTGGGGATGATATTATAGTTTCTGGAACAGTTAGCCCTACGGTTGTTAATCCGCCAACCAAATTGATAATCTCAAGCGTCAACAGCGGTAGTTCACCGTCAGTATTAGAGCCGTTCGACTTAACGGTTAATTCAGTCGATAATTCTGATGTTGCACAAAATGTAGCAGCAAATACTGATGTTACTTTATCAATTACAACGGGTTCTGGTACTATCGGTGGCACTGTTACTGGTATAATACCAGCTGGAAGTAATAGTGTGTCTATATCGGGCATAACTTATAATACCGCCGAAGGAGGAGTTTCAATTAAAGCAAAAAGGACTTCGGGTGATGCTCTTTCTGATGGGATAAGTGATACATTTACAGTACTTGAAGCAGCTTCTAAATTAGTTTTGGTCGGGGTACCATCTACCGGTCAGGCAAATTTAAGTCTAAATTCATTTACGGTAGAGGCCCAACGTTCGGATAATTCGGTTGATCTTAATTTTACAAGTGATATCACAATGGCAAAAGCATCTGGAGCAGGAAATATTTCCGGTACGTTAACACAAGCGGCAACAGCCGGAGTCTCAACATTTAGTGATAGCCAATTCGATGCTGGCGGAACATATACTATTTCAGCTTCTTCTACGGGTCTAACAGGAGCAACAAGCGGTTCAATAGTTGTGATTTCTTCTACACTTCCTTTAGTGGAAGATTTTGATTATACTGCCGCTACCACGCTAGCCTCAAACGGTTGGGTTCCAAATAGTGGTGTTGGTACAAATTCAATCACTTTAAGTTCCGGTTCATTGACATATACCGGGTATGTTTCTTCAGGAGTCGGGAATAAGATATCTCTTGTAAATACAGGTGAGGATGCATTCCGAACATTTGATCAGGTTACATCCGGTTCGGTCTATGTTGCTTTTATGGTAAATATAAGCGTGGCTTCAACCACGGGTGATTATTTCCTTACATTAAGCACGAATCCGCAGGGCACATATTCTGATAGAATTTATGCCAAAGATGACGGAAGCGGAAATTTAGAATTTGGTATAGCTAAAGCCTCTAATACAGTTTGGACCGTAGGAACTTATGCCTATAATACAACTCATCTTATAGTCGTTAAATACACTTTCAATGCTGCAACTTCAGATGATATAACCGGAATATATGTCGATCCCACTATCCCTAGTGCGGAACCAGGGTCGTTTGATGCACAAGCTGCTACTTCCGAAGCGGATGCGAATGGCATAGGATCTGTCGTTCTTCGTCAAGGAAGTTCGTCTGTAGCACCTACATTAGATCTTGATGGTATCCGAGTTGCAACTACCTGGGATGCTACTCCTCTTCCAGTGGAACTTTCATCATTCTCTGCAAAGACCACAGAAAATACTGTCGAGTTAAAATGGAATACTTCAACTGAGAAGAACAATTATGGATTTGAAATTGAGCGTTCAGTGGTCAGCAAACAGCTTTCAGCTAGTTCGACCGCGGCTAATTGGAAGAAGATTGGATTTGTAAAAGGAAGCGGAAACAGTAACAGTGTTAAAAATTATTTCTTTTCAGATAACAGTGTATCCTCCGGAAAGTATTCATACCGTTTAAAACAGATTGATAATGACGGTACATATGAATATTCTAAAGTTGTGGAAGTGAATTTTGGAACTCCGGCTGAATATAATTTAGCTCAGAATTATCCAAATCCTTTTAATCCTTCAACAACAATTAACTTCTCTTTGCCTGAAGCTTCTCATGTAAGATTGGCAGTATATAATGCACTCGGACAAGAAGTTTCTACTCTTATTAACGGGTTCATGGAAGCCGGAATTCATAAAGTTAATTTTAACAGTTTAAGGAAAAGTAATTTAACAAGCGGTATATATTTCTACAAACTTGAAGCCGGTAATTTTTCACAAGTTAAAAAAATGATGCTATTAAAATAGTATCAAAGTTATAATCTGTATTTGGCTGCTTTTAACTAGCACCTATGTTGAAAGCAGCATTTTTAATAAAGGGGAAATGCATTTCATTTAGGCAAACATTTCGACTATAAATAATTTCCTAAAATTTTCGAAATACAATTATAGACAATTACGTCTTTTTATAAGATTTACAAGGACATGAAATGATGAGTTCTTTAACAAATCAGTCTAAATATGCATTGTTAAGTTTAATTTTAACTCTCTTTTTACTGCTAAACACAAACTTAATTGCACAAGCGGATTCATACTATTCCGGCTTAGATGTAAATTCTTCTACATTCATTACAGACTTACAAGCAAAGATAAGAAGCAATTATACCAAAATTTCGTACGATAATTTTGATGAAACCAATGTCGCAAATTATGCCTCGTACGATAATGGAGACGGAACCAAATCGGTTTTTTGTGTCTACTCTGCTTATGAATATAAATATATCGGCACATTCACATGGGGAACAATGAGTCGTGAACATACATATTGTCATAGTTGGATGCCGACGTACAGTTCTCAAGCAGGGGGGGAATATTCCGATCAGCATCATTTATTTCCGACAAATCAGAATGGAGCAAACGGGCCGAGAAGTAATCATCCTTTAGGTAAAGTAGTTAATGTTACGTCTTCTTTTGGCGAAGCAAAACTTGGAACTAATTCAAGCGGAGAGACGGTTTATGAGCCGCGCGACCAGCATAAAGGCGATGCGGCAAGAGCTCTTTTTTATATGGTGTTAAGGTATAACGGGGTTAATGGAAATATGTGGGATTTTAATTGGCTTAATACAGTTCGACTACCTTCCTTAAGTGAAGGTAGCGAAGATGTTAATACACTTATTCAATGGTGTAAACAAGATCCGCCTGATAAATGGGAAATTGAAAGAAATGATTATATCCAGTCTATTCAAGGAAATCGTAATCCGTTTATAGATCATCCTGAATACATAAATTACATTAATTTGAATGATGTCTCTAAGCTAAATCCGGTTTATGCAGATGAACCAACAAATACAGTTACAAACTTTATGGCAACTGATGAAGGCAGTTCAGTAAAACTTGATTGGTCCTTACCGGCTTTGGGCGCACAATCTCCTTCCGGGTATTTGTTAATGGGTTTTACTAAAGATAATTATTATTTGCCAATAGACGGATTAACTTATTCTGATGATAGTAATTTTGCAGATGGCGAAATTATCGAAAATATAACCGATCCGAACCAAACAAGCTTTACAATTTCTGGAACAGATTCTGGCAGGGCATATTATTTTACTTTGTACCCATATAACGGTTCTTCATCGCAAATAAATTACAAAATTGATCATCGGCAAAGCACCGGCACATTCGGAAGTATAATAACAATTCCTTCACCCACTGCATGGATAAATGAATTGCATTATTCCGATGAAAGTGTTGATGAAAATGAGTTTGTTGAGATAATAATTAAAAATTCAGCATCATATAATTTATCTGATTTTCAATTAGAACTATATAACGGAAACGGCGGCTCGGTCTATAAAACTAAGACAGTGGATGTGTTTACAAACGGAAATAGTTACTCTTCCGGTGAAGATACTTATAATATTTTTTACTATAATTTTACCCCTGAAGGCGGAATACAAAACGGGGATCCGGATGGTTTGACTTTAAGTTATAAAGGAGATGTTTTTCAGTTTTTAAGTTACGGCGGAGTTTTTACCGCAACAGGAGGAAATGCGATAGGTTCTCAAAGTACTGATATTGGCCTAACTGAAACTTCTTCAACCTCTGCAACTGCTTCGCTGGGTTTATCCGGTTCGGGAACAACTTATAATGCTTTTACATGGACTACCTACAATACTTCAACTCCGGGTTATGAAAATGATTCACAAGCTTTACCGGTTGAGTTAATTTTGTTTGAGGGCTCCGTAACAAATAAAGAAGTATATTTGAAATGGAGTACTTCGACAGAAATAAATAATTACGGATTTTATATTGAAAGGGCGGCATTGAAAAACTCGACTTCAACAAGCTCAGTCAACGAAAATTTGGAAAATATTGGATTTGTAAAAGGAAGCGGAAACAGTAACAGTGTTAAAAATTATTTCTTTTCAGATAACAGTGTATCCTCCGGAAAGTATTCATACCGTTTAAAACAGATTGATAATGACGGTACATATGAATATTCTAAAGTTGTGGAAGTGAATTTTGGAACTCCGGCTGAATATAATTTAGCTCAGAATTATCCAAATCCTTTTAATCCTTCAACAACAATTAACTTCTCTTTGCCTGAAGCTTCTCATGTAAGATTGGCAGTATATAATGCACTCGGACAAGAAGTTTCTACTCTTATTAACGGGTTCATGGAAGCCGGAATTCATAAAGTTAATTTTAATGCAATCAGGAATAAATAACTTAACAAGCGGATTATATCTTTATAAAATTAAAGCGGGTAATTTTGTAGCAATAAAGAAAATGATTTTAATAAAGTGAAAAAGTGTAAATAATATTTTTATCAATTTATGTAGGGCGGATGTATTTATTATTAGCTGATATTTTTAATAAATGCTTTCCGCTTTTCTTTTATTTTGACCCATTCAATTCTTATTATTTTTAAAATTTTTTTGTTTAAACTTGCATAAGAGCATCTAATCTCTTACTTTCCAATTAGTTACAGTAAGAAACGCTTTAGCGCTTATCGTAATTGATTTTTATATCTCATCCAAATAGGCTTAAAACTTTAACAAAAAATATTTTTTATTCTTCAAAAGATCATAAAAAGATCATCAGTTTTTAATAAAACATAATAATAACACAATAATAAATTCTCAGTTTCTTCGAGGGAAATATTGATTCAACTGAGATGAGAGGAGATACTATGCTTAAAATTGCAGTATTTTGTGCCTTTGTCTTTTTAGTAAATTCAAATTTATTTTCGCAGCAAATATTTTATCAAGATTTCAGCAGCAGTACTAATGTTGCAGATTACTTATAATGAGATCCCCAACTAACAACCAGTTCAGATTAATTAAGGCAAATTCCGGATACTTCGGTTGATATTGTAAATGGTCAGCTACAAATTTCCAAAACAACAGGCTCTTCTGCTTATGCTGAAAGAAATGCTGATTTATCCACAATTCCTGATATAATGAAATTTAAGTTTGATATTTCAGTAACCGGGGGTTCTGCTGCAACCAGTGCAATGGTTTTATATATAGGAAGAGATGTTAATAACGGTACGGGAACAACACCGGCATCAAATTATTATGCAAGACTGGCTATTAATACAACTAATACTTCAGGGGAATTCCAGGTTAGAGACTATGACAATAGAACTGACGGCAATAATTACTCCGGAACGCAAACTGTTACTTGGGTATTAAATAATTCCGGCAGTACGATGAACTACGCTGCGCCAAACTCAACAACTCAAAACTTAGCAAACGATAAAGCTGATGTTTGGGTCGGAACTAATTTAGAATTCGATGATATTTCTGTTAACGAACCTACCCAAACCTTAGCAAGATTTAAATTTCTTGCAGATAGCTGGGCAAATAACACTACATTTACATTAGATAATATTTCAATCAGTAGTGTACAAAACTTACCGGTTGAGTTAAATTCTTTTAGCGCAAATGTGGAAAATAAAGATGTAGAATTAAAATGGACGACTGCTACTGAGAAAAATAATTATGGATTTGAGGTTCAACGAACAATTCAAAATTCTCAATTAAAAATTAATAATTGGCGAAAAGATAGGATTTGTAAAAGGAAGCGGAAACAGCAATAAGCTTAAAAAATTATTCATATTGTCGATGAAAAATTTATGCCGGCAAATATTCTTATCGCTTAAAACAGATTGATAATGACGGTGCGTTTCAATATTCAAAAGTTGTTGAAGTTAATTTTGAATGCTCCAACTGAATATTACATTTAGCTCAAAATTATCCCAATCCTTTTAATCCAACTACCAAAATAGAATTCTCAATTCCAAAATCATCAAGAGTAAGAATAAGCGTTTATAATTCATTAGGAGAAAAAGTAGAAACACTTATCAATTCAAATCTTTCCGCCGGAGAACATTCAATAACATTTAAAGGCAATAACTTAGCGAGTGGAATATATATCTATAAATTAATAAACGATAATATTGTACGGGTTAGAAAAATGATGCTTTTGAAATAATTTATTAACTCATGTTACGCAAGTATATGTTTTGGTCATATTGAACGAAGTGAAATATCTCATAAATTTGTAAAAATCGAAACCTTGAGATTCTTCATTTCATTCAGAATGACCGTTTTGCGTAACATGAGTTATTAATTCCCGGTTTCAAAGTAAATTATTTTGAAATCGGGATTATATATTTACACATCAAAACTAAATTCAAGTAAATCAAAGAGTTTGAATTCTTCGATCAAGTTATCTATATTTACACTCTTAAAATTGGCGGAAATATTATAATCTCGCCGATGAGATATAATTTATAATGCTATTCATTCTTACAACTATTTTCACTTCATAGATTAATGACCAATACAGAGTTATGTTTTGGCTCAATCGAGTTAAAATCAATTTATAGAGCTATGTAATTTTATAATGATATTCTGTACAAAATCAATTGTATAATAATTCAACAGTTTAGTTAAGATTGATGTTCATAAATCACAATGATTAAAATAGTTTGTAAGATTTTTCAGAAAAATTGATTTTTTATTATATATATGACAATGGAAAATATATAAACCGGAAGCATTCAAATTTGATTCGGTAAGTGATTTAATCAAATTGTTATAATGTTCATATAAACAAATGCGAACTATTTTAGGGAAACCTAATTGACCATTCGGCTTAAGTTCAAATTATTTATATTTATTATTCATTTAATTTAGTAATGCAATGATGTTTGTAAACTATAAAAAAGATAAGAAAGCCCGTCGACTGGGCAGCGATGTCTTTTGGGAAAAGAAGAAAAAAGAGAAAGTAATCTATACAATCCTAGGGGTCCTTGCTTTTGGATTGTTAAACTTAATTCTTTACTATCTGACTAAAGTATAAAAATATACACAATCCTTTAAATAATTTATAACTCGATATACAACATTCTGCGAGTTAGATGCATTCTTATATCTGCATTGAACCAAAGCCTTTTAAAACTTATATTTGCCACAAAAAAATGAAGGCTCATGAAAAAGAATAATGTATATATAGAAACGTATGGCTGCCAGATGAATATTGCCGATACTGAGTTGGTATTGGGAATTCTAAAAAATAATGGCTACGATGTTACAAAAGATATTAAAAATGCGGATGTTGTTCTACTAAATACTTGCAGTATAAGGGATAACGCAGAGCAGCGAATTTACGGCCGATTGGGTAATTTCAAGAATCTAAAAAACAGTAAGCCGGAGTTAGTTGTAGGTATTTTGGGCTGCATGGCAGAAAGATTAAGAAAAGATTTAATTGAAGAAAAGAAAATTGTCGATCTTGTTGTAGGTCCGGATGAATATAGAAGATTACCTGAATTTATAGATGTAGCTTTTGGCGGTGAAAAAGGAATCGGAGTTAAACTTTCGCGAACTGAAACTTACGATGATATTTTACCCTACAGAGAAGATGGCCTTCAAGCATGGATTTCTGTGATGCGAGGTTGTGACAAATTCTGCACATTTTGTGTTGTCCCTTTTACTCGCGGAAGAGAAAGAAGTCGTGCTCTTAGTTCTATCATAGATGAAATTAAACAATTATCAGTTAGAGGTTTTAGAGAAGTAACTCTTCTTGGTCAGAATGTAAATTCTTACCGTGATAGTGAAAATGATTTCGCCGATCTTTTAGCTGCTTGTGCAGAAGTTGATAGAAATATTAGAATTAGATTTACAACTTCTCATCCTCAGGATTTATCTGATAAACTTCTTTACACCATTGCCGAGCATCCAAATATTTGTAATTACATTCACCTTCCTGTTCAGTCCGGCTCAAATAGAGTTTTGGGATTGATGAATAGAACATATACTGTTGAGCATTATTTAGAACTTATTGAAAGAGCGAAAAAAGTAATTCCCGGCGTTAGTTTTTCTACCGATATTATATCAGGATTTCCTACAGAAAGTTACGAAGATCATGTAATGACCTTGGAAGTAATGCGAAAAGTTAGATACGACGGCGCTTACATGTTTAAGTATTCGCCTCGTGAAGGAACAAAAGCATACAAAATGGAAGATAGTATTACTGAAGAAGTAAAGACAAAGAGACTTCAGGAAATTATTGCACTTCAGCAGCAAATTTCTTACGATGTCAATCAGCAAATGGTTGGAACCGAAGAGATAATTTTAGTTGAAGGTTTTAGTCGTAAATCGGAACAATTTTATTCAGGTAGAACGGATACAAATAAGGTTGTAATTATTCCGTTTGATGAAAAAATTAAAGAAGGCGATTACGTCAAAGTAAAAATAAACAAAGCAAGCTCAGCTACTTTGTTTGCCGATGTAATCGGATTGGTTGATCCGTCTAAAGAAATTTTAGCTTTAACCGCATAGATTTATTCTAAAATAGAATTAATTATTCTATTAATTTCAGCAGTGAACGGGGTTAGTATGAAAAAAAGAAACTATTTGGTAAACCTGCTAGTATTATTGCTGCTGATAAGTGGAGTTACATATTCGCAAGATTTAGACATTGTTCCTTATTTAAAACAAATTGAAGCGGGAAACAAGCAATCTGTAATAGATAAACTTCCTGAACTTAAAAAAGCTCATCATAAAGATCCCTCGCTAATGTTTTTAGAAGGTGTTGTTACCGAAAACGCACAAGATGCTGTGGCTATCTACAAAACAATATACACCGAATACCCTAATAGTAAATACGCCGATGCCGCGTTGTACAGAATATATACTTATTATTATTCTTTAGGTTTGTATTCAACTTCAAAGGATTATTTAACTAAGTTAAAACATAATTATCCGGACTCTCCTTATTTAAGCATTGCCGAAAAAAATATTCCGGATAAAGATGAAGACACAACTGAACAAGTTGATGATATGGTTAAGGAAAAAGTTGAAACACAGCCAAAGACAGAAGAGACGGCGGCGACAATTCCAAAAGATTACAAATATACAATTCAAGCCGGAGCCTTTAGTAATCTTTCCAATGCCGAATCGTTAAAAAAGAATTTTGAAGATTCAGGTTATACTTCAGAAATTGATAATAAGGTAGTAGGCGGTACAACTTTTCATGTTGTTTATGTTGGCAAGTTTGCCGATGATGAATCCGCACAGAGCTTTTTACAAGTGCTGAACTCTCAATACAAATTGCAAGGCCGAATTGTTTCATTAAACGGCAAATAATTTGGATATTACATTTTTAGGAACCGGATCAGGAAAAGCATCTCTAAAAAGAAATCATTCTTCTTTTATAATCTCATCTTCAAATTATAACTTATTGATTGATTCAGGAGATGGAATTTCGCGTGCGTTTCTTCAGAATAAAATTCCTTTTGATTTTATAGATGGAATATTGTTAACTCATTTACATCCCGATCATTTCTCCGGTTTCGCGGCTTTAATTGTTCAAATGAAAATGATAGATAGAACGAAAAATTTGGATGTTTTTGTGAGCGAATCTTTATTAAATGTTGTAAAAGACTATCTGACAAAATCCTATATCTTCGAAGAAAAATTAGATTTCAGAACTAAATTACAAATCGTTTAAGAATAATGAAGAAACGAAAATTATTGATAATTCCCACTTTCTAGCTAAGCAAAATTCGCATCTGAAGAAATATGAGCAGTTTGATAAAGAGAAAAAATTAAGTTTTTCTTCAAGCAGTTTCTTATTTAATATTGAGGAGAAAGTACTTTTCTATACTGGGGATATTGGCAGCAAGAATGATTTATATTTGTTCGAAAATGAAAGAATTGATACAATGATTAGCGAAATTACTCATGTTGAAATTCCTGAAATATTAGAAGTTGCCCAAAGAATTAAAATAAATAATTTAATTCTTACACATATCTCGGATGAAGACGAACCGGGTTTAGAAAAATTGAAATATTTGTTAAAACAACAAAATAAATTAGTCGTGCAAATAGCATTTGATTCTATGAAAGTATCTTTATAACATTTCTATTAAACTTCCTTCTTTATTAAACTTAAAAAATATGATATATTTAATAGTTAATTAAGTTTGCAAAAACTAGATTGACTCATTCAGATTTTAAATTTGATTTTTAGTATTTATTAGAATAAAAATTGTTTAAGAATGACAATAGACCAGTTTAAAAAAGAATATAATATAATAGGTAAATCCAAAGAAATAAGAGATTTGGTGGATATTACAATGCAAGTTGCCAAATCAGATATTTCAGTTTTGATATACGGAGAAAGCGGAGTTGGAAAAGAGATTTTTGCAAGGGCGATTCATTCATATAGCAATCGTTCTGAGAAAACATTAGTTAGTGTAAATTGCGGCGCAATTCCGGAAGGAATTTTAGAGAGCGAATTGTTCGGACACACAAAAGGTTCTTTCACCGGTGCAACGGATAGTAGAAAAGGCTATTTTGAAATTGCCGACGGCGGAACATTATTCCTTGATGAGATTGCAGAGATGCCTTTAACAACTCAAGTTAAACTTCTTCGTGCTATTGAATCTAAGGAGTTTATGCGAATCGGTGCCGAAACAGTGACTAAGGTTGATGTAAGATTTTTGGCTGCGACAAATAAGGATTTACAAGTTGAAGTAGATGCTAATCATTTTAGGGAAGATCTATATTTTCGTCTTAAAGCCGTTACTTTAAGCATTCCGCCTTTAAGAAAAAGAAAAGGCGATATTGAAGAATTAGCTCATTATTTTATAAATAATTATTCTGCAAACAATAAAATAACAGTTCCAACAATAACTAATGAAGCATTTGAGATTCTAAAGAATTATTCATGGCCCGGGAATATTCGTGAATTAAAAAATACAATAGAGACTGCTATCGCACTTAATAGAAACGGAATATTAGATGCTTCTACTTTTATTCCTTTACTAAAAGAATGGCGAAGAGAAGAGGAACCTGAAAACAGAAATTTACCAATCTTCCTCAAAAAATCTCCGGAAGAAGCTGACAGAGAACTACTTTACAGAGCTTTGTTTGAGCTAAAACGTGATATAATGGAACTAAAAGATATAGTTTTAGAAAGGCAAAATGAGGTGTTTACTCATGAAGATGCAAAAGATGTTGAAGAAGTTTTGCCATTGGAAGAAGTAGAGAAAGAAGCAATTAGAAATGCTTTGGAACAAACCAGAGGCAATAAAAGAATTGCAGCTCAGATGCTAAAAATTAGCGAGCGAACTCTTTATAGAAAAATAAAAGATTATGATTTATAATTTGAATTCACGGCACTCCAATATACAGTATAATAATGTTGAAAAACGCATAAGTAAGAGCCTTATTTTTAAGAGTTTGTCCTGGAAAACATCCCCCTTAATTATTCTCTTGTTTATCATTCCAGCGCTAGTTAATTTTACAGGGTGTTGTGCATATTCTTTTACTGGAGCTGCGGTTCCTCCGCATATCAAAACTATTGCGATTCCAATAGCTGAAGATCGCAGCGGTTCGGGAGAACCCGGACTAAGAGAAATGTTGACTGACAAACTAACTCAGAAATTTATTGATGATAATACATTACAAGTAGCGGATAAGTCGAATGCTAATGCGGTACTTGAATGTACTATAACATCACTTACTGACGCGCCCGCAGTAGTTGCTGCCGGTGAAAACGTTACATCAAGAAGGATAACTTTATCGGTTCAGGTTGTTTATAGAGATTTAGTAAAAAGAAAAACCATTTTTGATAAAGGTTTTTCTAACTACGGAGATTACCCCGTATCGGGTAATATTAATGAACGCAGGAATGCTATCGAGACAGCCGTTGATAAAATTACCGAAGATATACTTCTCGATACAGTTTCCGGCTGGTAACAAAAATAACTTAATTAAAAGGATCATATTACAGAAATGGACGACATAGTTCTTGTTTCGTATTTTATTTCTCTTTCTATACTTTTCATTTTTAGCCTTCACGGCTTCGTGATGATTTATTACTATAGGAAAACTAAGGGAGTTAACCCTGAACCGGATAAAGAATTTATTCCGAATAAATTGGTAACTATACAACTTCCGCTTTACAACGAACTTTATGTTGTAGAACGATTGATAAATGCGGTGTGTGAAATTGATTATCCAAAAGATTTGATGGAAATTCAAGTGCTCGACGATTCCACTGATGAAACTGTTCAGATTACTAAAAAAATTGTTGAGCTTAAGCAAAAAGAAGGTTTCGATATTACTCATATCCGTAGAGATTCTAGAGAAGGTTTTAAGGCAGGTGCTTTAAAAGAAGGAATGAAAATTGCCAAAGGAGAATTCATCGCAATTTTTGATGCTGACTTTATTCCCAAAAAACAATTTTTGAAGAAAACATTATCCTTTTTTACTGATGATAAAGTTGGGATGGTTCAAACCCGTTGGGAACATTTAAATGGAGATTATTCAATTTTAACTAGAGCTCAGGCTCTTGCTTTAGACGGCCATTTTGTGATTGAGCAAACTGTTAGAAATAAGGCCGGATTTTTTATCAACTTTAACGGTACCGGCGGAGTGTGGAGAAAGAATTGTATTGAAGATGCAGGAAACTGGAACGCAGATACTTTAACAGAAGATTTGGACCTAAGTTACAGAGCTCAATTAAACGGCTGGCGGTTTGTTTATCTAAAAGAATTTACTTCACCGGCGGAGTTGCCTTCTGAAATTGGCGCGCTTAAATCACAGCAATTTAGATGGACAAAAGGTGCTATTGAAACCGCTAAGAAAATTTTACCCGCTGTTTGGAAATCTAAAATTCCTTTGCGCATAAAGCTGCAATCAACTTTTCATCTTACAAACAACATTGTATTTCCGTTTATTTTGTTGGCAGCAATCTTAAATGTTCCTTTAATATTTATAAAAAATAGCGGCCCTCACGAAGTTTATTTTGCCGTTATGTCTGTGTTTGTACTTGCATTTATCAGTTCGTTTATGTTTTATCTTTATTCACAAAGAGATATTAGAAACGATTGGAGAAAAAAGATTGTATTTTTCCCGTTGTTCATGGCTGGTAGTATGGGCTTTGCAGTCAATAATTCAAGAGCTGTTTTTGAAGGTTTGATGAATAGAAAAAGTGAATTTGTAAGAACTCCTAAATTTAAAGTGGAAGGCGAAAAAGATTCTTGGGTCGGGAAAAAATATACATCTAAAAAGTTAGATCTTTCAACCATAGTTGAGTTGATCATGGCAATTTACTGTTTTATCGGCGTTGCCGCTTCTATCTACTTTTTAGAAATCGCATCTTTACCGTTCCAGTTTTTGTTCTTTTTAGGATTTTCATTCGTGTCGTTTACATCTATTAAACATGCTTTTTCAAAAGGTTAAAGAGAAATAAATTGTCTAAAAACAATAAAGATATTTTTAATAATAAAGTTAGTTTAATATACGAGTATGATAAAAAATCTCCGTTGTTTGCCCGGATGGCGAACACGGAGATTGAAAATAATAATGTTGATCGAGCGATTGAAATATTAAATTACGGCTTAAAGATTTATCCTCAATATGCCGTTGCTTATTTTATTTTAGGTCGAGCTTTGACTTTAATTGGTGAATATGGAAAAGCATTAAGAAGTATAAAAACCGGAGCCGATTTGGTTCAATCTCCTAAAACTTATGAATATTATTTAAGAGAAATTGAAAGCATAAAAAAACAACGTTCCTTATTTGCTACCACAAGAAGAAGTGCTTTTTTATCTGATAATTTTTCTGAATTTGAAAATCAGCCGGAATTATTTGATCTTGATATATCCTGAATCAGACGAGTTATTTGAAAAAGATAATAATAGTAACTTCACGGTTGATAAAAGTCTTGATGAACTTGCTAAGAAAATTTCCAGAGCAAAAATACCTGAGATTTCTTCGGATCTAATAATGCCTGAGACTGACTTTGTAGAATTGCCTGAAGAAAGTATGATAGTTTCCGAAACTCTTGCTAAAATTTATCTTGCTCAAGGGGAATACAACGAAGCAGTTAAAGTGTATCAGAAACTTTGTGTTAAAAATCCCGATAAAAAAGAATATTACGATAAAAAAATTAAAGAGATAAAAGAAGAATTTAACTCTTAATTTCTATTCTCTTTGTTTAATTTTATTCTTCATTTCCTATATCTCTAAATGAAAATCCAACAACAAAAACTCACAAAAAATTTTTATACCCGGGAACTAATTACAGTTGCAAAAGAATTGCTTGGCAAAATATTAGTGAAAAAGGATGAAAAGCACTTACTCTCGGGAAAAATTGTAGAGGTGGAAGCATATGACGGCTCTGTTGATGAAGCTGCTCATACTTTTAACGGTAAAACAAAACGTAATGAAATTATGTTCAAAGAAGGAGGATTTCTTTATGTTTACTTTACTTACGGTGCGCATTTTTGCAGCAACGTAGTTACCGGAAAAAAAGATAGCGGAACAGCAGTTTTGATTAGAGCAATTGAACCGGTTGACGGAATTGAAATAATGATTAAAAATCGGTTTAACAGAGATTTGGTAAATGAGAGGGAAAAGTTTAATTTAACTTCCGGACCGGGTAAAGTTTGTAAAGCTTTAGGAGTTGATAAATCACATTATGGTAAAGATTTAACCGGTGATGAAATTTTTATATTGAATGCGGCTAAAGTTCCTAAAAGTGATATTGTAGTGACAGAGAGAATTGGAATAAAAAAATCTGTTAATTTACAATGGCGTTTTTATATTAAAGATAATCCCTACGTATCTAGAAAATGATTCAGCCTAAAAATTTACTTATTGTTAGAACAGACAGAATCGGAGATGTTATCCTTTCACTTCCTCTTGCGGGTATTATTAAAAAACATTTCCCGGATTGTAAAATAACGTTTTTACTTCGCAAATACACAAAATCATTAGCTGAACATCATAAATTTATAGATGAAGTTCTTGTCCTTAGAGAATCTGATGGCGTTATACCAATAAGAGAAAACATACAACTTCTTAAAAAATTTAAATTTGATTCTTGTATAGTTGTTTATCCTACTTATGTTACTTCGCTTATAATGTTCTTATCAGGAATTAAAAATAGAATTGGAACCGGTTACAGATGGTATTCTTTTTTATTTAATAATAAAGTTTACACACACCGTAAATATGCAGAAAAACATGAGTTAGAGTTTAACGTTGATTTATTAAAAGTATTTGGAATCTCAGAAGAAATATCTCCCAATCACGTAGATTTTGATATCCCGATAGATGATAAAGACAGAAAAAGAATAAAATCGCTTTTAAAATCTGCTAGTTTTGATAAAACTAAACCAACAATTTTAGTTCATCCCGGGAGCGGAGGAAGCGCAATTGATCTTCCGGTTGACAAAATGAGAATTCTTGTTGAAATGATTTCCACTAGGACCGATTCCAATATCTTTTTAACGGGCAGTTCATCAGAAAAAGAACTGTGTGAATCGCTGAAAATATCGGGTAGAATAAATAATTTTGCCGGACAATTGAGTTTGTCTGAATTAGTAGCTTTAATTGAGATAAGTAATATTTTTATTGCTAACTCTACAGGTCCTTTACATATTGCTTCTGCATTGGATAAATATATTATTGGTTTTTACCCTAAAATTTTAGCTTGCTCGCCTAAACGATGGGGGCCATATTCAAACAAAAGCATTGTTTTCTTGCCTGAGATCAAATGTTCTAACTGTAATAGGGAACAGTGTGAGCAATTGAATTGTATGAACAGTATAGACCTTGATAATGTATTTAATAATATCGAGAAAATACTTAAGTTAATTCCAAACTCTGGAGAAATTAATGATTAAAAAGATATTTCTAATAGCTGTAATGTTTTCATTTTACGCTTCGTTTTCTGCTAAGGCGGGAGGAAAAGAAAATGGGAATCAGGACTTTAGGAAGCTTGAAAATAATGCCTTTACAGTCGGTGAAAAATTAACATTTGATGTAAAGTATGGTTTTGTAACTGCAGGCGTAGCAACAATGGCAATTCCTAGGATAAAAAGAATTTCGGGCAGAAATGCTTATAATATTACTTTTGATGTAAACTCGGTTCCAAGTTTTGATTGGATATATAAAGTTCGCGATCATTATGAAACTTATATGGATACGGAAGCATTGTTTCCGTGGCGATTTGAGCAACATATTCGTGAAGGCGGTTACAGTAGGGATTTTTCAGCTTTTTTCGATCAAAGAAGAGGTAAGGCAAAAACTTCGGAGGGCGAATATAATATTCCACCAAATGTAAATGATATTATGTCTGCTTTCTATATAGCGCGAACGTTTGATTATTCAAAAATGAAGATTGGAGATTTAATTCATCTTCAAAATTTCTATAAAGATTCTGTTTACAACCTTGATGTAAAATATTTAGGCAAAGATGAAGCCGATGTGCCTGCCGGAAAATTCAAATGCATTATAGTTGAACCGCTGGTTAGAAAAGGTGGATTGTTTAAAAACGAAGGAAGTATTTTAGTTTGGCTAACTGATGATAAATTAAAAATGCCGGTAAAAGTAAAAACCAAAGTTGTGGTTGGATCAATAGATGCCGTTCTCACAAATTATGAGGGATTAGCCGGAAAATTAACTTCAAAAATAGAGTAGTCTCATTTTGCTTTATTTTTAATTTGAGGTTGCCTCAAACGTATTATTGTGTTGCAAAAATCGTTTATAATGTGCGCTTTATGACAATAATTATTTTGAGACAACCTCTTTTTTTTATTTATTTTAGATATAAATTGTTTTAATAAGTTATAAACAGATTTTTTTATTATTTTCGATTATAAATGACTGAATTTAACCAAATACCGGATCCGGAAGAAGATAAACGCAAAGATTTAGAATCGTCTCAAGATCCAGATGAGCAAAATTCTCATCACAAAATATTTCCTAAAATTTCTCCTATAAGCGCAGCATTTTTAGGATTGATAGGCGGATTTTTCTTATATCAATTTGTCGGCGGAGTGATTACTATTCTTGTTTTGGGAATGGATATTAAAAATGCTCCTGTTAACAGCGTTCGTCTTATGACAATTGCCGGACAGATGCTTTTTATTCTTCTACCGGCATTAATTTTTGCCAAGTTTGTTTATGAAGATGTAACGGAAATTATTCGTTTTAAGAAAACGACGTTTATTGAAATATTAATATTCTTAACCGGTATTTTAGTTCTAACACCGTTACTGCAGTATTATATTGCTATTCAGACTTATGTGATAAATCATTTAGCACAACAATATTCTTTTGTCCATTATATTAAATCGATTCTTGATAAAGTTGATAATTTAGTAAATCAATCTTATGGTGAGTTACTTTCGGCTCATTCAGTATTTGAAGGTTTATTAGTTATTATAGTAGTTGCAGTTACTCCTGCAATATGCGAAGAAACGATGTTCCGCGGTTTTATTCAGCGAAGTTTTGAATTTAAAATGAAGCCCGCATATGCTATATTAATTACGGCTGTTTTTTTTGCCGGTTTTCATTTTAATCCATACGCAACAATACCTTTAATTATATTAGGTGCTTATTTCGGATTTGCAGTTTATAAGAGTGATTCTATTTTTGTTTCGATGTCAATGCATTTTACAAATAACCTGATTGCAATAATTTCATTTTTCATTCTTGGAAATGATGATTTAATAAATACAAATCCGGGTGCAAACGCAGATATGAGCACAACTGTGTCACTCTTTTTACTATTTTTAGCTTTATTTGTAGGAGTTATATTGTTAATAAATAATTATTATTCTAAAAAGCAAAAAGCATAGGAGGAAGTTATGCCGGTATGCCCAAATTGTGAATATGAATACGTAGAGGGAGTAACAATTTGCCCTGATTGCGGCGAAACTCTCGTTGAAGATAAA
Source organism: uncultured Ignavibacteriales bacterium (assembly GCA_963739985.1). Taxonomy (GTDB): domain Bacteria; phylum Bacteroidota; class Ignavibacteria; order Ignavibacteriales; family Ignavibacteriaceae; genus CAVUCE01. The sequence continues at coordinate 122,455 of CAVUCE010000007.1, forward strand.
TACTTTATTAAACCGGAAGATTGGGATGAAGAAAACTGGGTTGTCATTTTTACTTCGGGACAAGAATACGAAGTAGAAATGTTAAAAGACAACCTGGAAGGGGCGGGAATAAATGCTGCAGTTTTATCGCAGAAAGATAGAAACTTTCCTGCTCCGGGTAATTTCTCGGTTGTAAAACTTCTCGTTAAAAAAGATGATGTTCAAAACGCCTTAAACTTCATTGAACAAGTAAAGAATAATTCAGAAACAGATGACGAAGAGGAGTAATGGCAATTGGGAATACCGCTAAACGAATTTTAGTTTCTGTAGTTACTATTCCCGGAATTCTTTTAGCATGCTATTTAGGGAATTATTATTTCCTCATCTTTGTTCTCGGTATCGCACTAATTTCTTATTATGAATTTACGATAATGGTAAAACATAAAGGAATTAGTGCAAATATACTTGTAGGATTAGCTGCTATTGTTTTTTTGATTACAAATCAGTATTGGCATTATTTTGATTACTATCCTTTTTCTCTTTTGTTGATTTTACTGCTATTCTTAATTGAGTTGTTCAGAAATAAAGGTTCAGCAATTTCAAACATTGGTGCTAGTTTAACCGGGATTTTTTATATCGGTTTATTTTCCAGCACTTTATTAGGGATAAGAGAATTTTATCCAAATATAAGCGAATTGTATACGCGCGGTGGATTTATTATTATTTCTGTTCTTATCTCAATATGGATTTGTGATTCTGCTGCATTTTTCGGCGGAACTGCACTTGGCAAGCATAAACTTTTTCCGCGAGTTAGTCCAAATAAAAGTTGGGAAGGTGCTGTTTTCGGTTTTGTTTTTGCAATCATTACTATGATAATTGCAAAGTATGTACTTTTAGATTTCCTTTCATGGAACACTGTTATTGGTATGGGAATAATAGTTGGCATAATAGGACAAATTGGCGATTTAATAGAGTCTCTTTTGAAACGTGATGCCGGTGTAAAAGATTCTTCTAACTTAATTCCCGGGCACGGAGGAATTTTTGACAGATTTGATTCTTTATTATACACGGCACCCGTAATATTGATGTTCTTAAAATATTTTGGAAGATAAAATATTAATTTAATAAGTAAGATAGGTTATAAGTTAGACTGAATGAGTAAAGCTAAAGATAAAATAAGCGTTGTTACGCTCGGTTGTTCTAAAAATACTGTTGATTCCGAAAGATTGATGAATCAAATAAAATTAAATAATCTGCAATTAGTTGATGATCCTAATGAAGCAGGAACGGTAATAATAAATACTTGCGGATTTATTGAAGCAGCAAAACAAGAATCAATTGATACAATTTTAAATGCGGTTGCGTTAAAGGAAGAAGGAAAGTTAAAAAAAGTAATTGTAGCCGGATGTCTTTCAGAACGATATAAGGATGATTTAATTAAAGAAATTCCCAATGTTGATGCGTATTTCGGAACAGAGAAATATGAATCTATACTAAAAGAATTAGGCGGAGAATTAAAATATAATCTTTTAGGCGAACGGGTTCTTACAACTCCGTCTCATATGGCTTATTTAAAAATTTCCGAAGGTTGTGATCATCCTTGTTCTTTTTGCGCTATTCCTTTAATGCGAGGAAAACATCATTCAAAGCCGATCGAGGATTTAGTAAAAGAAGCTGAATTCCTGGCAAAAAATAATACAAAAGAACTGGTTGTAATTGCTCAGGATACAACTGATTATGGAAAAGATTTATACGGCAAACATGCACTTGCAGATTTATTAAATAAATTAAGTGAAGTTGAGGGAATTGAATGGATAAGACTTATGTACGCGTATCCTTCAAAATTTCCAGATGAAGTTATTAACGTTTTGGCTAACAATCCTAAAGTGTGTAAATATTTAGATATACCATTGCAGCATATTTCCGATGATGTTTTACGTTCGATGCGCAGAGGTGTTACAGGTAAAAGGACTCGAGAACTTTTATATAAATTGAGGAAAAGAATACCGGATTTAACAATTAGGACAACTTTTATTGTTGGATATCCAAATGAAACCGAGGAAAATTTTAAAGAGCTTTGTGAATTTGTAAAAGATGTGAAATTTGACAGGTTCGGTGTATTTACATTTTCTGTCGAAGAAAATACTACTAGCTTTATACTCGGTGATTCGGTTTCTGAAGAAGTGAAACAAAAACGAAAAGAAATTTTAATGAATATTCAGAAAGATATTTCTTTAGAAATTAATTCGGGTTTTATCGGGAAAAAATTAAATGTTTTGATAGAAAGAATTGAAGGTGATTTTTATATCGGGCGATCATACAGAGATGCGCCTGAAGTTGATGGTGAAATTTTGATTCTGCGGGAAGGTAATAAAATTAATCCCGGAGATTTTTATACCGTAGAAATTTATGATTATGATGAGTATGATCTTTACGCTAAAATCCCCAAATCGCTGAGGAGTTAGTTATGAAAACAAAGTACATAATCTTGTTTCTTCTATTCGCCAGTTTTGCTCTTAAGGCGCAAGTAGAAAATGCCGATAACAGTGCAAATGAAGTTCTCGGTCCGAAATTTTTTGAAGAATTTCTAAATTTTGATGCAAAGAAACCAAATACAACTAGACTCGATATCTTTCTGCAAGTTCCTTATAGTTCGGTTCAATTTATAAAAGGAGAAAATTCTTTTACCGGGAAATATACGGTAACGGTTTCAGTGTTAAATGGAGATGAAGATAAACTTATCGTTGAAAAAACATGGAACGAAAGTCTGGAAGCTAAAGAGTTTCCGCAAACAACTTCTAAGAAAAATTATAATTTGACAATGCGATCTTTTTATCTTCAACCCGGGAAGTATTTAATTAGAACTTCTGTGGAAGACAGAGAATCTAAAAAAGCATATACAACTAAAATGCACGTTACGGTTCGTGATTTTTCTTCAAACTTATCTGCTAGCGATATTATGCTAATTGCTCAGCGTAATATTGTAAACGGAGTAAGTAAAATTGTTCCGAACATTTCAAGAAACGTTGCCACTACCAAAAGCGGGCTCCCTTTTTTTTATGAAATTTATTCAACAAAACCTGAACAAGTAACAATTGATTATACAATTAGCGATAAAAAAAAGAACATGATTTTTCATAGTGTTGAAAGTAAGAGCTTAGATTCAGGTTCAACACAAATTTTTCATACAATTCGCGATAGCAGTTTTAGTCTTGGTGAGTATAACCTTAGTATCATAATTAAAAATAGTGCTGATGATATTGTTGCTAAGGTTGGAAAATCATTTTTCTCTCAATGGATCGGGGTTCCGTCTACAATTAGAGATATGGACAAAGCAATAGATCAATTAGTTTATATTGCCTCGCCTTCTGATATAGATAAAATTAAAGATGCGAAAACTAAAGAAGAGAAGATGAAGCTTTATTTGAAGTTTTGGAAATCTCAAGACCCAACTCCGAACACTGAAGATAATCCGGTTTTTGATGAATACTATAGAAGAATATCATACGCTAACGCACACTTTTCTCACTACATCGAAGGTTGGCGATCAGATCAAGGAATGGTTTTTATCTTGCTCGGAGCTCCAAATTCAGTAGATAGACATCCTTTTGATATAGATGCTAAACCTTACGAAATTTGGCAATATTATGATCTGAATAGAAGTTTTATTTTTGTCGATCAAACCGGTTTCGGAGATTATCATTTAATTACACCTTTAACCGGAGATTTATATCGTTTCAGATATAATAGATAATTTTTACATCAAATTTTACATATTAATATGATTCTTACTGTAACACTTAATCCTCTTTTAGAGCGAAGATATAAATACAACTCAATTAAATTAAACACCGAAAACAGAAACGGTGAAGTTCAGTTTAATGCAGGCGGAAAAGGAATAAATGTTAGCCGCCAACTAAATCATCTTGGAATTGATAATCTTGCTTTCACTTTTACCGGTGGAGTTAACGGAAAAATTTTACGAGAAATACTTATAAAAGAAAATATTAAAATTACTGCAATTAAATCTTCCGGGGATACAAGAGACGCGGCTGTTATAATAGACGAATCACAAAAAAACATTACTACTTATTTTGCTAAAAATTCTTCAATTACAAAAACTGAAGTTGATGAATTCAATGAAAAATTAGAAAAGATGATTCAAAACTGTGAAATAGTTGTACTTTCCGGAAGTTCACCTTGTGAAGAAACCGATTCAATTTTTCCATTAGCAATAGAAACAGCTAATAAGTTTGATAAAATTTCACTATTGGATACTTACGGAAATCACCTGCAAAATTGTATAAATGCATCACCAACTATATTACACAATAATATTTCAGAATTGGAAAACTCATTAAATCTTGATCTTAAATCCGAACAAAATAAAATCGATTTTTTGGATGAACTATACACTAAAGGAATAAAGCAGGCGTTTTTAACAAACGGTAAAGAAAATGCTTATGCTTCAAATTTTGATTATCATTTTGAAATTCAAAATCCTTCGGTTGAAATTATTGATGCTACAGGAAGCGGTGATAGTTTTGTTGCGGGAATAATTTACGGATGGCATCATAACTTAACTTTTAATGAAAATGTCCAAATAGCATCTTCATTGGGCGCTGTCAACGCTTCGCAGTTCGATGTTTGTAATGTAAAACCGGAAGATTTTGAAGAGCTAAAATCAAAAGTAATGATTTCTCCAATCGGTAAAAAAATGAAAACCCTTGATGTTACGCCGCGATAAAATTCTTGTTTTCTTATTCCTACTTTTACCAGAAATTCTTTCCGCTCAATCTATAACCACGATAAAAATTTCCGGAAATAATAATTTTAGTAAAGACGATATTCAAAACTGGGCAGATGTAAATACGGGAATGAAAATTTATCCCGGAATTATTGATTCGGTAAAATCCGGAATAGCTGAACATTTTGCGGAATACGGATATGTTAACGCAAACTTTGACGGAACTAAATTAGATATCAACACAGATACAACAGACGTAACATTATTTATCAAAGTGAACGAAGGTGAACCGGCAGTTGTTCGAAAGGTTAATATCAGCGGGACAGATTCTCTTTTTACGGATAAGATTAATGAAATATTCAGCTTCTTAGAAAATCAAAACTTTAATAAATTTAATCTTGAAGAAGACATTTCAAGTTCTCTCACATTTTATGAGAATAATGGTTATCCTTTCGCAAAAATTATAATTAGTTCAATCGAATTTCAATATGATACCTTATCAGAAAAATCAACAGCTAGCATAAATCTTAAAGTTGATGAAGGAACTTATAGCAAAATTGACAAGATTGAAATAATCGGAAATGATAAAACAGCAGATTATGTAATTTTGCGAGAATTGAGAATCGATGTCGGAGAAATTTATTCTCAAAATTTAATAGATGAGTTACCAAAAAGATTAAATAGGTTAAGATTTTTTGAACCTGTAGCTAAGCCTGAGTTTTTTATTAACTCTAAAAATAAAGGCGTATTGGTACTTCGAATAAAGGAAAAGCAAACTAATAATTTTGATGGAATTATCGGCTATATTCCGGGAACGGGAAATCAAAAAGGCTATTTAACAGGCTTGGTTAATGTAAGTCTTCGTAATCTATTCGGAACCGGCAGAGCAGCGGCTATCAGATGGCAACAATATGACAGATTTTCACAAGATTTAGAACTTAAATACTTGGAGCCGTGGTTATTTGGTTATCCTTTTAACTTGAATGCAAGCTTATTTCAAAGAAAACAAGATAGTTCGTATGTTCAAAGAAAATTAGAAGGCTCACTTGAATATCTTGCAACAGAAAGCATTTCCGCCTCCGTATTTATTTCTACTGAATCTGTGATCCCGACTGATAATGGTAATAATGTATTTTCCGTTTTTAATTCCACTTCTGTTACAACCGGTATAAATTTAAAGATTGATACCAGAGATGATCCATATGCTCCAACAGAGGGAATATTATTTATGAATTCATATTCCTATAGCAAAAAGAAGATAAATGGTCCTCCACAATTTCTTACCCCGGATGTTCAAAGAAATGTAAATTTCCAAAGAATTACTCTCGATTTAAGCGGGTTTTATGAATTGTTTTCCAGACAAATTGTAGCATTAGGTGTTCATGGAAGAGAGCTGCGAGGTAACAATTTTGAAGTAAGTGATTTATATAAATTGGGTGGAGCAAATACTTTGCGAGGTTACACAGAAGAACAGTTCTTGGGTAATCGAATTTTTTGGTCTAACTTTGAATACAGACTTTTACTTCAAAAAAGAACTTATGGTTTTTTATTCTTCGATACCGGTTATTTTTTAAGAGATGCAGAACCTGATAAAAATATCGATAAGCAGGAAGGTTTTAGAATTGGTTATGGACTGGGATTAAATATTGAAACAAATTTAGGAGTATTAAGCGTTAGTTTTGCGTTGGCAAAAGGAGATTCATTCTCTGATGGTAAAATCCATTTTGGAATTGTTAACGAGTTCTAGCAAAATAAATGAAATCATTTGTTAAAATAATTCGACCGTTAAATTGTTTTATAACTTTTATAGCGATTTTTGTGGGTGCTGTTTTTTGTTCAAAAGGAAGTTTAAATATTGGAATTATCGTATTAGCTTCTATTTCAGGCGCTTTAACTGCAGCCGCAGGTAACGTGATTAATGATATTTTCGATTTAGAAATTGATAAAATTAATAGACCGGAAAGGCCATTGCCAAAAGGGAAAATTAGTAAAAATGAAGCTACAGTTTTTTACATTTTCTTAAATACTTTAGCACTGATTGGTTCATATATTATAAATTTGAATGCTTTTTTAACTGTTCTTTTTACAGTCATTTTACTCTTCGTTTATTCGTACAAACTAAAAAAAATTCCGCTTGTTGGTAATTTTATTGTTTCCTTTATGACAGGCTTAGCTTTCGTTTATGGAGGAATCGCGGTTCAAAATTATTCTTTGCCAATAATACCCGCTTTGTTTGCAATATTAATAAATTTTGTGAGAGAAATTGTAAAAGATATAGAAGATATTGAAGGCGATTCAAAATCGGGAATTACTACTTTTCCTTTTAAATATGGAATTAAGTCTGCAAAGATTTTAGTCCTTTTTTTATCCATATTATTAATTCTTGCTACATTTTTTCCATTTGTGTTTAAGTTATATAAAATAGAGTACTTTGTTTTCGTAATGGCGGTAGTGAATCCAATTATGATATACGTAGTAAAATCTCTTTTTGAAAATTCATCTTTAAAAAACTTGAATAAGTTAAGTATTCTTCTAAAATTAAATATGGTACTTGGACTATTAGCAATCTATCTTGGTAAATGAAAAAATTCGATAATTCATATCTAAGTGAAACAATAAAATTAATTGCTGGTGTTGACGAAGTGGGAAGAGGACCGTTAGCGGGACCTGTTGTAAGCGCAGCAGTTATTTTTGATCCCGATACGGAAATAGAAGGCATTAACGATTCTAAAAAATTAAATGAAAAACGGAGGGAAGAGTTGTTTCCTCAAATTTTAGAAAAATCTCTTGCCTATTCTGTTTCAGTTATATCTCACGGAAAAATAGACAAAATAAATATTTTGCAAGCATCTTTACTTTCAATGTCTATTTCAATTAAAAGATTACAAACTCAACCCGATTTAATTCTAATTGACGGAAATAAAATATTTAACTATGATGTTCCGAGATTGGCAATTGTTAAAGGCGATTCAAAATCATTTTGTATAGCTTCCGCATCAATTATAGCTAAGGTTATTCGTGATAGGATTATGAAGAGACTTGCAGTAAAATTTCCGGAATATGGTTGGGAGCAGAACAAAGGATATCCGACAAAAATGCACATTGAAGCTGTTCGAAAATTTGGACCGTCGCCGCTACATAGAAAATCATTTTTGCGTAAAATATTATTTGAAACTAAGCAAACTGAATTTAATGTATAAAACAACCGGAGAATAATTTGAGTATTTCTTCATCCGAATTTGGTAAGGAAGGGGAAGAAATTGCAGCAAACTTATTAAAAGAAAAAGGCTTTAAAATACTCGAGCGTAATTATCGTTACGGAAAAGGTGAACTGGACATAATCGCTCTTGATAATTCAACAAAAGAAACAGTTTTTGTTGAAGTGAAAGCCAGAAAAAATCTTGAATATGGCGATCCCGTCTATGCAATAACACCAAATAAAGTTAAACAAATTAAAAAAATTGCCGAGCTATATTTGTTCGATAAAGAATTAAATGAAGTTGATTGCCGGTTTGATGTTATTACAATACTTTTTAGATCAAAGAGAAAACCGGAAATAGTTCATTATGAAAATGCATTTGACTAATTTCAAATAAGAGTTAGCAATTTTTAATTCAAATTTATTATGTTTGCATTGATCGGATCACTTAAATATCTTTTCAAATGAAGTTTATTGAATCATACATTAAAATTATTGACAGACTTAATACGCAACTAGGAAAAGCAATATCCTGGCTAACGCTTGTACTAATGCTCATTGTTTGTTATGATGTTTTTACAAGATACGCTCTAAAAGAAAGCAGCGTTGCACTTCAAGAATTGGAATGGCATTTGTTTGCGATTATATTTTTGATGGCTGCCGCTTACACTTTAATTGTAGATGATCATGTGCGGGTTGATGTAATTTACACTACTCTTTCAGAAAGAAAACAAGCCTGGATAAACCTAATAGGAAGTTTAATCTTTTTAATTCCGTTTTGCATAGTTGTAATTATTTCAACAAAAAATTTCGTTTCACTTTCGTTTATGATGCGCGAAACTTCTCCCGATGCCGGAGGTTTGCCTGCAAGATATATTATTAAAGGAATGATTCCCGTATCGTTTGTATTCTTGCTTCTCCAAGGAATAGCTCTCGCATTCAAATCAATTATAACAATTAAAACTAAAGATCAATAATTTCCCGAATCGAATAAAATGGATTTTCTACCAATTTTGTTTTTTCTAGTTGTCCTAGTCCTTCTTTTAATGGGATTCCCGGTTGCATTTACTTTAGGAGGAGCTTCTGTAATATTTGGTTTATTCACGTTTGGTTTGAATTTTTTCAATTTACTTCCTTTACGAATCTGGGGAATAATGTCTAACTATGTTCTGATCGCAGTTCCCCTTTTTATTTTTATGGGAGTTATGCTTGAAAAATCCGGAATTGCAGAAGAACTTTTGGAAACAATGGCTTTACTTTTTGGGAAACTTCGCGGCGGTTTGGCGATTTCTGTTTTAGTTGTAGGTGCTATGTTAGGTGCCTCAACGGGTATTGTTGGTGCTTCAGTTGTAACAATGGGCGTTTTAAGTTTACCTGTGATGTTGAAGCGTGGTTATAACCCCAAAGCTGCTAGCGGTATTATAATGGCTTCCGGAACTTTGGGGCAAATTATTCCTCCTAGTATTATCTTAGTACTTCTCGGAAGTGTTTTAGAAGTTCCTGTTGGCGACCTTTTTGTAGGCGCCATAATCCCGGGGTTAATTCTTGTTTCGCTATATTTTTTCTGGATTGTGATTTTAACTTTTATTCGTCCCAAATCAGTCCCGGCAATGCCTCAATCGGAGTTAGATAAATTTAAAGGTATGGCGAAATTGAAACGTGTCATAAATGCGTTTTTACTACCTTTTATTTTAGTGCTTGCTGTGCTGGGATCAATCTTTGCCGGAATTGCATCTCCCACTGAGGCAGCAGCTGTTGGAGCATTTGGCGCTACAGTTTTAACAATTTTAAGGAAAAGGTTTACTGTCGAAATACTAAAATCTGTTATGTTAAAGACAACTACTTTAACAAGCATGGCTTTTATGATCCTGGTTGGCGCTGCCGCATTTGGATTAGTTTTTAGAGGAATGCACGGAGATACTTATTTAGCGAATCTAATACTTTCTTCAAATCTTTCCCCGATGCATTTTTTAGCAATTGTGATGATTATAGTTTTTATCTGCGGATTTTTTATAGATTTTATCGAAATTACATTTATAATTGTTCCTGTTGTAGCACCGATATTTATTCATCTGCATATAGATCTACTTTGGATCGGAATTCTGATTGCGATGAATCTTCAAACTTCTTTTCTTACACCTCCGTTTGGATTTTCAATTTTTTACCTAAAAGGAGTTGCTCCTAAAGAAGTTACAACATCGCACCTATATCGTGGAATTATTCCCTACGTAGTTCTTCAACTAATAGCATTATCGTTAGTCATATTTTTCCCACAATTAGCTTTATGGCTGCCAAAAGTGATTGGAAAGTAATTTCAGCTTACTATTTAATAGCAAAAATTCCGCTTATATCTTTTGATAATTATTAAATATTATTTTTCTCAACCAGAGCATTCCATTCAGTTATTCTGCTTTTAAATTTGCTATACGAATTATAAACTTTTTTGCTCATTTTATCTGATGCGGTTATTTCTGAGATAACTTCAGCGGTTGCGGATTTTAATGCATTTAGAACATCCGGGGGAAAGACTTGATAATTTACTTTAAATTCATCTTTTAACTTAAAGTAATATTCGGTGTTTTTAGCTTCAAATTCGGAAAGCATCTCGATAGAAGACGCAGCTATTGCCACTCTTATTACTTCCTTCAGATCATCCGGCAATTGATTATATGCCTCCTTATTAACAGTTAATTCAATTCCGCCCGTAGGTTCCTGCCAACCGGGTGAGTAATAGTATTTTGCAATTTTATGAAAGCCTAAAAGAAAATCATGATATGGACCCACCCATTCAAGTGCGTCAATTACACCTCTTTCAAGATCAGTATAAAGTTCGCCGGCTGGTGCTAATATAGAAGTTGCGCCGACTTTGGAAATTACTTTTCCGCCAAGACCTGCGATTCTCATTTTTAATCCTTTTAAATCCGAAACCGAATTTATTTTTTTATTAAACCATCCTCCCATTTGAGCGCCTGAATTTCCGGCTGAAAAAGGTATTATATTGTAAGGCGCATAAGCTTCCTGCCATAACTCTATACCTCCTCCGTAATAAAGCCACGAATTCAACTGTTGAGAATTCATGCCGAATGGTACGCTTGTAAAAAATTGTGATGCCGGAATTTTACCACCCCAATAATAAGCTGCGCCGTGTCCCATTTCCGCAACTCCTTGAGAAACAGCATCAAAAACTTCTAAAGCCGGAACTAGCTCGCCGCCGCCGTAAACATGAATCTTTAATCTTCCGTTAGAGATACTTTCCACTTTTTTTGCGAAGTTGTCCGCTGAGGTTCCGAGAATTGGGAAATGCGGGGGCCAAGTTGTTACCATTTTCCATTCATAAGTTTTACCAGAAACTATTGCCGGGCTGGATTTTTTTTCATCTGTAGCACAACTGGCTAAAAGTCCTGTACTTGCCGTCGCTGCCGCAACAATTGATGCTGATTTAATAAAATCACGTCTTTCAATTTTTTTCATGAAGCTACCTCGCAAAAGATTTATAGAAAGGGATTTGGGATACTAGTTTTGAATCGGACTAAAAATATTAAATAATTATTAATAATACACACATAGTTAATAAAAAATAAAATTAGAGTAACTTTAAATTATAGTATCCAGAATAAAATGATTAATTTAGTTGCATAAATTATTTTAATTTTTAGCATTGTGGAAAAAGAAATAGTTAGATCTTTTTTATAAAGTTTAATCAATTTTTCATAAAAGCCGAATATTGATACTGCTTTTAAGGAGAATCTTTTTTTTGTATCTTAAAATTCATTGTGTTAAAATATGTTAATACTCATAAGATACTTCAACAAATACAACAACTTAGACAAAATCTGTGGAAGATAACGACGGAAATTTAAATAAAGTTGAATCTTTAGCAATTCAAAGATTAAATGATTTCTTTTTAACAATTGCAGGTTTAACAACATTTTCAATCGAGTTTTTTAAGAATGTTTTTTTACCGCCTTATGAATTTGCGGAAATAAAAAAGCATATGGATGAACTCGGTGTTAAAACTTTACCTATTGTGAGTGTCACCGGATTTATTATCGGACTAGTACTTGCAATGCAAAGTCAACCGGTAATGCAAAGGTTTGGCGCAGAATCTTTTTTGCCAAGCATGGTTGCTCTATCTGTCGTAAGGGAGCTCGGTCCTGTAATTACGGCTCTAATATTTGCCGGCAGGGTCAGTTCCGGCATAGGTGCAGAGCTTGGTTCAATGCGGGTTACAGAACAAATTGATGCAATGGAAGTATCGGCAATTCATCCTTTTAGATATTTAGTTGTAACTCGAATTTTAGCGTGTACTTTAATTTTACCTATGTTAACAATTTATGTTGTCTTTTTAGCAATTATAGGCGGGTATGTTGCAATATTATTATCAACGGGAATCAATTTTCAACTTTATGTAAATTCTATAGTTTCTTCGCTAAAATTTACTGATGTAATTCCAGGTATTGCAAAAACATTTGTCTTCGGGTATTTAGTTGGTTTGGTTGGATCTTATAAAGGATATACTGCTACTAATGGGACTGTTGGTGTTGGAAAAGCTTCTACGAGTTCGGTAGTACTTTCCTCACTGATAATATTACTCTTTGATATGGTTCTTGTAAAAATTACAGTTTGGCTTTGGGGTTAGTAGATGATTGAGATTAAAAATGTAAGTAAGGCTTTTGATGATTTCGTTGTTCTAGATGGAGTTTCTCTGGACATCGAAGATGGTGAAAACATGGTAATTTTTGGTAGAAGTGGAACTGGAAAGAGCGTGTTGTTAAAGTGTATTGTGCGTTTGTTAGAACCTGATTCGGGTGATATTTTATTAGATGGGGAAAGCGTTCTCAAATTTTCTAATAAAAAATTAAATGAAATGAGAAAGCATATTGGATTTTTATTTCAAAGTGCTGCTTTGTATGATTCTATGACTGTACGAGAAAATTTGGAATTCCCTTTGATCCGAAATTTTAATTTTACAAATAAGGAACTCGAATCTAAAGTTAAATCAGTCCTGGAAAAAGTTTCTCTTGAAGAGGCGATTGATAAAATGCCTGCGGAATTGTCAGGCGGAATGAAAAAGAGAATTGGCTTAGCTCGTACAATTATTACCGAACCAAAATTAATTTTATATGATGAACCTACAACCGGGCTTGATCCTATTACAACAAAAGAAATTAGTCAGCTGATTGTTGAACTTCAAAAAGATTTAAAGTCTACTTCTATTATTGTAACTCACGATTTAATTTGTGCTAAAATTATAGCCACACATGCAGTTGTTCTAAAAGATGGCAAATTGAGGTATAAGGGAAGCATAGAATCGCTTACTCAAACAGATGATGCGTTTTTAAAAGATTTTTTCAGCAATGATGTTGTTGAACTCAATTAAGGGAAAAAACCAATGATAAAAAATATGCCCGCCGTTAGGTTGGGAATTTTTGTATTCATAGGAGTATTATTACTCGTTTTAGCAATATTTTTAATCGGTCAAAAAGAAGCTTTATTCAGTTCTACTTTTGATGTGAATGCATACTTCTCCGATGTGCAAGGTTTACGCGGTGGAGCCACAGTAAGACTTAGCGGTATTGATGTAGGGAGCGTAAATTCAGTACAAATTGTTAGCGACACTACAGGTCGTGTTGAAGTAAGCATGAGTTTAAGTACGGACATAAAGAGATTTATTCGTACCGATACAAAGGCAACGATTGAAACTGAGGGACTTGTCGGAAGTAAAGTTGTAGTGCTGGAAATTGGAAGCAGTTCGGCTGACCCGGTGCAAGATGGCGGTACTATTCAGTCAAAGGAACCAATCGGATTTTCAGCTATTGTTGCACAAACCGAAGGAATTATGCAATACACTAAAGATATGACTAAAGATCTTTCGGAAATTGTTTCTAGAGTAAATCGCGGTGAAGGTACAATCGGTAAGTTGATAACTAATGAAGATCTATATAACAGTGCTACTCAATTAACTAAACGTGCTGATCAGAGCCTTATTGCGATAACGGATGAATTAAATCGTGTAACAGCTTTATTCGATAAACTTGGTGTAGGTGTACAACAAGTGGTAAATAATGTTAATGGAGTTGTAGGTGATGTTGACACAATACTAGTTGGTGTTAAAAAAGGTAATGGCGTTTTGGGCGGACTTTTAGTGAAAGGAAGCGGTTACGATACACTCTTAACTACAACTCTAATTAATGTTCAAAAAACAGCTGCTGATGCCAGAGTTGCTTCTTCCCGTTTAGCCGAAAATATGGAGGCTTTGAAACATAATTGGCTCTTTAAAGGTTATTTTGAAAACAGAGGTTATTGGGACAAAGTAAAATACGAGGACGATATTTCTGAAAAATTAAAAGAATTAGATTCTAAAATCAAAATGCTTGATGATAGGATTAAAGTTTTAAAGTCTATGAAAAACAATGAAACAGGTAAGTAGCAGAGCTTACTTTATATAATTTTAATTCGCTCCAAATTATTTGGGGCGAACACCTTCCGGTTGCTAAGCAAAAGCAATAAGCTAAAACTATTTCTCAAATCACATATATAAAAGACCTCTTTACTACTACCTTTTTCAACTCTTTTCTAAGTTGAACTTTTGTATATTTAAAGTTTGAAATTCCAATTTAAGTTGAACTATAAAATATATTAAGCTGTTAAGAATTTAACAGAATAAGAATAATTATGAGCAATAATACGAGAGATAAAAGAATAATAATTAAAGGGGCAAGGGAGCATAATTTAAAAGATTTAAGCTTCGAAATTCCCCGAAATAAAATAGTTGTGTTCACCGGTGTTAGTGGAAGCGGTAAATCATCCCTTGTCTTTGATACAATATATGCTGAAGGACAACGAAGATATGTTGAAAGTCTTTCTGCATATGCTCGTCAATTTTTAGAAAGAATGAATAAACCGGATGTTGATTATATACAGGGTATTAGTCCGGCTGTTGCAATAGAACAAAAAACCGGCGCCAGAAACACAAGATCAACCGTTGGTACAACTACTGAAATCTATGATTATTTAAGATTGTTATTTGCAAGAATAGGAAAAACTATTTGTTTTGAATGCGGAAAGGAAGTTAAAAAAGCGACTACGGGAACTGTATCGGATTATCTTGAAGCACAAGAAGATGGTGCTAAATTTTATCTTGCATTTCCATTACATTATCACGAAGGACACAGTTTAAAAGAAGAACTTGAACTTCTTAAAAAAAGAGGATTTTTTAGAATTTATTATAAAGGCAAATTGATTGATCTAAATGAAGATGAATCTTTGCCAAAAAGAAAGAGTAATATTTTTGTAATCGTTGAGCGATTTAAAGTTCAGAAGGGAAAAGTAAGAGAAAGACTTTCGGACTCAATTGAGGTTACATTTAAAGAAGGTGAAGATAGACTGGTTGTAATTAATGCTGATACCAAAAAGATTCATGAATTTAATAAATTCTACGAATGTTGCGGAATAAGATACGAAGAACCTGAACCGAGATTTTTTTCATTTAATAACCCATTCGGTGCTTGTCCTGTTTGCCAGGGATTTAGTAAAACAATTGGTGTTGATATGAACCTGGTGGTTCCAAACCCCAATTTAACAATTACCGACGGAGCTTTGGCGCCTTTTAGATCAGCTAAATACAGCACACATTTAAGAGATCTGGTAACTAGTGCAAAAGCTAATAATATTCCTTTAAATGTACCCTTTAAAGATTTATCTACCGATCAAGTATCTTTGATAAGAAAAGGTTTTGGTGATTTTGTCGGCGTTGATAAATTTTTTGAAAAGCTTGAAAGCAAAACTTATAAAATGCATATAAGAGTTCTGCTAAGCCGTTACAGAGGTTATACAACATGTTCCGCCTGTAAAGGTTCCCGGTTGAGAAGGGAAGCTCTTCAAGTTAAAATAAATGAAAAATCAATTTATGATGTTGTAAAAATTCCAATTGAAGATACCCTTAATTTTTTTAATTCGATCGAATTGTCAGAGTATGATTTAGTTGTAGGCGATCGAATTCTAAAAGAGATAATTAAAAGATTAAACTTCTTAAATAATGTTGGAATTGGTTATTTAACTTTAGATAGATTAAGCAGTACTTTATCCGGCGGCGAAACTCAAAGAATTAATTTAGCAACTTCACTCGGTTCTTCTCTTGTTGGAACTTTATATGTTTTGGATGAACCTAGCATTGGTCTTCATCCGCGAGATAATTCTCGTTTGATAAATTTGCTGAAAAATCTGCGGGACATTGGCAATACTGTTTTGGTTGTAGAACATGATCCGGAAATGATGAAGGAAGCCGACATTCTGGTAGATATGGGGCCAAAAGCCGGAATCGAAGGCGGACATATCGTTTCTATGGGAACTTATGATGACGTGTTAAAAGATAAAAACTCTCTTACTGGAAAATATCTTTCCGGTAAATTGAGTATACCCGTTCCTAAAGTGCGAGATGACAGAAAAACAAAAACTATTAAAATTACCGGTGCTAGCGAGAATAACTTAAAAAATATTGACATTGAAATTCCGCTTAACAAATTTGTCGTTATTACCGGTGTTAGCGGTTCAGGAAAGAGCACTCTTGTTCATGATGTCGTCTACGGCGGACTCGCAAAATTAAAAGGTATGAATCCGCCTAAGATTGGAAAATTTAAAGATATTTCCGGCTCCGAATATTTAGACGAACTTGAAATAGTAGATCAATCCCCAATCGGGAAAACACCGCGTTCAAATCCAATAAGTTATATCAAAGCCTACGAACATATTCGTGAATTATTTGCTTCCACTCATCAAGCACGTGCAAGAGGCTATAAACCCGGTTTCTTCTCTTTTAATGTACCAGGCGGAAGATGTGAAACATGTACTGGTGATGGTTTTATAAAAGTGGAAATGCAATTTCTTGCCGATCTTTACTTGGAATGCGAAGATTGCAACGGAACTAGATTTAAAAAAGAGATAAGAGAAATTACTTATCGTGGTAAAAATCTTGTAGATGTTCTGGGTATGACTGTTGATCAAGCAATAGAATTTTTTGAGGGTAACGAAAAAATAGTTCGCTATATCCAACTTTTATCGGATGTTGGATTAGGATATTTAAAGCTCGGTCAGCCATCAAATACTTTATCAGGCGGCGAAGCTCAGAGAATAAAATTAGCATCGCATTTAACCTCACAAAGAGAGCGTAAACATACTTTGTTTATCTTTGATGAACCTACCACCGGTTTGCATTTTGATGATATATCAAAACTGTTAAATTGCTTCAAAATGTTAATAGAAAGAAATAACTCTGTACTAATTATTGAGCATAATCTTGAAGTTATAAAATGTGCTGATTACGTTATTGATTTGGGACCCGATGCCGGAGAAAAAGGCGGCGAAATTGTTTCAGTCGGAACTCCTGAGGAAGTCGCTAAAGCTAAAAATTCTTGGACAGGTAAATATCTGAAAGCTGTTTTATAGTATACTTAAACTTTTATGAAACTAAGTGAAGCTAGATTGTATCCTTTATAACAACTGCCCAATTAATTTTTAGTTTAATTACTTGAAAATTATTCAAATTTTCCCCAAGCCTAATTTTGCAAAAATCATTAATGAAAAGTCTAATAATATTTATTTTGTCGATTTCATGCGGCATAATTTCATATAGCATTTTTTCAAATTCAATTAAAAGTTCTTCCATCCGGAAAAAGTCTCACCTTAAACATTTAAGACATCAAATAATTGATAATTCTTACCGAAATGATATTAAGCAATACACTTTCGATTCAATATTTACTTATAGTGCATATTCACATAAAATATCAAAAGAGAAAATTATTTCTGTCAACGAGCGGGATAAAAAGTTATATCGAGACCTTACTGATTCAATAAAAACTGACTTCACAAAATTTCAATTTAAAATAAATGTGTTTGATAATTTTGAAGATAAAGGATTAATAACCGGGAGTACTGATTTATCAAATATAAATCCTAAAGATTCTACGATTAACTTTGTAGCAAATGATTGGATTGAGGGTAACGAATTCTCAGAAATAACCAAATTGATTTTGCAAAGAGTGTACTGTAAGCCGGTAAATCAATTTATTCAAAAAGGGTTAGCCATTTATTTCTCGCAAAAGTGGAGAGAAAAAGGCTGGGGATTTTGGGCATCAAAAATTTATCTTGCCGGAGAAGTACCTTCTTTAAGTACTTTGTTTGATAACGAAAAAATTAAATTCATTTCTCCATTTATTTATGAACCTTTAGCAGCTTCTTATATCAGTTTTTTAAGAAATAATTTCCCTCAAGAAAGTTTTAAAAATATTTATACAAAATTAAATACTAAAAATCTGACTAATAATTTAATTCAATCCGGGTGGGAAAAATATCTTGGCGAAATTTCGAAAGGTTATTTAAGCGAAATTAAAAATTATAAATCCAATTTTAATTCTACGCTTCCACAATTTCAAAAAGGATTTTGTTTTGCACATGAAGGGTATCAAATATTTAATGGTTATCTTTCACGCGAAGCAGTTAAATCTTTAGAATCGATTAAAGAATTAGGAGCCAATTCTTTTTCAATTACTCCATTCACATCTATGCATAATCCTAATAAACCTGAGCCTCTTAGATTTTGGGAATTTGCCGGAGCTGAAAATGATGAATGCATGATCTTTTTGGCGCATCAAGCAAAAATATTAAATATGATCGCTATGATGAAACCCCATATTTATATGGGACGAAACGGTTGGCCCGGGGAAATTAAAATGCTTAATAAAAAAGACTGGGGAATATTTTTTCAAGATTATAAAAATTGGATTATTCATTATGCTATGATTGCGGAAATTTATAAAATACCAATTTTATGTGTTGGTAACGAACTTGCCGGAGCAACCGTTGGACACGAAAATGAATGGGTGAAACTTGTAAAACAAATTCGAAAAATTTATGACGGTAAAATTACTTATGGTGCTAACTGGAGTAATGAATTTGAAGAATTAAAATTTTGGGATCAATTTGATTATATCGGCATAAGCGAATATTATCCTCTGAGTAAAAAAGTTAATCCTACGAATAAGGAATTAGAAGATGGGGCAATTATAATAGCAAAAAAAATTGAGGAGATATCCACAAGATTTAATAAGCATGTTCTTTTTACAGAAGTAGGTTTTAGAAGTTCAGATAGGTCGTGGCAAACTGCACTTGAAGGAGAAAGCAGAAACAGTGTGAATTTACAATCTCAAAAAAGATGCTACAATACATTGTTTAGGGCGATGTATAAAAAACATTGGCTTGCAGGCATGTATTGGTGGAAATGGCCAAGCTCATTGTATATTGATTCGGACTCTCAAAACTCATTATATACTCCGTTAAACAAACCGTCTGAAGAAGTAATTAAATACTGGTATTCAAAACATTGGTAAAATAATTATTTGGAAATTATTCATCTCAAAAAAACTTAAGATCAAAATTTCGCTTTTAAGTTTATGGTTCTTAAATTAATCTTAAGTACTATAAATAAACAAGGGGAGCAAAATGGAAAATCATGATACCTATCCTGCCAAGTTGGATATTGATTATCCTGAACAACTAGATCGGTTCTCAACATTTTTTAGAATAATAATGATAATACCTATAGCAATTATTTTGGTACTGGTTTCTGGCGGCACTCAAAGTCATGAAGAGGCAAATCAGTTTCGTTATTATTTTCAATCAGGTGGGATCACTTTTGTTGCAACTGCATTGATGATTGTCTTTCGTCAAAAATATCCGAAGTGGTGGTTTAATTGGAATCTTGAACTAACAAAATTTTCAACTAGGGTTGCTTCGTATCTACTATTACTTCGCTCGGAATACCCTTCCACAACTGATGAGCAAGCGATTCATGTTTCTTTTGAATATCCGGATGTGGAGAAAGATTTAAATAGATTTCTTCCTTTAGTGAAATGGTTTTTGGCAATTCCTCATTATATCATTCTAGTATTTCTTTTTATAGGCGTTATATTTTCTGTTATGATATCTTGGTTTATCATAATTTTTACATCAAAATATCCAAGAGGATTTTTCGATTATATCGTTGGAGTTTTTCGCTGGTCTCTTAGAGTTAGTGCTTATGCTTTTTTACTTGTAACAGATAAATATCCACCGTTCAGTTTTAAATAAAGTCGCAAAAATCACTGCAAATTATTGTTGAAATGCTGAGATTTTACTGTTTTCAAAATGAAATATTATAACAAACAAGACTTCTGTTTCATCAAGTCAATAATTGCTAATTATTTAAAATTTATAACCTTGCGATATTTAACACTCAATATCATTTGTGATATAAGTAATAATAATATCAGCCCTAATATTGTATCTTTCTTGCCTAAGATGACAAGGTATAGTTTGATTGAAATGAAAAATATTAGCCCAGCAAAATCTTTTGAACATAGTAATTTAAGTGCAAAACAGACTGTCCATAGTTCTGGAGTTTCTCTTTCTAATAATTGCTCTAAGAAAATCAGAAAAATTAAATTTTTGCAATCTTTTGTTCTTTTATTAAGTATTGCGGCTGTAATATTAGCAGTGGTTATGAATTATTTCCATGTTTGGAGTTTTTTTACAATGTGGATAATATTCGTCGCCGCCGGATTATTATATTTTGCCGGTGGTCAGTTATACCGCTCTTTAATTAAGCCTTATTTAGCAGAAGAAAACGAAGAACAATCTTAAATTCCCGCCAACACTTTTCTCTTGTGATAATATTCTCATTCCTTAAATCCATTTATTATTAAACTTGCTCTCAAATACTTATCTGTAAATATATTTAATGTTCGGAGAATATTATGTCTTTTAATCGTAGAACTTGTAATACGATATCTAGTCTTAAAACAAAAATACTTTCTTCATTTTTTAGAGCCTTTATAATTACTATTTTATTTAGCTCCATTGGTTTATCAAAAGATAATTCAAATAGCAAAGATGTTTTAAAAACAACTTTAAAGAACGGTTTAAAAGTAGTTATCGTGAAAGATGAACTGGCTCCGGTTGTAACCACGGAAATAAATTATCTCGTTGGATCAAATGAAACTCCGAAAGGATACCCTGGTACTGCTCACGCACTAGAACACATGATGTTTAGAGGAAGTAAAGGTTTATCAGGTGATCAATTAGATGAAATTGATGCGCTTTTAGGAGGATATAATAACGCTGAAACCAGGCAAACGGTTACTCAATATTATTATACAATTCCCTCTGAAGATCTCGATATTGCGCTTAAGATTGAGTCTTTAAGAATGCAAAATATTTTATGCGCTGATTCAATTTGGAATATTGAACGTGGTGCAATAGAGCAAGAAGTGGCAAGTGATTTGTCGAATCCTCAGTATGTTTTTTTCAATAAGCTGAGAAAAAAATTATTTAAAGGAACTCCTTATGAACATGATGCTCTAGGAACAAAACCATCCTTTGATAAAACTACCGGAAAAATGTTAAGACAATTTCATGATTCATGGTATGCTCCTAATAATGCTATATTAGTTATTGCCGGTAATATAGACTTAAACAAAACATTAAATCAAGTAAAAGATATGTTTGATAATATTCCGGAAAAAGAACTTCAACCTAAACCGAAAATTAATCTTTCGCCAATTAAAAAAGATAGCTTAAATTTAACGACTGATCTTCCTTATGGTTATACCTTAATTGTTTTTAGAATGCCCGGAGTAGACAGTAAAGATTATGCTGCGTTACAAATACTTTCCGATGTTTTAAGCAGCCATAGAGGAGATTTGTACGGTTTGGTTCCACTAGGAAAAGCTTTGTATGCAGGCTTTGGTTATAACGCTTTACCGGAAACGGGATATGGATATATTTTAGGTGCTTTTCCTAAAGGAGCAAATACAAAAAATCTAATAAATGAAACCGAGTCAGTTGTACAATCTTATCTGCAAAAGGGTTTTCCAAAAGATTTGGTTGAAGCAGCAAAAAGACATGAGTTGACTGATGCTGAATTTCAAAAAAATTCTATATCAGGATTAGCCAGTGTTTGGTCGGAAGCTATCGCGGTTGAAGGAAGAAATTCTCCTCAAGATGATTTAGATATGCTAAAACAAGTAACTGTTAATGAAGTAAATAGAGTTGCAAAAAAATATCTGAATTTTGATCATGCAATTTATGCAACTTTGTCTCCGCAATCTTCCGGCAAACCAATCTCTAAAAGCGGATTTGGCGGAAGCGAATCTTTTGCGCCTTCTAATCCTCAAATGGTTCCATTACCAAATTGGGCAAAAGGTATTAACGGTAAATTAAAAGTTCCCGATAGTCATATAAATCCTGTTGTTTCTACATTAAGTAACGGTATTAAATTAATAGTTCAACCGGAAAATATTAGCAATACAATCAGCCTTTACGGGGAAATTAGAACTCAAACGGATTTGCAAGAGCCTAAAGGAAAAGATGGTGTAAGTGATATTTTGGATCAGCTATTTGAATATGGCACTACTAATCTTAATAGAATTCAGTTTCAAAAAGCACTTGATGACATTGGAGCTAATGAATCTGCAGGCACTAGGTTTTCTCTTAGCACTTTATCAAATCAGTTTGATAAAGGATTAGAATTACTATCCGGCAATTTATTATCTCCTGCGTTACCCGAACAAGCATTTCCGATAATTCAAAGGCAGTTATCTCAAACCGTTGCGGGTGAACTTAAGAGTCCTGATTATTTAACAAATCGTGCAATAACGGTAGGTTTAGTTCCTAATGATGATCCCTCTTTGAGAAAAACTACACCGAAGACAATTAATTCAATCAAGATGAATGATGTTAAATCGTATTACAATAAAATCTTTAGGCCTGACTTAACTACAATTGTTGTAACTGGAAATGTAAATCCAGATTCTGTAAAAGGCGAAGTAGAAAAGTATTTTGGAAGTTGGAAAGCTGAAGGCAGCAAACCAGATTTAGATTTACCGCCTCTTCCACCAAATAAAGTATCTGAAACAGCTGTCCCGGATCAAAGTAGAGTGCAAGATAAAGTAATACTTGCGGAAACATTACAGCTTAACAGATTTGATCCTGATTATTATGCTCTTCAACTAGGTAATCATGTTTTAAGCGGTGCGTTCTTTACCAAGCTTTATCAGGATTTAAGGGTTACATCCGGACTTGTATATTTTGTTAATTCATCATTCGGCATCGGAAAAACAAGATCACATTATTCGATTAATTACGGATGCGATCCTCCAAATGTAAGTAAAGCGAAAAAAATTGTTGAGCGTGATCTAAAAGAAATGCAAACTAAAGATGTTTCAATAGAAGATCTAAACAGAGCAAAGGCTTTAATTCTTAGAAGAATTCAACTAGCCGAATCAAGTTTAGGAAGCATTTCTTATGGATTGTTATCTAGAGGCGTTGAAGGATTGCCTTTGGATGAACCGACAATCGCTGCAAAGAAATATATTAATTTGACTTCACAAGAAGTAAAAGCAGCATTTTCAAAATGGATCAGGCCAGTGGATTTGATTCAAGTAACAGAAGGCCCGGAGCCTAAATAGAAAAAATAAAAGTTATTAGATAATTGTGAGGTTATAAATCAATATTGGTTTGTAGCCTCACTTTTTAATTTATAAACAATTATATTATTAATTTTTATGTCTTTAAAATTAAACTGAAATATTTTCAGTTTAATAATTAGTTTTTTAACATTGGAGTCAAAATGGTAAATTCTAATCATCTTATTGAAGACGCGGTTATCTTAAGTAATAAAATAAAAGAAGCTTGTTTGAATGAAATGGAAACTGCTTATGAGGATGCATTAACAAATGGACTTTGTAAAGAAGGAGCCTGGGAAGTAGCAGTTAATGCGGTTCAACAACTTGATGTTAAAGAAATTTGTAAAACGTACATAAATAATTCTGGTCAAATTCCGGGTGCTCGAAGATGAAAAGAATCTTTATAATAACTCTTCTGACAATTTCATTCATAACAGTATCAAAAGCCGATCATTATAAAAGACATAATAGTATTGATATTATTCATTACACATTTAAAATCGCGCTGAATGATTCAACAAATGAAATACATGGACAAGCAGAAATTGAAATCAAATTTAAGCAGTCGGGAGTAAAAAAAATCAATTTGGATCTTGTTGGGCGTTCGGATTCATCATCTAAACTCGGTATGCATGTAAGTTCCGTTAAGATTGAGAATGAGGAAATTACTTTTTCTCAAGCGCTAGAGAAATTAAACATAATTATGAATTCTCCTAGTAAAAAAGATCAAATTATAAAATTTAATGTAGCGTATTCCGGCATACCTAAAGACGGATTAATAATTTCTAAAAATAAATTTGGTGAAAGAACTTTCTTCGGTGATAATTGGCCGAACAGAGCTCATAATTGGCTGCCATGTATCGATCATCCTTATGATAAAGCCACAGTTGATTTTATTATTACTGCTCCATCTAAATATCAAGTAGTGGCCAATGGTAGATTAGTTGAGGAAACCGATTTACTAAATTCTTTCCGTTTGACTCACTGGAGGGAAGTAAATCCTATCTCCACAAAGATTATGGTAATTGGTGTGGCTCAATTTGCCGTACAAAATTTAGAAAAATTGAATTGCCTGCCTATTGAGAGTTGGGTTTATACAGAAGATAAAGATAAGGGATTTTATGATTTTGGGGTTGCACCGGAAATAATTAAATACTTTGAAGGTTTAATTGGTCCCTTTCCATATGAAAAATTAGCGGATGTGCAATCAACAACAAAATACGGGGGAATGGAAAATGCAAGTAATATTTTTTATGATGAAAATGAAATAACCGGAGAAAGATCAAATGAAAGAACGGTAGCTCATGAAATAGCACATCAATGGTTTGGCGATGCAGTTTCCGAAAACGATTGGGACCATATTTGGCTAAGCGAAGGTTTCGCTACATTCTTCGCCCGGGTTTTTATTAATAAAGCTTTTGGTAAAGACAGTTTATTTAATTTTTTGATACAGGACAGACAAAAAATATTTAAATATTATGATTCACATCCAAACTCGCCGATAGTCGATACAAGCATTACTGATTTAAATAATCTCCTTAATCCTAACTCTTATCAAAAAGCGGCTTATGTGTTGCGGATGTTGCGGCATGTTTTAGGTGAAAAGAATTTTTGGGATGGAATTAAACTTTATTATAAAACATATAGAAACAAAAATGTACTAACCGGAGATTTTCAAAAAATAATGGAAAAAGTCTCCGGTAAAGATTTGGGTTACTTTTTTAAGGAATGGTTTTATAATCCCGGCCAACTCGATATAGAAGGAAATTGGAGCTACAATACTAAATCGAAAAAAATAATTATTAAATTGAAGCAAATACAGCAGAATGGAATTACTTATAGAATACCAATTGATTTTGCTATTTATACAAACAAAAAAACTCAACCCTTAGCAAAAACTTTTGACATTGATAAAAAAGAAAATACTTTTACAATTAGCTTAAAAAACGAACCCAAATCTGTGATTATGGATCCTGATATGTTTATTCTTATGCAGTCAAAATTTAATGAAAAAAACTAGTTATATATTGAAAAACTTTCTTGTGTATCAAAGTAAGGTTAAAGATTATTTAAATTTCAATTAATAAAATTAGAAGTATTTTAACTAACTTTAATCAGATAATTTTAATAGATGAGAGCTTATGGCGTGGTTTATTTTATTTATTGCCGGCTTGTTTGAAACAGCCTGGGCTATTGGGATGAAATATTCCAATGGTTTTACAAAATTGTACCCTAGTATTTTTACAGCAGTAACAATGGCTTTAAGTGTCTTTTTACTATCTGTTTCTTTAAAAACCTTGCCGGTTGGAACAGCTTATGTAATTTGGACCGGAATCGGTGCTGTAGGAACGGCAATTTTGGGAATTATTTTATTTAATGAGTCTAAAGAATTTATTAGACTTGGCTTTATATTTTTAATTGTAGTTGGAATAGTAGGTCTTAAAATTTATTCGGGAGAGTAGTTTGGAGAAGATTTGTGGCTAGTTTAGTCAGTGCCGGATTATTAATGTACACACGAACAAATAATGAGTTAAAGGTTTTTCTGGTTCATCCGGGCGGGCCATATTTCTCGAAAAAAGATGATGGCTATTGGGGAATTCCCAAAGGTCTCATTGAAGTTGGTGAAGAATATTTTGAAACTGCTAAAAGGGAATTTGAGGAAGAAACCGGAATAAAGCCAACCGGTAATTTTATATATTTGGAAACAATTTTTCAAAGAAATAATAAAACTGTTCATGCTTGGGCTTTTGAAACAGAGAATGATTCACCCAGCGAAATTACAAGTAATACTTTTAAAATTGAATGGCCACCGAGATCCGGTAGAGTTTGTGAATTCCCGGAAGTTGATCGTGGGGGATTTTTTACAATCCAGATGGCGCGGAAAAAAATATTTTCAGATCAAGAAGCTTTTATTGATAGACTTTTAGCTCAGATAAATAAATAGTTTATTTTTCAACGGGATAATTAAATGAAGAGTGC
Organism: uncultured Ignavibacteriales bacterium; assembly: GCA_963739985.1. Lineage (GTDB taxonomy): Bacteria > Bacteroidota > Ignavibacteria > Ignavibacteriales > Ignavibacteriaceae > CAVUCE01. Next base: position 148,859 of record CAVUCE010000007.1, read on the forward strand.
AGTACTCGTCTTAGCAACAATTGTAATAATTGTTTTAACACAAGTAATTGATCTTTCAGATAATAAACATCATAATAATGATGAGAAAAAATATACAATCGTTGTTCATGGGGGAGCCGGAACGATCAGTAAAGATTTACCCGATTCTGTTAAACTAGTTTATGAAAACGGTTTGAAAGAAGCTCTAACAATTGGGAAAGATGTGCTTTCAAATGGCGGAACAAGTATTGATGCAGTAGAAAAAGTTTTAAGATATTTCGAGTCTAACGATAAATTTAATGCAGGAATCGGAGCGGTTTATACATCCGCTGGTACACACGAGATGGATGCATCAATTATGAATGGTAAAGATTTATCTTGTGGTGCGGTTGCAGGAATTGAACATATTAAACATCCGATTTCACTTGCAAAAGCTGTGATGGAAAAAACTCCGCATGTTTTGCTAGCTTACCAAGGAGCTGAAGATTTTGCAAAAAGTATAGGAATGGAAATTGTCCCTAACTCGTATTTTGATAATCCCAAAAGATTTGAACAATGGCAAAAGTACAAGCAAGAAATTGAAAAAGGTAAACACGGTACAGTTGGCTGCGTAGCTTTAGATGAATATGGAAACCTGGCTGCCGGAACTTCTACGGGCGGAATGACTAATAAAATGCCGGGAAGAATTGGCGATTCTCCTTTAATCGGAGACGGTACTTATGCAAATAATGAAACATGTGCAATTTCTTGCACCGGCTGGGGAGAAAAATTTATCAAAAATGCGGTGGCGTTTAATGTTTCCGCAATGATTATGTATAAAGGATATTCTCTAAAACATGCAGCGGATGAAATGATTCATAAAATATTAAAGCCTAATGACGGCGGATTTATAGCTGTGGATAGAGACGGAAATTTTGTAATGGAATATAATACTGTCGGAATGTTTAGAGGTGTTGCAACTAGTGACGGCACTTTTGTGGTAAAAATTTGGGAATAAAACATTATTAATTTTTAGGAGATGAAATGTCAAAACCATTGGAAAATGAGTACGCTCTATACTACAAAACTTATATTAATAAAGTCGTGGATGAAAACCCGATAAAAACTTTAGAAGATGAAAAAAACAGTATGCTTGAACTATTAAATTCTGTTAGCGAAGAAAAAGGAAATTTTGCTTATCAGGAAGGAAAGTGGACGCTTAAGGAAGTTGTTGGTCATATAATAGATACTGAATTTGTAATGATGTACAGAGCTCTTTGTATTGCGCGTGGAGAAACACAATCTCTGCCCGGATTTGAGCAAGACGATTACAATAAAAATTCTAACTACACAAAATTAACTCTAGTGGAATTGAAAGAAATATTTAATAATATTAGAGAAACTTCAATCTCTTTGTTAAAAAGTTTAGACAAAGAAGCATTCTCCAAATCGGGTGTTGCAAACGGCAAAAATGTAACTGTTAATGCTCTGGCATATATTATTGCTGGACACGGAATTCATCATAAAAATGTAATAAAAGAGAAATATTTGAACTAGATTATTTTATAAATCTCTTTTAGAATTTTCTGTGTTGCACCCAAATTCTCTTGAACATATTGGTGCGAAATTCTTCCTTTAGCTTTTCTCAATTCATTATTCGAAAACAAGATTCTTAACTGACGGTAAGCCTCTTGTCTATTCTTAATTAAGATTCCGCCGCCGCGTTTTAATAATTGTTGCGTCTCTTGTGAGTTATCAATCTTTGGACCGAATAAAACCGGAATTCCGTAAACTGCGGCTTCCAATACGTTGTGTATGCTTTGCTTAAAGCTTCCGCCTACAAATGCTAAATCTGCGTAAGTGTATAGCGTAAGTAAAATTCCAATAGAATCTATAATTATGACTCGTTCATTATTATAGTTATTAAGAAATGAAAATCTGATCGTTGATAAGTGTCCGGCAAATTCATGTTCAATTTTTTCAAGATGAACCAAAGTCGGTTCGTGAGGTGCAATGATAAGGATTACATCTTGATCGTATTTTGCTAGTTTAGTAAAAGCCGGTAATATTACATCTTCATCCATTTCCCAGGAACTTCCTGCTACGAATATTTTTTTATCTTTAAATAATCCCGGTTTTATTAAATTGCGTTCTCTTGCAGATTGACTTCTTTCAAAAACTCTATCAAAACGTGTATCTCCAACTGCCTTTACTTGATCATCAGTACAATCCAACTGCTTAAAACCATCGACATCTGCTTGGGAAACTGTTAAAATTCTGGTTATATCTCTGAATAAATATTTATGGAAATTTTTAACAATAGGTAGTTTCCTCGGTGAGCCGGGCTTCATAGTTGCATCTACAATGTAACATGGAACATTAAATTTTTTCATAGTCCAGACAAAATTTGGCCAAATATCATAACGCATCATAATTGCCAGATCCGGTCTTACAATTTGAATAAATCTTTTTGCGTTCGATAGAGTATCAAACGGGAGGTATGAAACTAGGTCGGCGTAGGGAAATTTTCGGGAATTTTCATAACCTGAAGGAGAGAAAAATGTAACGAGAATATTTATGTTATCCTCTTTTTTCAATTCCTTAATAATCGGTTTAGCTTGCTCAAATTCGCCTAAAGAAGAAGAGTGAAACCAAATTAGTTTTTTCGATTTGTTTAATGCCGTGGCGTTTAAAATTAATTCTTCAAAGATTCTATCTCTTCCCCTTATTCCGCGCTTAACTTTTTTATCAAGAAATCCGGCAAGATGAATTAACAAATAAAGCGCCGGTATAACTAAAATATTATATAATACTATCCAGATTTTCTTCATCAGTTCTCTATAAGTTCATTAAGTTTTTCAATCGCTAGTTCGGGAGTTAATTCAAGCATGCATTTAAAATGCCTTTTCGGACATTTATCTCTTCCAATATGCGAACAAGGCCTACAAGATAAGGAATTGTTTTCTAAAATTAAATTTGAATTTTTATAGGGAGTAAAGCCAAACTCTTTAACGGTTGATCCGAAAATTGCAAGAACCGGAATATTTTCTGCGCACGCAGTATGCATCAGTCCAGAGTCATTACAAATGATAGCTTTGCACTCTTTCATGTCTGCTGCGGTTTGAAGTATATCATCATTATTAGAAAGATCAATTGCATTTTTTAATTCACTACCTATTTCTGCACAAATATTTTTGTCGTCTTTCCCGCCAAATAAAACTATTTTAAATCCACGATCTTCTAGTGACTTTCCAAGATTTAATAAAATAATCTTTCGGCCACATTTTTGTATAGTGCCTTGAGCCGGGAGCAAAACCAATACATTTGTCCTTGTCTTTAGATATTTGAGGCTTAATGCTTGTAAATAAATCCAAACCTTTGTCATCTAAAGAAAAGTTGGGAATGGCATTTGCATATCGAACAGGAATTGGCGGAAGGTCCGATAATTTATTTATTTTGAAATTTACCAACAGAAATTTTTTAATAGAGTATTTTTCGAATTTTAAACATTCAATATTTAGAGCAGATGTAATTTTTCCGGATCTCGCATTATTTTGAAGATCGATAATTAGATCATAATTCTGATGTTTTAATAATTCAAGAAGCTCTTTATTTAATTCAGAATCTCGCGAATATAACCTTAGGTTGGAAATATAGCGATTATTAACAAGTGCATCTTTATACTGTTCCCTTAAAAGAAAATCAATTTGAATCGGCGAATAATTAATTTTAATTGTTCTAACAAGAGGTGTTGTTAAAAGAATATCACCCAAAGAGCTCAGTCTGATAATTAGTATTTTCTGTGCTTTGTTAATATCCAATAATTTATTTCCATCCTAGTTTTAACTGTAAATTTAACTATTTAAGTATGATTAGACAATTTGAAAAGTAGATTCATCATAATTTGCCCTTATTTCTCTCAAAATTATTTTTTTATAAATATTGATAAAAAATACTATTTACATTGAGGATTAACGCAATACTTTATATTTTTAACAGATAAATATTTTAAGGAAATACGATGTCAACATTACAACCTCCGGCAACAAAAAAGTATCCGGAAGATTCATTAGAAAAAAAGGTTTACGCTATTGTAGAAGATTTAGTAGATTATTTACCGGTTGCAAACGATAGAAATAGGGTCGGGTTTAATTTATATAAATATATGAAAGGCGAAGGAGACGTTCCGGAAATAATTGTGAAAACGAATAAATTAAAAATAGTTGGAATCTCCGAGGAAGAACTAGCCGCTAAAATTACATCAGCTATAGAAAAACTGAAAAAGTAATCACTACTAATAATTTTCGAGTTTTATTTAGACTGATCTAAAATAACTTTTTAGATCAGTCTTTTCTTCAAACTTTATTGCTAATATAAATTTCACTCTTAATCTCTTCCTGCGCCATAAACTTCTCAACTAATTTTACATCATCTTCATTCCCAATAAAGATAGGTGTTTTTTCGTGTAAAGATTTGGGCTGAATTTCAAGTATCCTTTGTTTTCCGTTGGAAGCTCTCCCGCCTGCAGCCTCCACAAGAAAAGCCATCGGGTTACATTCATACATTAATCTTAACTTACCGTTCGGATGCCGGGAATCTGCCGGGTACATAAATATTCCGCCATAAATCATATTGCGATGAACATCGGCGACCATGGAACCGATATAACGAGTTGAATAAGGCCTATTGGTCTTTTCGTCTTCTTCCTGAAGATATTTAATATATTTTTTTAATCCAGGATGCCAGTAAAGATAATTGCCTTCATTTATACTATAAATTTTAGATTTTTGAGGGATTTTCATAAATTCGTGGGAAAGTAAAAACTCGCCGAAAGAAGGATCTAAAGTAAATCCGTGCACACCTTCGCCCGTAGTATAAACCAGCATAGTACTTGAACCGTATACAATATATCCGGCAGCAACTTGATGTAATCCTTTTTGCAGGCAATCTTCAAGAGTTCCCGGTTTTCCATCTGGTGAAATTCTTTTATAAATAGAGAATATTGTTCCGATGCTTATATTAACATCTATATTAGAAGAACCGTCGAGAGGATCGAATAAAAGTACATATTTACCGATTTCGTAATGTGAGGGAATATGAATAATATCTTCATCTTCTTCGGAAGCCATTACGCATAAATGCCCACCATGATCCATTGCTCTAAATAAGGTATCGTGAGCAAAAATATCTAGCTTTTTTACCTTTTCACCGTGAACATTGTGATCTCCGGTGAAGCCGAGAATATCGACTAAACCAGCCTTGTTAACTTCAAGCGAAATAACTTTAGCTGCGAGAGATAAATCGTGAAGAAGATTTGATAATTCACCTGTCGCTTCGGGATGTCGTTTTTCGCCTTCAATAATGTGCCTTGCCAGTGTCATGAACCGTGGTTGCGTCATGATTCCTCCCTAATTTTGTTAGTTATAGTTTAACCGGCTTTTGTTATTTCTTGATCCTTATATTGAAGTTGATATAGTCTATAATAAATTCCGCGTTTCGCTAGTAACTCTTGGTGATTACCCGATTCGCGTATTTCTCCTTTGTGCATTACAATTATTTTATCGGCACTTTGAATAGTAGAAAGTCTATGGGCAATAACTATTGCTGTTCTTCCGACAAGTAATCTCTCAATTGCCTTTTGAATTAAGAGTTCAGTTTCAGTATCAACACTGGAAGTTGCTTCGTCGAGCACTAATATTTGAGGATCGTATGCTAATGCTCTGGCGAATGAGATTAATTGTTTTTGACCGACACTTAATGTTGATCCGCGTTCCATAACAACTTCGTCATATTTTTTAGGAAATTGTTCTATGAAACGATCCGCTCCGACTAATTTAGCTGCTTCTTTTATCTTTTGCAACGGAATTTCTTCATTTGACATACTAATATTTGATTTTATATCTCCGGAAAAAAGATAGACATCCTGCAAAACTATTGAAATAAATTTGCGAAGGTTTTGCTTATCCATTTGGCTGATATCAACTCCGTCAATTGTTATTTTGCCTTTGTTAATATCGTAATATCTTGTTAAGATATTGATAATGCTAGTCTTTCCGGCTCCGGTATGTCCAACTATTGCAACAGTTTCACCCTGATTTATTTTAAATGAAATATCTTTTAGGACGTATTCATCGGGATTATAAGAAAACCATACATTTTTGAATTCTATTTCACCTTTTATCTTTTCAAGGTTTACGGGTTTTTCCGGGTTGTTTACAAATGTCTTATTATCTAGTAGCTTAAAGATTCTTTCCGAAGAAGCCATAGCAGTTTGCATAATATTATATTTCTCCGATAAATCTCTAATCGGGCGAAAGAACATTTCCGTGAACTGAATAAATGCAAACAGAACACCAATAGTTAAATTACTTCGAATAATTTCGCCGCCACCATACCAAATAATTAATGCTATAGCTAAAGAACTTAAAAATTCAACTCCCGGATAAAAAATTGCGTAGTAAAAAATAGAACGAATATTTGCTTGTTTGTAATCGTCATTAATTTGTGAAAAATGTTTTAACTCATCTTTCTCTTTATGAAATATTTGAACTACGTTCATTCCGGTAACATGTTCTTGCATGTAAGAATTTAATCTGGCTAAATGAAGGCGAACATCTCTGTAACTTTCTCTAACTTTTTTCCTGAATAAAAACGTTCCATAAAATAATACGGGCAGTACCGAAAGTGTAACAAGTGAAAGTTTAACATCCATAAAAAACATGAATGCTAAGATCCATATGATTATAAAAACATCGCTGAAAACCATAACAATTCCGGAGGAGAAGAGCTGGTTTAATGATTCAACATCGTTTGTAGTTCTTGTTACAATTCTGCCGATGGGAGTTTTATCAAAAAATTTAAGTGCTAATTTTTGCGTGTGGGAAAAAAGTTGATCACGCAAATCATAAATTGTTCTTTGTCCAAGATATTGCGTATAGTAGGTTAGTATGTACTGTATTACGGATTGGAGAACTAATGTTCCCAGTAAAACAAGAGCAATTATTAATAAACCATGAGTATCTTTGTTAGCAATGTATTTATCAATTGCAATTTTAGTTAAATAAGGGCGCGACGGACCCAAAGCTGCCACAACAACATTAAGCAAAATTGCAAAGATTACATACTTTTTGTATGGTTTTATATAACTCAGCAACCGCTTCATTAATTTAGAATCGTAAGCTTTACCTAATACTTCGTCTTCACTTTTATAATCGTTAGCCATAGACTAAATTACCTTGTAGTACTGCTTTCCTGTTAAGAATGATTTTATATTTTCCACCGTTGTATCCATAATTCTCTCAACCGCTTCAACTGAATCAAATGCCATATGTGGAGTTATAATTACGTTTTCGTTTCTAAGCAAAATGTTTCTTTTTAATATTGCTTCAAGATTTTCAACAGCAACATTTTTTGTCAACATCTGATTTTCTTCTTTTAATAATTCTTCACCTTCAAAAACATCCAAACCTGCTCCGGCAAAAATTTTATTATCAATTGCATAATAAAGCGCTTTGGGCTCAATTATTCCGCTTCTTGCAGTGTTGATAAAAAGGGAACCTTTTTTCACTTTTTCAATATTTTTCATATTAATCAAATGATGTGTGGCTTGATTGTAAGGACAGTGTAATGTCATAATATCCGAATTTTGAAGTAATTCATCCAGCGATACATATTTGAAATCCAGAAGTTCGGCAAGAATATGATTTGGCTGTGCGTCACTTACAATTACTTTCATACCAAAGCCTTTAGCAATTTTGATCACATGAACGCCAATACTTCCGGCTCCGATTACGCCTAATGTTTTTCCTTTTAGATCGAAACCCTGCAAGCCTTGCAATGCAAAATCGTTGCGGATTGTTCTTACATAGGCTTTGTGTAGATTTCTTGAAAGAGCTAGAATTAAAGCAAAAGTATGTTCAGCGACTGTATTTTCTCCGTAATATGGAACGTTACAAACAGAGGCCTTACTTTTTTCCGCAAACTTTGTGTCAACATGATTAAAGCCGGTGCTTCGGGTTGCAACTAACTTAAGTTTTTTTGCTTTCCCGATAACTTTAGAATTTACTTGGGAATAAATGAACGGAGAAATAACGTTAACGTCTTTAACCAAATCCATATTTGATTCATTTAGCTCTTCAGCATAAAATCTAATATCAAAATTTTTATCAAACTTTTTCTTAAGATACTTTTTCTCTTTCGGTGTAACTTCAAAAAATGCAATTGATGTTTTAGGCATATTCTTTCTCTAATTTAGTTCTTCTAATTCTTTTTCCAATAACTGTTTGAAATGTATATCCGCGTAAATTCCGCCTTTTTCAACTAACTCTTCATGAGTTCCTTCTTCAGCAATTTGAGCGTTATCAAGCACAACAATTTTATCTGCATCTTTAACTGTGGAAATTCTGTGACTAATAATTATGCTCGTTCTGTTTTTCATAAATTGGCGCAAACTTTTAAGAATTTCTTCTTCGGTATTTGTATCAACAGCGGAAAACGAATCATCTAAAATAAGAATTTTAGGATTGATGATTAAAGCGCGCGCAATGCTGGCACGTTGTTTTTGTCCGCCGGAAAGAGTAATTCCTCTTTCTCCCATAATAGTTTCGTAGCCTTTGGGAAAGGACTCAACTTCTTTATCAAAATGAGCAGTTTTAGCTACTTCCGCAACAAGATCTTTATTAGTTTCTCTCAGTCCATAGGAGATATTATTATAAATAGTATCAGAAAACAAGAATGCTTCTTGTTGAACGATTCCAATGTTATTTCTTAAAGTTTCAAGAGGAATATCTTTAATATTATTTCCGTCAATTTGTAATTCGCCGCTGGTAGAATCATAGAGTCGTGGAATTAAATTTATCAGCGTAGTTTTCCCTGAGCCTGTGTATCCCATTATTGCAGTCGTTGAGCCTTCTTTAATTTCCAGATTAATATTCTTTAATACATAAGGATGATTTTCGGAATATCTGAAAGAAACATTCTTAAAACTTATTCCGCCTTTTATTGCTTTGATTGAATAATCCGTGGACTTGCTATCATTAATCTCATAAGGTTCCGCAAATATTTTATTCAATCTCTTCATACTTGCTTCACCTTGCTGAATCATATTAATAACCCAGCCAAAAGCGATAACCGGCCAGATTAGCATCCCCAGATAAAAAATAAATGCGGACATTTCGCCAAGATCCATTGTTCCGTTTATAATTTTTATTCCGCCTAAATAGATAACAATAATGATTGAAAACCCGGTGATTAGAAAAAGTATCGGCTGCAACAACGCCTGAATTTTAACCATATCCATATTTTTAACAAGATAATCCTGGCTTAAAATTCTAAATTGATTTATTTCATTTTCTTCTCTTACATAAGATTTAATAACTCTAATTCCCGCAAAATTTTCTTGTGCTTTTGTTGTGAGTTCTGAAAATTTTTCTTGTATTAAGGTGAATTTAGCGTGAATTTTTTTACCGACTTTATAAACTAAGTAAGATAAAAAGGGAAGTGGCAGCAGTGAATAAACGGTTAAGCTAACATTAAGTGAAAACATAATTGCAATTACAATTGTCAAGCGAATCGTAGTATCAATTGAATACATTACGGAAGGACCGATAAAAGAACGAACAGCATTTATATCGTTTGTCGCATGAGCCATAATATTTCCGGTGGAATTATTTTGGAAATATCTCAGAGGTAACTTTTGTATATGTTTCCAAAAATCATGGCGAAGATCGAACTCAATTTCTCTAGAAACAACAATAATTGTTTCTCTAATTAAAAATCTAAAAATGCCGGAAAATAATGAAGCTCCGAGAATCAGCGCGGAATAAGTAATTAGTTTTTCTATAATTATATGTTTTGAGAGCTCATTTATTGCATCTTTTATAAGTAGTGGGATATAAACTGTGCCGGCGTTTGACAACACAATAAACAAAATTCCCCATAAGAGTTTCTTCTTATATCTGACGAAATATTTTTTTAATGTGTAAAGGTTTTTCATTGGAAATTAATTTCTTAGAAAACTAAATATTATCCCTTTCCTTTTCAGAGATTAAAGAAAAGTAATATATAGTAAATTAAAAGTTGTTCAGAATCAGATTAAAAAGCTAATCTATAATTTCGAACCCGGTGTATTTCTGCAAGACTTTAGGAACAATTATCTTACCTTCGGGAGTTTGATAATTTTCTAGGATTGATACCATGAGCCTACTGGTAGCTAATCCGGAGCCGTTTAATGTATGAACAAATTCCGGCTTTTTAGTTTTTTCATTTCTGAAACGAATGTTCGCTCGTCTTGCCTGGAAATTTTCAAAATTACTGCACGATGATGCTTCAAGCCATTTATCTTCTGCCGGAGACCACGTTTCAATATCGTAGCATTTTGCAGCAGAAAAACTTAAATCGCCTGTGCACAACAATAAAATTCTATACGGAATTTTTAATTCTTTTAAGATATCTTCAGCATCATTCACTAACATTTCAAGTTCGTTGTAAGAATCTTCAGGTTTTACAAATTTAACCATCTCAACTTTGTTAAATTGGTGAACACGTAAAAATCCTTTTGAATCTTTACCATAAGAACCGGCTTCTCTTCTAAAGCAAGCAGAATATCCAACATATTTTATCGGCAATTGGTTCTCTTCAAGAATTTCATTTCGGTAAATATTTGTAATCGGTACTTCTGCAGTCGGAATTGGATAAAGTTCATCTTTTTCTATATGGTACATATCATCAGCCATTTTTGGCAGCTGCCCAGTTCCTTTCATAGAATCGCGGTTAACCATAAACGGAGGAAAAACTTCGCTGAAGCCATGATTTTGAAGATGGTAATCAAGCATAAAGTTGATTAATGCTCGTTCCAAAGTTGCCCCTTTACCAAGATATAAAGGAAATCCGGAGCCTGAGATTTTAGCGCCGCGTTCAAAATCTAATATTTTTAATTTTTTACCAAGCTCAATATGATCTAAAGTATTTTCTTCACTTTTAAATGAGAAACCTTTCGGCAGCCATTGTCTTACTTCAATATTTTCATTCGATGTCTTACCAACCGGAACGGATTCATGAGGAAGATTAGGAATATACATAAGTATATCATCTAAATCTGATTGAACTTTATTCAATTGTTCATCAAGCATTTTTATTTCATCAGCGACAGATTTCATCTCGGCTATAATTTCTGTAGCATCTTCTCCTGCTTTTTTGAGTTTACCAACTTCCTGAGAAACTTGATTCTTTTTAGCTTTCAAATCTTCGCTTTTTGTAATCAATTCTCTTCTGGTTTTATCCAGTTCAAGTATTTCATCAACTCTGCTTTTTTCGTTTTTATTTTCAATTCCTTTTTTTACTAATTCAGGATTTTCACGAATCAATTTTATGTCTAACATTTTTATCCTTTAAGCGTATTAAATTTTTTATGATCAAGAATATTTTAGAAGTCTTAGCAATTATTTCACAACAACGTTGTAAATCTTATTCTTCACGTAAATTTCTTTTACAATGGTTTTATCTTGAATATAATTAATGATTTTCTCTTCTTTAAAAACCGCATCTTTAACAATCGATTGTTCAGAATTTATTGGCATCTCGATTGTAGTTCTCAGTTTGCCATTTACCTGAACAGCGATGTTTACGGAATCTTCAACAAGTGCTTCTTTATCAAAATCAAACCAAACCGGTTTTTCAAAAATTGAAGTTTCATTTCCCAATAACTGCCAGCACTCTTCGCCTAAATGGGGCGCAACTGAAGATATCATTACAGCAAAACGGCTAAGTGAATAAGCCTGGATTTCTTTTGAGCATTTATCAATATTTTTTGTTAGTTCATTCAAAAGTTCCATTAAAGATGCTATAGCAGTATTGAATCTGAAATTATTTATTTCTTCATCAAATTTTTTAATTGTCTGATTTACTTTTCGGTAAACTGATTTTTCTTCATTTGAAAGAGAAGGAATATTATAAATATCTTTTGCATTGATTTCTGCACAAGTATTTTTTAATCTGCTAAACAGCTCAAAGGATCTCTGTACGAACCGATCGGTTCCGGAAATTCCTTTGTCGCTCCAATCGCCGCCCAATTCATATGGTCCCATAAACATTAAGTATAATCTAAAAACATCGGCTCCGTAAACTTTTGTAAAATCATCAGGATTAACAACATTACCTTTTGATTTAGACATTTTTGCGCCTTGATTGGTAATCGTTCCTTGATGAATCAAATTAGAGAAAGGTTCGTCCGCTTTTGTTAATCCGATATCTCTTAAAAATTTATGAATAAATCTTGCATAAAGAAGATGCATTGTTGCGTGCTCAGCTCCACCAACGTACATATCAACCGGCATCCAATTTTCTGCTAATTTCTCATCAAAAAGATTTTCTGAATATTTAGGATTTAAGTACCTGAAGTAATACCACGATGAATCAACGAAAGTATCCATAGTATCAGGATCGCGCTTTGCGTCTGTTCCGCATTTAGGACATTTTACATTTATGAATTTTTCATTTGTAGCTAACGGAGATTCTCCTTTAGGATTAAACTCAACTTCATAAGGTAATTCAACAGGCAGATCTTTTTCATCAACCGGAACTTCACCACATTTGGGACAGTGAACGATCGGTATAGGAGTTCCCCAATATCTTTGCCTAGAAATTAACCAATCTCTTAATCGATAATTTACTTTTCGTTTTCCTAATTTATTTTCTTCTAAGAAATCGGAGATCTTATCAATACAAACATCACTTTGCAAACCATCAAATTTCCCGGAATTTATCATTTCTCCAATTCCTGTATAAGCTTCTTTTAATTGCTCTTCAGGCTTAGTCTCCGGAGCTAAAATTACTTTTCTTATATTTAAATCAAATTTAGCGGCAAACTCAAAATCTCTTTCATCGTGAGCTGGAACTGCCATTACACAGCCGGTTCCATAAGTAAGTAAAGCATAATCCGCAATCCAGATCGGTATTTTTTCTCCGTTTACCGGGTTAATTGCAAAAGCACCTGTCGGAACTCCGGTTTTTTCTTTTACCGTAGATGTTCTTTCAATTTCTGTTAAAGATTTAATTGAATCACGATAATCCGAAACTTTGCTTTTGTATTCCTCGGTTGTAATTTTATCAACTAAGGAATGTTCCGGCGCGATTACAACATAAGTAACCCCGAATAGAGTATCAGGACGTGTTGTAAAAACAGTAATTTGTTCGTCGTTACCATCAATCTTAAAGTTTACTTCTGTTCCAACACTTTTTCCGATCCAGTTGCGTTGCATAAGCTTAGTCTTATCAGGCCAATTAATTTGTTCAAGGCCTTCTAATAATTGGTCGGCGTACTCAGTAATTTTGAAAAACCATTGTGTTAAGTTTTTCTGAACTACAACTGTTCCGCATCTTTCGCATGTACCGTCTGATTGCACCTGTTCATTTGCTAAAACAGTTTGATCTTTAGGACACCAATTAACCGGAGCATTCTTTCTGTAAGCTAAACCTTTTTTATAAAGTTGTAAAAACAACCATTGATTCCAGCGGTAATATTCCGGAACGCACGTCATTAGTTCGGAATCCCAATCATACATACATCCTATGTTTTTTAGTTGATTGCGAATATCATCAATATTAGTCATTGTACTGTCGTAAGGATGAATACCCGTCTTTATAGCATAATTTTCAGCGGGCAAACCAAAAGCATCATAGCCCATCGGTTCAAACACATTATATCCTTTTAATCTTTTGTATCGTGCCCACGAATCAGTAGGGCCGTAATTATACCAGTGACCGCAATGCAATTTTGAACCTGAAGGATAAATGAACATCACAAGACAATACAGCTTGTTGTCTATTTTATCAAAGTTAGTTTTGTAGGTTTTATTTTCTTCCCAGTGTTTTTGCCATTTGGCTTCTATTTCAGAAAATGGATAACGCATAGTTTTTCTATCAATAAGATTGTTAAAATAAAACTCAAATTTACCTAAAATGGATGGCAATTCAAATCAGATTAGACTGTTAATAAATTTCTATCACGTCAATCCATGCGGTTATTTTGAAGTGTTGTAAGGGGAAAAGCAAAGGGAGCTGTTCAATTAAAAGCTCCCTGTAAAATTTTAAGCTTTGTGGATTAAAAAGCAAATCCGAAACCAGCACTTGCAGTATTGTATTTAGCCAAATTGTAATCCAAATTAATACTAAGTACAGTAAGTTTGAAAGAAGCTCCTATTGTGAACCTAACAGAATTTTCTCCGGTTTGGTTATATGATACATTTAATTCTTGAGGCCCTGATTGAGTATCTATACTTTGTTTGTAATTAATATCAATGCTTGAACTTTCGAAACCGAGGCTTGTGTAAGGAGTTACGGCAAATAGCGAAGAACCGAACGTCTTACTGGCATTAATGTTAAAAAGAAAAGCGCTGCTTTTAAATATGTCTCCAACACTCATAGATTGTGTAAAAAGTCCAACCGATAAATCAAGCGGTAACTGCATATCTAACCAGGCGGCAGGATTATGCTGTACACCAATACCAAAGAAAGAAAGTTTGCCTAAGGTTGGATCCAGTTCAATGTCCGGCAAATACCTGATTGAAAGTTGAGTTCCATAAATAGTACCTACTGTAATTTGCGGAGCAGCTAGTGGAAGTAGCGGGAGATCATCAAGAACACCGTTTATTTCAGTTGCAATTTTTTGCGCCGGTACTGAATAACTTTGTCCGTTATAACTAAAGTTTTGTCCTTGAAATTCTACAGAAACAAAATCTGATTTTTTCCCTGTAATTGTTGGACCTGACATTCCTACATTAAAATCTGTAGCTATAATTTGATTGATGATTGCTTGCCGGGCAGAATTATTATTAATATTACTTGTTAATTGCTCAGCTTCAGAACGATTAAATCTGAACGAACCATTAGCGGAAAATGTTTTATTAGCATCCGAGAAAAAAGTCCCCATTCCTATAAACCTTAATTCAAAATCAAATCCCATTTTTTTTGCGGGAACAACACCATGTATCCAACCTGAGTTAAGATCAGCGCCAAATGCAGAAACAACAGGAGCAAGATAAGCGGTAGATGCATCCTGTGTCATTTTGCTTAAAGTTGAGGTCAGATCGTTACTATCATCTTGCGCAAATCCGTTCCCGATTAAGAACATGAAAAAGCAAATAGCTATTGTAAATAATTGTTTCATCGAACAACTCCCCTGTTGTTGGTTGTAATAATCAGTTTAACAATTATAATCATCCAATTTATATACCACGGATCGTTTACAGATTTACTTTAAGCAAAGTTGATTTTTTATAATGACTTAATTGCCTATACAGAAAAATGATTTTTTATTATATCGGATATTTGCGACAGTATGCATAATTTAAGTCGCATTTAGAGACAAAAATGAAAGAAGAATAGACTCAACGCATTTAATAGCATAAAGCAAAATTTGCCTGTTGACCGTAACTCTTTGAATTGAAAAAAGTAAAAATAGATTGAATAATTAAATATTTAGTAAAAAAACACTAAAAATGTTTTAAATTACTTGACTAATTTGGTAGGACTGATTAAGTTTATACTCCTTTTTTAAGGAAGTACTGAAAATTCCGCGATAGCTCAATGGTGGAGCATTCGGCTGTTAACCGAAGGGTTGCAGGTTCGAGTCCTGCTCGCGGAGCAAAAGCCCTGAAGAAATTCAGGGCTTTTTTCATTTTTATCTTCTACCCCAAATAGGATTCAGGACTTTCATAAGCTTACTTCCGGTAGTTTGTCAATCTAAATTTTAGATCTATACTCTTTTTACATTTACGTCGCATTTTCAAAACAATATACCTATGATATTGTATGTAAGCCGAGAAAAGAAATACAGTACTCAAGATGTGATTGAATGTCTTGGCAGCTAAGTTCCTATTGCTATATTCTATTTATTTTTTTAAGTTCTAACCACTCATTCAATCCAGCGATCATAAATGATCGATCCAACAATACTCCATTATATAAAATATTAAAAAATTGGGGAAGTCTGAATTAGCGAAATTTACAGATTTTCTGATTTATTTTAATTGCAAATAATATAAAAACAAGGGTGGTAAGATGAAATCATTACTTGTACGTACTTTTTTTTGCACTCTATTTTCCTTTCTTTCGTGTACGTTTATTTTTTCGCAGCAGAATGATCCAATTCACTGGACTGCTCCTATTCATATCCAAAGTAAAAATATTTTTATGTTGTGGAGTCAAAAAGACAATAATGGATCGGGGTTGGTGAGCAAGCAGAAGATTTACAAGTATTTTCTGAAAGATAGTGCACTAGTTCCAAATCAGCGGCTTTCCGGGACTAAGGTTCATCAGGATTCTACGGCAGGCGTTAGCGGGAATCGGCAAATGGATGCCGCAACCGGCTATTTTACAAATAGTAGATTCGAAGAAGTAATTACTGCCTGGGAAGGGCCAAACCAAACTATACAATTAATGATTCCGCATTTTGATACCACAGCAAATGCTTGGTCAGAGTCGAGTGAGCTAACTATTCCGGGTCCTGTAGTGCCATACGCAAATGAACAAAGAGGACGAATTTATGTGCGAACTGGAGATTTCCTGGGGATTGGGAAGGATCAGTTTGTGCTGGCATTTCAAGGAGCAGACTCTACTATACACCTTCAAGTCTACGGTGTAGACAATAATTTAGTGCCCCATTTGATAGCCTCAATAAATGACGAGAAGCTGCTGCCATTGCCAATCGATCTTGCGCGGTTTTCTATTATAACCGGCGATCTAAACGGAGATGGCAAAGACGAAATTGTGTTGGACGGAATAGAACAGAATTATCGTGGTCTCAATAAGTGGGCCCTATATACAAAAGTATATGATGTATCCGGTGCTTCCATTTATCCAAAAGCTCGCAGTATTATTTTTGAGGAACCGACAAATTATTCAATCCAGGGTCCTAAATTCGGTATCACAGCAGGTAAATTTAAGAAAAATGGTAAAAATCAAGTTGCACTTGTTTGTGCGGCAAATGAGCAAGGAGGGAGTAACGCTTATATTTTCTTGTATGTGCTCCAAGCATCTCCGGACTTAAGCATGTTGACATACGATCCTTCAAAGCGAGATTCTACTCAGAAGGATTTGGGTGGCTCACTTAATGATTTTAGCATTGCATCTGGAGATTTGAATAATTCAGATCGTGATGAATTGCTTTATGATTTGAACGGAACAATTTATGTTTATTCGTCTGACGACTCATTGAACCTAACATTTCGCCAGACGATGGGTGGACTTTCTAACGGTATGAATGATGAACAACTGAGTTTCGACTTTCTGAAGGTTGGAGATTTGAATTACGATGGCAGCGACGATGTTGTTATTGAAAAGGATATTTATGGAAACCAGACTAATCATTGGATAGCATTGACTGCTTATACAATATCACAGAATTTATCCTCGCATTCTGTGTTTGCTAGAATTGAGACTGATACTTCAACCTATAACAGCACAAATGACTATTACAACTATGCACTGGCACTTGGAAATTTTGACGGAACCAGATTGACAATCGGGCGGCCCAATCATACAATAGAGAACAACATAGTACAACCCCTTGTGGTATTGAATACTCCTCCTATTCACTTCGATATGCTAAATGGCACTAAGTATGACCTTAGCGATTGTTTTAGCGGAAATGCACCTAGTTTCTACTCAACTTATGAAGAACTACATTCGGGTTCTATCAACTTGAGAACCGGGACACATAATGATGTTTCAGATGCCGCAGGTGTCAATTTATCAGGGAATGTTGGAGCAACTATACAGGTGAATGCCGCTCCTCTAGGAGTCGGCGGTTCAGTATCTGGCAGCATTGCCACAAATTTCCTATTAAAAGTTGAGGAAACTTGGGGTCATTCTTATTCAAGTGATAATTCTACAACACAAAAAACATCGCTCGATATTGGAGTATCAGCTAAAGGCGACGATCAGATTTATGCAACGACATCATCATATGATATTTGGACGTATCCGGTCTATATAGGAAACGATACTACCTCAATTGTTAATTATATCAATTTTACATCACCAATTAAAACAGTAGGGGCATGGTTTCCGAGTAAAACCTATGCTAGCAATTATTACACTCCGAACCATGAAGTAGGTAACATTCTGTCCTATTTGCCTTCTGATAGTGCAATTAGTAATAATGACATCGATTCAAGTATAGTCTCAATAGCACAGAGTCAGGGATTACCTATCTCAGGTCAAAGCGATTCTCATTGGGATTTAGACTATTCAAAGTATAACCAATCTTCTCTCGACTCGACTTGGCACAGCGGATGGGATATAAACTTCAATTATGGTGCACCTGCATTTTCAAGTGTGGGTAACAATGCTCATTTTACAACAACTACTACAACAATAATGAATGGATTCGATCTTCGTGCAACTTTTGGAAGTTTAGTAGATAGCCTAGGCAATGAAGCGGCCTATACGGTTTTTCCTTATGCATACCGCTCCAAGGATGGAGCAATTGTAATCAATTATGCAGTGGATCCGGTCATAGCCTCCACTGGTCACCCTCAAAGCTGGTGGCAGCTGAAATATGGTAAGTATTCCGATCCAACTTTTATTCTGCCATGGTTTTATGACCAGCAGAAAGGCATATCATTGACAGAATATGCCAAGCGTTACCAAACAACCGATATATTCTTCAATAATTATTCACCTCAGGCCGGGGATACTATTAAGATTACTGCTAGAGTGAGAAACTTTAGCCTGGCGTTTACCCCGACACCTGTCACAGTAAAGTTTTATGTCGGTGATCCGGATTCAGGCGGTACTATCATAACCGGTATTAACGGGGCTAATTTTACAACAACAGCATCATTGATCAAAAATCGTGGCTGGTCAGACGCAAACATGAAATGGATTGTACCTTCAGGATTACAGCGGTATCCCAGAATTTATGCTGTATTAGACCAACAAGATTCGATTAAAGAAATTCACGAGGGAAATAATAAAGGATTTGCCGTTTTAGGATTAGCATCGCAAGTTACCGGACTAGCTAATACAATAAATGTTATTCCAAAGGATTATGTCCTTTATCAATCATACCCCAACCCCTTCAATCCTACAACAACTATAAAATATTCAATTCCGAATACTAATCTTGTTAATATTACAGTTTATGATATTTTGGGAAGACAAGTGGCAGAATTAATAAATGAAGTCCAGTCTCTTGGAAAACATCAGGTAGTGTTTAATGCATCGAGTCTTGCAAGTGGTATCTATTTTTACCGGATTCACGCAGGTAATTTCTTTCAAACCAGGAAGATGGTATTGTTGAAATAGTATCATATGACCAGAGGAGAAGCTAAGTGATTAAGATTAAATAAATTAATTAAGAACAAATTCTATTAAGAGAAACGATTGAAAGTCGTTTCTCTTAAAATAAGAAAAAAAAGTAACGGTAATTAATGATTTTCATCGTTCTTTGACAAGTTGTTTTTCAATTTAGCCGGCAAAAGATCAATATACTGCTGTACAACTCGCTTAGATAATCTGGCAAGATTAGAAATCTTTTCGAGAGCTTTAATGTCGTGCTTCCAGAGGATCTCAACTCTATGATAGTCTTTAATGTATCTGTCAACGGCTTCTTTCGAATGATTGGTTTTAAGAGCAATCTCCGGAGTAAGATAACCTTGCAGATAAAGAGTAATGATTTCTCTTTTATGTGTGATAGCGCCGGATAGATCATGAATATTGCCTCTGGTAGGTAATAAGTGTCCATCTGCTTGAATCTCCTGAACATATTGGCTAACGACAGCATCGCAGACACCAAGCAGAATAGCAAGATC
This sequence comes from uncultured Ignavibacteriales bacterium, assembly GCA_963739985.1. Taxonomy (GTDB): domain Bacteria; phylum Bacteroidota; class Ignavibacteria; order Ignavibacteriales; family Ignavibacteriaceae; genus CAVUCE01. The sequence goes on from CAVUCE010000007.1 coordinate 168,628, forward strand.
AAGCTGTGTGAGCAGAGCCCCTTGATCAAAGGCCTGGTCAACCCATCGTTTAAGTCTATTCTTACGAAGTGATTTAGAATCAAAGCCGTGAGCAATGTGCGAGATATCTTCATCGTTAATGAAAGAAAGTACGACCGGTTTAAGTCTGGTCTTGGCAATGGATTTACTTCTCTGAGGGAACTCATCAACCGGTACGGCCATCCATACAAGCTGTCCATAGTTAATATGGTGAAGATCATCATCGATAGAAGAGACAAGGAAGTAATGGTCAATGAGTTGAAGGATGTCATTGATGATAGCCTTAGCAGTAATCTCTCCTCTGTCGTAACCGTAGTTGTTAAGGAAACGATGCAGAAGAAGCTGCTCAAGAGATTTATCGGAAAGGCGTCTGAACTTCTTCAATTGAATTTGTTCTTTAGTTAAAGCTTTACTCATTGATTTTGCCTCCTCTGCCGGAAGGAATGCTTGATTTTTTTTTAGCTTCTTCGTCAACTTGTTTAGGAGAAATGAGTTCAAGCAGTTGTTGGTTATCAAGCTTGTAGTAGATGTCATAAATTTGGCAATACTCTCTTACAAGACGGTCAGATTTTTGGGCAATAAGTCTTATTTGCTGCAAAGAGAAGTTCTGTTTGTACAGGGCAGCAACTTGAATAAAATCGGCAAGATACCTTTTAACGGAAGTCTCGGAATGATTGGTCTTAAGTTCTATATCGGTAAAGGAATATCCCTTAAAATAAAGATCTAGAATGATAGACTTATGAGACAGCCCCGGTCCCATATCAAGCTTAGCGCCTCTGGTCATGATAAACTTGCCGTCCTTGCGGAGGAAGAAGATGTCGCGTTTAACAGTTGCCGGAGAGGTGGTAAGCAGAAGAGCAAGGTCTTCATAAGTGAGCAAAGCACCTTGATCATAAGCTTGTCTTGTAAGTCTTTCAATGCGATGCCGCCTCATACCGGCAAGACCGAAATTAGCCAAGACGTCGAAGTCGGAGTTAATATCCATAAGCTTAAGACGGCATGTAACCTTGCGAGTAAGCCTTATATGCTTGCCGGCCGGTTCAGTTGAAGAAACAGCTTCATAAGAAACTTCACCGCTGGAGAGTGAGATATTAGAATGTTCTTGAAAATAAATAGAGACTTGTTTGTAAAAAGCTTCGGCAATAATCGGAGTAAGATTAAAGTCTTGAGCAAGTTTTTGAATTATAGCGTTTTTAGCATTTTTAGACTCGAGGCGCTTAAGGCCATAAGAGTCAGTATTTTGAATTTTATCCATAGGAGACCTCTAATTTTAATATATAAATTTAGTCTCCTCAGGTCATATGACCTAAACTTTAAATGATAATTTAAGCCGGGATCCTTCTCGGCTTTTTTGTTTTTCTACTTTAATTCTGCTTTTTACCTCGGTCAAAAATATTTATTTTGCTAATCAAAATTATTTAAACTAGTGAAAACAGAAAAATCATGGAAATTGAATATAAAATAAATGAGCCGATAACAGTTGAGCAATTTATATCGGTTTTAAGAGAATCTAAGTTGGGCGAGCGCAGACCAATTGATGATTTTGAATGCTTAAACGGAATGATTAAGAATAGTAATCTTATTGTAACTGCGTGGGATGAAAATAAGCTGATTGGCATTGCACGCTCGATGACTGATTTTCATTATGCATGTTATCTTTCTGACTTAGCAGTAAGTGAAAAATATCAAAAAATGGGAATCGGTAAAAGACTTCAGGAAATTACACAAAATCAACTTGGCCCCAAATGCAAATTGATTTTAATTGCCGCCCCGGATGCAAATACATATTACAAACATATTGGCTTTAAGAATAATCCCAGATGCTGGATTTTAGCTCGGGATGAAAAAATTAAATAGTGCTTTAATTACAAAGTAAAAGTTGTAGTGACAAAAATATTACTTTGTTTAATATTCATTATCGATCCGTCTGTTAGCTGTGCTTGTCCTATTTTAGTAAAACTGCGATCGTAGAAAATTTCTATAGAAAAATGAGCATCCCATTTTATTCCCAAACCAAACATTGCACTTAGGTAAATATTGGGACTTAAGTTGTGAATTCCGTTTCCAAAAACATTATCCATTGGTCCTACATAATATTCATCATATTCGCCTTTAATAGGAACATTAATTGACGGGCCTATATAAATTTTTACAAAATCTTTTTTCGGATAAAAAGGAGAATATTGCAGCAGCATGGGTAATTCTATCAAATCTAAATAAACTGTTGATGTTTGAGATTGATAAACCGGAATAGTAGGGGAAGGAATCCTATAATCAAAATTTCCGCCTTTTTGTGTGTAGACTATTTCCGGTCGCAATGTAAAAGTTCCATTGAGATCAAAAGTATAAAATAATCCAAACGTATAATCTGCTTTAGCACGCGAATCGAAAGTTCGATTATCCGAAAAATTACCATTAACATACGATGATGTTATTCCGCCGATTAAACCAAATCTTTGCAAAATTTTATAAGTAGCGGAATGATTTTCGTTAACAGTATAGCTTTCATGATTCCCAACAATCAAACCTGTTATTAATCCGCCTAAACCAAAAATTGCTGCACCGGCAATTGTACCGGGAACTGGCTGGCGATCGCGGATTGCGGCGTTAGTTCCGTATTTGTAACCAACCATTCCACCTAAAACTGCACCAGCTAATCCGTAATTTCCCATACCTTTTAGGTGATTTGTAAAACTAATCGAATTAACTTTGTTTAATGGTTGGGAATAACTTTTTTGTATCTTCAAATGATAAATAATTGAGTCATCTTTAAATCTTGCCCCATAAACATTAATATCTGAATTATTTTTTAGTCTAATGTTGGCATCAAATATTGCGGGATTAACAGAACTGTATTTGTTATAATCTATTTTACTTGTTGCGGAAACCGGAATTTTTCTATCACTCTTATCAATTTCGGTTTTTCTCCACTCAACGGAATCTGAGGTAATCTTAATGCTGTCGCTGGAAACACTAGTATCATTCAAAAATTTTATGTTTACAGATCTGTCTCTTGTTGAATTTCTTAGTTGCGACAAATATTCCTTTTTCGATGAATAATTTTTCTCTATATAATTGTTGCTGCAGCCAAAAAAGATTAGTATTGAAATTAAACCGAAATAAGGCGAGCTACAAACTAGAACCTTTTTCATTTTATTTCCCCACAAACAAAATAGGAATTTTATAAATTTCGATAACATTATAAAAAAAAAGAGATATGAAGCAATTACTTTCGATTATTATTGTTATTTCAAAAAGGCATTGTTTATGAAATTTGCTTAGAATCTTAACCAGGGGCGATTATTTTTCCATTCGATTTCAACATGATTGTCAAAAAAATCAGTAAGGTTTTTTTCTGTTAGTGTCCCGGAAATTTTTCCGGAAGAATGAATTTCTCCTTTTTTCAATAACAATGCATTTTGAAAAACCGGTAATATTTCTTCAATATGATGAGAAACGTAAAGTAAGTTGGGAGAGTTTTCCGAATTTCCTAATTGATCAACAAGTGATAAAAAACTTTCTCTTGAAAAAACATCAAGTCCGGTGCATGGTTCATCTAAAATTAACAGCTTTGGTGAGCTCATTAAAGCGCGTGCTAAAATTACTTTTTGTTTTTCACCTTGCGAGAGTGTAGCGTAAATTCGATTGCTAAAATGTTCTATCCTAAATTGCTTTAAAATATTTATAGCAAATTCTTCATCGTTTTCGTCTGTGCGGTCATATAATCCAATGCTGGCAAACTTTCCGCTTAAAACAATTTCTAATGCAGATTCGTTTAGATAAAGAGATTCTTGAAGTGATGAGCTTACCCACCCAATTGATTTTCGTAATTCTCGTAAATCATATTTCCCGAATTCTTTCCCCAGCACAGTAACTTCACCTTTGTATGGGAAGTAATATCCGTTTATTATATTCAGTAAAGATGTTTTCCCCGATCCGTTTAACCCCAAAAGTATCCAGTTCTCTTTTTGTTTAACTTCCCAATTAATATTTTTTAAAATTAAAGTTTCATCCTTTTTTAGCGAAACATTTTTCATTGAAATTATCATTATTTTGGCTCAATATGTTTTTGAAAAATTGCAATTAAATTTATATAAATATCCACAATTTGATTGGATTTAAATCAAAGTAACAAAATAATTTTAATTGCAGGTGATCAAAAGAGGTGAATAAAATAATTTCAATTTCGTAAATTCTAAACTGATATTAGAAATATATCTCGGAGGAAACAAAATGTATTATATTTTATTTTATGAAACTGTTGATAATTATGTTGAAAAAAGAATTCCGTTTCGTGAACAGCATCTTGCTTACGCAAAAGCTGCAAATGAAAAAGGAGAACTTTTTCTTGCCGGAGCGCTTGCAAATCCGGCTGATAAGGCAGTTTTGATATTTAAATCCGATAATCCAAATGTTGCGGAAAACTTTGCGAAAAATGATCCTTTTGTTAAAAACGGATTAATTAAAAGATGGGAAGTTAGAGAATGGGCGGTTGCAATCGGGGAATAAAAATGTTTAACAACTAATTGTGAAAGACTAGTATGGAATTAAACGGAAATACTATTTTAATAACCGGCGGAACTTCCGGGATAGGTTTAGGTTTTGCAGAAAGATTTTTTGAACTTGGAAACAGAGTTATTATTTGCGGAAGACGCGAAGAGAGACTGGAAGAAATTAGTAAGAAATACCATGGAATGATTACTAAAAAATGCGATGTGAGAAATGAATCTGATAGATTCGAGCTTAAAAATTGGGTAATAGAAAACCATCCTGAAGTAAATGTTTTAATTAACAATGCAGGAATTCAATTAGTAACGGATATGACAGTTGAAGTCGATTTAAATAGAATTAATGATGAAGTTGAAACTAACCTAATCGCGCCTATTCATTTAACTTCACTTTTGACTGAGCATTTACGTTCGAAAAATAAATCTGCAATTATAAACATTTCATCTGGATTGGCTTTTACACCGATTGCCTTTATGCCTGTTTATTGTGCAACCAAAGCTGCAGTTCATTCAATAACTTTATCATTGAGACATCAACTTAAAGATAGTGCGGTTGAGGTTATTGAAATAGCTCCGCCTTCTGTTGATACCGAGCTTGGACATGACAGAAGAAAAGATAAAACTCAAACGCACGGGGGAATGCCTGTAGAAGAATTTTTAGAAGATGCGTTCAAAGGTTTGGAAGAAGGAGAACCGGAAATTGCTGTCGGCGGTGCGAATAATATGAGAGCAAAAAGAGAAGAAATGTTTTCAATAATGAACCATTGAAATCGTATTAATAAAAAATGCCGTAGGAATTAATAATTTTCTTACGGCAGATATTAAAATTATTGAAATAGAATTTTACAGTTTCATTTCATCTTTCACTTCTTTAAACATTTTAATTGCAAAATCTAAATCTTCTTTAGAGTGAGCTGCAGAAATTTGAACTCTTATTCTTGCTGTATCTTTTGGAACAACAGGATAAAAGAATCCAATCACATAAACTCCCTTAGTTAGTAATTTTTCAGCCATTTTTTGAGCGACAACAGCATCCCCAAGCATGATAGGAACAATTGGGTGAACGCCTTCTTTAATATTAAAGCCTGCTTTTTTAATACCTTCTCTAAAATATTTTGTATTCTCTTCTAACTTATCTCTAAGATGAGTTGTAGAACTAAGCATTTCTAAAACTTTTAAGGAAGATGCAACAATACTGGGAGCTACGGTATTTGAAAATAAATATGGTCGTGAACGTTGACGAAGTAAATCTATAATTTCTTTTCTTCCGCTTGTATAACCGCCGCTTGCGCCGCCGAGTGCTTTACCCAGAGTTCCCGTAATAATATCAATTTTTCCAATTACACCGTTATGTTCATGAGTACCTTTACCGTGTTTTCCCATAAAGCCAACAGCGTGAGAATCATCAACCATAGTCATTGCACCATATTTGTCAGCAAGATTACAAATTTCTTTTAAGTTTGCAATAAACCCGTCCATTGAAAAAACGCCGTCGGTTGCAATTAAAATATTTCTGCAATTTTTATTTTTAGCTTCTTTTAATTTTGCTTCAAGATCATTCATATCATTATTTTTATAACGAAATCTTTGCGCCTTACATAATCTAATACCGTCAATTATACTTGCGTGATTTAATTCATCGCTTACAATTGCATCTTCTTCAGAAAGGATAGTTTCGAACAAACCGCCGTTCGCATCGAAACATGATGTGTATAGAATTGTATCTTCCGTGCCTAAGAATTCGGTTATTTTATTTTCTAATTCTTTATGAATTTCTTGTGTTCCGCATATAAATCTTACGGAAGATAAACCGTATCCCCATTTATCATAGCTTTCTTTTGCGGCTTTAATTATTTCGGGATTGTCGGCAAGTCCTAAATAATTATTTGCACACATGTTCAAGACTTTTTGTCCGCCTTTCACTGTTATGTTGGCTTGCTGCGGACTTGAAATCACTCTTTCAGATTTATAAAGTCCTTCATCTTTAATTGCTTTTAGCTGTTTAGAATAATAATTTTTTAAGGAATCATTCATAATTAATCCTTCCAAATCTTTTAGATTTTATCATTATAAATTCTGCTTTTGGCAGTGTTAAATTTCACTTTAGATTTTGTCATCAAGTAAAAAATGAAATTAAAATTTAAACATTTTCCCAGTCCAGAATTATTTTTCCCGAGTTACCGGTTTTCATCAATTCGAAACCTTCTTTAAATTCATTATAAGGAAAATGATGTGTGATAATAGGAGAAATATCCAATCCGCTTTGAACCATTACGGTCATTTTATACCATGTTTCAAACATTTCTCTACCGTAAATTCCTTTTAAAGTTAAACCGTTAAAAACGACTGTTTCCCAGTTAATTGCTGCACTATCAGGCAGAATTCCCAGCAGAGCCATTTTACCGCCGTGACACATATTTGCAATCATGCTGTTTAATGCTTGAGTATTTCCTGACATTTCCAACCCAACATCAAAGCCTTCTTTCATTCCAAGTGAAGCCATTACGTCTTCAATTTTTTCTTCCTTGATATTAACGGCTTTTGTAACTCCTATTTTTTTAGCTAATTCCAACCGGTAAGGATTAACATCCGTAATAACAACATATCTGGCTCCTGCATGTTTAGCTATAGCAGCAGCCATAATTCCAATTGGTCCTGCTCCGGTTACAAGAACATCCTCGCCTAAAAGATCAAAAGATAAAGCAGTGTGAGTTGCATTTCCGAATGGATCAAAGATGGAAAGAATATCTTTAGATATTGAAGAATCTGCATGCCAAACATTAGATACTGGAATACACAAATATTCGGCAAAACATCCGGGACGATTAACGCCGACTCCTTTTGTATTTCTGCAAAGATGTCTTCTTCCGGCACGACAATTACGGCAATGACCGCAAACAATGTGTCCTTCTCCCGAAACAAGTTCACCAATTTTTACATCGTGAACGTTGCTTCCGATAGCCTCAATTGTTCCAACGTATTCATGACCTGTGACCATCGGAACCGGAATCGTTTTTTTTGCCCAGTCATCCCAATTATAAATATGAATATCAGTTCCGCAAATTGATGTTTTATTTATTTTTATTAAAACATCATTTATTCCTACTTCAGGAACAGGAACTTCATCCATCCAAAGCCCTGGCTCAGCATGTTTTTTAACGAGAGCTTTCATTTTTTTCATTATCGTTCCTAATTAAAAATTTTGTAAAACATTTGATAAAATTAAAATATCAAAATTGAGTGAACATTTTAGATATAAAATTATTGATTAAGTGAACAAACGACAAATAAAAAAAATGGTTTGCATATCTCAAGTGAGCTAAGGCTAAATAGTTTCATCGGAAGGAATATGGAGGCATTGAGTTTTCAATGCCTCGAAGATTAAGATTATATTATGGAATAAAGAGCAAATTCCGAATTCATCCATAAATTAGGAGAGGATTTATATTTCTCGGCTTTTTCTTTAAACCAGGTCTCATCAACATTATTTATAAGTGCAACTTGATGAAGCCATTCTAATTTATTATCTGTTACAAGATCAACAGAATAGACCAATTTTAAACCATCGGATAAGAAAGATTCTGCAATTTTTCTCTCCGAAAACTTGATTGGATCTTCAATAATATATTTGTTAGCTAGCAGACTTTTTAGAATATCCTCATAAAAGTCTTTAGCAAATCCTAAGCTTAAAGCGATATCTTTTATTATCTTTTTTTCTGAATCTGCAAGTTGATTGTCTTTTCTTGCTATAATTAATAACCCCTTAAGGTAACTGCTTTTATCCTTTGCTGGTATTTCCATTTTTATCCTATTTTTTTTACCCTCTCGACTGTTAAAGTACAAAAAATTTTATACACTACAAATTCATAAATTTTTTCAGAATTATAAAAATATTAACAAAGTGAAATAATTTTGAGTAAGTGGTAAGCTGCAATTTTATAGTGCTGTTGTAATAAGATAAAATAGTGCGGAATTTTAATATTGCTAATAATTCATTATTTAGTTGAAGAGAGAAATTATTATTAAAAGCTAATTATTCATTTAATATATAATTCTATTTACGATATAAATTTCGCTATATATTTTATAAAAATGACCCGTTTGAAATCATTATACAGTATAAATTATTGAATCATAATGTCTTTCTCTTTCGTTAATAATTTCGGGAATCTCTTGGTTATCATTTCACCGATAATCACTGCGGAATCTTTATAATTTAAAGTTGATGTATTTATGACAAGATGGTAAAGTAAAGGATCCTCAATATTTTTGTGAAAATTATCGTGAATAAAATTTCTTCTTGCTTGATCTTCTTTCTTAATCAAATAGTATGCTTCATCTTTATTAATATTGAAAAGTTCCTGAGTATGTCTAACCCGATCTTCCATAAACCCAATTAGTCTAACATGAAATGTATTAGGAAGTTTCGCTGAAATTATATTTGCAGCTCTTCCGATGATTATGACATAACCTAATTGAGCTAATCTAAGAATAGTTTCAGAAGCTTGTCTAATCATCAACCATTTCGGCGGATGGATTCCAAGTAGTTCATTAATGGTAGATTTCATTTCGGAAATTTTATCTTCAACAAGATATTCGCTTAACTTTTTCGGTAAGTTGTGATCATCCAATATTTTTTCAATAATATTTCTGTCAAAGATTGTCCAAGGCAAAGTATGTTGCTGTGTTCGTGATTTGAAAAATTCAATCAGATGTTCGCTCACTTTGTCAGCACCGGCGCCGGTTTCTCTTGAGATAGTTATACACGGTCCGGGAATTAATTCTTCTTTACTTTTGGAGTGTGTCTCAATGTAGATCCTCGCTTTTTCGTAAGCCCCTTTAACTATCATTTTCATCTCCTAAATTTGGTTTTAAAATTACCATGTGGAGTATAGAGATAGCTTTTACTAAATATAATGTTTTAAATTTGAAATTGAAATGTAGTTTGTTTTTAGGAAAGCCCTCTTGAGAGTGTTTACAAATCTCTGATTCTTTTGGAATCAGGATTTGTAATAGTGATAGAATAATTTCCCACTCACTCTACAAAGAAGTAAACAAATTTTCAAAGAAGTTAAATTTTAATCACCGATTGCGAATAGTTTTGGGAACTTGCTCAAGACTGCATTTCCAATAATCTTTGCAGCCTCTTCGTCATTTATCATTTTTGTATTTATAACCATATGATAAAGCAGAGGATCGTTTATATCTCTATGAAAATATGTTGACAAGTATTCTTTCCTGTCTTCGTCTTCTTTTTTAATATAATCAATAGCCTCTTTCTTATCATAGTTAAACAATGCCATGATATGAGAAATTCTATCTTCCATAGGAGCAACAAGTCTTACATGAAATGCGGTCTTCAATGCTCCGGTAATAACATTTGCACCTCTGTCAACAACAATAACATTTCCCATTTGTGCAAGTTGTAAAATTGTTTCGGTCGTTTTATGTACTAAAGTCCAAATCCCCGGTTGTCCTACCAGTAACTCGCCCATCATAGATTTAATTCCGGAATATTTTTGTTCTCCCATAAGCTCGCTTAATCTTTGCGGAAGATGATGGTCTTGCAATACTTTTTCGATTAAGTTTTTATCAAATACCGTCCAGTGTGCGTGTGTATTTGTATAAAATTTATCAAAAAATTCTACTAGTTTTTCACTTACCTTATCTGCGCCCGCACCGGTTTCGCGCGAAATAGTAACACACGGACCTTGCGGCAACTTGCTTTTATCAGCAGTCTCGGTAAGCTTAGACTGGTGATCTATATAGTGTTTTGCACGCTCAAGCGGCCCTAATACATTCATCATAGCCCACCTTTCTTCAATTATTTTTAATTTATTCATTTCGATTTAAAATAATCCTTTTTCAATATATTCAAAATGAAATTGGATACATATTCAATTAAATTTAATTTTATGTGTCTTAAGTCTTTTAAAATAAGTATGAATAATATTTGGAATTGTTTTGAATATGAATCTTTGTTTGAAGTATGAATTCTGTGGATTAAATAATTTTAAAAGTATTTCTTTTTCAAATTAACACTGTTAAAAAAATATCGTAAATTAATGTCAACAAATATTTTTGATAGGGGTAAAATATTTATGTCCTATCATTTTAAAATCTTTACTCATTCGAAAATAGAATGGAGAATTTATTATGAGTTACAGAATTGAATCGGATAGCATGGGTGAAATTAAAGTGCCCAATGATAAATATTACGGTGCGCAAACCGCCCGTTCTTTGATGAATTTTAAAATAGGCGGCGAAAGATTCCCGCGTGAGATTATTAGAGCCCTTGGTATTTTGAAAAAAGCAGCGGCATTAACAAATAAAGACCTTGGTATTTTAGCTTCCGAAAAAGCAGATTTAATTGTTAAAGCTGCAGATGAAGTTATTGAAGGAAAGCTTGACGAGCATTTCCCTTTAGTCGTTTGGCAAACCGGTAGCGGAACACAAACAAATATGAATTCAAACGAAGTAATTTCTAATCGAGCGATTGAGCTTGCCGGCGGAGAACTTGGAAGTAAAAAGCCAATTCATCCAAATGATGATGTGAATAAAGCCCAGTCTTCAAACGATACTTTTCCTACAGCTATGCATATTGCTGTCGTTGAAGAAATTCATAGAAGATTAATTCCGATGCTTACTAAATTGCGAGATGCATTGGCAGGGAAATCCGAAGAGTTTAAAGATATTATTAAAATCGGTAGAACTCACTTAATGGATGCAACCCCTTTAACACTTGGACAAGAATTTTCCGGTTATGTTCAACAATTAACAAACGGACTTGAAAGAGTTAATTCATGTTTACCTCATCTTTATGAGTTAGCTCTCGGTGGAACAGCTGTAGGTACGGGATTAAATACACATCCTGAGTTTGCTGTAAAAGGCGCTGCTAAAATTGCTGAACTTACGGGCAAACCTTTTATATCTGCTAGAAACAAGTTTGAAGCTCTCGCCGCTCACGATGCGTTAGTTGAAGCAAGCGGCGTTACAAAAACTCTTGCAGCTTCATTGATGAAAATTGCAAATGATATTAGATGGCTCGGTTCGGGTCCTCGTTGTGGTATCGGAGAAATACAGCTGCCCGAAAATGAACCGGGAAGTTCTATAATGCCTGGAAAAGTAAATCCAACTCAAAGTGAAGCAATGACGATGGTTTGCACCCAAGTGTTTGGAAACGATGCAACTGTAGGGTTTGCCGGTGCGAGTGGAAATTTTGAATTAAATGTTTTCAAACCGGTTATGGTTTTTAATGTTCTGCAATCAATAAGACTTATTGCCGATGCTTGCGAAAGCTTTACAGATAATTGTGTTGTCGGGATTACGGCTAACGAGATAAACATAAATAAAAACTTACAGAATTCATTAATGTTGGTAACATCATTAAATCCACATATCGGCTATGATAATGCTGCTAAGGTTGCTAAAAAGGCACACAAAGAAAATACTACTTTAAAAGAAGCCGCAATTGCTCTTGGGTTATTATCGGCGGAAAAATTTGATGAAGTTGTAAGACCGGAAAAAATGATTGGTCCGAAAGCATAATTAAATTACTCTTTATTATGACGGCTGTCTCATTGATTTTATGAAAATGAGCAGCCTCTTTTTTTGAATTATCCTTTCTTAATAATATTTTAATATTGCTGTTATATTATTAGCAAAAAATTCACTGTCGTTTTTGGTTTTTTTTAATGAATTAAATATCGAGATTTAAGTTTGAATGAGACAATTTTAAATATCTACTTAATTATTAATAACGGTTTTGTTGAAGCATTTAAAGCGATCGGCTATGAGATGGAAGGCGGCGATGATAACAAAATTAAATTCCTTAAGAGTAAAGTTGCTGAGGATTTTAAAAAAGCATATACTTTCGATTCGCCTCAAGACAAAAATGGGAAATTTATGAAATACAAACAATTTCATAAGCTTGAAAAAAGAGGCCGCCATTTCGAACTTTTTGAAGAGATATTCAGCAGTTTCAAGATACCTGAACATCCTTTGATTTGTGTTACTCCAGTTCTTGACGGAAAAATTTTAGCAGATGTATAATTCAATTTTACCAGTAATTAATTCCGGATTGAAAATGAATAAATTTCGATCAGTTGTTTTATGGATAATAATAATGAATACCATGGCAAGTGCAGAATTTAAGTTTGTCGGAGATATAAAAAATGTTAAAGAGTTGGGCAATAAAATAGAGTTTCTTCTATCCAATGCTTTATTAATTGTTTATGTTGTTGATAATAATATTATAAGATTTCGTTACACACAAAAAGAAAGCTTTTCTCAGGCTCCTTCCTACGCGGTAACAGAAAAAGAAACCACCAAAACTAAATTTAACTTTAACGATGAAGGAGATTATTATCAGATAAAAACTTCTGAACTTATTGTTAAAATTTCTAAGAGTCCTTGTCGCGTTTCAATTTATGATAAGCAAAATAATTTAATTAACGAGGACAGCCAAAGTTTTGGTGTAGCGTTCGATGGAAATGATATCAGATGTTTTAAGAAATTATTGAGTAATGAACGATTTTTTGGGCTCGGTGAAAAAACCGGCAACCTGAATAAAAAAGGCAATCAATATACTATGTGGAATACGGATCATCCGGCTTATCAAAATACTTCTGATCCGCTTTACCAATCGATTCCTTTTTTTATAGGCGAGAGGAATTATAAGTCTTACGGAATATTTTTTGATAATAGTTACAAGTCGTACTTTAATATGGGCGCGAGCAATAACCGTTTTTATTGGTTTGGTGCCGAAGGCGGTGAAATGAATTACTATTTCATTTACGGCCCTTCAATGAAGAAAGTTATTGAATCATATACAAGCCTTACGGGAAGAATGAGTTTACCTCCCAAAATGGTCGCTCGGATATCAGCAAAGTAAATGGAGCTATTATCCTGAATCTGCAGTTAAAAGGATAGCAAATACTTTCAGAGATAAACAAATACCATGTGATGTAATCTATCTCGATATTCATTACATGAATGGTTACCGGGTTTTTACGTGGGATAAAAATAGATTTCCCGATCCTCCTAAAATGATTAACGATTTGAAAAACGAAGGATTTAAAATTGTTCCGATTATAGATCCGGGAGTAAAAGTTGATTCAAACTATTTTGCCGCGAAGGAAGGCGTTAAAAATAATTTGTTTGTTAAGTACCCGGACGGAGAATTTTACCAAGGTGAGGTTTGGCCTTCATGGGCATATTTTCCGGATTTCACAAAAAAAGAAACACGCAATTGGTGGGGCGAAGAACTAAATAGTTTGTTAAAACAAGGCGTTGAAGGTTTTTGGAATGATATGAATGAACCTTCTGTTTGGGGACAAGCTTTTCCCGATATAGTTCAATTTGATGATAATGGATTTAAAGCTAACCATAAGAAGATACACAATGTTTATGCTTTAGAAGAAGCAAAAGCCACATTTGATGCGTATAAAAAATATTCTCCTAATAAAAGACATTTTACATTAACAAGAGCCGGGTTCGCCGGAATACAAAAATATTCAGCTGTTTGGACAGGTGATAATGTTGCAAGCGAAGAACATTTAAAATTAGCTTGTGTAATGCCGCAGGGAATGGGACTTAGCGGTATCTCATTTGTCGGTTCTGATGTCGGAGGATTTATTGGTAATCCGTCACAGCAGCTTTATACAAGATGGATGGAGCTTGGTGCTTTTTCTCCTTTTTTTAGAGGACATTCTGCAATTAACCAACAAGATAAAGAACCCTGGGCGTTTGGTGATGAAGTTGAAGATCGTGTAAGAAGCATAATAAATTTGCGATATCAATTACTTCCATTTTGGTATAATGAATTTTATAATTCCAGTAAAACCGGTTTACCGATAATGCGCCCGATGTTTTTAAATTATCAAAATGATGAAAATTGTTATTCAAACGATGCCCAATACCAATTTATGATTGGTGAAAATTTATTGGTTGCACCTGTTGTTGATGAACATTCTAATTTTAAGAAACTATATTTACCGGATGGAAAATGGTATGATTGGTGGAATAACAAAGTTTATGAAGGGAATCAGTGGATTATTGTAAGTGCGCCGATCGATCAAATTCCAATCTTTATCAAACAGGGTGGTATAGTTCCAATGCAAGATATTGAACAGTATGTCGGACAGAAACAAATGACTGAACTTAATTTAGTTGTTTTTCCATCAAGTGAAAGTAATTATTCATTATATGAGGATGATGGAATTTCAAATAATTATGAAAAGGGTGACTATTCCATTACAAAATTTGAGTTTAATAACTCTTCTGAAAAATCTAATTTTATGATTAAACAATCTTATAATAACTTCGATACTGGAATAAGGAACTATCTTATAAAGTTTGTTGCTGTCAACTTTGTGCAAACAGTACTTTCAGGTTCATTGGAATTAAAAAAATATTTGAACCTTGAAAAGCTTCAAGGCTCTGTTCAAGGTTATTGCTATGATGAGGATAATAAATTATTGTTCGTTAAAATTCCATTTAATAAAGAAAGTAACATAAGTTTTAAATAATGCTTATAAATTTTTCAGAATAATTGTGATTTGTATATAGCTTTTGTTAATGAACTTATAAATCCACAATATTTGATAGCGAGTTTATATTACTTTATATGATATTAAATAACAGGAATGTTTAATGAAAGATGTAAATTTTTTTTTACTGCTTATTTTTTCATGCTTAATTATTAACAATTCAAGAGGAGCTGATTTGTTCATAAGTGATAAAACCAAATCTGAAGATATAGGGGCAGACAAAAAGGGAAATGAAGAAATTAATAACTTGGATAAATATTATTCAAATAAAAAACTAGGTTCTTTTGTTGAAAATGGTAAAACGTATTTTCGGTTATTTGCCCCTACTGCTGAAGAAGTAACCTTGGTTACTTTTCAGAAGCCTGAAGAAAAACAAGGCTCAGATTATAAAATGATTCGCGATAGCGAAGGTGTTTGGGAAACTTCGGTTGATGGCGAGAAGTATGGGCTTTTTTATGGGTTCAAAGTTTTTCATGAAAATTATCCTGAGTCTAAAGATGTAATCTGTATTGATCCGTACGCAAAAGCTGTTGCAACTTATAATACATATTTTAGTCCGCGTCGTTCTATTGTTGTAAAGGAAAATAATTATAATTGGGAAGGCGATACCTGGATTCAGAGAGATTGGCGAGATCTTGTAATTTACGAAATGCACATTCGCGATATGACAGCAGATAATTCTTCGGGTTCCAATAAGCCTGGAACTTACGAAGGATTAATTGAACATGATAAAACCGGCGGGATTGATTATATCAAAAATCTCGGTGTTAATACTGTAGAACTTTTACCTTCTCAAGAATATGCTAACATCGAAATTCCTTACAAAGATTCCATAAACGGCAGCTATAACACTTGGAATCCTTACGAACGAAATTATTGGGGATACATGACAGCAGCATTTTTTGCTCCTGAAGATTTTTATAGCGAAGATTCAAAGAATTTGGAATGGAATACATGGAGCGGAACCAGCGGTAGACAAATAAAAGATTTTAAAGATATGGTTAAAGCATTTCATAAAGATGGAATTGCCGTAATGATGGATGTAGTTTATAATCATATATCTCAATACGAATTCGGTAATCTAAAGCAGATTGATAAGGATTATTATTTCAGACTCGATGATAAAGGTAATTTTATCACACAAAGCGGTTGCGGAAATGATTTTAAAACCGAAAGGCCGATGGCAAGAAGGATGATTGTCGAGTCTATACTTTATTGGATGAAGGAGTATCACGTCGACGGCTTTAGATTCGATCTTGGCAAATTACTAGACTGGGGAACAATCGAGGAAGTTATTAGAGAAGCAAAGAAAATTAATCCTAATGTCGTATTTGTTTGTGAGCCCTGGGGCGGCGGATATGATCCGGCAGGCTTCTCTCTCCGTGGCTGGGGATCATGGAATGACCAAATCAGAAATGGAATAAAAGGTGAAAATCCTATAAATGGTTTGGGATGGATTTTTGGAAAATGGTATGGAAATAATAATCCGGATAGAATTAAAAGTTATGTGAAAGGTACTCTGGTAAAAGATAAATTCGGACTTTTCCAAAAGAAACAGCATTCAGTAAATTACTTAGCTTCTCACGATGGATATACGCTTGGAGATTTTATTCGAATTGCAACCAAAAGCGCTACACCTGATGAAATAATTAAGGACGTTGATAACTTTGTGAAGTTAAATCCGGAAGAACTTAAATTAAACAAATTGGCATCGCTCTTTTTGTTTACATCCCAGGGAATGGTAATGATGCAGGAAGGTGCCGAGTTTGCACGCACCAAAGTAATACCATATAACGAAGACATTGATGATCCTGAAAAGGGAAGAATTGATCATAATAGTTATAACAAGGACAACGAAACAAATTACATGAATTATAATCATGCTAAAATTAACTCTGATTTAGTTGATTATTATAAAGGTTTAATTGCTCTCAGAAATAAGTACGATGCTTTTAGAAGAACGCCTTATGACGATGTTAAATTTATTAACCTTAAAAATAACGAGTTTGCATTGGGTTATTCATTAAATTATAAAACTGAAGAGTTTATGGTTTTGTTAAACGCTAATCCAAATAAAGCACAGCAGTTTGAATTACCGGAAGGTAATTGGGATGAATTGGTTAATGGTCAAGCCGCCGGAATAGAATCCTTAAAATCTGTTTCAGGTAAGATTGAAGTTGAGCCGACATCAGGAATTGTATTGAAAAGAAAATAATACTTCATTTTATATGTAATTTTACTTTTGCCTCGCATTCGTTATGCGGGGCTTTTTTATGAAAAAACAACATCAATTTAAAGATGCAATTTTTAATGAACGTCCGGGTCCATCGGCGATTTTAAGATTCAATCAGCTCTTTACCCTATTAGTAAGTCAATTAATATACCAAAGCTAATAGTACATAATTGCTTGTTTTTAGGACTTAATAAGAAATAAATTTCTTATTTAAGAGAAGAAAAATAATAGATAAATTACTTTTTATGCGGTTTTAGAGTAAAAAACGATTTTGAAGAATTTGTTTTGATTCAATTTAAAATGGAACGCTTTTTGTCTTATCATTGGAGGGGAAAATTTTATTAAGTAAATAAAAAGTTGATTTTATTATTACAGTTTAATTAATGAGTCAATTTATATAGCAAGTATAGTTAGAGCTTTTATGAGTATTCTAGTTTCTTGAAAAATGCAGCGAGAATTTAAATGAACAATATTCCAAAGTCAGAACGAAGACATATTGTATTTGTTGGAAGACGCAATGTTGGTAAATCTTCATTGGTTAATGCTTTTAGCGGACAGGAATTAAGTATTGTTAGCGATGTTGCCGGAACAACAACAGATCCTGTTAGGAAAGGAATGGAACTATTGCCATACGGCCCGATCGTGTTGGTTGATACTGCCGGGATTGACGACGAAGGTGAACTCGGAGGTAAAAGAATTGACAAGACACTTAAAGCAATAGCTTCTGCTGATTTTGCAATTTTTGTACTAGATGGAAGGGAAAAGCTTTGTTCCGAAGAGAAGGAATTATTTAGACATCTTACTAAAATCTCTTTGCCTTTTGTTGTTGCGGTAAATAAGATTGAATTTGGTGTTAATCTAGAACTAATAGGAGAACTTAAATTTTTAGGCGTAACACATTTCGAAGTTTCATGTAAGGAAAATGTTGGACTGGACATACTAAAAGCAAAAGTAATTCATTTACTGCCGAATGAAACTGAATCACTTTTGATTCGTGATTTGGTACGACCGGGCGACGTTGTGGTGCTTGTTGTTCCCATAGATTTTGGGGCACCGAAAGGAAGATTAATATTACCCCAGGTTCAGACTATTAGAGAAGCACTTGACGGAGATGCAATTGTTGTTGTTGCTAAAGATAATGAACTTAAATCAGTCCTTCATAGTCTTAAAAGCCTTCCTGACCTGGTTGTAACTGATAGTCAGGCAATAATGCGCGTTGCTTCTGAAGTTCCGGATAACGTTAAACTTACAACGTTTTCTATTCTTATGGCAAGACAGCGAGGCGATCTTCCTTATTTTGTTAAAGGGCTAATCAGAGTAAAAGAATTAAGAGATGGAGATAAAATATTAATCGCCGAAGCTTGCACGCATCATGCGCAAAAGAATGATATCGGAAGAATAAAAATTCCTAGGTGGCTAAAACTATATACTAATAAGGACTTAAAGTTTGAAGTTAAAAGTGGCTCTGATTTTCCCGACAACCTGGAGGATTATAAACTTATAATTCATTGCGGCGGATGTATGATCACAAAACAAACTATGCAAAGCCGTATAAACCAGGCAAAGCTAATAGATGTACCAATTACTAATTATGGAGTTCTTGTCTCTTATTTGCATGGGGCAATACCAAGAGCTCTAATACCATTTTCTGAAGCAATAAGCGAATGGAAAAAGTTAAGTTAACTAATAATTAACTGTTGGATTCGCTTCCGTATAACAAATCTTTATCCTTATTTACCTGCTAATAATAATCATTTGCCAATTAAATAGATTTACCTATTATCAACCAAGTATCTTATTTGACAAACATTTTTACCATTTGTTGGAAAGAATTACAACTTGTTATGGCTTTACTCTGCCAAATTTGATTTAAACGCATTTTTTAAAATTTGATTTGTGGCATTTAATATGTGTATTAAATGTTGACAGAACGCGACATAAAAACATAGAGTAAAAAATGCATCATAAAATCTTTGAAAAATATAAGAGACAGGATAAAAGCACGCTCATACCTCTGCTACAGGAAGTTCAAAATATATACGGATATTTACCTGAACTCGCAGTCCAGGAAATTTCGGAATTTGTTGGTCTACCTTTAAGTCGAGTTTATGGTGTTGCTACTTTTTATAATCAGTTCAGATTAACTCCCTTAGGAGAGAATGTTATAAGAGTTTGCCGTGGAACGGCTTGTCATGTAAAAAACTCTGCTAATATTTTATACGCAATAGAATCAACTTTAAATATAAGCGCCGGACAAACTACCCGGGATAAAAAATATACCTTAGAAGTTGTTAACTGTATAGGTGCTTGCAGTATAGCCCCGGTTATAACAATAAACGATGAATACTTCGGACGACTGACAGTTAAAGATATTCCTAATCTCCTAAAGAGATGCGCAAACGAAACAAAAAATGCGGAATCTGATAAAGATGCGGAGGTGAGCTTAGCATGAAATCGTTTATTGATAAATGTTGTAACGAGTGTTGGCATTCTGCAGATAAACCATGTGAACTCTTTGTAAGATGCTGTACAGAAGGTCCTCTTTGTCATCATAATAAAGAATGTGAAGATAAATTAAGTGATTTAAATAAAAAGCTTAAATACGAAGAACACGACTACCCGATTATATACATCGGTATGGGCACTTGTGGTTTGGCATCAGGTGCTCGAAAAGTTGAAGAAGCGATAAGAGCTGAATTAAAAAAATTAAATATTACCGCTTTCATTGAGGCGACAGGATGTATTGGTTATTGTGCTAAAGAAGTTATAGTTGATGTTAAATTACCCGGTAGTGATAGAATTTCTTATTGTGAAATCTTACCTAAAATTGTTCCTCGACTTATTCAAAAAACGATAGTTGAAAAAGGAATTTTTAAGGAGAAATTATTAGGAAGCCATGGTAATCATTCGGAAGAGATTCCTTCTTTAAATAGTATCCCTTTTTTCAAACACCAGCAGAAAATTGTATTGCAAAATTGCGGAATTATTGATCCCGCTTCTTTGGATGCATTTATCGCATATGGTGGATTTAAGGGATTAGATAAAGTACTGAGATTGATGAAACCTCACGATGTTATAAAGGAAATAACTGGAAGTGGATTGAGAGGTAGAGGCGGTGCCGGATTTCCTACAGGTAAAAAATGGGAGTTAGCATTTAACCAAAATGCAGATCAAAAATATTTGATTTGCAATGCCGATGAAGGTGATCCGGGTGCATTTATGGATAGATCTGTTTTAGAGAGCGATCCTTTTAGAGTTATTGAAGGAATGCTGATTGCGGCTTATGCTATAGGTGCTTCAAAGGGTTTTGTCTATTGTAGAGCAGAATATCCCCTTGCAATTAAAAGATTGGAAAATTCTATTAATCTATGTCTTCAATACGGATTACTTGGAGATAATATTCTTAACAGTAATTTTAACTTTGAACTTAAAATTAAAATGGGAGCGGGAGCATTTGTATGTGGCGAGGAGACTGCATTAATTGCATCGATTGAGGGCAAAAGGGGAATGCCCAAACCTCGTCCTCCTTATCCCAGCATTGCAGGACTTTGGGGAAAACCTACTGTTATTAACAATGTTGAAACTTTTGCAAATATTTCAACAATCATTAATCGTGGTTCTACTTGGTTTTCGAGTATTGGTACAGAAACCAGTAAAGGGACGAAAGTATTTGCGCTTAGCGGTAAAATAAAAAATACCGGACTTGTCGAAGTTCCAATGGGAATTAAACTTGAGGATGTTGTATTCGAAATAGGCGGTGGGATTCCCGATGATAAATTATTTAAGGCCGTACAAATTGGCGGTCCATCTGGCGCATGTTTGCCTTACAGCGTTATAGAGACTAAGGTTGATTATGAATCTTTGAAAGCTGTTGGTGCCATGATGGGGTCCGGTGGTTTTGTAGTTATGGATGAAGATACTTGCATGGTTGATGTAGCTAAATACTTTTTAACTTTTATACAAAACGAGTCTTGCGGCAAATGTGTGCCTTGTAGAGAAGGCACGAAAAGAATGCTGGAAATTATCGAACGGGTTCCGGTAAGTTATAAACAAACAAAACAGAAAACAGATCAACTTCAAAGATTTAAAGGAATAATTCATCTTAAGAGATTAGCTGATGTTATTAGAGATACATCCTTGTGTGGACTTGGGCAATCAGCACCAAATCCGGTTTTATCCGGATTGAAATATTTTAAAGATGAATATGAGGAACATCTTTATGATAGAAAATGCTCTGCTGCTGTATGTAAGGAATTGCTGACTTTTACAATAGACAATAATATTTGCAATGGATGTGGTGTATGTACTCGTAGATGTGCAGTCGAGGCAATTGCAGGAGAAAAAGGGCATGCTCATTATATAATTGAAGATAAGTGTATCAAATGCGGAATGTGTTTTGAAGCTTGTCGATTTAAGGCAATTTCTGTTAACTAAGAAAGATTTTACGGGGAAATTAATGGTTCAATTAACAATTAATAATATTAAGGTTAACGCAGAAGAAGGAATGACTATTCTAGATGCGGCTAAATCAGTTGGAATTGATATACCGACTTTATGCCATATTAAGGAGCTTGAACCTACAGGAGCTTGTAGAATATGCTCTGTGGAGGTAGAAGGTCAGCGTGGATTGATACCGTCTTGTGCTTATCCTATTTATCAGGGTATGGTAGTTGAAACTAATTCTGCACGAGTTAGAAGAGCGAGAAAAACAATAGTAGAGTTACTGGTAGAAAATCATCCGCAAGATTGTTTGGTTTGCGTTAGAAATAAGAACTGCGAACTTCAAGATTTATCAGAGCAATATAGTATTAGAGAACATAGATACGTAGGAGAATCAAAGTGCCACGCGATTGATGTTTCTAGTGCTTCCATGGAACGAGATCCGGCAAAGTGTATATTATGCGGAAGGTGTGTGAGAGTTTGCCACGAAATACAAAAAATCGGTGCGATCGATTTTACCCAGCGAGGATTTTCAAGCATTGTAACTACACCATATAATAA
Source organism: uncultured Ignavibacteriales bacterium (assembly GCA_963739985.1). Taxonomy (GTDB): domain Bacteria; phylum Bacteroidota; class Ignavibacteria; order Ignavibacteriales; family Ignavibacteriaceae; genus CAVUCE01. The sequence goes on from CAVUCE010000007.1 coordinate 190,938, forward strand.
AGGAATAAATGTTAGCGATTGTATCTTGTGCGGACAGTGTATACTTGTTTGTCCTACTGCGGCTTTACGAGAGAAAAGTTCTCTTAAAGAAGTTGCAAATGCGTTAAACGATAAACGAAAATTTACAGTAGTTCAAATTGCGCCTGCCGTAAGAGCTACGCTAGGTGAAGAATACAATTTACCTTTAGGCACGGATGTAACCGGCAAACTTGTTACAGCGCTCAGGAGATTAGGTTTCAATAAAGTATTCGATACAAACTTTGCCGCAGATCTAACAATAATAGAAGAAGCTGCTGAGCTTGTTGATAGAATAAAGAATAATAAAACCCTTCCTATGTTTACAAGCTGCTGTCCGGGATGGGTAAAGTATGTCGAATCAAATCGACCCGAAGTATTGGAAAATCTTTCGAGTTGTAAATCACCGCATGAAATGGAAGGGGCAGTAGTTAAAACTTATTATGCAAAAAAAATGGGTATTGATCCAAAAGATATTTTTGTTGCCTCTATTATGCCATGTACGGTAAAAAAATATGAATCAAATAGATCTGAACTTTCTGAGGAACATTTTCCTGATGTTGACGCTGTTTTAACTACACGGGAACTTGTTCGTTTTTTTAAGCTAGCGGGAATTGATTTTGAAGCATTACCCCAGGATGAATTTGATAATCCACTTGGGGAATCTACCGGAGCCGCTGCAATCTTTGGCGCAAGCGGCGGAGTTATGGAAGCAGCTTTAAGAACGGCATATTTTGACTTAACGGGAAAGCATCTTGAAAATTTGAATCTGCAAAATATTAGAGGACTTGATGGAGTAAAGGAAACAACAGTAAATATTAACGATATAAAATTAAATGTAGCTGTTGTAAACGGTATCGGTAATATTGATCCGATTTTAGATGAAATTATTGAAGGAAAATCAAAATATCATTTTGTTGAAGTTATGACTTGTCCCGGTGGATGTATAAATGGTGGAGGTCAGCCGATTCACCAAAGACCTGAAAAAATTCAAAAGAGAATGAAAGCTTTATATCAAATAGATAATAATATGAAACTAAGAAGATCCTATGAAAATGAATCGATAAAGATATTGTACAAAGAATTTTTTGATGAACCAAATTCGCATAAAGCGCATGAAATATTACATACTGAATATTATGATAAAAAATCTAAGCAAGTAGTTATACCGATTGAATGACCAAGTATCATTTTGCTGTCGGGTAGTGTGAGAGTCTCAGGGGAGAAGACTCTCACTTCTCTCTTATGAGGGTTATTATGAGCTACGAAATTGTAAACACTATAAAAGATAAATGTAAACGATGTTATTCGTGTATTCGCGAATGTCCAGCAAAGGCAATTAAAGTAATTAATGGCCAGGCAGCGGTCATTCCGGAACGATGTATTTCTTGTGGGCACTGTGTTAAAGTGTGTTCTCAAAATGCAAAACAAATATTAAGTGATGTTGATTTAGTCTTTTCAATTTTATCTGCCAAGAATAAAACTGCTGCAATAGTAGCTCCCTCTTTTGTTGCATCCTTTCCTGATAATTATAATAAACTTCCATCTGCGCTTAAAGAACTTGGGTTTAATCTTGTAATTGAAACTGCTTTTGGTGCAGACTTAATTAGTCCGTTGTATTTATCTGAATACAAAAACGAAAACAACCAAACTCTGATCAGTTCAAGTTGTCCCGCGGTTGTTAATTATATCGAAATGTATCATACTGAGTTAATACCAAATATAGCGAAGATAGTCTCTCCAATGATTGCCTTGGGTAGATATATTAAAAGTTTAGTCGATCCCGAAATGAAAGTTGTATTTATTGGCCCCTGTGTTGCAAAGAAAAGTGAGTACAAAAATACTGAAGTTGATGATGCAGTTGATGCAGTTCTTACATTCTCAGAATTAAAAGAAATATTTGTTGATAGAAATATACTATTTGAAGAACTCGATGAAATTGATTTTGATCCGCCGCATGCGTTCATGGGAAAATCCTATCCGCTTGCGGGTGGGTTATTAAAGACTGCCGAAATATCCGGAGATATTTTAGAAAAAGAGATAATTGTTGTTGAAGGAAAGAAAAAAGTTTTAGAATTAATAGAAGAAATATCTAACAAGCATATTAATTCCAAGTTTGTGGATATACTTTTTTGCGAAGGCTGCATAAGCGGCCCTGCTATTGATAGTGATCTAAACTATTACGCACGAAGGGAAAAAATAATCGGATATGTTGAAAGTAAAATAAACCAGGTTGACAAACAGATTTGGAAGAGTAATCTTTATAACAGTAGAGAATTAAATCTAAAAAGACAGTTTACAAATAGAAATCAGCGAAGACCATTTCCTTCAGAAAACAGAATTAAAGAAATTCTAGCCAGGACCAATAAATTCTCACTCAAAGATGAATTGAATTGTGGCGCATGCGGTTACGGAACTTGTAGAGAATATGCTGTAGCTATTGCTAAAGATTTGGCTGAAAAAGATATGTGTCTGCCGTTTTTGATCGATAAGTTAGACAGTGCTTATAATGAAATTAAAAATACTCAAGAGCAGTTGCAGTCTGCAGAAAAATTAGCATCAATTGGACAATTAGCTGCCGGTGTTGCTCATGAAATTAATAATCCTCTCGGAACTATCTTACTTTATTCATCGATGTTGAAAAATGATTTAGCTGAAAAAGTGAAAAATCCTCAATACTCAGAAGATTTAAATCTGATTGTTGAGGAAGCTAACAGATGCAAAAATATCGTCTCCAATCTTCTAGATTTTGCGCGCCAGGGGAAATTAAATGTTACAGAATTTGATATCAACCATTTGATAAAAAGAACAATAAAAAGTGTACTGGCCAAATTCTGCGACAGCATAACAATAGAGTTTAACAGTATTGAAAATCATAATATTATTGAAGCCGATTATGATCAGTTAAAACAAGTAATACTGAATCTATTAAATAATGCTTGTGAAGCGATGGAAGATAACCATGAGAAAAAAATAGTTGTAAATATTTATAATACTAAAAATGGATATGAGCTAACAATTAAGGATTCCGGATGTGGAATTTCAAAAGAAAATTTTGGTAAGATATTTTCCCCGTTTTTCACAACTAAAAAAATTGGTAAAGGAACCGGACTTGGGTTAGCAATCTCATATGGAATAATAAAGATGCACCGAGGCTCAATTACATTTGAAAGTAACGAAAATCAAGGTACAATATTTAAATTGAAACTTCCCCAAAAAGTTTCAATGCAAAGAATAAATCTTAATTAAGGAGCGCTTATTAAAATGGATAGCAGTAAAAAAATATTATTAGTAGACGATGATATAGATCTATTGGAACAAAATAAATTATCTCTAGAATTAAAAGGTTATAAAGTAGTGACCGCTGAAAATGCCGTGGATGGTTACGAAGTTTTTAAGAAAGAAAAACCCGATGCTGCAGTTATTGATTTAATTATGGAAGAACATGATTCCGGTTTCATTCTTAGTTATAAAATTAGAAAAGAACCTTTTGGGGAAAATATCCCCGTGATAGTTTTGACTTCTGCTACTTATGTAACGGGATTTAAGTTTGGTGTAGCAACGGAAGAAGAAAAAGAATGGTTAAGATGCGATGAGATTATGAACAAGCCTGTGGTAATTGAAGACCTTGTTCAGAAGTTAGAGGATTATTTTTTACAGAAAACAGTTTTATAATGTTTGCTGAGACTTTTATCTAACAACAGTAGCAATATTAACTGAGTTAATTCATTAAGCAGGTAATATGCAAAGAAATGAAAAACCTCGCGTGCTAATTGTAGACGACGAAAAAGGGTTAAGACTTGGCACAAAAAGGTTATTAGAAAAAGAAGGTTACTCTGTTGCAACCGCGGAGAACGGTAATGAAGGAATCCTTGCCGGAACTTCGGAAGAATTTGACCTTGCTTTGATCGATCTAAAAATGCCGGATATTGATGGAATAGATGTTTTAAAAGCAATCAATAAAATTCATCCTAATACCATTTCCTATATTGTAACTGCATATGCTAGTTATGAAACTGCCATAGAAGCGACAAAGCTTGGCGCATTCGGGTACATATTAAAACCTTTTACTCCAGAAGAACTATTGTTCCAATTAAAACAAGGATACGATAGGCGACTTATTAAGATTGAAGCTGAAAACTGGAAAAAGGAAAGGGAAGAAAGACTACTTGAAGTTGCATTCGAAAAGACGAGACTCAATACAATTATAAATTCAATTAAAGATGGGGTTTTAGTTGTAAATAAAGATGGTGAAGCGGTTTTATATAATCCCGGCGCTCTTAAGTATTTATCATTAGAAAAGATCGTTCTTGAGTCATATATAGTTGATAAGCTTCACCCTGAAGTTAGCGAACTTATAGATAAGTTTTTGCAATCCAATATCACTGAACAAAAATCTTATTCCAAACAAATAGAAATTAAACCAAGCGGAGAACTTTTTGTGGAAGCAACAGCCTCATCAGTTCTTCATTCAAACGGGAGTCTTGCCGGTGTAGCTTTAGTAATAAAGAATATAACGGCTATTAAAAAAATTGAGCATCTTAAATCACAATTCGTTTCAATGGTTTCTCATGAACTTAAGGCTCCGTTAGCTGCTGTATTTGGATATCTAAAACTTCTGGATGATCCCTCAATTTCCCTATCTGATGAACAGCGAAAAAATTTTATTGAGAGATCAGAATTTAGACTGGACTCACTTTTAAAAATGGTTAATGATTTACTCGATATTTCCAGAATGGAAATGAAGACTGTTAAACGAGAGTTAATTAATCTAAATGTTGCGGATATAATAAGATCAATTGTAGAATTATTTCAAAATGAAATTAATAAACGCAATCTGAATTTAGAATTTGTCTCCATACAAGATTTACCTTTTATACAGGCTGATAGTGAAGAAATTAACCGGCTTTTTACAAATTTGATAAGCAACGCTATTAAATATAATAGAGAAAATGGGACAATAAATATTTCGGTTAATTTTAATGAACATTTCGTTGTTGCTAGTATAGAAGATTCCGGGATCGGAATTAAAGAAGAAGAGCAACATAAATTGTTTCATGAATTTTATAGAGCCAGAAATGAATTTACAAAAGACATTAGCGGTACTGGGCTTGGGTTATCAATAGTTAAAAGAATTATTGATTCTTATTCGGGTAAAATTGAATTGAAGAGTGAGTTTGGTAGAGGTACTAAAATTGTTGTCTCTCTACCATTCCAATTAAATTTGTCAAAATAAATATGCATATGAGTTTTGGTTTAAGGTAGAACTAAAATAATATAAACATTAATTGATTTAGGGGATTTCAATATGACTAAAATTGCAATTATTGATGATGATCCTGATATCCTTGATGCAAGTACGCTAGTATTAAATTCGAAAGGTTTCGAGGTTATTACAGCTACAAATCCTGATGAAGGTTTTAAGTTAGTAAAAGAAAACTCTCCGGATTTGATAATTCTGGATGTTATGATGAACGAACCAGACGACGGATTTTTCCTTGCGCAAAAATTTCGCAAAGCAAACATTCACATTCCCATTTTGATGTACACATCAGTTTCTAAGACTATCGGAATGGATTTTGGAATAAATGAACTCGTCCCGGTTGATGACTTTGTAGAAAAACCAATCTCACCAATGCTGCTCGTTGAGAAAGTTGAAAAATTGTTAAAACTTCATGTAAAGGAGTAAGCCATGTTGGTATTAGAAAAAAATGCATTGTCTGAAGAGATTGAGTTTCTGGTAACACAATATGGAAGTGAAAGGTCTTCTTTATTACAAATACTTCAGGCGGTTCAAAGGAAACATAAATATATTTCAGACTTTGCTCAGCAGGAAGTTGCCAGGCTGCTAAGTATTCATCCTGTTGAAGTTGAAAGCGTTATATCTTTCTATTCATTTCTCCATTCAAAACCGAGCGGAAGAAACATTGTTCGTTTATGTAGAACAATTGCTTGCGACATGAGCGGAAAAGATAAAGTCGAAATAGCTGTTAAAAGAGAACTCGGAATAGATTTCGGAGAAACAACAAAGGACAAGCGAATAACACTAGAGTTTACAAATTGTTTGGGGCTATGCGATCAAGGGCCTGCAATGCTTGTGAATGAAAGAGTTTATACGAAGCTCGATCCGGAAACTGCCGTTCTTATATTGAATGAGATAAAATAGGAGAAAAAATGGAAGAATTACTAAAAGAAAAGAAAAGAATCGGTCCTGTTTTATTCTCAAAGTATAATCAGGGCGAGGGAGTTAAAAAAGCTCTTGAGTTAGGTAGAGAAAACATTTTATTCGAATTAAAATCTTCGGGATTAAAAGGTCGCGGAGGTGCCGGGTTTCCTACAGCTACTAAATGGATGTTGACGGCAGCATCCGTTTCGGATAAAAAATTTATTGTTTGCAACGCTGATGAAGGCGAACCGGGAACATTTAAAGATAGAGTATTACTACTTGAATATCCTGAATTAGTTTTTGAAGGTATGGTTATCGCAGGATACACAATCGGAGCAAAGACTGGTATTATATATCTGCGTGGCGAATATGAATATATGTTGAAGTCACTGGAAGATTATCTTCAAAAAATGAGAGACGAAAATTTATTAGGTAGTAAAATATTAGGCAAAAAGGATTTTAATTTTGATATTTCGATTAGATTAGGTTCCGGAGCTTATGTTTGCGGAGAAGAAACAGCGCTAATAGAATCCCTAGAAGGTTATAGAGGAGAACCGAGAAATCGCCCGCCATATCCTGTAAACACAGGTTATATGGGACATCCAACTGTTGTAAATAATGTAGAAACTCTTGCCTCCGTTCCTCACATAATTATGAAAGGCGGAGAATGGTATAAAGAATGCGGGACAAGTAAATCTTCAGGTTCCAAATTATTTTCCGTTTCTGGTGATTGTGAAAAACCGGGTGTGTACGAACTTCCCTGGGGAACTAGTATAAAAGAATTATTGGAACTTGTTGGTGCTAAGAATACGAAAGCAGTACAAGTAGGAGGAGCTTCAGGAACTTGCATTCCCAAATCTCAATTCGATAGAGTGCTTGCTTATGAAGATGCTGCTACAGGCGGTTCGATAATGATATTTAACGAAAGCCGTAGCATGTTAAAAGTTTTAAAAAACTTCATGGAATTCTTTGTCGAGGAATCTTGCGGTCAATGCACACCTTGTAGAATAGGAAATGTAAAATTGCTTGAAGGTGTTGAAAGCATAGAAAAAGGCGATTATACATTTGCTCATATAAATAACTTAAAAGAACTAGGTAAAACAATGCAAGTAGCATCAAAGTGCGGATTAGGTCAGTCAAGTCCAAACTCATTTATTTCAATTCTGGAAAATTTTAAGGAAGAAATTTTCGGCTCAAACGGAAAGGGAAAAAATAATGGTAAAGCGTGAAAACATTAGAGTTCCTGTTAGTCAACAACCTCACGTAGTTGATAAACCAGAAGATACCTCAGCAATTGGTGGAACCGTAAGTATTCAAATAAATGAGAAAAAATTTTCAGTTCCACTCGGAACAACTATACTTGAAGCCTGTCGGCAAAATCAAATTCATATTCCAACTCTTTGCCATCATCAGGATTTATGTATTGCCGGAGTTTGTAGAGTTTGCGTTGTTGATGTTGAAGGTATGAGAACATTGCAAACATCCTGTTCTTTTCCAATCACTTCGCCTATTAAAATTAATACTTCAACACCTATGGTTAGAAAAGCAAGAAGGCATATTATCGATCTTTTACTAAGTGAACATTATGGTGAATGTTACTCATGTTTTAGAAACGGAAATTGTGAATTACAAAACCTTGCAAAAGAATACGGAGTTGACAGTTTTACATTTGGGCACATTGATTCTCCAAAATATGAAGTGGATAAATCATCGGCTGCAGTTGTCAGAGATATGAATAAATGTATCCTTTGCAGGCGTTGTGTAAGAACTTGCATTGATCTTCAGGAAGTAGGTGTTTTGGAAGCAATTGAACGCGGCCATGAAACCCATGTCGGAACTTTTTTAGATAAACCGCTTGCCGATGTTATCTGTATAAATTGCGGACAATGCATAAATCGTTGTCCCACAGCAGCGCTAAGAGCTAACGATCCTTCCGATGAAATTTGGAATGCAATTGATAATCCCAATAAACATGTCATAATTCAAACCGCTCCATCTCCCAGAGCAGCAATCGGAGAAGAATTTGGAATAGAACCGGGACACTCTTTTACGGGTGAGCTAAATACTGCATTAAGAAGGATTGGCTTCGATAGAGTTTTTGATACAAATTTTACAGCTGATTTGACAATTATGGAAGAAGGTACAGAGTTATTAAATCGTATAAAAAAAGTGGTTGTTGACGGAGATGAATCTGTAAAACTACCCCAATTTACTTCTTGCTCTCCCGGCTGGGTAAAGTTTATAGAACATTTTTATCCGGAATATTTGGATTACTTATCAACGGCAAAATCTCCTCAACAGATGTTTGGCGCATTGATCAAAACTTTTTATGCAGAAGAAGCAAAAATTAACCCGGAAGATATTGTAACAGTTGCCTTAATGCCATGCGCGGCAAAAAAGTTTGAATGTAATCGTCCTGAAATGCAAGCATCCGGATTTAAAGATGTTGATTATGGATTAACCACAAGAGAGATGGCAAAGATGATTCGGGAAGCAGGTATATATTTACCTGAAATGCCGAAATCGATTTTTGATGAACCTTTTGGCGATGCCTCAGGTGCGGGGTTAATTTTCGGCGCAACCGGCGGTGTTATGGAAGCAGCACTTAGAACAGTTTATGAATTGGTAACCGGAAGAGTTGTTCCGTTTGAGAATCTTAAAATTGAACCATGTCGTGGATTTGAAGGTGTCAAACAAGCTTCTGTAAAGCTTGAGGAGTGTGTTGAGGAATATAAATTTCTAGAAGGCGTTGAATTAAAGTTTGTAGTTGCACATGGAACTGCTAACGCTAAAAAAGTAATGGAAATGTTAAAAAACGGCGAATTAAATGACGTGCATTTTGTGGAAATTATGGCTTGTCCCGGCGGCTGTTTAGGCGGCGGCGGTCAGCCTATTCCAACATCAGAAGAAATACGAGAGAAAAGGGCGCAAGCAATTTATGCGGAAGAAGAATCACTCCCGATTAGAAAATCTCATGAAAATCCGCACGTAAAATATATCTATGAGAATTTCTTAACAGAGGGTCCGTGTGGAAAATTATCCCATAAATTGTTACATACTCATTATATTAAAAGAGGAAAATATATTTCTTAGAATTATCTCACCTCCCGGTAGTGTTATAACCGGTGAATTACGAAAATACATAAACGCAATCCAATAGCTCCTTCTGTTATTTTGAAGGAGCACTTATTCTTATCGAATATTGATAAGATTAAAATAAAAAGGGGAATTGGATGATTACATTAGTTCCGGCTTGGGCGCGTTACTATAATGAATTTTGGGAAGCTGTTAGGATTAGGAACCTTTGGCTGATAAAGCTTCGTTACGGTGCTGTATTAATGCTTTTTGCTTTTTTAACAAGTTCTGAATTTCTTCTTGGAATTACGTTTACAGAAGATCAAATAAATTCAATTTTAGTCATCAACCTTTCAATTTTATTTTACAATTTCCTTTTGCACTGGCTACGCAGATATATTAAAGGTCAAATCGGTCAATTCAACCCTCTTCATTTTTCACTCGTTCAAATGCTTCTTGATTTATGCGCACTTTTCCTTTTGGTTTATTATACCGGCGGAATTGAGACTCCGCTTTTTATGCTGTTTGTTTTCCATATGATTATAGGAAGTATGATTCTACCGGGAACGGTTATTTATTCAATGGCTGTGTTGCTGATATTAATTTTCGGTGCTTTAATTTCCTCTGAGTATTATAATTTTATTCCGCATCATTCAATTGGTGGATTATTGGAATATCCTCTTTACAACAATTTCAATTTTATTGTTTCATACTTTACGGTATTTAGTTTCGTAATAATTATTAGTGTGTTTCTTGCAAATAGGATTGCTAATCAATTATATATAATAGAGCAAAAATTAGTTGAGTCAATTGAGAAATTGAAAGCTGCTGAGACTGAGAAACAAAGATATGTGATGGGAGTTGTGCATGAAATTAAAACACCTCTTGCGGCTGTACATTCATATCTAGATGTGATCTTGCATGGATTTCTAGGGGAGGTTGACAGTAATATCTCGGCTAAACTTTGTCGCGCAAGAACAAGATCAGCCGAAGCAATAAAGCTAACAAACGATGTGTTAAAGGTATCAAAGTTAAGATTGCTTGATGAAATATCGCAGCAGGTTGTGAATATACCGGATATAATTGGACAAATACTAGACGGGCAGAAAGATAATATAGAATCGAAAAAATTGTTACTTAAAACTAAATATGATTTAAAAAATAATGGAAAGATAGTTGGAGATACAATGCTTTTGGAAATAGCATTTTCTAATATCATTAGTAATGCTATAAAATATGGAAACGAAAACGGGATTGTTGAAATTATATTAAAAGATAATGAAACCGGAATGGAAATTGAAGTCTCTGACAATGGCATTGGGATTCCGGAATTAGAAATAAAAAAGATTTTCAATGACTTTTACAGAGCATCTAATATTAAGCAAAAGGGATATGAAGGAACAGGCCTTGGACTTTCCATAATTAAACAAATCATAGAACGACACGGCGGTAAAGTATCAATTTTAAGTCCTTCAAAATTAGGAAATGCTCAAAATCCAGGAATTTCATTAAGAGTATTTTTACCATATGCAAAAAAAATTAGGAGATAATAATTGACTGAACCTTAAACACAACATTAATAAAAGGGGGAAATATGAAGACACTTAATATTATGGTTAGTGCGTTTATATTAATCATTACAATTTGTTCTCAACCGAGTGCGCAGGTTAAAGCCGGCGAGGAGTCGCTTGGTACAAAGAAGTATGATGATTTTCAAACTCCTAAATTCTGTGGGACATCCTGCCATACTGATTTTTACCAGCAATGGAGCCAGGCAATGATGTCACAGGCTTATACTCATCATTGGGATGAAATTGAATACTTTAAACTTGCGATTCCCCATGCTGAAAAAGATAATATTGTTGCAGGCGTAAAAGCGGGATGTAACGGATGCCATTCGCCTCTAGCTTTCATGTCCGGTGATATCCCACCTCAAAAACCGGAGAAAATGACACGCGCTAATGAATCGGTTTCCTGCGATATTTGTCATACCGTAACCGGCTTTAGCGGAGATGTACCGCATAATTTTAATTTTGTATCAGAACCTGGAAATACAAAATACGGACCACGTGATGCTCCTAATTCACCTGAACACAATACTGTAAAATCGGAATTTCTGAAAGAAGCAGAATTTTGTGGAACCTGTCATAATGAAAAAGATCCGTACGGAGTTTGGGTAAAATCAACACACCTTGAATGGAAAGAGGGACCTTACTCAAAAGAAGGTGTGAAATGCCATAATTGTCACATGACTTACGCCCAAGGAAAATCCGCAGCTATGGGAAATTCATATTCTGATGTTCGTCAACATCTTTTTCATGGTGCTCATGATCCGGGAAAAATTAAGGGAACTATTGAGTTGAGAATTCATCCGGATATTAGAGTAGTTGAGCCGGGTGAAAAAATCAAATTTACGGTCGCACTATTTAATCAAAAAACGGGACATAAATTTCCTACTGGTTCTGTTGAAGATAGGATTGTATGGATGCATGTAGAAGCTGTTGATGCAAAAGGGAATATATATCATTTGCCGGTTGATAAAAAAGGATTTGATGGTGAAAACTATACAATTGGATCCGACGAATTGGCATATCAAGATATGGGTATTGCCTTAGACGATCCCAACTTTAAGGGAGTTCAGAGAGACGGAATTCCAATCGGTGATAGGATTTTTCGAATGCCATATTTTGACCCGCAAGGAAGAATGACAATTCAGCAATGGAATACAAAAGAGTTGGGAGTTGATTACCGCATCGGACCACGCGAGACAAAATTGGAAACACTTACTTTTAACGTACCTGTTAACGCCGCTCCGGGTGAAATGAAAGTAACAGCAGTTCTAAATTATCAAAAACTTGTAAAACCTGTCGCGGATTTTCTTGGTGTACCGGAAGAGGAATCTGAGATTATAAAAGTAAATGAGCATTCAACTAACGTTACCATACTTGATTAGGGGGCAATATGAATAGAATAAAAATCGCTTTAGTAATATTATTTACTATTGCTTTAAATTTTGAATCGGCATTTGCAATCCCTGCTTTTGCCAGAAAATATAATATGTCGTGTAAAACATGTCATTCTCCTTTTCCAAAATTAAAACCTTACGGTGATGAATTTGCCGGAAACGGGTTTGTATTAGCCGATAAAGATGCACCGAGATATTATATGGACACCGGCGATCAAGAATTATCTTTGATCCGAGATCTGCCGCTTGCACTCAGGTTGGAAGGCTATGTTACATATAATAATTCGAAAAGTGAGCGAAGTGATTTCCAAACTCCTTATTTACTTAAGCTTCTATCGGGTGGAGCTATTACTCAAAATGTAAGTTATTATTTCTACTTCTTTTTTAGTGAAAGGGGAGATGTTGCAGGAATAGAAGATGCTTTCATAATGTTCAATAATTTGTTTGGGAGTGAACTTGATCTTTACTTAGGACAATTTCAAGTATCCGATCCGCTATTTAAACGGGAGCTAAGACTTCCTTTTGAAGATTATGATATTTATAAAACAAAAGTTGGAAATTCCGGTTTAGATCTTACTTATGACAGAGGATTAATGCTGACATATGGATTTGAGACGGGTACCAATATTGTAATAGAAATATTAAATGGAAACGGGATAGGTGCCGCGGATAATTTGAAAAATTTTGATAAGGATAAATATAAAAATTTATTTGGGCGAGTTTCTCAAGATATTATTGAGAATCTTCGTATAGGTGCTTGCGGTTATTGGGGAAAAGAAGAAAACACCAATCTGGTTAATGAAGTACAAATGTTTGGTCCTGATTTAACTATTGATGTCGAACCTTTTGAACTAAACGTTCAGTACTTATATAGAAGCGATAAAGATCCTTTCTTCCTGGGAAGCTCAGCAAAAGAAATTAAAACAAAGGGAGGATTTGCCGAATTAATTTTGAGACCGGAAGGTGATAATAGTAAAGTATATGCTGTTGGACTCTTTAATTATATCGAGTCAGATCAATCAGCTTTAAATAAAAAATCCGGTGCTCTACATTTAGGCTATTTATTACATAGAAATATTAGATTAGTTGCCGAATATGGTTATAATTTTACCGATAAGTATGGTAGGATTGGATTGGGATTTATTTCGGCATTTTAAATATTTTTTAACCGGAAACGGATTGCAATTATCTGTTTCCGGTTATAGCCATTTATTTATGTTAAAATTTTATAAGTTAAAATAAACATTTTCAAAAATTATAATATTCGTCCAATGAAAAAATTTACAGTATTTACCTATTTAGTATCAATTATTTTATTATCGTTTTCTCAAAACGTTTTTTCACAAGGAAAAGTTTACCTCGTTTTAGGTTCTGATACTGCGATTTGGGATGGGCTAGGTACAGCCACTTATCACGACACTTATAATTATTCTTTATATACAGATATAAGCAGGAATGCCTATAAAGTTATGGATGACGCTTTTAGAAATCAGATTAAAGATTCATACGGAAACACTTTAAAAATGACTTGGTGGATGATGGCGGGAAATGTTTACCGTTTTGCAACAAATAAGAATCTTCCGCTTGCTAACACTATGACTTTATACTTGATGAAAAGATTTCACGGTGACAAAGTAAAACAATGGGGAGATGAACTTTCACTGCATTATCATACTTTTTATTGGAGCGATTATAATAACGATGGTAAATTCTATTGGAATCAAGCACAAGAATTTAATCAGTGCCGGGACGATTTTAATGTAACTTTAGCTGAATTTCTTTTAGAAGAAAATACTTTCCCGGTTTCTTTTAGAAGCGGTTGGCATTATATGGATAATGACTGGCAGCATTATCTTAATAAACTTCTACCTTTCAGTTTGCACAACGATTATCCCAACGTTCATAAAGATACAACAGAACCGATTGATAATGATTATGACTGGTCCAAGGCGACCGGAGAATTTGTGCCGTTTCATCCGTCCGATGATAATTACCAGCTCCCGGGTAACGGAAAAGGCTGGAATGTGAGATCAATATATATGGCGCGTATGGATACTGCTTTAATGGGCCATGTTTTTTCACAAGCTAAAAAAGGAATTGATCAGGTCGTTTGTCTCTGGGCTCATTTGCCTGAAGATGATTTTTTAGATAACATAACAAGAATTAATCAGATTGCTCATCAGGTAGCTGCCGAATATCCTGATGTTAAGTTTGAATATTGCACTGCTGTTGAAGCAATGCAAAAATGGTTGAAATCTTCAGATACAACCGCACCGAATATAACATTTACTCCTAATGAGAGTAACGGTAAAATTAATTTTAATATCAGCACCGATGAAAATATTTTTCAAGCTCAACCTGTGGTAGCAATTAAAAATAGGGATGGAAATTATACGCTAATAAATTCTAAAGAGACAGGAAATAACTCATGGCAAACTGATGATCTGGATATATCCCAATTAGCTAAAGTGGGTTTCGAGGTTACCGATACTGTTGGAAATCAAAAAACAGCATTCTATAATGTGTTAGATGATGATCAATTTATTGATAACTCAGATTCACAATACTCAGAGGATTATGGAAGTTGGAGCAATTCTACTAATACGGCGTGGACGGGACAAGCAAGAACGGCAGTTGTTAATCCTAATGATTCTGCTGCTTCTAAATTTAATTTTCATATAAATAAATCCGGTCCTTATAATATATTTGTTCAAGTCCCTGCGTTAACCAATGGAATTAATAAAATTAGATTTGATATTCTAAATAATGGAAATAGAATAGCTTCAAAATTATTTCCGAACACTATAAAGTCAGGCGATTGGGTTTATGTTTTTACGCCCGATTTACAAGCAAATTCTGATTATTCATTTGAAGCAACAGGAATAAATAATACTTCTTCATCGAAAGATTTCGCAGTAAATGTTACAAAAATTTCACCGCTAGTTTGGCAAAGAAGATTAGAAATCCCTCAAAGTCCTATTGATTTTGGAATTGTAAGCCTTGACGATTCCGTTTCATATAATATGATTATTAAGAATAACGGTATTAGTAATCTTGAAATAAGTAATGTATACGGTAAGAATACAAACATAACCGTTGCCGCAAAACTTCCTATTCAAGTTGCACCAATGTCGGACACGACAATAAGCATAAAATTACATACATCAAAAATTGGATCGATTAGCGATACTCTTTTCGTGGTAAGTAACGATGCAATTAAAAAAATTGAACCTGTACCGTTTTCAGCAGAGGTTTTAAATTACTTTAGACTTGTTGATAATGATGATCCTCAAAATTATTCTGAAAGTGGTCAGTGGAACACAAGTGTTACGCAAGCATATAATTCTTCATCCAGATACGCATTCATAAGACAAAATCCCCCGGCTTGGGCACAGTTTAATATTAATTTGAAAAGGAGCGGAATTTATGACGTGGAAGAAATTCTTCCTGTTACTGTTAATTCCGCAAAAGATGCTATTTATGTTTTAAGCATAGATGATGTTGGTTTGGATACAATTCATGTAGATCAAAATTTAGGAAGCGGGGATTGGGTTAAAAGGATGAGAGCTTTTTTACCATCCGGTGTTGATGTCTCTTTAAGAATAATTGACTCTGGTGAATCAACTCCGAATGCCGTTTTACGTGCAGACGCAATAAGATTTTCAATGGTTGAAGAAATTACAGATGTTAAAGACAAAAACTTAAATTCAATTCCAACTGAATATGTTCTGAACCAAAATTATCCGAACCCATTTAATCCAAACACAATTATTTCCTTTTCACTACCGAAAAATGAATTTGTTACGCTAAAAGTTTACGATGTACTGGGAAGGGAAGTGAAAACATTGGTTAATAACGAAAGAAACGCAGGCAATTATGAAATAAATTTCTCTGCTGAAAATCTATCAAGCGGGATTTATTTTTACCAGCTTCAAGCCGGCAAGTTTACGTCAATCAAAAAGATGATATTGTTGAAATAGCAATTTATTGTCCTAATAAACCTTTACGCAATTCCTTCTCAACAGCAGTTTTGAAGCTTGCAAGGTTAACCGGTTTTTGGAAAACATTTTCAACACCAAGTTCAGAATACTCAATGATTGTATTTCTATCAAGATCGCTACTTAAAATAATTATCGGTGGTTTTGCATTTATATCGGCTTTTTTTAATTCCAATATAAGTTCAATACCTGTCATTCTTGGCATTATGTGATCCGTAATTACAAGCGCAGGAGGTGATTCTAAAATTTTGTCTAGCGCTTCTTGTCCGTCGGATGCGATTTCAACATTATAGTCCGGAGTAATATTTTTGAGAATTTTAGAATAAAGAAGCCGGTCGGTTTTGCTATCATCAACTAAAAGAATATTTGCAGATGCGATTGGCAATGTGAAGATAAAATTAGAACCTTCTCCGTATTCGCTTTCAACTCTTATTGATCCGCCGTGTTTTTCAATAATTTCATGAACTAAAGATAAACCTAATCCGCTGCCTCTTTCTCCGGCGGTTCCTTCGGAGGTATATTTAGAATCAATTTTGAATAATTTATCTAGGTTTTCTTTTTTAATTCCAATCCCGGTATCTTGAACACTGAACTCTAAAAATCTGGTTCTTGGAGAGCGATGAACTGAAATAGTTATGCTTCCGTTATTGTTTGTAAATTTAATTGCGTTAGATATTAGATTATTGAATACTTGTAGAATTAGTTCACGATCAACAAAAACAAAAACATCTTTTTCTACTTTTGAAATTAATTTTATAACTTTTTGATAAGCTACACCTGACATAGCATTAATGGAATTTTCTATTATTTCTGGTGCACTAACCCTTTGTGGTTCAAATCTAATTCTTCCGGTTTGTAATCTTGTCCAGTCCAATAATGAATTAACTAACGATAACATTGAACGTGAAGCTTCTTGAATAAACTCAACGTATTGTCTTTGTTCTTTCTGACTAAGATCAGAATCGCCTAAAAGCAAATCTGTAAATCCGAGAATTGAACTAAATGGTGTGCGAAGATCATGAGAAATAATAGATATAAATCTATCTTTAGTTTCGTTAAGTTTAACCAAATCTTCCGTCGATTTAGTAAGCTCATCTTGTACTTTTTTACGTAAAGTGATATCGCTGACTAAGCCGTATATTTTCTGAATTTTGTTTTGCGTGTCTTTAATTAAATTTATCTTTGCCCTAATCCAAACAATGTTTCCATGTTTGTTTATAATTCTAAATTCAAACTCACCGGAAACTTGAATTTTACTCTTAAATAATCCTTTAAGTTTTCGCATCACTTCTTGAAGATCATCAGGGTAAACCATTTTAAGAACAAGTCTGGAATCAGAAAGTAACTCAGCCTGGTTGTAACCTGTAATTTTTTCAACCGAAGAAGTATAAAACACAGGTTTTAACGCATTGTTCATTGTTTCATAAGTGAAAAGAAAGTCATCAATATTTTCGGCTATATTTCTATATTTTTCTTCCGATTTCCTAATTGCTTGTTGTGTCCGCTTCCTTTCGGTGATATCACGTGTTCCCAACAGAATATGTTTTTTCCCATCCACGTCAAATGCCGCAGCAGAAGCCTCGGCGTAAAAACGGATTCCATCTTTTCTTTTTGCCATAAACTCGAAGCGAGAAGGAGCATCTTGATCGCTTGAAACTTGTTCTAAATATTTTTCAACCTTTAGCCTATCGTTTTCCAAAATGAAATCGGTTAAATTCCTGTCGTTCAACTCTTGTTCCGAATAGTAGCCGAATATATTGCAGAAGGAAGTATTAGAAACAATTATTCTGTTATCGAACAAAACAATAATTCCATCTTGTGAAGCTTTAAAAGCTGATCTAAATATATTTAATTCGTTTAAAGCAGTTTTTTTTCTCGTGATGTCAGTAAAAATGGCATTAATATATTTAATCGAATTATTCTCATTTAGAACAGGTGATAAGCCAGCTTGCAATACAATTTTTTTATCGAAGTAAGTTAAAACATGAAGTTCATAATTTTTCACTTTTCTTTGAGCTAATTTTGCAACATCGAAAGAATTAGTTGTGAGAAATTCCGGATCAATAAATTCTTTAATATTCATTCCCTTTAATGATTCGGATTTAACCTCAAATAAATCATGGAAAGCCGGATTAGCATATATAATTTCGCCTGCCGGTGTTAAACTGCAAATAATTTCTGAAGCCTGAGTAACAATATTTCTGAATTTCTCTTCCGAGGCAATTAGTTTTTGTTCAAATTGTGTCCTTTGTGTCTCATTTGAACATAACACTATCACAGATGATTGATTTTCATCGGAAATGGAGAACTTAGTATCTATAATTTCTTTTTCTCCGTTTTTCATAAAAACGTTTATAGTAACTTTTTTAAATTTAGTTACCGCTAGTTCGGACTTAAGAGAATTAAAAAATGAGTCTTCAAAAATGCCGAGAACTTTTTCAAAATTTTTACCGAAAACTTCGCTCTTGGAATATCCAAAAAGTAACTCTGATGATTTATTCCAGTATATAATATTGCCATTTTCATCAATAGCGAATATTGCATCTTTAATAGATTCCGTAATTATTGCAAGTTGTTTAAACTCTTCAATCTTTTTTTCTAATAATTGTCTTTCGGCTAGTATTTCAGTTATATCGTAAAAGAAAAAGAGAATAAATTGTATAGCATTATTTTTGTTGAGTATTGGTTCTATTCTGCAATCAAATATTAATTCTGCTTCATCTATTCTAATTTGAAATCTTTTTCTTTGGGGAATGTTTGAATCAATGATAGCAGAAATACTGTTATTTAATTCTTCTTGAATATCCAAATCGAAAAATTTTGTTATATGATTTTTTGTAAAACCGAAAGGTGGAATTTTAAGCAACTTTGCATTTTTACCTATAGAATATTTTAATGATCCGGAACTATCCGTAATTGCTAAAAAATCTTCACCACGAGAAAAAATCTGCTCGAAGTGATCTGATGAAATCTCCGGTTCAAGGTCCTTTACCGGGGAGGTTTTTATATCTTCAATTATTAATATTCCGCCGTTAAATTTTTCTTGCTCAAAAATTGGTGAGCCTTTTATTTGGAGAGTTATAAATTTATTATCAAGTGTTTTGAGACTTTTAATCTCCTTCTCGAAAGAGTAACCTTCTTTTAATGACTCTAAATCATCCTTTAAATTTAAATCTGAAAAAATTTCAGTCTCAAGAATATCTTCACCACTGGAAATATTCGTATTTAGGCTATACATTATTCCATATTTAATAAAATTGGAATTGACAAAATCAATCTTCCAATCCGAAGAGAAAGTAATTATTCCTAACGGTATAATTTCGAATACATTGGACAAATTTGAGTCCTGCTTTATAAAATTCTGAGTTTTCGTATATAACTCCGTGGTTTTGAGTATTGCCCTTGCTATATACTATCAAGAATGATGCTAGAAATTTTAACACAAAATTATTTGTAATAAAAAATTGTTTTTTCCTAAAAAAATAAAAAGATAATTATAACTTGTTAAAATATAGCAACTTAAGTTTGGGCGTTTACTAAAATAAGATATGGGATGATGAAATTCCAATAATAAAGAAATATCTGCTTTATTATTGGTGTGTTCTAAATTAAGACACAGTGGCTAATAATAGTCAAATTATAATAGGATTTTTAGTCGTTGCTATCGGTTCGCCATGTTTACTTCCGGCAGCGCAATGATGATCTGAGGCGGGAGAGTTATCGTCGAATCTTACTCCATCAACAAAATAAATTACTGTCATTCCTTTACGGATATTTTCGGTTTTGTTAGGTCCGGTAAAATGTACGGTTAATCCATGATGAAAAGTTGCGTCACCGGGTTTCAAATTGAAACCTACAGGTTCTTTTTTAGTTAAAGATTTTAGCGTGATCAACTAAATTGTTTCTTCCCTCAATCGCATCTTCGATTCTATTTTCATAGCTATCAATTCCGGATTTATGCGAACCCGGAATAAAATACATTGCACCCATGTCTAATGTAACCTCTTCAAGCGCAATCCAGATTGTACCTGCATTTCTATCAAGCATTGGCCAATATGATAAATCTTGATGAGGTTCTGTTTTGCTACCGCCGGGAAGCTTATATAATGCTTGATCATGCCATAATCTAATATGATTTGCTTTATGTAATTGTTTTGCAATTGAAGCAAGGCGAGTACTTAAAGTTAAGTTTTTAACTTGAGAAAATTCGTTCCAGATGTGAGAGCATTGCAAGAACTCCCTTTCATAAGGAGTTCTTGCTTCTAAAGGTCTTTTATCATGAGATGTTTTTTTATCAACAATTTCGTCAATAATTATTTTATAGTGATTAACTTCTTTCGGCGAAAGCACACTCTCCAAAAACAAAAATCCATTTTCATCATATAATTCTATTTCTGAATTATTAAGTTCGTATTTACCGGCTAACTCAAATTTACTCATAACCTTAATCTTTTTTATTTAGTTTGATTAATTCTTTCGACAAGTCCGTTTAGTTCATTCTTCAAACCATTCGGGAGTTTGTCGTCGAAAATCTGAAAGTAATGTTCTATTTCTTTAGTCTCATGAAGCCATTTTTCTTTATCGACTTTTAGTAAAGCATTAACATCATCAATGGAAACATCTAATCCATCAATATCAATAGCATCTGGTTTAGGGAGATAACCGATAAAAGATTTCTCTGCATTATCTGAGCCGTTAACGCGTTCTAAAATCCATTTTAAAACTCGGATATTTTCTCCGTATCCCGGCCAAATGAATTTGCCTTGTTCATTTTTCCTAAACCAGTTTACAAAGAAAATCTTAGGAAGTTTATCACTATTTGTAGATTCACCAATTTCCAACCAGTGTTTGAAATAATCACCCATATTATAACCACAGAAAGGTAACATTGCAAAAGGATCATGCCTTAAATTACCTACAGTTCCGGTTGCGGCCGCAGTTTTTTCAGAAGATACGATAGAACCCATAAAAGTACCGTGTTGCCAGTTGAAAGCTTCATAAACTAATGGAACCGTATCAGCTCTTCTACCGCCGAATAAAATTGCTGAAATCGGAACTCCTTTTGGATCTTCCCAAGCCGGGTCAATAACAGGGCATTGGTTTGCCGGAGCAGTAAATCTTGAATTAGGATGGGCGGCATTTTTATCACTATTCGGTGTCCATTCATCACCTAACCAGCTTGTTAATTCTTTTGGCTTATCATCCGTCATTCCTTCCCACCAAACATCGCCATCTTTAGTTAAAGCAACATTTGTAAAAATTGAATTCTCGGTCATTGATAAGATTGCATTCGGATTTGTATCCATAGAAGTTCCTGGAGCAACTCCAAAGAATCCGGCTTCAGGATTGATTGCATACAATCTTCCGTCTTCGCCAAACTTCATCCACGCTATGTCATCTCCAACCGTTTCTACTTTCCATCCGGGAAGAGAAGGAGTTAACATTGCAAGGTTTGTCTTTCCACAGGCACTCGGAAAAGCCGCAGCGATATATTTTTTTTCTCCTTGTGGATTAGTAATTCCAACAATTAACATATGTTCTGCAAGCCATCCTTCTTCTCTGGCCATATTAGATGCGATTCTAAGAGCAAAACATTTCTTTCCTAGCAAAGCATTTCCTCCGTAACCGCTTCCATATGACCAAATAGCTCGCTCTTCAGGAAAGTGAACAATATATTTTTCTTTATTGCAAGGCCACGGAACATCTTTTTCGCCTTCCGCCAAAGGTTTTCCAACTGAATGTAAACATGGTACAAATTTGTCATCATCTAAAACATCTAAAACTTTTTGTCCCATTCTTGTCATAATCTTCATATTACAAACTACATATGGAGAATCTGTAAGCTGAACGCCGATATGAGAAATTTTTGAGCCGAGTGGTCCCATACTGAAAGGGATAACATACATTGTTCTACCTTTCATTGAACCTTTAAATTTCTCTAGTAGAAGAGATTTCATTTCATCGGGATCTTTCCAATTATTTGTTGGTCCGGCATCCTTTTCCTCTTTTGAACAAATAAAAGTTCTGTCTTCAACACGAGCTACATCTGTAGGATCGGAAACGCAGTAATAACTATTCGGTCTTTTCTCATCATTTAATTTTTTAAATGTTCCGTTGTTTACTAACAATGAAGCCATCTTATTATATTCTTCATCAGTCCCGTTGCACCAATAAACAGAATCCGGGGAACACAGTTCCGCCATTTCATCCACCCATTTGATGAGCTTTTCATTCTTAGTCATAATTGTTCCTTTCTAATAATGTAAGCTACATAAGCAAAAGCCCTTTTGAGGCTAGTCTTAGTTAAGCCATTTATGTATTTTTATAAAAGCGGTAGAAGAACCAATCTAATAATATTTGTGGGGACTTCCTGACAGATCCGCTAACGTGATAATAAAGTATTGATAAAAATAATTAATTCTTTTAGCGTAAACAATTAAAATTGTGACCTATTATAATTTAATTAGAGCTAAAAATTGATTGGAACTGAAATAATAATTAAGAAAAAAGCGAATATTTTTTATTAAATTGCGAAACCAATTATTTAAGGTATTTTAGTTTGATCTTTAATTTTCTTCAAAAACTTGGAAATAAAACTCTACTATTTCTTCAGGAAATTGGACAGATAACAAACCTCTTTTGGGGAATCATAAAAAGCTTTCCTATGATTCACAAGAGCAGGAAAATAATTTTCTACCAGATGGAACACATCGGTGTAAACTCACTTCCTTTAGTTATGATAATTTCAGTTTTTACCGGCGCTGTTGCAGCATGGCAAGCAGCTTATCAGTTAAAGGGAATAGCTCCGCTATCATTTTTAGGAGCATCTACAAGTCGTGCAATAATTACAGAACTTGGTCCGGTTTTAACAGGAATTGTTATTGCCGGCAGAGTAGGAGCATCTATTGCAGCAGAACTTGGAACAATGAAAGTAACCGAACAAATAGACGCTCTTGAGACTATGGCGATTAGTCCGATTAGATACTTGGCAATGCCAAGATTTTTAGCTTCAATTATTATGTTGCCCTTATTAGTAATTTTTGCAGATACTATTGCCGTATTCGGTGCATACATCGTCTCAAATTATTTTTTAGGAGTTTCTTTCTCAGTTTTTTTCCTGTCTGTTAAAAGATATTTTTTAATGTCGGATTTAATTGCCGGATTAATTAAAACCGTATTTTTTGGTGGAGTAACAGCTCTTTTAGGTTGTCATATTGGATTTAGAACAGAAGGTGGTGCCGAAGGTGTAGGCCTTTCAACAATTCGATCTTTTGTCTTATCCGCCGCGTTAATTTTAATATTAGATTATGTTTTATGGATGTTGATATTTTGATTTATCTAACGTTGCCTGTGTATATCAGCACAATGTGATAGGACTCTCATCCCCAAAAACTTCAAAATTCAGCTAAATTCAAACAAAAAAGTTTTTAACCCGCTTGTAAATTATTTTATCCCGTCATTTTAGTTTTGAGAAAAAAAGTAAGTAAAATGTTGATATCTAAAAAATATTTATTCCAACAATAATTTATTTAAGCATAAAAGTTATTGCTTATATTTTTCAATAATTGTAAGTTTGATTCACATTGATTCATTAAGTTCTACCCCCCCTTAATGAATCTTCCCCATGCCCGGTAGCCCTCCACCGGGCAGCTTTATTTTAAATTCTCGATTAATTTTCGTAAATATACATATTAGGTTAACAATATTAACTGTAGGCAGAATAATGGAAAAAATAAAATATGAATTGAAAAAAAGTGCCGGTGAGATTAAGTTACCTGAACCGTTAGGTTTTGGTAAAAGTTTTACTGATCACGTCTTTGAAATGGATTACAATCCTGAAAAAGGTTGGCACAATCCGGTAATCAAACCGGTTGAAAACTTAAGTTTACATCCCGCTACAATGTTTATGCACTATGGCCAGGCAATTTTTGATGGCTTAAAAGCATTTAAATCTGAGAGTGGAGAAGCATTAATTTTCCGTCCTGAAACTCATATCGAAAGATTAAATAACTCGGCAAGAAGATTATGTATGCCCGAGCTGGATGTGCAGTTTACTTTAAAAGCGCTAACTGAATTAATCGCAATAGAAAAAAATTGGATTCCTAAGAATACAGGCGAATCACTTTATATTCGTCCTTTCATGCTTGGACTCGATCCGTTTCTCGGAGTTCGCCCTTCCCAAATGTATAAATTTATAATTTTACTTTCTCCGGTTGGAGCTTACTATGCTGAAGGTTTTAAACCTGTTAAGATTTTAGTTCAGGATGATTATGTGAGAGCTGTTCGCAAAGGAATAGGCGATTGTAAAACTCCTGCAAATTATGCTGCAAGTTTATTGGCGAGTGAAGAGGCAATTAAAAAAGGTTTTACTCAGGTTTTATGGTTAGATGGCGTTGAGCAAAAATATATAGAAGAAGTTGGAACTATGAACATCTTTATAAGACTTAAAGATGAAGTTGTTACACCGGAGTTAAGCGGAAGTATTTTGCCCGGAGTTACCAGAAGATCGGTTATTCAGATTCTAAAAGAATGGGGCGAAAATATAACTGAACGAAAAATTAGTATTGATGAAGTTGTTTCCGAATATGAAAAAGGAAATGTATTGGGAGTTTTCGGAACAGGAACAGCAGCTGTAATTTCTTCTGTCGGTTCGCTTACCTTTAAAGATAAAACAATGATTATAAATAATAGCCAACCTGATGATCTGGCTGTTAAATTATTTGATGAAATTACCGCAATTCAGTATAATAAAAAAGAGGATACTCATAATTGGGTAACTCATGTTGAAAGCGGAGAAAACGTTGAAGCTTAATTTGTCAAATTTATAATTAAAATCTTAAGGCTGTTTGATTTTTTCAGGCAGCCTTTTTTATATGTTTTTAATCTTGTTTAAGAAAATCTTTAATTTCTGCAGAATTTTATTTTAGATAGTTTCATAATACTTCATAATCAGAGCTTGCTGCAGTCTAATCTAATGCAACTAAATCTGTAACTCAAAACACAAACTTTTCTCACCATCTTTAAATTATTATTTGTAAGTTTTACCCAGTTAGTACGGAAAGCGAACTAACTGAATAATTATTTAAAGTAAGTCGTTAATTCATCATTAGTAATGTCTTTTTTCATAAAATTTATATTACAAAACTTCACTTTGCGAAACATAGAATTTAATTTTTACAATTTCACATCTCATTTTATTGTAAATAAAAATTGCCCAAATATTTAAAACAATTTAATCTAAATATTCATCAAGTTAGGAAAGTTTATTTGAAATGAAGTTATACAAAACCTTTTTCATTGTTTTTATATTTTCTTCCATCTCTCTTTTTGCTCAAAATTTT
Organism: uncultured Ignavibacteriales bacterium; assembly: GCA_963739985.1. Taxonomy (GTDB): domain Bacteria; phylum Bacteroidota; class Ignavibacteria; order Ignavibacteriales; family Ignavibacteriaceae; genus CAVUCE01. The sequence goes on from CAVUCE010000007.1 coordinate 216,498, forward strand.
ACGAAACCTGAAACGAGAGGAGTTTGGGTAAGCGGTAATTATTTAAAAGGCGGCCCTGCTGTTATAGAAAATGTTATGAAAAATTTAAGTTCGGCAAACTTCAATGTAATATTTGTAGATGTATGGTATCAAGGTGCAACAATTTATCCGAGTAACGCTGTAGAGAATGCGGGCGGGCCTTTACAAAATCCGGAGTTCTCCGGTACGGATCCTTTAAAAACCACTATTGAAATTGCTCACAAATACGGAATACAAGTTTTTGCCTGGTTTGAATATGCATTTATGGTCGGACACAGCCAAGATTCCACCAATGTTCCGGCAATCTTAAAAAAACATCCTGATTGGGCGATGCTTAGACGTGATACAACAAAGAATTATTTTCATAACATGTATGGTTATTTCTTTGCTATTGATCCAAGTATAAAAGCAGCATCTGATTTTTCTGTTAGTTTATACACGGAGTGCGCAAATAAATATCCTAATATAGATGGAATTGAATCTGATATAGAAAATGACACAGCAGTTTCTTATTCGGATACATCACGAATTCGTTTCATGAAGGAAACCGGAAACCCTGATCCTTTGAGTTTACCGGCAGATAATCAAGCTTGGAAAACATGGCGGAGACTTCAGATAACAAATGTAATTCAAAGAATATATGAAGGTGTAAAATCAATAAATCCTAAGATTATAGTAAGCGCTGCAGTTCCGCCACCATATATGGAAAGTTATATGCTTGAATCATGGGATGTATGGGCGAAAAAAGGATATGTTGATATGGTTGAACCGATGCTATATTTACCTGTCGGCTCGTTCTCAAGTCAACTTAATTTGTGTAAGAAAAATGTTCCCGCCGGATTTAAAATGGACCCGGGCGTTGATATAAACTCAGCCGGTTCCGTAGCAAATACTATTGCAGAGATTAAAGCTGTAAAGAATAATGGAATAGGCGGACAAAATATTTGGTATTACGGATACATATTGTCCAATCCTGGTATTATGACCAATCTAAAATCTTCTTTATATGCTGAAAAAACCGCGCCTGACTATGATGATTTATTAATTGATAATACTTCCGGCGGTGTCTTTCAAACAACGGGGAGCTGGATTAATAACAGAGGCGGATACGGAAGTACATTTGAAAAATCCACAGCGCAATCTGGTGATACTGCAACTTATTATTTTCGCATTTTAAGAAGCGGAAAATATTCCTTGTTTGGAATTTGGGCAGGAGATTCAGTTTCAAACACCAGCCAGGCGCTTATAAAAATAAATTCTAAAACTTTGAATAAAGTTGATACGTTAAACCAAAAAACAAACTTAAATCAATGGAATTTTGTCGATCAATTTAATTTAAACTCCGGTGATACTGTTACAATAAAAGTTTGTGGAAATGACGGAGCAACTCTCATAGCAGATGCCTTCAGATTAAAACGGGGAAATTTTTTTAAACTGACAGATTATGCTGTTCCCGATAGTCAAAATGTATTACTAAAATTTTCCAATAATATTTTAACTCCGGTTTCAAGTTCTACAAAGATTACATCAGCAAGTAATGGCGATGAATTAAATTTTAATATTGATCAGATCGATCATTCCGTAATACATATTGATATTCCGTCTGTTCAAAAAAAAAAGTCTTTTCAAATAAATATTAGTGGTTTAATTGATATACTTCATGACACTTTGAATACACAAATAAATATTGTTTATAATCCGGATAGCACTGATTTCAGCATTGATGATCAAAATTCAAAAGCTTTTTGGGAACTTACCGGCAAATGGATAAATGATACAAGCTATACGGCTGTCGGCGATTCATTTCAAATTGCAAAACAAACTTCAAATACTATTAGAGCACAATGGGGACCGTTAAAAATTTTAAAGGACGGTTATTATGATGTCTCGGTAAATATCCCTAAAACAAATTTACCGCTTGCGGGAAAATGTATCTACATGTTACATGATCATTTTAAAGTTGATTCAATAATCGTTGCCCAAAATGCAAATTCTGGCCAAAGGATAAAATTAGGATCGTTTTATTATAAGGCTAACGATCAATTCGCGTTGTTGCTTTCATCCTCTGCTAATGCCGATACAAGCAAATATTTAGCTGCGGATGAGATTTCAATCAATCGTGTTGTTGATATTACCAGTGTTAATGCAACGAGCAATCTTGAACCCGAAAATTTTATTATAAATCAAAATTATCCAAATCCCTTTAATCCCAATACAACTATTACTTTTGTGCTTATAAAAAACGCAAAAGTTTATATCGATATTTATAATTCATTGGGACAAAAAGTTGAAAACCTGGTTGCAGGTAAAACATACGCAGCAGGAAATTGGAAAGTTAATTTTAACGCATCTTCACTATCCAGTGGAGTTTATTTTGCGTTATTAAGAATTAAGGGACAATCATTTAGTGGCCGAAAAGTTCTTAAAATGGTTTTGCTAAAATAAATGAAATCTAATATATCAGACTAAAAATTAATGATGTCTTATCTGAAGAATAAAATAATTTTCGGGGAAGAAACCAACACTCTAAAAATTCTTGGTTACATCCGGCAACAAGAAACAACCTCTCAAATTGAAATAGTTAAAAAATTTAGTTTATCCAAAGCTGCGGTATCGGATGTTGTACAAAAACTTATAAGCCGTGAATATATTCAAGAAGTTGGAATGTCAGAATCTTCTAAAAAGGGTGGCAGAAGACGTGTGCTTTTAAAATTCAACCCTTTGTCCGGTTTTATAATAGGTATAGACATAAATATTTCTTCCGCAGACATCGCTCTATCAGATCTCAATGCAAATATTTATGATAAAAAAATTGTAAGCTTTCCGAGGAAATCCAATCCTAAAAAAGTTATTGCAAAAATTATTAAAGCTGTAGATGAGTTATTAAATACCAAACCGGAATCATCGGGTGAATTAATCGGAATTGGAATAGCCGTTCCGGGAATCATAAACTATAAAACGGGTACGCTAGATTTTGCGGATACTTTAACCGGCTGGGAGGGTATTAGTCTAAGTAATATTTTTGAAGCTCATTTTAATATTCCAATACTTATTGAAAATAATGTTAAAGCAATGACTCTAGCTGAGTATTTGCTTGGGGTGGCAAAAGGTATACGCGATTTTGTCCTTTTATGGATTGAAAACGGAATAGGCGCCGGGATTATGGTTGACGGAAATATTTTGAGAGGTGTAAGTTCGAGTGCCGGTGAAATTGGTTACAATGAATTAGGATTTTTGGTTTCGGATAAAACAAAATTTCCCATGCTTTATTCCGATCAAAAAGATTTTGGAGATATACTTTCCGAAGATGCGATTTTAGAGGCATATAAGAAATCATCAAATAATAGAAATGAAATATCATTTAATGATGTTAAAGATTTGTTAAATAAAGGTGATGAAAAAGCTAAAGCAATATTTTATGAAGTAAGTCAGTTAATTGGAATAATTGGAATTATGATTGTGAATATGTTAAATCCCGCCATGATAATTTTAGGCGGAACCATACCGGCTGATAACTCCCAAAATGTAAATGAAGTTCAGAAATTTTTACATAAAAATATTTTGTCTTATCCTGTTCAAAACGTAAAAGTAGAAGCAATGAAGAATAAAACAGATAAAGTTTTACTTGGTGCAATCGGTTTAATTTTATACGAATTATTTGAGTGAAAGAATAACAACGCTATAAAAGATTAAAAATTAATTTTAATAAAAATCAGAGGTCTAAAATGAAGAATAATATTACAAAAATATTATACCGGTTTTTTCTGTTAACCTTATTTCTCTTATTAGGGATTCAGAAATCAAACGCTCAACAAAGTAAATGGGTTTATGAAGGTGAACTTTCATTTCCTCAAGCTGATTCTATTTATGTTAAACCTTACGCATCAACTATAGATTCCGCCGGGAACATCTGGGTAATTTCATCAATTGCAACCGATGATAAAGCCCATAACTCTGTTTGGAAAGCTGCTCCAGGTGATAAAATATTTACAAAGGTTATTGATTTCGGTAATTATAACTCAACGGATACAAGTGCAAACTATGATGAAAATGTTGGGATATTAAGAGGCATTTATGCTCGTGGTAATGACATTTATTTAAGCGGAACCTTACCATTCGCAAAGACGAAACCGAATACATTATCATTTTTATATGTTTTGCGGAACGGAAGTATTTCTGATTCTCTGCATTTTGGTTTCGGAATGCGCGGAGGCGGATTCGGAACTTATATAGATTGTATAACTATTACAAATGATTCTATTGCATTTGCCGGCTGCCCTTACGATCCTAGCCATCTTGGTCCTTCCTTTAGAGCTTTTAACATGAGCGGACATACAATTACTGCCTATAATAGTTCAGGAGAGCCGGCACAAAGAACTTACGGAAGCTATTTATTTGGCGATCCTTCTTTTCAATATTCAGCATACTATTCTCCAGCTCCGGGCGGACCTATGGATGCAACAGCTTATGATCAAATTAGAAGCATTGCTCTGGTCCCGGGAATGAATTACGCCGATTCAGCTTCCGCAAAAAACAATTCTTATTTTTATACATCAAGAAGCAGCAGCACAAAAAATCCCGGCAGTGGAGGAATTGCAATCTGGAAAGGCGGATTTAGTAAACAACCCGCGGCTTATACAGCAAATGCGATCACAGATGTTTCCGGTGATTTGTCTTTTGGGACTTTTACTTATTACGGAATTACTTCCGATTCTTCCGGTAATCTGTTTGTCTGCCGTCCCGATTCCGGTTATGAGTGGGTAAAGGAGTTTGTTGTTGCCGGAAATTTCGCTACCGAGATTGGACATCTTCCGAGTTTAACCGATCCTAATAATCCTGATGCCAATGGTGCTCCTTTTAAAGGTCCTACAGCTATTTCATTATCTCCTGATGAGTCTCAAGCTTATGTTGTTGACCAACTTGCAAGAAAAGTTTTTACTTTTACAACCAAAGTGACAGATGTAAAACAAGAAAACATTTCCCAAAATATAAGTTTTCAACTTGAGCAAAATTATCCTAATCCATTTAATCCATCAACAGTTATTGTTTACAATCTTAGTAAAAACAGTAATGTAACACTAAGTGTTTTTAATAGTGTAGGACAAAAAATTAAAACACTTGTAAACAGTTTTCAAACTGCTGGCAAACATGCGGTTAATTTTAGTGCATTGAATATTCCTAGCGGAATTTATTTCTATAGAATCGAAGCAGGAAGTTATTCCGCGACTAAGAAAATGATTTTGTTAAAATAAAATATTAAAGCATTTAATTGATCATCATAAAGGAATTATGAATGAAAAAAATAGTTTTTCTAATTTTCATATTTACACTAAGTATTTTGGGAAAAGAAGTTCAAACTCATCATAAAAAAGCAATATTGTGGCTTGATGCGTATGCAAATTTTAAAAGACTGGGAACTGAGCAAGGTGTCGATCGAATTCTAAAAAAAGCAAAAGAAACCGGTTTTACAGACGTAGTTGTCGATCTAAAAAACATAGACGGATATGTTTTGTACCCAAGTAAGATTGCGCCAAGATTAATGGAGCACAAAGGATTTAAAAGATCTGCCGATTATAATTATCCTGCCGTAGTTTTGAAAGAAGGACATAAACTTGGATTGGGAGTTTATTTCTCAATCAATGTTTTTGCCGAAGGAGCTAAAAAAACTAAGGTTGGGCTTGCATATAGTAAACATCCGGAATGGCAAACAATGGTTTACACTAAAAAAGGAATTATTCCTACAGCAGAATCAGGGAAAGGAATTACGGTATTTGTAAATCCATTACTGCCGGCAGTGCGTAAATATGAATTTTCGATAATTAGAGAAATTTTGGAAATGTATAAACCTGATGGATTTATTTTAGATCGTGCACGGTATCCGGATATGAGCGGTGGATTTGGAAAAGTATCTAAAAAAGCATTTGAGAAATTCCTGGGAAAAACCGTTAAGAACTGGCCGCAGGATGTTTACACTTTAGTTACAGATTCAGCGGGAAAAGAAAAAAGAGATCCGGGCCCGTATTATAAGAAGTGGCTTGAGTGGCGCTGCAAAGTAATCCACGATTTTTTCTATGCTGCACGTGATACCATCAAATCGATCAGGCCGAATATTCAATATTCGAATTATGTTGGTGCATGGTATCCAATCTATTATGATGTAGGAGCTAATTGGGCAAGTAATAAATACCATACTTCAAAAGATTATGATTGGGCGGATTCAACTTATTATAAAACCGGATATGCGGAGGCTTTGGATTTTTTAATGGTTGGAAATTATTTTTATGATATAACGGAAAAGGAAGCAATAAAATCTCATACGCCTTCACCCGATCCATCTATGAAACCGAGTGATTATTGGTGGTATTCCGTAATCGGTTCTGCAAAAATTGCATATAAAGTAGTTGAAAAATCAGTGCCGGTTTTAGGAAGTCTTTATGTCCGTCAATATGCGGACAAAAAAAATCCTCAGCAGTTTGTAAAAGCAACTAAAGAAGTACTAAAATTAACTGACGGAATTATGATTTTTGATGTTGTGCACATAGAAGAAAACCATTGGTGGAATTACATGAAAGAAGCACTAAGCGGAAATTGATAGTGTTTCTGAAATAATATAATTTAATAAAACGCTGATTATAAAAATTAAGCTGACTTCTGCAGATTTATTAATGGTAACGCGGTTTAGATGTTTAGTAAAAATTCAGTAAGCTGTTAAACGGGGATAGCAGATGAATAAAAAGAATATTTTTTTGAAATATATAACTGTTTTAATTTTAGCCCTAATATCATTTTCTTGCGGAAACAATCCGATTAGTCCTCAGCCGCCGGACAATGCATATAAAGTGAGTATTAAGCAGGGAGTCTGGGGAAATGTTTGGTTTTGGGAAGGCAATTTTATGCCCGGCGACGGAAACACGAGCGGAAAAATTACTCCCGTTGTTAGAGAAATTTATATTTACGAAGCAACAAAATTTAATGAAGTTGAAAGAGATTCCTGCGAGACATTGTTTTTATAACTCGCAATTCATTCTAAGTTTGTTACAAAAGTTACTTCGGATAAAGACGGATTTTTCCAGGTTGCATTGCCGACGGGCAAATACAGTTTTTTTGTTAAAGAAGATTCAATATTTTGGGCAAATGAAGGAGACGGAGAAGGAAATTTAATGTCAGCGGAGGTTTCTACAAACAATGTTACAAAAAAACAAATTGATATAAATTATAAAGCAGCATATTAGGGATATGAAACAAATGTATGTTCTGGAAATAATTTTTGCAGTTTTAACTTTTGCCGTAATCTTATTTCATTTTATGTTGATTCTCGGAAAACCATGGGGAGAAGCAACTATGGGCGGAAAATATCCCGGTAAACTTCCGCCTTTAATGAGATTTTTTAGTTTTGTTTCAATCTTAATTTCCATTGCTTTTTTGCTTACGGTGTTTACAAAAAGCGGAATTATATTTCCACAATTTCAAGATATCTCTAATAAAGCAATTTGGTTTGTTGTTGGCTTTTTCATTTTAGGAACAATAACGAACATTATAACTCCCAGCAAAATAGAAAGAAAAATTTGGGCTCCGGTAAATATTGTTTTGCTGGTTATTTCTATTGTAATTGCTTTGAGGTGAGATGAAAAAATAGTTTATTCTATTTTGGAGCGGAAACTGAGTGATGAGAGTGTTAAGTGGATAATAATATCAAATAAATACAGAAATCTAGGAAAGGGCTGGCATTAAAAATACTTCAAGATCACGGTAACTTGTTGAAATCAATTCAGCCGAATGCTTCGGATAATACTGCAATGGTAGGTACCAATATTAAATACGCCGCAGCGTAAAATTTTGGTGCCGAAATATTCTATCATCTAAGGACAAGAGAATTAGGATTTAGGAATAATAGAAAAGGTGATAAGCTATTAACGCAAGACGACTATCCAAACTCAGTTCGGTTCGCAAAGAAGACACATAAGAATGCTATTAGATATACAATAGCTCAGCAATCATATACTCAAAAAATTCCCGCGCGCCCGTTTATGGTATTAACCGATAATTACAAAGACAAGATTATAGAAGAGATCCGGAAAAGAATTAATGCTTAATGTAGAATCACTATAAATAGGCTCTAATTATTTTTAATTAATTATTTTGTGTTTGGGATTAATTCATCTACACACAAAGCTATGGCTGCCGCAATTTGTTTCATCCTATTATTACTTACGTCTTTATCTAATAACATATTACCATGGTAGTAGTTGCCATCTATCTGATCCCTTTCATAACTTAGACAACCTTTAGCTAGCTGTGGAGGTAGCCTAATATTATCAAAAGCTTTACGATCAACTTTTGCAGCTCCCCCTTTGAATTGTTTCTGACCATTTTCTTTCTCTTGATTCAGTAAAATTTCTAAAGCGTTATCCTCGTCTAACCAATTAATAGATTCTTCAACGAAATCATCATCTCTTTTGGGTGCATTATCTCTTGGGGTAAAGTAAAAAGCCGCTGAGGCTACTTCATCTCCTTTTATGAAATTTGGATCGGAAATTCCACGTAAGAAGAATTCTGGATAGGGCATTATCACACTTGGTTAATTACAAAGTCTAAAATAGTTGTAATTAATTCATCAAGGTTGGTTAAGCTTAATTTGCCTGATGAATTAAAAGAGTCAAATTTATCATTTGAAACTATATACCAGAATGAATGTTTTATATCTGACTCAAAGGAGAATCCTACTCTAAAATCTTTGAATATCCATTCAATTAATACAGAATTATCTTCATTTATATTTAAAGTTATTTCAGGTAGGCTTATATCATCTGGAAATGAATGATTATAAGTTATTAATATAATCTTGAAATTTTTTATAAATTCATTAACAAGGTTTTTTAAGTCCTCGTTCTCAATATTTTCTAATTCTGATATATTTCTAAATATATCAAATCTTTGAGGTAGCTTAAAGAAATAAGTACTGTTATCTAATTTTCCATCATCTGTTATAGTGCTATCAAAATTCGAATGTGTTATAGAACTAGTAGAAGCAGAGGTTCCATCATAGAAATTATCCTCATTGTCATCTAAGTATATTATATCGGAAGTGTTTTTATTTTTCATAGGGTATAGGCTCCATTGCTTCGTGAAGTTTTTCGGTAATCATATACCTGATTAATCTAGAAGCTCTTAAATGTAAAAAGTTTAATTTATCAAATGCTTCTTTTGTGGTAAATTTTTTAGCACAATAAAAATCACTGTCAATCATAAAACATCTATTAGAATCAGGTTTATCTTTACGATTAACAATGGATGAGGCCATTCTTACATTACTTATATTATCTGCTAATGTGATTTCATAAATTGATTCAAAATCTTTAATATTATCTGAGAATTTAGCTACTAATAAACCTAGGAATTGAGGATTTAATAATTCCTCCCATTTAGCTTTTTCTAATCCTAATAATTCTCTATCAAAAACGTCAGTATATCTTAATCCAACTCTCGTTATAAATGTAGGTTTATAAATGTCAGTAAATCTCTTAAATGCCATTTCAAATAAAGCAAAGAAATCTTCCCATTTTGTATAATCTGGAGTAGAAAATGCAATAAAGTTTCTGGTTATATTTATTTTGGATCTCTTATCTTCATCTAAAAATTCATAATTTTTACCTTTAGATCCCTTATCATGTATAGGAGGCAAAGGAATTTGAGGGTTAACAACAGTAATTTGTGTAACTCTTTCTTCCTTTTCAAGATAATATGGAAATTGGTCCCTGATTAAATCCTGGAATTCTGCAGGGCTTTCTTTATCAATTTTTAATATAGGTGGAAACCTAAATTGACAAATTACATTATCTAAAGGGTTATTTTTATAAATAATTCTATCTACTTCTGGGAAGGGCATCCTAATTCTCTACAAATTCTCTCTAAGTACACTTAACTTAATAAAAAAAAATTGATTATCAAATAATCTAAATATCCTCCAATTCCTTTTCCTTAATACTCAATCATATTTTGACGGATAGCTTTTCCGGGCAATTCTTCGTTGCACGTATCCGATTATACATGGCTAACTATAAACTCTCTCCAGTTTACACTGATGAAGATGCCGAGGAGGACTAGTATTATTATTAAAATTACGGTTGGCATTCTACTTTATTTCATCTTCATATTTATCAGCAAAGGACAACATATCATATGCTAAATCTGTTAGACCAAAATGATTACCAAATGTAGTACCTTTACCCGAGATATAGTGAGGACTTTCTAATAATTTTTTATGTATTAAATTCACTTCTTCAATAAGGTATATTTCTTCATATTTAAGTTTGCTTCTTTTCAATAATTCTTTTCGCCAATTACCAATCTTTACAATTTGATCATCATTATCCCAGTCTAATTCTTTATCTACATTATAAGCCGCCGTAAGAATTAATAATTCTTGGCTGCTTAGAGATTTGATAATTCTAATATATTGCTGTGGAAGTATATCATCTCTCGATGAATATTGCTCAGTTGCGGCAACAAGTATTATATGTTTGATGGTCTTAAATCTTTGTTCATCAACTATATCTTCATCAAGAAATTTTAATAATTCAAGAAGACTCATTTTATGCTGTTCGCTGTATTGATAGTCGGGCTTTATTTTTCCTTTCTTTACAAAATCATCCCACTCGGATTTGAATGAATCTAATCTTTGTCCTGCAATTAGTTTCTGAAATATATTCCCAACTGACAACATTAATTCTTTTTTGTCTTGCGCCGCTATACCTGTGATGCCCTGGGTTATTTGCATCATTGTCGATTTAACTATGTTACTTGTAGTCTCTTCCATAATTAACTTTTTAATTCATCATTTTTTATTGTCGAGCGAACCATCAATCAATTTTTCACAATTATGTATAACGAACTCTATAGCCTTGTTTGTCGCCCAATAAATTAATGTCATCAATAACATGAATCCCAGCATCTTCAAATTTTTTAATTGTTTCACTACTTAAATGAGAAGGCAGGTAATTATCAAGCAGAATAAGGAGACTTTGAAACTCTTTTATTTCGTCTGAAAGAAGAAAATTTCGTGTTTTCAGAAATAATTGTTCATCTGGTCCATATGCACCAATCTTGGAGAAGGATTTAAATAATTCGATTTTATTTTGATATGTTTTTAATATCTCTTTATCTTTTTCTTCTGTTAATAGCTTATCTTTTAAGTCATGGATAATATTAACAATAAAAATAATAGAAAATATTAAAATACTATAAGAGATTTGAGTTATTGTTTCACCGATTTTATTACTCGCAAAGAATAATAATATTGCTATTAGAAAAAACATAACGGCAAATACAATAGAGAGGATTTTTAATAGCTCCTTATTTTGATCTGACTTATTATTCGAAAGTATCCAGTGTGATTTTATAATTGCCGTAATGAAATCTTCTTTATTCATAATAATTAATTCCCATGTATGAAAATAATAACATATCCATATGAACTGTCACTATTAAATCAAATGGTATTTTCACCCCACACAATCTCGCATCCAAAATTTATAATATTGCCGTAAGGCTGTTTAAAATTAGTTTGTGTACATTAATCGAGTATTTAGTTTTCATGTATTCCGATCAAAACCTATAACTTAATGCTAATCCGTTGTCATTCGGTTTTACTTCCACTTCCTTGAAGCTTATAATTGCCAGAGCCACAGTAACAACAGCTGCCGCAACACCAACATAAGTCTTCCGGGACTTTTCAGATTCCAGGCCGCCGGTATCAAGTTTGTATTTATTAAAAGTATCAATCGTAGTATTAAGGTTCGAAACTTCTGTAAAACTATCCCATGCAACCGCCGCGCTAAGCAAGCTAACCCACAGCAAATGTTTATAAGGTCGATAATACTTAATATCTGGTTTATTCTTTTGAACTTCTACTACCGGTTTCTGAATCTCGGTTCTAATTATTTGAGATTCTAAATCCGGGTTATATTTGATACTGTCAATTTTAATTATGTTTTTAGTTTCCAGAGTAGCAATAGAGTTGTTTACTTTTATTTGCAAATAATCCGGATGCTGTTCCAATATCTTAACGTTTTTATAAATTGTTCCATCTTTTAAGTAAATAGTTTGAGCCATTAAAGGAAGGCATAATAGAAAGATAATTAAAATAGTTTTTAGCATTTTTTCCCTATTTTGTTTCTAAGTCTTGCAAAACCACAGTTTACCATGCACAACCGAATTAGAATTTATATTAAATTTTAATAAAATGCACGTTAAACCTTAAGAAACAAAGAAATTAAAGAAAGCAAAATTATGAATTGCTTTTTTGGAACAGATATTTAATTGTTGCAGACATTAAGAATCATGTTTTTTGTTAAATTGCATTAGCCAGAGTTCTTGTTCGTTTTTTTCTTCTTCTTTTTTCTTTCTCAATTCTTCTCCGGCAGAAATTTCTTTTATTTTGTCATTAATTATAAACTTCATTACAAAACAATAGAAATAGAAAAACCCTAACGGTATCAGCACAAAAGCCGTTAAATATCCCACGATAAGTCCGAGAATTATACAAATCACCATTGGCAGCAACACAATAGCACAAAACCCAATAATCCATGATATTTTGTTACTTCTATAAAAAGCATATAACATATACGGAGCAAATATTGTTGCGGCGAGTATAGCCAATATGAGAGTGATTACCCATGCGTAGGTTAAAAATACAAGCACAGAGCCTGATAACTGATAATTTAAATATCTACTTACTTTTTGAAGATAATAATGTTCTTCTGAGATTAATTCTAAATCCAATTGAATTATGCCTAATTAATTTATAATAGCAATATAAATGTAACATTTATAAGTAGAAGTTTTACAACAGCTCATTATTGTATTTACTTGGTATTTGCATACCAAAAAAAATATAATTTTTTTAGAATTAATTTGACAAGTGCTCATCTGTTCACTATATTAGTAGTGAACAATTGAGCACTACTAATGAAAAAACAGTTAACAGAACGACAAGAAGAAATTCTAACTTTTATAAGACAATTCCGCGAGGAAAGCGGTTATCCGCCGACATTACGTGAAATTGGTAAAAAATTCGGTATTTCTTCAACTTTTGGTGTAAAGAGACATTTAGATGCTCTCGTTAAAAAAGGTTATTTAAGTATTGAGAGTAATGCAAGCAGAGGAATTTCATTTCAACATGATGATGAAATTAGTTCAACTCCTGCTCATGATATAATAGAAAGAAACGATACTTTCAGCAAAGTTCCGATTATCGGTCGTGTTGCTGCCGGTTCTCCTATACTTGCTATTGAAAATATTGAAGGAAGTGTTGTTGTTGATCCTTCGTTTATAAAGAAAGCGGATAATTGTTTTGCTTTAAAAGTTAAAGGCGATAGTATGATTAACGCCGGAATTTTTGAAGGTGATTTAGTAATTGTCTTGCCGCAAAAGATTGCTCGCAACGGGGAAATTGTTGTTGCTTTATTAGATGATGAAGCCACGGTTAAAAGGTTCGATCAAAAGAATAATCAAATTCGCTTAATACCGGAAAACAATAATTATCAACCAATAGAAGTTAACGCCGATAGAGAGTTCTCAATTGTAGGCAAAGTGGTTGGCGTTGTTAGATGGTTAAACTAATCAACCGGAGATAATATGAAATCAGATATTTTTTCATCAGCAATAAATAATAGAAATAAAATTAGATTTTATTACGGATTAACAGAAGTATTTCTCGATCCGTACTATATCTCAATTGAAAAAAACGGCAAGAAAGTTATATACGGAAAGACTTTTAATTCTAATGAAATTAAAAAATTCGATTACAGCAGAATAGCAAATATAAAAGTACTGCAAAACGCAAAATTTTCGCCGATTATTCCAATTATTCAAAAGGCGAGTTAGGAAAGAGAGGATGCTATGCTGAATGATATGAAAAGAAAAAACATAGATTTATTAATAGAACATTTTTGGAAACAAGGTTATTTAACTGTTAGCCGTAAATTCGGAACATATTTACCCGAGCCGCCAAAAGTTGGTGAATTTGATGTTGATATTATAGCTAAATTCAAAAAGAATTACGCAATTGGAATTACTTTAGCTCCTGAAGAACTTAATGATAAAAATATTTTAGCGAAAATTAGTTATTTAGCAACAAGAAAAACAAAGTATTCAAATTCAAGAGTAATGCTTTTTGTGGGCATTTCTAATGAGTACTATAAAAATGCTAAGATGATGATTGATCTTTTAGAAGAAGATGTGAAAAAAAACATAAAATTGTTCCCGATTGTTGAAAGAATTAGCTTCAAAAGAAAAAGGACCGATCTAAAAGCTAACTACTTATTTTCTTAAATTTTAACCTCTATACAATTCTAAGGGAATGAAGGATCCCCACCCGGATTTCTCTTAGAATATTTATATTTACCCACTACTTTTTCCCCTTTTATAATTGCCATAAAGTTTCTAAGTTAATTCTCATTTTAGTACAGTCTTGGACACACCAAAAGTGTTCAAAAGATGTTTACCTTGACATTAAATTGGTATAAGGTTAATTTTACACGCTTTATCATTTTTGAGGACGGAAGTTGGTTAAGACTCAATCTGAATCCGATCAGAAGCTACAAGACGCTTTAAAGAATTCGGGTGAGATTCCTAAACATATTGCTATTATAATGGACGGTAATGGCAGATGGGCTAGAAGAAGAGGACTACCTAGAGTTGCCGGTCATAAAAGAGGGGTTGACACTGTTAGAGAAATTACGGAAGCTTGTGCCGAAATTGGAGTTGAATATCTAACTCTTTACACATTCTCTACCGAGAATTGGAAAAGACCTAAAGATGAAGTCTCTACCTTAATGAGGTTATTATTACGCAGTGTTAAAGACCGATGCAGTGAGTTAATGGATAATAATATAAAACTCACCATGATAGGTGACTTGAATGCACTTCCAAAAGAAGTTCAAAAAGAATTGAACGAAGCAATGGCCAAGACAAGCAATAACACAAGAATGACTTTAAACTTGGCTTTAAGTTATAGCGGAAGATGGGAACTACTTGAAGCGGCCAAAGAAATTTCCAGGCTCTCTTCAGAAGGAAAACTTAAACCCGAAGATGTGAATGAAAAATTTATATCGGGTTTGTTAACTACAAAAAAAATTCCCGATCCAGATCTTCTTATAAGAACAAGCGGCGAGTTTAGAGTAAGTAACTTCTTATTATGGCAGATTGCTTACACAGAGTTTTTTATTACAGATGCATATTGGCCGGATTTTAAAAGAAAACATTTGTACGAAGCCATAAAAAATTTTCAAACCAGAGAGAGAAGATTCGGTAAAGTTAGCGAACAATTAAAAAAGAATGACAAAGGCTTAAAGAATGTCCCAAACCTCCCTAAAGAAATTGTATAAAAAAATATTCCCGATCGCATTATTAGTTTTACTTTTTGCATCATTAAGCTATTCTCAGCAAGCTCAAACAAGTTATAAAATTTTAGGTATCACTGTTGAAGGTAATAAATCAGCTGATGCCGGCAATATTATTGCCAGCAGCGGCTTGAAAGTCGGTGACGAAATTCAAACCCAGGGTGACCAAACTGTTAAGGCTATTCATCAACTTTGGAACCTTGGTATATTTTCAGACGTGCAGATTATAATTGAGAAACAAGTTGGAAACGGTGTCTTTCTTCTAATAAAAGTGAAAGAATATCCACGTTTTGAAAAACTTGTTATTGAAGGTAATGATGATCTAAGTAAAAGTGATATTGAAGCAAAATTCAACTACATAAGGGGACAAACAGTAAAGCCGCAGGAAATAGCTCAATTCAAACAAGATATTCTTGGATTATACGAAAAAGACGGTTATTTGAATGCAGTAGTAGATATAGAATATTTTAAATATTACCGTGCCGATACTACCAGTGAAGGTATAACTACAGTTTGGCGAAATGAGAAAGATCTTTCAGATGAATACGAAGTAAAATATGATAAAGATGAAATGGCGTATTCGGATCTTATTTCCAAAATTCACGATCGTGTTCTTATCATGGTAAAATTGACCGAGCATCAGAAAGTTATAGTGCGACAAATTGTTTTTGAAGGGAACAAGGCTTTTACAGATTCTGATTTGCGCGGTGTTATGGATAATATAGAAGTATCCAAATGGTGGAAATTTTGGAGCAGCGCAAAATTTGATCCGAAAAAATTTAAAGAAGATAAGAAATCAATAGTAAAATATTATCAGGAGAATGGTTACCGGGACGCAGAAGTTTTATCAGATTCTCTTATTTATTATAATCATAACGAAGATCTTAAAATTATCATCAAAATGTATGAAGGTCCCAAATATTTTGTAAGAAATATTAAATGGGAAGGGAACACAATCTTCCCTGACAGAGTATTAAACGAAAGATTGGATTTTAAGAAGGGTGATGTTTATAATTACAAGAAGTTTGAACAGAATTTACACGGAAATCAAGCACAAAATGATGTTTCGGCTCTTTATCTTGATAACGGTTATTTAATGTTTAATGTTAAACCGACAGAAATTAAAGTTGGTAAAGATTCGATTGATCTCGATATTAGAGTTGAAGAAAAGAACCAGTTCAAAATTGGAAAAGTTGATATTTTCGGAAACGATAAAACTAAAGACAAAGTAATTAGAAGAGAATTATACGCAATACCCGGAAATTATTTTAGCCGAAGCGATTTGTTCAGATCTGTTCAGGGATTAGCAAATTTGAAATATTTTAACACAGAAAAATTATACGGCCAGGAAGGAATTAACTATCAGTTGAAGAACGATAGTACAGTCGATGTTTCTTTCACGGTTGAAGAGAAATCCAGCGATTACCTAAATGCTTCAGTTGGTTACAGCGGAAGTTTTGGATTCAGCGGTGCGGTTGGCGTTACTCTTTCCAATTTTGCACTTGATCATCCATTTTCTCTAGGCGGTGGACAGATTTTAAGTTTCAACTGGCAGTTTGGTGTTGGAAGTATTTATAGAACTTTTACTCTTGGATTCACCGAACCATGGCTTTATGATACTCCTACTCTCGTTGGTTTTGAAGTTTTCGATACCAGGCAGCAATACATTTACGATTTGCAGCAGACCGGCGGAACTTTGAGAGTTGGAAGGCGTCTTAAATGGCCTGACGATTATTTTAATATTCAGGGAATGTTTAAATATCAATATAATAATGTTATTGAGGGACAAGGATATTACGTAAACGGAGTTACCCATCAATACACTATTGGTGCTACCATCAGTAGAAGAGATATTGATAATCCGATCTTCCCATCAAAGGGTTCTAATGTAGTTTTAGATGCCCAACTATCAGGCGGTCCGTTTTTACCCGGTGACATTGATTACTACAAAATCAATTTCAAAACAGAGTGGTACAAAAGATTATTTGGTTCTAACAGAATAGCGCTTTATACAATTGCAAATTTTGGTTATTTACACGAGTTAAATCAAGCGTCAAAAACAAAAATAAATCCTTTCGAAAAATTCTATATGGGCGGTAATGGATTGGTAATAGCTACCGAACCATTAAGAGGATATGATGATAGAACAATCGGACCTCGGGCGCCGGATGGAACTGTTTTGGGCGGTAGAGTTATGGAAAGATTTACAACTGAATTAAGATTTGCTGTAACTCTTGAACCAATGCCTCTTTATATGCTTGTATTTGCAGAGGCAGGTAACGTATTTTTAGATATTCAACATACAAATCCTTTCGAGTTAAAAAGGTCGGTAGGTGTTGGAGCAAGAATTCTGATAAATCCGGTCGGGCTTATAGGCTTTGATTTAGGCTACGGATTTGACAGAAAAAGTGTTGACGGAAATGACCCTGGTTGGTTATTCCACTTCCAGTTTGGTAAAGGTTTTTAAATTCGTTTAATTATAAAACAATTAGAGGTAATCTTAGTGAAAAAATATCTTTTTATTTTAGCAGCAGTTATTTTAGGTACTAGTTTTGTATCAGCTCAAAATTTGAAAATCGGTTATGTTGATTCTCAAGTTATATTAAATCAATTGCCTGCGGCAATTAAGGCTCAGGGCGACTTAGACGCTCTAACAAATAAATGGTCTGCTCAACTTGATAGCATGACAAGTGATTATCAAAAAGAATTGGCCGATTATCAAAGCAAAGCTGCAACTATGAAGGATGTTCAGAAAAAACAAACTGAACAAAGACTTGTTACTGAACAGCAAAAATTAGTTAAATTCAGACAAGATAAATTTGCACAGGGATCAGGTGAAATTTACAAGAAACAAGATGAAATATTTACTCCTGTCAAAAATAAGATTTATAAAGCAATAGCAGAAATAGCTAAAGAAGAAGGAATGCAGTTTGTATTTGATAAGAGCGGAGATATAATTCTTCTCTATGCAGATTCAAAATACGATATTACATATAAAGTACTTGATAAACTAAAAAGAGGCTCTGATAAATAATACTATTTATTAGGCTTTTAATTATTTAGTTATTTGTTTTATTTAATGCTGTTCCGTTAAAGCGGATACAGCATTAAAATTTTAAAGAGATTCAGCATATTATTTTCATCAGAATATTAGAGGGTTATCATTCATACTTGATACAATTTAAGATTCAATGTTAAAATATTCAAAACTGTCAGTGGAGCAAATATGAAAAGAGCTATCTTATCCCTCGCTTTGGTTCTATTCGCATTTACGGGCCTTTCTTATAGTCAACTAAAAATCGGTTATGTTGATTCAAAAACAATTATGGAAAAATTACCTGACGCGCAAGATGCTCGCCAAAAATTGGATCAACTTATTCAAGACTGGCGAAAAGAGCTTGATAAAATGAAGCAGGATTACAAAACTAAATCCGAAGATTACGATAAACGTAAACTTATTATGACCGAACAAACAAGAAAAGAACTTGAAACAGAGTTAAAAAAACTTGAAAAAGATATTGATGATTATAGAGAAAAAAAATTCGGAACGAACGGTGAGCTTTTTCAAAAGCAAGAAGAATTAATGAAGCCTGTACAAAATAAAGTTTTCAATGCAATTCAGGATGTTGCTAAAGATGAAGATCTTGACTTTGTCCTTGATAGAAGTGGACAAGTTATGATCCTATTTGCCAAGGATAAATACGATATTACTCAAGATGTTTTGGATAAACTAAAACTACAATAAATTTTTAGAAAAATGAAGTTTACAATAGAAGATGCGGCAAAAGTTATAGGCGGAGAAATTTCCGGTGATAAGAATCTGGAAATCTCAGGATTGGCTAAAATTGATGAAGCTAATAAAGGCGAATTAACTTTCCTTTATATGCCTGCTTATGAAAAATATTTTTCATCAACAAAAGCTACGGCAATATTGGTAAAACCGGGATATGAAAAAACACGTGATGACATCACTTATATCGAAGTAAAAGATCCAAATAAAGCTTTTTCAAAACTTCTCATTCATTATTTCACTCCGGAATTTAAATTAGACGGAATTGATAAAACTGCTTTTGTAGATTCTTCCGCAACCCTCGGAAATAATGTTGCTCTCGGTAAAAATGTTGTAGTTTCTGCAGGTTGTAAAATTGGTAATAACGTAAAAATTTTTCACAACACGGCTTTATTAGAAAATGTTGAGGTCGGTGATGATTCTGTTTTATTTCAGAATGTTTCTGTTAGAGAAGATTGCAAGCTCGGTAAGCGTGTAATTGTTCATCCCGGTGCTGTAATTGGTTCAGATGGTTTTGGCTTTTTTACCGACGACAAAGGAGTCTATAATAAGATACCACAAATCGGAAATGTAATTTTAGAAGACGATGTTGAACTTGGCGCTAATGTTACAATTGATAGAGCAGCTCTAGGATCAACAATTTTAAGACGCGGAGTAAAATTAGATAATCTTGTTCAAATTGCTCATAATGTTGTTGTCGGTGAGGATACGGTAATTTCAGCCCAATCAGGTGTTTCAGGAAGTACAAGAATTGGTAATCATTGCATATTAGCAGGCCAAGTTGGAGTTGTGGGACATATTGAAATTTCAGATAACATAATTATTATGGCAAAATCAGGAATTTCTAAATCAATTTCTAAACCAGGGCAATATTTTGGTACACCTGCAAAAGAATTAAAAGCCGCACTTAAGCTTGAGGCTCATATTAGAAACTTACCGGATTATTCTGAAAGAATAAAACAACTTGAAAAACAACTTGAAGAATTAAAAAAATCACTGGATAAATCTTAATAAAGCCCATTCTCACAAATCATTAAATAGAGCACTTAACAATTTTACTTTATTGTATTTCATACCTCATCTTACTATTTTATTTATCATTTTCCTATATTTTATTTAACGAGCAATGTAACAATTTTAGGTTGATTAATGTTAGAATTACAAAGAACGATCGCTAAATCGGTTTCTATGTCTGGTATTGGATTGCACACAGGCACCTCATGCACAATGACGTTTAAATCGGCACCTGATAACTATGGTATTAAATTCGTAAGAGTTGATTTGGGAGGTAATCCTGAAATTCCGGCGACTGCTGATAATGTTGTTGATGTTTCAAGAGGAACTACATTGCAAGTTGGTGAAGCAAAAGTTCATACAGTTGAGCATGTGTTGGCAGCTATTGTAGGTTTGCAAATTGATAATATAATTATTGAATTAGACGGAATTGAGCCACCGGTAGGTGACGGAAGTGCGCTGCCTTATGTTGAGATCCTAACCCAAGCAGATTTTGTTCAGCAAGAATCGCCAAAAGATTATTTGATTATTGATGAAACAGTAATGTATCATGATGAAGAAAGACAAGTTGATATAGTCGCTCTTCCATTAGATAAATATCGCGCTACAGTTATGGTTGATTATCAAAATCCAGCTTTGGGAAGCCAGCATACCGGGTTATTTGATCTTGAAAAAGAATTTGTAACTGAATTTGCACCTGCAAGAACATTTTGCTTCTTAAGTGAAGTAGAAGAATTGGCAAATGATGGATTGATTAAAGGCGGTGATGTTGATAACGCTGTGGTAATAGTAGACCACAAATTGAACGAAGCAGATCTTGATAAACTTAGAACTAGAATTGGTATTAAAGAAAAAATTACTCTTGGTGAAAACGGAATGTTAAACAATAAACAATTAAGGTTTAAGAATGAACCCGTTCGTCACAAGTTGTTGGATTTGCTCGGTGATTTAGCATTAATCGGAGCTCCGATAAAGGCTCAAATTCTTGCTGCCCGTCCAGGGCATAAAGCTAATGTAGAGTTTGCCAAACAGGTTCGTAAACTTTATCAACAAAAGAAACTTGTAAAGAAATATCAATTCGTAAAAAAAGAAGGCGTGGTTTTCGATATAAACGCGATCGAAAGAATTCTACCTCATCGTTATCCATTTTTATTAGTTGATAAAATAATTCATCTGGAATTAGATAAAAAAGTAATCGGTGTAAAATCTGTAACAATAAACGAACCTTTCTTCCAGGGACATTTTCCGGGACAACCAATTATGCCGGGTGTTTTAATCATAGAAGCGATGGCTCAAACCGGTGGTGTACTATTGTTAAATTCTTTTCCAAATCCGGAAGAAAAGCTTGTTATGTTTATGCAGATTAATAATGCGAAATTTAGAAAGCCTGTACTTCCCGGAGATCAACTTTTCTTGGAAATAGAATTAACCAATAAAAAGAGTAAAGTTGTATTGATGAGCGGTAAAGCTTTTGTTAATGATGTACTAGTTGCCGAAGCCGATTTTATGGCAGGCATTGTTGATAGAGAACCAAAACCAGAAAGTTGAAGTGAATATCAATGAATAACATTCATCCTACTGCTATAGTTAGCAGTAAAGCCGAATTAGGGGATAATATTACTGTTCATCCGTACGCTATTATTGAAGAAGATGTTGAAATTGGAGATGACACACAAATTGGACCACACGCAGTAATTTATAACGGTGCTCGAATCGGAAAAAGAGTCAAAATTCATCAGGCAGCCTCAATTGCACACATACCACAAGATCTAAAATTTGGCAACGAAGAATCGCTTTTTATTGTGGGCGACGACTGCGTCATTCATGAGTATGTTACGTTACATCGAGGAACTAAAGAAACCGGTTTTTCAAGAATAGGAAAAAATTGTTTGTTAATGGCTTATTCACACGTGGCTCATGATACTATTGTCGGAGATAATTGTATTCTTGCTAACGGAGTTCAACTTGCAGGACACGTAGTTTTAGAAGACTGGGTAAGCATAGGCGGATTAACTCCGGTGCATCAATTTTGTATTGTCGGCCAGCATACATATGTCGGCGGCGGATTTCGTGTCACTCAAGACGTTCCACCATTTATTTTAACGGCTTCGGAACCGCTCAAATTTACTGGTTTAAATTTAGTCGGATTAAGAAGACGCGGTTTTGCTAATGACGACATTATGACAGTGAAAAAAGCATACGGCTTTATATACGATAAAGCGCTAAATATTACACAGGCAAAAGCAAAAATTCGTGAAGAGATAGGAGATCATTTCCTGGTAAATCAAGTTTTAGAATTCCTTGAAAAAAGTAAGAGAGGATTAGTGGGTAAATGATATGGCGCTATTTTAATACCGGATATAATACCGGTGAATTTAATATGGCGTTTGACTTAAATTTAGCTCAGAAAACTGTTCCGGGGGAAGCCGTACTAAGATTATATAAATGGAAACCACATTGCATTTCTCTTGGTGCAAACCAATCAATAGATTCTATAAATATTAGAGAAACTCAAAATCATAAAATAGATGTTGTTTCACGTCCCACAGGTGGAAGAGCTATTTTACACTCAGATGAATTGACATATTCTGTTACCCTTTCTCTGGAAAACAAGATCGGTCCTAGAGAGATTTATCAAAAAATAAACGAAGCATTGCTTGAAGGGTTAACAATTTATGATTCTCGTTTGGCAATAGCTGAATTAGAAAATGAACAGCCAAATTTTAAACAATTTTACAGTGAAGAAAAAAGTGCCATATGTTTTGCGGTTTCTGCAAAAAGCGAGCTAAAATATTCCGGGAAAAAATTAGTCGGCAGTGCGCAGCGAAAATTAGGTAATTCAATATTACAGCACGGATCGATACTTTGTAGTATAGACCATGAGAGAATTGTAGATTTTCTAAATGCATCAGAAGATAGTGTTCAGTCTTTAAAAAAAGAGATTCATCAAACTACTACAACACTTGAAACTATTTTAGATGAAATGATTAACTACGAAAAACTGGAGAATTCTATTAAAAAGGGATTTGAAAGATACTTTAATATCACCTTTGAAGATTATATCTTTAACGAAGAACTTATTCAACACTAATCATATTAAAATAAATGAGCACCGAAAAAGAAATTAAAAGAGTAACAACAAAAACTCTTGCTTTATTAAAGAAGAAAAATAAAAAAATAACAGCGTTAACCGCTTATGATTTTATAACAGCAAAGATTTTGGATGAAGCCGGAATTGATGTCTTACTTGTCGGAGATTCTCTTGGAAACGTTTTTCAGGGGAATGACACTACTCTCCCTGTAACTATGGATGAAATGATTTATCATACAAAAGCAGTTACAAAAGGTGTTGAGCGCGCCATGGTTGTTGTTGATCTTCCGTTCATGTCCTATCAATTAAGTATTGATGAGGGGTTTAGGAACGCCGGAAGAATTATGAAAGAAACATCTGCCGGAGCCGTAAAACTTGAAGGCGGAATTAGAGTTGCTGAAACAATCAAGAAAATTACTGATGCCGGAATTCCGGTTATGGGACATATCGGGTTGACTCCTCAGAGTATACATCAGTTTGGTAGTTATCGCGAACGCGGTAGAAATCAAGAGGAAGCTGATGAAATTATTAAAGATGCACTTGCAATAGAAGAAGCCGGTGCTTATGCAATTGTTGTCGAAAAAATTCCGGCTAAACTTGCCAAAACTATAACAAGTCAATTAAAAATTCCTACAATCGGAATTGGTGCGGGTGTAAATTGCGACGGACAAATATTAGTTACTCCCGACATGCTTGGACTTAATGTAGATTTTCATCCGAGATTTGTAAGAAATTACTCAAATCTTGCTGAAGAAATTAACAAAGCTGTTTCTCAATATATAAGCGATGTTCAAAAGACAAATTTTCCCTCCGAAGAGGAAAGTTATTGATTCGATATAAGCCTTCTAAATTATCCTGATTTTATATGATGAAAAATTGGATACTCATAATTTTATTTTTTGTGATTTCCTCCTATGCTAATGCACAAATAGAATCCGCACATTATCTTGAAGATGCTGCGATAACTTCAATTACCGGTGAAAATGGAGATATCTGGGTTTCAACATATGGCCAGGGTATTTATGAGTATTCTGCTGCAAATGATGAATGGAAAAATTATTCTACAGATAAAGAAAATGCGTTAACAGATTTTTATTATTCTATTGCCGTAAGTGATAAATATGTCTGGGCTGGTGGAGTTGATGGACTTTACACTTTTGATCGTACAAAAGGTACATGGTATAAAAGGAAGTTTGCGTTAGGCGGCGAAATGGGGAATTGGATCCGTGCTTTATGCTACGACCCTGATCAAAATGTTTTGTGGATAGGTAGATTTGAGAATCTCACAAGGTATGATGTTAAGAGACGCAGATTTGCAGACCATGTATTAACCAGAAACAATGATGTTAAAACTAATAACTTTAAATCAATTTCGCTTGACGGAGACAGCTTAGTTTGGTTCGGAACAGAGGGCGGACTTTATAAATACTATAAAAAACTTGGACCTGATGATCCTAAAGCGTGGCAATTTATCACCAATAAACAAGGTGGATTTGGTGATGAAGGAGAAACCGTTTCAGTAACCGGAGTTATTCCTATCGGAATGAATGTTTGGATAGGTACAGACGAATTTATTACTGCTGAACATCCAAAATTTAATCTTGGCGGTCTATTTAAATTTAACAGACGTTTTGCATGGCGGAGATTTTCTGAACGTGATGGATTACAAGCGAACGGAATAAATTGCATTGCCAGAACCGGTAATTTTATCTGGACAAGTGTTTATGACTTTAATAGCAGACAAAAAAAACAATATGGAAAAGGATTGTCTATTATTAATAGGATTACGGGTGATGTATTCCCGATTGACCTGAACGATCTTAAAATAAATTCATCAAACATAACCGCACTTTATTTTGACGGAACAAATTTATGGATTGGGACTGATAAGGGATTGACAAAGTTATTGATTGCAAATCCACTTGCCGAATGGCAGGGCGAAAACCAGCAATGATATTTCCTTTTCCATGTTAAAATTTATGTTTATTTTTAAAATCTAAAAATCAATTCAACAGGAAAATTAATGGTTAAACTCACTGAAAAGCGTTTATTAGCGTTAAAAAAGAAATTTAAAGATTTGAAAGTTGCCGTAATAGGCGATATGATGCTAGATTGTTATTTCTGGGGTGATGTAAAAAGAATTTCACCGGAAGCACCGGTTCCCGTTGTTGAAGTTGAAAGTGAGTTTTATAGATTCGGAGGAGCTGCAAATGTTGCCTTAAATATTCATAAACTCGGCGGCACTCCAATACCTATTGGGGTAATTGGATACGACAGTTACGGAACGATTTTCACATCTCTGATAAATGAAATTGACATAAATTCTGACGGAATTATAGTTGATGAGAACCGTCCTACTACAGCAAAGACAAGAGTAATTGCCGATAGCCAGCACGTTGTTAGAATCGATAAAGAAAGTAAAAAATATCTTGTAAAAGAGGTCCAAAATAAAATATTAAAATTCTTAACAGATAATATTAAAGGCCTGGACGGAATTATTCTTCAAGATTATAACAAAGGAGTTCTATCACCAAACTTGATTGAAAAAATTATCAAGCTTGCTAATCAAAATAATATTTTAGTTACTGTCGATCCAAAGTTTACAAACTTTTTCTCATACAAAAATGTTACCGTATTCAAACCTAACAGAAAAGAAGCTGAAGATGTGCTTGGATATAAAATAAGAACTAATGAGGATATTTCAGCAGCCGGCAAAACACTTTTACAAAAATTAAATGCTGAGTATATACTTTTGACATTAGGTGAAGGCGGAATAGCCGTTTTTGAATCACAAAAACCGGAAAAACGAATGCCTACAAAAGCGCGTAAAGTTGCCGATGTTTCCGGTGCAGGAGATACTGTAATTTCAACATTAACAATGGCGCTTGCCGCAAAGGCAAATATTTTAGAAGCTTCTTATTTAGCAAATTATGCTGGTGGTTTGGTTTGTGAAGAAGTTGGAATTATTCCGATAGATATTGATAAATTATTTGATACAGTAATTAAAGAAATAAAATGAATTACATTAAAACCCGTCAAGAAATTTTAGAAATTAGAAAATCATTTAAAAGTGAAGGTAAGAAGGTTGTCTTTACAAACGGCTGCTTTGATTTAATTCATTCCGGTCATGTAGACTACCTTAAAAAGGCCAAAGAATTAGGTGATGTACTAATTGTAGGCCTTAATAGTGATACCTCTATTCGAAGAATTAAAGGGGAAAAAAGACCTATTCTTGAGGAAGTTGAAAGATCATTTATAATCTCAAATCTGAAATCTGTTGATTATGTGACTCTTTTCGATGAAGACACACCAAAGGAATTGATTGATACAATTATACCCGATATTTTGGTTAAAGGCGCAGATTGGGCTATAGATAATATAGTTGGTCGTGATGTTGTTGAAGCGAACGGCGGGGAAGTAAAAACAATTAAGTTTGTTAATAATCAATCAACCTCAAAAATTATCAAGTTGATAGCAGATAGATACTCAAAATAGAATTTTTCTTCATTTGTTTTTTTAATTATTTTGTTTACAATACTGTGCTAAAAAAGTGTTTTATAGGTGTTTTGGCTCATTCAACTAAATAATTAAAACTAGAAAATCTATTTATAGTATCACTTGGCAAATAAAAATCCCGAAATAAAAAAGAAGAGAACTTTACTTCAGAAAATTGTTAATGCATTTCTGTATACTGGAATTGCTATAGGAATTATTTTA
Organism: uncultured Ignavibacteriales bacterium; assembly: GCA_963739985.1. Taxonomy (GTDB): domain Bacteria; phylum Bacteroidota; class Ignavibacteria; order Ignavibacteriales; family Ignavibacteriaceae; genus CAVUCE01. The sequence continues at coordinate 243,532 of CAVUCE010000007.1, forward strand.
ATATTAGCATTCGGGATAACTCAAACATCAACGTTTAGAGATTATTTAAGAGATACAATTGTTGAAAAAGTTAACGAAGGATTAAATGGTAAAATATCAATCGGAAAAATTGACGGTACCATTTTTACCTCATTGTTTATAAGAAACACAGTTTTAACATTAAATTCGGATACACTTCTTAATGCAGAAAGTATTGAAGTAAAAACCAGTCCGCTTCAATTATTGAGAAAAAGAATTTACATTAGAAAATTCGAGTTAAAAAATGCGAAAATTTCTTTAATCAAAGAGGCTGATGGAAAGTTAAATATTTCTAAATTAGCTCCGCCTTCTGCACCCGATTCTTCAAAATCTGCTTTCCCGCTATACATTGAAACTCCGGATTTCCGCTTGACAAATGTAAACTTGAATTTTCAAGATTATACGAAAATTAATAGTTCTGAAAATTATGATAATCTTAATATGAATGATCTGAGGATAAAAGATCTCAATTTAAATTTAAGCGCATTCATAGATATAAGCGGTAACTATTTTGAAACCCAGATATCTAACTTTAATTTTATTCCGAATATAAACGACTTTCAGCTTAAAAAACTGGTGGGTAATTTTTTTGTTGATACAACAGGACTTTATGCCGAAAAAATGTCATTGGTTACTAATAATTCTGAAGCTTCTTTAACAGCTAAAGTAAAAAACTTTAACATGTTTGATACAACCGGAAGCGCTAAATTTGAAAAAGCTGATCTAAACATCAATTTAAATACAGATCATTTTGCTTTTGACGATCTTTCAAGATTTGTTAAATCAACCAGTGTTTTGAAAGGAACCATAGCAGTCAAACTAAATGTTAACGGAACTATGGAAGATCTGAATTTGAACGAGCTTGAAGCGTCTTACTTAAATACTCATCTGCAAGTTAAAGGTAAATTAAAAGATTTAGATGAAGCAAATGACATGAGAATATCCGCGCGATTTTATAATTCATATCTTTATCAGCCGGATATAAATCAACTTTTGCCATCGTTAAAATTGCCGGGTTATAAACAGCTAGGAGTTATAAAAATTGATACCTTAACCTTCGACGGTAAGCCGCGTAATTTTATAACAAGGTTAATTGCCAAAACAGATAAAGGAAATATTAGCCTTAAAGCTGCATTAGATATGGAAAAGAAATTAATTGGTTATAACATTAATTTTGCTACCACTAATTTAGACCTATCACCTTTTATTAATTTGCGTTCAAAAGTTAACTCTCACGGAAATATAAAAGGCATAGGAATTTCACCAAATAATCTAAATGCAAAAGTAAAATTTTTCGGTGATGGTTCGGTAGTTGAAAATAATAAAATTGATAGCTTACAGTTGGTTGTAGATGCAAAAGACAAAAAAATAGATTATCAACTTAGGTTAAAATCCGATACTGCCGGCGCGGCTTTAAAAGGAAATTTCGATTTTACGGATAATTCGAAACCAACATACGAAGTAAACGGCAGCCTGCATAATTTAGATCTTGAAAAGTTCACGCAAGATTCGACTCTTAAAACTAATCTAAATATTACATTGGATGGAAGCGGTGATCATTTTGATCCACAAAAATTAAATGCTTTCGTTATTTTGAAAATGCTTCATTCTTCGATTAAAGGTGTGAATGTTGACAGCACAAGGGCTATTGTAGATTTACGAAGTGATGATCAGGGAAAACGTATTATAAATATTATTTCTGATCTTGCAGATATAACAATTTCCGGTAATTATACTGTTGATCAAGCTATAAAGTTAATGGGCGGTGAAGCGCAAATAATTTCTACCGCGGCAAAACGAAAAATTAATCAAATTATGTATCCGGATTCTGTCTATGCAAGGCAAACACTAAGTGGACTTGCAATTCAAGATGTTTCAAATGAACTGCCGCTTATTGCAGTTGACTCGCTAAATAATTTGAAATATACCATAGAGTTTAAGGATTTTTCTTTGCTTTCTGTTTTCCTTGGTGATAATAAACTGGAGTTAAGCGGCGATATGAGCGGTGAGTTAAAAAATACTGCCGATAGTTTGTACTTTTCACTAAACACAAATTTTGAATCTGTAAAATATTATGGAAGTAAAGATATATTCTTCATTTCTAAATTAAATTTAGGATTGAACCTCAGAAATAGTTTTTCAGCTAATTCATTTGATCAGATTTATGCAAATATGGATTTAACTACAGAAAGATTATTTACCGGCACTGATTATCATAATATTAACGCAAATCTCTTGCTGAAAAATGATGTTGCTTCGGTCAGCTTCTCTGCAAAAATGGAAGATTATCTGAAAGCAAAATTAAATGGCAATGTTGATTTAAGTTCTAGTATACTTAACTTAAATATTGATTCTCTGGGAGTTGATTATAATCAGTATAGTTTAATTAATAAAAAGAAAATAAATATTTCTTATTCTAAAGATAAAATTGATGTTAAAGGCTTCTATTTAGAAAGTCCTAAAGGCAATATTAAAATTGAAGGGTTTTTGGCGAGAAATCAAAATCAAAACTTGAAAATAAATATAAATAATATTAGCGGTAAAGAGTTAAGCACTAATTTTTTTAATATGAGAACAGAGAACAGTCTTGGTGCTGCAATTAGTATGAGTTCTGTAATTACAGGAAATTATTATAATCCTTTAATGAATATTAAATTTAATGTTGATAGCGTTACTTATAGAGCAAAGAACTTTGGTTTTCTTAGAGCTAACTTTGAATATAAAAATAGACTTATAACAAGTGATATTAGATTTTTAGATTCTCTGGTAAACTATAATAAACCTGCACTAAGTATTGATGGTAGAATTCCTATGGATCTTGCTTTTGTTAAGCGAGATACTAATGCATCAAAATTAGGTAAAGCCAATATATCAATCAAAGCAACCGATTTTAACCTTGGAACTTTGGGTGATATATTGCCAAACATTAATAGACTGCGCGGGAGCCTTATTGCAGATTTAAATCTTAATGGACAGTTAAATCATCTTCAACCTTCGGGCTATTTAATTATGAAAAATGTTAATTTTATAGCTCAAGCAAACGAAATGGAATATGATGCAGGATTGAAGATTAGATTTAAAGATAACGAAATCCTATTGGACAGTATGCTTGTCGCAAATGTAAAAGGAACACCTAAAGGAGGAACATTAACAGGATCAGGGAAAGCTACTCTTAATGGTTTAGAAATTACTTCTTCCCAAATTGCTGTTAATGGGCAATTGAAAGTCTTAAGTGAAGCTTCAAAAGGTGTTAGTCCTGCCGTTTATGGTGATCTGGTTATTGCTACAAATGGTAATGTTGAAGTAACTACAGATAAAAATGGAGTCTTCCTAAAAGCTCCCATAAATGTTGAAGCTGCAAAATTGACTTTTGCACCAGCTCAATCAGCTTACCAAAATTCCGCGGATAATTTTATTTATCGATATGTAAAGGTTAATACTGTTAAAAGTGGTTCTCCGGATTTTGAAACCTTAGTAAATCTATCTAAAGAAAGGCTCGCAAAAGAAAGAAGACAGAATGTTTCGAAAACTTCTTTTGATTATAACATAAATATTAACGTAAAAAATGAAGCAACAGTAGTTTTTGTCCTTTCGAAGGAAACTAATTTTAACCTTACTGCTGTTCTTAAAGGAAACTTTGAGTACGATAACGTAGGCGGAAGAAAAAATGCTATTGGTGAGTTAAAATTATTAGATGGTTCTAGTCTTCAATTTTTGAAAACTCTTGAGGCGACTGGAACTATAAGATTTGAAAGTGAATTGAGTAATCCTTTTTTAAATATTACAGCAACTTATAAGAGTTACTATCAACCGCCCGATAAGCCAAATACAGATGAACCTGTGGTTGTTAAGATAAATTTAAACGGACCTCTCAATGAGCTGAATAAAAATTTCTTACCTGATAAAAATAAAATAGCAGTTTACGTTGGTTCGGATGCTATTGATAACGGAACAGCGGATGCAACAAAAGATGTTTCTGATGCGATGTACTTCATTCTAACAAATAAATTTGCTTCAGATGGTATTAGCGCAAATCAAAATGCAAGCTCTAATCCGTTTGCCGGAACAGCAATTTCTGTTGCCGGTTCAATTTTAGGCGGACAATTAAACCGCTATTTTGGTAATTATGTACAAGGTGTTCAACTGAGAAGTGTAGGTTCCACTACTAAATTTAATTTAACCGGAAGTGTTAATAAATTCAGATACACAATCGGCGGTTCAACGGATGTATTTCAAGATATAAGTCAAGCTAATGTTAAAATTGAATATCCGTTATTAGAGAATTTGTTATTACGTTTGGAAAGAAAAGACGCAATAACCGAAACTTCAATAGCTAATGAAATGATTAATGAACTGGGTCTTAAATATAGGTTTGTATTCTAATGAAGAAAAAAGTAATTGCGTTTTTTAAGAAATACCAGGGGCGAGAGTTTAAAAGCAAAGATATTGCTAAAAAACTTGGTATATCTAATGATCATGAATATAGCTCACTTAAAGCGATGCTATATCAACTTTCTCAAGAAGGATTTCTCCTTAAATCCAATAAGAAATATCGACTAAATGCGATACCTCAATCAAATAGATTTACCGGAACTCTTCAAGTTACACCAGGAGGGTATGGATTTGTAATATTGAAAAACGAAAAAATGAAAGACATTTTTGTCTCCGCCAGAAATCTTAACACCGCATTCAACAAAGATACTGTTGAAGTTGTGTTGTTTGCAAAACAAAAAGGTAAAAATCTTGAAGGACAAATTGTAAAAGTTGTTAAGAGAAATAAAAATGATATTGTGGGAACGCTTAATAAATCAAAATCGTTTTATTTTATAAAGCCTGATGATCCCGCAATTCATCGTGATGTTTATATTGACCGTGAAAATTTAGCCGGAGCAAAAGTTGGGGATAAAGTTATTGTAGGCGATTTTTATTGGGATACTTCAATGCTAAATCCTGAAGGAAAAGTTATTGAAGTTATAGGTAAAGCAGGTTCCAAGGTTGCGGAAGTTGCATCTATTGCAAGACAATTTGGAATTGCTAATCAGTTTCCCGATAAAGTTTTAAATGAAGCATTAGAAATCCCGGTAACAGTATCTAAATCGGAATTAAAGAAACGTCTTGATTACCGCAATCATAATGTGTTTACAATTGATCCGTACGACGCAAAAGATTTTGATGATGCGTTATCAATTGAAGAACTTGAAAATGGAAATTATTCGATAGGTATTCATATAGCCGATGTTTCCCATTATGTTCTTGGCGGTTCAAATTTAGATAATGAAGCTCAGAATAGAGGGAACAGTGTTTATCTTGTCGGCACTGTAATTCCTATGTTGCCTGAAAAGCTTTCCAATAATATATGTTCGCTTGTTCCTGCCGAAGACAGATTAACTTATTCTGTAGTTGTAGAAATAACTAAACGTGGGCGTTTGGTCGATTATCAAATCAAAAAAAGTATAATAAACAGTAAACGCAGATTTAATTATGATGAAGTTCAAGAAATAATTGAAGGAAAAGACGGAGATTTTAAGGATGACATTTTAGCTCTTGATAAAATGGCAAAAACCCTCAGAAAAAAGAGAGTAAAAGAGGGAAGTATAGAATTTGAAACTCCTGAAATAAAATTTGAGTTAGATGAAAAAGGTAAGCCGATTGGTATAAATAAAAAAGAAATAAAAGCAAGCAATATGCTTGTTGAAGAGTTTATGCTTCTTGCAAATAAATTGGTGGCAAAACATATTGCCGCGCCAAAATCGGGACCGGTTAAACCATTTGTTTATAGAGTTCATGATTTACCTGATAAAGAAAAAGTAATGGAGTTTGCCAAGTTTGTAAAATCATTGGGTTATTCATTCGATCCAAATGCCTCTACTAAAGTTAATCAATTTCAAGAGTTGATGATGCAGGTAAAAGGACATGAAGAAGAAACATTGATTAATGAATTAGCAATTCGTTCTATGGCAAAAGCAGTTTACTCTGTTAATAATATTGGGCATTACGGATTAGGATTTAAGTTTTATACTCATTTTACATCACCAATCCGTAGATATTCTGATTTGATTGTGCATCGTTTACTGTATAATTACATCGAATTAAACTCTACATCAAAGTATTCACTAAATAGTTTAGAAGATATTTGTGAACATATTTCCAACTGCGAAAGAAGTGCGGTTGACGCTGAAAGATTATCTGTAAAAATTAAACAAACCGAATATTTAAAGGATCATTTAGGCGAAGAATTTGAGGCCATAATTTCGGGACTTACGCATTTCGGAATTTTTGTTAAAATTAGTGATATACTTGCCGAAGGATTAATTCGACTCAGAGATTTGGAGGGAGATTTTTATGTTTACGATGAAAAAAAATATTCGTTAATTGGAAAAAGTACAAAAAAGCAATTCCGTTTAGGCGATAAAGTCAATGTTAAACTTGTAAGAGTGGATCTTGATAAAACAGAGCTTGATTTTATTATTATCGATCAATTTTAAGAGATTTTAAATGATGAAAAGAGCATTATATTCTGTATTAGCAATTTTATTTGTTCAGCTTTCTGTTTTTGCTCAATTTGGAACAAATAAAGTACAATACAAAGATTTTAACTGGTATTATATTCAAACAGATCATTTTGATATTTATTTTTCCGACAAAGGATCTGAATTAGCTGAGTTTACTTCAAAGGCCGCGGAAAAAGCGCTTACCTCAATTGAAAAGAGTTTCAATTATAAAATTAATAATAGAATTACAATTATTGTTTATAATTCTACAAACGACTTTCAGGAAACAAATATAACTGATCAATATCTTAGTGAAGGAATAGAAGGTTTTACCGAGATTTTTAAGAATCGTGTTGTTGTACAGTTTATGGGCTCTTATAAAGAGTTTAGACATTTAATTCATCACGAACTAACACACGCAGTAATGAATGATTTTTTCTACGGCGGTTCACTTCAAAATATCATATCGAATAATATTTCTCTTAGTCTGCCTCAATGGTTTAACGAGGGAATGGCCGAGTATGAAGCTCTGGATTTTGATGTGAATACAGACATGTTTATTCGTGATGCTGTAATTAATGAATATCTTCCCGACATACCAAGATTAAGCGGTTACATTGCTTATAGAGGCGGCGAAGCATTGTTTCATTATATTGCCGATAAATACGGGAAGCAAAAAATCGGAGAAATTCTTAACAAAGTAAAAGGTACCGGGAATTTAGAATCCGGTATAAAAGCTTCGCTCGGATTATCCTTAAAGGAGTTAAATGAAAGATGGCAGAAGCATCTTAAGAAAATTTACTGGCCTGGAATTGCTTCCAGAAAAGATCCCGAGGATTTTGCAAAACGTTTAACTGATCCCGAAGAAGGAGATGGATTTTATAATACCAGTCCTGCTATTTCTCCGCAAGGCGATAAAATTGTTTTTATATCCAATCGTAATTATTACTTTGATGTTTTTATAATGAACGCGATTGACGGTAAAATTATCAAACGTTTGGTTAAAGGAAATAGGAGTGCCGATTTTGAACAATTAAATGTTGTTACTCCTGGTCTAACTTGGTCTCCTGACGGAACTAAAATTGCGCTTACCGCTAAAAGTGATGGTAATGATATCATCTATATAATTGATGTTTCATCCGAAGATAAAAAAACACTTCCGATAACTCTTGAGGGAATTAAAAGCGTGAGTTGGTCTCCTGATGGAAAATATATTGCTTTTATTGGACATACGGCGCGGCAATCTGATGTTTACTTATATAATCTCGGTACTCAGAAATTAACAAATTTAACTAATGATGTCTTTACTGATAATGACCCAAGCTGGTCACCTGATAGTAAGTTAATTTATTTCTCTTCAGATCGGAGCAATTACCTAAGCGCTGCTGCTGTTCCCGATACCTTTAAGGTTTATAATTACGGCGATAAGAACTCCGATATTTATTCTCTAAATATTGAAACGAATAAAATCGATCGTATTACGGATATACCAAATAGTGATCAAACATCTCCGGTCGTTGGTCCAAAAGGAAATGAATTATTGTTTGTTTCGGATGAAAACGGAATTACAAATATTTATAAGAAGAAACTTTTTTTCTCTGCAAACGATACTATCGTTAGTTTAAATGATCTTAAACCTGTTCCAATTACAAACTCGTTAAATGGACTCGGACAATTATCACTTTCCGCTGACGGTAAGAAATTGGTCTTTTCAACATTGTTTAAAGGATCATATAATTTATTCTTGATGAGCAATCCTTTTGAAACAAAATTAGATACAAACAAACTTGTTCCGACTAAATTTATTGCCCAGATCCGAAAAGAGGGAAAAGAAGAAAAACCCAATAAAATTATTGTGCAAACTGATTCAACTTCAAACGAAGCTATTCCTACTTTAGCGGATCGTTATGATGCAACTAAATTATACGGAGATTCGGTAAGTATTGATTTGAATAATTATGTTTTTGGTAATGATACTACTCAGAAAGCATACGATACAACAGGAAGTAGTAAATTTAATTTAACAAATAATCTTGATAAACACGGAGATTATAAAGTAAACAGATATAAAATTACTTTTTCTCCGGATATTATTTATGCAAATGCAGGTTATAGTTCTTTGTACGGCTTACTTGGTACAACAGTTCTTTCTTTTAGCGATGTCTTGGGAAATCACAGAATAATAGGACAAACTAGTTTACAGATTGATTTGAAAAATAGTGATTACGGATTAGCTTATTATTATTTGGGAAGCCGGTTAAACTATGGAATTGAAGGTTTCCATACTGCAAGATTTGTTTATTTATATAGAGGATTGATTACAAATCTATTTAGGTTCAGAAACTACGGGGCTGTTGCTTCGTTAAGTTATCCGCTTAATAAATTTTACAGAGTTGAAGGCGGTTTAAGTTGGTTAAATGTTTCCCAGGAGAATTTAGACAATCCTGGTGAGCCGATGCAAAAAGCAAATTATATTGTTCCTGCTCTGAGTTTTATTCATGATAATTCACTTTGGGGTTATGTTTCTCCTATTGACGGAACACGTTATCGATTTGATGTATATGGAAGTCCGGGCTTAATTAACAAAAAATTAAGTTTCTATTCAGTGCTTGGTGATTATAGAACTTATCTTAGATTCTGGGATGATTATTCTTTTGCTATTAGACTTTCGGGTGGTTATTCTGGCGGTACAAATCCACAGAGATTTTTTATCGGTGGAATTGAAAACTGGATAAACAGAAATTTTGCTACAAGTAATGTCCCGATAAATTCTGCTTCAGATTTTGCATTTTTAACTGCTGCATTACCTTTGCGTGGTTTCGATTATGCAGAACAAATAGGCACTAAATACGGATTATTAAATTTGGAGTTACATTTCCCATTAATAAAATATTTAGTTCCGGGACCACTACCAATTTTATTCAGCAATATTCAAGGTGTGGCTTTTCTTGATGCCGGATCGGCTTGGAATGATACTAAAAAGCTTAAACTTTTTGGCCGTGATGCAACAAATGCTATTGTAACCGATAATTTGTTAATGGGTACCGGAGTCGGTGCAAGAATTTTCTTTTTATACTTCTTGGTAAGATTTGATGTTGCGTGGGCTTATAATGTAGATTCGTTTGCAAAACCGAAGTTTTATATTTCTTTAGGTGCTGATTTCTAAAACTGTTCCAAAATTTCCCCCGCTCTCTTACTTATTCATTAGAAAGGCGAGCGGGATTTTTTTAACTTTTTGTTTTCTTTGATTCGGCTTTAGAAGAACTACCCGGTTTTGAGGCGTTCTTGTAATCGGTTTGATAAAATCCGGTTCCCTTAAATATTGGACCTGCACCTGTTCCGATTAATCTTTTAACTTTACCCTTACATTTTGGGCATTCTTGTATTGGATCGGCACTCATAGTTTGGAATAGTTCAAACTTATAGCCACATTCATTACATTTATAATCATACGTAGGCATTCTGCAACTCCTTAAAAATTAGCTAATAAACTTAATGAAAAATTGGAAAAAATTCTATAAATTAAAATACTTGTTTTTAAATGCACATTATGCATTTTAGTTGTAGCTTATTTAATTATTTAACTGATAGAAATCAAACTTGAAAAAAATTCTACTCTCTATAATCTTATTGTTATCCTTTAACGGATGCTTAAACTATATTCAAGATGTCCAATTGTATGCTGACGGCTCCGGCTCAATGAGAATATTGTATTGGATGAAATTGCCGGATAATGAAAATATTAAAGCTTTAGACCGAGTTGGCATTTTTAATGCCGATTCGATTCGCAGTGAATTTTCATCAGCGTTTGTTAATATTAAAAATATAAAAGTTTATACTGATACGACCGATAGTACAACACACGCAGAAATTAACTTAACTTTCTCGCATATTGATTCCTTAAATCAAACTCACGCTTTTTCCAATTCTGAATTTTCGTTGCAAGACGGCGCTTCCAACCAAAAAGTATTCACCCAATTTATTCCTCCTATTGCAACCGGATTTGGTTTTGACGGAAGTGATTTCCATGTAACGTATAAATATACTTTTGGCGGCGAAGTTATAACAGATAATGCAACGGCAAAAGAAGGCAGAACTTTAGTCTGGGATTATACTCTTTCTCAAATCGGTAGCGGTAAAACAATTTCCGTAACATTCCGGCCTTTCAAATTAAAAGAAACACCATACTGGATTTTTCTGCTTTCGGGATTAGTTTTGGTTATTGTATTAATATTTTTACTTAAGAAGAAGAAAAATTAGAGCTTAAATTATTATAATATAAATATATAAGTAGAACTTAATTAAATCTAAATTTACTTTATCATAGAAAACAAATTTTAAGCGTGGAAAAATCGAAGTAGTCACAAAGTTTAATAATAATAAAAGTTCTATGTTTGACTGCTATATCTTTATTGACTTCACTTAAGGATTTATTTATATTACTTGTCTATATTTTTAAAGCAATTTGAATTCAAATATAACGATGGCAACAAGTGAGATAAAAATTTTTTCAGGCGGCTCGAATTCACCTCTAGCCGAAAAAATTGCTCAAAAACTTGGCAAGCCATTAGGTAGTGTTGAGTTAAAAAGATTTAGCGACGGTGAGATTTGGGTAAAATACGGAGAAAACATCAGGGGTGCTGAAGTTTTCATCGTTCAATCTACAAATCCTCCGGCAGAAAATTTGATGGAATTACTGATTATGGTAGATGCTGCAAAGAGAGCTTCTGCTAAAAGAATAACAGCAGTAATTCCATATTTTGGTTATTCAAGGCAGGATAGAAAAGATCAGCCTAGGGTTTCCATAACAGCTAAACTGATTGCTAATTTAATGACAGTTGCTGGTGCTGATCGTGTAATGACAATGGATTTACATGCAGCACAAATTCAAGGATTTTTTGATATTCCTTTTGATCATCTCTACGGCTCCACAATTTTTAGTGGATTATTCCAGGATGTAAAAGATAATTTAGTTGTAGTTTCTCCGGATGTTGGAGGAATTAAAATGGCAAGGTCTTATGCTAAACGGCTTCATGCGGACTTAGTTGTGATTGATAAAAGAAGGCCAAAACAAAATCTTGCTGAGGTTGTTCATATTATAGGAAGCGTTGAAGACAAAGACGTTCTTTTGGTTGATGATTTAATTGATACAGCTGGCACATTTGTCGGCGCTATTGATGCTTTGAAGAAGAAGGGTGCACAAAATATTTACGGCGCAATAACACATCCTCTTCTTTCGGGTCCGGCAATAGAACGTATTCAAAATTCACAACTTACAAAGCTTTTTGTTTCCGATACAATTCCGCTGAGTAACGAAGCAGCTACTGATAAAATTTCGGTCATCACAGCTTCAGAAATTTTTGCGGAAGCTATCCGCAGAACTTATAAAAACGAATCAATTAGTTCATTATTTGACACAGATAAAGGGTAATATTAGTATTTGGAGAAATTATGGAGAAAGTAGTTTTAACAGCTAAAAAGAGAGCCGCAAATAGTAAATCGTTAAGAAACAGTCTACGTAATGAAGGACGAGTTTTAGGCGTATTTTATTCTAAGCATGATGAGGCGGTTGCAATTGACGTTACTGAAAAATCTCTAAAGCCCCTTGTATATACTGCCGAAACCCATTTGGTAGGTTTACAAATAGAGGGTGATAAAGAACATGAATGCATATTGAAAGATGTGCAATTTGATCCTATTACAGATAAAGTTATTCATTTTGACTTACTTGGTCTTACCACCGGTGAAACATTCCAATTGGAAGTTCCGCTTCAGTTTATCGGAAGCCCTGTGGGAGTTAAAGAAGGTGGAGTTCTTCAAGAATTTTTACACAAGCTAGATATTGAATGCTTGCCTAAAGATATACCACAACATATAGAAGTTAAAATTCAAGATCTTAGAGTAGGCGATGCTATTCACGTGAGTGATTTAGCTGCAGAAGGAATTACAATCCTAAATCCTGAAGACGCTGTTGTTGTTGCTGTAACTCATCCTAAGGTTGAGAAAACCGAAGAGGAAGCCGGTGAAGAAGAAGAAACCGAACCGGAAGTTATAGCTAAAGGTAAAGCTGAAGACGAAGAAGAATAAACAAAACAGTGCGTGTTTTATTAGGAATTGGTAACCAGGGAAATCGGTATCAATATAATAGGCATAATGTTGGGTTCATGTTTTTAGATTATTTTGCAAATAAAAATTCGTTGTCATTCACGCCATCTAAAGGCGAATATTATTTTGCAAAGGGAAATATCGAAGGAAATGAGTTTATCCTTGTAAAGCCTACCACATATGTAAATAACAGCGGTTTGGCCGCATTAGATTTAGTGGATAGTTATGATGTTGATGTTTTGGATGTTTTGGTAATTTATGATGATGTAAATTTGGATGTTGCAAAATTTAGAGTAAGAGCTTCGGGAGGAGATGGCGGCCATAATGGAGTTAGTTCTATAATTTATCATTTAGCCACAAATGAATTTCCAAGGATCCGTATCGGAATCGGTAATGATTTTGAGAATGGTGATATGGCAAATTATGTTTTATCAGACTTTAACAACAAAGAATTCGAAGAATTAGAGAATGCATTCCACAAGGGGACAGTCCTTCTTGAAGATTTCATTAAGGGCGGAATTAAGCGGATGCTGGATACTAACAGCAAACTTTTTAATTCAAAATCAGATAACCAATCAAAGGGAAATTAGGAGTAATATATGAGCCTAACCTATCTCGTGATTCCATTATTTGGTGTTTTGGCCCTTCTTTACACTTTCTGGAAAACTTCATGGGTCTCTAAGCAAGAAGTTGGAACCGATAAAATGAAAAAAATCTCCGGCCATATTGCCGAAGGTGCTATGGCTTTTCTAAAAGCTGAATATCGCGTTCTTGCTATTTTTGTCATTTGTGTTGCTATCCTTTTAGGCGTTTCTGCCGATCCTGTAAATTCTTCTCCATTAATTGCACTTTCATTTATCGTTGGAGCCGGATGTTCGGCATTAGCCGGATTTTTGGGAATGAGAGTTGCTACAAAAGCAAATGTTAGAACCACAAACGCTGCCAGAACGAGCATAGGTAAAGCTTTAGAAATTGCCTTCGCCGGTGGGTCCGTAATGGGACTAGGTGTTGTTGGTTTAGGTGTTTTAGGCTTAGGAAGCCTTTTTATTTTATATGGTGATATGTTTGGCGTTGATAAAGCCGGTTTACCTAGGGTGATCACTGTAATTACCGGGTTTTCATTTGGAGCTTCTTCAATAGCTCTCTTTGCACGCGTTGGAGGAGGCATTTATACTAAAGCCGCTGATGTTGGTGCAGATTTAGTAGGAAAAGTTGAAGCTGGCATTCCGGAAGATCACCCATTAAATCCTGCTACAATAGCTGATAATGTTGGTGACAACGTTGGTGATGTTGCCGGTATGGGTGCTGACTTATTTGAATCTTATGTTGGTTCTATAGTTGGAACAATGGTTTTAGGCGCTGAGTTTATTGCTTATCCTGAATTTGCCGGTAAGTTTAACGGACTTGGAGCTGTTCTTCTTCCCTTAGTAATTGCCGGTGTTGGAATTTTGATGTCAATTTTAGGTACCTTTTTTGTTAGAGTTAAAGAAGGCGGAAATCCGCAAAAAGCTCTTAACAACGGCGAGTTTGGTTCTTCTGCACTAATGATTGTTGCGTTATACTTTATAATTAAATGGATGCTTCCTGAAACATGGACCCACGAAGATCCATTATACGGCATTACATATACTATTTCATCACTTGGAATTTTCTTTGCCACAGTTATTGGTTTGGTTGCCGGAGTCTTAATTGGAATGGTGACAGAATACTACACCGGTACCGGTAAAAAGCCTGTACTATCAATTGTTCGTCAATCTTTAACCGGAAGTGCTACTAATATTATTGCTGGTTTAGGAAACGGAATGATTTCTACAGCTATTCCAATTATAATTATAGCCGTATCAATAATTGGTGCTTTCCATTTTGGAGGTTTATACGGAATTGCAATTGCTGCAGTTGGAATGCTTTCAAATACCGGTATCCAATTAGCTGTTGATGCTTATGGTCCTATTTCTGATAATGCCGGTGGAATTGCGGAAATGTCAGAATTACCGAAAGAAGTTAGACAAAGAACCGATAAATTAGATGCAGTTGGAAATACCACAGCTGCAATAGGAAAAGGTTTTGCGATAGCTTCAGCTGCTTTAACGGCATTAGCATTATTTGGTGCTTATATGACGGCTGCGAAAATCTCCACAATTGATATTTCAAAGGCAAATGTAATGGCAGGATTGTTTCTTGGCGGTATGTTGCCGTTTTTATTCTCTGCTCTTGCAATGCAAGCCGTTGGTAGGGCTGCAATGTCTATGATTGAAGAGGTTAGAAGACAATTTAAATCTATTCCTGCGCTAGCTAATGCTTTAAAGATTATGAAAAAAAATGACGGCAAAGAAATGTCGGAGTGGTCATCTGAAGATGTTCACACATTTGAGCTGGCGGACGGTTCTGCTGAATATGGTAAATGCGTAGAAATTTCAACTAAAGCAGCAATCAAACAAATGGTTGTTCCCGGATTGTTAGCAGTTGTTGTTCCCGTTTTTATCGGGTTTGCCGGCGGTCCTGAAATGCTTGGCGGATTATTAGCCGGCGTTACTGTAACCGGTGTGTTGATGGCAATATTTCAATCTAACGCCGGTGGTGCATGGGATAATGCCAAAAAGATGTTTGAAGAAGGAATTGAGATTAATGGGCAAAGATATATAAAAGGATCTGATCCTCACAAAGCCGCAGTTGTTGGCGATACTGTGGGAGATCCATTTAAAGATACATCCGGCCCGTCGTTAAATATTTTATTGAAATTAATGGCTGTTGTTGCTTTGGTAATTGCACCATTAATTAAGTAAACTAGAGTTTAATTAACTAAAAATAAATCCCTGCTCTCTAATAGTTAGAGGGCCTATTCGACCGAAGGGAGGTGAAAGGTAAAATGAAGCAGAACGTCTATGAAAGCGCTGTGATCATCAACGCTGCTCTTGATGACGAACAGATTGAATCTGTTATTTCTCGCATTAAAGAAACCATTACAAATAATGGTGGTGAAATAAGAGAAATTGAAAATTGGGGTAGGAAAAGACTGGCTTATGTGGTTAAAAAAAGTAAGATCGGTTATTACGCTATCTTTAGATTCAATGCTCCGTCCACAATTGTAGCAAAGATGGAAAGAGCATATATACTTGATGAACATATACTCAGGTATCTAACTATATTGCTTGATAATGATGCTGTTGAACATCTGGAAAAGCATAAAGAATCTTCTGTAAGTGACTCTGATGCAGAAAGTAAGTCTGAACCGGCGGTAAAAAATGCTAGTGATGACAAAGTCAGTAACGATGAAAAAAGTGATAAAGAGTAATAACTAACAACCTAGATAAGTATGGAGGAAATACCATGGCCGATTTGAAGATGCCCGAAATTAACTACGTCATTGTTGCTGGAAATTTGACAAAAGATCCTATATTCCGTCAAACTACCAACAATACTCCTGTGGTCAATTTTTCTATTGCTTCAAATAGAAAATATAAAGACAGCTCTAACCAATGGCAGGAAGATGTTTGTTATGTGGGCATTGTTGCATGGAATAAGTTAGCGGAAAGTTGCCGCGACAGATTAAAGAAAGGTTCCGCTGTTCTAGTTGATGGCGAGTTACAAAGCAGAAGCTGGAAATCTGATGAAGGTCATAACAGAAGTATCGTTGAAATTAAAGCAAGAAGAATCCAATTCTTGAATAAAAGAGGAAAACCAAACGATAACGGAAATGGCCATGAAGATAGCAACGATGATGATGAAACTTTATCGGATGATGGCATCGATTATACTGAGGATTCATTTGATAAATTTTTGTCAAGCGAAGAATCTGATTTATTAAAGTAATTTAGGTGATAAAATGAGAAAAGAAGTTAAAACAAAAAAAGTCTGTAGATTTACACAGAATAATGTAAAGTATATAGATTATAAAGACGTTAAATTATTGCAGAAATATGTTACCGAACAAGGAAAAATTATTCCTAAAAGAATTACCGGTACAAGTTCAAAATATCAAAGACAGTTATCCATTGCTATCAAGCGTGCTCGGCATATGGCTTTATTGCCTTATGTCTCTGATACTGTAAGATAGGAAAAAGCAGGAGAAAACATGAAAGTTATACTAAGACAAAACTTTGAAGCCTTAGGACAAGTCGGTGATGTAGTTGATGTTAAAGACGGATATGCAAGCAATTATTTGATCCCTCGTAAAATTGCTTATGCTGCTTTAAAAGGCAACATTAGATCTTTAGATGAAGAAAAGAAAAATCTTCTTAAGAAGAGAGAACAAGAATTGCATGCTGCTGAAACTTTAGCTACAGAGCTCGAAAAAGTCTCTGTTACTATTCCTGTACAAGTTGGTGAAGAAGATAAAATCTTCGGTTCTGTTACCACTCAAATGATAGCTGATTCTTTGCAATCAAAAGGCTATGATCTTGATAAGAGAAAGATAGAAATTGACGAACCGATTAAATCTTTAGGCATTTACGGAATAAGCGTAAAGCTACATCCAAATGTAAGTGCAAAAATCAAAGTATGGGTTGTAAGAGAGTAATCCCCTTGGTCTTTAAACAAAAAAAGGAAAGCTAAA
This sequence comes from uncultured Ignavibacteriales bacterium, assembly GCA_963739985.1. Lineage (GTDB taxonomy): Bacteria > Bacteroidota > Ignavibacteria > Ignavibacteriales > Ignavibacteriaceae > CAVUCE01. The sequence continues at coordinate 260,698 of CAVUCE010000007.1, forward strand.
TGCTTTCCTTTTTTAATTTTAAACTCTTTTTGAAACTATCTAACTTTTATTTTATTAGCTTTTACAAGCTTAGCAATTTCGGAAGTTCCATTTTTGGAGATAGTTCTTATTGCGCTGGTTGACAACTTTACGGTTATGTATCTATTTAATTCCTGAACCCAAATTCTCTTTTTCTGTAGATTAGGCAAGAATCTTCTTTTAGATCTGTTGTGAGCATGAGAAACATTGTTTCCAGTTGCTGGCCCAACCCCGGTTACTTGACATCTTCTAGACATTTTAGCTCCTTAGTGACTTTCCCTAATTATCAATTTAGAACTTTAAATATAAGAAAATTCCTGGACAAAAATAAAATATTTTTACCCATTCTCTAAAAAAATATTATAAAATATTGTTTCTGAAATTAACAATTTTATTGACAATATCGAATAGCTTTGTATCTTACAAGTGGGCTGTTAGACGGATTTATTCTAACCGAATTCAACAAATCTTTAAAAAGTAGTTAATTCATTAGTTTGTGAAAGGAGCTACCAATGGAATTTTATGAACTTCACCCGGAAAATCCTCAAAAACGATACATCAATAAAGCTGTTGAAGTTTTAAGGGATGGTGGCATAATAATTTACCCTACTGATACCGTTTATGGAATTGGTTGTGATATTTTTAATAAAAATGCTCTCGAGAGAATTTTTGAAATAAAAAGTGAAGCAAACACTAAATTATTTAGTTTTGTCTGTGCCGGATTGAAGGATATTGCCAATTATGCAAAAGTTTCTGATTCTGCTTATAGAACTATGAAACATTTGCTTCCCGGCCCATATACATTTATTCTTCCAGCCGCAAAACAAGTTCCTAAAACACTTTGGAGTAAAAGAAAAACTGTAGGAATCCGCGTTCCTAATCATGTTGTTACATTAAATTTGGTAGAAGAATTGGGAAATCCCATAATAAGTACCAGTACCACAAATAGAAAAGGCGATGTCCTGATAGATCCTTTTGAGATAAAAAATATATTTTCAAACAAAGTAGATTTAATGCTTGCTTCAGGCAATTTAGCGAACACACCATCCAGTGTTATCGATTTAAGTGAGGAAGCTCCGGAAGTTATTAGAGCAGGCGCCGGCGATGTTAGTCTGTTTGTTTAGCGCAGATATTTTGAAAAGGCTGTTTCTTTAACAGCCTTTTTTATTTTCTAACAATTTGAGTAGAGGAAGCTTGAGCTATTGGAGTGAGAATTATTTCATTAATGTTAACATGATTCGGTCTAGTTGCACAAAAAACAACTGCACTCGCAACATCATCCGGTGTTAAAGGAGTTACGCCTTCATAAACCTTATTAACTTTCTCTTTATCTCCTTTAAATCTTACATCACTGAATTCAGTTAGTACCATTCCCGGATCTACTGAACTAACTTTTATATTTTTATCTAATACATCTAAACGTATAGATTGTGTTAGTGCATTTACTGCAAATTTTGTTGCACAATAAACGTTTCCTTTAGCGTAAACTTCGTGCCCCGCAGTTGATCCAATATTGATAATATGTCCGGTTTCTCTTTCAACCATTTGAGGGAGAATTTCTCTGGTGACATAAAGTAAACCTTTTATGTTTGTATCTATCATTTCATCCCATGCTTCTATTTCTCCTTCGTGTGTTTTACTAAAACCTCTTGCGAGTCCCGCATTATTTAATAAAACATCTATATTTTTCCATTCTTTAGGTAAGGAAGAAATTGTCTTTTTTACTTCTGAATGATTTCTTACGTCTAATTTTACAATATGAACTTTTACGGCAAGCTCTCTCGCAATTTTATCGGATATATCTTTTAACTTCTCCAGTCTTCTTGCAGCTAAAATTAAATTGGCACCTTCTGCCGCAAACTCAAAAGCAGCGGATTTACCTATTCCCGATGAAGCACCGGTTATGAAAACAATTTTATTTTTTAATCTTTTCATTAATTATCCCTTTTAATTTTTCTTACTCTTTTGTGAAATAATTGGAATATGTCTTTTCATTCTTCCCGTGACACTATTGATATAACCAAATAACAAAATCATGACTAACAACATAAAAATTAATTTTTGCGTTTGGCTATAACCTCCGGTGTTAAGTAACAATAACCAATCTGAATTCAAGATCCCATGGGTCAGTATTGCAATTATTCCAACAATAACATTTACAATCAAATAACCAATTGCTACTATTTGAAAAACAATTAAAAATACACGCGGATTATCTTCGGTTGATCTTCTAATTCCAAACGAAATCAGTTCAATAATAATAATACACACAATAAGAGGAATTATAAAGATCATACTTAGGATAAAAAAGTTGGGAATAGTATTCAGGGGGAAACCTGCAACCAGATAAAAATTTGAAATAGTATATTCAACATTCACGTTATATATCAAGTGGACTGCTAATCCCTTAATATATTCAGGAATGAATAATACTGTTAGTAATGATGCTAGTATTCCCGAGGATACATTAATAACTTTCTTCAAAATAATCCTTTATAATTTTATCTTTCAATCCAACTTGGTCTTAAAGTATTGAAATTCGGAGCAATAACAATCCAAGGATAATCTTTTTTAGTAAGATTTACTTTAGTTTCTGAATCAATTTCTGTGGCACTCCAAGTATCTGTATGAGTATCAATGTTCACTATTTTATCACCATTTTTTATAAATGATGTAATATTTAATCCAGCCGCTCCATTATGGTTGTAATTTTCAACAATTACAGCGATTTGGTTTTCACCTTTCTTTAAGTACTTTTTTACATCAATCATTTTTACTCTTTTATAATCTACTAATAATGATCCTGAACGGCGTGCCCAAACTTTATCTATGTATTTCCCATTTATAAACAATCTTGCGTATGTATCTGCCATCAGTTGTACATAGGCTTTTTGCGGAATACTATTCAAATTGAAAGACTTTATAAATTTTGCCTTTGTTAATAAATTGCCATACTTAGGTTTTGCATAAATCCAATCACTTTTGATAGAAGGATCATAAAATATCGTTCCATTTTCAAGAGAATCTTTTATCTCTGAAAAATAAGAAATCATTCTATCAAATTTATCCATCACCATATTTAGATTCGCAGGCTTATAATATTTTAACCATAGTGGCTTATATTCCTTCTTTAATTTTTTAACCGAAGCAATATTTACGTTAACCATATTTTTAAGTTTGCTTATTTCGTTTGAATCCCTAATCCCGGAAGTGTCTCTAAAAGCTAGTTCAGTTTGCAATTTTTCTTTAACCCAATAATCAAGATTTACGACAAACTTTAATAATTCAAAATGATCACTGTTTTTCTTTACTATTTTTTCGAGCTCAGAAATATTGTTGTTTAGTTGATCAAATCCCCATGTGGTTAAAACTGATTTTTCCCACGCTTTTATTTTCAAAGGTGAAAATGGATGTCTCCATACCTCATTCCAATAAATCATATTACTTGGTTGACTTAACTGCTCATATATTTGGGCAAAACGCGGATCATTAATTCCAAAGAAATCATAAAAATAATCATTACTAAACTTGTTCAACTCTGAGCCTTTAAAATTCCACGCACATTGCGCCGACCATGCATATCCATAGAGTACCAATTCTTTGAATGTTTCGGCTCCAAAATCTCCCCAGTTTGAATTTATCATACCACTTGCGCCATTTTCAATTCCGGATTTAGTGAATTGTCTGATATTAAGTATTGCATTTTCCTCATTAGGAAAAGGATTAACAAAATTCCACACCGAGGGAGAAACTATTACATTAAAACCATCACCTCTAATTTTTTTTACTGATTCATAATCTTCATCCGGACGATAATGCCAATCAACAATTGTTATATCTTTCGGAATTTGATCAAGTATTTCAGGATGTTTAAGTAAAATATCGCCATACATCATCACTTTTTTACCGTACTTCTTACAAATTTCGTAAACTTTTTTATAATGGTCAGCATGAACTTTTGCTATTCCATACTTATCCACCAAATGTTTACTTGCGCCCAGTCCTACATCATAACTTTCGTCCGCACCCATATGAAAATACACTGACGGGAACGCGGCAAAAACTTCCTTAAGCATATTCTCTAGAAAAATATATGTTGAATCGTTTGAAACATTTAACGAAGCGGCACCGGGAAATTCAGCATATTTTTCGAATTCATCTTGAGTGAGGATATTTTCATAATGTCCGAGCGTTTGAAATATTGGAATGATCTGAACAAAATATTTATCGGCATAGGCAACTAATTCTTTTACCTCTTCTTTAGTCAGCGCACCTCTATTTTTTCCAATGTCAGGATATTTTTTAAATTTGAACATGTCTTCCATATACGGCATGTAAGTGTTCATTTTATATCTTGCAATAAATCTTATAATTCTTTTAAAATTATCTAAAGTAGAAACTTGCCCGCGACTTATATCATCTGAAATTCCGCGCATTTTCAAATCAGGCCAATCATTTATTTTCAGACCAGGCAGTGAATTATTAGTAGCTTTTTCCAATAACTGAATTAAACTCATTGCTCCATAAAAAATACCCTTACTAGTATTTCCACTAATTACTATTCCATTCCCACTTATCTCTAATGTATAAGCTTCGTCCGATTTTAAATTATCATTTCCTTTTAAAGTCGTTTTTAATAGATAGATATCAACTTTACTGCTTCTAACAATTTTTGAATTTATTCCCAAATATTTTTTGAGAGTATTGCCTATAATTTCCGCAGTATATCTAGAGCTATCTTGAACATTTTCGCTAATTCCAATTTTAATAGATTTTTTTAGCGTGAATGATTGATTATTTATTTTTAATATTTGCGGTGTTGGTACAATCGGAATGTTCATGTTAGCACCATTTATATTTATAAGTAAAAAAGCTGAAATTACAAGGGTAAATAAAAATTTCATATTTCCTTAAGAGATTTGTTATAAGAAATAGAGAGTTTATATCTTAAAGTTAACGATTATTTTTGTCTTTTTTGTGAGAAATGATTTTTGAGAAAAGAAAAAATTAAAATCTTCCGTTTATCTTATTTCCGCACTTGTAACATTTCCCGTCAATAATTTTATTAGAAAGTACATTGTGCCAGTTTCTTTTTATTAATGGAGCATTACATTGTGAGCAGTATGTGGTTTGTCCTTCATCATTATAAACATTTCCGAGATAACAATATTTTATTCCTAGTGAAGTAGCTATATCTCTAGCTCTAGTTAAAGTTCTAATCGGTGTCTGTTCTTTCGATATCATCTTAAATTCCGGGTGGAAAGCTGTAAAATGCAATGGAACCGAATCACCTAAATTTTTTAATATCCACTCGCACTCTTCTGTAATTTCTTTTGCAGAATCATTTTCTCCGGGTATTAACAGTGTGGTAATTTCAAACCAAACATTGGTTTCATTATGTAACCATATAAGTGTATCAAGAACAGAAGAGAGTTGTGAAAAGGTTAATTTATAATAGAACTCTTCAGAAAAAGCTTTTAAGTCAACATTTGCGGCATCAATATATTTATAAATATCCTTGCGAGCTTCACTATCTATATAACCTGCAGTTACCATTACAGTTTTTATATTTTCTTCGCGAGCCAATTTTGAAATGTCGATTACGTACTCGCCGAAAATAGTAGGATCGTTATAGGTGAATGCAATGGAGTTAACATTATATTTTTTTGCTAACTCAATTACATTTCCCGGTGATGCTTCAAGTGAATTTAGTTCATCAATTTTAGCTTTACTGATTGACCAATTTTGACAGAATCTGCATCCGAGGTTACAACCAGCGGTTCCAAAACTTAAGATTGAAGAACCGGGGAAAAAGTGGTTAAGAGGTTTTTTTTCAATGGGATCAATTGCAAAACCAGTTGGTCTTCCGTAACCGAGTGTATATAGCTTTCCGCCATGATTTTGTCTAATAAAACAAAAGCCAGGCTGGCCTTCTCCAATTTTACAATAGCGTGGACAAAGCGTGCATAAAATTTTACCATTCTTTGCAGGTTCCCACCATTTAGCCTCTACTAAATCATCGGTTAACATATAATAGAAATCTCATTAAATAAATAAAATAATACTTAGCATCTTGAGATAAGATAAATTTTTATACTTCAAGATGAAAGCATTTTAATGAGTATAGTGATGGGAAAAAATTTACATAACTTCAAAACGAATCCAGTTAGCACGGCTTTTCTCGGAATAAGGAGCTCCTGCAGTAAAAATAACAATATCGCCGGGTTTAACATGTCCGGCTTCCAGAATCATTTTTTTAGCATTACCTATTGCTAAATGTTCTTTATCTATGGAGTCAGCAAACATTGAAGTTACACCCCAGCGAAGGCATAAATTATTTATAGTTTCAAAACTGTTGGATATTGCAATTATTTTTGCTTTTGGTCTAAACTTAGCAAGGTTTTTGGCGGTCCTTCCTTTATAAGTGAATACAACTAAAGCCGAAGCATTAACTTGTTTGCTCATCGTAGCCACTGATCTTCCAACCGAATCAAAAAGGTTCTCTTCCACATCTTTTGGAATAATTAATTCCGTGTCTTTAACGGGCGGAAGATGTTTCTCAGCATTTTTAACAATTGCATTCATCATTTCAACAGTCTGTAAAGGATAAAGCCCAACGGAAGTTTCTCCGCTTAGCATAACTACATCCGATCCGTCGAGAACAGCGTTAGCAACATCAGAAGCCTCTGCTCGCGTTGGAATTGGATTGTGGATCATACTATCCAACATTTGCGTAGCTGTTATTACCTGCTTACCTACGGAGTTACATTTTTTAATAATGCTCTTTTGAATTATTGGAACTTCTTGCGGCGGAATTTCAACTCCAAGATCGCCGCGAGCAACCATAATTCCATCTGCAACTTCAAGAATAGACTCAAAGTTATCCACTGCTTCTTTTTTTTCAATTTTGGCAATAATCGGTCTGACTAAGTTGCGTTCTTTTAACCATGCCTTAAGATCAATTATATCTTTTGCGCTTCTAACAAATGATAGAGCTATATAATCCACCCGATGTTTCAAAGCGAATTCGATATCGTTATAATCTTTTTCGGTAACCGATGGAGTTGAAAGATTCATTCCCGGTAGATTCATCCCTTTTTTAGGTCTTAGTATTCCGCCGATTTTAACCTTGCAAACAACGGAATTCTCTTTCTTCTCAATTATCTTTAATCTGATCAGTCCATCATCAATTAAAATTGCTTCTCCAACTTTTGCGTCTTGCGGCAAAGATTTATAAGAAGTTGAAATTAAGTTTGCCGTGCCTTTAACCTTTTCTGTGGTTATTTCAATTTTGTCATTCGCTTTAAGATTAATTTCCGGCACGCTTAATTCACCGACTCTAATTTTGGGCCCTTGTAAGTCTAGCAAAACCGCTATGGGAGCAGTCGCCTCTCTGCAAGCCGTATCAATTTCTTCAAATATTTTTTCGTAAGATAAATAATTGCCGTGAGAAAAATTTAGACGAACACCATCCATGCCGCTAAAAATCATTTTTTTAATCATTTCAGAGTCACTAGTTGCAGGACCCAAAGTACATAGTATTTTTGTCTTCGCAAAAACTTCAGTTAACTTTTTATTCATTTTTTCTTTTTCTTGGTTTGAGGATTAATATTATTCCTTTGCGCTCTAGCTTTTGCATAGAGATCCATTATTCTTTTATGTACCAAATCAAAAACACTTCCTGAATCATAAGTGCCTTTTGTAGATCTTTTACCAGCTTTCACGCCTGTTAATATTTGTATACCTTCTTCTACTCTTTCGATAGGATATATATGGAATTTCTTATTTGCAACGGCATCAATAACTTCATCATTAAGCATTAAATCTTTAACATTTTGAATGGGAATTATTACACCTTGTTTACCGTTAAGTTCACGACTTTTACAAATATCAAAAAAGCCTTCAATTTTTTCATTAACACCGCCAATCGGCTGAACGTCTCCTTTTTGGTTCAAAGAGCCGGTAACAGCAAGTGATTGTTTTATTGGTAAACCGGAAAGTGTTGAAAGTAAAGCGAAAATTTCTGCACAAGAAGCGCTGTCACCATCAACAGTGCCGTATGATTGTTCGAAAACCAAATTAGCATTAAATGATAAAGGTAAGTTCTGACCGAAGGTTTCCCTGAAATATCCGGATATAATAAGTACACCTTTATTATAATGCCTTCCGCTCATGCCGGCTTCTCTTTCAACATTTATAATACTTCCGCCGCCTAGCGAAACTGTAGCCGTAATACGTGTCGGGCGACCGAAAGAATAAAAATCTGCATCATAAACAGCTAAGCCATTAATTTGTCCAACTCGTTCTCCATCAGTATCTATCAGAAAAGTTTTATCCGTAATCATTTCTGTAACTTTAGATTCTAAAAGTCCATGGCGTTCAATTGCAAAATTATACGCCTTACGAACATGAGCAGCGCTGACAACATCAAAACCATCATCAGCCGCCCAAAAGTTGGCTTCTCTTGCAACATCAGCAATTCTGGAAAAACGGGTAGTAAGTTTATCTTTTTGTCCGGCAAACTTTGCGCCCAATTCCATTAAATATGCGATTGCAGATTTATCAAATTCGTGCAATTTTTCTTCTTTAATCATCTTTTTTATTACACGCGCATACTGGACTAAAACTTCATCACTTCTCTTAATTTCATAATCGAAATCTGCTTTTACTTTGAAGATTTTTTTAAAGTCATCTTCATACTGGGCTAATAAACTGTATAAATTTTGATTTCCGATTAAGATAACTTTTGTATCTATCTCGATAGGTTCTGGTTTTAGAATACTTTGAGAAAACTGTAAAATGGAAGGAGCGTCGTGAATCTCTAATTTTCTATATGTTAAAACTCTCTTTAATGTTTTCCAAACACCGGGTTCCTCAAAAAGATGTTTTACATTAAGTACAAGATAGCCACCATTTGCTCTTAACAAAGAACCGGCTTTTATTTTTGTGAAATCACTATAATATCCGCCTCTACCGTCATTAATTTTTTCTATTGTTCCGAAAAGATTTGTGTATGTTGGCGAAGTTTCAATTATAACCGGACAGTTTTGGGATTCACTATTATCAAGAATTATATTTACTTCATATTCTTTGAAATAATCAATTAAAAAACCTTCCTGCGTAGTTTCACCGGAAGGTTTGTCACCTTTAAACAAAGTGATATTATCAAGAACATTTAATTCAACCTGATCTATAAATTCTGAAATATGTGTATCTTCATATTTTTCTTTTAGTGTTTCAGTTACACCTTTAACTACTACCTCCGCAATATCACGCTCAAGTTTTGCTAATTTCTCTTGAAATTCCTGGCTAAGTTTTAAACCTTTTTTAAAGAGAACCTGGAGCTCTTGTTGGCGGGAATTATACTTCTTTAATATTTCCTGAGCTTGTTTTTTTGTTATTTTACCCTGTTGTACTTGTTCTTCAACCTGGTATATAGGAACGGGTTTATCATCAATAATTGGAAAAATATCAGGTCTTGCAACTTCACCAACTTTTATCTGTCCAAGCGAAAAATTTTCTCCTTTTAATTTATCTTCAAACGAATTCATTAGAATTTGTTCTTTTTCGTTATAAGAAGAAATGATTTTCTTTTTCCTATTTAGATGAGTTTCGCTTTCAAGTGTTTGGGCTATTTTCTTTTTTAAGATATTAATTGAGTTTGATAAATCAGTTTTAAAAATTTTAGCTTTGCCAACAGAAAACTTAAGTAATATTGGTCTGTCTTCATCTTTAAAATTATTAACATATGCATAATCAAAAAGGGGCGGACAGTTAGAACTAATAGTTTCCAACATCTTTTTTACTGTAGTAGCTTTTCCGGTTCCGGATAATCCTGCAATAAATATGTTGTATCCCGGACTTCTTAAATCTACTCCTAATTTAATTGCTTTTAATGCTCGCTCTTGTCCTAATATTCCCTCAATGGGTTCTATATCATTTGTTGATTCGAAATCAAAAATTTCGGGGTCGCATTTCCATCTCAAGTCTTCAGGCTTAAGCTCTTTCGGCTTTACTGTTCTAGGGCGTGCCATATATTACCTGCAATTTTTTGTTAAATAGGAAGTTTATTAAAGCGAATATTTCATAAAATAAAGTCATCTCAGGAAAAACTTAATCAAAATATTATGCAACTTTAATATAAAATTAAACTTTTTTTAGGTTATGTGAAAACATGCTTTGTTTGGAGAAAAGAAATATTAAAATAAAAAAGCCCTATGATCTGGCGACCAAGGGCTATAACTCTTATGCTTCAAAAGGCAGGGGAGAACCTTCTGAAAGAGTTGATTCTAATTTATTACTGAAGGACTCAGAAAGCAAGTTAAATTGTACATCAACGATATATTTGTGATAAAAATAACACTAAAAAAACAATTTGAAATTTTTTTTATAAAATCTTCATTTTGCTCGATCAAATTCATCTTATAATAAAACAAATGTGTATCTAAACTAACATTTATGATATTGATGACTTTAACAATTGTGAAAATTTTATACCTTGTAATCAACCTATTATAAAAATTAAAGTATTAAATAATCTATTTGCAAGTATTTATTTGATTATATAAACCTAGAAAAATTAGGATAATGATGAATAAAAAAATTAAAAATACAAGCAGCCTTTTTCTATTTTTACTAATACTGCTGTTATCTGTTACTAGTTCAGTAGTTTTAGCTAACAACAAGGCAGTGGTAACAAAACATTTAGGACGGCAAATACCTTTAGACCTAAAATTTGTTAACTCAAAAGGTGAGCAAGTACTGTTACGTAATTTAATCAATAAACCTACCGTACTTGATTTTGCTTATTATAGATGCTCCGGGATATGTACTCCTTTGATGATAGAATTAGCAGATGTAATTAATAAAGTTGACTCTTCTCCGGGAAAAGATTTTGATGTTATAACCTTGAGCATCGATCAGAATGAAACACCTAAAATGGCTGCAGAGAAAAAACATGCTATGCTGGGAATAAGTAACAAAAAAATCCCCGATTCTTCATGGACATTTTTAACCGGTGACAGCACAAATATTTATAAATTAACTAAGTCTGCCGGTTTTGGTTTTGCTAGAACTTATGGAGGATTTTTGCATAAAGGTGTTATAATATTTGTTGATAAAACCGGAAAAATTGTGCAATACCTAAACCCGGGTTATCTAAAGCAGCAAGGAGGTTTTCAAATCATTCCCGCAGAATTTGAAATGGCAGTTGAAAAAGCCGGAGAAGGACAAATTACAGCAACAGTACAATCAGTTTTACAGACTTGCTATACTTATATTCCGAAGGGTAAAAGCGCGATAATTCTTTATATGGTACTTGGTACAGGATTAATTACATTAACCACAGTTATAATAATAATAAAAAGGTTCGATGCTAAGAGTAAAACATAAATAACGATGTGATAAATTTTATTTGCTACAAGTTAATTTATTTCTTCGATTTTGATTAAGTTACATTGATAATAGCTTAAAATTTATAATAACTTTTATAATTAAAATGAATAAGAATCAGTTACGCGAATTATTTCCGCATATAAAAAATAATATTACTTACTTAAATCATGCTTCAACAGCACCGATTTCAATAAATGTTAAGCAAGCCTTGGAAAAAGCTATCATAGAGAAAACTGAAAACAAAATAGATAACTTTAAAGGCTATTTAAAAGCAGTTGTTGAAACAAAAGAACTTTTAGCAGAATTAATCAATGCTACTCCAGATAGAATTGCTTTTGCTGACAACACAACAAACGGAATAAATATTTTAGCACAATCTGTTAATTGGCAAAAAGGCGATAAGATTTTATTAAACGACCTTGAATTTCCTGCAAACGTATATCCGTTTCTAAATCTAGAAAAACTTGGTGTTGAAATTGATTTTGTAAAATCTTCAAATGGCAAAGTAACTGTTGATGATATAATAAATGCTATCACACCAGAAACGCGATTAATTGCTGTAAGCCAAGTGCAATTTTTAACCGGATTTAGAATTGATCTCGAAAAACTTGGAATGTATTGTAAAGCAAACAACATTCTGTTAGCAGTTGATGCTATACAAGGTTTAGGCGCAGTTACTTTGGATGTTGAGAAATATTGTATTGACTTTCTTTCAGCAGGATCACAAAAATGGTTATTAGGATTGCAGGGTTTGTCATTTATTTTTGTTTCAAAAAGTCTACAAGAAAAAATGGAACCAAAATTTGTTGGCTGGCTTTCCGTTGAAAACGCTTGGGACTTACTTAATTATAATTTGAAGCTTAAAGAAACCGCGGAAGCATTTGAAGGCGGAACTTTAAACTGGATGGGAATATTTGCATTAAATGCTTCGTTAAAACTACTTAAAGAAGTTGGATTTAATGAAGTTGAAAAAAACGTAATATCAAATTCCCAATATTTGATTGAGCAACTATCTAAAATAGGAGTGAATTCCATTTTAGCTGATTGCTATGATAAGAATCTTGCCGGAATCGTGAGTTTTAAACATGAACAAAGTCAGGAAATTTTTGAGCATTTCCAGGAAAATAAAATAAGCATTGCGGTTAGAGAAGGAATGGTTCGCCTAGCTCCGCATTTTTATAATAATACTGAGGATTTGGATAAAGCTGTTAATGCTTTGAAATATTACCTAAATAATTAAAACTTAGAATTATTTACGAGACTAATTATTCATATCTTAATGAAAAATTTCCACTTTAACTTTTTCGCAAAAATATTTTTTATAGTGAAATTTAAATATTTATTTGTAAATTAATTCTACTTCCGGGGCGGAAATAAGATAAGAATATAAAATAAAATTTTTAAAAGATAAGGGAGTTAGTATGAAAAAAATAGTGATGAATTACAATTTGATAGCTGTAATTTTATTCTCGGTTTTATTTATTGCGAGCCCGATAAATGCACAAAACGCAAAAAAAACAGACGAAAATCCATGGAATAAAAAAGTAAGAATAAGCCCTAAGGCAAATGTATTACAGACGATTGGTTTGACGGATGTTACAATTTCTTATAGCAGACCCGGAGTAAAAAACAGAAAAATTTGGGGTGGACTAGTTCCTTATGATAAAGTTTGGCGTGCTGGTGCTAATGAAGCAACTAAATTTACTTTTACATCAGATGTTTTAATAAACGGGAAAAAACTTAGTGCTGGTTCATACAGCTTTTTTGCTTTGCCTACACAAAATGAATGGACTTTGATTTTTAATAAAGTTGCAGATCAGTGGGGAGCTTTTGAATATAATGAAGCGGAAGATGCTATGAGATTCACTGTAAAAACCGGAAAAGCCCCAATGCACGAATGGCTTGAATACGCATTTACGGATATGAAAGTTGATACAACCGGAAAAGTAAATTCGGCTGTTGTTAATTTGATGTGGGATAAATTAAAAGTTTCGTTTAAAGTTGAGGTTTCCAAGTAAAATATTTTTTTATAAAAAGGCTGTCAAAAATAATTATTTTAGACAGCCTAATTTTATTGTCTTAGCTTTAACCTCTGATTGCTTTCAAGAGTTCATCAGTTTTCTCCTTCATCAAATCAATATTACCTTTGCTTTCAACATTCAATCTGATTATCGGTTCTGTATTAGACATTCTTAAGTTAAATCTCCAATTATCGTATTCTACACTAACTCCATCAATATGATCAATTTTTCCATCCGAGTATTTTTCTTCAATCTCTTTTATCTTCTTAGCCGGATCATCAATTTTTGAGTTTATTTCACCGGAACAAGGAAATTCTGAAATCATTTCTTCTACCAGCTGTGAAAACGGTTTATTTTCTTCTGAAATCAATTGCATTATTAAAAGAAAAGGAATCATACCACTATCAGAATAAGCGTTTTCTCTAAAATAATGATGTGCAGACATTTCACCACCGTAAATTGCATTTACTTCTCGCATTTTTTGTTTAATGTAAGCATGTCCGCTTTGAGAAAGAACAGGCTCGCCTCCATTCTCCTTAACTATTTTTACTGTATTCCAAACTAATCTTGGATCATGAACAATCTTTTCACCTTTATTCTTTTTCAAAATTGATTTTGCGAGTAATCCTACAATATAATAGCCTTCTATAAAATTTCCTTTTTCATCGAAGAAAAAACATCTGTCGTAATCGCCATCCCATGCAACACCAAGATCGGCTTTACTTTCCAAAACCGCATCAATTGATGCTTTTCTATTCTCAGGAAGTAATGGATTTGGAATTCCATTGGGAAAATCAGAATCGGGTTCGTTAAAAACTTTAAGCATTTTAACTGGAAGTTCACCTTCAATTGCATCTAAGGCTAAACCGACGCAACCATTGCCGCCGTTTACAACAACTTTAAGAGGTTTTATTTTGTTTGGATCGTAAAATTTTCTTAAATGATTAATAAAGCCACTCATAACATTATGATGCTCAACATCACCGGGATCGTGGCTCACCGGAGCCAAATCATCCGTAAGGATCATTTTCTCCACTTCATCTAAACCGGAATTATAACCAACCGGAACGGAATGTTTTTTTACGAATTTCATTCCATTGTATTCTGCCGGATTGTGGCTTGCAGTTATCATTATCCCACCATCCGCATCAAAAGCAGGGGTTGCATAATAAATCATTTCCGTACCACAAATCCCGATGTCTATAACATCAACACCGGATTGGGTTAAGCCGCGTGTTAGAGCATCAGAAAGGGCCTGAGATGACTTTCTTATATCGTGCCCGATAACTATTTTTTGCGCATTGGTTAATCTTGCAAACGCTTGTCCGATTTTATGAGCAAGTTCGGGATTCAATTCTGAAGGAACTTTCCCTCTAATGTCGTACGCTTTAAAGCAATTTAATTTTTCCATCGTAAGGCTACTCCGTAAAATTTTGGTTAAAGTAAACTGAAAAAGAATTCGTTGAAAATAATATGAGTTTTTTATAAATAAAAGATACTATAAATTTGGTTTTAATTTATAAAAATATTTCTTGGATTCAAGAAGAGAAAAATTAAAAGAGAATTATTTTTCAATAGACTTTTTACTATTAACTGATTATGTTAGGCCAACAAAAAATATGAGGGAGAAAATTATCGCTACAAATTATACTGTTAAATGGCACTTCGCAAAATGCAATCATTCAAAATGTAACTCAATATTTTTAGTCAATCCGGAAGAACAGCCGGGGGAGTTGGGTTTTATTTGTCCTGATTGCAGCACAAAAGTAACCACATCACATATTGTTCAATGTTCAAGTTGCCGAACAATCTTGAACTTTGTGCGCGCGGCTCCAACCGAAGAAAAAGTTGTTTTCAATGTGCCTAAATGTTCACATTGTGTTGGTACCGTAGAAGATGAGTGGGAGATCGAGCCTCTTTATCAGCCGGATTCTTATATCTAGCTTTGGTCGATCTTAGCTTTAGTTTTCTATTAAAATAGTTGCAAAAACTAGACGCATAACTACATTTATACGAAAAATTTAGAATTTATTCTTTTAATTTCTCGCAAAAAGTGATGAACGGTAATTCCTAAGGATAGAGTGATTGAATTACTGATAAAAAGCAAATATTTTTCCTACCTTTACAAAATTAAAATCATTTTAATCTAAGTTGGAACCTTTAATATGATTGATTTGATTTTTTAATAACAATTAAATTTCATCTAATACTTTATAGTAAGGTTATACAATGAATCAGTTCAGAAAAACATTCGGGATGATTTCTATTGTGATAGCTTTGGTATTTACTGCGGGATGCTCTTCTTCCGGACAAATGGAAAAACAGCAATCCACAGTTGATCAAGCTTCTCAATATAGTTATTTAAATCTCGATACAGTAAAAGCCGGACGTTTTGATACCGGTAGAATGTGGACTTTTGATTATCCACCAGTAAAATATTTTGAAAGCCAATATAATTTTAAGCCATCTGAAAAGTGGCTGAAAAATGTTAGAATGTCTGCTCTCAGGTTTGCTAATTATTGCTCAGCTTCTTTTATCTCTGCCGACGGTTTAGTTATGACAAATCATCATTGCGGTAGAGAAAGTGTTGCTAAAGTCTCAAAACCCGGCGAGGATTTATTTGATAATGGTTTTTACGCAAAAACATTAGATGAGGAAAGAAAAGTACCAGGTTTATATGTTGATCAATTGGTCCAAATTAAAGACGTAACTGAGCAAATTCATACTGCTATGGATAGCGGAAAAACGGCCGAAGATAAAGCTTCACTTGCTCAAAAAGAAATGAATAAAATTAAAAAAGCTGACGAAGAAAAAACCGGCTTAAAGATTCAAATTGTAAAATTTTATAATGGCGGCAAATATTCTGAGTACCAATATAAAAGATACAATGATGTTCGTCTTGTATTTTCCCCGGAAGCACAACTCGGTTATTTTGGCGGTGATGAAGACAACTTTACGTATCCGCGTTATGATTTGGACATGAACTTTTTTAGGGTTTATGATGATAACGGGAAACCATTAAAAACAGAACATTATTTTCATTGGAGTCCAAATGGAGCTGTTGCCGGTGAGCCGGTTTTTGTGATTGGAAATCCGGGAAGAACCGATAGATTAAAAACAGTTTCACAATTGGAATATATGAGAGATATTCAATATCCAAGAACTCTTAAATTAGTTGATGATCTTGCGAACAATTATTTAAGAGTAATGAAAGAGCATCCTGACCGTAAAACTGAATTAACAAACGATTATTTTGAAATGAGCAACTCACAAAAAGCTTATACTGGTATGCTCAAGGGATTAAGAAATCCTGTATTAATGCAGAAGAAAATCGACTTTGAAAATAAATTCAAAGAAGCAGTTAATGCTAATCCAACATTGAAAGCAAAATATGGCGACCTTTGGGGTAAAATTGCTGAGAAAGTGAATGAATTAAGAAAAGTCTCCAACGAAAATTATGCACTTTCTATAAATCCATTTTTTAGTACTAAGTATATTCAAGTTGCTCAAAATTTAGTAGATCTTGCCGAGCAGCTAAAATTACCTGAAGATCAACGCGCTGACATGTATAAAGGTGCAGAGTTAGATTCTACAATTGCAGATATCTTTCCAAAAGATTTTGATTATGCTATAAACAACTTGTTACTTAAGGAGCAAATTCAAAGATTAGTTAATTATATAGGCGCTGACGATCCTTTAGTACAAAAAGTAACTCAAGGAAAGAGTGTTGATGCTGCAACTGAGTATTTAATTAACAATTCGCCTGTTACAAATCCGGAAAGAATGAAAGCCTTAATAAAAGAAGGTCCTGATGCAATATTAAATTCTTCGGATCCTTTAATTTATTATGTAAAGAATTCGGTTCAGAGACGAACTGAAATGGATGCAAAAGTAAAAGATATTGTGGCTGAAGAAGACAATTACAGTCAGCTTTTAGGAAGAGCAATTTTTGAAGTTTACGGTACTTCAATTCCACCGGATGCTACTTTTACATTAAGAATTGCAGACGGTGTTGTTAAAGGATACCCTTATAATGGAACAGTAGCACCCGATCATACAACTTTTTATGGTTTATATGATCGATATTACTCATTTAATAAAAAGGGTTCCTGGACGTTACCAAAGCGTTGGCAAAATCCGCCTGCTGATTTTAATTTAGAAACACCAATGGATTTTGTTTCTACCAATGATATAATCGGCGGAAATTCCGGAAGCCCGGTTATAAATGAAAAAGCTCAAATTGTAGGTTTAGCTTTTGATGGTAATATTCAAAGTTTACCCGGTAATTTTATTTTCGATCCAAGTAATAATAGATGTGTTGCCGTTCATTCAGCGGGAATGTATGAGGCTATTAAAGATATGTACAAAGCCACTCGTTTAGCCGATGAGCTAAAAGCAGGCGAGATTGTTGATACAACAAGTAAAACCGCTACAGAGTCTAAATAGGATTTTTATAATCTTATTATTTATAAGCCGCCGATATAAGGCGGCTTTTTATTTAAAATAAGTATTGAATCTGAAGATGTAGAGAAAGAAATCTTACATTTGTATTTGTGATGCCTAATCCATATTCTGTTCCAACACCAAGTTTAATTCCGTTCAAATTTTCATTTGTTAAATCAATTCCGGCTAACACAGAAAAAGTTAAGCCATAATCCCATTCGTTCAAATTTATATATGTTCTGTCATTTAATATTACAGGCCCCAATCCTTCTTCAAAATAGAAAATTCCTTGAGACTTTTGATAGGTTATTGCTTTAATTGAGAATCCTTGAATAAAAGGGAAATAATCATAAGTAGAACCTGGTAGAATTCTATTTATATCAGTGATGTATAAAAAACTTAATCGAAAATAAAGATCATTAGAAATCCCGGGATCAAATTCAAAGAAGATGTTAGATGTAAAACTGCCCTGGCTAGGTAAGTTTCCATTTATTACTCCACCGCCAACATAAGCGCCGATATTTGTTTTACTTTGTGCAAAGGAATAACTGCTTCCGATAGTAATTAGAATTAGTAGTATTAATTTGATTTTTCTATATCTCTTCATGGTCAACAAATGTAATTTCGATAATAATTTAATTGAGAGTGATTTCTAACCTACAAAAAAGTTTTCTTTGCTTAAGATAATAAATGGTAGGTTATAAAAGAAAAACAAAATTTCATTAATACAAATATTGCGGTGATAATGTGTTTGTGATAGATAACTAAATTATTTTCTATGATATTAATTGAATCGAAAAATTGAAATAAAAAACCGCTATGAATAATCGGGCTGCTTTTCTGTCGTGCCACGCCGCTGTTGTAGTGGGCTAAGTCCCTTATTCTTAGTGAGAAAACGGTAATGAAATATAAGCGGTTCGGTTTCCATTTCTAATTTTTTTGTTTTGACTTGGTCAACATGAAGAATAAGTAAGTCGCAGCGAGAAAGAATATCATTATTATGAGAACTCCAATCGCGCAGATTATTCCTCCCTTATTTGTCCCATACGGAATATCAATTATTTTTCCAGACAAGAACCATGCAATTAAAAGTCCTGCGAAAATACCTAAAGGAAAAATTGGTATTACTTTTTTTGTCATAATCATATCGGATTAATTGGTCTTTATTAATTATCGTGTTAAATATTTTTTCAATTAACTTTCAAATATAAAAATTGTCTACTCAAGTCGAAATCTTTTCAATACTATTATGTCGAAAAAATCAGGACTCTTTTCTGGTGGCGGATTAACTGACCGCTAACTAGAATTTAAAATTTTAAGCAATCCATTTACCGTAAGTAACATAATTTTCAAGTAACTCATCGGGAATTATTTATGCAATTAGTATTTCGAATAATACTATCAATATCTTATTAACGCATGTTACGCAAATATATGTTTGGGTCATATTGACCCGTCTAAGACGGGGAAATATCTTCTAAATTTGCAGAAATCACTGACTTGAGATTCCCAGCCCACTGGCTGGCAGGTTCATTTCATTCAGAATGACCTTTTTGCGTAACATGAGTTATTAAGTTTAAACTCCGCATAAAATACTTCTTAATTTTTTTATATCTTAGTTGAACGTTCGTCTTTATAGGATTACTATTCGTTTAATCTTCATTTAAATAAACTATATTTTTTTAGTTATAATATTTAACAAGTTTTTTTGTGATGTTGAATTTTGTAAATTTTGTTACTAAAGCATTATGTCTTATTTTTGTCACAAAAAAAATGAGAGAATGAATGAGTCGTATTTCAGAAATAAAATTCACTGTTGAATTGAATGAAAAAAATATCCCAAAGAAAATTGAGTGGGAAGCAATGGACGGTGGTTTTGAAGGTAAGAAAGAATGCAAATCAATTATGATTTCGCTTTGGGATAAAGAAGAAGAAGTAACTTTAGGAATTGATCTTTGGACAAAAGAAATGTTGATTGATGATATGAATGTTCATTTCTATCAAATTCTAAAGAAAATGTCCGATACTTATTTGAAGTCCACTAGCAACAATGAAGTTGCTAAAATGATAGAAGACTTTAGTACTCAGTTTGCTGATAAATTGGACTTGATAAAAGGGGTAAGAAAATCTTCAACTTAAGAATATTATTTCATAAATAATTTTGTTGTTCCACCGGATTTTTCTTTTTCTAATTTGAAAACCTTCAATAAATAATATAATGACGGAAAAATTATAAACGATCCGCAGATCAAGGCCCATCCTAGATAACTCAAAGTTACGTCCGGAGCGGAAGCATTGAAAAATGTAAGATCATTTGCATCTTTAATTCTTACAAGAGTAGGAAAGTATACAGCGTAAAACGCACTTAATATAAATAACAACTGCGCGCCGGCTACAATCCGAGAAGGCCATTTTAGTCCTTTGTTTAATATCTTCCAAAGCAGCGGTAAAGTTATTGTTGCCAAAATGATTAATAGAATGCTTAAAGGATTTGTAAAAAACTTTTCAGCGAATCCAATATTTTCTATATAAGACGAGACAAAAACTAATCCTCCGCTTAATACAGCCGTAATTATTGCGCGTTTAGATTTTTTTACAAATTCCACAAGGGTATCGTGATCGGTTGATTCGCTTATCAAAAATGCATCGGCTATAAAGGAAAATAATGCGCTGATAAAAATTCCTATTGAAATGGAAAACAAATTAAGCCAAGGAGTTATATATGTTTCGGTAAAAGTAGTTGGTTGAGTAATAATTTTTCCAGAGACAATAGCTCCAACGACAAGTCCAAAGAAAAATGAAACCATTAAACTGGAAAATTGAAATACTTTGGAATATACTTCTTGTGATTTATCTTTAATTGCATCATAATGTCGGAATGTGAAAGCAGTTCCTCTTAAAACAATTCCGATTAGAAGAAGAATGATAGGAATTGATAACGATGTAAGTAGAGTTGTGTAAACAATAGGAAAAGCATTAAACAAAATAACAACTGCAATTATAAGCCACATATGGTTGGCTTCCCAAATTGGAGCCATTGCTTCTGAAACCAGCTTACGGGTTTTTTCCTTGAACTTTTTCTTTGAAGTAATTTCAATTATACCTGCGCCAAAATCAGCTCCTCCTAATAGGCAATACAAAAATATTGAAACCAGAAAAAAGAAAATTATTACATATAACATTATGTTAACCTAAACTTAATAGATAATTATTTATGCTTTAATAACTTTATCATCATCTAAAGCTTGTATTTGCCTTTTCATCAACCAAAAAGTTACAACACTTAAAACCAGATAAACTAGTGAAAAAAGGAATAAGTGAATTTGTTGATATGGCACGGGTGTTACTGCTTCCGAAGTTTTCATAATTCCATAAATTATCCAGGGCTGTCTTCCAACTTCGGTTACAATCCAGCCTGCTTCTACAGCAATAAATCCCAGTGGAGTGCAAATTGCAACCAACTTCAAAAATTTTGAATTAGTAAGTGCATTTCTCCATTTAAATCTGAAAATCCAAAACAAAACTCCGACCAAAGCAAGCAAAGTTCCAATTCCGACCATTATTTGGAAAGCAAAGTGAACAATAATAATTGGAGGCCACAGTGATTTTGGGAACTCTTCAAGTCCTTTTACTTCAGCATTAAAATTACCGTAAGCTAAAAAACTTAGAAGATAGGGAACCTTAATTCCATAATTCATTGTCTCCGTTTTTTCGTTCGGAATTCCGCCAATGGTTAATGGTGCTGCTTTCTCGGTTTTAAAATGTCCTTCCATTGCAGCTAATTTAATTGGTTGTCTTTTCGCTACATCTTTCGCACTATGGTCACCGCTTAAAGGCTGAGCTATTGCAAAAATACTACCGAAGGCAAGTGCTATTATCATTGCCTTTTTATGTAAATCTTTATTTTTCCCTCGAATAATCAAAAATGCGTGTAAGCCGGCAACAGCAAATGAAGTTGAGACGAACGCCGCAATAATCATGTGCGAGGTTTGACTTATCCATGCGGGATTAAACATTGCCGCAACCGGATTTATATTTGTTGCTTGTCCGTTTACCCAATCAAATCCGCTAGGTGCGTTCATCCATGCGTTTGCGCAGACTACAAAAATTCCGGATAATACACCTGAAACACCGACAAGTAAACCGGACGCCCAGTGAACATATTCGTCAAGCCTATTCCAACCATAAAGGAATAAGCCGATACAAATTGCTTCAACAAAAAAAGCTGTTCCTTCCCAACTGAAAGGCATTCCAATTACAGCACCGGCATGATTCATAAATCCCGGCCATAATAATCCCAACTCAAACGAAAGCACAGTGCCTGAGACGGCTCCTACAGCAAAGAAAATTGCTACACCTTTTGACCAAGCTTTAGTTAATTTTAAATAAGTTTCATTTCTTTTTTTAATATAAAGCCAATGTGAAATAACCATTAAGAACGGCATCGTCATTCCGATACAGGCAAAGATTATATGAAATCCAAGCGAGATAGCCATGGTTGATCGAGCCGCCAACAAATTATCCATTACAAACTCCTAAACAAAAATTATCAGCATTATCATAACAAAATTACAAAAACTACAGTTCATTAACGAAATATTAAGTTGATTTGGGACGCAAAATGGTGGGAACCGGTAAGAAATTACACGTTTCTTACCGTATAAAAATTGTAGAGTTTTTAATCAGTATAACTGATTCTATAAATAACTCCATTATAATCATCTGAAACTAAAAGGGAACCGTCATTCATAACTTGTACATCCACCGGACGACCTGAGACTGATTCACCTTTTAACCATCCGTAAGCAAAAGGTTCTGCACTAATTGGATTATTATTAGAGTCTAATTTTACACAAACAACTCTGTATCCAACTTTCTTACTTCGGTTCCATGAACCGTGCTCGGCAATGAAAATTTGTCCTTGATATTCCTTCGGAAACATTTTCCCTGTGTAAAATCTCATACCTAAAGAGGCAACATGAGCTCCCAGTTTTACAACAGGTTTTGTAAATTTACTTGTGTCTATTCCATTCCCAAACTCCGGGTCAGGATGATTATCGCCGTAAACATAAGGAAAACCAAAATTTAAACCTTGTTCCGGAGCGCGATTAAGTTCGTCTGTCGGTATATCATCACCGAGCATATCTCTTCCATTATCTGTAAACCAAAGTATGCCGGTTCGGGGATTCCAATCGAAACCTACTGTATTTCTAATTCCCTTCGCAAATATTTCCAGATCACTTCCATCAGGATTCATTCTCATGAGTGAAGCATATTGAGGATTATCTTTTACGCAAACATTGCAAGGTGCTCCAACAGGAATGTACAATTTGTTGTCGGGTCCAAATTTGATGAACTTCCAACCATGGTGAGTATCGCTTGGAAAATTATCATTAATTACTATAGGCTGTGGCGGATTCTTCAGATTACTTTCTATGTTTGGAAACTTAATTACTCTATTAATCTCAGCAACATATAAATCCCCGTTTCTGAAGGCAACACCATTTGGAGAATTTAATCCGGAAGCGATTGTATAAATTTTGTCTGCTTTTTTATCGTTATTTGTATCTAAAACTGCATAAACCTTAGATCCTCTGGTTCCAACAAATAGAACACCGCTGGGAGAAATTGCCATTGACCTGGCGCCTTCAAGGTTTTCAGCATATAATGAGATATGAAATCCGGGGGGAAGAGTAATACTGCCATTGGATTCTGTAGGATTTTTATCGTTGTTAGAAGCGCAATTAATTGTGATGAACAAAAATGGAAAAATAAAGGACAAAAATAAAAAATTTTTCAAAGGAAACTTTAGCATAGCTACTCCGGAACAAAAATTAATATTTATATTTAATCATCGGCTGACGGCATAATCATCCATAAAATAACGTAAACTAAAATTCCGGGAAATGCAACGCTAAAAATAGAAATTAGTACATATAAAACTCTCACTACAGTAGGATCCCAACCAATCCATTCTGCTAAACCGGCACAAACTCCGGCAATCATTTTGTTATGTGATTTTTTCAAAGTCATAATATTTTCTTTTTTTAAGAGATATATAAATTACTAAATATATTCTAACTAATTCTGAACAAATAAAAAAGGGGTTCGAAAAATCGAACCCCTTAAGCACTCACCTCATGAAAAATTACTTAAAACGTTCTTTAAGTTTTGCAGCATATCTTCTACTCATCTGAAAAGGATCTTCAATATTTAATATATAAACATGATACGAAGAGTTAAACCATTTCTCGACTTTCTCAACATATTCTAGATTGATTATTGTTGAACGATGAATTCGAACAAAATATTTTGGCGTTAATCTTTTTTCCCATTCAACCATCGGTTTTAAGACTAAAAGTTTCTTGCCTCCAATTAAATATATATATGAATAATCTTTCTCGGCAGTTATACATTGTATAGAACTAATCTTTATAAATCTGGAAACTCCGTCAACAGTTATAAAAAGTCTGTCATCATATTCCAGGATTTTTTTGCTATCCTGATCATCGTTATTATTTTCAAAAGCTGCTTCTAAAGTTTCTTTCTTATCGTTCTCATTTATTGATTTGGGTTTGGGGAGAATTTCATTTTGTATGTTTACAACAGAATCAGAGTGTCCGTTTCCGTTAGTGCCGTTACTTTCTTTTAATAATCGTTCAATTGTTATAGCAAGACGTTCTTTATCAACCGGTTTTTTAATATAATCGAATGCTCTATGTTCAAAAGCTTTTAATGCATAATCATCGTACGCACTTACAAATACTACTTTAGGCTTAGTGTTTTCGGATAGTTTCTCAATCAAATCAAAGCCGTTTCCTTTATTCATTTTTATATCAAGGAAAATGCTATCCGGCTTTTTCTTGTGTATAATATCTAATGCAGAAAGAACATTTTCTGCTTCACCAACAACTCTTATTTCCGGAAATTTTTTGAGTAAAAAGGAAAGTAATTTCCTGGAATCAGCATCGTCATCTACAATTACAGCATTCATAATATTATTTTTAGCCATACCGTTCATCGTCCTAAATTGCCTTTTAACTTTAATTTCTGCTTAAAGTTCAATTTCCGTTCCAATAAAAACAATATTAGGTAAAGAGGAAGAATTGCTTATAAAAAATAGGTTTAGAAGTAATGATTCTAAATTTTCAATTTTAATAAAGTACGATTATGAGATAAATATTTTTGTAAGTGTAACGAAGTGAAACAATAGTTTTTGTATTTATTTGAAAGATGAAGTTCCCGTAAAAGGAACTTCATTGCTCAATAATTAATCATTTACCCAATCTTTTAGAAAATCTTGATGCTTAACCGGATTGAATTCGATAAATTCATACTCGGCAGCTTTACCGATAATATAAGGATCCTGGTAGAAGAATTCTTTTATAGCTTCTGCTGATTCTGCGCGTGCAACTATAATTCCTCCAACTCTAGGATTCTTTGGTCCTGAACTTAGAAGCAGTCCTTTATCATATCCAATTTGCAAAAATTTTCTGTGCTCGGGTAATATTTCATCAATAATTTCCATCTTTGCGGTATATGTAATATTAATTACGAAATGTTTCATCGATATCCTTTTATTTAGTTTATATTTTTACAGCCTTTAATATACTGTTGTATAAGGCGGATTTAAACTGTTGAAAACTGATAAGCGCATTTATATCTGAGTTTCTGTTTGTTAATAGTATAACCGATAAATTTTGAGACATATCTAACCAAATTGCCGGACCGGTAAAATTATTTTTTAATGATGCAGAATTATTTATCGTAAAGCCATTAATACTCTGCTGAAGATCGATCCATTTTTTTATGGCTTCAGAATTTAGATATATCTTTTTCCCGTACGTTCCGTTCTGTAAAATCATTTGAGAAAAAACTGCTAAATCCTCAGCATCGGAGTACAATCCGTCAATTTGATTTTCTGGTTTTGCACCTACATTATTATTATCGTTATTACTATAAAGCGGAACGGATTTGAACTTTAGTTCCCGGGGAATATTGTTCAAGGTTCTATTCATACCTAGTGGTTTAAATATTTTTGTATAACTAAATTTATCAAATTTCTCGCCCGTGATTTTTTCTATAATCGCTTGCAACAAAATTAAATTAATTCTTGAATACTCAAATTTTGTTCCATGGGGAAATTTTATTTTTATTTCTTGCAGCATTGAGTTGAATTTATTTTTATCACCTCTTATTACTAAAGTTTTTCCATTTAATGTTAAACCCGAATTTTGCTCAATTAAATTTTGAACTTTTATTTCGTTGCTTAAAGTTTTACTTAAAACGGGAAAATATTTTGAGATTTTATTATTTAGATTGAGCTTGCCCTTTTCAATTAAATATAAAGCTGATGTTACAGTTGCTATTGATTCACTTATTGAACCAATGTTAAAAATTGATTCTTTTGATAAATCATTAGAATTTTCAGTAAAAGTCGTTTTACCGAATGCTTTATTAAAAATGACTTCTCCGTTTTTAGCAATTAAAAGTTCAGCCCCGGGAATTATCTTTTGTGAAATGCCGCTGGTTATAAGTTTTTCAATATTGCTAAAATCAAAAGAACTATCTATGTCCGGTTTAGAATAAAATAATTTTGTCCTTTTTATATCAATCCCGTCTCCGATTTTATATTTGGTATTTGGAATAGTGATCGGAAGTTTACCTTGTACAGTAATCTCGCCTATAATCGCTTTTAACATGGCTTGTTGGGAAACCGGTGGATTTCCGTAAGAACATAAATAAGTTTTAGCATTTGGAAATGCCGATAACATGTAAGGATTTCCAAAGCTAATCAAAACAGCAGAACTGTTATGCCTTAATACTTCTTTAATAAAGTTTGAATTTTTCTTTGAGAGATTAACTGTTCCTTGATACGCCTTTACATAAATAATTGAAGGAAGAAATACAATTTTAGACTCCCGGGCAATTCTTAAAGCCTTTTGATAATCTCTGGTTCTGCTTTTTTTATTTAATACAAAAGTTCTAACATTGCTAAAATTTTCTTTTACATACTTCTGAAATAATAAATCTGAATCTGATTCCATCCCATCTGTTACCGTAATGCATGCTACTGATTTTGTCCTTTCCGGTTCAATTGGAATTAATCTTTTATCATTTTTTACTAGAGTAATAGATTTTTCAGCAATCTCTTCCGCAAGTCTTAAGTGTGATTTGTTATTTACAATTTTAGTTAATTTATCTAAATCAGAATATCTTTTTTCCTCCAGTCGCAACCATCTTTTTGCCGCAAGAATTTTTCTAACACTTTCATCAATCTGCGAAATTTTAATTTCACCTGAATTTACAGCATCAACTAATGAGCTTAGAGCAACATCCTCATCCGGCGGCATTAAGATTATATCGTTTCCGGCTTTTACCGCCATCACTGTTGCTTCACCAACTGAATAATGCTTTGTTATTGCGCTCATATTCATCGCATCCGTAATAACCAATCCTTTAAAATTCAAATGATCTTTTAACAAATTAGTTATGATGGTTTTAGAAAGTGTAGCTGGTAAATCATTTGTACTATCTAAAGCAGGCACTGATAAATGGCCTACCATTATAGACTTTACACCACTGTTGATTGAGCTGATAAATGGGACTAATTCATTATTCCAAATCTCATCTTTTGTTTGGGAAATAACCGGGATCTCCTGATGCGAATCTATTCGAGTATCTCCATGTCCGGGGAAATGTTTAGCTGTTGTAAGAACTCTTTCTGAGTTCGCGCCTTTAATAAAATTATCACAAAATTCTGAGACAACAGATTTACTTTCTGAATAAGAACGAATATTGATAATTGGATTTTCCGGATTATTATTAATATCTGCTACAGGAGAATAATTTTGTGAAACTCCTATCGCACGACATTCTATCGAAACATTTCTCCCCATTTTATAAGCAAGCAAAGGATCATTTGTTGCTGCCACCGCCATATTATAAGGATATTCTATTGCGTCTCTTAACCGCATAGCTAATCCACGTTCAAAATCCGAAGCAATTAGTAATGGAATTTTAGCAAATTTTTGCATTTTGTTTATTGCAATTGCTTCATCCATAATATCGCCTTTAAAGAAAATTAAACCGCCAACTTTATCTTCTTTAACCAATTTTTTTAGTCTAATAAATTCGTCCGAATCTTCATTCATGTAATTGCCCAAAACCCAAGGCATAATCATTTGAGCGCATTTATCGTGTATCGACATTTTAGATAGAGTCGTTTCAATCCAATTTTTGTCGTTTTCGTTTACAGGAAAAACAGCGGGATAATTTGGTTCATTATTTCTGTCTGACATTTTAATATTCCCAGATATGTAGGTTTTAATAGGTGAAGGTGAAAAAGAAAATATCATAATAGCTACAATAGCTATTAAAAAATTGAACAAGTATTTTTTTTTATTCATGCAAAACGTATTGTGTTTATAGGCTCGTAATTTTATTTATAAGCTCGGATTAATAAATAATCATATTTCCCCTTATAGATATAAGTAATTCTCCAATTAGTCAATGTATATTTTTTTTATAACAAGGAATAATTTTGTGTTTAGCAATTATTAAAATCAGCTATTAAAAAAAAGGCTGGCCGAAATAATTTTCAGTCAGCCTTAAATGGGAAAAAGAACTATACATTTACTTTTCTAATGCTTTAAATACAGCATCATGAACTTGAGGACGAACATATCTTATCTTTTCATTCCTTCTAGTCGGGTAAACTCTGTTTGTTAAGAAAACAACAAATAAGTTTCTTGTTGGATCAGTCCAAACAGAGGTTCCGGTAAATCCTAAATGTCCATAAGAAATAGGACTAAAATAATGTCCGGCTGAAGAATGTTCAGGAGATTTTGTATCCCAGCCCAGTGCCCTAGTACTAATATCAGATTGTTTCTTGATGAACATTTCTATGGTTGAAGCTTTTATGTATCTTTTCCCTGCATATTCACCTTTTTGCAAAATCATTTGTAAAAAGATTCCCAGATCAGGTGCGTCGGAAAATAAACCAGCATGACCTGCAACTCCGCCTAAAAGTTGAGATGTTTCATCGTGAACAGTTCCTTGAATTTGACGATGTCTCCAATAATTATCCAACTCCGTAGGAGCTATTCTACCATATAAAGATTTTGGCGGATTAAACATTGTGCTGCTCATTCCTAAGGGCTTATAAACTTCTTTATTCAGGAATTTATCCAAAGGCATATTTGTAACTTTTTCAATAATCTTTCCCATCGTAATCATGTTCAAATCCGAATAAACAGATTTTGAGCCGGTTTTATAGATTAGCGAATCATTGAAAATTTCATTCATTACTGCTTGAGTTTTATTTGCAACGGAATCATAGGCTTTGTAAGATTTAATGTCCGGTCTCAAACCGCTATCATGAACAAGTAAATTTCTGATTGTTACGTCTTGTTTACCATGAACTGCAAATTGAGGAAAATATTTTGCAACTTTATCATCAAGATGTATTAAACCTCTATCAAAACAAATCATAGTTGCGGTTGTTGTTGCCACAACTTTAGTAACTGATGCCATATCAAACATGGTAGTAATTTTATCTTGAGTAGAAGTTTTATCATACTTGAAATGTCCGTAAGCTTTTTCAAATACTACTTTCCCGTTATGTCCAACAAGCACAACCGCACCGGGGAAGGCCGAATCTTGAATTGCCGCATTGACAACGCTATCCACGCCGGTAAATTTCTTTAGATAGTTTGGATTATTTAATTCTTTGGATTTTGTAAGTACATCATTCCCCTGAGGTGCTTTTCCAAGAAAAATAGTTTTGGCTAGAGAATTCTGAAAATACAGAGATGTAACCAAAATTATAATAGTGAAAAATGAAAACAATTTCTTCGTCATGTTTTTACTCCTTAACAGTTTTCGTTTTTTTGCCAAATTCGGGATCTAACGGAATAAATTTAGCCATAATAAATGCTGGTATAGTTGATATACAAACCCAAATAAAGAAATGCTGATAACCAATTATTGATTGTAACCAACCGCTGAACATACCCGGGATCATCATACCCAGTGCCATAAATCCCGTTGCAATTGCGTAATGAGATGTTTTGTGATCACCTTCGGAAATGAAAATTAGTATAAGTAGAAAAGCCGTAAATCCAAAACCATAACCGAATTGTTCAAATGCCACGCACAAGTTTATTACCCAGAAGCTAGCATTATGAGTATAAGATAAATAAACATAAACAAGGTCAGGAGCATTTATAGTGAAAAGCATGATCCACAACCAACGTTTCAGTCCGTGTCTTGCCGCCAAAACTCCACCTATAATACCGCCGACTGTAAGAGCCAATATTCCTACAGTTCCATAAACAAAACCGATTTGTCCCGTTGTTAATGCAAGTCCGCCTGCTTCTTGTGTATCTAGTAAAAATGGAGTTGCCAGCTTTACTAATTGAGCTTCTCCTAGTCTATATAAAAGAATAAATCCAATGCTAATCCAGATTTTTTCCTTCTGAAAAAACAACGCAAAAGTTTTAATAAATTCTTTTATTATATTTGGTATTGATGCTTCGCTAACGGTTGATTTGTCACTATCGGGGAAGGGAAGTATAAATTTATGGTATATGAAAAATAGGATGAACATAGCCGCAAGTACAAAGAAAGTTACAACCCAAGCTAGCGGAATGTTTCCTGCTCTGGCCACAAAGTAAGCCGTAGATTCCATTTTCAATTTAGGATCAAGTTGGATAACTGCGACGGCAGGTTTTTCCCAGTTTTTCGAATTGATTACAAACCTTGTTCCTTCAACAAGTGAAATACTATTATCACCTGATTCTCTTCCAAAATTAATTACAATTTCTTTGCCTTTGGCCGGCGGCCCGGAAAGTTTGAAATATATTAAACCTATATTTCCCGCAAAATCAGATTTTTTTACTATTTTTTTAGTAGGACCGAAGTTTTTCCTTAAAAAGTTTTCTAGAGGTTCAACAATATCATTTTTCCAAAAAGATTTTTGTGATGAAGTATCTTCTAAAGTCAATTCATGCCCATTAGCTGACTCATAAAATCCGTGAGAAGTGTTCCATGTTTTCGCGAATGCCAATAATGAGTCGACTTCTTTTTTAGGCCTTGGTGTTGTGCTTATATTAATTTTATTGGGATAGGTCAAAATTTTTAATTCACCCTTTTGCTGAGGAATGTTAATGCTATCCGGATTAACAATTTGGGTTATTTGCTTACTTGGTGATGAATAAACTGTATAATCAACACTTGGCAATCCACTGTGGCTTTCAATATAACCTGCAAGTATAATTAAAAATCCTTGACCAAAGATCATTGCGACTCTATAAAAAGTGCTTCTAATTCCTACAAACCATGCTTGTTGATGTTCATCTAAACCAAGCATATAAAATCCATCGGAAGATATATCATGAGTTGCGGAACTGAAAGCAAGAAGCCAAAAGAAAGCAAGAGTGTATTGAAAGAAATTTGGAATTGGAATTGTTAGTGCAACGCCGGCAAGTCCGGCACCGATAATTAATTCGGTAATATAAACCCAAAGTCTTTTTGTTTTAAAAATATCAACAATTGGGCTCCAGAGCGGTTTTATCACCCACGGTAGATATAGCCAACTTGTATAAAGAGCAATATCGGTATTAGAAATTCCTAGTCGTTTGTACATAATTACCGAAACTGTCATAACGACTACGTAAGGTATTCCTTGAGCAAAATAAAGTGTGGGAACCCAAGCCCAGGGATTTCTGAATGCCGGTTTTTCTTTGGCCATATTTTTCTCCGGATTAAAAGTGGATGCTTAGAACTTAAAAATCATATTGCACTAATTTAATAAGCATTATAATTTAGTCTAAAATGAATTAACATAAAGGAAATATTTATCGAAATATTAATCTCAAATTTTTAGAGGCTGCAAATCAATTCTATTTAATAAGCTGCAATGCCATTAGAATAGCTCCAACCGTAGGAGAATGATCTGGTTTTTTTACATTCACATGAAGTAATCTTTCGGCAATTTTCTTTAGTAATGTTTTAGAATAAATATTCTCATTACTAATTATACCGCCTATAAAACTAACATCTAATATCGGTTGATTTATTTTTTTTGCCATAGCTTTCAAATGAAGTACGAGTTCTTCGGTCTCATCTTCAATAATTTTTAAAGCAATTTCATCATTTTGCTCTGCTGCATTTAGAACTAATGGTGCGGCTGAGGCAATATCAAAATTATTTTTATAAATTTCCGTGATTAAAATTTCGGGCGAGGTTATGTTGAATTTTTCATTTGCTAGTTTAGTGATTAAAGTGTGTTTGCCGCGTCCGTCAAATGATTTGGAAACTGCCACCAAACCTTTCTTGCCGATTGAATATCCGCTTCCTTCGTCTCCTAAATATCTTCCAAATCCCCCAACACGATGAATTTCTCCACTAGCATCTTTTCCAAACATAATTGATCCGGTTCCTGCAATTAAAATGCTGCCCGGTTTTCCGCTAAAAGCTCCTTCCAATGCAATTCTAGCATCGCTTTCAACTCTGAATAGATTAATCTTAATATCTTTTGACTTAATCAATTGGTTAAAAGCAATTTCCAATCTTTCTGCATCAACTCTTCTGCCGGCACCCGTAGTCCCTAACAGTATAGCTTTGATTTCAGAATAGTCAAAATTTAATTCTTCTTTACATTTGATAATGAGATTCATGAGTGTTTCAGAAACTATTTCGGTTCCCTGAACAAGAAAGTTAGAAGCGCTTCCGGTGCATTCGTATAACACTTCTTTAGAAGTATTTGTTACAACGCAGTGAGTTTTAGTCCCACCGCCATCCATTCCAATAATGTATTCCATAAAAGATGAAGTTTGTTTTTATTTGGTAAATTAAAATATGAAAATTGAAACTGGATTAAAACCAGAGAATAAAAAAGTAATAAAATAGTTCTCTTTAATCGTAAAATTATTAAGTTTACTGAATAAAAATCGGAAAAATGATGAGTAGTTTGGAAAATTTCTTTCAGTTGTATCGGGAAAACACGATTGGACATGATACCAAGTTTAAGTCTCCCTATGGTGATAAAAATTTAATCTATGCAGATTGGATTGCAAGCGGGAGATTATATGAACCAATTGAAAAAAGGATTCTGGAAGTTTTTGGACCAATGGTTGGAAATACTCATTCTGAAGCGAGTATAACCGGAACCACGATGACCAAAGCTTATCATTTTGCTCATGAGTTAATTAAACGCCACTGTAATGCGAGTAAAGATGATGTTATAATTACCGCCGGTTCCGGAATGACAGGAATGATAAATAAATTCCAGAGAATTCTAGGTCTAAAAGTTCCGGAGCAATTAAAGGAATATTTACACTTACCTGAAGAATTACGCCCTGTTGTTTTTGTAACTCACATGGAACATCACTCCAATCACACATCGTGGCTGGAAACAATAGCAACTGTTGAGGTAATTGCTCCTGATAAAGACGGCTTAGTAGATATAGGTGATTTCGAAATAAAATTAGATAAGTATAAAAATCGTAAATTAAAAATAGGTGCTTTTACCGCTTGTTCAAACGTAACCGGCATACAAACTCCTTACTATAAATTAGCCAAAATTATTCATCAACACGGCGGAATTTGTCTTGTCGATTTTGCATGTTCTGCTCCTTATGTAAGAATTGATATGCATCCAAACGATCCGGATGAAAAATTGGATGCAATTTTCTTTTCTCCCCACAAATTTCTTGGCGGGCCGGGTTCACCCGGCGTTGTAATTTTTGATTCTAAATTATATAAAAATACCGTACCTGATCAGCCGGGCGGCGGAACCGTAGATTGGACAAATCCTTGGGGACAGCATAAGTTCATCTCCAATATAGAAATGAGGGAAGACGGCGGAACTCCTGCTTTCTTACAAACTATTAAAGCAGCTCTTTCAATTGAGTTAAAAGAGCAAATGACTGTTGAAAGAATGGAAGAGCGAGAAAAAGAACTTATTAAAATAGTTTTTGAGGAATTAAGAAGTATAAACGGCCTTCATATTTTAGCCGATAATGTTGAAGAAAGACTCGGAGCTATTTCATTCTATATAGATAAGATTCATTATAATTTAATTGTTAAGATTCTTAATGACCGATTTGGTGTGCAAGTAAGAGGTGGTTGTTCTTGTGCCGGTACATACGGACATTATCTTCTTCATGTTACGGAAAACCAATCTCATCTTATTACCGAAAAAATAAATCACGGTGATCTTTCCAAAAAACCGGGTTGGGTAAGAATGTCTGTTCATCCAACTATGACAGATGCAGAACTTTATACTATTCTGGATGGTATTAGAGGAATTGCTAAGAATATTTCGAAATGGAAAAAAGATTATAAGTACGATTCTCACAAAAATGAATACTATCATTTTTCAGAAGACGATGATTCCATTAAGAAAATTGAAAGTTTTTATAGATTGAAATCTTAAATGCGTACTTCCTTGAATATTATTTTTATTAAAGTTATATCTGCGGTTTTTCTATTCATCATTTGAATCCACCTAAATTATAGATATATATAACTTTAATAAACCTACCGCTCCATGTTGAAAAAATAAACAAGTTAAACTGAAAATTTCTCACTAATGAGACCGCTATTAAAATTCAGTTATCACTTCTGAGATAACCTGTCAATAATTGATGAAATAACAAACAATTTGTAGAATTCTGTTTCGGCATATTCTTTGTTTATAAGTAGCAAATAATTCGATTTTGAGATCGATTTTCAGTTTATAGGGGTATAAATGAAGATTGTTAAAAGTATTCTAGTTCCTACTGACTTGACAGACCAGTCAAGGTCCGCTTTCGAATATGCTTCAACTCTATGTAAACTTTTTAATGCAAAACTTCACCTTTTATATGTAATGAATAAAATTCCTTTTGAGACTATTCCAAATCCGACTGACGATATGGAAAAATTGTATAAGGGGGAAGTTGAATTTGCTGAAAATATTCTGAAGGGTTTTATTGAAAAACACTTCGGAGAATGTCCGGAAGTAATTACAAAGATCGTCTGGGGAGATCCTGAACTTGAAATAGTAAAATATGCAGAAGACAGTAAAATCGAATTAATAGTAATGACTTCATATGGCAAACCTGGTTTATCTAATCTAGCTGAGGGGAGCATTTCAGAAAAAGTTGTAAGTCTTTCACCGGTAACAGTAATGACCGTTAGGCCGGAAAAAAATTAGCACAAACGAAAATGAGCAATATTATTAAAGATAGTAATGTACAAAACGATGGTAAGGATGAAAGGGACATCCTCAGGAGCAAATTAACAACGAGGGTAAAAAAATGAAAAATATTATTTCTTATTTCTTATTTATATTCGTAATTGTAGGACTTTATGGGTTTGCATTTGTTATTGGACAGGATAGTGAACCTGTAGGCAAAAAAGTATTTTTAGAGAGTAAATGTACAGTATGTCATTCTGTTGATTCAGAAAATATTTCATCCGGCAAAAAAAATGCTGTTGATCTTTCAAAAGTAGGAGACAATTTAAGCTCCGAGTTTTTACAAAACTACTTAATAAAAAATGAAACTATTAATGGCAAAAAACATAAAATTTCATTTAAAGGATCTAAAGAAGAACTTCAATCAATTTCAAATTGGTTAGTTAAAACACAAAAAGAAAAAGCTAAATAATTGATGATTAAAAATAACCTTTTTACAGAGTATTTAATTTCAGGTAGGCAGTCATGTTAGTTTTCAGATCACAGTCGCAAGGTAAAAAAAACACAATCGATCAGTGTCGAACACCTCTACCAAATAGTATCTTAAGCATTTTCATGCTTACCCTCCTAATGATAATATCCGCAACCAAACTTAGTGCACAAACTAACGATGACTGCCTCGCCTGTCATAGTGACGAGACAATGACAATGGAGAGAAAAGGTAAAGAAGTCTCCATTTACGTCAATGATAAAGTTCTTGCAAAATCTCCTCATGCAAAATTAAACTGTATTTCATGCCATGTTGGATTTGATCCGGACAACATGCCGCATAAAGAAAACATTCAGCCTATAAATTGTAAATCATGTCATAAAAATGCAGCGCTCAAACATCCATTCCACCCTAGAATGTTAAAATCCAGCGGACAAGGCGGAACAGCAGATGTTAACTGTAAAGGCTGTCATGGAACACACGATATAGTTTCACCAAAAGTCCCGGGGTCTAAGTTTTATAAAACTAATATAGTTGAAGCCTGCGAAAAATGTCATGCAGAGGAAGGAAAAGAGTATTCTTTTTCGGCTCATTATGAAGGCTTAAAAGAAGGCGTTGAAGGGGCTCCTAATTGTTTTACATGTCATAAAAATAATATTTTAGCACCAAAGCAGAATGCCGATACAGTAAAAGTAAAAATTGCTCAAGAAAAATTATGTCTCTCTTGTCATCAGGACAATCCGGAAGTTCGTGCCCGAACAACTCCTTCTGCCGGATTTATAAAAGCTTTTGAAAATAGTGTTCATGGTTCATTATTAAAAAGTGGAAACGGTAAAGCTGCAACATGTATAGATTGCCATACTCCGCATGGAATAAAGGGACCAAATGATCCAACATCAACAGTAAATAAATTTAACATTCCCAAAACTTGTTCTAAGTGTCATGCTGAAATAGCAAAGGAATACGAAGGAAGCATCCACGGTGTTGCCGTTTTACAAAAAGGAATTAAAGATGCTCCTGTTTGTACAGATTGTCACGGTGAACATAATATTTTAAGAATTAATGATCCGCGTTCACCGGTATCTAAGCAAAATCTATCGGCACAGGTTTGCGCACCGTGTCATAGTTCTGTTAAGCTTTCTCAAAAATTTGGAATGAACTCTGATAGGTTCAAAACATTTAAGCAAAGTTACCATGGGCTAGCGCTTGAAGGAGGTTCAACGGTAGTTGCAAATTGTGCAAGCTGTCATGGAGTTCACAACATAAAACCATCATCCGATCCTACATCTACGGTTTATAAAGGTAATCTTGCGAAAACTTGCGGTAAATGCCATCCGGGGGCAAATGAAAACTTTGCAAAAGGCAAAATCCATATTACAATTATGGAAAAGTCCAATCCTATACTTTATTGGATTGGAACAATCTATATCAGTTTAATAATTATCACCATTGGTGGAATGTTCTTACACAATCTTCTTGATTTCATTAAAAAAGCTAAAATTAAGAAAATGAAGCAAAGTGGTTTAATCAGAGAAGAACACCATGGCCATAAGCTTTATTTAAGAATGACAAAGAATGAAAGATTCCAGCATTTTGCTCTTCTGATAAGTTTTATAACGTTGGTGATAACCGGATTCATGCTTCATTATCCAAATGCTTGGTGGGCAGTATATCTCAGAAAATTAAGTGTTGATGCATTTGAATACAGAAGTAACTTACACCGAATTGCTGCGGTAGTTCTTGTAGGTGCAAGCTTATATCATATATACTACCTGGCATTTACAGAAAGAGGTAAACAACTATTTAAAGATCTTCTTCCTGTTTACCGTGATCTGCAAGAAGCTATTGGAGTTGCAAAGTTTAATCTCGGACTTTCAAAAGAAAAACCAAAATTATCAAGATTTAGTTATATCGAAAAAGCCGAATATTGGGCATTGATTTGGGGAACTGTTGTTATGACCTTAACCGGTATAATAATGTGGTTTGACAATACCTTTATCGGAATTTTTACAAAATCAGGTTACGACATTGCCCATGCTATTCACTATTTTGAAGCATGGTTGGCAACGTTAGCAATAATTGTTTGGCATTTTTACTTCGTAATATTTAGTCCTGATGTTTATCCTATGAATCTTGCCTGGCTAAAGGGAACTTTAACAGAGGAAGAAATGGCAGAAGAACATCCTGCAGAATTAGAAGAGTTAAAGGCCAAAGAAGCAGAAGAAGAAAAGAAAAAAATGGGCGACCAGGAAACTGATAAATAGTGAATTCTGTTGCTTAGGTTCACTTTACAGGGGAGTGAGCCTTGTTTGAAAAAGTATTGCTGGATTATAATAAAGTATAATCGAAGACAAAGTAAGAAAGATTTCTTGTAGGTTAATTTTCCGGGTATGGAAATTTGTTGTGTTGAAAATTGTTGATGTTGTTTTTTCAGCCCGGAAAATATTTAATGTAAATAGAATTATAAACCCTAGTATATTATGAAGAAGATTTTCCCATCATCGTTTTATAACCCAATTACTCTCATTGGAGCTGTGATTGCTTCTATTAGCTTTATGCTAATATTAAGCTTAATTGTTTTGGAAGCTCTTAGTTCTGAGCAAAAACCTTATATGGGTATAATTGCATTCGTAATCCTGCCCGGATTTTTATTAATGGGATTAGCTTTAGTTCTCATTGGAATTATTCGTGAGCATAAAAGGCAAAAAGAAGGTCATTCTAGGGAAGGGCGCTTACCAATTATAGATTTCAATAATCCGAAAAATAGAACAGCAGCAACAATATTTTTCTTTGGAACAATTTTACTTTTACTTTTTAGCGCCTTCGGTAGTTTTAAGGCATATGAATACACTGATTCAGATCAATTTTGCGGAACTGTGTGTCACAAAGTAATGGAACCGGAATATACTGCTTATCAGAATTCACCGCACGCCAGAGTAGGTTGCGCACAGTGTCATATAGGTCCCGGAGCAGGATGGTTTGTTAAATCAAAACTTTCAGGATCATATCAGTTATATTCAGTTGCTTTTAACAAGTATCCAAAACCAATACCAACCCCGATTGAGAATTTACGACCTGCTAAGGAAACCTGCGAACAGTGTCACTGGCCAAAAGTATTTTATGGTGAGAAAGAACTCGTTAACAATTATTACTTATCCGATGAAAATAATACTCATATGAAATTAACTTTGTTAATGAAAATCGGCGGTGGTAATGAGGAAACAGGAGTTACATCCGGAATTCACTGGCACATGAATATTGCTAATAAGATTACTTATTTAGCGACGGATAGAGCAAGACAAGTAATTCCCTGGGTTAAATCGGTTGCTAAAAATGGAAAAACAACTATTTATAAGATTAGAGAATTTAAAGAAGATCCTAAAAACTTTAAAACTGACGAAGTCAGAACAATGGATTGTATAGATTGTCATAATCGTCCGGCGCATATTTATAATCCTCCAATGAGATCTGTAAATCATGTAATGGCAATTGATAGAATCAATCCTAATTTGCCATACGCAAAAAGCCTCTCTGTGGAGGTTCTAGATAAACCTTATACATCCAAAGAAATTGCATTGGATAGCATCAAAACTTATATGGAAGAATTCTATCAAGCAAATTATCCTCAAGTGTGGGATTCAAGCAGGGCAAATATAGAATTGGCAATTAAAGAAGTTCAAAAAATATATTCAAGAAATTATTTTCCAAGTATGAATGTTAGCTGGCGTAAATTTCCGGAAAATATCGGACACATGTACTCGCCCGGATGTTTTAGATGTCATGATGGTAAACATATTAGCGAAGATGGTAAGGTAATTTCACGGAATTGTAACATTTGTCACTCAATAATTGCACAAGAGTTTGATAACCAAAAGCCACAAGTAGCTTTAGATGGAGTTGATTACAAACATCCGGTTGATATAGGCAACGCGTGGAAACAAATGGAATGTAGCTCTTGTCATACTAGAGAAAAATAGAAATTTATAAAATTACCAGATAGGCTTGACGTATAAAAACGCCTGATTCCCTCCCAAGGCATTTACCCTCGCGTTAAGCCTATCTTTTTATTTAAATGGACAGTTCGCAAGCTTGCTCTTGGACTTAAGACAATGTAAATTCAAATACAAAAACAAATTAAAATCACTTTTATGAATTAATTTTATTTCCAATTCTTAATTTTCATAAATATCATTAAACTGCTGCAACTGTTGATATAAACTTTTAAGGGGGCGCTTAATGTTTCGTTACTTACCTCAATTACTATTTTTATCCTTTTTAATCATTTCAAATTTTTCAAATCTCCATGCTCAAACTATCGAAGATAGAATTACTCAAATAATAAATAAAATGAC
This sequence comes from uncultured Ignavibacteriales bacterium, assembly GCA_963739985.1. Classification (GTDB taxonomy): domain Bacteria; phylum Bacteroidota; class Ignavibacteria; order Ignavibacteriales; family Ignavibacteriaceae; genus CAVUCE01. The sequence goes on from CAVUCE010000007.1 coordinate 300,601, forward strand.
AACCGAAGAAAAAATATTGCAGCTTCATGGAGAAGGCGGTTTTAATACTGCTGATAATATGAGATTGGGAATACCCGGTTTTATAATGGCCGATGGACCGCACGGGGTTCGTGACGGTTTATCTACTGCTTTTCCGGTTGGTATTTCTATGGCAGCAACTTGGGATGTAAATATGATTCAAAAAGTTGGTGTCGCAATGGGATATGAATTTAGAGGCAAAGGGAAAAATCAAATGCTCGGTCCTTGCATGGATTTGACAAGAGATCCTCGGAATGGCAGAACTCCGGAAAGTGGGGGAGAAGATCCTTATTTATGTGCGCAAATTACCACAGCTGTAATTAATGGTGTTCAAAGTACAGGTTGTATTGCTACGGCAAAACATTTTAACGGGGTAAATAAACAAATCAACCGGTTTAATAACGATGATTTTATTACTGAAAGACAATTGTTTGAAAACTACGGATTAAATTTCCGCAACGCAGTTCAGCAGGGTGGTGCTTTGAGTGTTATGAATTCTTATAATTTGATAAACGGAGCAAAGAGTGCCGAGAATAAATTTTTATTAACAGATATATTACGCACAGCCTGGGGTTTTCCTTATTATGTAGTTTCTGATTGGGGTTCAATTTGGAGTAGTGAAAAGGCAATAAATGCCGGTTGTAATATTTGCATGGGCTCAGATAATTATAAAAATGATTTACCAGGATTAGTTTCCGGTGGAACTGTATCAATGGATGTTATTGATAATGCAGTTAGAAATGTATTAAGAACGAAAATTCTTGCTGGAATGCTGGATTATTATCCGCAAGGTGATCCCGCAAAAGTTAATAGTAAAGAAAATCAAGAAATTTGTCTGGAGGCCGGGAGGGAAGCAATCATATTATTGAAGAATGAAAACTCCATACTTCCTCTTAAAAAATCTGCCGGCCTAACCATTGCTCTAATTGGACCAAGTGCTAATGTTACTCAGGTTGATGGTTCAGGAAGTAGTTATGTTGATCCTTATGAAACAATTTCACCTAGACAAGGCTTTATTAATAAAATCGGAAGTACTAATGTTTTATACGCTAAAGGATGTGATATCAATTCAGCAGATACTTCCGGATTTAGTGATGCACGAGCAAAAGCCGCTTCGGCCAATTACGTAGTGTTTTTAGGCGGACTTGATGCATCACAAGAGGGAGAAGGATTTGATCGAGTTACCGGATCCATAGATTTACCGGGGCAACAGCAAAATCTCATTAATGAATTGGTAAAATCTAATAAAAATATAATTGTGGTTTTGGAAAGCGGCGGCATTTGCGGTATCAGTAAATGTGTAAATAATATTAAAGGTTTATTGTATGCTTTCTATCCCGGACAAGAAGGAGGCCAGGCAATAGCGGATGTTATCTTTGGAGATTATAATCCTGCAGGAAGATTGCCTGTAACTTATCCTGTGAACGATGCTCAACTACCGGCGTGGGATGCTGATTTTACTAATGATTACGGTTGCGGTTATCGCTGGTTTGATGAGAAAAATATTAAACCTTTATATGCTTTTGGTTACGGTTTAAGTTATACAACTTTTGAATATAGCAATTTAGTAATAACACCAAACAACGCTCCGGTCGGGCAAACTATACAAGTTAGTGTTGATATTAAAAACACCGGATCTGTTGCGGGTGATGAAGTACCTCAACTTTATTTAAATGAAGAATCGCCTAGTGTTGAAATGCCTAGGAAACAATTAAAAGGATTTGAAAGAATTAATATTCAACCTGGCGAAACAAAAACCGTAACTTTTAATTTAACTAATGAGTCTTTTTATTATTACGATGAAATGAGCGGTGGCTACAAAGTTAATGCAGGCAGTTACAATGTTATGGTTGGTAATTCATCGGATAATTTAACGTTATCAGGTAAAATTAATTTATCGACTTCATCGCCAAAACCAGATTTATTAATTACTCATATTAAAGTAGTTCCTCCATATCCTGTAAAAGGTGACAGTGTTACTTTCTTAGCTATGGTAAAGAATCAGGGAACAGGAGCTAGTCCGGCAGGAACTGTGCATGAAGTTAAATTTATGGTTAACGGGGAAGAGATAAGTTTATCTACTGAATTTAATAAAGAAATTCCGGTTGGAGGAATGGCGTTACTTTGTGCTAACGCCGGTCCGAATGGTTCCAATCGATGGAAAGCAAGTGAAACCGGGAGATACTTAGTTGAAGCAATCGTTGATGATCAAAATAAAATAGATGAATGTATAGAGAATAATAATTCTGATACTACATCGTTTACGGTTTATAATAAACCCCCGGAAAATATTGCTTTAGGAAAAAGTGTACAGGTTTCATCAATTGAAAAAGCCGGATTGGAAGGAGACAAGGCAGTCGATGGAAATCCAAGCACTCGATGGTCATCTGCTTTTAGTGATCCGCAATATTTAATTTTAAATCTTGGAAATGTAACCCACTTCGATAAAATTTCTATCTTATGGGAAGCAGCGTATGGAAAAGAATATGAAATTCAAGTTTCAAATGATGCTTCCAAATGGACTACACTTGAGCATATATCAAATGGCGATGGTGGAATTGACATAATTAACAAATCCTCTGACGCTCAGTATGTTAAAATGCTTGGAATACAAAGAGGAACTGAGTATGGTTATTCTATTTACGAATTTCAACTTTTTACTTCAGATACAACCGGGACTATAATTTCAGAAAATGCCGGAAGTAATCTTCCTAATAAATTTATGTTGAGTAATAATTATCCAAATCCTTTTAATCCGAGCACAACTATTAATTATACATTACCGATTAGCGAATTAGTAACAATTAAAGTATACAATACAACGGGACAATTAATTTGCACATTAGTAAATAAATATTTGCAGCAGGGTGATTACAATGTAACGTGGGATGGTAAAGACGATTTAGGTCGAACTGTTTCCACAGGTGTTTATATGTACCAAATGAAAGCTAACGGAGTTAATCTCACAAAAAAAATGTTATATGTAAAATAATTCCTTGTTTTCTCGCAAGTTCAAATAAAAACCGACGTCTAACTAAGTGTAACAACTAATTTTTTGATATTAAAAAGGAGACGTCACAATGAAATGGAATAAATATAGTAAAGTAAAAATGATTGCCGCCGCGGTTTTGTTTGCCGGAGTTACATTTGGTCAAACTGTAATGCAACCGCATCATGGCGATTCTACAAAGCCTGATCTACCTAGAATGGAACGGGGAATAAAGCCTCCTCCTCCGCCAAATGAATTTCAATTACCTCCATTGCCAAATTTAACTAAGGAGCAAAAAGATCAATTAGATGAAATTCATCTAAAATATGTAAAAATTAAAATGCCGATTCATAATAAGTTGGCGGAAAAGCATGTCCGTCTTCAAAGTTTAGCCACTGCTGATAAAGTTGATTTAAAAGCAATTGATAACCTGGTTTCTGAAATTGGAGCATTGAAAATTAAGATTATGCAATCAGATGAACATGAAAGACAAGAAATTAGAAAAGTATTAAATGATGATCAGCGAATAATTTTTGATTCTCATCCGCCGGTTCCTCCGGCTCATCCACGTGAACCGATGCATTAATAAAAATTTTATTCACCAAGGCGATCTTAAGATCGCCTTTTTAATATCCAATTCTTAGTTTTATTCCTGCCGAAAAATATTCGATACTATAATTTGAGAATTCAGTATTTTGATATGAAAGTAATAAACTAAATTGATTTATTTTTATCTCAGATTTTGCAAATAATAAACTGGTTTGTGTTTCATCTTGATTAAATATGGTTAGTAAATCCGGGTTAAAGAAATAAGCTCTTTCCCCTTTCATTCCGCCAACGGAAATAGTCAAAAATTCAGCAGGAGAAAAATCTAAAGATAAATTTCCGCTGTACATATTTCTATTATCACTAACCAATGATGCAAAAGCTGAGCCGTGAAAGGAAATAAGCGTTGAAAGTGTATAATCAAGCTTTAATCCAAATTGATTTGTGTTTGTACTTTTAAATCCTTTCACACTTACCAAAGTATAAGATAATCCGCCGAAAAAATTATAAAAATTACGTGTTAAGTTTATATTATAAATATTGGTTTTATCAGTGTAATTATATTTGTACGGTTTATAATTGAACTTTCCGTTTATGTACCCAAAATTTCCAGATAAAAAATATGGAAATAGATTTTTATTATAACCCGCCACAAACATGTTTTGGTCATACTCCCATGACGGATCACTAATTTTTTGTTTATCAAATCCAACTATTAAATAATCAAATGTATCGATTGTAAATAATGAGTACGCCGAATAATCACTGGTTGTTCTATTATTTGTATATGTTCCGTATGTGAAATAAACAGAAGGCACAACATAATTCTTCGGACTTTGTGCTTCTATTGGAAGGCATTGAATCATAAAAATAATTAATATTAAAGCCAACATTCTCATCACAATTTCCCCAAAGCTTCAGTTGCAGTTGTATCGCCGGGACTAACACTTAAAGCGTTTATGAAACATTCTGATGCGTGAGTTTTATCGCCCAAATTTAAATAAACATAACCGAGTGATAAATTAGTATCGTAATCGCTTGGATATTCTTTGAAGTTCTTTTCCAGATATTTACGCGCATTCAGAAAATCTTTTGAATTAAGATAAATCTGTCCAAGCCTTAAATTTGCAGTATAATTAAACGAATCTTTAGTTAAAATCTTTTTATAAAGGTCTTTAATTTCATTCCATTTATCTTGTGCCGAATAAGGATAAGTTAAACCTAACATTGCTTCTATGCTATTACTGCTTATTGATAAAGCTGCTTTATAGAATCTCTCAGATTTATCATATTGTTTGTTCATATAGTAAAGCCAGCCAAGTCTTAGATTAACCAAATAGTCATTCTTATATTCCTCGTAAAGTTGATTCATATCTGATATGGCTTTTGTATAATTCCCATTTTTTTCTTCGGCAATTGATTTACTAAACGCCGATACTTTTTTATTAGATTGAGCATTTGTTAATAATATAGGGCTTAATGCCAGCATTATTATAACTGTTATTCTTATTAAAGTGTTCATTTTATTCCTCCGTTAATTTTTCGATTTTCGCTGCAAATCTTTTCTTACCCATGTTAAAGAAAAATTCATTTATTCTTCCTTCGCGATCAATTATTATTTGTCCGTTGCCTTCTTCTTTGTAAAACTTGAACAATCCAAAGCCTTTATTCAATAAACTTGTTTCAACTACGAACTTATCTTCATCATCAATAAGCGGCTTAAATTTTAAATTTGATTTCGAAGTTACCATTTGCGCTATCAGTAAGAAAAATTCAGAAATATACCGAACTATATTTTTAGTCGTAATCGCAATCGGATAATTATCTTCCCATGTTAGATTTTCTATATAACCTAGCGGTACGCTTATAGACAAGATGTAAAAGAAATATAAGGCACATTTTTTATTACCAACGAAGTTTGCCATATAAAAAACTTTATCTTGAGGATAAATAAAAGCAACTGATTTATTATTAGATTCGATATACATGTTGTTCAGAATATCAACTTTTACTTCCCAGCTTTCAGTTTGAGTTTTACCATTGAGAGTGTAGTTAATGTTAAACTCATCTCCCAACTGAAACTTGAAAGCTTTAGTTAAAGTCTCATGCGGTTCAATATTTCTAACTAAACCTTTTTCGTTTGGGAAATCAAAAGTCTTTAAATGATATTTTCCATTTAGTTTCTCATAAAAATGAGCGATTGGAAAACTTAAAGTTTTATCGCCGAGTTTATCTGTTTGCTGAAATTGAAAGTGTAAATGTGGATGAGGACTTCTTCCACTGTTTCCGCATTTAGCCAAAACTTGGCCTTTCTTTACATCTTCACCGATTTTAACTTTTATGGATCCCGGAACTAAGTGTGAAAGCGAAGAATATAAACCATCAGTGTGTTCAATAATTATTGTATTACCCCAATTCTTATTAAGATTCACTTCTCCGATTTCGTTATCATCAATATTATCAAATGTTCTGACAACTTTACCGTCTAACGGAGCGACAACCGGCGTATTATAACAGTAATAATCTTTTATTGAACTTCCGTCATTCGAATATTCACTTTTATTATCCTCAACAATCACAAAATCCCAAGCGTCTTTCCAATCTTCTTTATGTGTAATTCCTCCGTTGATTCCCTGCGAGATAAACCATTCACCGAAAAACGGTAGTTCAGGGAAGACCTTTTTGAATTTGTTAAATCTTGATTGTCTGTTTTTGTGATAATAATAATTTTCTTCCGGAGAACCCGGCTTGAAATAAAGAAGGACTAAGTCACTTTGCTCTTGTCTGAATTTCAGGCTGTAAAGAGTGGCAAGTACTACAAAATTAAATGGGAGCACTAATACCGGCAAATAAAAACCGGACATGAATTTTACAAAAAATCCTGTTAATATTATTATAAATATTGAAGACAAAATGATTAAGAAAAATGATTTCTTTGAAAGGATAATTAGACTACCGCCCAGTGCAATAGCCGCTAGAATTGAATTGAAAGAGGTAAGTATTAAAACAATATCAGATGGCGATTTAAAGATGATATGCACTAAGAAATAATTTGCTGCAAAAGCGATAATACTATTCACGAACATTACTCTGGAAAAGAATAATAATGCGATTGACAGAACTATTCCTGATAAAACACTGGATTGAAATAGTATTAATGAAAAGGACTTAAAATATGTAATAATTGCAGCAGGTAAGAAGTTGAGAACGTTGGTATCCTTAAATAACATTTGTTTAACTGATATATCATCATAGTTAGTTATAAATATCAAAAATATATATAGAGAAAAAATAAAAGGTAAACTAAGTCCCGGCAAGTTGAATGCAATTGCCAGGTAGTTTTCCATTACGGCAGCAAGGAAAAACGTAAGTACGATAAACAATATCATTAGCATTATTATGAAGGGAGTTATCTGGAAATAAAATGAAATTGCTGCTCCAAATAAAATTCCGTTAAAACCATAAAATCCTGATCTGATCTTCTCTTTATCAAATTTTAGTGATAATGCTATCATATTTGAAAAAATCACTCCGCCTAAAGCTAAAGCTCCGGCTGTAGGAATAATAAACGTAGATAAGAGAGCTACAATACCAAACCATCTTCTGTTGCAGAAGAAGATTTGACTGTAGCTATACAAGATGGATTCAAAAAAGAATTTCATAATTTAATTTCACTTAATTTTTTAGGAAGTTTTTCTTTGCTCATTATATACTCTAAATCTTCTGATTCCCTTATCAATTCAACGGAACCATCTTCCATAACCATAACCACATTTGGTCTAAGTGTTATAAATTGCATCCACTGGGTCATATTATAAGCGCCAACATTAAAAATGACGACTTTGTCACCTTTTTTAAGCGTCGGTAGAACAATATTTTCATTAAGACAATCTATATTCATGCAAAGCGGACCATAAATACCTGCATTTTCAGTAGCCGTGCCAACCGGTTGAGCAGGAACGATTTTATGCTTATACCAGAAACTTGTAAATAAAAGATTCACTCCACCATCCATAATAGTTGCTCTTTTCCCATCCGATAACCTTTTATTTGCAATAATCGTGCTTATCAAATAACCGGCATCGTCAATTAATGCTCTTCCGGATTCCAAAATTAAAACCGGTAACTTTCCGCTACCGTTTGCTAATGCTAATAGTTCAGAAGTTATAGCATCTGCGAATTCCTCTAAAGAAGGAAGAATTTGTTCTGCCGGAAGATATTGACCTTTCAAATCATTGTTTGATGGTAATCCGCCGCCCATATCAATATATTCTAGAGTTTTATCAAATTTTAATTTTAATTCGTTTGCCAGATTGACTAATTTGGAAGCAGCAACGCGATAGGCTTCTGCACTCATCATATAAGTCCCGACATGTGTATGTAATCCAACCAGGTTCAAATTAGGTTGAAGCATAATTCTTCTCAACGCTTCAATAGCTTCGCCGTTTTCATAATTAAATCCAAATCGATCCCATTTAGGATAAATTCCGGTATCCATATTTACTCGGATTGCAACGTTCGCTTTTAACCCGTTCTTTTGAACGATATCAATTATTTCATATAACTCATCAAAATGATCTATGTGAATCTTTGAATTATCTTTCATTGCTTTAATCAATCCTTGCGAGCTTTTATACGGACCGTTAAATATTATGTTTTTTCCCTGCACTCCGAGTTTTATTGCACGGTCATATTCAAACTCAGAAACTACTTCTGCCCATGAGCCTTCTTGATGAAAAACAGAACATACCGCATTTAAATAATTTGTTTTATAAGACCAGGCAAACTGAACTTTAGGATATCTGGTCTTGAATATTCTTAGTGCGTTTCTTTGATTCTCACGTATTCTTTTTTCAGATATTACAAAAACCGGTGAACCATATTTTTCTACGATTTGACTAACAGGCGCACCATCGATTTCAGTTTTTGGTATTGTAATATTTGAACCGCCAAACTTATTCATTAAGCCTGAATATTGTTTCATTATTACCGGTCGTTCATACGTTAGTTTAGCCATGATTTAATTCTCCCTTCACACTTAATTCTTCAAATTGTTTAATATCGGTTATAAAATCCCAAGAGTATCGAATAAATATTTTTCCAATTTCATATTTATCTTCAAATTGTTTTACCTTTTCACCTAAAGCCAATTTTACGAGTGAGTAAGGTAAATTTTGTCCCGCGGCAACAGTTAAATAAACCCATGCCGGGAACCTTGGGTTAATTTCAATCATATAATATTGATTTGATTTTTTATCTTTAACAAACTCCAACTCGGTACCGCTTTTCCATTTAAGCTCTTTGATCACCCGTTTCGAAAGCTCGATCAAATTTCTATCATCAATAGTAATTCCTGCCCAACCTTTTCCTTTATCAGTGATATAAAGTTTTTTCATTGCAACTGCACCAATTGTATTTCCGCTTCCATCACCAAGTGCACAAACATTATATTCTTCTCCGGCAATGTATTCTTGAACTATGATAGGAAGACCCCATTTATTCGCGATTCTATTAAATGCAGACACTGCTTCTTCAAAATTGTTAACTATATACGCGTCATAAAAAATACCTTTTACAACAACCGGATATTTTAGTGTTGAAGGAATTGAATAAAGATCTTTTATGGAAGTAGCCAATATATTTTTGGGAACGTTTATTTGATTTTTTTCACAGAAATCAAAAAGTTTATCTTTAGATCTTAAATTCAAATTATCTTGAGTCGGCAAAAAAGTTTTTATGCCTAATTCTTTTAATTTGGGAGCAATTTTAGCAAATCCGTATAATTCAGAATCTAGAGTTGGAATAATAAGATCAATCTTTTCTTGTTGATGAATAAACTTTATTCTTTCAAGTAAACTTTCTAATCCGCCTGATGGATACGGTATTAGATAATTTTTATCAGCTACGTTTGGCATATAAGCGCCGGGTTCAAGAGAATCATAAATTAGTCCTATGATTTTACCATCAAATTCTCCAGAGTCTCTTATACCTCTTATAACCGGAACGCCGGGTCCCGGACTATCAATATTATTAAGGCCAGTTACTGCTATTTTCATAATTCTTCTACCAGATTAAAACTTTTGAGAGAACTAATAAAATCGGAAAGATCTTTTTCAATTAAATCTTTATCTACTTCATAATTAGTTAAAAAGTGATTAATTATAGAATCTTCATCCTCGCCATTTTGTATCCGTTTAATTATCTCAAGCGCAACCGGATTCAATGTGAAAGTTTCACCCGTGGATGCTGCGAATAAGAATCCGCTTTCGCTGACGGCCAGATTGCTGGGAATTTTGAACTTTTTCATGTTCACCTCATTAGATTAGTATTTTTTAAGATTAGCGTCTCTCCATTCAAAAAGGAGATTCTAGGAAATATGGTAGAAATTTCGATAGATGCCCATTGATGTTAATTTTAATTAAAGTGGCTGCAAAGCTTCAACTCTTAATAATCACCAATTGTGCCAAAAGAGGAAATGTTTATAAATCGTTAAAAATTCAATATAATCAATATAATCAATGTTTTGGTATGTTAGATAAATACCTGAATAAACATTAGAAATGCCTGGAATATGAATCTCAGGCAAAATTGGTGAAATTATTAATTCCGTTGTACTTAATTTTTACTTAAATATTTACCCCAAAATTTAAATTTTTTTTGTTGATTCTATTAGTAAAAAGTGGTTATATTAAAATTGTTCAAACAACTCCTCGATTACATTTCGCCAAAAATTTCATTTGCTGAATTAATAAATATCAATAATAATAAAAGGGGTCTCACATGAAGACTAAAATTATTTTTCCAGCTTTATTTTCCTTTGTTCTCCTGTTAATTTCTTATTCAATCTCTTTTGCTCAAGAATCTTCCAACGCAGAAGCTGAAGCACAAAAAGCGTGGATGGAATATATGACTCCCGGTGAAATGCACGAAATGCTTGCAACTCATGCAGGTAAATGGAAAACAGTAACAAAATACTGGATGAACCCGGATGCCGATCCTGAGGTAACAAATGGGAAAGCCGAAAGTAAAATGATATTAGGCGGACGCTATCTCTATTCCTCACATAATGGAACCGCAATGGGAATGCCAATGGAAGGAATTAATATTGAAGGTTTTGATAAGGCAAAAAATCAATTTACCAGCGTTTGGATTGACAACATGGGAACCGGTTTTGCATTCAGTTTCGGCACCTATGATCCTAACACTAAAACAATTACATACCAGGGAACAATGACTGACCCGGTGACAAAAAAAGATATCACTTATAAAGAGATCATGAAATATGCGGATAAAGATCATCACTCAATGGAAATGCTTATGGTGACCGACGGAAAAGAATTTAAAACGATGGAAATTGAGTTTATGCGAGAAATGGATTAGTATCTGCCGGGTAACCACATATAGAACTATGTGGTTACTCAACAATTCCCCCCCTTAAAAATCTCCGCTTTAAAAGCGCAAACTTATAGATGTTAATATTTTATAATTATAATAGTATCGCAATAGCACAAAAGTGTCATTTTTTACCAGTACAATTAGATAAAACCTTCTTTTATAGCTTTTGCTACAACTTGAGATTTTGAATGGACATGAAGCTTTTCGTAGATATGCCTGATATGGTTTCTTACTGTTTGAAGACTTATAAATAACTTTTCCGCAATATCGTTGCTACTAAGGCCATCTACAACCAGTTTTAGAATTTCTTCTTCACGAGGAGTGAGAATTTTTGGCTGCTTCTTAGGTTTAAGATGATCTTTAAATAAATCAAGTGTGATTTTTGCTATGGACGGGGTCATCGGGGCGCCGCCGCTTGCAGCATCTTCTATTGCTTGTAATAATCTAGTTGGAGGAGTCTTTTTTAGAATATATCCATCAGCACCTTCTAACAGCGCTCTAAAAATATTTGTATCATCTTCAAAAACTGTTAGCATTACAATTTTACAACTAGGGCAAATATCTTTAATTTTGGTGATACCGTCGATACCTGAAATACCCTCCAAATGTATATCTAATAAAACCACATCGGTCTGAACCATTTGTTTTAAGGCGCTTTCAACTGATTCAAATTGCCCAACACATTCAAATCCATCTGTTGAATTTAATATATAAAAAATACTTTCCCGGTATTCTTTATGATCTTCTATTATGGTTACTTTTATTGACATATTCGTCATGATAAATTAGAGAATGTTAAAAAGAATAAAATAGCCTATTTATGTCATTTTCTTATGAAATCTTATGTCAACTCCATTACCCGGAGAAGAATCAATAACTAATTCAGCATTAATTTGTTTTGCTCTATAAATCATATTATTTAATCCATGTCCATGCAAAGATTTTGAAATTTCATTTGAGTCATTATTCAATAGACCTTCTTTTAAGAATCCTTCACCGTTATCAGAATATTTTATGATTAATTCTTTATGCCTAAATGTTATGTGAAGATTAACTTTGCTTGCTTTGGAGTGCTTTAAACTATTATGCATTGCTTCTTTAAAAATTAGATAAATATTTCTTCGTGTTTCATCGTTTATTAGAAGTGAATTTTCCTCAACATTTATCGTATTCGAAAATTTAATTTTATTGGTTCTACAAGATTCACTGATTAGTGACTTTAATCTGATAATTAAATCTTCAAGTTTATCATGCATCGGGGAGACGGTCCAAACGATATCGGTGATTGCTTCGGAAGCATTGGTAAGCAGCTCTTCTATCTTTTGTAATAATCGATTTGTTTCTTTTTCTGTTGTGACAATAGTATTCTTAAGTGCCGATGTGTATATTAGACTACTGCTCAGAGTTGATGCTAAATCATCATGCAGATCCCGTGCTATGCGATCTCTTGTAGCTTGTTTTTCCATTTTATTTACTTTTACCATAATTACGCGTTCGTAAATTAGATGGATAAAGGCCAATGAAATTACTACAAAACTAATCGGTAGAAGTGTTGATAAGAATAAAGAATCATCATAAAAAGATGCAATGCCAATCCAATAAAATAAAATTATACTTAAATGGAATACTGATAAATGTTTCCCTTTCCATCTGTATTTTTTTATTCCCCAGAAAATTGAAAGTAAAATTAAAGTTGATACGATAATAAATTTTGCCAATTCTCTATGAATTTCGGGATCAATAAATAACCGGTAAAGAAGTTTCTTTATTAGAGTAAGCTCGGCATTAAAATCACTTTCTTCAGTAACTAAAATTTTGTTTCCGGTAGAAATATTGTAAATTCGTTTTTCAATTTTCGATGCCGGAAAGTAAACGACCGCATCGTATTTGCCTACATTTCTTAAACCGAAAAATGCTTCTTTTGCCGAATAACTAGCGTAACCGCTTCCTCCATTAATTTCTCTGAAACCCTCTAGTCCGTTTTTTTTATTAATTTGTCCTGCCTTATAAATCCAAATTTTTGTCCCGATTCCATCTCGATTGCTTTTAGTTCCTTGAACATCAATAATAATTGAGTTTGGTGTGTTCAAGTTGTTTCTGTATAAAACACTATTGCCATTTATATAATTTGATACATACAAATCAATATCGCCGTCGTTATCAACATCGCCCGAAGCACAGCCAGTGCTATATCCATCGTAATAAGATCCGAATATTTCCGAGTAATCTTTAAAATATAAGCCATCTATATTTTTATAAATTTTATTCCCGCCTATATTGCCTACAAATAAATCAACGAATCCATCGTTATCAAAATCAGCAAAGCATGAGCCGTAACTTAACAAAGAATCAAGGCCAAGCATCTTTTTAGTTTTATCATTAAAGTTACCGAAACCGTCATTTTCAAAAATACGATTTGTTGATCTTCTATTTGTTATAAATAAATCCAAATCGCCGTCATTGTCTATATCTGCAAAGTTTACGGAGTTACTTTTAGAAGCCGGGAGATTATTTTTATTAATTTGATAGCTTATGTTTTTGAACTTAACGTTTCCATTTTTGTCGGTTATATTTTTGTATAAAAGATTATTAATTCCCCAATTAACAACACAAAGATCAAGTTTTCCATCATTATCAATATCACCGAATGAAGCCGACATTCCGCCATATGTAGATTTTAAACCGCATGATTCTGTTGCATCATAAAAGTAACCATTACCGTTATTTAAGAATAATCTGTTTGTTGAGTATTCATCTGTTAAAAATAAATCCAGATCACCATCGTTATCAACGTCGCCCCAAATGCTCGAGTTAGTTCTTTCGCTACTATCACATGCACGATTTTTTTGTTTTGAAACCTCTCTGAAATCGCCGTTACCGGTATTTAGATATAATTTGTTTTTCCCGCTTAGAGAGCACAAATAAATATCATCGTAACCGTCATTATCTACATCGGCTATACTTACGCCTAAATATAAATTTAAAAAATTTGCTCCCGATGAATCAGTTGAAACACCGGTAACATTTCTTAAACCGGCTTCTTCTCTATAAACTAATCTTGTAATTTTTTTTGTTAAGTCGAATTCACTTGTGTTTACGTATAATCTATTAGGATCAAATATACAGACCGTATAAATGTCCTTTAATCCATCATTATTAAAATCACCGATTGCAACACCGTATTCATCGCTTATTTCTTTGCTTGTAGGAATTATTTTATTTATTTCAAAACCCGAAATGTTTTTGTGGTGTGTTTTTTCTATGTTGGTTGTGTATTGTAGAATGGTACCGTTATTTCCAACTATCCAAATATTCTTTTGGTTCAACAAAGCGATGTCATACAAATCCTCGTCGGTTGGCACTTTTACCTGTCTCCAAATATTATGACTAAAATGAATAACGAAACCATTTTTGCCTATTCCCCAAATTTCCCCGTTTTTTAGTGCTTTTATTTTTTGTGTTTGTTTTAATAAAGTACTAGAAGTAACCGGAAACCATTTCTTATTTTGAAACTTATAGATTTTATCCTCTAACAAGGCATAACCGGTTTCGGCATCAATAAAAGTTAAATCTTTTACAATATTTTCTAATTTAGTTTCTTTCCATATTTTGCCATCGTAATGATTTATTGCTCCATTCACCACACAATAAATTTGTTCGCCAAAAGGATGAAACTTAGAAATTGTATAAGGGCTATTCGGATAATTGATGAATTTCCATTTCCCGTTATCGAATTTGGCTAGTTCTCTATCTCCAACAACCCATTTCAATTTTCTATTATAGTTTGCTATTTCTGTAATTTGATTAGCAAGGGGGAAGTAAGTCTTTTTCCATTGCTTTCCGTTATAATAGAAAAAATCACTTGAATTTAATTTGTTGTTTGATGCAACCCAGATGTTATTCTCATTCGCAACGCTAACAACATTTAACGATGATACCGGCGGTTGATCATACGAAAGCTGCCATTTACCGTTGATTAGTTTTATAATATATTTTCCGAAAATGAAGCCTTCAGTAGGGGAGAGCATAACTATTTTGTGAAAGCTGTTTTTTGTAGGAGCCGAAATTAATTTCCATTCTTTAATAATTACTGAAGAAATATTATTCTTAGTATTAGTTTGGCTATTAAGATTAGTCGATAAAAACAAAAGTATTACGGCAAATGTGAATCTCATTATTCCCCTGATCCATACTTACAACATTATTACACTTATATAATATGATTAAAAAAGATGATTATCAAAGGAAATGATCTGTTTGTTTGGTTAAATATTTTCAAAAGAAAGATTGAGTAAAATGTTCTGTTATTAATTCTTATAGGGGAGTAGAAGGGAGAATGTGCTTCCTTTGTCTTTTTCACTTTTTACATAGATCTCGCCGTTCAAATTTTTTATAATTCCATAACTAACCCAAAGTCCAAGTCCTAGGCCTTTACCTAATGGTTTTGTAGAAAAAAAAGGCTCAAATATCCTACCTCTTTTTTCGGGAGGAATTCCTCTACCATTATCTTTAAATTCAATTTGAACATAATTTGAGTTTAACTTTGTAGATATATTTATTTCACCGACTTTTTCACCTATCGCTTCTATTGCATTACTAATAATGTTCGAAAACAACTGAGTTACTTGAGATGAATCTATTTCCGTTTTATCAATTCTAGTATCAAAATCCTTAATAAACTTAATCTCTTTCGTTGAAATATTTAAAGCAAAATATTCAACAACTTCCTTTATTAAAGTATTTATATTAACTGATTTTATTCCTTTGGTTACCGGTCTTGTGTACTTTATCAGCTGTTTTAAGATATCGGCAATTCTATTTATTTGTACTTTTATTAATCCAAGTTTTTCGGCGACAAATACATCGTCGGTAGAACGCTGAATTACTTGTGTAATTGAGGAAATAGAAGTTAGCGGATTTCCAATTTCGTGTGCAATTCCTGCTGCCAGAGCGCCAATATCATTAACAGAATTGGCGATGGATTTCCCACCAAGATCAGGTGAATTATTTTTGTTAAAAAGATTATTATAGTTGGTAATAACTTCTGCCGGTTTGTATATCGGCTCTTCGACTTGAGATTTCTCTGTTATAAACAAAATGGTATGTCTTTTCTCACCCGATTTAACTTTAGCTATTTTTGTTTTAGCTGAAAAAATTGTCCCGTCGATTTTACAAAATTTAGTATCTTGCTCGATTTCATCTTCATCATTTATCAAATACTTGTGAAATAAATACCAATCCTCTTTATATACAATTTCATTAAATGATTTATTCACCAAATCTTCTCTTTCAACTTCAAACAATTTTGAAGCAGCAGTGTTATAATCCATTATGCTGCATGATTCATCAAGGATAAAAATAATCTCATCGATCATATCAAAAATTGTACGGTATTTAAATCTAGCATTTTCCATAATTCATCAAACTTCAACGGGACATAGTAAAAAGAAACGGTTGTATTATTCTAAAATAAATCAGTGCATCTTTGATCCTCTATGCTCTGTCTCAATATTCAAAAATGCACTGTAGAGGGAAACTTAATAATAGTGCCGGCATTTCCGGCACTTTAACTAATTCACTTTTTCAACGAACTTCAACTTTCCTTTTTTTTAGAAGGCTACTGAGAACTCTGTTAACAAGCCGTGGAATCTTGCATTCCCTGCATATTGGTTTCCAGTGGGATAACCTTCATATTTCTGATTAACGTATTCCAATTTTAAGAGCATATAGTTAGTAACCCAAACACCTGCTCCAAGCTGAATTCTATTAACTTTTATGTCTGCATCTTGACCCTGGAATTTTTTAGAAACTGCACCGCTGTATCTTCCGGCAACATATAATGCAGGGGTTAAATAATAAGCAAGACTTGCATTGTAGTATGACCAAGCTTCTTCAGGGCTTCCAGCTGCATTACCATTCATATCTGCATCTTTTGTGTAACCGTATTGTCCGTATACTTGCAAAGGTTTTAAGTTGTAATAGCCATCGAATTGGTATGCTGTTACTTTTTGACCTTTTTGCGGAGATACCTGTCCAACTTCCGGTTTATCGCCAAAGATTCCTGCATATTTGCTGCCGCTTCTGTTACCGGCTAACAAGTCACTTGTAGAACCGCCTGTTGGATAACCAGTTCCATTTGCCGAATGATTTACATGATAAACAGAACCTGCAAGTTTCAATGCATCGTTATCAAGATTTAACCAAACTTTACCATGAACTTCAGTGCCTCTTCCGGCTTCAAAATCACCTTGTGTTGTTCCTGTACCAAGACCAACTACCCAGTTGAATAATCCGGGTTTGCTGCTAATTTCAGCAGAAGGCTCAACTGTGTTAGGATCTACAACCGAGTTACCGATTAAAGGATTATTTTGTACTTGTCCGTTATCGGAGCGTATCAAATGCCAGATACCATAATCAATTTCCATTGCACCGGCTTTGAATGTAATATATTTAAATATTGTGTTGTTTAGTCCCAATACATCAACATCTTTAGGTAAATGTGAAATTTTAACATATCCTTCTCTGCTCATATAATATCCGGGATGATGTTGACTGCTTAAATACGCTTCAAAATAAACATTGATTCCGGAAGCGATATGAGCGTTAAAAAATAAATTACCTTCCGCACTTTGAAATCCCCAGGGTATTTTAGGTAATGTATTTTGATCATTCTCTTGCTGTAAGTATTGAATGATTCCTGCGGTTTCACCCGTTATTTTTAATGTGGGTCCGTCATCTTTTTTTGAGCTATTATCTTGATTCTCTTGTGCATTAACTGTGAAAGTTAAAAAGAGTAATGTTAATAGTGATACTACCAGAACATTGAACTTTTTCATGATTTACTCCTTAGTTTGAAGATTTAGTTTATTAAGAATTTTTTTATCTATTTTTTTGAGTATCTGTTGTTTTGATTATTTGTCCCCATTTAGTCAATTCAAATGCCAAACTCTAATTCAATCTATTTTCTATCGATTTCAGCTTAAAATGATAGGTTTTGACGGGATGTGATAAATTATCAGAAATAGGTATTGCAATCTTGCATGGCTTTGAAATCTTCAACCATGCGTCTTTGCAATGTTTAGATTTTGTTTTGTTCTAACTAACTGCAAGTTGTTAGGATTTTCGCTAATAATAGATAGGCAAAAAGAATATGAATGTTCGGCACAGAAGTTGACTTTGTGAAGGAAAAGATAATTTGTGTTATAAGGATAAATGAAAGGTTAGAAAAATGAAAAAAATATCAAATATGCTGATAGCAACTGTTATAGCATTCGCATTCTTTGCAACAAACTCTTTTGCACAGGCTAGTAATGATGTTAATTATAAAATACTTCCGCAAAGTTCTTTGTCATTCGATGGTACGTCTACACTTCACAACTTTGAAGTAAAAGCAACGGCATTAACCGGCACAGCTAAAGTAGCAAATGAAAATACGGATCAAAGTAATGTTGAAAAAATTGATCAGCTAAAGGTAGAGGTTCCGATTAAAAAATTAGATAGTGGTAAAAGCTCTATGAATGATAATATGGCTGACGCATTAAAAGCTGATGATAATCCAAATATAGTATATCAATTAAAAAACTCAGACTTCAGTAAGTTGCCTGAAAAAGTAGGACAAACAGTTCAGATGAATACAACCGGTTCACTATCTATTGCAGGAGTTACAAAATCTGTTGATATGATTGTTGAAGCTACAAAAGATGCAGATGGAACAATTCACTTTAAAGGTGATGAGAAATTAAAAATGACAGACTTTGGAGTTGATCCTCCTACTATGTTCTTCGGTACAATTAAAACCGGTGATGAAGTTACAGTGCACTTTGATTTAGTAATTGCGTCTAAATAATTAAGCACGGGGAAGGTAAGTGTTAAAATGTGTAGGTTTAAGAAAATATTAACACTCGGATTTTTGCTTTCAATGATTTTTGTAATTGTTTCTGCGAAAGCGCAAAGTGAAAATGAGATAAAATATGTAACGCTTCCGGGCAGCATGCTATGGATAGACGGAAGCTCAACTATAAATGAATTTACTTGTAGAACTCATGCGCTATACGGTCATGCTTATATGAATCAGAATCATGACATGTCATCAGGGAAAGATGAAAATAAATCAGAAAAAGATAGTGTTTCAGTTTCTATTGAAGTTCATACTTTAGATTGCGGAAAAGATGCGATGAATAATGATATGTATCATGCGATGAAAGCAAGTAAATTCCCTTTTATAAAGTATGAACTGTTAGATGCTAAATTATCAACAAAACCTGATAGTTCTAAAGAATGGTTTAATCTTACTGCTAAGGGTTTATTAACAATAGCCGGCAAACAAAATCCTGTTGAAATTGAAATGAAAGTTAAAAGATTAGCAGATGGTAAATATATTCTAAAGGGCGAGAAACAATTATCTATGTACGACTATAATATAATTCCACCTACGGCATTTTTCGGATTGATTAAAGCACATGATAAATTAGTTGTTCACTTTAATATTATTGCCGGAACTGTAGAAAGTAATATTCAACAGGCAAATAATATTAGTAATAAAATTCTGGAAGGTAAATAATCTATATTAGTGATTGGATAAAAGATAAGGCTAACAGAGTTTAGCTTTTACTAAACCAGAAAGGTGCAGCCTCATTTAATAATGAGGCTGTTTAATTTTAAATTTAACTATGAGGAGAATCAGTTGTTTTTATTTCTAATTTTAACATCTTTCGATAAAGAGTTGAAGTATCAATCCCCAAAGTTTTAGCTGCTTCAGTTCTATTCCACTCAGCTCTCTCAAGTACATTTAAAATATGTTGTTTTTCGTAAGCGTTAAGAGCTTCATTAAGGTCATCCGGATAATTAGAATCGACTTTTATATTTGGGCGAAGGTGAGATGGAAGTTCCTTTAAACTAATATATTCCGAATCGGTTAGAAGGACGGCTCGTTCAATTATATTTTCCAGTTCACGTAAATTTCCTTTCCACTCATAATTCATCAAAGCTTTCATTACAGCATTATCAACTCCTTTTACTTTTCTGTTTAATTCAGAATTGTAACGATCAACAAAGTGATCTACCAACGATGGGATATCATCTTTTCTTTCGGAAAGCGAAGGAAGATGAATTTCAACTACATTTAAACGGTAAAATAAATCTTCTCTAAAATTTCCTTTTTTCACTTCCTCAATTAAATCTTTATTGGTAGCGGCAACAACTCTTACATCAATGTTAAATGATGTATTTGATCCAACTGCCCTAACTTCTTTTTCTTGAAGTACACGCAAAAGTTTCACCTGAACATGTTCAGGTAGATCACCTATTTCATCCAAAAATAAAGTTCCGCCGTTTGCTGATTTAAATAAACCATCATGATTTTCATTTGCACCTGTAAAAGCTCCCTTTTTATATCCAAAAAATTCGGATTCATACAAATTATCGGGAATAGCACCGCAGTTAACCGGTATAAAAGATTGATCGGAGCGTTCGCTATTATTATGAATTGCCCTAGCAACCAACTCTTTGCCTGTTCCGGTTTCGCCGGTGATTAGAACATTTGTAGATGCTTCACTAACTCTTTTTATGAGTACAAAAACTTCCTTCATTGCGGAGCTGTTACCTACAATATTTTGAAAATTAAATCGCTTTTGTATTTGTCCGCGAAGGAATTTATTCTCTAAAGACAATCTTTTGTTTTTTAGAATTTGTTTTACTCGAATAATAACTTCATCAAACTCAATGGGTTTCAAAAGATAATCGGCTGCGCCTTGCCTTAATGCATGCACCGCTGATTCAACTGAAGCGTAAGCAGTCATAATTATTACAAGAGTCTGGGGGGAAATTTGAGATGCCTTCTCTAATAGCTGCATGCCGTCTAATTCAGGCATAACAATATCACTGATTAGCACATCGTAGTTGGATTTTTCTAGTTCTTCTAAAGCTTCTTTTCCGTTTGAAACGGTTTTACAATTATAATTTTCTTTTTCTAAAATAAATGACAAAGATTCCCGGATATCCGGTTCATCATCAGCAATAAGAATATTTCCAGTCATCTGAAATATTAATCTCCAAAAAATAATAGACTTAAAAACATCACCCGTTTTTAAATTCTTCTATTATCTTTTTAATCTCGTTTTCTGATATTCCGTTACCATAAACATTAGGTTTTAGCGGAATTTATTTTTTCTTCCCCTTCAAACTTATTATATACTTTGTTGTAACCCGGATTTCCGGCTCTTGCCCGTAGTCGTTCTTCTATTTCTTCCATAAAGTTACCTGATTCCGAGTTGTACATACTGTGATTTAGAGTTATTTAACGTAGAAATTGTTTCACCTTTATTAACCGGATTTGTCTCAAATGCCAGGCTTTTGATATTCATCAAATGTTTGGCAGAAACATTATCCGAAATAATTGAGCCGCCGATTGTTCCCGGACCTAATGTGAATGAAGGTAAAAGTGAAGTTGTATAACCGACTGCGCCGATTGAAGAAACTGTATTAACCAATATTCTAAATGCTGGTTTTTCCAGAGCAAACTTTAAGATAATATCCGGATCATTTGAGTGTATCGCCATTGTGTGGCCGATTCCGCCAAATTGCAATAAGTCTATGCATTTGTGGCATCCTTCCAGCCATCCGTCAACTTCGTAAAATGCTAAAATCGGAGAAAGTTTTTCCATCGAAAGTGGATCGGATTTACCGACTTCTTTACATTCTGCTATTAAAACCTTCGTATTTTCCGGAACAGAAAAACCTGAGTACTTTGCAATAAATGTCGCTGGTTGTCCAACTATATCCGGGTTAATTCTAAAATCTTTTTGAATGGCTTTCGCGAGTTTTGCTTTTTCATCCGCGTTAACAAAATAAGCGCCGTTTGCTTTTGCCGCTTCAATAACTTTTTCGCGTAAAGTTGTATCAACAATCATTGCCTGTTCGGATGAACAGAGAGTTCCGTTATCGAAAGTTGTTCCGTAAATAATATCGGCAACGGCTTTTTTATAATTGGCAGTTTTTTCAATAAACGCCGGAACATTTCCCGAGCCGACTCCGTAAGCGGGTTTTCCCGCACTATAAGCAGCTTTAACCATTGGAGTACTTCCGGTTGCAAGAATAACTGCGATATTTTTATCACGCATTAAAGCTTCGGTTCCTTCAATAGTAGGAATTGATCATACATTGAATTAAACCTTTTGGAGCGCCTGCATTTTCCGCTGCATTCGAAAGAATTTTTAAGGCTTCGGCTGTACAATTTGCAGTTCTTGGATGAGGGCTTACAACAATACCATTCCTACACTTTAAAGAAATAAGCGCTTTAAACATTGCTGTAGAAGTTGGATTTGTAGAAGGAACAAGAGCGCATACAACTCCCATCGGATCAGCAATTTTTACAACTCTTCCGTTTGCTTCGGTTGCAATCACTCCAACCGTTCTTAAATCTTTAATAGATTCATAAACATTTTTCGTTGAAAAACGATTCTTGGTAATTTTATCTTCATATTTTCCGAATCCGCTTTCTTCAACTGCAAGTTTTGCCAGGCGCTCGGATTCCGCGTAACCCGCATCTGCCATTGCTTTAATAATTTTATCAACTTGCTGTTGGCTGTAATGTTTAAACTCGAGCTGAGCTTCTTTAGCTGATTTTGCTAAATCTCTTGCTTCCTGAATCGACTGCAAATCTTTATCATGAATCATTTAAGTCCTCATTCAATAATAGATTTAAATATAAAGATTGCTATTGGAAGTATCAATTAAATCAATACTTATGATTGAAGATATTTTGAGGCGGGATTTATGGAATTTTGTTTTGTGTTTTTCATCTTTCGGACAAGTCGCGCCTTGTCCCTACCTTAAATAATTGTCATTCCCATGGAGACGGGAATCTGTTTCTAGAAGTAAAAAAATCATTTTAGGTTTTGTTAATTAGCTTTGAATATTATTTCTAAAAAAACATTTTTATTTTGGTTTTTATAAGCCATTGTTATATTTTAAGTTATGCAAATATTTATAAATATTTGTTTGTTAAATAAATACACTTCATTATTAAAATTCAGAGGAGAATAATGATACAATCTACCCCCCCCCCCCACACAACACAATCAAATAAAATTTATGCAGAAAAAAATATTTATAGTAGTTGTCTCTTTGTTGGTTCTATTAACCGGCTGTAAAAAAGGTGATACCCCAACAAATGTAGAGCCGGTTAAGGATCCTAGAACTTTTCAATGGTCACCCGATACTATTGCATATCCGGAAAGTTATCAAACGCTGATGACTGATATTTGGGGAAATTCTTCTAGTAATGTTTATGCAGTAGGGCATAATAGTCAGAACAGGGGGGTAATGTGGCATTATGATGGAAATAAATGGGATAACATAAGACTTATTTCTGATGAAGGTGGTCAAATAAATGCCTCAATTGAGCTTCAAGCAATTTACGGCTTTAACGGAACAGATATATATGCAGTTGGTACCCGTATTTTTGGATATAATCCCAATCCTCCTCCTACATTCCTCGATTCAAGTCTTATTATTCATTTTGACGGTACTTCGTGGAAAGAAGAAAAAATACCAAGAGGTCAAGTTATGAGATGATATTCAAGGAAATTCTGCAAGTAATATCTGGGCTTGCGGAAACTTTAACACGCTATATCATTTTAATGGAATAGCTTGGGAAAAGGATTCCATAAATATAAAAGTACCTCAAAACCAGGCATTTTATATACATTCCGTAACTTGTGACAACTCAATGGTGTATTTAATAGGAGAGCGTTCTTACCCGGATATGAGCGGCTTAGTTTATTATTTCTTTGAAAGAGCTAATTCAGTATGGACAAAAGTCGATTCCTCAAATAACACGGACTTCGGTGATAAATTATTCAAAAGTCCTTCGGGTACAATTTATTCGTTTGGCAAAGGAGGCGTGTATAAGTTAAATAATAATAAATGGGTAAACATCTTTTCAACGTATAACTATATCAGCGGATTATGGGCAACAAGCGATCAGAATATATTTGCAGTAAGTAATGGAAACGGCGGTATAGTTTATCATTATAATGGAACCGATTGGAAACAGATTGATGAGTTATATGATCCCAAGGGCGAGTATTGGTCAGTCTGGGCGAACAATACAGACGCATTTGTGGTTGGCCATATTATGGACGGCCCCTTTCAAAAAACTATAATTTGGCACGGAAAATAAAATAATATCGTAGGGACAAGTCGCGACTTGTCCCTACCCAAAAATAAATCATTTCCATGAAATCAATATTTACCATTAATAGAGTGTTCTAGAGATTCCCGCTTTCGCGGGAATGACAAAAAAAAAGGAAATAGGTTTCTTTTTATTAGAACGGGAAAAATTTTTGCGGATAATAAAGAAATTATGCTTAATTATTCAAAATATCTTTAAGCTTTGAATATCCGCTTTTACTTACTGGAAGAACAGCATCACAATGAAGTTTTACCTGGTAGCTTTCTTTTTCCAGCAATTCAATTTTTTGTATTTGATCTACTCTTACTATGTATGATCTGTGTATTCTAACAAAATCTTTCGAGCTTAAATTCTGCTCGAAGAATTTCATTGTTTTCTGCTTTAAAAATTTTCCTTCATTTGCGTGAATCATAACATAATCGTCTTGCGCTTCAAGCCAGCAAATATTTTCCGCGGGAACAATCGAAATTTTTGAACCGTCTTTAATTACAATTCTTTGAAGATAGTCATTTTGCTTTTCAGTATGAGTAATTAAGTTATGAATAACTTTTGCATGTTGGGATTTATTTCTGATATTCAAAATCGCCTTGTCAATCGCTTCTCTGAACCTTTCCAATGAAAATGGTTTTAGAAGATAATCAACTGCGTTCACTTCGAATGCATTTAACGCGTATTGATCATAAGCTGTGGTAAAAATTATCGCCGGAGGATCATCCAATAATTCCAGCATTTCAAATCCGGTTATTTTCGGCATTTGAATATCCAGAAAAATTAAATCCGGTTTTAACTCGGAAATTTTTTTTACGCCGTCAAAACCATCAGTACATTCTCCCAATAATTCAATGTTATTTATCGAGCTGAGATATTTTTTTACTATATCCCTTGCAAGTTTCTCATCGTCTATAATAAGTGCTTTAACAGTCTGGTTCATAATCTTTTCAAATGAAGTGTGATTATAAGAAAAAAGTTAGCCGGCATAGAAACCGACTAACTTTATTTTTAAAATGTTAATTTATACTATTTCAATAGTACCATCTTTTTAGTTTGAACATTATTATTTGCATATAGCGTGTAATAATAAATTCCGGCTGAATAACTATCGGCATTGAAATTAATTTCGTGCTCGCCGGCAGTCATATTTTGGTGAACAAGTGTTTCAACATGTCTTCCAAGTATATCTGAAATTACAACTTTTACGTTTCCGGCTTTTTCCAGGCTAAACCTGATATTTGTGCTTGGATTAAATGGATTCGGGTAATTTTGTGATAAGTTGAAGTTAACCGGAACTGAAGAAATATCTCTTACCGCAGTTGCCGGATCATTTTCAATTACCCAAATGTAAGCATCATCTTGCCAAATGTTAAAACTTGTACGATAATTTACAAACACATATTCATCTTTACCGTCTTTATCCATATCGCCTGCCGGGGAACCATAGAACATTCTTGGATCAATAGTTCCGCTAGAATCAGGAGAGAAACCGCTATATTTGAAAATATCAAATGCAACGGATAAATCCCAATTTGCAGAATCAGCAGGATCACCGGAGCCTTTATATTCAAGATCAAAAATTTGTCCGTTTTGTTCGCCGGCAATCATTAAATCCATATTGCCGTCGTGGTCAGGATCAGCAATTTGCATTGATCTTAATTTACCTAAATAATTAACCGGAATATGATATAATTCTTTTACATCAGCGGCTGTAATTTTACTTACATCCTTAATATTAGTGATTACAAAAATTGTATTTTCCGGTTCAGTTCCGGCAATATACATTTCGTTGGTGCCGTCATTATTAACATCAGCAACGCGCACAGCATCCAAAGCTCCGTAATCTATATTTTTATCCTGATAAATCATCTTTAGCGAATCCACAACCTGATATTGTTTGTCGCCCGTGCATTCAATCGTGTACATTGTAAACAAGTTCCATACAAAAGCGTAGATTTCTTTATTTCCGTCACCATCAAGATCGCCGGTTGTAACGCTATAAGTTGAACCTCCGGTAAGACCTTGCAAATTATAATCAATTCCCCATGTACCGAAAGAAAGTAAATCGCCGTCGACAGAAGCCACCATAACTTCACCGCCTCTATCACCGGTTCTGGCTCCGATAACCAATTCGTTTAGGTTATCGCTATCAATATCTTCAATGGATAAACTATAAGGTCTGAAATCGAGGTTGGCGGGAATGTTAAAGTCCCATGCATTATTTGGTTTTAAATCACCGGAACTGTAATCTCCATATTTATTTTCACCTTTCACACCGTTCCATTCAAAAACCCATAAACGCGGTGGACTAGGATCAGCTGCGAGCGAAGGCATTGTTGTTACAATATCTACAATTCCATTATTATCAACATCACCGACAGCAATTCCTGCAAAACTATTTGCAGTTACGGGATATTTCCAGGACCAAACCAAATCGTATGAATTATCAGCGTTTGCCTCATACATTAAAATGTAATTTTCAGCCAAATCTGTGTATGCACATATAAACTCGCCCCAACCGTCTTGATCGGTATCGAAACCGGATTTTACTAATGCCATTTCAGAGGACACTTGCGGTTCCTGGTTTGGCAATTTGTCCAACTTCCATGCAAAATCCCATTTGTTTTGCGAGTACAAATTGCTAACCAACAGTAAACTAAAAATGAAGTAAAAGATTTTTTTCATAGAGCCTCCCTTTTGTGATTTGTGATATTTCAAATTATACAATTTAATTGAATAAAAAAATTAAATTTTTATCAATGAATAGGAATAAAAAGATCGACTCTATAGTAATTATTTCCGTTGGATACTTTCATTAAATTAGTTTGATTATAAAATAATTCAAGCCGGTTTTGAATATTCATTAACCCGATTCCCGCGCCTTTTTTATTATTTGATTCTTCGTCAAAATTATTTTCTACAGATATGCGAAGATATTTTCCGTCTTTCTGACAATTGAGCTTAAGCGTAACTTTATCAAGAGTTTCATACACAGCATGTTTTATAGCATTCTCAAATAATGGTTGAAGTATCATGCTTGGTACGTTTGCTTTTTTACAATCTTCAGTAACATTTTCTATGTACTCAAACTTATCTTCAAACCTTATTTTTTCAATATCGAGGTAAAGTTTAACATTTGCCAATTCTTCAGAAAGCTTGTTTGTTTTTCTTTCAATATTAGCAAGTGAATATCTTAGAAAATCAGAAAGCTTTAATATCATTTCACGCGCTTTCTCCGGATCAATTGAAGTAAGCGCACTCATTGAATTTAAGCTGTTGAAAATAAAATGCGGATTTATCTGGAACTTAAGAGTTTTTAATTCGGCTTCGGTAATTAAGTTTTTTAGCTGTGATTCTTTTGTAATGTTCTCCTGCAGTTGATTGTAATATATCAGCACATAATAAAGAGCAGAAATTACACCGTAAAACAAAATACCGATAAAAAATCGCCAGGGTAAAGTATCAAAGAAAAATTGTGAATAGTTATCAACTTTGAAAATTAGTACAATTATAGCATAACCGGAAGCAAGCCAAATTAATGCAGCAATTATTCCGCCTATAGCATGATTTAATATTATTCTTGAAGCGGGATAATCTTCAAAAGTAATTCCGTTTACCGGATACCAAAAACTAAATCCAAGTTCGCAAAGAATAATATTGAAGACAAGGCTGTCAATAATTGCAATGTTAAGGTTTATTTTAGTTGCGTATACAAGAAATAAAAAATAAGAAAGCGTTAGAACAATCCAGAAAATGATGTATAAGCTTAAGTTCTTAAAATTACTAGTTATCGGATTTTTTTGCATTAAAGCTTGTTTTTAATTTTAAAATTATTCTTCACAATGATTTGGGATGAAAAAAGTTCTAGTTCATCTTTACATTCTATTAAAGCACCGGCAATTGTTAAAAAATAGTTTTTTACAATTCTAACTCTTTATTTCACCGCCGCCAAATATTGCAACACCTTTAATAGTTAACATCCTGGTTTGATCAATCGCTTTCATCGGATCTCTTCTTACCTTATTTCCAAAACCTCCAAAAATAGGTGTAACTTGAATTCTGATGCTCCAATCATCCGGAACTCTAAGTGTGGTTCCGCCAAAAATTGTTAAAATATCAAGAACGTTATTACCTTCTGCAAGTTTGGAATCTCTTAAATCTATTTCCGAGCCGCCAAATATTGCTGTAATACTTCCACCTTTAAAGTTATCCGTTGAAACTATTTTTTCTCCGCCGCCGAAAATAGCTATATCATCAATTTCATCGTTCGATAAAGTTTCTGAGTTCATCCTTGAGCAAGAATGATGTGAAGGTCTTCTTCTTAAAAGAATAAATGCTCCTGCACAAATAATTAGAACCGGAAAAATAATCCTTCCGTCAATATGAACTTCGGGAAATATTTTGGGAATCAAAAACAAAATGCCCAGCAGCATGAGAACCAGTCCAAATCCAAATCTTCTTGAATTAGAAACAATTATTAGTCCTACCACGAATAATATAAATGGAAATGAAAATACTATCTCACTTATATTAAAATCAAAAATATCTAATGTATTTAGCAAAAACATCGCGCCGAAGAATATTAGGAACAATCCAATTATTACACGCGAATTACCTGAATTTCTATCTGTCTTCATTATTTCTTCCTCATTAAATTAGAATACTTATTGGTGCAAAAGTATGTAATGTGATATATATTTTGAAGAAAAAATCGGTGAGCGCATGTTATATATCGGTAAAAGGATAAAATTTAGCGAAATATAAAGATCAAATTGCTATTTAATCCTAAAAAACTGGAAATTAACCTCTTGAAACAAATTTAGCTCCGGTCATTATTGATATCATCACTTTAATTACAAGTTAAAATTTACTTATATTTAACATTCATTTTAAAATATTCTACGAAAATATGTTGTCTAACGAGAAAATTTTAGTAACTGCTGCTCTTCCTTACGCAAATGGACCAATTCATCTTGGCCATTTAAGCGGTGCTTATTTACCAGCCGATATTTATGTAAGATACCAAAGACTAAAAGGCAGACAAATTATTTTTGTTTGCGGTTCAGATGAACACGGTGTTCCAATTACAATTAGTGCCGATAAGGAAAAAGTAAGACCTAAAGATATTATAGATCGCTATCATAAGATAAATAAAGAAGCTTTCGAAAAATTCGGAATGAATTTCGATATTTATTCCAGAACAAGTTTGCCAATTCATCACGAAACCGGAAAAGATTTCTTCCTCGAATTTTATAACAGGGGAATTCTGAATGAAAAAAAATCAATGCAATTTTATGATGAAAAAGTAAAAATGTTTTTACCGGATCGTTATGTAGAAGGAACATGTCCAAACTGCGGTTATGAAGAAGCGCGCAGCGATGAATGTGAAAATTGCGGAACATTATACGAACCTAGTGAACTGAAAAATCCTAAAAGTAAAATTTCCGGTGAAACTCCTGTATTAAAAGAAACATCGCACTGGTTTTTCCCACTCGGAGCTTATCAAGAAAGATTGGAAAAATACGTTGCTGAAATGAATGAACTTTACGGCTGGAAGGACAATGTTTTACAATATTGCCGCGGCTGGTTTAAAGACGGATTGCAAGATCGTGCCGTTACAAGGGATCTTGATTGGGGAATAAAAGTACCGATTGAGTCTGCAGCAGGAAAAGTGTTATACGTTTGGTTTGAAGCTGTTTTAGGCTACATATCAGCATCTAAAGAATTATCGCAAAAACTTGGTAAACCCGAACTTTGGAGGGAATACTGGCAGGATCAGAAAACTAAATATGTAGCTTTTATCGGGAAAGATAACATAGTTTTTCACTGCATATTTTTTCCCGCAATGTTGATGGCTTGGAATGATGGCGACAAGGAAAAATACGTACTTCCGCAAAATGTTCCCGCAAATGAATTTCTAAATTTCGAAGGTAAAAAATTCTCCAAAAGCAGAAACTGGGGAATTGATGTTGTCGATTTTTTAAAATTATTTCCTGCGGATCCTTTGCGATATACACTTGCCGCAAATTTACCTGAAAGTAGAGATACTGATTTTTACTGGAAAGAATTCCAACTGAGGAATAATAGTGAACTTGCCGATATATTGGGTAATTTCATTAATCGAACTTTTACGTTTGCTCATAAACATTTTGAAGGAAAAGTTCCATCAATTGTTAATCCGGAAAAAATAGATAACGAAATGCTTGAGTTGATAGCCGGATATCCTAAAAAAGTTTCCGCTCTGTTTGAATCATATAAAATTAGAGACGGTGTTCTTGAAGTAATGAATCTGGCTCGAGCAGGAAATAAGTATTTTAATGATTCCGAGCCATGGAAGACGATTAAAACCAATAAGGAAAAATGCGGAACCACTTTGGCTATTTGTCTGCAGGCAATTTATACTTTAGCTGAATTACTTTCACCTATCGTACCTTTCTCCTCAGATAAATTATTTGAAATGTTGAATTCGGAAAAAATAAGCTGGGATAATTGCGGTGAGAATAATTTGAGCGAAGGACACCAATTGAATAAATCAGAAATATTATTCCCGAAAATAGAAGATGAGGTTATTGAAAAACAAATGGAAAATTTAGGAAAAGTTGAAGAAAAAGAAGTAAAAGTCGAAGAAAAAATCACTTTTGACGATTTTATGAAAGTTCAATTGAAAGTAGCCGAAATAATTTCAGCGGAAAAAATTGAAAAAAGTGAAAAGTTATTAAAATTAAAAGTTAAACTTGAAAATGAAGAACGACAAATTATTGCCGGAATTGCAAAACATTATGAACCGGAAGATTTGTTGAATAAAAAAGTTGTCATCGTAGCAAATCTAAAACCTGCTAAACTAATGGGATTGGAATCTCAAGGGATGGTTCTTGCGGTTGAAGACGAAGACGGAAAAATAAACGTACTTTCCGTAGAAAATTCGGTAAAGAACGGAACACGCGCTAAATAAAATACGACTAAATAGATTCGGAGAGCTCGCGGCTAGCTCTTAAGCTTTAAATTACCTTGATTTTCAGGTACTCAATAACTAAAATTATCAGCTAAATTTGAATAAACAAACCAAGGAGATATATTGATGCGATTACGGGTGATAGGCCTTCTGTTTTTTGCATTAGCTTTTATATTAAGCTCTTGCGCTCCGGAACACTCTCAGATTGTACTGGCAAAATTTGGAAATCAAAATGTAAAGATGGGAGAATTTGAAAACGCTTATGCTAAAAATGTTGGAAGTTTAGAAAAAGCAAAGCAAGATAGTCTCAGTCAACTTAAAAATTTCCTTAATCTTTATGTCGATTTCAGAATGAAATTAAGGGATGCTTACGTTAGAGGGTATGATAATAACCCGGAATTGCAAAATGAATTAACCGATTATAAAAAGAAAGTCGGTGTCACTTATCTATTAGAAAAGAAATTAGTTGATCCCGGAATAAATACACTTTATGATAGAAGAAAATTCGAGTTACGCGTCAGCCATATTATGATTCGCCCCGATTCTACAGGTTGGGATCATGCAAAAACAAAAGCTGAAGCATTACTCGATAGTTTAAATAACGGCGCTGATTTTGCTACACTTGCTGAAAAATATTCTCAAGATACATTTTCAAAGCCCAGAGGCGGCGATATTTATTACATCACTGCCGGTGATCTTCCATATCAATTTGAAGATGCTGCTTACAATACTGAAGTCGGGACTTATTATCCTAAAGTTGTTAAATCTCCCTATGGTTATCACATTATAAAAGTAACAGAAAAACGAGAGAGAGTTCCTGAAATAAGAGTAAGCCACATTCTTGCAAGTTTCTTCAAACATCCGGGTAAAGCCGATAGCGTAGATGCAAAAGCAAAAATAGATACTGTTATGGAGAAACTAAAAGCAGGTGAGGACTTTGCTAAATTAGCTAAAGAATATTCTGATGATCCTGGAAGCGCTAAAAATGGTGGTGATGTTGGATTTTTTAAGCGAAGAATGATGGTACAACCTTTTGACGAAGCTGCATTCAATCTTAAAAATATTGGCGATGTTTCCGGCATAGTTAAAACCAGATTTGGTTATCATATAATTAAATTAACCGGTAAAAAACCTTATCCGACTTTTGACGAGGACAGGGATAATCTTAAAAAGATATTTAAACGCCAGCGTTACCAGGATGCTTACGATTCACTTGTTGCTGGATTGAGAACAAAATACGATTATAAACTTAACCAGGATACGTTTGGTGCGATGGTTGGAAGATCGGATACGACTAAAGTTGGTCAGGATAATCCTGCTTTCGATGAAATTAAAAACCTTACATTATTTACCTATTCCGACAGTACTGTAAATGTTGGTCAATTTTTAGAAAAATTAGCTGCTGATAATGATTTCTCTGCAAAACCGATGAATCCGGATTTGCTCAAAAAAGCAATTGAAAAAATAAGCGCCGGTTACTTATTAAATAAAGAAGCGATGGGATTAGATAAAACCGATCCTGAATTTGCTTCGTTAATGAAAGATTATCGGGACGGAATTTATATCTTCAAATTACAGGAAGATGAAGTTTGGAATAAGGTAAAAGTTGACAGCACAGATTTGAAAAATTATTATGAAAAAACTAAAGATAATTATGTCTGGCCTGATAGAGTTAACTTTAGTGAAATTTTCACAAGAACGGATTCTTTAGCTCAAGAATATTATAGACAGCTTCAAAATGGTGCAAACTTTGATACTTTAGCTGCTAAATACACTGAAAGGCCGGGTTACAAAAAATTGGCTGGAAATCATGGATTAGTTTATGCTGCTGAAAGTGATTTGTCTCAAAAAGCAAATCAGCTTAAATCTCCCGGGGATTATTCTAAACCATTCAATACACGCGGCGGTTTTGCAATTGTTAAGTTAGTAGCAAAAGATCCTTCACATTTAAAAACGTTTGAAGAAGCAAAACCGGAAGTTTCAGGCGCTTTTCAGGATGCCGAAAGTAAAAAATTAGAGAAAAATTACGTACAGGAGTTAAGAAACAGATATAATCCTGTAATTCATTACGACGAACTTGAAAAAGCATATAAATCAAACTAATTATATAATAATACCTCTTTTATCCGCAGTTCTTATAACGGGCTGCGGAAAAGAGAAACAGCGTACAGATTACGTTGCAAAGGTGAATAATGCTTATTTATCCCGCGAAGAACTTTCCACAATGGTTGATACAGCCGGAAATAAATATTATAAGAGTGAAATAATAAGAAATTGGGTTAATCAGGAAGTATTATATCAAGAAGCTGAAAAAGAAGGAATATTAAAAGACACGGAATACCAAAAATTACTAAATCAATCTGAAAGAGAGCTTGCCTCAGCACTTTTACTCCAAAAACATTATGAGGATGAAGATGTTTCATACGAACTAAAAGATATTGAAGCATACTATAATGAGCATAGGGATGATTTTCGACTTTTTTATGAAGGATATCTTTTAAATATTATCAGTTTTAATAATGAAGATAATGCGGTTCAATTCAGATCTACCGTGCTGGAAAGTGATTGGAATAGAGCCTTGAACGTTTATATGGGTGATTCGACAATTGTAAGTTCAAGACCCTCAGCTCTCCTTTACGATTTTCAGATAAACCCGCAGCCTTTATATAGAATAGTTCAAGACTTGAATTTGGGTGAAGTTAGTATTGTAATTAAGGACTCAAATCACATTTACCAGGTTGCACAGCTAGAAAACAAGTATAATAAGGGAACTATTCCGCCTTTAGATATTATAAAGAGCCGGGTTGTAAAACAATTTTTAGCAGATAAAAAAGAAAAATTAATTCAAAATTATATTCGAGATCTTTATTCAAATAATGATATTGAAGTTAAAAACTAGGTGTTAAATGAAATTTAAATTATTAGCGTTTTTAATGTTGGTTATTGTCGGTACCGGATTATCACAGGATGTTATTGATAAAGTTGCAGCTGTTGTTGACAATGAAGTTATATTAAAAAGTGAAGTTGATTATCAAACAAAATTATTTGCCGCGCAGAGAAAACTGGATCCAAATACTCCGGGACTTGAAAAACAAGTTCTAAACAATATGATAAATGAAAAATTAGCTTATGCTCAAGCACAGTTAGATTCAATTCAAGTTACGGATGAAGAAATCAGCAACAGCATCGAAAGCCGGATTCAATATTTCATTCAGCAATATGGTTCAAAAGAAAAAGTAGAGCAAATTTACGGAATGAGTATTGAAAAAATTAAAAGAACTTTACATGATGATGTTAAAAAGCAACTAATGGTGCAGAAACTTCAGCAAAAAGAATTTGGAGGAGTTGAAGCTTCAAGAAAAGATGTTGAGGACTTCTTCGATAAGTTTAAAGATAGTCTTGGAGTTATTCCTGAAAAAGTAGATGTTGCACACATTTTTAGAACACCTACCATTTCAGATAAAGCTAAAGAAGAATTCAAACAACGTGCAGAAAATCTTTTAGATTCGCTAAAGAACGGTGCCGATTTTGCAACGCTTGCTAAGAAATATTCTGAAGATCCGGGAAGTGCTAAAAACGGTGGAGACTTAGGTTGGGCTTCAAGAGGCGATTTTTATCCACAGTTTGAAGCTGCTGCTTTTGCATTGAATCCCGGACAAATATCCGGTGTTATTGAAACTCCCGTAGGCTACCACATAATTAAACTGATTGAGAAAAGAGGAGAAAAAATTCATGCTCGTCATATTTTAATCAAGTTTAAAACTGATGAGAACTCGGATTTAAATACTATTTCATTTTTAAGTGATGTTAGAGATAGTATTGTTAAAGGTGTAAACTCTTTTGCTTATTACGCTAAAAAATACAGTGAAGATAAGGAATCAGCTGCGTTTGGTGGCGATTTGGGAACTTTCTATTTAAATCAATTAGACAATAATATGAAAGAAGTAGTTTCCAAGCTTAAAGAAGGCGAGATTAGTTATCCCAAAAGAATTGATTACGGCAGAAGTTACGGTTATCATATTGTTGATTTGAAAAAAAGAATTCCTCAGCACCAGGTTAACTTAAAGGAAGATTATCAGGAATTGAAAAAATTAGCCGATGAATATAAGCGCCAAAATCTATACAATGAGTGGGTTGAAAAACTAAAAGATAAAATTTATTGGAAAATTCTTCTTTAATTTATCTTTGTAAATGTAAAATATTTTATGAATTAATCGGAAATTATTTTGGCAAATTCTGAACCAACAAAAGATGATGTTCAATTAGTTGAACAGCTGAATGATAAAATAAGACAAATTAAATCCGAAATCGGTAAAGTAATTATTGGTCAGAATGATATCATTGACCAGTTATTAATTGCTTTACTTTCACGCGGACATTGCCTGCTTGTTGGTGTTCCTGGTTTAGCGAAAACCTTGCTTATAAAAACCTTATCAGAAGTTGTTGACCTGAAGTTTAACAGAATTCAATTTACACCTGATTTAATGCCCAGCGACATAACCGGAACTGAACTTATCGAAGAAGACCCGGTTTCTAAAAAAAGGAATTTCAGATTTATAGAAGGTCCGGTATTCTCTAATGTAATTTTAGCCGATGAAATAAATAGAACTCCTCCTAAAACTCAAGCAGCTCTATTAGAAGCAATGCAGGAGCATAGAGTTACAATTGCAGGAGTTACTTATACATTACCGGAACCATTTTTTGTTCTTGCAACTCAAAATCCAATTGAGCAAGAGGGAACATATCCTTTGCCTGAAGCTCAATTAGACCGTTTTATGTTTAATCTCTGGCTGGATTATCCTTCTTTTGAGGAAGAATTGAAAATTGTTCAATCAACAACCAGCGAGTATTTGGCAAAATTGTCAAAAGTTGTAAATGCAGAAGAGATAATTAGTTTTCAAAATTTAGTAAGAAGAGTGCCGGTTGCGGATAACGTAATTCAGTTTGCAGTAAAATCAGCAAATGCAACGCGACCTAACGGAAACGGAGTTCCTCAGTTTATTAAAAATTGGATAAGTTGGGGAGCCGGACCAAGAGCCTCGCAATATTTAATACTAGCCGCAAAAACCCGCGCAGTTGTTAACGGAAGATTTACTCCGAATATAGATGATGTTAAAGCTGCGATGATTCCTGTTCTGCGCCATAGAATAATTACAAACTTCAATGCTGAAGCTGATGGAATTAATTCTGTTAAAGTTATTAATAAATTGATTGAAGAAGTATTATAATTTACAACCTGGCAATTTTATAGTTTTTTAACGCGTAGTAGATTTCGGTTGCTAAAGTTTTAACTACAGTTGCCAGCGGAACGGCCAAAAGCATACCGATAACTCCCCAGAATTGACTGCCTGCCAAAATTAAAAGAATTATTGCAATCGGATGCATATCGACACTTTTAGCAAAAACGTAAGGTTGAACAAAACCATTGTCTGTTGCATACACAGTTAAAACCAATAAAATGATGAAGGGAATTTGAGAAAGATCTCCGTATTGAATAATGGAAATAATAATTGCGGGAACTGCGCCAAAAACAGGTCCAAAGTAGGGAACTAAATGACCTAATCCTGAAATTACTCCAAGCGGTAAAGCATTTTGAATTCCGAGGAAGTAATAACCAAATCCGCAGGCCAGACCAACAAATGTAGCATCAAAAATCCAACCTCTCACAAATCTTCCCAACTGAATACTTACTTTCTTTAATATCCAGTAAGACATTTCAAAGTATTTATTCGGAACTATGTGAAGCAAACCTTGAACAATTATATTATTGTCTTTAACTATGAAGAAAGTTATAAACGGTACAATCACAACAATTGCAATGATGGATACAATACTTGTTATAAGAGTTAAAGCACGATCTAATGAGTTTGTAATACCGGTGGATATAAATTGTTCAATCTTTTTAGAAAGATCGCCCGGGTTGAAGAATGGAAGATATTTGTAGATACCTTTCTCAATTTTTGCCAATTGATCGTGAAGAGGATAAACTTGTAAAGTTTCCACCAATTGATTCAATTGGTAAATAAATTTTGGGATAAATGTGGAAAGAATTAAATAGAATCCTATTCCTACAAAAACGAAAATAATCAATGTGGATAAAAATCTGCTCAGCCCTTCTTTTTCCAGCATTGATACAAAAGGATCGAAGATAAAAGCTAAAAGAATTGATAGTGCAAGAAGAACAAGAATATTCGAAAGCATATACATCAAATATGCTGAAGCTGCTATTCCCAGGAGCCATAAAAAGACTCTTAGAATTCTTTTTAAACTCTCATCTGTCATCTAAACCAAATTTATTAGGGGGATTTTTAACTAACTGCCTCAACTCTTCTAATTTCCGGAACTTCTCTCAGTAACGAGCGTTCGATTCCTGCTCTTAAAGTCATTTGAGACATCGGGCATCTTCCGCATTCGCCCGTGAGCTTTACTTTTACAATTCCTTCGTCTGTAATTTCTATTAGTTCCACATCTCCGTCATCCGATCGAAGAAACGGCCGAACAGATTCGAGAGCTTTTAAAACATCATCTTTTAAATGTGAATACATTATATTCTATACTATTATTCATTAGGATTAGAGCAAAACTCCAATCCTAAATAAAATTATAACTTAAATATGTTAGCAAAAAAAATGATAAGCAAAATTAATCTTCATCATCTAATAAAATTTCGACTTTTGAAGCATCGCCACTAAGATTTCTTAGACTAACCTGTTCTACAAGTTTCCTGGAAATATTCATTATAATATCATTATGTTCGGAATCGGGAATATCGTAAACAATCGGAACTCCTTTATCTCCGCCCATTCTGATTCTCGGATCAATTGGTATTCCACCAAGGAATGGTGCGTGCAATTCTTCCGCAAGTTTAGAGCCGCCGCCTGTACCGAAAATATCATATTTTTTACCGGTATCCGGAGCAACAAAATAACTCATGTTCTCAACAATTCCCATCACAGGAACGTTCACTCTGTTGAACATTTTTAGTGCTTTTCTTGCATCAATTAATGAAACTTCCTGAGGAGTAGTTACAATTACAGCTCCTGTAAGAGGGACTGTTTGAACTAAAGTTAACTGAATATCGCCGGTTCCCGGAGGCATATCAAAAATCAAATAATCCAATTCGCCCCAATCAACATCAGTCATAAACTGTTTTAAGGCACCGCTAGCCATTGGTCCGCGCCAAATAACCGGGGCATTATCATCAACAAGCACTCCAATTGAAATTAATTTAATACCATAATTTTCAAGAGGAATTATTTTCATTGTTTGCTGGTTTTGATAAACCTGAGGTTTTTCGGTTATGCCCAACATTAATGGAATGCTCGGTCCGTAAATATCCGCATCAATTAATCCGACTGAAGCTCCATCTTTTGCGAGTGCAACCGCAAGATTTACGGCAACAGTACTTTTGCCAACTCCGCCTTTACCGCTCGCTATCGCAATTGTATTTTTTACGTACGGTAAAAGAGTATTTTTCTTTTTATCCTCATGAGCTGCTACTTTAGATTCAATATTTAATTCAACTTTTTTAATATCTGAAAACTCATTTTTTATTGCGTTCTCAAATTTTCCTTTTAAAGTATCCGTAATTGCACCGGAAGGGAGTGATAGGGAAACATTAATTTTTACGCTATTACCTTTTACATCAAAGCTTTTTATTGAGTTAAGAATTAACAAATTTTTATTAAAGTTATCATCTTCAACTTTTTTTAACGCATTTAATATTCCACTTTTCGTTAGATCTGCCATAGGGAGTCCTCTCTTAAAAAATTTAATCATCTTTAAATTTAGCAAAATTAAACATCAAATAGAATTTTAATAAAAGTAGTAATTCTATCGATAAAAATAAATTGGGAAATGAATTATATTAATTAATGTTGGGCAAAGTTGAAGTACTTATATTTTTCTCTTTACAAATTTACTTGCTGCTTTCATTGCATGGTTCATTAACCATTCTTGCGAATTTATCTTTTTCTCTTCTTCAGCGTTATCCTGAAATCTATAAGTCATATCAGGAAGAAGAATTCTCGCTTTAACATTGTCTTTTATCGAAAATCTTAGTAGAGTTTTTATTATTTCATTTTTTAGATCTGTGTTTTCAATCGGGAATGCAATTTCAACTCTGCGATCTAAATTTCTTTGCATCATATCTGCACTGCTTAAATAAATATCTTCATTTCCGTCGTTATAGAAATAGTAAACACGGCTATGTTCGAGATATCTTCCAACAATACTAATTACTTTTATATTTTCGCTTACTCCTTTAATGCCCGGAACAAGACAGCAAATACCTCTGATAATAAGTGAAATTTCAATTCCAACATTGGATGCTTCATATAGAGCTGCAATAATTGTCGGGTCTACAAGAGAATTTAGTTTCCATATAATCCTGGCTTCTTTACCGGCTTTTTTATTTTCTATTTCTTTAAAAATAAGAGCGAGAAATTTTTCACGCATATTTATTGGGGCAACAATTAATTTAAGGAAATCAGTCTGTTTTGAGTAGCCGGTTAAATAATTGAATATATCAGAAACATCGGCACAAATTGCTTCATCACTTGTAAAAATTCCGAGATCAGTATATAGCTTAGCTGTTGATGCATTATAATTTCCGGTTGAAAGATGGACGTATTTCTTTACGCTGTCAGCTTCTTTTCTAACAACCAAGGTCATCTTTGCGTGCGTTTTTAATCCCACCAAACCATAAACAACATGAACTCCGACTTTCTCAAGTTCCCTAGCCCAAAAAATATTATTCTCTTCATCGAACCTGGCTTTTAATTCAACTAGAACCGCAACTTGCTTTCCGCGTTCCGCAGCTTCTATTAAGTATTTAATTATCGGAGAATCAGAACCGACTCTATATAATGTTTGTTTGATTGCTAAAACATCAGGATCTTTTGCAGCAGTTTTTATAAAATCGATGACAGGCGCAAAAGAATGATAAGGATGATGAAGCATGATATCGTGCTGCTTTATCGCAGTATAAATGTCTTCATCTTCATCAAATATTTTTGGCATAACCGGGTAGAAAGCCTTTTCTTTTAATTGATGAAGAGGCAACTCGTAAAGCGTAATTACATCACTCAACCCTAAATTCCCATCGAAAACATGAACATCATCCCTTTTTATCTGGAGATTTTCCATCAGAGTTTCGAGCATAAATTCAGGCATTTGTTTTTCTACTTCTAAGCGCACAACACTGCCGAATCTTCTTTGTCTAATGTTTTCTTCAATAACTCTAAGCAAATCGTCAGCTTCATCTTCCTGGAGTTCAATGTCAGTGTCTCGAGTGATGCGAAAACGATGAGCTTCTATCACTTCCATACCGGGAAACAGCAAAGGTAAATTTGCTTTAATCAAATCGCCAAGCCATATATATTTTGCAGAGAAATTACCGTTGGTTCCAATTTTTTTATTCGGGTTGATGATTTTATCAATCTGCATTAAGCGCGGTAGAATACTTGGAACTTTCACGCGCGCAAAATGATTTTCGCCATTCGGTTTTTTTACAAGTATTGCCAGACTCAAACTTAAATTAGATATATATGGGAATGGTCTTCCCGGATCGAATGCAAGCGGCGTTAAGACAGGGTAAATTTCTTTTTTGAAATAACTTGTTAATATCTTTTTTTCAGTATCGCTAAGTTCATCGTAGGCTGAAATGAATATTTTGTGTTTTTTAAGCGCCGGTACAAGTTCGTCCGTCCATAAACTCATAACTTTTTGAAGCATGGGTTTAAGAGATTTTTCAATTTTTTGTAACTGTGCTTGAGGTGTTAATCCATCAATTGTTGGCTCAAGTACATTTGCGGCTATCTGTTCTTTTAATCCCGATACGCGGATCATGTAAAATTCATCGAGATTTGTGTGGAAAATGGAAATAAACTTAACCTTCTCAAGTAACGGAAGATTAGGGTTCAGAGCTTCTTCCAAAACTCTTCTGTTAAACTCAACCCAACTTAAATCCCTATTAAAGAAATTTTTAGGCGCATTATATTTTTTTAGTAATTCTTTGCCTTTCATATCCACTTTCACTTTTACCGGGCAGATAATATAAGGCTTTTTATACTATTATTCCCTGTATTTTTAAGTTTTAATCGATATTTAATGCATGCAATAGGAAAGAGTTGTTAATTATGAAATTTTAATTATTCATTGTAATTAGTTCATCTTTTCCAGAAAGCAGGAGAGAAGATTATTAGAACTGTGAACAACTCCAACCTTCCTAAAAGCATGAGAAAGCTCAAGAACCATTTGACAAGATCCGGGAGATGAGCAAAGTTGTTAACCGGTCCAACTGTCCCAATTCCCGGACCGACATTTCCTAAACAAGTGGCAACGGCACCGAGAGAAGTTATAAAATCGAGTCCAAGCATTGAAAGAACAATTGAACCGAAAATAAATATGAGAATGTAGAAAATAAAAAATGCCTGCACGTTCGATATAATTTCAAAACTGATTGCTTTTTTATTTAAGCGAGTTGGAATAACTGCACGCGGATGAACCAACCTTTTTAATTCGAGTAAGCTATTTTTATAGAGTAATAAATGTCTTACTATTTTTATACCGCCGCCTGTTGAGCCCGCGCATCCGCCGATAAATAATAAAACAAAGAAAATCATTCTGGAAAAAGGCGCCCAATTTTCGTAATCTGATGTAACAAATCCTGTAGTAGTAACAAGAGATACAACATGGAACAATGCATTCCTAACTGATTCTTCAAACTTAAAGGCAACATGAGGTTGATGAATTAAGCCGATAATTAAAGCACAAATAATTATGAATATCAAATAAAATCTAAATTCATTATTGGTTTTTAGAACACTAAATTTTCGATGCAAAACATAATAATGAATAGTGAAATTTGTTCCGGCTAGAAACATGAAAAGAATCATAACGTATTGAATAAAGGGCGAAGTATAATATGCAATGCTGGCATTTTTAGTAGAAAATCCTCCGGTTGCCATTGTTGTAAACGCATGATTGATTGAATCGAAAAAATTCATCCCGCCAAGATAAAGCAAAGCCATTTCAGCAAATGTAAGCATGAAATAAATAACCCATAGTCGCTTAGCTGTTTCTTTTACACGCGGATGAATTTTATCTTTTGTCGGTCCGGGAACTTCAGCAACAAAAAGCTGCATCCCGCCGATTCCAAGTAAAGGAAGTATTGCAATTGATAGGACAATTATTCCCATTCCGCCAAGCCATTGAGTTAAACTTCTCCAAAATAAAAGTCCCGGAGCTACTTTTTCAATATCTGTTAAAATAGATGCGCCGGTGGTTGTAAAACCGGACATAGTTTCAAAAAAAGCGTTAGTATAACTAGGAATTGCGCCGCTAATTACAAAAGGTAATGCGCCGAAAAGTGACATCACAATCCACCCTGAAGTTACTATTATATAACCTTCACGCTTACCAATTTCTTTGTTTTTATTTTTCCTAGTAAGAAGCCAAATTATTATACCGACAGAAGAAGTAATTACACCGGATATTAAAAGGGAAGGAATATCATCGCTTTTATAATAAATTGAAAATGGAATACCGGTAAGCATAAAAAGCCCGGTAAGAATTAGAAGGAATCCTATGATATATAAAATTACTTTATAATTCATTTTTTAGCGAAAGAATTTTTCAATTTTTCTAACTGCAGATGGTAGTGAAAACACAACAATTCTGTCTCCCTCCTCTAGTCTGGAATTTCCTACGGTGATAAAACTATTTTCATTTCTAATCACACCGCCGATAATTGCATCTTTAGGGAAATGTAAATCTTTTATTAATTTTGAAGTTATTAGAGAGCCCGGATGCGCGATGTATTCAAGAACTTCCGCATCAATTCCTTCTAGCGAGGCAACCGCTACTATTTCACCTTTACGAATAAATCTGGTTATGCTGTTAGCGGCAATTAGTTTTTTGTTGATCAAAGAATCGAGACCGATTGTTTGAGTTAGAGGAATGTAATCTGCTTTATCTACAAGAGCGATTGCTTTTTTAACTCCTAAATGTTTGGCCATCAGACAAGTAATTATATTTGTTTCCGCATCATCAGTTACAGCAATAAAAGCATCCATATCAATAATGCCTTCTTGCGCAAGTAAATCGATGTCTCTTCCGTCGCCTTGTATAACGAGGGTTTTATCGAGGTAATCAGCCAGTTCAAAACTTTTTGCTTTATCCGACTCAATCAATTTTATTCGGATACTCTTCTCTAAAAACTTAGCTGCGGTTCTACCTATTTTCCCGCCGCCTAGTATCATAATATTTTCAAATTTCTCATTTTGCTTACCTGAAAGCAACAGAACGGTATCAATCCCGCTAGGTGTAGTTATAACAAAAATTTGATCTTCGGGAAGGAAAATATCGTTACCGCTTGGAATAATAGTTTTGAAGTTTCTATAGATCGCTACAATTCTATAATCAGCGCTATGATATTCTTTAGTAATGTCTTTGATCTTTTTATGAATTACAGGTGCGTCTTTGTCGAGCTTTAACCCTAGTACAGAAAGTTTTCCTTCTTCAAATTCGAGTACATCTGTTGCCGCTGATCTTAAGATTAAATTCACGGTTTCGCGCGCGGCGAGTTCTTCCGGATAAATCATAAAATCAACACCAAGCTCGGTAAAATATAATCCGGTTTCAGCCGATAAATATTCCTCATTTGCTATACGAGCAACAGTTTTTATCGCTCCTAATTTTTTCGCTAAAATAGCAGAAGTTATATTTACTTCTTCTGAGGAAGTTACGGCAACAAAAAGGTCCGTCGTTTCTACTTTTGCTTCTTTAAGAATTTTGATAGACGTTGAAGATCCGTTGATGGTTAGAATATCCGTCATTGAATCAGTATAAGAAAGACGCTGTTGATTAACGTCTATCGCTACAATGTCATGTTCTTCTGAAGAAAGCTGTTTTGCAAGGTGATAACCAACATCCCCCATACCGGCGATTATAATACGCATATAATCCGTTTATGTTGTTATTGTAATAAAAAGAGTAAGATAGAAAAACTTAAAAATCACTAAAGAAATTAGATAATGTTGAATATATATAAAATAAGATCCCCACGAAAGTGGGGATCAAATTAACTTTTATTTACTATAATATTAAAATTAGGCTTCTACTTTATCGGAAAGAAATAATTTTTGAAATTCCTTTGGTTTTCTTTCCTTCCAGCTTCCTTTATGATATCCGTATCCGGCAATCAAAGGCATTGCCAAAGTAGCTTCTGCATAAACCATTTGTTCAAAAGTGGTTTCAACTTTTCCCCA
Organism: uncultured Ignavibacteriales bacterium; assembly: GCA_963739985.1. GTDB lineage: Bacteria > Bacteroidota > Ignavibacteria > Ignavibacteriales > Ignavibacteriaceae > CAVUCE01. The sequence goes on from CAVUCE010000007.1 coordinate 344,955, forward strand.
TGAACTTGCTTCTTTTAAAGTTGAACTGGAAAGAGCGCCGTCGCGAACATCGGCAACAGTAATTTGAATCGCGTACTTATGCATCGGAGCATCTTCCTGCAAAATATCTGCTGCAACAACAATATCTTGCGTAAAGTTTTTAGGAACTCCGCCGCCAATCATGAAAATACCCGTTTCTTTGCTCTTCAATTTTATTTTTGTCAACTCAAGAAAATCTTTTGCTGAATCAATGGAAACATGATTATCCGGGTTTTTAGTTTGGTGAACGATGAAACCAAATCCGGCAGAACAATCGGAGAAAGCAGGAACAAAAATAGGAACGTTCTTTTTATAAGCAGTATAGATGATACTGTCGTCAACTTTTGGTCCGCCATTTTCATCTAAATATTTTCCAAATTCCCAAAGTAATTCACGTGAAGAGTAAGGACGAGGAGGTAAGCTATCAAATATTTTCCCCGTAGTTTCATCGCATACTCTAAGTTCATCTTCGTCAATATAAGTATCGTAAATTCTATCGATGTGTAAATCTCTTAACTCGTTATCATCGCTGAACGGAGATCCGATGTAATGTTTAAAACCAAGTGCTTCAAAAAAATCTTGATCAACCATTAATGCGCCGGTAGAAACAATAGCATCAACCATATTATTGTTTATCAAATCGAAAACAACTTTTTTTAATCCGGCGCTGAAAATACTTCCCGCTAGAGTTAAAATAATTCCGCATTCTTTATCTTTCAACATCATGTCAAAAATTCTGGAAGCTCTATTTAAATCGCGTGCACTAAAAGCCATCTTTTCCATCGATTCAACAATTGGTACAACATTGTGCTTTTTAATATCAAAGTGCTGAATTGTTTCTTTCAAATAATCATTCTTTGTTGCCATTTACTTCTCCTTACCTCTTAATGGTTATAAATTTATTTAATATAAAATTTTATTTTCAATTCTAAAATTGACTTAATTATATTTTTATTTCTTTTCTTTAATTTTTCCAACGCTGTCCAAATTAATTTTTTAAATTAGAAAAATTGTTGAAAATTTTTCATTTAAACTTTTCTCAGTATTCTTATACTATCCCTAGAACTCATAATAATTCTGATAAATTTCATCCATAATTATTTATAGTATTTCTTACTGTACTTTTCTTAGCGTAACGCTCCAGAGGCGCACAGGAAAAAGTGCCAGAAGAAACATGCACTTAAAAAGAAATTCTAAAATTATCCTTCGTTTTCGGAAAGATAAATGAACTCGTCCCGATTTCATCGGAACTCAAACAGCATTTATCTTTTAACGCACCACTACGGATAATTTTTTTACGAATTTCTTTTAATGTGCGTAACTTCCCTAATCATATATTTTGGACAGATATGAATTTTTCAAATTTCAGTCTAAATAAATTTTTCACTGAAAAAATAAAAGTTATTCAGCGTATTTGTCATTTCGAAAAAATTAATTGCAGAGTCTGAATAGAATTGACAAAAACTAGAAGAAAATTTTAGCTACTCTTAAAATTCCTTGTTTCCACGGAACTCTATGAGAAACTCCGCTTTTATTCTTAAATTCATCAAAGTGTTCAACATACCATTTATAATTTCTAATAAGCGCATCTTTATTAGAAAACTTTGGCGAATACCCTAATTTCTTCTCGGCTTTTTCAATTGAAACAAAAGAATCTTTGGATGCTGTTTCATAAACCCATTTATATAAAGGCGAGAGTTTTAATGCTTCTAAAAATTTTAAGATTAAAATTATAGGTGTTGCCGGAAGTCCAACAATTTTTTTCCCGAATCCCGCTTTGTCTAAAACTGCTTGATAATCTTCGCGCATTGTTGTGAATTCCTTAGCACCGATATTAAAAGTATCATTTACAAGTTTTTCATCCAAAGTAGAACATAAATAAGTCGCTTCGCATAAATCTTCAACATCTAAAAGCTGATATCTGTTTTTTCCGTTCCCTATCATCGGGAAACCTTTTGCGTCTTTTGCCCAATCAAAAAGTAAATCAAAAACACCTAAACGTTCAGGTCCGATAAACGATTTTGGACGAAGAATTGTAACACACATTCCTTTTTTGCGATAGCTTAAACATTCTTCTTCCGCTTTAATTTTTGCTTTACCGTAAGGTCCAACTCCATCAAGTTTATCATCTTCTTTTAATGGGTGATGATCCGGAATTCCGTAAACTGCCGTAGATGAAATGTGAATAAATCTTTTAACTTTTTCTTTTTCTGCCGCTTCAAGAAGATTGTGAGTCCCTGCTATATCTGTGGAAAAAATATCTTCAGGTTTATATAACGGAAGGGCGGCAGCTGTATGAATTACAACATCAATACCTTTCATCGCTTCTGCAACTTTTTCCTTATCACGAATATCCCCTGTTAATATTTCTATTTTATTGTTCATGTCAGAATAATCAAACTTAACAACATCAAGAGATCTGATCTGATTATTTCTTTCGTGGAAATATCTAACTAAATTTATTCCTAAAAATCCGGCACCGCCTGTAATAAGAACTTTCATCTATAATCCTGGTTTTTAATTCAATAAGCAAACATTAAAATTAGCAAATTTGAATTTGGCTTCAAAGTGGAAAAAGTGTGTCTCTTTTTTGTGATTTTTACTATTCTAAAATAATTATTGGCTAATTTCAGATAGTCTTCTTACTTTTGAACTAAATCTAAGTCTTTGGGATTTAACTTAATATTTCATGTTACGCAAAAAGGTCATTCTGAATGAAATGAAGAATCTCAAAGTAGTGATTTTTGCAAATTTAAGAGATATTTCATCCGGCGACTGCCGGATTCAATATGACCAAAACATTTATTTGCGTAACATGAGTTAATATTTATTATGAAACGGGAGGAACACATCATGAGAATTTCAATTTTTAAGAGGGTAATTACCTTTTGCGCATTATCTGCTTTTATATTCACTTCAATACTTTCTGCACAGTCTAAGTTTGAAGGGAAAGTAGTCTTTAACTTTAAGGACGATAATAGTAGTCATGATATGACATATTTTGTAAAGAATAATAAATTTAGAATTGAAGTTAGTGAAGCCGGACATGATGCTGCAATGATATTTAGTCCTGAAGAGAAGAGTATGATGATGCTTATGCCGGAACAGAAAATGTATATGGAGTTTCCGTTGGATAAATTATCAAAGTACAATTCTGATTCTAAAGATAAGAATGATGAAGGAAAAATTACCAAAACAAAAGAGACAAAAGTTATAAAAGGTTATAAATGCACAAAATGGGTTATCGACAATCCTGAAGGGCAATCTATTGCGTGGATGACAGATGAACTTGGCGGATTTATGTTTATGAAAAATCCGATGATGAAAGATAAGGAAAAACCCGATTGGCAAAAAGAAATTGAAGCCGCTGGATATTTTCCTATGCTGGTTATAAATAATGATAAAAATGGTAAGGAAAAATCGAGATTGGAAGTTACCGATATAGAGAAGAAAAAATTGGACTCTTCATTGTTTTCTGTTCCAAGTGGATACAATAAATTTAACATGCCTATGATGAATGGGAAAATGAAATAAAAATTTTAAAAAGATAAATCCTTAAAGATTCTATTTTGAATTTTTTTTGTCCGTCGGTTGAAGCCGACGGCAAGTTTATCTTAAAATCTTAATCGTCAGTTGCAGTTTGCTTCAGTGAACTTAAATAACTCATGTTACGCAAAACGGTCATTCTGAATGAAATGAAGAATCTCATGGATTCGATTTTTACAAATTTATGAGATATTTCACTTCGTTCAATATGACCAAAACATATACTTGCGTAACATGAGTTAAATAAATAAGATCTCAGAAAATCAGCCGCATATTATAATCCACAAAATTTAAGCCTAATATTTATTTGAATTTTTTATCTAAATTTCATGAATAAATTTTTAGGCAAATGAATTTTAATAAATTAAATATAGAATCCGGTTCTGCGATAAGTTTAGGATTATCATTAGCATTTCATTTTGTTGCTTTTATTTCCATCGCAATAATCATTAATATTTCTCAGCAGAATATTATCAATTCTTCAGGTTATATAAGTCTAAATACGCAACTTGCCAATTTCCCTTCAAAAAGTTCATCGGCAAAGGATATTCAAAATAGATCATTAGGAAAGCTAAATAAAACAGATAAAATTGAGTTATCAGAAAAATCATCTTATTATAATTTTGTTGCATCAAAAATTGATACCAATAAATTATCTCAAATCTATTCCGAGAAAACTTTAAATGTTTCAATAAAATATCCCGCCGGCTGGGTTTTTTTAGACCAGGATATAAAAAATAAACTTGATGGCGTAACATTTTGGGCTACTCAAGTAAGTTTTTCTCCTCCGCCTTATGTTCACTTAGATGTTCAAGAAAAATATATGTTTAATCCTAAAAAGTATAAATATCAGAAAGAGCTAAATAACGCTATCGCTTTTTTTGATGAGCCCGAAGAGATGGAAAATCAAGTTTCTCAAGATTTTTATATTAGAACTAACTCAGACGAAGATTTTTCAATCAGACTAATTGTTCAAGGTGCAGAAAATTTCAAAATATTCCAGCCCGAGTTTTTCGGTATGATAAAGTCCTTCAAATTTGGAAGTTCGTGGTTCTGATTTCAATTTAACAATACTCTTAAAATCACATAATTAATTGGGTTATCTATAATATTTTCCGTAATTTTAAAATCGCTTAATAATTTCAGTTGCAAAAATCGCTCAAATTGAGGGAAATTTGTTCTTAAATATTAATATTCTCATAAAATCTTGACTTTTTTAATCCTTCAGGTTAAATTTCTTTTCTTTATTTGAAATAGCTTTTATGTTTCGGAGGAAAATAGCGTGAAACAAGAAAAATTGACAAAATTCATAAGTACCGAAAATGCAGATAGGAAATGGTACGTAGTTGATGCTCAGAATCAGGTGCTTGGAAGACTTGCATCGAATGTTGCAAAAATAATCAGAGGTAAAAACAAACCTTCTTTTACACCAAACGCAGATACAGGCGATTTTGTTGTTGTAATTAATGCGGATAAAGTAAAAGTAACCGGGAAAAGAGAGTTCTTGAAAGAATATACTCACTACTCAGGTTATCCTGGCGGTTTGAAGATTCGCACATTCGAAGAATTATTGGCTAAGAAGCCAGAATTTTTAATAGAAAACGCTGTAAAAGGAATGCTTCCGAAAAACAGACTTGGTAAAAAACTTATTAAAAAATTAAAAGTGTATGCCGGTGAAAATCATCCTCACGAAGCGCAGCAACCGGAATCACTTAGCTTAACGGAGAAATAATGGCTGATCAAATATTTATAGGCAGAAGAAAAACATCTGTTGCACGCGTTATACTAAGAAACGGAAACGGCAAAATTACTGTAAACGGAAAAGAATTTGAAAGAGCTTTCCCTCAATTATTGAGCAGAGAAGATATTCTTGCTCCTTTTAAAGTTACCAACACTATGGGAACTTATGATGTTCACGCAAATGTTAACGGTGGCGGAACAACGGGACAAGCCCAATCAATTAGATTAGCTATTGCAAGAGCTTTGGTTGATTTCAATCCTGAATTTAGAGCTTTAATTAAGCCGGAAGGATTCTTAACCAGAGATCCTAGAATGGTAGAGCGAAAAAAATACGGTCAACCGAAAGCTAGAAAAAGATTTCAATTTTCTAAAAGATAATTTACTTAGTTACTTAATAAACATCATTCATACTTCTCGATTTACCGCCTGTGTCCCGCAATAGTGGGATTGTAGGTAAAGACGAAGGGAGTAGAAGATTAAACAGGAGCATATCATGAAGAACGTAGAATTGACGCAGCTTATTGAAGCTGGCGCCCACTTCGGTCATTTAACACGCCGATGGAATCCCAAAATGAAACCATTCATCTTTATGGAAAAGAATGGTATTCATATTATAGATCTCAAAAAAACTCAAAACTTAATCACTTCTGCCGCAGAAAACATTGCACAAATGGCTTCCGATGGCAAAAAAGTTCTTTTTGTAGGTACCAAAAAACAAGCTAAAAATATCATTGATGCCGAAGCAAGAAGATGTGATGCTAATTGGGTAAGTGAAAGATGGTTGGGCGGAATGCTCACTAACTTTTCTACTATCAGAAAGAGCATTAAAAGATTAAACAATATTGAAAAACAAGAAACAGACGGTACTTTCGATCAGATTACTAAGAAAGAAAGATTAACACTTACAAGAGAAAAAGACAAACTCAAAAAAGTACTTGAAGGTGTTGAATCAATGAGCAGATTGCCGGGCGCAATGTTTGTCGTTGATATTAAAAAAGAATCAATCGCTATTAAAGAAGCTCACAGACTTAATATTCCTGTTTTTGCAGTTGTCGATACCAACTGTGATCCTGAAAATGTTGATTATGTGATTCCGGCAAATGATGATGCTGTAAAAACTATTGAATTAATAACAAAGCACATTGCAGATGCTATAATTGATGGAAATGCAAAAGCAGAACAAATTAAAGCTGAAGAAGCTGCTGAGAACGAAAGAATAAAGAAGGAAAGAGAAAAAGAGAGAGAAGAAGCCAAAGCTGAAAAAGCTGCTGAGAACGAAAGAATAAAGAAGGAAAAAGAAAAGGCGAGAGAAGAAGCTAAAGCTGAAGCTGCAAAGAGCGAAGCTAAGAATACAGAAGATAACAAAGAAAAATCTCCTTCAGAACAAAAATAAATTTAGAGGAAATTAGGAATCATGGCTATTACTGCTAAACAAGTAAATGAATTAAGACAAAAAACCGGTGCAGGTATGATGGACTGTAAAAAAGCCCTTACCGAAGCTGACGGTGATTTTGAAAAAGCTATTGAAATCCTTCGCAAAAAAGGTGCTGCGGTTGCTGCAAAAAGAGCCGAAAAATCAGCAAATGAAGGTATAGTTTTAACTAAAGTTTCAGATGATAAAACCAAAGGTGTAATTTTAGAAGTCAATTGTGAAACAGATTTTGTAGCTAAAAGCGAAGACTTCGTAAATTTCACTAATAATTTAGTAGATGCTGTTTATGAAAATAATCCTGCTAATGTTGATGAATTATTAGAAAAAAATACTGATATTAAAAATCAGTTAAATGATGTAATGGGAAAAGTTGCCGAAAAAATTGAAATTTCCAGATTTGATATTGAAAATGCTGAAAACGGACTTTTAGTGGATTATATTCACATGGGTTCTAAATTAGGCGTTTTAGTTAAATTTGATAACGTTGAGAGCGGCAAAGATGAATTAGCAGAAATTGGTAAAGATATTGCGATGCAAGTTGCGGCAATGAAACCGATTTGTGTATATAGAGAAGAAGTTCCACAGGATGTTATTTCTAAGGAAATTGAAATCTACAAAGAGATTGCTCGTAAAGAAGGTAAACCTGAGCAAATACTTGAAAAAATTGCTACTGGTAAATTGAACAAATATTATCAGGAAAATTGTTTATCCGAACAATCTTTTATTAAAGATAATACAAAAACAGTCGGCGATTTAATTAAAGATTTTAATTCCAAGAACGAAAGTACAGCAAAGATTTCACTCTTCAAACGTTTTCACCTGGGTGACGAAAATAAATAATTTTCTAAAGGTCTTAATTTTTATTAAGGCCTTTTTTTTTATCTGAAAGGCAATGTCTTAATGAGCGATCTTAAATATAAAAGAATTTTATTGAAACTGAGTGGCGAATCTTTGATGGGGAAAAAAGGTTTCGGGATTGATCATCATGTACTTGATTTTTTCTCCACTGAGGTAAAAAAAGCACACGATATAGGTGTTGAAGTTGGAATTGTTATCGGTGGTGGAAATATTTACAGAGGTTTAAGTGCTAGTGATCAGGGGATTGATAGAGTTACTGGCGATCAAATGGGAATGCTTGCAACTGTTATTAATTCGCTCGCTTTACAAAATGCTATTGAACATAAAGGAATTTACACCCGCTTAATGAGTTCAATTCACATGGAAGAGATTGCAGAACCTTATATTAGAAGAAGAGCGATTCGCCATCTTGAAAAGGGAAGAGTTGTAATTTTCGGAGCCGGGACAGGACATCCTTACTTCAGTACTGATACAGCTGCTTCGCTTAGAGCTGTGGAAATTGAAGCTGACGCTATAATTAAAGGAACAAGAGTTGACGGTGTATTTGATTCCGATCCGGAAAAAAATGCTGATGCCGTAAAATTCGAAACAATTTCTTATCTCGATATTCTTAAAAACAATCTGAGAGTAATGGATTTAACAGCGGTAAGTCTTTGCCAGGAGAACAAACTTCCTATGGTTGTTTTTAATATGGATTTACCTGATAATCTTATAAAACTAGTTAAAGGTGAAAAAGTAGGGACAGTGATAACTGAATAAGATTAAATATTGTTTTAATTAGTTATTAGCCTTGGTAATTTAATTGTTGCCGGGGCTTTTTATTATAATAAAAATTCTCTTAAATCGTTTTGTTTATTTTTAATCCCCTATTTCACATTTCAACTTGAAAATCTGATCTCAGATTACGAACTTGCCTAATATTATTAAATTCGTTTATTAAAGTATCTAAAAAAATAATTATTTTAGGGACAAGCCGTTACTTTCCCTGCTGAAAAAAGATATGTTTTTAAGAAATTAAATTTTGAAAGAATTTCAAACAAACTCAGAGGAAATTATGGATCAAATAATAAAAGATGCCAGCTCAAGAATGGATAAATCAGTTGAGGCGTTGAGATCTGAACTTACCAAAATCAGAACAGGGAAGGCTACAACTGCTTTGCTAGACGGTATTAAAGTCGAATATTATGGTAATTTAACACCGATTATGCAGGTTGCTAATGTTACTGTACTTGATGCACATACTCTTTCTGTAACTCCATGGGACAAATCGGTTGTCTCCGCTGCTGAACGAGCCATAATGGAAGCTAACCTTGGATTTAATCCTGTGAGTGATGGAACTAATCTAAAAATTCCGGTTCCACCATTGAACGAAGAAAGAAGAAGAGATTTTGTTAAACTTGTTAAAAAATTTGGCGAGGAGACAAAAGTTGCTATTAGAAATGTTAGACGAGATGCAAACGATCACTTGAAAAGAGAAGAAAAAGATAAAAAGATTTCTGAAGATCAGTTGAAGGATGGGGAAGATGAAATTCAGAAATTAACCGATGAACATACAAATAGAATTGATGAAATTCTAAAGCATAAAGAAGCTGAGATTATGGAAATTTAGAGGATTGAAATGATCCGAACGTTGTAAATTATTAACTACGTTTAGTATTTGGTAGGGACAAGTCATGACTTGTCCCTCTTTTTTTATTGCTTGTGAAAAGATATATTCTGTAAATTAGAATCAAATTTTATAGGTTTTAATTTTAGCACTTGTGCGGTTTTTATTTTAGGCTCGAGTTTGAAATCTTTATGAAAATAGCCTTCATCTGTAAAGATCAGTTTTGAATTAGGTGAATCGAGAGAAGTTAAATTTTTAATAATTTTTATTGCTCTACTTTTTTTGTCTACTTTCGGAATTCCTCTTCCATATTGCCGAACCGGAATTATTTTGCCGGAAATAAAATCACCGTTTTTATCATTTAAATTAAGGCTAAGAATTGCGGAAATTCCACCTCTTCCGAAAATGCTCACATTTCCGTATGTCAAAAAATTGCCAAGAGAATAAGCAATAAATTTGTTTTTGTACAAATCGAAAGCTCGAAGGACATGAGGACCGCTTCCTAAAACAAGATCGGCTCCCGCATCTATAACCGAGTGAGCAAATAATATTTCGTTACCTCTATTCTCACCAAGATAACTTTCTGTGGAGTCCGGAGTTTCATAAGAATCCTTTCCCTCAGCGCCACCATGAAAGAAAACTATAACTAAGTTTCCTTGTTTTTTGTAAGATGTTACAATTCTTTTTGCATCTTGTATATCATAAATCTTATTTGATCCGCCTGAAAAACCAAACGGTAATATTATTATTTTCTTCCCGTTTACATCCAATTCGGCATGACTTTTTTTCGGAATAGGCTTAATTCCCAAACTTTTCAGTTTATTTATGGTAAATAAATACCCTTCAATTCCATAATCCTGTGAATGATTATTATCCATATCCAATGCTTGAAAATGTAAGGATTTAAGAATTGGTGCTAAATATTCAGGCATTCCAAATTCGTAGCAAATTTTTTCCGCTCTGGCAGAATCGGAACATTTGTCAGGTTTCATTCCTTCTGAAAAAAAAGAACCTTCAAGATTTCCCAACAAAATATCCGAGCCTTGTAAACTTGAACCAATTGAACGAATAAAAACTTTCCCGCTATCAAGTGGTAAAATTTTTCTCGGTGTAACAGAACCGAGCATTATATCGCCAACCGCTTTTACTCTTATTTGAGAAAAGGTTAAAGTGCTTATCGATAAAATATAAATAATAAAAAATGTAAAGCTAAAAAATTTGAGTTTAGACATTAAAAAGATGCTGTATTCAATTAAAAATGATGAAAATAGCTGATATGCTCATGTTTTTTTTGCATATGAACGGTGAAAATCAACATTCAAATAATAATTGCTTAAAAATTAACTAATTTTTCGTTAAATTTTAAATTGGTAGAGATTTATTATGTGCTGTTGCGATAACTTAACTTGATGAAAAAAGAAAAAAACAAATTTAACAATCTAAATATTCCCGAAGCCTCTTCTTATTTAAATAAAAATCTAATAAGAAACGTTTTCTTTTTCGGCGGTGGAATTATACTTTTTGTTGCGGGTGTAATTGTGTACGGAGTTGTTTTGAATCTTCGTGAAATTCCATTAGCGCAAGCAATGAAAAACAAAGGCTTCTCTAAGCTAAACGATGTTACCATAATTGTTGATAGGCATTCATATACTCTTAATCTTTATGATGATTCCGTATTGATCAAAAGCTATCGTGCAAATTTTGGTATGAATGTTAGAGTACCTAAGACTAAGGTTGGAGATAATGCAACACCGGTTGGAGAATACAGAATTTGCGAAATCGATACCGTAAGTAAATATTATAAATTCTTTAAAATAAATTATCCGAACCTAAATGACGCAGTTGAAGGTTTAAGAAAAGGGTTGATTACGCAATCACAATTTGATAAACTTAAGTTTGAATTTTATTACGGTCAATGTTCAACATCTCAAACAAATTTAGGCGGAAATATTGGTATTCATGGAATCGGAGAATTGAATTCCATTTTTAAATATTTGCCGTTTGTTTATAACTGGACTGACGGTTCAATAGCCATAAGTAACGAAAATATTGATGAATTGTACTCTGTTGTTAAGAAAGGAACTAAAGTTGTTATTAAATAAAAAAATAATTTTTGTTATTTCAATAATATTCATCGGCTTATTTTATTCTTGCGGAAGCAAGAAAGATGATGCGAAACAGGAATTGTTAAAAAAATATAATGATCAAGATTTCGTTCTAGCACAGGCAAAAAAAGTACTGGGCGAAAATGTGAAGTTCGCCTATAAAGGTAAGTTTGATCAGGATTCAACTTTAGAAATTGCGGCGGGTACGGAAACTTCCAGCCCTAAGGAATGGGGAATTAGATTTTATCTATTAAAATTGGACGGCACCACGCTTAAGAAAGTATATGAATCTGATTTAGTAAACGGATCATTTAAAGATTGCCTTGTAAAGAAAATCAAATTCCCGGATTTTAATCATGAATTGATCTATTATAATTCACAAGATTACTTTCTGGGCAGCGGGGGCGGAGAAGTTTATTCCTACTTAGTAAACCTGGATCAAAATAAAATTTATTATGCCCACCTTGTTGCGGAACAGCGAAAACCTGTTTCTCTTTATTTGTCCTCAAACATTGAGTTTCCCGATTTGAAAAATTTCTTTTTGAGTAATTTCAAAAGGGATTACCCTACTGTGAACTTAGTTAATAAAGACATAGTTTTGCAGGACTAATTAATTTATTCTAGAAAAATTATAGAAATATAAGAGTACCGGTAAAATTCCAATGATGAAAAGATTTTTAATTCTCATAATTTTCATCTCTTTTGCTGTTGTGGTAAAGGCACAAAAAGCAAATCAGTATGAATTAAATTCAATTGAATTTAGCGGGAATAGTACATTCTCTTCATCATCATTACAAGATATAATATACTCAGAGCCAACACCGATGTGGTTTTGGAAATTTTTAAACTCTTTCACAAGTCTTGGAAAAGCGCCGGTTTATTTTGATTCTGCATTCATTCAAATCGATCTTAATGCGCTAAAAAAATATTATAACGATAATGGTTTTTTTAATGCAAAATTTTCTTACAAATATTCGGTTGATACGGCTGATAAAGAAGTTGATCTGACTTATATTATTCATGAGGGTTCTCCAGCAACTTACGGTAAACAAGAGCTAATTGGATTAACTAAAGTACCGGATTTAATAAAAGGATACGTCTACAACGATTTTCACCTTGATACAACACAACGTTTTTACCGGTCGACTGTAGAGCAAAATACATCAGTTACAATTAATACTTTGCAAAATAGCGGATATATGCTGGCAATGTACGATAGCACAATCGTATTTCGTGATACTTCAAAGGACAAGGCTAATGTTAATGTCTATTTTACACCCGGCAATAGATATAAAATAGATACTGTACTGGTTGATAAACAAGGACCGGGCGCACCTTATGTTAATAATCAATTGTTAAGAGATATAACAGGAATTAGAAGCGGTGAGTATTATGACCAGGAATCTTTAAAAAGAAGTCAGCTTAGATTATATAGAACAGGGTTATTTAGTACGGTTTTGCTTTCCGGCGATAGAAATGATACAGTCGATAGCAAAGTTCCAATAAAGCTTGAAGGCACCATTGGAGAACTGAATGAGCTTTCACCCGAAATTATAGTTAATAATCAACAAAATGCATTTAACGTTGGTTTGGGTGCTGCCTATATCCGTAAAAACTTTTTGGGTGATGCAAGAAAATTAACTTTAAGTACATCTTTTGGCGTTCAAGATATTATTCATGTTGACTTTGGCAATTTGATCAAACGCTTTTCTTTTAGAGATACAACTCTTCTCGGTTATGTAGATTCCCGTATAACAATTGATCAGCCATATTTATTCAACCGTCCGATTTTTGGAACGTGGGAAACTTACGCTACTATTAATAAGCAAGCTAATTATAATAACACATTATACGGCACAAAATTAACATTCGATTTTGAGCTTCCGACATACACATTTATTAATCACTTAAGCGCATCATATAACGTTGAACAATCGAATGAAGTTTATAGAATTTTTAATGATAGTTTATCTACAAAATTAATTTCTGTAATCGGTGCTGATTTTGGTTCTACTACAGCAGACAATATATTATTTCCCACCACCGGTTATAATCTTACGGTTCATTTGGAAGAGGCAAACTCAATTCCTTATTTGATTTCTAAAATTGGTGGAAATAATTATGAAGGATCAATGTTCTATAAAGTGGTTTTAAACAGTTCTTATTATTTTCCCTTAGACAGAAAAAGGAACAAAATATTTGCGGCTAAATTTAAGGTTGGAAATCTTCAAACATATTATGGAGATTTTGCTGGTGTCCCTTTAAATAGAACTTTTTATGCCGGCGGCAGTAACTCAATACGCGGCTGGCGTTCTAATGAATTGGTTCCCGCCGGGAGCGATAGCGTCAGAAGTATTCAGGGAATCAACATAAAAGGCGGAAGTTTCTTATTGGAAGGATCGATTGAATATCGTTATCGTTTTATGCAAAATATAGGAACGGTTTTCTTTGCGGATTTGGGAAACACCTGGCTTAATTATCACCGGTTTACTTTTGCTGGAGTAGCAATTGCAGCCGGAATAGGATTAAGATATTATACTCAAATAGCACCTTTCAGAATTGATTTTGCATTTAAGTTTTATGACCCCGGCGATCAAAAATACATATTTAAAAAACCATTCTGGAAAAACATTCAAATACAATTCGGCATTGGCGAAGCCTTCTAATTTGGGGTTTGCCCTTTTTTATCGATTACGGCAGTGCATGGAACGGATATAATCAAGTTAAAATTAACAACTTAGCTGTCCGAATTGGAATTAGTTTTAGGTACCACCTCAAAATAATGCTGTTTCAAGTCGATTTTGGATTCAAATTTTACGATCCACAGAACAAAGATTTATCATTAAACAGCCTTTTGAGCACACTTTACAGCTACAATTCGGAATTGGGGAAGCATTCTTAAGTTAACAAATATGATTTAACTAACTCAAACTTGGTGCATAGTATTTTATTTTGTTTAGCACATCAAAATTAGTTATTTTAAAGACTCTTTATTTTATAGGTTAAGTATGATATACAGCATGACAGGCTACGGCAAAGGAAACGCCGAAAACAAAAAAATGACCGTAGAAGTCGAAATAAAATCTGTTAACAGTAGATATCTGGATATTTCGTTAAGACTTCCATCTTCGTTGATGAACAAGGAATACGAACTTAGAGAATTTATAAAATCAAAAGTAAGCCGCGGAAAAATTGGAGTTAGCATCCAGTTAAAGAAAAACGGCGGTTCTGCAGATTTACCCGAAATAGATAAAGAAAAATTAAAGAATTACTTAAGCCAGATTAAAGAATTAAAAAAAGCTGCAAAGTTAACCGAGAAAATTAAACTTCAACATTTACTGGATAATAAAGATCTTTACACTTCTTCCAACGGCGAATATTCGGAAGACGATTTTAATCTAATTAAAAATGCAATTTCAGATTCGATAAAAAGCATGCTGAAAATGAAAGCGAATGAAGGTAAGGAGCTTGCAAAAGATCTAAAGAAACGAATAGAAATTATAGATCAGGCTTTGGTTGTAATAGAAAAAGAGACTAAAGAATCATCTAAAGAATACTATGGAAAGTTAAAAGAAAAAGTAAAATCCATTTTAGATGAAAACAATTACGACGAACAGCGAATGACTATGGAGCTGGCGGTAATCGCTGAAAAAGCAGATATAACCGAAGAGTGTGTTAGACTCCGCAGCCACATGAAATTTTTCTCGGATAGTTTAACAAATGAAAACGATCCCGGCAGAAAACTTAATTTTCTGTGTCAGGAAATGAATAGAGAAACAAATACAATTTCTTCAAAATCTATCTCAACAATTATTACTCATAAAACTGTTATGATTAAAGAAGAGATAGAAAAAATAAGAGAACAAATACAAAATATTGAGTGATTATTGGCTGGCAAAAAAGGAGAAATAATTGCGATTTCCGCTCCTAGCGGAACTGGTAAAACTACGATTGTAAAACAGATTTTGAAGGAATTTCCCGAACTGGTTTTTTCCGTTTCGGCTACAACGCGTAAAAAAAGAGCTAACGAAACTAACGGTGTTGAATATTTCTTTATCTCGGAAGATGAGTTTAAGGAAAAAATAAAAGCCAATGAATTTGTTGAATGGGAAAAATTTTACGATTATTATTACGGAACTTACAAATCATACATAGAAACGAATATAAATTCTGGTCGACCCGTAATAATTGAAATTGACGTTAAAGGAGCTTTGGAATTAAAAAGTATTTATCCTGAAGCAAATTTAATCTATATTTTACCTCCCAGCTTTGAGGAATTAGTAAAAAGACTCAGAAACAGAAATACTGAAAGCGAAGAAGATTTCAGGAAACGTACTGAGAGAGCCCGAATGGAATTGTCACTTAAGGATAAATTTGATTATTTTGTGGAAAATGCGGAACTAGATAAAGCAATTGCAGATACTAAGATTTTAATAAAAAGAATAATTAATAAGGAGAATAAATAAAATGGCAATACAACCGGTTGATTTGAGAGTGATTGATGCGAAGGCTTCGAATATTTATGAAGGTATTATCGTTGCTTCAATAAGAGCTAGAGTTATTAATAGTGATACAAAAATTGAATATAACGCTTTGGTTAGTACTATTCCTAGTTCCGGTGCCGATGATGACAGCGAAGACATCGAAAACCCTGCTCAGTTAAAAATTTCCCAGGATTTTGATAAAAGAGAAAAACCGCATATTGAAGCATTGAATGAGTTGCTTGAAGGTAATATTGAATACGAATATAAGAAAAAGTAATTTAGATTTTTCTGATTTTAACTTTATGAAAGTCCCGAACATTGTTCGGGATTTTCTTTTTGAAGTAAATTAAATTTATTGTTTTAATTCATTCTCTTAAATAGTTATCTTATTTAAGATAATTTTAGATTTATAGATTGGTATAAGGAATTTTTTATGGGCAACGAAATACTGAATGGTAAAAAAATTCTATTAGGTGTTTCCGGCGGAATTGCCGCGTATAAATCTACTTTTCTTGTAAGAGAATTAGTTAAGCTAGGTGCAAAAGTAAAAGTTGTAATGACTCCGTCTGCCACTGAATTTATAACGCCCTTAACACTTTCTACACTTTCCCAAAATGAAGTAATTGTAAACGTATTTCCACAAGATCAAAAAAACGGGACTAGCTTTTCACCCTGGCATATAGATTTGGCTTTGTGGGCGGATTTAATGATTATTGCTCCTGCTACGGTAAACACTGTTGCAAAAATAGCCAACGGATTTGCTGATAATGCACTTACAACTTTAGTTACTGCTTTACGATGTCCGCTGTTACTCTGTCCAAGTGCAGACATTGATATGTACGAAAACAAATTTACTCAAGCAAACTTACAAAAATTGGATGAAGCCGGTTATTATATTCTTGAAGCGGAATCAGGTGAGCTTGCTAGCGGTTTGAGCGGAAAAGGAAGATTTCCCGAAATAAACAAAGTCATCGATGCGGCGGAATTAATATTATCCGGTTACAAAAAGGATTTAGCAGGAAAAAATATTTTAGTAACTGCTGGTCCAACATTCGAAGATATAGATCCAGTTAGATTTATAGGAAATAGATCGTCCGGTAAAATGGGATTTCAAATTGCCAAAGCGGCATATTTACGCGGCGCTGAAGTTACTCTTATTTCCGGGCCTTCATCGGAAATGTCTTATCCCGAAATAAAATTCATAAAAGTTCGTTCCGCTGCAGATATGAAAAAAGCTGTTGATGATGAACTTGCAAAAAACGATGTGCTGATAATGTCGTCTGCAGTTGCTGATTACAAACCGGAAAAATCATCGGATAAAAAAATTAAAAAAGATGATAATCTTGATTCCATAAAATTAACTCTGACTGATGATATTCTATCACAATTAAATGCCAAAGATAAGTTTGTTATTGGCTTTGCTTTAGAAACTGATAATGAGATTAAGTAATGCCGAGAAAAAATTAAAAAATAAGAAACTAGATTTAATTGTGTTAAATTCGTTGAAAGATGAAAATAGTGGATTTGAGACTGACACCAATAAAATAACTATAATTCATAAATCAGGAAATAAAAAGACTTATCCTTTGCAATCTAAATTTCAAGTCGCTAATAAAATACTTTCGGAAATACCGACAGGAAATTAAATTATTGAATAAAGATTAAACTAATATCGTAATTTCCCAAATGAAGGAGCAAACCTTTAGAAATAAGTTTCTTGAAATTATTAATGATTACTGTTTCTAAAATGGTCATTCTGATCCCGACCTGTCGGGAGAAGAATCTCAAGAGAGCGATTTTTATAAAATTCAGAGATATTTCCCCGCCTAATGCGGGTCAATATGACCTAATAATTAAACATTTATTTGTGTAATATGAGTCAATAATATTAAAAATGAGTAGTGAATTAAAAAAGCAAATAATAGAAGCTTTAAAAGATCAAAAAAATATATTTGGAGATGATCTTTTTGATACGGAAGTATTAAAGAGAAAAACCATCGTGCAAAAAAAAAATATCGAAGAATCAATTACCCAGGAATTACAGGAAGATTTAATGATTAATGGAGAAAAAGAAAACTGGCAAGCAGCCAAAAATTTAGAAGAGTTGAATAAACAAATTTGCGAATGTTTGAACTGTCCGCTGGGTAAGAATAGAACAAATTTTGTTTTTGGTTCCGGAAATCCAAATGCCGATGTAATGGTAATTGGCGAAGGACCGGGAGCAGAAGAAGATAAACAAGGATTGCCTTTTGTAGGACGCGCAGGTAAACTTTTAACTGATATTTTAAAAGCTATAAATTTTGAACGGGAAGAAGTTTATATAGCTAATGTTGTTAAATGTCGTCCGCCGGCAAACAGAACTCCTTTAGCTCCTGAAATGGATGAGTGTGTTCCTTATTTGAAAAAGCAAATTGAATTAATAAAACCAAAGCTAATTCTATTAGTTGGTTTAACAGCAGCGCAAGGTATTTTGAAAAAGAAAGATTCACTCACAAAAATGAGGGGACAAGTTTTTGAATTTGAAAATGCAAAAGTTATGGTAACTTATCATCCTGCCGGCGTTGTTAAGAAATCCCGGTTGGAAAAGAGCAACCTGGGAAGATGTTCAACAGTTTAGAAAATTATACGATGAAATGGTAAAAAAATAAAATGGGTAAAATTCAAAGACCAAATAATGATGTTAATAAATTAATCCCTGCAGATGTAAAACCACCTTCAGCTCCGGAAATTGAAGCCGCTGTGCTTGGTGCTATGATGATTGAAAAAGAATCTGTCCCGAAAGCAATAGAATTATTAACACCGGCAAGTTTTTATCTTAGAGAACACCGTTTAATCTTTGAGGCAATGCAATCTCTTTTTGATTCAGGTGAACCAATAGATACAGTTACGTTGTACGAAGAATTAAAAAAACGCGAACAGTTAGATCAAGCAGGCGGAGCAGTTTATCTGAGTAAATTATCCCAAAACATTACTTCTGCTGCTAATATAGAATATCATGCAAAAATAATCCTTGAAAAAGAAATATTACGGGGATTAATAACAAGCTCACACGAAATTGCTCAATCAGCTTATGAAGGAACAATGGATGCGTTCGATATTCTTGACGAAGCGGAAAGAAAGATTTTTGAAATTACCGAGACTCACCTTAAAAGATCTTTCCAGGGAATGGATAGGGCAGTAAGGGATGCGCTGGAATATATAGAAGCAATTCATTCAAATACAAAACAAAAATTTTCTGTTCCTACTGGATTTTATGAACTTGATGAAATGCTCGGTGGATTTCCAAAAATCAGATTTAATTATTCTTGCCGCAAGGCCCTCCATGGGAAAAACAGCCTTGGCTTTATCTTTAGCGCGTAACGCAGCAATTGATCATAAAGTTCCGGTTGGAATATTTAGTCTTGAAATGTCAACGATGCAGCTAGTAATTCGTATGCTTTGCGCGGAAGGAAGATTGAATGCGCATCTTGTAAGAACCGGAAAACTTCCTCATGAAGAAGGTGTTAAGCTAAGTAGAAATGCTCATAAGTTAATTGAGTCTCCTGTATTTGTTGACGATACTCCGGCACAAACTGTATTAGAGATTCGTGCTAAAGCAAGAAGATTAAAAGTTGAACATAACATTGGTTTAATCATTATTGATTATCTTCAGTTGATGCAAGGTCCCGCGAAAGTTGAAAGTCGTGAAAGAGAAATTTCCCACATTTCAAGATCGTTAAAATCGTTGGCAAAAGAATTAAACATTCCCGTTATTGCGTTAGCTCAGCTTAATCGTGCGGTTGAAACAAGAACTGATAAAAGGCCGCAGCTTTCTGATCTTCGTGAATCCGGCTCAATAGAACAGGATGCCGATGTTGTTATGTTTTTAAATAGACCTGAGTATTACGGAATTATGAAAGACGATGCCGGTAATTCGAATGAAGGCGTAGCGGAGCTTATTATAGGTAAACAGAGAAATGGTCCTGTCGGTGATATAAGATTGGCGTTTATCAAAGAATATGCGCGGTTTGAAAACTTAGCGCACGCCAGACAAATTGAAGAATATGCCAGCGCAAGCACTCCGCCGGAAGAAGATATTATTTGAAGCAATTAACAATGAATAATTAAAAATTAACAATTCATAGTCTTAATTAAAATGGAAAATTTTATGAGATACAGAAACATGTTTTTTATTGCATTATTTTTATTTACGGTTTCTTTAAGTGCTCAGACTTTTACTCAACAGGATGTAGATGTTTGTAAAGCAAAATTTAAAATGGCGGTTAGTAAAGATCTGGAAAATCAGCCGATTGGTGATGTTATTGCCTCTATAGGTAAAAGTTTTATCGGAACTGATTACGTTGCTCATACCCTGGAAAAAGGCGATAAAGAAAATCTGGTTATAAATCTTACCGGATTGGATTGTACAACATTTTTAGAAACTGATTTAACTTTTGCAAGATGTATAAAAGAGAAGAAAACCACATTTGAAAATTATGAAAAGGAACTAACAGAGATTAGATATAGAAACGGAGAACTTGACGGTTATCCTTCACGTTTACATTATTTTTCAGACTGGATTTACAATAACGTTAAAAAGGGAATCGTAAAAAATATTACAAAGGAAATCGGTGGAGAACCAATTAAATTCCATGTTGATTTTATGTCGAATCATCCGGACTTATACAAGCAATTAAAAGCTAATCCAAAATTTGTTCCTGTAATCAGAAAGCAGGAAGAATCGATAAATAAAAGAGAATACTATTATATTCCTCAAACTAAAGTTGCAAAAGTAGAGGATAAAATTCACAACGGAGATTTAATTGCAATTACTACAAACGAAAAAGGACTGGATATCGGACACGTGGGAATTGCGGTAAAAATGGACGATGGAAGAATTCATTTTATGCATGCACCTAACGTTGGATACAAAGTTCAAATAACAAAAGAACCGCTGGCTGATTATCTTTTAAGAATTAAAAAACATACCGGGATAATAGTTCTAAGAGCGCAAGAACCGGTTAAAAAAGATTAGTAATCTGTTTTGAATTTTAGGAACGTTACGGATGCTAATGTTCCTAAAATTCCTAGCATTCATCAAAAAAAAACAGATACGCAACCCAGAGTTGAAAGAATTATTCCGCATGTAGCATCATCAGAAAAAACAAATATTTTCTCAAATTGACTCTTAAAAACATTTGTAATTAATTTTCAAAAAATATCCTCACTCATTGTTTATAAACAACAATCTCACCTTTCTGAAAAATAGCATCATGAAATTGTGATGATTCACTGCCTCGCAAAAATAAATTGCCAGTTGACCATGTTTCCAATCCAACCCTGTTGATCTACAAAGTGAAATGATTTTTACAATAAATAAAAAAGTGCTTTTTTATAAATAACTTTTTACGTTTTAAAGCATCTTTAAATGTATAGATAGATATGCCGCGGGTTATGTAATGAGATATTCTTACTTAAATGATCTCCGGGAGAATAATGAAAAAATATTTCCTATATGTGTTAATAACTATTTCCGCAGCTTTAGCATTGAATTGCAGAAATAGCAGCAAAGAGAAAGAGCAATTTGTTGTAAACGACGGTACGCGCAAGAAAGTCTTTAGATTTTCTTTCGACAAAGTTAAAACTCCCAGAGGAGAACGAATTTGGAAGAAAGTAAAGCTGAATTTTGATTTGAAAATTGGAGGCATAAAAGATACCATTTTGATTGTACCATCAAGGGTTAAGATCGACACAAATCAAAATATATATATTGAAGATTGGAACGATTGTTCAATAAAGAAATTTGATAATACTGGAAAGTTTATTAAAAGATACGGCAAGAAAGGCAGGGGACCGGGAGAATTTTCTCAACTGTATGATTTCGATGTTACCGGTAACGGTAAAATTGCAGCGCTTGATCCTAATGGAAATAAATTTGTCGTTTTTAATAATAATAAAATAGAAGACATCAAATGTACTTTATTGCCGCTTAGCATTTGCTTTGTAGATTCCAACGAAATTGCCACATTTCAGATGATGAGTACATTCGAGAATGCGCCGATAATGAAAATAAATTATAAAAATAAAATCTCTGAAAATTATCAAAATTTTTTGGATATCGAAAGTATACATAAAAACAATAGCGGCATGACACAATACATAATCGGGGACCTACACCAGGCTGGAAATAATCAATTAATCTTTGTTGCAAGTGTTATGGGATATGCAATTCAATATAATGGAAAGGGCAGAATATATAATGCGTTCAAATTAATTAACGCTCCTTCGCAAATTAAAGTACAAGGAAGAACTGCAAATATAGGAGGCGGACTAAGAAAAGAACAATATCTTTTTGAATCATCAAGTGTATATAATAATTATTTGTACTTGCTCGTTGATAAATCATCAAAAGTTTCGGATGAATATTACATTGACAAATATTCTATAAAAGAAGGTAAGTATTTATACTCAATGTTATTTAAGGGCTTTGGTAAACTGTACTCGGTGTGTTTAACAAATAAAAAAATATTTTTAGTTAAACAAAATTCCGAAGTTGATGTATTTAATTATGAAGTAGAAAGTATTCCTTAGGAGCTTATGAGATGAATATTAATATTAAATCATTTCTATTTTATTCCGTTATATTTATTTCATTACTGCTTTATTCGTGCGGCAGTAAGAAAAATCAAGAAAAAACATCCCCTTCGGATATACCTGCCGGCAAATATTACACTGTTGAAATGAAAGTAAGAGAAAAAACTTACCATATTCCTCTCAATTATAAAATAAGTAAACAAACCTTAACACAGCGAAAATTTAAAAATATAGAAACCAAAACTTTATTTAAGATTGGCGGAATTAAGGACACTACGTTTGGATTTGCGATGGAAGTAAGAACGGATAAAACCGGAAATATATTTGTTATTGATCAGGCTTATAACTGCATAAAAAAATTTGATAGCGATGGAAAATTTATTAGAAATTATGGTAGAAAAGGCAGAGGGCCAGGAGAATTTGTTTCGCCGTTAAGATTAGATGTATTAGATGATGGAAAGATATTAGTTTTAGATCCTAATCTAAGTAAATGTGAGTTATTCTACAGTAATAAAGAAAAACAGTTTAAGACTAAAATGGTGTCTTATTCAGCTCGTTTTGCTAATTCAAATTCTTTTGTAGCTTTTCAAATTTTAGCGCCGTATGATTATTCACCCCTACAGGAATATAATATAAAAACCGGTAGCACAAATTCATGGCAGAATCTTATAGATAAAAAAGGGAAAAATTTGGGCGCACTTCCTTTCTTAAATGGTGATATTTACAGAACTAAAGATGGTATTATTTATGTCCCGATTTATATGAACCATTTTGTGAAATATTCCGATGATGGAAAAATTATCTACGCCAGGAACACCATGGATAATACAGGGCTGCCTTCATTTCAAAAGGATACCAAATACGGTGTTGGTTTTATACTTCCTAAAAAATACTTATCTGCCTGGATGGCGTTTGTTGAACAGGATGATTTGTATATAGTAAGTTATCCTGCTTCAAAAAAAGTAGATAAGGGTGAAGAATTTGTTGTTGATGTTTACTCTGTTTCAAATGGTGAATATTTGTATTCTATTAAAATCTTAGCTGATAAAAATGCGGGCGGACTGTACATGGATAAAGATCGATTATATATTATAAAAGATAATTTAGAACTAGACGTTTTGAGTTATAAAATAAATAGCTAAAACTTATTGTGTAAATTATAATTGCCGCAACGGAAAGCTGCTGAAAGACATTCCCGTGGAATTCATTCTTCCCGCTATATATTGATAACGAAGAAAATTTTTACGGATATAAACAACCTTCGCATGATGGCAATGTTTCTAACCCGGTTTTACTCAAATATAAATTTCTAGCTTTCAATTAGCTCATGAAATCTGCTTCCAAATTTAACATTTAATTGTTTAGGTAAACCGGTAAAAATAATTTGACTAACCCGTTTTTATTTAATAACTTAATTATAACATAAGACTCACAAAAATGACGACTTATGGTGATTAGACTTTTTATAACTTATTAACTCATGTTACGCAAGTATATGTTTTGGTCATATTGAACGAAGTGAAATATCTCATAAATTTGTAAAAATCGAATCCTTGAGATTCTTCATTTCATTCAGAATGACCGTTTTGCGTAACATGAGTTATTAAGTCTTTTTCTCTCCTAATATAAAATGGTTATTACGTTAAACTTAAAATATAAATCTTTACGGGATAATAAGAATGAAACGGTTAAAAGCTTTATTTCTATCTGCCCAGGTTGGAATGCTTGCCTTTCTCCCAAATATTTTCGCCGAAGATGATCTGATCTTTCTTAAAACAAAAGAATATACTTCTGTAATTGATATAAGAGGAAATGAAAATATTGATTTTGATATTCTTATATATGATGATGCCGGATTAAATAATGAAGAGCATAACTTACTCGAACAGTTATTAAAGGAATACCGCTTTAAGAAAAATATTCTATATACTATAAAGAATGACAAAAATTATTTTAATAAAATGCTTACTAATGGTGTTAACGGAATAATTAGCCACAGATCCGGGGAAAATGAATTACGTAAAGCAGTGATTGAAGTTTCGCAAGGAAAAGAATATTGCTGTGTTTATATCAAAAAATATCTTTCACAATGGAATAGATTAGAACTTATGTTAAGCTGGAGAGAACTGGAAGTATTAAAATGCATAGAAGAAAATATGACTAATAAAGAAATAGCCGGAAGGCTTTTCATAAGTCCAAAAACAGTGGCACAGCATAAGGAAAATATTAAAAAGAAGCTTGGAGTAAAAAGCGTAAGAGATATACTCAAGGTTATTGAAAATTATAAAAATAAATGGGGGGGGGGAAATCGCACAAAAGAAATTTAACATTTATAAGCTACAAATAAATTTTACATATCGGAAAATAGTAACTAAGAATACTATGAAAATTTTTATACTTCTCCAATATTCTTATTACCTCACTCTAATCATTTCATTTTCCTATATAAATTTTCTTATAACAATAGGAAAGTTTTCCTATTGTTATAACTTGAATAAATAATTATATATAAATAATACACTTAAACAAGCATTAAAAATGCATCATTTCTATTAGCTAAATTTTAGCTTTTATAAAATGATTAGTTTTAATCAAGTTCACTTTTAAAATTTTTTAATACTCTATTGGCATGAAATTAACTCTCATGTTTTTTTCTAAAAATAAATAGTTGATCGATTGTTTCTTGATTCTCGTCCTTTAATATAAAGTTTCAATGAAGATTATGATTGCTTAACTGAGACTGTAAGCCCGGTATAAAATGAGCTGATTATTAATATATAAATAAAAAGTATTTGTACTATCAAAAATATCTTAAATAACATAGGAGGTCCAAATGTCAGAGCCAGATGAAAAAAAATATTTTCATATTGGTCCCAAAATAATTGGGGCTGCTTTTTTTGTATTACTTATGTTCGTTAATCTTAAGATTGATACTAGCCCGGTAAAAAGTGGGGATATCAATTTACTTGGTGTGAATATATCTCTAAGCACGCCCTCGGCACAGGCATATTATATCGCGTGTGCAGGAAATACCCAATATTGTGCTAAAGTAGACACTACTACAAAATATTTTGAATCTTCGCTTTAATGATTTAGGCTCTGGGATTTTATAAATGTGCATTTAGCTTGAATTGAATCTCAGAGCCTAATTTCATAAAAGGAGGTCACTTATATTACTATGCATACGATAATTCTTAAAAAATTATTAAAGATAATTAAAATTAGTCTTGTCAAGTTGATTATATTACATTAAAGTATCCCATAAAAGCAATCAAATGAGAATAAAGAAAACATCACTTTTAATAGTTTCAATAATTATTGTAGCCCTCATAATTATATACAATTTGTATTTCCAACATGACCATAATGTTATAAATGAGATTATTTTCCCTCCACAATTACAGAGGGCAATTCTTAAACAAACAGTTAATAAAAGGATCCTTAAGCAAATTAAGGTGGAAACAATTACAACTTGTCCTCAGTTTAAGAAAGCAATATTTCAATTACCTATAGGCATCAAAGAGAGAAATAATAAAATATATATCCTGGATGTTACGGAAGCATCTGTCTACTCATTTGATCTCGGTTTGAAACCGCTAAAATCTTGGGGCAATGGTAAGGGACGTGGTCCCGGAGAATTGTTGCATCCATACGGATTTGATGTTAGTGCAAATGGTAATGTAATTATTGCTGATGTGGGAAATCAAATGATTTTTGTTTTTGACAAAAATAATAAATTGATTGAATCTATTAAAGCAAAAAACCATCCATTAATGAAAGTTGCGGTTTTAAATGATTCTGAATTTGTCGTCGATTTTGGCAGAGGGGATATCAACAAAATAGGTATAAGGGGCAATACTATTCAGCAATATCCTTTCTTCTTTAATCAAAAGCTAAATATGGATTGGTATGAGGATTTAACTTTGTGTCGAGGAGCGGCTGGAGAAATTTATGGAGCTTTTAGTCATGGTGGCTATCTTTTTGGATTTAGTCCTAATGGTGCAAGAACTTTTTTGGCTCAAACAGTAGATCGTTTCCCCTTCGCACAGTATAGCTTTCAGCATATTAAAATTAATAATAAAATTAAAAAATATACTTCGATTGACAGGAATGCTTCAATTTCTGCCAGGTACATTAGCTATTATAGTGACACTTTGTATATTCAGCCGGGAACTGCTTTAACATCTTTGAGAAAAAAAAGAGAGATGATGCTTGATGTCTATTCAGCCTTAAGTGGTAAATATTTATTTTCTTACATTTTTAAAAAACCAAGAGATGTCGATTCAATGGTGAGCTGTGCGGTATATGGAAATTATATATACTCTATTGTACTATGCAACGACGGTTATTTTAAGATCGCTAAATATAAAATTATCAAATAACAATTGTGCTAATTATAGCATATTATAAAAATAAAGGTACTGACTAAATAGAGCAAACATTAGGTCTCTGCGGAAATTTATAATACCTTTTTATTTATCAATTATCTTAATGGGAAGTTATTATAATCTCTCTTTAATCTGTGCGATTAGTCGCTTTAATTTTTTAAACTGAATCTTAATATTTCAATGAGTAATAAAGAGAAATTACTATATGTCATAATAGCGTTGTTGATTATATCTAATTTTATTTTGATTTATAATAGATTACAAATAATGCGTTATAATGCGGAGCTTCGCAGTAGTCTTAGCGCGGTACATAAAATCGAACAATATAATTCTCTTACTAGAGAAATAACTAAAACTGGGAAAATAAATTTTACGCCTATAATAGAAAAGGATATTAATAAGTGTGTTCGATCAAAAATATTCTTTGTATTGCTATTCAGTTTTGATGATTGCTCTACTTGTCTAAAGCAGGAATTAAACAAATTTAACCAGATTACGAAGGAGGGTGAGGTTGCTACCGTTGGCATTTATTATAGAAATTTGGGGCCGAATATAAATTATGTTAAACGGCATTTTGGTATTAAATTTGAGACCTTTTATGGAGATTCCTCAAGTCTCCTTGTTAATAATCCAAAATTCAAATTACGAAAAATTAAAGATGAACCGATAGTATTAGTACTTAATAGTAAAACGAAGCGAATTTTAGATTCATATATTCCGATTCCTGGTAACTTAAAAAGGAGAAACTATTTTTATCTAAAATGGGAAAATATATTATATTTAATTAATTAACTCAATTTTATGCATTCTAGTCTATTATGGAGAAAATTAAGTACTAGTTTGTGCAAAAGAGACAATAATTTTAGATAGTTCATGGATTATAGCCGAATTTTAAATTATTTAGTTATAAAAAATTCTTATAAGAGAATCTTACTTCAATTTAATTCTGAATCTACATCTGCTGTAAATGTTGTTTTACCATATCTAATATTTGTAGCTTCATGAATGTATGTAATCTATTTTGATAGAGATGGAGCTGTCCTACTAATCTAAATATTATTTGTTATTTTTTGTAGAGTTTACTAGGCTCAAGTTCCCCTATATGTTCAACTTCTCTTAGTTAAAATGATTTCTCCACCGCCAGTCGGCGGTCGAAATGACAATTCTACAATTGCCTCTGCCGGGAATGCAGAATTTTCTTTTGCCCAGCTAAAAGAATTCTCTGAGACTGTAATTAAAAAAAGGTTTGAGCAGTTAAACGGCCTTTCTCTAATCATTTCATCTTCCTATATAAATTTTCCTATAAAAATAGGAAAGTTTTCCTATTGACATATTATGATTTGAAATATATAGTTCATAAAAGGTTAATGCATATGCACTTATACTATCCTAACTAATAAAAGAATAATAGTAATATTGGAAAACAGCAGCACATATTTTAACGCAAGTGAAGTAACCAAAAATAGAATAATTCATTATTCAAACTTAGCTATAACATTCTTGTTGTCATTAGTTATACTATTTGCCGGTATTAGTAAGATTATTGATCCTTCACCTTTGATAAATAATCTCACTTCTGCTTTTAATTTTTTACCGGAAACGGCAGTAATATTAATTTCTACTATCTTACCTTTGATTGAGCTTGGATTGGGTTTACTTTTAATATTCTCACTTTATAAAGGAAATTTAAAATCCAAGAGAAAGATCATTTTAGTAATTACTACGACTTTGTTTGGTTTATTTTCAGCATACAGCATTTATGGTTATGTGATAGGTTTAAAAAATGACTGCGGGTGTTTTGGAAATGCACTTAAATCTGATTTTGGTATCGGAATGATAATTAGGAATTCAGCTTTTCTCTTATTATCAATTTTTAGTTTGTTTATAAGTAAAGGGGATAATAATTGAAGAATATTTTTCAGAAATATATTTTCCCGTTGCTATTGTCCTCAGTATTTTTAACTGTCTTTATTAGACCGCAAAATACTTTTGTTAGTTCTTATACTGGATGGAAATTTTATTTTATTTTTATTTCTTCTGTTATCACAATCATTGGTTTAATGGGTATTCTATTCAGAAAGGATAAGCGAAAATTTAAGCTGAATATTTTAGATATTTTTATCATCCTTTATTTTGTTTATGTATTTATTCGCTTAATGTTTACAAAATATGCACACTTAGAGAGTATGCACTTTGAAATCTTCACTCTTCTTATTGCAATATATTTCATTTGGAATGTATTCTTCTCCTTAAATTTTGAGCAAAATAAAATAAATACGCCGGTACTTATTCTTTTATCCGGTTTTTTAATCACCGGGTTTATTGAATCTTTAATAGGAATATTACAGCTTTATAACATTCTTCCGGGATATGTGAATAGTTATTTCAAAGTAAACGGAACTTTTACCAGCCCTGATCATTATGCAGGTTATTTATCGGCACTCATTCCTTTTTCATTTGGCATTTTTAAGTTTACACAGAGGAGTTCAAGAAGTAAAATATTCCTAAAATATTTAAGTCTTATTACATTTTTAATTTCACTCTTTATTCTTCCTGTTGTACGTGAAAGATCATCCTTTATTGCTGTAATCGCTGCAATTATATTTATCTATCTCTACGATCCTAAAATTAAAAAACTATTTATATCTTTTACGGATTTATTTTGGAAGAAAATTATACTAGGTCTTATTGCAGTATTTCTGCTTTTTGTCTCAGCCAAAATTATGTACAATTACAGGCCCGTTTCGGTTGATGGAAGATTACTGATCTGGAAAATTTCGGGGAATATGATAGAGGATCATCCTGTTTGCGGAATAGGCTATGATCGATATGCAGTTGAGTATTTGAATTATCAAGCGGAATATTTTAAGCATAAAAATTTAAATGATAGTGAAAGATTTCTGGCAAGTAATATAAAACATGCGCATAATGAATTTATACAAACTTATGCGGAGTTGGGGATATTCGGATTTTTATTACTTGCGGGTATTCTTATCACAGCATTATTTGAAAATATTAAGAAAAATAAATTTAACCATATAGAAGGGACTTACAATACGATTAATATTTCTGCAAAAGCTTCTTTATTATCCATTATAATAATTTCCTTATTCTCTTTCCCTTTTCATGTATTGCCAAACTACATTAATTTTATTTTTATGCTTGGTTTGCTTAGCGCTGTTATAAATTTTAATAAAAAGGACTCTGAACTAAATAAAGTTCATGAGATCAAAATGTCTCGCTATTTTGTTATAATAGCCAGCCTTATTGTAACATCGTTAACTGCTTTCATAATATACAAAAATATAAACCGGTTCAATGAATATAAAATTTGGAAAAATGGGTACGATAAAGCTTCATATGGGAATTATAGTGATGCAATAAAATATTTCGGTAAAATCTACCCCAGTTTAAAGAGCAATGGTAATTACTTATTCAATTACGGAGGGGTTCTGTTATTAAGTAAAAATTATAAAAAAGCAGTAAACGTTCTAAATGAATCTACAAAAACATATTCGGATGCAAAACAGCACATCGACCTAGGTATAGCATACGAAAATTTAAATGATACTATAAAAGCAGAAACCGAATTTTTATTTGCAATGAATATGAAACCTGACCTGATTTATCCCGAATATCTCCTTACCAAACTATATATTAAAGAAGGTAATATGGCACACGCAAAATTGGAGGGAGAAAGAATTCTGAAAAGAAAAGTTAAAATAAATTCAAGCGCCGTACAGGAAATAAGAAACAAAATAAAAACTTTATTACAGTCCATAAGTATTGAAAACATTCAAAGTGATATTAATATTAATCCCTCAACAAGAGGGTAAAATAAAAATAATTAATGGAGGTTCAAGATGGCTCTTTTTTTAAAGAAAAATCGTTCTAAAGCAGCGAAGTTAGCTGGTGCTGCTTTATTTGTATTGTTGATGTTTGTAAATCTACAAATAACAACTAATCCAAATAAAAATGGTGATATTGATTTATTTGGATTAAAAGTTTCTTTATTTACACCGAGTGCTTATGCATATGATCCTTGTCCTGGTGGGCCAGCCTGCGATATATACAATATGAACTGTCATATATGGGGAGTACATGAATGCGGATACATACTTTGTAATCCAGGACCTGGCGGGTATCATTGTTTGCGAAATTAATAATAAAAATTTTCCTAGCTGGTTCTTTAATTTGATAAATAAATAAAAGAACCAGCTATAAATTGTATTTCGGTTGTGATATAAAAACAAAATATCCCAGTTCTTTGAGTTCGGACTGAGAAAAAATTTATTAAGAGGTACCTTAATGAACAAATTTCATAAAATATATTTTTTTTATTTTATTATATTCATGACACTTTTCTTCTATTCATGCGAAAGAAAACATAGTCAGACTAATAAATTGTCCCAGGACATAGTTCCGGCAGAATATGATAAAATAGAGGTAAAACTTGGGAATAGATCATACAAAGTATCACTTAACTATAAGATAGAAAAACAATCAACTCATGAAAGAAAATTTGTAAAAATTAACAAAAATCATTTATTTAAGATTGGTGGTGTTCAAGATACAACTTTTGTATATCCTATGTTTATTCGGACAGATAGGTCAGAAAATATTTACGTATTAGATCAGGGGTATTGCTGTGCGAAAGTTTTTAATAGTGAAGGGGTATTCCTAAGAAAATATGGAAGTAAAGGCCGGGGCCCTGGTGAGTTTGTAACTCCTTTTAGAATGGATATTTCAAGTGACGGCAAGGTTTTGGTGTCAGATATAAATTCAAATAAATGTGAACTGTTTTGGGGTAATAAAACAAGACAATTCAAGACACCCATTTCATCTGCTAGTGTGTGCTTTGTCGATTTGGTATCTTTTATTACTCTCCAAAATGATAATCCTTTTGACTACTCAGCTATAACAAGATATAATATGGAGGATGGTAATACACATGAATGCCAGAATCTTATAATTACAAAGAGTGGTGTGAATCTGGGTCCACTTCCGTTTCTGGAGGGTGATGTGTTCAAGGTAGATAAAGGCGGCTTTGTTTATGTTCCGATGTATATGAACCATTTTGTCAGATATTCTAGTCAAGGCAGAATTATTTTTGCAAGGAATACTATTGATAACATTGAATTGCCCTCAATTCAGAGAAATGACGCTAGTTTTGTTAGTTACGTTCTACCGGACAAATATATTTCCTCGTGGCGTGCATTCGTTGTCGGTGATAAATTGTATAATGTTAGCTATCAAGCAACAAAGAAGACAAAGATAGGCAAGGTTTATGTCATTGATGTTTATCTACTGGACAATGGCAAGTATTTGTTTTCATTCCGATTAAATGTTGATAAGAAAATAATCAATATATATATGGATAAAGAAAGAATTTATTTACTAGATGACTCATCTGAGTTGGAAGTCCTTAGCTACAAAATAAGCGAGTAAATGATGAAACATATTTATAAATATGGATTCTACTTTTTTATACTGTGTTCTTTTACATTATTCAATATATGGAATATTTCTAGAAAACAGGCAAAAAGTCAAATGATAAATAATAATATAAAGGCGGAAAAAAGGATAGATTCTTTTCAAAAATCGGATATTCTACTTAAGAGAAAAGTTCCTGAAATATACGGAATTGATGCAATAACTGGGACAAGAAAAAAAATAATTTCAAGAGATTCTACATATCTGGTAGTTTTACTCTCTAGATTTGATTGTGCTAAATGCCAAGTAAATGAATTGAAAGATGTTAACAAACTGAAAAATGATTTAATGAGTTATGGTATTAAACCCCTCTGTATTACAAAGAAGATGGTCATGAATGAAATACTAGTACGCATGAGAAATATGAAAATTAGACTACCTTTATTCGTTGTTCCAGATAGTGTGTTTGCAAAAATCTCATTTGATATCGAATACCCGCAGGTTGAGCTAATAAATAAATGCATTATCTCCTCTGCTTTTTTACCTGTAAAACAAGATTACGAGTTCTCATCGATATATTACAAAGGATTATTAAAGGTCTTAAGGGAAGAAGATTTCGTTGGAATGCAAAATTCAAGTATGCAACAAGGTTCTAACTGAGGAAGGAAAAGACAGGGGAAATTGCCCATCTATAGTGTGAAAATTTTTGCGTAATCTGCAATGCGCAGTATAAGGTTAAGGAACTGGGTGTTTTAAAATATGGACTAAGAAATTAAAAGCTGGATGGCATTTGTTTTTTCTCAATTATTGTATAGTTTCAAGGAAAAACTTACTCCTTATATCAAGTATCCTATAACGTATAGACGAAAATGTTACAGTCTCATGCTTGATTTTAAAGATGTATCGACATAGCCACATAATTTTGAATAATATATTTCGACCAACTTTTTGCCCTTTAAAGCATCTTTAAATATAGGAGTATATCTATAACTTATTTTTATAAACAGCTTTATATTTGAAGCGCCTATTGTTATATTAGGCAAAACTAAACCTTAAGGAACTCAAATATTGTCCCTAACCAAAACATCAGTTTCCCGTCCTGTAACTACAACAATGTTTTTTCTCGGCATTGCACTTTTAGGGATTATTGCTTTTAATCAGATAAGTGTAAATTTCCTTCCCTCAATTCAAATCCCGGAACTTTTTATAGAAACCGACTTCACTAATGCTTCCGCGGCGGAAGTTGAAAAATCAGTTACCAAACAAATTGAATCGATAACTTCTACGGTTGATGGCGTGAGCAAAATATCCAGCGTTTCCCGTGACGGCGAATCCTTGGTGACGTTAAAATTGGCGTGGGGAACAGATGTTAATTACGCAATGCTGGAAGTCCGCGAAAAACTGGATGAGCTTAAAGCTTCTCTGCCCGAAAATGCCGGCCGCTCTACAATATATAAGATAGATCCTTCAACCGAATCAATTATGACTCTGGCTGTTAATGTAAATAGTCAAGATTCGGCAGACATTAAAAGTGTATCAAATGTAAAAGATTCAAAGTTTAGGGTTTCAAATTCGTCATTGGCCCAGCTAAAAGAATTCTCTGAGACTGTAATTAAAAAAAGGTTTGAGCAGTTAAACGGCCTTTCTCAAGCTGTGGTTTCCGGCGGTTTTCAGCAAGAGATAGATGTAAAAGTTAATCCGGAAAAACTTCAATCTTTTGGGCTGAACTTTGAAAATATTAAAAACGCGCTTAAGAGTTCCAATCTAAATTTAGAGGGCGGTAGTATAGATGAAGGAGTTTTCAGATATCCTTTAAGAACAATTGGTGAGTTTGGTTCTATATCCGACATTGCCAATGTTCCTGTTACAACAAAAACCGGTTCTATTCCATTGAATGATGTTGCTAAAGTTGATGAGGTCTTTTCGGAGCGACAGGGTTTAACACGGGTTAATGGCAAAGAATCGATTTTAATATATATAAAGAAAGATGCTCATTCCAACACAATCAATATTAGTAAAAGAGTAAAAAAAGCTGTTGCCCAGTTAAATAAAGAATATTCCAAGTCTAATATCTCGGTTATTTTTGATCAGTCGGATTTTATACAGAAGTCGATTTCCGATATCGAACAGGCAATTATTTACGGCGCTCTTCTCGCTTTACTGATTATGTTTTTGTTCTTGCGCAATCCGAGGTATCCATTATTGGTCGGAGCAGTTACACCGTTTTCTATTTTGGCTACAATTATTTTAATGTATTTCTTCAACATTAGTTTCAATATTATTTCTTTAACGGGACTCGCGCTTGGAATCGGGATGGTTGGAGATAACGCAATAATAATTGTCGAAAATTTTTCCAGGCTGCGTGAACAAGGCAGTTCAATTATGGATGCTGTGATAGGCGGCTCTAAAGATATTAACCTTTCTGTTTCGGCAGCGACTTTTACCAACGTAGCAATTTTTCTTCCCGTAATATTTGTGAAAGGAATTGCGCAGAAACTTTTCCTTGATATGGGATTGACGATGACATTTTCATTAATGGCATCGCTTCTTGTTTCGGTTACACTGGTTCCAAGTTTCCTAGCCAAAATGAAACATCATGAACTGGCTAAAAAAGAAAAATCCAGTAAAAAAAATCGAATTACATTTATTGGAAAAACATTTGAAAGTATTACCGGATATTATGAAAAGCTTAAAACTTCTTATCTAAAAATTTTAAGATATTTTATTAACAATCCTAAGCCGGTACTTATAGGCACAGGAATTTTAACATTAATTTCGCTCGGTACGGCATTCCTAATAAAAAGTGAGCAAGCGCCGGATATCGATCAAAGCCGTTTCGTGGTTGAGCTTTCATTGCCTTCTTCTTCAACATTGAATGCTGTCAGCAGCGCTTCAGCCGGGATGGAATCTCTTTTATTAACTATTCCTCAAATAAAAGATGTGGTCGCCGACGTGGGAATTTCTTCCAAAGAAGATTACTTCAAAATAATAAATGCGGCAACAAACAAAGCAAAAATAGAGTGCCGGGTAAAAAACGGTTATTCCGTTAAAAGCACTATTGGGTCTGTAAGAAAAAATCTTAAGACAATTTTACCAACGTTAAAACAATATTCAGCAAATATTTTAATTACCAGGCCGTCAACTACTTTTGAGAGAATTTTGCAATCCGGTAAAAGCGATATTGACATTGATGTAACCGGTAAAGATCTTGAGAAAGCTTACAGCATTGCGGATTCTGTTGAAGCGAAATTAAAAGCACTTCCTTATTTAAGTGATGTAGGCTTGGGTGATGAATCGGCGGGAGAATCGAACCAAATAATTATAAAGATTGACGACCAAAAAGTTAAGGCTTACAATCTTACTCCTTCAAAAATAATTAATGAAATTTCGGGGATGTTTCAAAAGAAAACCGTTACGTATTTTAACAACTTCGATAAGAAAACCGCGATTAAAATATTGCCGGCTAATAATGTTTCCGGGATTAAAGGAGTGGAGGATTTACTAAACTACGGCATCCGTTCAAACAATGATCCTTCATCTCCGGCAATACCTTTGAGAGATTTGGTAACAGTTGAAACCGGGAAGGGGTTTTCATCAATTGCCCACGAAGGCCAGCAAAGAGTAGTTGTGTTACATGCAAATGTTACTACAGCGGGATTATTTCAGGCTGCCGGCGGAATACAGAAAGTTTTAGATAAAATTAATTTGCCTTCGGGATACCGGGTTAAAATCGGTGGAAAAATTGATGAAGTGGAAACTATGTTTAAGAGCCTTCTGATTATAATTCTGCTGTCGATATTTTTGGTCTATGTTATTTTGGCTTCACAGTATGAATCAATAATATATCCGCTCGTAATTTTAACAACAAGCCCTTTGGCTTTAGTCGGAAGTTTTATTGCGATGTATTTGTTTGGGCAAAGCTACAATTTAATGTCTATTGTAGGAATAATAATTATGCTTGGAGCAATTGATAACGACGCAGTAATAGCTGTAGACATGATAAGTTCAAACCGGAAAAATGGAGTCCCGCTGGTAGAAGCGATTATAGATGGAATGCAGAAGAGATTTCGTCCGATTGTTATGACAACTTTAACTACTATAGTCGGAATGATCCCGCTTATCTTTGGCTTTGGCGGAGGATTGGAATTAGCGGCTGCAATTAGTTATCCAATTATCGGTGGATTGATCGGATCGACGTTGTTTACCTTGTTCTTGATCCCTGTGTTATATAGATACTTTGATAAATCGACTAATGCAAAGGCTGCCTGAATAGAACACAGATAACACTGATTATACTGATAATCACAGATAGCAGAGTTTAAATGGAACAGTATTTACATAAAGAATTAACTAACAAGATCATTAAGTGCTTTTACAAAATCTATAATACACTCGGTTATGGATTTTTAGAAAAGGTTTTTGAGAAAAGCATGCTTATTGAACTGCGGGATATGGGACTAAAGGCAGAAGCTCAAAAATCAATAAAAGTATATTATGAAGGGCATCTTGTAGGTGATTATTTTGCTGATATAATAGTTGAAGACAAGGTAATTCTTGAATTAAAAACTGCTGAGTCGATTATTGAGGAACACGAGTTTCAGTTAATTAACTATCTTAAAGCAACAGACATTGAAGTTGGATTACTTTTAAATTTTGGTAAAGAACCTCAAGTAAGAAGGAAAATATTTACTAACGACAGAAAAAAATTTAATCAGTGAAAATCTGTTCAATCTGTGTCATCAGTGTTCTATCTTTTGCGTATGATACGAGTTAAGTAAGTTTTTTTATGAAAAAGATTTTAAACAGACCGGTAACAGTTTTAATGTTTCATTTGATGCTTGCTGCATTTGCAGTATTTGCATTTCTGCGTCTGCCTATTGAACTGACTCCGGATGTAGATTTTCCGCAGCTTTCTGTAGTTACAAACTGGAGAGAAGCTTCGAGTGAGATGGTCGTTAGAAACATTACTCTGCCGATAGAAGAAGCAGCCAGTTCAATTCCAAATATTATAAATGTTTCTTCTACTTCCTCAGAAGGAACTTCCGTTGTAAAAGTTGATTTGAGTAAAGATGCTAATGTAAACTTTGAACGTCTTGAACTGATGGAAAAATTATCGGCAATTAAAAAAGATTTACCCGCAAACTCAACTTTCCCTGTAATTAAAAAGTTTGTCCCGGATGACTTCAAAGGGCTTCAAGGATTTTTAAGCTATAACATTCACGGTAAAATGAGTCTCTCCGATATTCAGAAATATGCCGAGGATAATTTAAAGCCTGCGCTTTTAGGAATAAGCGGTGTCGGCGCTGTTAATGTTTACGGCGGAGCGAGAAGACAAATTTATGTTCTTCTAAATCATCAAAAAATGCAAGGGCTTGGCATTACTTCCGGCGATGTTTTTTCTGCTATTAACAGCAGTACTACCCGACAGACACTCGGGAGCATTGACGGAAAGAGTAAAAAATATTTTGTGCTTACCGGTAATAAAATTCACTCTGTTGATGAATTAAATAATATTTCGGTTTATACATATACTCACCTTGCAATTAAACTTGGGAGCATCGCTTCTATTGTGGATTCGCTTGCAAATCCGAGCAGCTTTGTAAGAATAAACGGTAAGCCGTCGGTCTCGCTGGAAATTAGCAGAGAACCCGGAACCAACATGCTCGATCTAGCTTCGGCAGTCCAAGCGAAAATTTCCCAGCTAAGAAAAACTCTCCCGACTTCACTTACGCTTACAAAAATTTCCGACAAAAGTGAGGATATGAGGAAGGAAATTTCCGAGCTTTCAAATAAAGTTATTATCTCTGCAATTGTAATCTTCCTTGTTGTCCTGCTTTTCTTTAGAAAAATATTTCATTCTTTGATAATTGTTTCATCGGTTATCTTTTCTTTGGCTGGAGGAATAATTTTTCTCTCTTTAAGCGGCATCGGATTGAATGTTTTAACTTTGGCTGCGCTCGCGCTTTCGCTAGGAATTGTTATTGACAATAATGTGGTTGTAGTTGAAAACATTATTAGGAACTTCGAAGAGTATCAAAAGAAAAACAATATTATTAACAGCGTTAAAGAATTAGTTGCTACATCTTTGACTGAGATAAAATTGCCTCTTATTGCCGCAACCTTAACAACTGTCGGCGCACTAGTTCCTGTATTTTTTCTTCCGGATAATTTGAAGCCTTACTTTCTTCAATTTGCGGAAACAAGCGGCGTTGTAATTTTATTTTCACTTCTTATTGCTTTTATGTTCGTACCGGTTTCCGTAATGGTTTTCTTTAAAATCAGCAAAAAAACCGCACACAAAAAAGAAAATAATTTTACCACTTTTCTTAAAAAAGTTTATCGCGGTTTGGTTACGTGGGGAATTCTACACAAAAAGACAGTTCTTTTTTTAGCAATCTGGTCTTTCGGATTTCCTATCTGGCTGCTGCCTTCAAGCATTGATACGACTACGGGTTTGGCAAAATCTTCTAAAATAGTAAATACTCTTTCTGATTTTTATAATCAAATCTTTAACAGCGATTTTTATACTAACATAAAACCATATGTTGACTATTCACTCGGCGGCGCTTCACAATTGTTTTTTCAGCACGTTTATAAAGGGGAACTCTGGAGATACGGACAAGAAACTTATTTATATTTTTCACTTCATGCTCCTCAAGGGACTCCGCCTGCACAGATAAATAAATTTACCAAACAAGTGGAAGCCTTGCTTCTGCCTGATAAAGACCAAATCAAAAATATTACAACCAGAGTTTATCCCGGCGGCGGATATATCACAGTCCATTTTGATGATACTACTGCAATGACAGTTGTTCCTTATGTTATAAAAAATCGTTTGACAAGCATTGCCGCAAGAACCGGTGGATTTACGGTTTCTGTTTCCGGGTTCGGTCAAGGTTATTATTCCGGCGGCGGAATGATGCCGAGTTACAATATTGAAATTCAAGGTTATAATTATAAGAAGGTTAAAGAAATTGCGGGGATACTGGGTAATAAGTTTAAAACAAATCCGCGTGTGGATAATATTAAATTAGATAATCTTCCATGGGCGAGTGAAAGTTACCAGATAAAAGCGATAATCAATCGTCAAAATTTAAGCAGATACGGAGCTACAATTTCGGATTTCGGGAATGAATTTTCTCCTTTGGTTTCATCGGAATTAAACTCGCCTCCGATTTCTATAGATAACGACCCGGTAAGTACAGTTATAAAATACAGCAATTATCAAAACGCATCATTTACAAATTTGCCCGATAAAGCAATAACACTGAACTCAAAACCTACCAGAGTCGGCGAGTTTGTGAACTTCAAAATCGATCCGGTTATGTCGGAAATTAAAAGAGATAATCAGCAATATTCCCGTTATATAACTTTCGATTATAAGGGGCCATATAGATTCGGGCAGCAGCTAACCGAGTCAGTGATAAAATCAACTTACGTGCCGCCGGGATACAAAATAAAACAGCCCGATCGTTTTTTTATGTTTGGCGAGGAAAATAGTTTGCCTCTAACTTTACTTGGATTGGTTTCCGTACTGATCGTTTTTATGGTTACGGCGTCTTTATATGAATCATATAAAAAACCTTTTATTGTTATTCTTTCGGTTCCAATGTCCTTAATTGGTTTGTTTGCGATATTTTATTTTATGGACGCAAATTTTGGAAGAGGCGGTTATGCATCGGTTTTGTTTTTGGTAGGATTGGCCGTGAATAACGGAATATTATTGGTTGATAGAATTGCTCAAGTGGAAAAACACGAAGGCATTATTGATAAAAAAATACGTGCAAAATTAATTGCGGAATATGCATCAGAGAGATTGCGCCCGATTTTGATGACTGCTTTAATTACTTCTGCCGGATTTTTGCCTTTTGTAATTAATGCCGATGTATATTCGTTTTGGTATACCTTTTCAATCGGGATTATTGGTGGAATATTGGTTTCTACTTTTATGATTTTGTTTTTTATGCCGGCTTTGTATGAGATGCTGGCGGGAAAGAGAAAATTAAAAGTCAATGGCGGGTAAATCCTCTACGAGGCATGGTTGTTTTGATTGTTACAATTATCGTGTTTTGATAAAAGTGGTAGAAGTTTGGTAATTGTAAAAGCAGTAATAACGAATTAGAAAAAATGTTGTGGATGTTTAACAATTGTAATTTAATTACGGCAAAAAACATCGTAGATGTTTGATAGTTGTAACAATAGAGACTTAACTAATATGAAGGACATTGTAGATGTCCGACAAAGAAAGTGTAAGCTAATTGTAAATCCTCTACGAGGAATTATTTTTGTGAGATTGTTTACTCGTTTTTGGTATATCTTTTCAATCGGGATTATCGGAGGAATATTGGTTTCTACTTTTACGATTTTGTTTTTTATGCCGGCTTTGTATGAGATGCTGGCGGGAAAGAAAAAATTAAAAGTTAAGGGTGGGTAAATCCTCTAGAGGAATAGTCGTTCATGTTTTAGAGAATGGTTACAAATGTTAACCTTCTACGAAGGATAACAAATTAAAAATTATGAATTAAAAAACGTCTGGCATAGCGATGCTTTCGGCAGTAGATGTCCGACAAAGAAAAATTAAAGTTATCTATCAATCCTCTACGAGGAATATTCGTTTTGATGTTTATCGGAGGATTACAACTGTTAACCTTCTACGAAGGATAACAAAGAAAAGGTTGAAATATTATAAATATGAAAAAGTTGTAAATGTTTGAGTATTATAATTAAAATAGTTTTGTCCTTAAAAACATCGTAGATGTTTGACAATTGTAACAATGGAGCTTAACTAATATGAAGAACATCGTAGATGTTCGACAGAAAAAAAGTTAAAGATATTTGTCAATCTTCTACTAGGAATCATAATCCTTGTTTTGCTGAATGGTTACAACTGTTAATCTTCTACGAAGGATAACTCGGAAAGAGATAGAAAAATATAATAGACATTTAACAACCGGATATAAATAAAAGATAATTGTATATGAAACCTGGAGCATTTACACAACTTTATGTTCATATAATATTTGCAGTAAAATATAGGAGCAGAATATTAACCAAAGAAATTCGCCCGACTATTTATACTTATATGAGTGGAATTATAGCTGCGAGAAAGAACAAAGCAATAATAATAAACGGAGTGTCGGATCATATTCATATTTTGGTTGGACTCAATCCCAATGAAAAGGTATCTGATATAGTGGGAAACTTAAAAAGAAGTACAACGTTATATATAAATGAAAATAAATTAGTAAGAGGATTGTTTAAGTGGCAAGATGGATATGGAGCTTTCTCATATTCAAAATCCCAGCTGGATAAGGTATACAAATATATTTCAAACCAAGAGAGACATCATAAAAGAAAGACTTTTAAGGAAGAGTATGTGGAATTGCTTGATAGATTTGAGGTAAAATATGATAGAAAATATTTGTTTGACTTTTTTGAATGACAGTAAATCCTCTACGAGGAATATTCATTTTGTGTTTATCGGATGGTTACAAATGTTAACCTTCTACGAAGGATAACACAGAAAGGAATTGGAAGATTATAAATATGAACACGTTTTAGACGTTTGATAATGGTAATTTTACTACTATAAAGGACATCGTAGATGTTCGACAGTTGTAACAATAAATGAATTTTATAATTATTATGGACATTGTAGATGTCCGACAGAGAAAAGGTAAAGAAACTTGTCAATCCTCTACGAGGAATGGTCGTTCATGTTTTATAGTGTGGTTACAATTGTTAACCTTCTACGAAGGATAACAAAAAAGGATTGAAAGACTATAAATATGAAAACATCTCGCATAGCGATGCCTTCGGCAGTAGATGTTTAACAGAAATTTTAACACATAACAAATAAATATTATCATGAAAAAGAAAAAATTACTCTACACAATTTTAGTAATAGTTATACTGCTCATCGCTGTAATCATTATACAGCCTTTTTCAAATTCAGCAAAACAAACTGAAACCTTAAAAGACAGAGCAGATCAACTTTCTAAAAAAGATGAAATTGAATTTTCGGTTGACGCCGCTGTTGTGAGAAAGGGAACCCTTGTCAAGTGGATTAACACAAACGGTTACGCTCATCCATATAATGAATATTCAATTAAACCAAAAATATCTGCACAAGTTACAAGCTTAAATGCATACAACGGAGAGCGTGTAAAGAAAAATGACCTGTTAGTGAAACTGGAAGACGATCAATATCAGCTAAAAGTAAATCAAGCAAAGAGCGATTTGATAAAAGCACAAATTGAATATGAACTTCAAAAATCCAGTCCGGTAGAAGATAACGGTGGACTTAAAGAATATCAACATAGATACGACAGCCTAAAAGTAATATACGGAAAAGCGAAAAAGCTTTATCAAGAGAATAAAATGTCCTATGAAGATTTTAATCGTTTGGAACGTGATTTTGAAACATTAAAAACAATTGCAACCCTGAGAAGGGAAGATGTTGTTGCAAATAGAAGCGGACTTACAAATGCAGCTACAAATTATAAAGAAGCTGAATTAAATTTGAGCCATACTAAGATTGTATCACCGATTAACGGACTAGTTTCTGATTGTGTTGTATCAGAAGGCGGCTATGTAACGGTCGGCAATGAATGCTTAAAGGTGATTGATATTTCAAAAATTAAAATGCAGTGCGAAGTTACGGAATCGGATATCGTTAATATTAATCCCGGCGATGAAGTTACGGCTAACTTTATTGCATTACCTGATAAAAACTTCAAGGGTAAAGTTATTGAAGTTAATCCTTCTATCGATTTAACTAAGAGAACCGCGCTTGTAACCGTACTTTTGACAAACCCAAATTTACTTATCAAACCGGGAATGTTTGCATCGGTAAAAATCGGAACGAAATCATTTATAAATCAAATAATTATTCCTCATTCATCGCTGTTGGTTAGAGAAAACAGGAGTTTGGTATTTACTGTTGAAAACGGTTTGGCGTTGTGGAAATATGTTAAAGTAGGTGAAAAAAACGAAGACTTTTATGCTATTAAAAGTGGAATTAATGTAGGTGATACTTTGATTGTTGATAATAATTATAACCTTGCTCATCAATCAACAGTTAAGATAGCCAGAATGGAAAAATATTAATATAAATTTGATTGATTTTAGTAATTAAACTCTAAGTTTAGAATAAATTTTAGCATTACAAAATTGTGACTCATCTCAAATAATATTATCTATTCAAACAATTTAAAGATGTAATCATTAGATTAGCATCGTTTACATCAGTTTTGCATTCTTCCTAAGACAAAATAACAAAAATAATATACAAAATTTGCCTGATGCTAAAGCCTGAAAGACTTGATAGACTCAGAGATTTTGAATTTAATTTCTTTTCTAACAATCAAAAATATTTTTTATTATTTCAAATAACTCTCTTATTTGTTATGATAAATATGTCTTTGTCCGCCTCACCCAAGCATTATTATATTAAAAGGTACACAACCTGGAACGGTTTACTTCAGAATACAATTCGCGCAGTTAAACAAGATGAATTCGGTAGAATCTGGATTGGTACGGCTGAGGGTTTAAGTATTTATGATGGAAACCAGTTTACTAATTACACAAAAAATGATGGCTTAAGCGGAAGTGTTATTAATTGTTTTTATCAAGTTGATTCTACAACAATGTGGGTTAGTGTGGTTGGCGGAGGAATTTCAATTCTTAAAAAATCTAGGTTTCATCCGGATTATGTTGCGGATATTGTTAAGGGGAAAAAATATTTTGTCGATGATCGCATCAATGCAATATTTAAGGATTCTAAAGGACGAGTTTGGTTTTGCACGGATTCCGGAATTTCATGTTGGTCGAGCTTAGATTATAAAGCATGTAAGGTTCGGCATTTCAACAAAAAAAATGAGCCCGGGGATTTGTTTACCTTTTCGGCTGCTGAGGACAAGAACGGAGTAATATGGTTTGGCTCGGACGATGGTTTAATAAAATATGACGGGAAAAAATTTACTTTCGTTAAAGGTTATTCTAAAACTGTCTGGATTGTAAGAACTTTTAAGAATAATAAACTTTTACTCGGCACAAAAGAAGGTGTTCTGATATACTCT
The DNA here is from genome assembly GCA_963739985.1 of uncultured Ignavibacteriales bacterium. GTDB lineage: Bacteria > Bacteroidota > Ignavibacteria > Ignavibacteriales > Ignavibacteriaceae > CAVUCE01. The sequence goes on from CAVUCE010000007.1 coordinate 389,218, forward strand.
AATGGGAAATTTAGGAAGGCCTTTCAGAATCCAATTCTTAACTCCTCTGAAATTGATGAAATTTATAAGGATAAAAATTCAAATCTCTGGATTGCTTCAACAAACGGTTTATATAAATATGATGGAAAAAAACTAAAAAATTTTAGCCTTAACGGCGGCAGTCAAAGTAAATTCATCTTATCATTTTTAATCGGAAAAAGCGGCAATACATGGGTTGGAACTGTTGACGGTCTTGATCAAATAATGAATAGGAATTTTTATTATATCAATGCCAAGTACAAATACAGCTATTTATGGCAGTTTGTAATGAAAGGTAAAAATGAAGTTTATACTGCTACCAAAGACGGATTATATAAAATTAAAAATAATCAATTAGTCTATTCTTATTACAATAAATTTCTTCCTTCAAAAATGGTAACATCAGTTGTTTTTAAGAAAGATGGAACCAAATGGTTTAGTACAGCCGAAGGATTGGTTGAAGTAAAAAACGGGAAACGAAAATTATATACTAAAAAAAATGGTTTTGATAGTAACTACATTTTGATGATGATTGATGGAGGTAAAGACTCGATTTGGGTGGGAACTAAAGGTTACTGGAAGCCTCATTTCGGCAAAGTTTATTTAGTTGTTCATGATTCTATAAAATTGTTACCACAGCTTGCAAAAATTCCCGGCGATCCTGTAACAGCTTTGATGAAAGATTCACACAACAATTTGTGGTTCGGTTTTTTTGCTAAAGGATTGTACAGGCTATCTGGAAATAAATTAAAAAAGTTTACTTCCTCTGATGGACTTACTGATTTGAATATTCGTGATATCTATGAAGATAAAAACGGTAACGTTTGGGTGATGACTAGATACAGCGGCATTTATGAATATAAAAACGGCAAATTTAAAAATTATAATATTAAGGATGGATTAATCAGCAACTGGACGCAATCTGCAGTACAGGACAGATACGGGAAATTATATTTTAACACGGCAGAAGGTGTGTGCAGCTTTAACGGGAAAACTTTTACAAAAATTGTTTACGGAGGAGATTTGATGTCCGGGGAAATGTGGGCATCAAATATTGATCAACATGGTAATCTATTATTTGCCAATTCAAACTACATTTTTATTTTTAATCCTAAACCGCGCAATGCTGATCCTTCGTTTAATGTCTTTATAAACAAATTTATATCAAAAGGGAAAACTGAATTTCCTAAAAACAAAAATATCATAAAATTAAACTATAGCAGTAGTCCAATTGAAATAGAATATAGTTGTATAAATTTCAGAATCGGCGAACCAATTTTATATCAATATAAACTAAAAGGATTAAATAAAAATTGGCTGCCTTTAACGAAAAGAAATTATACGACGTTTAATCATTTGAATCCCGGGAAATATAGATTTTACGTCCGGGCAAAGAAAAACGATGGAAATTGGAGCAAAGTGAATGCTGGTCTGACATTTATTATTAATGCTCCATACTGGCAAGAAGCCTGGTTTATCATATTAATCTCATTAGCAGCAATTGGTTTTGTCTCTTCTATTACGGTTTTTATTTATCGATTTCGTGTAAAACAAATTTTGAGAGTAGAAAGATTAAGAACTAAAATTGCAACAGACCTTCACGATGACATCGGTGCAAATTTATCTTCAATTTCTATTTTTAGTGAACTTGCAAAAATCAACATTCAAAAGGCGCCTGAGAAAGCTTCAAAAATAGTTAATAATATCGGCGAGATTTCTAGAACTCTGGTTGATAACATGAGTGATATTGTTTGGGCAATAAATCCAGAAACAGATAATTTTAACGCAACAATATTTAAGATGAAGGATTTTGCCTTTTCAATTTTGCAAGCCAAAAAAATAAAATTTGTTTTTAACGTTGAAGAAAATCTTTCCGACTTAAAATTAACAATGGAAATAAGAAGAAATCTACTGCTTATTTTCAAAGAGATAATTAACAACGCAGCAAAATATTCAAATGCAAGCTATGTTGAAGTAAGTCTAGGATTATTAGAAGACGCGGAAAGTGGTTCTGGAAAGGGCGCATATCTTACTGTTAGTGACAACGGAATTGGTTTTGATATTGATTCCGTAAAAAGAGGTAATGGAATAAACAACATAAACAGAAGAATTCATGATTTAAACGGTAAATTGAAAATAGAGTCGATACAAAAAGCAGGAACAAAAATAAGAATATTTATACCGTTCAATATTTAAAAAATATGTGTAGCACAAATATGCGATTCGCGAGGAATCATTTTTTACTAATTTCATAAGTAATCGAAAGTTTATAAAACTAGTTATTAGTAATGTTTTCGGATGAATGAGCTAAAATTATCTCAAGTAATATTTGGAAAGTTTATCAAAAATTATATTTTCAACCTAAACAGTAGTTGTTAATACACAAGTCTAGTTTAATCCACTTAATTGATTTAATAAATAGCTAAATAAAAATATTAACTAAAGGGAGGATGCGATGATAAATTCAATTACAAGAACTGTTTTCAATAATTCTTATTACGGAACAGTTATAATTCTGCTGATGACTTTCTTATTGATTTCGGGATGCAGTAAAAAAGATAATACTAATCCAGCCAGCAGTAATAATAGTGCAAGCTCAAAGATTAGTTTTAAAATTAATGGTGGGAATTATAACAATCAGGATTTTAGTATTAATGGAACCGGTTCCTCGGGAGCGGCATATATTAGCGATCAAGATGCTACTATCGGAACAATCGGCGGAAAAAGCGGGGACCAAAATTTATCAATGATTATATCATTTCCGGGAAAAAGCACGGACACATATTCATGGGATAATAGTTCAAGTTATTCCAATGTAGCTTTCACTATCGGCGGCGTCACTTACTCAGGAATTTCGGGACAAGGAAACACGAAAGTAACAAAATACGGAGAAGTTGGATCCACAATAGAAGGAACATTTTCCGGAAAAATTTATGGAGTTTCCGGATCTAAAATTGATACAATGCAGATTTCCGGCGGTCAATTTTCTATGGTTAGATTAGGGGATCAAAGTTCAGCGCAAGGTAAAATGAACAAATAAATTAAGTCATTAGGAGTGGGTAAAGAAATACTAATGATTAAAAATTTCTTTACCCAAATTTCCTTTCTTATCTTTCAATAAAAAAATTTTCATATAGCATAAATATGCGATTTGCATGAGATTAACTTTTCTTATTTTAATGCAAAACTGGTGAAGCATGGATTCAAGTTACTATAAAAATAATCCGATAAATGTTCTGGTCGTTGAAGACGATGATGCAACCAGGGAGGCAATTGTTTCACTGATTCAGACACATGAAGGCTTTAACTGTGTTAATTCCTTTGCAGGTGTTGAAGAAGTTTATGATAATATTGACGATAATCTTCCTGACGTTGCATTGATGGATATCCATTTAAGAAATGGAAAGTCCGGCATTGAATGCGTTAAAAAATTAAAGTCGGTATATCCAAATATTGATTTTTTAATGCTGACTGTTTACGAAGACGACGATAAAATATTCGAATCAATTAAAGCCGGAGCTAGAGGATATATTTTAAAGAAAGTGGAACCTCAAAAAATTATTGAAGCAATAAAAGATGCTTTTGAAGGCGGTTCGCCGATTACTCCTTCCATAGCAAAGAAAATCTTAAATGTATTTTCAAAAACATCTGCTCAAAAAGTAAATAAATTTGATCTTACAGCAGCGGAAACAAAAATATTAAAGCATCTTGTTGATGGATCAAGCTATATGGCAATAGCAGAAGATTTGGGGAAAAGTGTACATACAGTTAGAAGCCATATACGAAATATATATTCGAAACTATACGTACACTCTAAAACTGAGGCAGTTGTTAAAGCAATGAAACATAAATTGATTTGATATTGTATGAAATAATTTTAAATATAATCATACTACTTAATAGATCAGCTTTATTATAATCTACTCAACTGCGGATATTTTTAACTAATAAAAAATTAAAGGTGGGTAATGAAAATTTCATTCTACTATATCCATATGTTTGCTTATTTAAAAGGGAACTATAAAGTACTTAAAAAAATGTTTCTCTCTATTATATTCTTCTTACTAATTTCTACAGCTAATTCTTTAGCTCAAAATAAAACTTCATCCTTAACAACAAACCAGTCAATAACAACTTCATTTAAAGTAAATCATACAACAAACACAGACGATCAATATTGGGAGCAATTTAAAGAACCCGGAGTTCAAGGTTCCGATATCAAAGATATGGTAGTGGCTAACGGTTTGCTTTATGCAGTTGGAGGATATAACGCTTCCGGCGGTGATTCAAAAATTCGGTTCATGGCAGCTTTTGATGGAGAAAATTGGGCTGTAGTTGGAGGCGGTTTTTTATGTAATTCATGCGCTACAGATATCTCTTGTATTGCTTCGGATAAAAACGGAGATATTTTTATTGGCGGATTATTTAACTCAGTCGTAAATCCTAATGGTGATGAAGTTCCTTCAAAGAATATTGCCATGTGGGATAATACAAATAAAGAATGGCTCAGTATGGGCGAATTAAATAGCTCTAGACCGACTTCTATAACTGTTATCGGTGACAGCGTTTTTGTGGGCGGAGATTTTACACAAGTAACACAACTTGATAATTCAACTTTAAATGTAAATCGTATTGCAGTTTGGGATATGCAGAATAAAGTATGGAAAGATCTTGACGGAGGAGTTGGGTCTACCAAGTCTTATGTTAATGCTAAAGTAGAAAAAATTAAAGCATATCACGATACTTTATATATCGGCGGTAGTTTCACTTATGTTGGGCCCGATTCAATTGATGCTGCGGGAATTGCTATTTGGACACCACAAAACGGATTTGCCGGTTTTGCTTCCGGCGTTACAACTAATTCTTATTCCGGAACTGTTTATGACATTGATATAGATACAGTAAATAAGAAAATGTATGTTGGCGGTTATTTCGATCATGCCGGACAAGTTCAAACTACAAGAATAGCAGGCTGGGATTTTGTAAATCATAATTGGTTTCAGCTTAATGATGCTTCATCTTCAACAGAAGGTGTAGGCTCTAGTAATGGAAATGCCGGCTCCAGTGCAATCCATATGGTTAAAGTTGATCAAAATACCGGGAGAGTTTATGTCGGCGGAAGTTTTCTACATGCTGGTGCTTTCAATACTGATCATATTGCGATGTGGAATAATCACACATGGAGTAAATTAAGTTCAGGCTTAGATAATTATCCCCAAGCCGCAGCATTTTACAAGAACAAACTTTACTTCGGCGGACTTTTCAGTAAATCTGATACAATTACATTAAATCATTTTACAACATGGGACGGAAATAAATTCTTGCCTATTGGAAGGGGTCCGGATTCTGATATTTATTCGGTTTGTGTTGATAGTCCATATGTTTATTTCGGAGGTAGACTACGAAATATGGGTGGCGTAGATGTAAACGGAATTGCAAGGATGAATATGAACACCGGCAAAATCGATAATATGGGCGGCGGTGTTAGCAGCGGAAGTTATCCCGGAACGGTTTATGACTTATCCAAAGATAAAAATTATATATATGTGACAGGTGACTTTTCAAAATTGGGATTATTTACGGCAAATAATGTTGCCCGTTGGAATAAATCAACTGAAAAATGGGAGCCGTTAGGTTACGGAGCATCTAACGGAATTGATGGATACGGAAGAGCGATTAAAGCTTTTGATGGTAAAGTTTATGTAAGCGGAAATTTTTCTTCTGCCGGTCAAGTTACGCTTAAAAACCTGGCTGTTTTTGATAACTCGACTAGTACATGGAGTAAAGTTGGCGGAGGATTAGTCGGAAGTTACGAAGTAAAATCTTTCGCTACCTGGGGAGACAGTTTGATTTTTATGGGCGGTACTTTTCAGAAGGTTGAACAAACCGGCGGAGATCAGCTTGATGCTAAATGTTTTGTAAAATGGAATACAAAAACTAAAATGTGGGAAAAATTCCACGGCGATATTTCCGGATATAATAATAGAGTTAATTCTATTCAGATTGATACGCTTGCCGGGTTTATTTACATCGGCGGAAACTTATCTCAAATTACAAACGATGACCAAACTACAATCGATCCGAATAATGTTGCGATGTGGGACGGATCTAAATGGACTACTCTTGCGAACGGCGTTTACGGTAGAAGTTTAACTGAAGTTGAAACCATGGCCTTAACGACAGGCGGAGATTTATATGTGGGCGGAAGATTTTCCGATGTTGTCAATTATGCAAATTCGATTAGCTCACACAATATTGCTAAATGGAATGGGGAATGGAGCGGACTTGGCTCGGCACTCAGCGGCGGCTCTCATGTTTATGCTTTGGCTTCATCTAAATCCGGTGTTTGGGTTTCCGGTGATTTTAAAGAAGCCGGCGATTTACCTAGTTATCAACTTGCAAAGTGGAGCGGCCCGGGAACACAGCCTGTTTATTATACTACTGATCTTTCAGAAATAAATACCGTGCAGCCGCAATTCGGAGCGAGTTATGGAACTGTTGATGCAACATTGCTAGGAAATAGGCTCTCTTTTTCAGGCAACTTTAAATTTTATAAAGGGAAATTTGATACCGCTTTTGTGAGCATGGGAGGAGCGGGAGTAAATGGTGATACCTTATTCGGCTTGAATCCTGAATTATCCAATCAAATGATGGAAGGTAATTTTAAATCATCTGAAAATACATTCATATTAAATCAGAACCAGATGATCGTACTGCAGCAAAATAAGATATACATTTCTGTAGTGAATGATTCCACTCCGGCAGGAATAATGAGAGGGCAGGTTTTACTTAAACCAAATACCGCTCCTGCCGACCCGAAGAATTTAATGCCGAAGACCGACACTTTAATTACAATTGAGGGATCTCCAACACAGAAAGTCAATTTTACATGGGATTCTTCAACAGACCCGGAAAATAACAAAGTTGTTTATGTTTTCAATATTTCAACAAATCCCGAGTTTACTTCAAACTCTAAATTTATAGATGGAGTAAATACCAATACGGATACAAAATTTTCGGTTACTTACGCACAGATTGATACTTTGTTAAACAAGCTGCATTTAGCTCCGGGAAGTATTGATACTCTTTATGATAGAATAATCGCCACGGATGGTTCAGATTATTCAATCGGGCAGACAAACAGACTAATATTAAAACGAGGTATTTTAGGCGCAACAGCGCGGGTACAATTAGTTAATAACTCTGCTGATCCCGGTGCGGATTCTTTAAAAGTAATGCTGAATGGTTTTAATTTTTATCCTTATTTGAATTACCGGAAAGCCAGTCCTTTTATTAAAATTCCGGCTGACACAAATTTAATTTTCAAATATGTAGATAGAAAAGGAAATACATTTTTTACTGATACTGCATCTTTTTCTGAAGATGAAAATAGTATTATGGTTTTATCAGGTTTGAAAACAACTGCAAATTCTGCATCGAACCCGGATAATAAATCAATTGAGCTGATGAATGTAACTAAATATAAAGCAAGATTATTGCCATCGGAAAGCGGTAAAATAGATGTTTGCACAATAGACGGTATAACAGATTTAGGTAAAGCTACTGTTGCCTTAGATAATTCATCGATATTTTTAGCACAAGATATTGAATTCGGAGACACGACCGGATACAAAACTCTAGGAATTCAAGATTATAACGGAACACTAACTTCTTCGGAAGATCCTTCAGTGGGATTAGCATTTAATCTGAACGTAAGTGATTTAATCCGTTATGATGATAACCAGGATTCCGTCTTTGCTTTATTATTATCAGGTTTTGATAAACCGCGGGAAAATATTTATAGCCCTGATAAAAAACTTGTGGTGGTCTATCCGCACGGATTAACAAAAGAATTAGATCTTGTTACCGGTGTTGAAAAGAATAAACCAATTCCGATTAGTTATTCATTAAGTCAAAATTATCCTAATCCGTTTAATCCGAGTACTACAATTAAATATAGTATGCCTGCCGCAGGCAATGTTAATCTGAGTATCTATAACATGCTTGGCCAAAAAGTAATGACGCTTGTAAATGGCCAAAAATCTGTCGGCTATCATTCAGTTCAATTTAATTCGAACGGAATTGCCAGCGGAGTGTATTTATATGTTCTAAAAGTAGGTGATAAGTTCTCATCATTTAAGAAAATGATACTTCTTAAATAATTTAAACATTTCTTGTTCCGTAGAGACGCCATATATGGCGTCTCTACATTTATTTGTACACTTCTGTAATTATTAATTTCAAATTTTCAAATTTTCAATTTTTATATGTACTTGCGACGAGTTTACATTTAAAGGTGAGTGCTGAAAATCTCGATTAATGACAAAGAGCCAAATCTTAAAAGCCAACAACTAAATTAAAAAAGTATCGCATGATCATGCTATTGAAATGGTTGAGAGAATCAATTATTTATATATCAACGCATGCTTAATTCAAAAATCCTTAAAAAAATCGTGGGAATTGCTATGAGGAATTCTATTCATCTTTTAATGATTGGTATCTTAATTCTGGGTACAATCAACATTTTTGGACAATGGACAGCCCAAAACACCGGAATAAGTGAAAACTTGAATGCTGTTTATTTCTTAAATAAAGATAAAGGCTGGGCTGTAGGAAATTCAGGCGCAATCATCAAAACCACTGACGGAGGCAATACCTGGATTAAACAAAATTCCGGGGTTACATCTAAACTAACTTGTATTAATTTTTTAAATGATACTTCCGGAGTAGCTGGAGGGGAAAACGGCAAGCTTTTATATACTTATGATGGAGGTAATAACTGGAAAGCTACTCCTATTAAAGATACCATAAGTGGAAAGATCGTTTATCCAACCATTAATAAAGTGACTGTTTACGATTCAAGTTTTATATTTGTCGGCACCAATGGTTTATTCCGCATGTATTACAAAGGAATTGGATGGAAGGATATAAATTTTGATTATTGGAGGTTAGTAAATCACGATTATAAAGTAGAGAATTTTAAATTTTTTAATGATTCCTCTGGAATTGCTGTAGTTGATTATTACGACTCATCTCTTTCAAAACTATTTCTAAAAACTAATAACGGTGGAAAAAATTGGGAATATATTAACCATTTAACCTTTACGACATCGTATTATAATAATAGCTTCATTTTATCACAAGATTCCATCTTTGTTACCGGGAAAACCAGTCGTTATAGTGTTGCAGAATTTACAATAGTAAATTCTGGTGGCTCAAATTTAACCTGGAGATCTCCATTTGATACGACTTCATCGCCCAATTTACCTTATTATATAAATATGGATAAACCATTTTTTGTGAGTGCAAAAAACGGCTGGGCAATTGCGGCTAAGTGGGGCGGCGGAAGCAGCGTTATATTGAAAACAAACGATGGGGGATATTCATGGAGTAAAGTGAATTCCGGTATTAACACATATCAATTGAATGATATATTCTTTCTTGATGAAAACCACGGCTGGGCTGTAGGTGACAGCGGAAAGGTTTATGTTACAGATAATGGCGGCGGTCAAATTACATCTGTTAATGATAATAATAAAAATATTTTACCAGGCGATTTTTCACTTTATCAGAATTATCCTAATCCGTTTAACCCGACTACAACAATTAGGTACAGTATGCCCGCTGCCGGCAATGTTAATTTAAGTATATATAATATGCTCGGGCAGAAAGTAACTACATTGGTTAATAATAGAGAATCTTCCGGATACCACTCGGTTCAATTTAATTCCGATGGAATAGCGAGCGGAGTTTACATGTATGTTCTCAAAATCGGAAAAAAATACACGTCTTTTAAAGAAGATGATCCTTCTTAAATAATCTAAAAATTTGTTTCGTAGAGACGCCATATATGGTGTCTCTACATTTTTCAATCGTATAGCATAAATATGCGATGCGAATTCCTTTTGCATTACTTACCTTAAATAAAATCCAAAAGTTATTTAAATTATTATCTGGAGAGAAGTGATGCGTCGTTCTTACCAAAAATTTGTTTTATTTATAATATTGTTATTCCCATTATCTCTAAATGCTCAAGCATTATCGGGCACTAAAACAATTGGGAGCGGGGGCGATTACACAACAATAAGCGATGCTATAACCGCACTTCATACCAACGGCATTTCAGGCAGTGTTACTTTTAATATTTTATCGGGAACTTATGATGAGAATCTAATAATAAATTTCAGCATTACAGGTTCCACAGCATCAGATACAGTTCTCTTCCAGTCTTCTACCGGTAATGTTTCCGATGTTACCCTTCAATTTTCAGGCACTGCAAGTCCTCATGATTTGCTAACGGTCGAAAATACCGCTAATATTTCTTTTAAAAACCTTACGTTTCAATATACAGGCAGCACAACCACATTACTTTCGTTTGGAGGAACTCTTAATAATATAAATTTTATAAATAATATATTTAACGGGGATAGCCCATCAAATTATAATAACTTAATGAATCCAAGTTCTTCCATCTCTTCCTCATCCGGCGATATAGTGTTTGACGGCAATACTTTTAATAATGCATATAAGGGATTATATCTTAAGGGAAATAACACTCCCGGTCTTAAGATTATTAATAACACGTTTTCAGGTCAGGGCACGGCAGTATATCTTGATAAGGGCAGTGCATCGGTATCTTTTGATTCTCCCATAATAGAATCAAATGTATTTAGCAGCATATCATCATACGTTTTACATTTAACGTATTGTTCCAATAATCTTAAAATTATTAGCAATAAAGTGACAAACTTCAGCGGCGACAAAGCCATAGATATAGAATACTCCAACGGTACCGCCTCAGGTTACGGTATGATTGCAAATAATATTTTAGAATCTAAATCGGATGGCAATGCAAATTTAATTTATTTATATAGTTCCAGCTACCAAAAAATATATTTTAACAGTATAAGCATTGATGTAAAAACATATTATAATAGAGCGGCGCTCGGCATAAACATTACCGGCGGTTCTAATATTAATATTGAAAATAATTTGGTAGCCGATAATATGACAGGCACAGGAAGCGAATGTCTTTATACAAACAGCATTTCAAATATTGCCTTATCTGATTATAATGCTTTTTATTCCAAGACACCTACACTAATTTCCTGGGGTGTAACAAATTATACCGATTTATCTTCTTTCCAAAGCGATGTAACTTCGCAGGAGCAGCATTCACTTGAAGCAAACCCGTTTTATGTATCAACTTCTGATCTGACACCGAATTCCGGTTGGATAAATAATAAAGGTAATAACTCACTGGTTACAGGAGATTTAGTAAAAGATTTTAATGGTAATACCAGGAGTTCAAGTAACCCGGATATTGGAGCAATTGAATATACTCCAGATTATTCACCGGATAATCCTTTGAGCGGTCCGGTTTACACAATCGGCAGTTCCGGCGCGGATTTTACTACTTTAACGGATGCAATTTTGCAGATGGAAAAGCGCGGTGTTTCCCGCGGATTAAGATTTCAATTTTTAGACGGCAGCTATAATGAGCAGATTTCTTTCGATTATATTCCGGGATTAAATCAATCAAATCCTCTTGTTATAGAATCAAAATCATTGGATAGTTCTAAAGTAGATATCCACTATTCCGGTACAAGTGCAAATAATTATGTAATTCAGCTTGCGAACATAAAATATGTAACATTTAAGGACTTGCGATTAACACCCGATGATTATACTCATTCGGTAATAGTAAGTATAGGCACCAATGCCAACAATGATAATTTTATAAACGATAATTTTTACCAGCCGAATCTTTCCGCATATAATCCTGATGTAAATTCCGCTAGCGGAGTGTACACTGAAAACCTTCTCTTTGACGGGTGCCAATTTAACGGAGGAAACGAAGGTATAGATTTGGATGGGACCCAATCAAATCCTTCAAAAAACATTCAAATCTCTAATTGTAATTTTACAAATTTCACAGGAACGTATGGTGCTGTTAGACTGAATTATTATGAATCACCTTATATTTATAGAAATGATATTTCATCGTCTAATTATGGAATATCTCTAATTACATCCAGCGGAAGTCCTAAAATATTGAAGAACAAAATTATAGGTGTTACTGCTTCTTGCCTTGAAATAACAAGTAGTACATTTTCAGCTTCTTCTCCCGCCCTTATAGCAGACAACTTTTTTTCATATAATACCTCTACTTCTTATTACAATGCGGTTTTAGTAAACGGCAATAACAGCTATATCAATTTTTATTACAACAGTTTTAATTCAACACATGCAAATGCAAAAACATTTCAAATAAATAGCGGTTCAAATAATATAAACATCATGAATAATATTTTTAAGGGAAGCGGTTTGGTTTTACAAGAACCCTCAGGTGCGGTTACTTCGGATTACAACGATTTTTACACTACGGGTACAAATTTAATAAATTATAACGGCACCAATTATACTACCTTATCCGCATACCAAACGGCCTCTTCTCATGATGCACATTCAATATCTGCAGATCCTGGCTTTACTTCAATAAGTGATTTGCACGCAAGTACTGCGGCTGTTTCAACAGGTGGAACTCCATCAGTAAATTCTGATGTCTCGGATGATATTGACGATGAGTTAAGAGATAATACCACTCCAAGTATCGGCGCCGATGAATTTACAACAACCGCTGCTTCAGGTACAATGGCAGGGACTTATAAAATCGGTTCTACAACAGGAGATGATTATTCTACTATTAGTTCTGCTGTTAACGATTTGAGATTACGCGGAATTAGTGGTTTGGTAGATCTTAAAATTGATAACGGTACATATTCGGAGCAAGTAAACTTTCCATCAAGCATTTCAGGCAGCAGTTCTTCGAATAAAATAATATTTGAATCTAACTCCGGCAATGCCGCGGATGTAATAATTGAATATACTGCATCTTCATACTCATCTAACTATGTAATAAATTTAAACCGGGCAAGTTACATCACTTTTAAGAATGTTACTATTTCTGCTCTCGGTACAAACTACGCTACTTGCGTTTTAATAAACAGCGGAGCAAGTAATCTAAATTTTACAGGCGATATTTTTAACGGAGTTTCCACAACACAAAGTTCATCCAATTTTGCATTGATATATTCTTCCGGATCAACATGTAATTCTCTTACTTTTCAAAATAATACTTTTTCAAACGGAAGCGAGGGGATTGATGTTCAATCCGGGAGTGCTACATATGCAACCGGAATGGATATTGAAAACAATACCTTCAGCAATGTTTATGATCAGGCTGTTTATGTATTTGATTACGGAGCACCTATTGTTAAATCGAATACTATTTCAAACAGTAATATTGGAGTTGATCTTGGAGCATGCGATAATAACCTGGATGTGGAAGACAATAAGATCAGCGGTATCTCCGACAGAGGCATTATTATTGATTTCTGTACAGGAACAAGTTCAACTAAAGGATTAACTGCAAACAATTTTATTCAAAGTACAGCGAAAGGAATTTATTTGACCAGTTCGAGTTATCAGCAAATATATTATAATACAGTATCAATAAAAGAAAGCCCTTCCGGTTCCAACACAAACAGTGAATGTTTTGTGTCATCAAGCTCTAATAGTAATAACTTTCTTGAAAATAATCTTTTTGTAAATAACGAAAACGGTTTGGGTGCATTCTTTATAAATAATTCTTCTTTTAGTACCATTGATTATAACGACTATTACAGCGCCGGTACGAATTTGATTTATTATAATGGGAGTGACTATCAAAATATTTCTTCATATAAATCGGCTAGCGGAACTGAATCGCACTCGGTTGATAAAAATGTAACTTTTACTTCATTGACTGACTTACACTTATCAGGCGGTTCGGTTGGTGACGGCTATCTTACCGGAATACCGTTATCTGCAGTTACAATCGACATAGACGGCGATACTAGAAGTGCTACCTATCCTTACAAAGGCGCTGATGAGGCTACTGCCTCACCGTTGCCTGTAGAACTTAATGCATTTTCAGCCTCAATTAATAATAATCAAGTGGTGCTTAATTGGACTACATCAACCGAAGTTAATAATTACGGATTTGAGGTTCAGAGAATAATTAACAGTAAACAATTAACAATGAATAATTGGAAGAAGATTGGATTTGTTACGGGAAGCGGAAATTCTAATTCAATTAAGAAATATTCTTTTAAAGATGAGAATATTTCATCAGGGAAAATAAAATATAGATTAAAACAAATTAATAATGACGGTACATATAATTATTCAAAAGCAATTGAGTTAAATGCAGAATTGCCTGCTAAATTTGAGCTCTCCCAAAATTATCCTAATCCGTTTAATCCGGTTACAACTATTAAATTTAGTTTACCCCAAAAGAGTAATGTACGTTTAATCGTTTATAACTCTCTTGGTCAAAAAGTGGAAACACTTCTTAATGAATTATTAAAAGCAGGATATCATCAAATTAAATTTAGTGGAAATAATATTTCAAGCGGAATATATTTTTATCGTTTAGATGCAGGAAAGTATCATTCTATAAAGAAAATGATACTTCTTAAGTGATAGCAAGATATCTTTTAATATTGTAGAGACTCCATAATGGTGTCTCTACATTTTTAGGAAAATCATCTCGGTTCTTAACCGCCAAATTTCGGAAGTAAATCTGACTTACAATCCTAACTTTTAATGTTTGCAACGTAACAAATAATCTTTATCTTTATTTAATCATTTTTCCCCACAATAAAATCCGGAGCTACTTTGAAAATTTATTACTACGTTTTCACGGCTATCTTTGTCTGCTTGTTAAGTTCTTCATTAAAAGCGCAGTCTTCATGGAAAGCTCTGCCAAACGCTCCTACAACTTCTAGGCATGATGATGGATTTTTCATTAACGAAAACCTAGGTTGGGTAGTTGGAAGAGGTAAAATCTGGAAAACAACAGACGGAGGTAATTCATGGAAAAACCAATTTGATAGCGGTACAATATACTTTCGTTCGATTGGATTTCTGGATTCTCTAACCGGAGTTGCCGGTAATTTAGGTACAAATGAATTCGGAGGCCAAACAGATACTAATCTTATATTTAGAACAACAAATGGCGGTACTTCATGGAACCCGGTAAATAATTTCATCGGTCCAAAGCCAAGAGGAATTTGCGGATTAAATGTTATTAATGATTCTATTATAGTCGGTGTAGGTAGGGTACGCGGACCGGTTTATTTTTTGAAAAGTACAGACAAAGGTGCAACCTGGGTTACAAAAAGTATGAGCAATTATGCCGCCGATTTAATGGACATTTATTTTACATCACCTGATTCGGGTTTTGTGGTTGGTGGAAACGGTGCACCGAACGAAACTTCAAATGGTATTATTCTTCATACAACTGATGGAGGCGCAACCTGGAAAAATGTTTTTACTTCTTCGCAAACAGGCGAATGGTGCTGGAAGATTAATTTCCCGAGTAAAAATATTGGCTATGCTTCACTTCAACGTGATACAGGCAAGGTTGTTAATTTTGTGAAAACAACCGACGGCGGTAAAACATGGCAGGAAAATTTTCTTAAATCAAATGGATATTATGTACAGGGAATTGGATTTATAAACGATTCTGTTGGTTGGGCCGGTGGAAATACGACTTATACAACATTGGAAACTACTGACGGCGGCTCTTCATGGCACGATGCAAATTTTGGAAAACGCGTAAATAGAATAAGAAGAATTAACAACTCCGTAGCTTATGCGATGGGAGAAACGATTTATAAATATAAAGATTGGTCTCCGGCAACTTCGGTTGCTAAACAAAATATTTTGCCTAAAGATTATAATTTGAAGCAGAATTATCCAAATCCTTTTAATCCTGGCACTACCATCGAATTTACGATTCCGCCAAACATTAAAAATAATTCACTAGTTTTGGTGAAGGTTTATAATTCAGTCGGTCAGGAAATAAGAACAATTTTTGATGAAGTAAAAGAGCCCGGAAATTATAAGGTTTTCTTTAATGCTCAAGGACTTCCGAGCGGCGTATATTATTATGAATTAATTACTGAAGATCTAAAAGTCACTAAAAAGATGATTTACTTAAAATAAAAAAGTCTTCCGGTTGGCTTTAAGAGAGAGAGAAGTAAGTTAGCTGACCGGAAGAAAATCTAGTTGCTGCAAATATTTATCATTTTGCAATTAAACCCTTTAATATTTTGATGTTTCTTAAATCCTCTAATTGATCTTTCCCTTTTGGCGTTTCTAAAATCTTTGGAATCTTCTCAAGTCTTTTGTCATTCATTATATTTTTGAAGCCTTCTTTACCGATAAAACCATTTCCAATATGTTCGTGTCTATCAACGCGAGAACCCAGTTCTTTTTTGCTGTCATTCATGTGGAAGCATTTCAATTTTTTTAATCCAATTAGATCATCAAAATCCTTAATAACTTTTTCATAATTCTTTTTTGTTTTGATATCATATCCGGCGGCAAAAATATGTGCGGTATCAATACAAACAGTCATTCTCTTTTTATCGTCAACAAGTTCAATAATTTTTGCCAGCTGCTCGAATCTATAGCCGATTACAGTTCCTTGACCGGCGGTCATCTCAAGCATGCTGGAAACTTTAAAGCTTTTTGTCTCTTCATGAGCGATATTAATAGATTCTGCAATAAGCTTTATTCCTTCTTCTTCGCCTTGTCCCGTATGCGCGCCGGGATGAAAATTTAAATGCGGAATTCCGAGTTGTTCACATCTTT
The DNA here is from genome assembly GCA_963739985.1 of uncultured Ignavibacteriales bacterium. Classification (GTDB taxonomy): domain Bacteria; phylum Bacteroidota; class Ignavibacteria; order Ignavibacteriales; family Ignavibacteriaceae; genus CAVUCE01. The sequence continues at coordinate 405,940 of CAVUCE010000007.1, forward strand.
TTAATTCATCAACAAATGCTTCTCTAGATTTTTTTCGAAGAGATTTATCTTTTGCGCATAGGTTTATTAAATATGAATCATGCGTAACTACGAGTTTAATATTTGATTTTGCAAGACGATCCTTAAATAATTCAATTTCTTTTTCCTCCAGCGGTTTGGAATTCCAGCGATTATTATTTTTAGTGAAGATTTGCATCGCGGCGAATTTTAATTTTTCCGCTCGCGGTATAGATTCTGAAACACCGCCGCTAATAGAAGTATGTGCACCTAATAAATGATTCAAAATTTCTCCTAAAAAATAATTTTTCTCCGAGGCTCTCTGTGATTTCTTAGCGTTCTCAGTGTAACAAAAATAATTGCTTATGAAATTATTTCTGCAATAGATTCACTAATTGACTTTTGCTTGATCCCAAGTGATTGAAGTTTTTCGGTGTCCATAGAAACATCAGCAACTTGCGGATAATTTGGTATATCAATCATAGAAGTTTTCACCAAAAGTGATTTATCAAATTTGCCTAGATCGCATAAAATTTCTCCAAGCTCAAAACGGGAGACTTTTTCCAATCCGCCAAAATTTATCACTTCACCTTTCACATTTTTCGCAATTAATTCCGTTATCATTTTTGATGCATCAATTAGTGAAAGCGGAGTTCTGAGTTGATCGCCGAATAATTTTACTTCTTTATTCTGCTTCAAATTATTCAACATCGATTGAAAATGACATGATGAGTGATTTAACCCTTTGCCATATAAAAGTGCGGTTCTTAAAATAATATAGTTATCAAAAGTTTCTTGAATTTTAACTTCGCCCATTAATTTTGTCTCTGCGTATAATGAAACCGGGATTAACTTTGAGTTCTCTTTCAGCATAGTTCCGCGATAACCCGCGTAAACCAAATCAGTAGAAGTATAAATTAATTTAGCATTATATTTTTTGCACAATTCAGCAATAGTTTTAGTGGCGTTTACATTTATTTTATAAACTTCTTTGGTTGGTGTTTTGCTTGTGTCGGGAGTTGATATTGCCGCTGTATGAATTACCATATTAGGTTTGAAAGACTCGAAAACATTTTCAAGATTTTCACTCTCAGTTATATTGATTCTTGCAGAATTAAATTCTGAGCAGTTGCCTATATTATTGTGATATAAAGTTAATACTTCATGCTCTTTGGAAGTCGCAATGTTTAAATATTGTCCTAATAATCCGCTTCCCCCGGTAATTAGTATTTTCATGAAATTTGTCCAGTTCTTTATAGAAAAAATTAAATTTATTTTGATGAGCATGATAAGTTTAAAAGATTCTTCAGTCGTTTCACTCCTTCAGAATGACCAAAAGTTCTAGGTCATTCTGAGCGCAGCGAAGAATCTCTCATATTTCATTGATAACATTTTTCAAATGTATGACAGATTCTTCAGTCGTTATCACTCCTTCAGAATGACCAAAAGTTCTAAGTCATTCTGAGCGCATGCGAAGAATCTTTAGTATTTCATGGATAATTATTTCGCAAATGCATCATCAGATTCTTCAGTCGTTTTACTCCTTCAGAATGACCAAAAGTTCTAAGTCATTCTGAGCGCAGCGAAGAATCTTTAGTATTTCATGGATAATTATTTTCCAAATGTATAGCAGATTCTTCAGTCGTTTCACTCCTTCAGAATGGCCAAAAGTTCTAAGTCATTCTGAGCGCAGCGAAGAATCTTTAGTATTTCATGGATAATCATTTTCCAAATGTATGGCAGATTCTTCAGTCGTTATCACTCCTTCAGAATGACCATAATCACGGCAAACAAATTTTACCAAGTACAGTTGATCTTGATGCTCCGGTAACGCGCGGAATATTCGATGCGTTGCCTGACAGAGTCTCATTCGCTAAAACCGCGAAACAAATCGCTTCTTTTGCGTCCGAAGAAATGCCGAGATTTTTTACGTTTTTAACATCAACCGTTTTACCAAAATATTTCTGCAATGATTTCATTATAAATTTATTCCTTGCGCCGCCGCCGCTTACAAATAATTCTTCAATTTCAGTTTCGTTTTTAATGAATTTTTCATAATTACGATATACTCCGTAGGCAGTAAAATCTGCAACCGTAGCAAGAAAATCTTCTTTGGGTGTTCTTGAAAATTTTTTAAAAAGCGAGTTCAAAAATTCTTTCCCGTAGTATTCACGTCCGGTTGATTTAGGGACTTTCTTTTCGATATAAGTATCTTGTTTAACTAAAGCAGTATATAACGTTTCATTTATTTTCCCTGATGCAGCAATCTTACCGTTTTTATCATAATCAACATCAAAATATTTTTTTGCAATAATATCAATCATCATATTGCCTGGACCGGTATCAAACGCAATAACTGATGATGAGTCACCTTTTTTATTTAAAACCGTAATGTTGGATATCCCTCCAATGTTAAGTAAACCACGATTTATTTTATTTGAGTGAAACATGATATAATCAAAATAGGGAACAAGAGGTGCGCCCTGTCCGCCAAGCGCAACATCAGCATTTCTAAAATCACCCACGGTTAATATCCCGGTTAATTTTGCAATCACACTTGGATCGCCAATCTGCAGCGTTGAACCGAAATTATATCCGTAATAATTTTTCTTTTGGGGAAGATGGTGAATTGTTTGTCCGTGCGAGCCGATAAAATCTATTTCCGCCAATTCAACTTTACTTTTTTTGCACAAAGAGTTTTACTGCATCGGCATATATATGGGCGATCAGAAAGTTTAGTCTGCATATATCCGAAACATTACCTGAATTTAATGCCGAATTTTCAAGGATTTTTTTTTTCAATCCTTTGGGAAATGGATAAGTAATAAACTTCCGCTGCTCAATCTTTGTTTTGGTTCCGCTTCCGGTAATTTCTACCAAAACGGCGTCAACTCCATCTAATGAAGTTCCGGACATAAGTCCTATTGCTAAATTTTTCTTTTTGTCAACAGTTTTTGTAAAATTTGATAGATTCATTTTTGATAATTTTATATAATATTTATTATTATTCTCTTAACTTAATGATTACTATATTAATTGCCTAAATTAGTATATTTGCATAAACTTAATTCTCAATAAACATTTATTTTGCCATGAAAAAATTAATCCTTCTTTTAATGCTTATGTTACCTTCTACGTTTTTACTTTCGCAAACAAAATATTCTGAGATTAATAAGCAAATTAATAGCGGCAATTTTGATAAAGCCGTAAAAATGATTCAGGATAAATTAAAATCCGATTCAATTTCCGAAGAAGAAAAATATCAATTGAATTTTGAAATTGATAAGATGAACAGAATTAAATTAGATTTTACAAAAACTGAAGACGATGTAAAAAAAGGATTGAAGAAATATTATCCTAACTTAACCGAGCGAATGATCGATGACTGGGTAAAAGAAAAATCATTAGAGATGAAAGTCATCAACGGCAAAAAAATGTTTTTCCACAATGCTGTTCCCAATTTGTTCAGAATAAACAAAGCGGCAAAAGAGAGAAAAGCAGAAGTTGATAGCATTCCGAATGATAAACTGAAAACATTCTTAAAAACTCACATTCCCGAATCAGTAAAAGAATGTTTGGCATCCGGTAAAGTTTTAAGCAACCCGGTAAATATGGATATAACTTATACATTAACGGTTGATGCAGATGCTGTTCCTTCCGGTCAAATGATTAGATGCTGGCTGCCTTATCCCAAAGAAAATTATGCAAGACAGACAAACGTGAAATTAATTTCTGTTAATTCCGATGAGTACACAGTTGCTAAGGATTCGGATCCTCAGAGAACTTTATACTTGCAAAAACCTGCGGTAAAAGGTGAGCCGACGGTATTCCAGATGAAGTTAAGTTATACGGCATATTCTGAGTGGCATAATATTGATCCGGCAAAAGTAAAACCGTATGATAAAAATTCTGAATTATATAAAAAGTTTACCGCTGAACGTCCGCCTCATATTGTTTTTTCGGATAAGATAAAAGAACTCTCAAAAAAGATTGTCGGCGATGAAACAAATCCTTATGAAAAAGTAAAGAAAATTTATACATGGATGAATAAAAATATTCCATGGGCAAGTGCGAGAGAGTATTCTACAATTAAAAATATTTCCAATTACTGCTTAACAAACATGCACGGCGATTGCGGAATTATGACTTTAACATTTATGACTCTTGCCCGCTATAACGGAATACCTTGCAAATGGCAGAGCGGCTGGATGATGCATCCCGGAAGTGTAAATTTGCATGATTGGTGCGAAGTTTATTTTGAAGGTTACGGCTGGGTTCCGCTTGATCAAAATTTCGGAATACAGGATTCCGATGATCCTCATGTAAAATATTTTTATATAGGCGGAATCGATTCTTATCGCTTAATTGTGAACGATAATTATGGTCAGCCGCTTTATCCTGAGAAGATTTATCCTAGAAGCGAAGACAATGATTTTCAGAGAGGCGAAGTAGAGTGGAAGGGCGGAAATCTATACTTCGATAAATGGGATTATCATATGGATGTTAAGTATTCTAAGCCGGGAAACTTAAATTAAGTCATTTAATAATATCTGAAATTTGTAATTGTCATTTTCCCAGAAGGAATTTCTTGGGATATCCTATACAGCAGCTGCCGGTAGTAAGAGAGAAATCTAAATTAACCGGTTGTGTGAATTAGAGATTGCCTAGTATAAAAACTGTTAAAACAGTTTTAAATAATACATTTTTATTTTTACTAACCCACAGATTAATCTGTGGGTTGATTTCTCTTTATTATTTGTCCTTAAATAAATGACTTAATCTATCTTTAAGTTCTAACTAATTTCCCGGCTAAATTTCTGATGATCCGAATTAACGTTAAATTCTTTGCTTTTTCATACCTTCATTGGTAAATTTATCAACTCTATTTAAGAAGAAATATGAAGAAAATACTTTTCGTAACAATATTTTCAATTATAATTCCGGTTTCCTTATTTGCTCAACAATCAACTTATTTTGATGCCCCGTTGGGCGGCGGCGGCGGATTTTCTCCAATTTGGATTGTACCGCAAGTCGGGAAATTAAATGATCAACTTTCCAGTTTTGGTGTCCCTAAATTATCAACAGGGGGATTTTATGCTTCGGGCGGCGGCGGATTTATTTATTTAGGATTCGCTCCTTTTCTTCGAGTAGGTGGAATGGGATTCAGCGGATCGACTTCGGAAAATGCTTTTTTCAGCGGAAGAAATCATGAAGTGGTTTATTCTATGGGCGGTGGGGGATTAACTGTAGAATATACTCTGCCTTTTATAAGAGATGTTGCTGTTTCTGTTGGTGCAATTATCGGCGGCGGAAGTTTGCAGATTAAAATATACAATAATACCGGAGCGCAAGATTGGGGTGATGTTTGGAAAGATGCAAACAGCGGCTCATCATATAATGTTGAAAGAACTTTAAGTAACAGTTACTGGATGGTTTCTCCAACGCTAAATGTTGATATTCCTTTTTACAGATTTGCTTCTTTTAGAATCGGTGCCGGTTATCAATTAACATTTGCAGAGAAATGGCAATACGGCAACAATCAAAGTTTAAATAATGTACCAAGCGGCTTGAACGGAAACGCATTCTTTATTCAGGCCGGTGTGTTTGTCGGGTTATTTTCATACTAAATATTGGAGTTAAATGAAGAATATTTTAGTTACCGGCGGTGCCGGGTTTATTGGCAGTAATTTTATAAATCATATCTTACATGAACGTGATGATTATTTTATCGTAAATCTTGATAAACTAACTTATGCCGGCAATCTGGAAAATTTGAAAGAGTCGGAAAATAAAAAGAGTTATAAATTCATTAAGGGTGATATTTGTAATCTCGATTTGGTAAAGTACATTTTTGAAAAGTACAAAATAAAATATGTTATAAACTTTGCGGCAGAATCTCACGTTGACAGAAGTATTCTTGGTTCCGGTATATTTTATCAAACTAATGTTATCGGAACAAACGTTTTGCTGGAAACCGCTAGAAAATTTGAAGTTGAAAAATTTCTTCAAGTGTCAACGGATGAAGTTTATGGTAGTTTAGGTAAAGAGGGACTTTTTAAGGAGTCAACTCCTTTATCTCCGAACAGTCCTTATTCATCAAGTAAAGCCGCTGCCGATATGATGGTAATGGCTTTTCATCATACCTACGGAATGCCTGTTGTTGTTACGAGATGTTCCAATAATTACGGTCCGTTACAGTTCCCCGAAAAATTAATTCCGCTGATGATTATCAATTCGCTTAATGATAAACCTTTGCCTGTTTACGGTGACGGAATGAATGTGAGAGATTGGATATATGTAATTGATCATAACAAAGCAATAGATCTGGTTTTTGATAAAGGTAGAGTAGGTGAAGTTTATAACATAGGCGCTAGCAACGAGATGCCGAATATTGAAATCATAAAACTGATTCTAAAATACTTAAAGAAACCCGAATCTTTAATTCAATATGTAAAAGACAGACCCGGCCACGATAGAAGGTATGCAATTGATTCATCTAAAATACAATCTGAATTAGGCTGGAAGCCGTCTTTTACTTTTGAGTCTGCAATAACTCAAACAATTGATTGGTACATGGATAACAAAAATTGGTGGGAGAGAATAATTTCCGGTGATTATGTAAAATATTACGCCGAACAATATAAAATTTAAATAACTATAAATAGAAAACTATAAGGTAAACTATAAATGAAGAAATATCTGTCATTATTGTTTTTGTTGATATTCTTTTCTTCAACTTTTGCTCAGATGGACACGAAATCATCTAGTAATTCATTTCTGCAGTCAGCTGCTATAAGTGTAACAATAGGCGGTGATTTTATAATTACCGGAACATACCCCGCTATGATTTCGGAAAGAGTTGATCAGTTTGTTACACGTATGTACAATGAGGCAAGAGAAAAAGCGTTAAGGTCAATTACAGATCCGAAGCTTCTGGATGAAATAAATAAGAAGTTAGAAGATTATTCTTTAAGAGATATTATTCTTAAAAGATCTGACGGAACCACAGAACATCTAGATTTGCTTAAATTCCGTAACACCGGTGATTTTAAGAATAATCCTTATCTGAAAAACGATGATGTTTTAATTTTTCCTCCGGTAGATTTCAAACATGATTTCTTTACAGTGTCTGGCGCTGTAAATAAACCCGGCAAATTTCCCTTTGTAGAAGGAGATAAGCTACAGGATGCTTTACAATTAGCAATGGGTGTTAATAAAGCCTATGAAAATGTAACAAAAGTTGAAATTGATCGGCTTAGTTATAACGGCGAAAAGATGGAAAAGAATGTTGTAGATATTACCAGTGATGTTCCTCTTAAGCGCGGCGATAGAATTGTTGTATTAGCGGATGAATCACAGAGAAAAGATTTTACGGTAACAGTACTTGGCGAAGTTAATCGTCCGGGCAAAATCCCGATAACAAAGAATACAACTACCATTAGAGAAGCTTTATTAGCTGCGGGTGGTATAACAGCAGATGCTTCACTTAAAAGAGCAAAGCTGGTTAAAGCAAACACTTTAAAATTGGTTTTAGAGAAACAATTTGGAATGTCCTTGGAAGATGAAACCAAATATTTAACACAGACACCAAATCCCCTGACTTTCCAATATGAGAAAAGCAGAATGATGAGAATGACAACACTTACAGAAAAAGATACATCCATGTTTCGTCTCGATGAAAGAATAAGAGAGCTTGTTGATGAATCCGCAATGAATTTTGATAGTGTTTTAAGCAGAAACTCTGATGCTGGAAATACAATTGTTAGGAACGGAGATATAATTGTCATTCCGCAAAAGCTTACAACTGTTTATGTCTTTGGGCAGGTTGTTTCTGTTGGAGCAGTACCGTTTATAAAAGGGGAAGATTATAAGTACTACCTAAACAAAGCTGGGGGATTAGGGGAGTTAGCAAAATATGATGATATTGCTATAATTAAGGGTAATTCAAGAAAATGGATAAATGTGTCAGATAAAGAAAATATTACAATTGATCCCGGTGATTTTATCTATGTTCCCAAAGATCCAAATCATTCATTTGATTACTACGTATATAAAGTTGGAGGATACTTAGGTGTTGTAAGCAGCGTTGCTACAATATTCCTGCTATTATATCAATTAACAAAGAACTAAATTTCTACACATAGTAATAATATTTAAGTCGACGCAATATGTGTCGACTTTTTTATTGTTTATCATTGATTTGCAGGGATATTGACTATGCAAATACCATAAACCTACTTAATAATACAAAGTTTTCATGATAAAAAAGAAAAAATAGAACTTTTTAGTCGGAATTATTTGTTTCTTATTTAGAAAATCCTTTAATTAGGAGCTCTTCTTTTTTG
>CAVUCE010000008.1:0-454785 GCA_963739985.1 uncultured Ignavibacteriales bacterium
TGTGAAAAACAGTAAAGCATATTTTATTATATAAAATTTCATACTAACACCTTTTGAAATTATGACTAAAATTTTTCTTTTAACGCTTTTAAAAGGTTTGGGGAAATTCCATTTTTTATGCTTTTATTTGTAGTTAAGTATCCAACTATATTGCCATTTTTTATAAGCATAGGAGGTTGAGTTGAAAATTTATTAAATGGTGAATAAACATTAAATTCATTTCCAAATGTTGAGTACTCATTCCATATGGATTGTGAGGAAAATTCATTTCCATAAGTACCATATTCGTTGAATATTGACTCACTATTAAATTCATTTGCTAATGTTCCCAAATATGTGTTCTCATCATCTTGTGCAATGATTTTTGAATCACGTAATAAATCTACAATTTGCTTAAAGTCGTATTTGTTTTTGTGAAAAAATAAATTGAGGGGAGACAAAGAAAATTATAAATAATATATGTTTCATTTTACCTCACTATAATTAAATGCATAACGGCGTTGCCGATAAGCGGCGCCCCAGAACAAGAATGCCACTTAAAAAACAACTGCCGAATGATTTAGCAAACTGTGCTTAACTTTCATCGTAAGCGCAGTTTGCAACAATGTTATTTAATAGAACTACCTTTAACAAGTTAGCCGAAACGGAACGACTAACTCTAAAATTTATAAAATGCCAAATGCGAAAACGGCGTCCGCTTGATTGGCTGGTTAGTTGCGTTTTTAATTTTTGTTTTTTTACCTTTTAAAGTTTTTCTAATTTACAAGATATTTTAATCGGTGGATATACTTTCCCTTTTTCTCCAAATAATTTAAAGCTTTTTTTACAAATTTCTATTATATCTGTTGAAACAGGATAGCATGTTTTGATAATAATATTTTTATTTTTTTCGATTAATAATTTTATTAATTCTTCATTTCCAGTAAATATCAAATCGTGATTATCACAAATCTCGTTAATATTAGATAGAGTATTAAGTTGGAAAGTAATATTATTTTCTTTTACGTATTCTTCAAATTCCGAAAAATCATCAGGTCTTAGACTTTCTCCATCAATATATATTTTCATTCTCAAATAATTCTTTCTAAATTACATCTCTGATACTAAAACTTCTTGATTATAGTTATCTATAAAAAACTTTTTTAAAAATTTAATTTCATAAGCTCTGTTTGATTTTTCTGTAATACAAGTTGAACCTAAAAATTGGAGTTCTTCCTTCTTACTAAGTGGATTGTTGTGATTAACTGAATATTACGAATTGGATTTGAAAAAATTTCAACCGCAGCAAATTCCTCAGCAACGTCAAGATTATAACCTATACAAAAAAACATTATTTTTTCCCCTTCATCAAATACAACTCTGTAATATTTTTGATTATACCTCATTTATCACCTCGGTTAAAATTATAAAAAGAATTATTTATTATGGCACCTAACGGCGTTGTGCTTAACCCGCAGCCCATAACAAGACTGCCGAATAGAAGCACAAACATTAATGATTTAAAAAATTTTGTTTAGTAGAACAAAGCCGAACAAGTTACCCGAAACGGAACGACCAACATTAAAATTATAAAATTGCCGAATGCGAAAACGCTGTCGGGTTGAAGCACTTGTTAGGGCGTAATTTTATTTAATTAATATGAATTTCTTTGTTTCCGAAAGTTCATTTGTTCCAATTTTATAGAAATAGATTCCGCTTACTAAATCACTTGCATCAAATTTTATTTTATACATTCCTCTTGGTTTTTCTTCATTGACAAGTATTTTCATTTGCCTTCCAAGGATGTCATATATAACAAATCTTACGAATGAACTATTTGGCAACTCATATCTAAAATTAGTTGTTGAGTTAAAAGGATTAGGATAATTCTGATATAGATAAAATTTAGATATTTCAAAAGGTGGCTTCTCAATAGATGTAATCAATTCTGAAAGAGGTCTATACCAAATGCCCCCCTGAGTACCAGCGAAAAGCTTCGAATCATATACAGTAAGAGCAAAAACTACATTATCCATCAATCCTGAATTTACAGAAGACCAAGTTATTCCATTGTTGCTGGAAATAAAAACACCATCTGTAGTACCAGCAAATAGAATAGTATCGCATAATGCAAGAGATAGAACAGAATTACTGGAAAAACCAGAGTTCATTGAGGTCCAATTAATCCCTCCATTAGTAGTAAGAAAAATACCATAGCCATCAGTACCGACAAAAAGATTATTATCCTTTACAGCAAATGCACGAACTACTCCTCGCCAAGTATTGTTGATTATTTCCCAAGTACTACCATTATTGCTAGAAAGGAAAACATCACCATCAGTCCCTGCAAATATATTTTCCTCAAAAGAACTGTTTGTAATAATTGCAAATGTATTAATGCTAACAAACTCACTATCTAATGCAATCCAAGTTTTTCCTGTATCGATTGAATAGAATAAACCTCTTACAGTGCCTGCAAAAATATCACCTCGATTATTGATAGAAAATGAAAGAACCCATTCATTTGTGAGGCTAGAATCTACTGCCACCCATCCACTATCAATGTTTGTAGATAAATAAGCACCTTCACCAGTGCCGACAAAAATGGTTTTGCCAATATTTGCAAAAGTGCAAACAAATGAAGGATTATTCAGTCCGGTGTTTGCTGAAATCCAATTATTCCCGCCGTTTGTGGTAATATAAACTCCTTTTCCCTCAAAACCAGCGTATAGTATAGTATCACTAACCAAAAATGCACGAGTATCAAAACCATCAACGTCTGCACATTTAATCCATTGAGCATTTAATCCATTGATGCAAATTGTAAATATTATGAATGTATATTTAAGAAAAACAAATAATTTGAGATTCATATAATTATTTTTTTTGTTTAAGTGTTATTGCCTATACGCCCTAACTATTAATTATATAGAACTTTTTCTTCATATCACTTTACTGCAAATTTCGTGATATTAGTATTTTTCTGCTATCATTTTGTTTTTAATATACATTAGCCTAATTATAAATTATTTCTTTTACACGCTAAATGCAATTATTATTTGATTCTTTTTCCTAATTCGCATGAGTGATATTGAGAAAAATATTCTTGATATCAATCAGTACTTTTTAGGTTATATCTAGTCTAAAGGACTCTTAACTCCCAGTCCTCCCTGCTTTAAAACATGCGTGTATATCATCGTTGTTCTTACGTCTTTATGTCCAAGCAATTCCTGCACTGTTCGTATATCGTAACCGTTTTCTAATAGATGCGTTGCAAAGCTGTGACGAAATGTGTGCGGTGTTCCCTGTTTGTTAATGCCGGATTCCAATACGGCTTTTCTTATTTCCTTTTGTGCCGTGCTTGCATGTACATGTTCTCTATATTTTATCTTATCTTTTGCACTATAAAACATTACCTTAGATGGAAAGCAATATTGCCATTTAAACATTTTACTTTCGTTAGGATATTTTTTCCTAAGGGAATATGGTAATACAGCTTCTCCTAATCCTTTTTTTAGATCTAAATTATGCTGTTTTTTTACTTTTTCTAGATGTTGCTTCAACAAAGGAATCATTTTCTCCGGCAAAGTCGTTACTCTGTCTTTTTCTCCTTTTCCGTCCCTAACTACTATTTGTTTATAGGCAAAATCCAGATCCTTTACACGCATTTTTAAGCATTCCGATAATCGCAAACCGGATCCGTACAATATCGAACCAATTAAATTATATACTCCGTCAAGATGATCCAAAACTAATCTGGCTTCTTCTTTTGAATAAACTACAGGAAGATGTTTTATCCTTTTAACTCTTTGAACATCATCTAACCAGCCAATTTTTTGTTTAAGCACTTCCCTGTAAAGAAACAAGATTGCGTTCATAGCCTGGTTTTGTGTCGATGCGGAAACATGCAGCGAAACTGCAAGATAATTAATAAAACTACTTATTTCCTTTTCACCCATAAACATCGGGTGTTTCTTCTTATTGAATAATACGAACTCTTTTATCCAGCGCTTATAAGCCTCTTCCGTTCTTTTGCTATAATGTTTTACTTTGATTATATCGCTCACTTGATTCAATAATTTTGATTTATTCATTATCTTAATTCACCATTATTTTTACTAATTACCCCCTTATAACTTTATACTAATTTATATGACTAAATTTTATCAGTTTAAATACAGCTTCGCACGGTCAATTACATTTTAATTCCATATTGTATTAATAGTTGAAAAACGCTAAATCTCGGAAAAATAAAATCGTTTTTTTTGATTTTTTTTATTAAAAATTTTTATTGTTAAGCCAATTCAGATCTTTATGGATGAGATATTGTTCTTTTGCATTCATAACATATTGTTAATTTTCAACTTACAGTATTTTATTATTAGTTCCAACTTTAAAATATTGCTTAGAGCAATTATCTTTTTGATTTAGTTCTCAATAAGCAAACCAATCTATTCTATCATTTTCAAGCGGATGGTCTTTATTGCTGTTTGATATCAGTGTTAATACTCCCCTAAAGAAGAAATTCAAAATATTTGAATTTCATCATCACAAATAAAAAGTTTGTTTATCAAAAGTTTAAAAGATTCAGGAAGATTAATTTTTACTATTCTTTTTCCGGTAATTGAGTTGGATTATTTTATCAACGAATCTAAAATGAGAGATTATATCCCTTAGTTTATTTTGTGAGGTATTTTTTAGGATGTACTTGGTTGGATTAGCTCTTTTTACAGCTAAAGGAATAACTTTGGTTATTACTCGCGCTACTGTTTGGTGCAGATCGTTTGTAACATCCGGCAATCATGGAAATACAGTTTTATACGAAATTAAAGAATCACGAGGTTTATCTCCCGATTCTGCAAATGAACCGAATGAACTAATTAGAATACTTAAATAATTAGAATGTTTTAAGGACTCTTAATTCAATTTAAATTTTGATGGACTTCTTACCTCTTCCAGCGTTCCCGGTTTAAAGTGAAATATTGCCGCTGAGATTACTATATTTTTTTTATTAGTGTAATGCATAAATGCGGGAATAACTTCACCATTGTATGAATCAATACCAATATAATCACCAAAGAAAATATTTTTGTTGCATTCAAAAGGATCTATTTTAATCTGATAATTCTTAAAAGTTTTACCGCCGTCAACGCTTCTTGCAAGTGTTACACCGGTTTTAGTTCCTTCCAAATTTCTTCTGTCATAAAAGATACAATTAATGGCTCCATCAACCGGATCAACACTCATCCATGTGAAAAATTGTTCTTTGCCGTTACCAACGGAATCATCGTTTACTCGAACAGGATCAGACCAGGTTTTTCCTTCGTCCCTGGAATACTTTACAAAAACATCATGATCCCCGTTTCTATCATCAACCCAATTTACATAAATGCTGCCGCTATTCTGTCCCTTGCTTAAATCAACTTTTGTAACCGGCATTCCATTGCTTCTATCAATTCCGGGTACTTCTATATCCCAGCCGTTTTTAATGTATCCGATAACTTCGTTTTTAGAAAAAGTTTTTCCGCCATCTAATGATTTTGTAAAAACTAATCCGCGAGGGCCAGCCCAAACTATATAAATCTGTCCACTTGGCCCAACTGTGGGAACTGCACCTTCAACTGTGTTGTCACTATCAAGACAATCACCGCCATCAGTAGAAATTCTCTTGTAAGAAGAAAATGTTTTGCCGCCGTCTAAAGATCTTGAAAAATAAATCTGACTAGAATCAGCAGGGTTTTTGCTTCCATATTTTTCAAAATGCGTCCATGCCATGTATAAATTATTTTTATAAGGTGAATCTGTAGAATTGTCCGTTACAATATATGGTTTATCTTCCATTGGATCAGGAGTATTTATATGATCTACAACCGCTGAGCGAATAGGCCATGAAATTCCGCCATCGGTTGAACCGCTAACATAAATTCCGGATGTCGGTCTTTCTTTTTTTTCGTTCCATATTCCGTAAAAAGATAAATATGAATGATATAAAATTCCTTCTGAGCTGAATGTTATCGCGTCATCTCCTTGTATCCTTTTTTCCGGATTCTTAGTTTCAATTTTTAACCAGGTAAGCCCGCCGTCTTGTGAAACATATGTATAGCTTAATATGTTTGGGAAATTATTTTTGGTATAATTCATAAATGATGCAACTACATTTTTGGGGTTAGTTGGATTGATTGCAACTGAAACTTCAACAGAATGTAGTATCTCCGGGATGACTTATTTGCACTACCTTGTTGAATTGCGAAAAGGAAACTGCCGGGAAAGCAAACATTAAAATATAGAATAAGCTTTTGAAGTTTTTAGTCATTAAAATAATTCCAATTTTTTTCCAAATATAATTTTTAATACAGTATTTTGTGTTGATGATTAGCAATAATTATAATCGATAGCAAATAAATATATACAACAAATTATTAAAATTGAAGAGTTAAATTCTAAAAGCCTAAGTATTGTTTTATTTTAATTAAGTTATGTAAATACAAAAATTAGGTCGGTTATTAATCTAATTTACTGACTCATGTTATGCAAATATATGTTTTGGTCATATTGAATCCGGCAGTCGTCGGATGAAATATCTCTTAAATATGCAAAAATTACTACTTTGAGATTCTTCATTTCATTCAGAATGACCTTTTTGCGCAACATGAATTACTGACTCATATTACGCAAATATATGTTTTGGTCATATTGAACGAAGTGAAATATCTCATAATTTTGTAAAAATCGAATCCTTGAGATTCTTTATTTCATTCAGAATGACCGTTTTGCGTAACATGAGTTACTAAATAAAATTTCAGTTGTATATCAGTTTAAATACTTTTGGTACTTTTCTTCAAAGAAAAGTACAGTATAAGAATGTTGTTAAGTAGGTTAAAATTAAAAGAACTTTGAAAGATAAATAAAAAGGAAAGCCTTTCTCAGTCATCTTTGAAAGGCCTTTTCTAAATATGATCTATCAAGCACTTTGTAGCAATTTGGAATTGTGTATATAATCGATAGAACTTAACGCTGCAATTGTTCCATCAGCAACAGCAGTTGTTATTTGTCTATATCTTTTCTGTATTGAATCTCCCGCTGCAAAAACACCGGCAATACTCGTTTCCAGGTTGTCTTTAATAACTATTTCATCGTATTCATTCAGCTTTATTTTATCTTTTAGTTTCTCTGTATTCGGTACATAACCGATAAAGATAAATACTCCATCAATATCCATTTCCGTAATTGCATGTGTCGCTAGATTTTCAATTTTCACTTTTTTAAGTGAATCTTCCCCGATAAATTCAGTAATTTTAGATTCCATTATAAAATCAATTTTTTCATTATTTTTTGCTTCATTTATTGCATGCTCAAAAGCTTGAAAATGATCGAATTGATGAACGATTGTAACTGAGGTTGCATATTTTGTTAAAGAGACTGCCTCTTCCAGAGCTGAGTTTCCGCCTCCAACAACTATAACTTTCTTATCCTGGAAAAAATCGCCGTCGCAAGTAGCGCAGTAAGAAATTCCCTTGCCTTTATACTTATCCTCATTGATAACACCAAGTGTTCTCGATTTTCCACCTGGCGCAATAATAATTGAGTTTGCGGTATAAGTATCTTTATTATTTACCTCAACTGATTTTATTTCACCATCTAATTCTAGATTAGTAATACGTAAATTTGCTTTTATTGTACAACCAAAGGTTTTAGCTTGTTGTTTCATTACATTGGCTAATTGATAGCCGTTTGTTTTTTCAACACCGGGATAATTTGCTATCTCGTGAGTTAATATCATTTGCCCGCCAATTGTTCCTTCATTCAATATTAAAGTTTTCATCTTTGCACGGGAAAGATAAATACCGGCGGTTAATCCGGCTGGACCGCCGCCGAGAACTATGACATCAAAATTATAATTTTCCATAATTAATATATTTCTTTATAAGCTTTTATTTGCCGAATTCATTGTTCAAAATTTCGGTTACTTGTTCCATACTTTGAACACTGCTTGTTGCTTTAGCTACTTTTCCGTTCTTAAAATAAACAGTAAATGGCAAGCCGCTAAAACTGCTGCATTCAGGTAAATTTCTGATTAGGTGTGCATGAGCAGAATCAAATTCCATATCACGAAAAGCTATGTTTTTATATTCGCTTTCCAATTCTTCCATAACTCCATAAACCGGAACGCACATTGGTCCCATCCTTCCGCAGCATACCATAACATTTTCGTTATTATCTAATGTTTGTTTAAAATCATCTTCTGAAGTTATATGAGTTAGATTTGTACTTAGCATTTCTATTCCCTTTTAGTTTTTATTAACAATATTTTTTGTACCCAAATATGATGCTGCTAAACAAAAAGCGATTCTGATAATTAGTTAATAATTGGAAATTCCTAAAAATTCGCATCTTCTTTCAATTTTAAGTTATGCTAAACTGTTATATGATATTAAACATAAGCGAGTTACATGTTTGTTTGTTAGTTCCTTTAATGTTTGAATCTTCATAATATTTTAGTTATTTTATCTACGACTAATTTAGTCCTATTTATATGTTAAAATTATCAAAAAAATCAGAATACGCTTTAATGGCCATAAAATACATGGCGTTAAAATTAGAATCCGAATGCATTGCAGCAAAGGAAATCTCAGAAGTATATGATATTCCTTATGAACTTCTTAGCTAAGGTTTTGCAGAAATTAACCAAACATGGACTAGTAAAATCTTATCAAGGAGTAAAAGGCGGATATTGTTTAAATAGAACACCGGAAACAATTTCTCTTATTGATGTAATAAAAGCTATTGATACAAATTATAAAATCACGGATTGTATGAATGAGAAAAGCGCACAAGAACAATGCAGTCATTTAAATTGCTGCGCCATTCGTGATCCATTGATAAAAGTACAAAGAGAAATCGATCGTGTTTTTAGAGAAACTACAATCAGTCAAATTCTATAAACAATATTTATTTTTAATTTATAATTTTTAATTGTTCATTTTTAGATGTTTTATGAAATTTCCTATTTATTTAGATAATCACGCAACCACCCGGGTTGATCCTGAAGTGTTTGAGGCAATGAAGCCTTACTTTTTGGAACAATTTGGTAACGCTTCCTCAAAAAATCATTCGTTTGGTTGGGAAGCCGAGAGTGCGGTTAAGAACGCAAGACAAATTATCTCAAGTTTCATTAGTGCGGATCCAAAAGAAATTTATTTTACCAGCGGCGCAACCGAATCTATAAATCTAGCGCATTTTGGTGTTGCTCAATCGTATTATTCTAAAGGAAATCATCTAATATCTGCTGTAACGGAACACAGCGCAGTAATTGATTCGTTAAAGCTTCTAGAAAAAAAAGGATTTGTTGTAACTTATCTTCCTGTTGATAAAAACGGAAATTTAAGTTTGACCAGACTCCGGGAAAGTATTAAGGATAAAACAATTTTAGTCTCAATAATGAGCGCAAATAATGAGATTGGAACAATAAATAATATAAAGGAAATCGGAAAAATCTGTAAAGAAAAGGATATTATTTTTCACACCGATGCAACTCAGGCAATTGGTAAAATTCCGTTTAGTGTTATTGAAAATAATGTTGATCTCGTTTCCTTCACTGCTCATAAATTATACGGGCCAAAAGGAGTTGGCGGTTTATATGTGAGAGGCAAAAATCCAAAAGTTAATCTAGTTCCACAAATTCTTGGCGGTGGTCATCAAAACGGATTGCGCTCCGGTACTTTAAATGTTCCTGGAATTGTTGGTCTAGGAAAGGCAATAGAGATTAGTTCACAAAAAATAAATGAAGAGTTTACCGGAACAAAGTTTTTAAGGGATAAACTTTATAAAGGAATTTTAGCTAACTTGGATGGTGTATTTGTTAACGGTACTCTCGAGAATAGATTACCGAACAATTTGAATTTGAGATTTGACGGAGTTAAATCAGAAAATTTAATTATGAATTTGAGAGAAATTGCTGTTTCTTCGGGAGCCGCTTGTGCTTCAGAATCATTAAAACCAAGCAGAATTCTGAAGGCAATTGGTTTATCTGATTTAGAAGCCGCGTCAAGCATTCGTTTTGGTGTAGGTAGATTTAATACTGATGAAGAAATTGATTACACTATAAATAAGGTTGTTGAAACAATAAATAAACTTAGGTTAATATCGCCGGTTTACAATTAAAAATATATGGGGTAAATATGGACAGTAAAAAGATAAGTTATTGTGAAAAAATTGCAAAAGATGAATATCCGATTGTATTAAACTTTCTGAAAGCAAAATTCCCCTTGTTTCATAATTCCAATTTCTTTTTCAGAGATTTTCAATACGGCCTAAAGAGGTTTTTTATTAAAAAGGAAATTTATTTAACTATTCCGGAATCTGAAGAATTAGCTAACAGAGTTGCAAAATTTTTAGAAGATGAACAAGTTTTTATAAAAGTAAATAAAATTGGTTGGAGATTAAATTATCCGGAATTTGTTACCGATGTTCCGGGTGATCCCTTTGATCTTAAATTAGAAGTGAAATAAATCAACTGTATTTGATAATTAAGTAAATATTTTGATTATTAATAATTAAATCAAAAAGAGGAATAATGTTATGGCTAACGCTCAATTAGCGACTGAGATAAATATAACGGAAAAAGCTGCCGTAGAGGTTAAAAAAATAATGCAGGAAAATGATGTGCCCGAAACTTATGGTTTACGAGTTGGTGTTAAAGGCGGCGGATGTTCAGGATTAACGTATACGCTTGGCTTTGATGCTGAGCCAAAAGAAGGCGACACCACGATTGAACTTAATGATGTTAAACTTTTCGTTGACGGAAAAAGTCTTTTTTACCTGTCCGGCACCGAATTGGATTTTACCGACGGTTTGAACGGAAAAGGATTTGTGTTCAATAATCCAAATGCTACAAAAACTTGCGGCTGTGGCGAATCATTTGGAGTTTAAGAATATCTGATTTCTTTGGTTATTCTTAATAATTTAAATAAATGGAAAGACGAAGCGGATCGTCTTTCTAATTTTTGAAATAATAATAAGAATAAAAAACTTATTAAATAATGGAGGAAAATTAAAATGGGTAAATTTGAACAAGCAAAATTACCGTATGAATTTAATGCACTAGAACCTTATATAGATGCTAAAACAATGGAAATTCATTTCACAAAACACCATGCCGGTTATGTTAGCAAACTTAATGCGGCAGTAGAAGGAACTGATCTTGAAGGTAAATCTTTAAATGAATTACTTTCAGGTGTTTCAAAACTTTCTGCCGGTGTTAGAAATAATGGTGGCGGACATTACAATCACTCATTATTTTGGACAATTATGAAAAAAGGCGGCGGCGGAAAACCCGAAGGTGCTCTTGGTGATGCTATCAATGCTGCTTTTACTTCTTTTGATGAATTTAAATCTAAATTTAGTGATGCAGCCGCTACAAGATTTGGTTCAGGCTGGGCATGGCTGGTTGTTAATGATGGAAAATTAGTCGTTTCTTCAACACCTAATCAAGATAATCCTTTGATGGATGTTGCGGATGTTAAAGGCACTCCGATTTTAGGATTAGATGTTTGGGAACATGCTTATTATCTGAAGTATCAAAATCGTCGCCCTGAATATATTGATAATTGGTGGAATGTTATCAATTGGGATGCTGTTGCTGAGAATTTCTCAAAAGCAAAATAATAGCTTAAAATTCTAATGCTTTATAGGCTGTCCGGATTTTTTTAATTTTGGACAGCCTCTTTTTATATATTTATAATTTAAAACAATTTTTAAAATGCATAATAAAATTCCGATATTCTTGCTCGATCTCGTAGTATTTCCCAAATCATATTATTCTTTGCACATATTTGAAGATCGGTATAAGAAGATGCTTCAAAAGTGTTTAGATGATGAAATTGGTTTTGGAATTCTAACAAAAATTCGCAGTGAAATCTCGAAAGTTGGTAGTTATGTAAGGGTAGATAATATACTAAAGCATTATGATTCCGGTGAAACAGACATAGTTGTTAAAGGGATCGGAAGATTTGTAATTAATGATTTTAATATGCATCCGGATGGTTATTATGAAGCCGGAGTTGAAGAATATAAAGATTTTAATACAGAAGTTGATAGTCTCTTTATGAGTGAAGTAAGAACTAAATTTGAAAAAGTTCTTGATAAAGCTAATATGGAACCGGGTGATTCTTTCTGGAAAAATTTGGAAGATACAAAACTAAAATCGTTTAAGATTGCCGAAAAATCCGGGTTAAATTTGGAACAACAACAAGCTTTAATAAATCTAACAGATGAAAAAGCAAGAATGGCTTTTTTGCTTAGGCACCTTGAAAATATAGAAGAGCAATTGCTTGAAAAATTTTCAGTGAAGGACTTAATTCTGCACGATGGATATTTAAATTAATTCATAAAATTATATTGTATTAAATAATCTAAAATCCTTTATTTATTTTTTAAGAGATAATTTACAATTTGTCTCTATCGGATAGAAAAAACAAAAAAAAGGATAGATGTTACTCTATCCCTTAAATAAAACGCCTTAAATTATTTTAATTTAATTCTTTGAATACTTTTCGTAAACCTTAATTCTATTAGTAGCTCTTGCTAAAGCAGCTTCAGCTCTAGTTACGTTAATCTTTTCCACATCCTTATTAGTCAACCTATTTTTAGCTCTTTCAAGAGCAGATTGAGCTCTATTCAAATCTATATCACTAGCCTTCTCAATTGAATCGGCAAGAATTAAAACTTTATTTTTAAGTACTTCTATTGTTCCCCCGGCTGTAGAATAATAGACCGGAGAATTTTCATTTTCTTCTACTTTTACAACTCCGATATCAAAAATACTAAGTATAGGGGCATGGTTTTTAAGTACCTGGAAACTTCCCAATGTTCCGGGAACAGTTACCGAAAAAACATTACCGGAAAATGATTTTTTTGATGGAGTAATTATTTCTAAATTTAGTTCTGCAGCCATATTAGTCATTCATTTTTTTTGCTTTTTCAACAGCTTCTTCAATAGTACCTACATACATAAAAGCGGATTCAGGTAACTCATCATGTTTACCTTCAATGATTTCTTTAAATCCTCTAATTGTATCTTCAAGTTTCACATATTTTCCGGGGAAACCGGTAAACTGTTCCGCAACGTGGAAAGGCTGGCTAAAGAATCTTTGAATTCTTCTTGCTCTCTTAACAACAGTTTTGTCATCGTCAGAAAGTTCATCCATACCAAGAATGTTAATAATATCTTGAAGATCTTTGTATTGCTGAAGAATTTCTTTACACTGTGTAGCAACATCATAATGCTCTTGTCCTATAATTCCAGGTTGTAAAATTCTTGAAGTCGATTCAAGAGGATCAACAGCCGGATAAATACCAAGTTCTGATATTTGTCTGCTAAGAGTAGTTGTAGCATCAAGATGAGCAAATGCTGCAGCAGGAGCCGGATCAGTTAAGTCATCTGCAGGTACATAAATTGCCTGAACAGATGTAATTGAACCTTTATCAGTTGAAGTAATTCTTTCTTGAAGCGCTCCCATTTCAGTAGCTAAAGTCGGCTGATAACCAACTGCTGAAGGCATACGACCAAGAAGCGCACTTACTTCGGAACCAGCTTGAGTAAATCGGAAAATATTATCTATAAATAAAAGAACGTCTCTTCCCTCTTCTTCTCTAAAGTATTCGGCAATTGTGAGACCGGTTAACGCAACTCTCAATCTAGCTCCAGGCGGTTCATTCATCTGACCAAAAATTAATGAAGTTTTATCCAAAACTCCTGATTCTTTCATTTCTACCCAAAGATCGTTTCCTTCACGGGTTCTTTCACCGACACCGGCAAAAACAGAATATCCACTATGTTCTTGAGCTATGTTGTGAATTAATTCCTGGATGATAACAGTTTTACCAACACCGGCACCACCAAACAAACCGGTTTTTCCACCTTTAGAATAAGGTTCAATTAAATCGATAACCTTTATACCGGTTTCAAAAATCTCACTCTTTGTTGATAAATTCTTAAATAACGGAGCAGGTCTGTGAATAGGATATTTTTTTTCGGATTTAATTTCGCCTAAACCATCAATTCCCTCACCGGTAACATTAATTAAACGACCTAATGTTGCTGCGCCTACAGGAACTGAAATCGGTAAACCAGTATCAAATACATCCATTCCTCTTACCAAACCATCGGTTGAATCCATAGCAACAGCACGAACTCTATCTTCGCCAAGATGCTGCTGAACTTCTACAATTAGATCTTCTTTAACACCTTCTGTGTTAGTTCTTGGTATTTTAACCGCATTGTATATTTTTGGTAAGTGACCACCTTCAAATTCGATATCGACTACAGGTCCGATTACCTGTATGATTTTGCCTTTAAGTTCAGCCATTTTTCTTCCTTCTTACTTTAGATTTTAGTCTACAAATTTACAGATTTGATTAGGATTATACAAATTTCTTTGCTATAAAATTCTATAATCGTAATAAAAACAACAAATAACGGAGAAATTATTTCAAGAGCATTAACTTCTTAGAAATAACAAGGTTATCAGTTATTAAACGGTAAATATACATTCCGCTTGCTAGATTAGCAGCGTTAAAATCTACCGTTATTACTCCGGATGGCGCGATATTATTATAAAGCGTTCTGACTTTACGACCCAACATGTCAAATATGTCTAATTCAACATGTTGAGCTTTCGGAATTTCAAACCGGATTGTAGTCGCCGGATTGAAGGGATTGGGATAGTTTTGATACAATTTATAACTGAAAGCAGTAATTGGTGTTTTATCCTGTACGCCTGTTGGAATTACAAATGTTCCCGTACCGCCGGCATCATTATACCTCCGCTTAAAGTCTTGCATGTAAAGATTGGCAATTTTAGTATCGTGAATGAATAGCGTATTTTCATCATTAGATGTTTCCGCAGCGGATGACCAGTTATGTGAACCTGTAATTACAATTGGATCACTGTCACCATTAGTGGCATCGATAACACCATATTTATCGTGTAAAGTAGCTCCCGGATTTTGCCACATGTCTGCAAATGTAGAAAGATATGAATACTCACTACCAATATCATTTATGCTATTTACTACTCCTTTTATATCGGTTACACCTGCAGTATATCTGTCGTGTATTGCGGTTCCTATATCGTTTCTTGTAATTGTGTATTGAGCTAAATAAATATCGTCATCGCCAGTGTTTATAGCTTTAATTATTTGGCTTGTTGTACCATCCGATGGACTAAAATACACATAGACACTTCTTCCGCCGATTGAAAAACTATGAATTGTATTATCAGATTTTTGACTGCCAAATTTAGCATTAGCAGAATTAGGTGTATCGGTATTGCTACCCCACATCTCTTCAAACTCTTTCTGATATGCTTTTGTAATAGTGGGATCGTTGATCTCAACTATATTATTTTTCCAGCCTAATTCAGTTGATGTAACATTCCATGAACCAGTCCAGAGCCAATCGTTAGTTGTAATAGTATCTCTTGCATCAAAAATCAAAAACTTGTTATGCATTATTCCGCTTAAACTAGCAGGTCTTTGACTAATTTTAATTCCTGCGTTTACTAAGGTTTGCATGCTGTTTTGCATAGTACGGTTATCATAAACTACACGAATTTTAACACCTCTATTTTTAGCAACAACGAGAGCGTTTGCTATATCGGGCATACCGAAAAAACTGTAAACCGCCATATCTATCGAATATTTAGCGCTATTAATTCTTTGCAGTAATTTTTGAGAAAAGTCAACGTTTCCGTGAGCGGCATTTCCAGGCATCGCAACACTTGTATCAACCGGGAAATTAAAGTATACGTTAATAGTCCCAACTTGAGGATTGGCGCTTGCAGTCGATACTGATTGGAGATCACTTACACTGGTTCCGGCAGAATTTGTTGAATAAACTTTATAATAATATGTAGTTCCCGGTTTTAAACCTGTTAGTTTTATTGAATGCGAGGTCGTATCTTCGTCAACCGCAATAGAATCTATATCGAGAGAAGAAGTTAAACCATATTTTACAGCCGCATTACCATTTCTAGCAGTTTTGAAATAAACGGTAAACGAAGTTGTATCGAGATCGGCTGCCAGAATTGGAGTTAAAATTGTAGGTGATCCATCAAAAATAATATCTTGAATAAATCTTGGTTGAATTTGATATCCGCTATTATAAGGTGGTCCGTATACAAATTGTCCAACAACTCCAACTATATCAACTTTACCGGATGGAATTGGCGTTCCGATTAATGAGGTGACATCATTATCTACCCTTAATCCATCTGTTAATGTTCCGCTGGAATCTGTTAAAATATAATTTGTACCTGAAGCAAAGTTTCCTGAACCTGAAATAGTAACGTTATTTATTCTTACTAATTTTCCTTCATATTCCTCAAAACTATCCCAAGTCTGATCCTTAATATCTGTAAGAGTCACAACTTCCGGTTTTAGATTATGATTAGAAGAAATAACTTTTACATCCGAACTGGAACTTGTTGTTAATTCAGCAAGTCCATTGTAATTGGTTAGTTTAGCTGTAACAACAACAGAATCTCCAATTTTAACTGAATTTGCAAAGACACTTGCATAAATAGATATTCCGCCGGTTGCATCTTGAAAAAATCCCGGACCGGAGTTTCCTAATTGATTTGAAGCAGTTACAATACCTGAAACAGTGAATGTTTGATCAACACCAACTGGTACACCGTTTGAATCATTATTTCTTAAATCAGAAATTGGAACTATTGTTTGTGAAAAAGTAACGCTGGCAATTAAAAGAAAGACCAATAGGAAATTTTTTATAAACATTATCACAAGTCCGTGGATAAAATGAATCGAAGAATTTTATTACTGCCCCTGTCAACAACATATAAAGTCTTATCAAAAAAGGCTACGGAATAGGGTTCCTTAAAAATAGAAGGCCCGCCGAATGATTGACTCTCTTCACCAAATGCATTAAACTTAAAAACAGAATCTTTCAGTGCATCTGCCACAAAAATACTTCCGCTATTATCAATTGCTGTTCCCTCAGGCTTACCAAATTTATTTGGCTGCATTAACGCTACCCCATCGGATGGTTTGTACTTGCTATAATAGTCCGCAGATACCGGAGTGACAACATAAGTCAGCCATTGAGTTTTAAGGCTGTTATTTCCTGTTAAAGTTAAAATGAAGTCAATATTCTTTTGATTAAAAGACGTTAAGGAGCTAATTTGATCTGCTGAAACCAAACCGGAGCTGAGCGGATCAATATTAGGGACACGACCAATTAAGGTATCGCCCACTCCTCCGCCAAAATATTTTTTAGGGCTGAAGTATAAGATAGAGTTATCAGGATTAACAACACTAGAATTATTTACACCGGTCCTGGCAACATAGAATGAATTATTATAAAACGCAGCAACGCCTGTATACTGCCTGCTGGGATTACTAAAATCTGTAGCGCGTGGAAGAAGCATTTTAACCGGCGCTTCAGAAATATGATGCGAAGCAGCAACCATGTCATATTTAAAAACTGCACCGAAAGTTTGAGTTTTTCCTCCTACCGTTGTATCGAGTTGTGCACAAACTATAAGGTTAAGCTCGTAATCTTGAGCAATCGCCACGGGTTGTTTAACACTTCTATATCCAAGAACATCACCATTAAGATTCAACATTACAATTCTGTTGTTATCCGTATCAGCAACGTAAATAAAGGGCTCGCGTCCAACTATCATCGCTTGAGGATGGTTGAAACCTTCCCAATCCGGTTTTAAGTGAACATAAACAGTATCACCGCCAATATTAACGTTTCCGTTATTATCAGAATTATTAAACTGGTCAATATTAAACTTATCCGCACAACTGTAAAGCAGCGGAAGAGCTAATATTACTAAAAGCACGAGTATAGATTTAATTTTCATTAAAAACCTAAAATAATTGAAAATCTTTGAGCTGATCCTAATCTTGTAAAGTTTGAATACGCATAGTCAAATGTAAAATCTGCAATTTGTATAGGAAGATTAACACCAACACCAAATGAATAAGTTTGTTCGTCAACATTAAATTTGTAACCGCCGCGGAGATAAACTATTTTATGCCAGGTATATTCTGCACCAACACCAACATTTTCACTGTTATCGTTAGGATGATTCAACTGAATTGAAGCAGTTACTTTATTTTCTTCTGTTTGATAAGGTTCAAATGCAAATCCGATTCTAAATATTGTAGGCGGTGAAAATGCTTGCCATTCGGATTTAGTTCTTTTACCAACCAAAACAACTTTCCCATCAGGAGCCATTTGATTCCCGAAATTTGAAACAGATACTGCAAATCTTGTTGTTCCCAGGCCGGTCCAATAATAAGTACCAAGATCAATCATAATGCCGCGCATTTTTAATTTATCTAGAGTTTCTTCAACATATCTTACAGTACCGCCAAAACTAAACTTATCAGTCATCTTACGGGAATAAGTTACACCGATAGCTAAGTCTCTAAACCCAAAATATTGACCGGTACCGAAAGGAGCAAACTCAGTTGTTACCGGCATATCCTGCATCGATAAAGAAGTAACAGCAACACCAAATGCATTTGTATTATCCAGATGATAAACTGCACCTAGAAAATCATGGTTTATATCAACTACCCACTGGTTATGGGAAAAGAGGACTTCATTTTTATCAAATTGAACTAAACCAGCAGGGTTCCAATAAAGAGCTGAAGCATCGTTAGCAACAGCTACAAATGATTCGCCCATCGCTGAAGCTCGTCCGCCGACTCCGATCTTTAAAAATTGAAGCGCGGATATTCCAGCTCTTTGACCTCCGAGCGTTGGAAATAATTGAGCACGAGTTTCAACAAAAGTAGCAAACAGAAAAATGATTATTATAATTTTCTTCATAATTTAAAACTTTAAACTAACTCCAAATTTAATATTGCGCCTTGTTAGATAACGCGCCGGATTTAATGGATAAGGACTGATAGGCGCCTGCAAATCTGGGTAACGCGGATCATTCCAAGACGAAGGTACGGGATCTCCGTACTCATAAGCTTTACCTGTAACGGGATTAATTATTGCAGAATTTTTAGTATCCAGTAAATTGTTCACTTCTATAGTTATTGCAAATCTAAATCCGCTTACTTCTATATATTTTTCAAAATTTAGATCAATCCAGAACCAGTTATCACCTATTTTACTGTAATAATCAGTTGGATTAGATACATATTCCGGTTTTCCATTGGCTAAATAATTTCCTGTAAAATATGATGGAGTATATCTTTTGCCGGATTGATAAAATGCTCTTATATAAAGGTTATAATCATCAAGAATTCCACTTGCAAAACCAAATAGTGGTTCACCTTTAGGGACATAAAAATTAGTTGTTATAGTTGCTGTAATAGGTTTATCCCAAGGCATGAATTCTTCTGTCACAGACTCGGTAAGATCACCTTGTGCAACTAAAACGCCTTCATCTGCAGATGAACTTTTTCCGGTTACAATTGCATATGAAAAAGATGCTGAACCGCTAAACCATTGCCCTATTCTCTTCTTGTATTCAAATTCAAGTCCTCGTGAACGAGCGTAATCTGAATTTACATAAGTAATAAAGCTCTGTGTAGCAAATCTAGCAGATGTTATCTTGGCAGTTCTGGTATTTATGTAATCAAAAATATCCTTGTAATAAGCAGTAACCGTGAGTACGTCATTATCACTGAATTGTGTTTTTAATCCTAATTCATATGCTACTGTTGTTTCAGGATTCAAATCCGGGTTTCCGAATTTCTGAAATGATGACTGAGCAGAAAGCGGATTTAACTTTGCATAAACAAACTGCGGACGGGGCCATTTGCTAAAATGTCCATATGAGAAAAATAGTGTTTGATTATTCGAAACAGGATGTGAAATTCCCAAACGCGGGCTTAAGCGTGCTTTCCATCTTCTACCACCGAACCAGCCGAAAGTATCGTTCTCGTAATTACGTCTTGTTTCATCGGGAATTGTAACAACATCCGGATTTTTGACCGCATCATCTACATATTTTCCAGGAAACCAATAATCTAATCTTAAACCGAAATTCAAAATCATTCCGCTAAAATTGATATTGTCTTGAGCGTAAAATGCACCTAAAGCCGGATAAACTTTATATATATCATTATTCAAACCAAGTTTACCAACCCACGGTTTGTATATATCAATAACTTGCATTTCCTGAAACTGAAATTCGAAACCAGTTTTAAATTTATTTTTTTCGTCGAAGAAACTGGTAAGATCGCCTTTAATAGAATATTCCTGGCTATAGTGATCATGCCAGGTATAAGGATTACCAACATCCCAGAACCCATCTCCGGGAATAACACCTATAGTATCACGACCTGTATTATAATATTCTACAGGAAAATTTGGAATGTCTTTTGGTTCTGTGTATTGATACCAATTTTTACCATTTGCATCCGCACGTAAATTTGTAAAGAAATAGTTAAACTTTAACTCATAAAATGTTTTAGGATTGAGCGTTTGGGTTATACTAAATGTATGATATTTATTATTATGCGTAAACGTATTCGCTTGATCTAAAATATTTTGAAATGCATACTGATAACCCGGACTTGGTTCTACAAATTCAAGATTTGTCTGCAGCGATCTTGAATTCTGATTGATCGAAACTGATTGATTATATGAATATGAGAACTTCAAAGTAGGTTTAGGTTTGTAAGTGATTTTACCTAACCAATACCAATTGTTTTCTTCCCGGGGCGCAAATCTTGTTCCGTAAAAAGTTGATGAGTATAGCTGCTTAGCTGTTGATTTGTTATATCCTTGAGTAATTCCATCGGTTAATCCGGCATAAAAAGTTCCGAAGAATGTAATCTGACCGGGAATCTGCACTCCGAGTGCCGGTAATAAATAACTGGTAATTGGTTCTGGGCCACCTAAATTAGCTTCAACAATATCTGTATTGAAAACATGATCTGATGTTTTCTGTCCGAAATTATCCCGTTTCCAGGAAAGATATCCTGAATAACGGCTGCCGCCTTCTTTAGTTCTAACGTTCACAACTCCGGATGTAGCCTGACCATATTCTGCGTTGTATCCACCGGTAATAACGTCAACTTCTTCAATGGAGTTAGCACTTAATTGTAATCCGAAACCTGTTCCGGAAAGTGGGTCTTGAACAGAAACACCATTTAATAGAAATGCGTTTTCATAAGCTCTACCACCTCTGATATGAATCGAGTTGTCTGTCTTAACAACACCGGCTTGTTGTGAAACTACGTCAGAGACATTTTCTACAACAGCGTTCTTAATATCATCTTCAGAAATAGTTTTTTTACTTTGAGTTTCATCGACATCAACCAAAGGTTTGTCACCAACTACCGTAACATCTTGCCCTAAAGTCAAAACGGTTTCGCTCATCTCAACATTAATTTGCTTTGTTTGATTCGGTTCTATTTTTATACCGGTAAACTCAACAGTTTTATAACCAATTAGAGACACACTTACAAGATAACTTCCGGGTGTTATTGCATTGATTTTGAAATTTCCGTTTATATCGGAAGCGGCACCATAGTAAGTACCTTTTAAAATCACATTAACACCTGGTAATGGGTCTCCTGATTTTTTGTCGGTTATTTTTCCTATTATCCGCCCTGTTTCTTGTGCGAATGATGTTATAGAAGCTAATAGAAAAAATAGAATAAATAATCTTTTCATCATGGTGTTAATCCGAAATCCTGTATAAATACTTTGTTAAGCAGTGCATTCACATTTGCACTACCGCCGTCAAGCTTGCTCAACGGAAGGCTCATGAAGAATAATTTCTTTTCATTATCCATCATTCCAGCAAATCCGGGTAATTCGCCGTTTTTATAATAGTAAATAGGATGAGCACTTAACTCATTCGGGAAAAACGAACGAACTCTATAAATATTACCTGGTAGTTTCCAAGTTTGGATACGAAGTATCTGTTGTATCGGAAACAATCTTAACATTCGATACAAGGAATAGTTTAGTTCCACTAGTATCGGTTCTAATCGGCAAGAAACTTTGCAACGTAGTTAAATCTAAGTTTTGCGGAAATTGTAGTGAAAAAGCTATTTTACCGCCGGCATCAATAAACTTTTGAGTAGTTGCACTTGCTAGATCTATTGAAGGACTATTATCGGAATACCAATAAATATACTTGAACAACTTAATGGTCTGTAAAAATGTAACTGTCAAATAAGGAGGAGGATCACTTCTTAAATTATAGAAATCATATTTATCTTTTAATCCGAGTTTATCAAATTGTGCCGAATAAAAACCTTTTGTGTTATCTGCAGTAGCATAATCGTTAATGATTAAAAGCTGGCCCTTCGGCTTTTTAACATACCATTTTCCGGTTGAATCCGGTAAGGTGATAAATTTAGATTTTGCACCTGAGATATCCACTGCTTGTACATAAAATTTATTATCGGCATTATATTTTAATCCCGGTAAAACTTTACTCATTATATTCGTCTCAACACCATCTATTAAGATATCCATCATTGGAGACGAAGAGTTAAAATCATTTGTTTTAATTGTAATTGATCTGACACTTCCGTTTAAGGAAATCGCCTTAGTAGTATCATTCAGAGCAACATTTATTGTTTGAATGCTTTCATTACCGTCAATATCGTTAGCATTCCATCCGAAAGACATAGCGGGAAATGAAGTATCAGGAAGAACACTTAATTTACTCCATTCAATTGTTGGTGCGGAATTTTTTATGGGAAAATCTAACTTTGCAGGATTTGGATCAATTGCACCAATATCAACAAAACTTTCACCTTCATCCCATTTTCCGTTGTTATTTTTATCCGTAAATGGTTCTGGTCCGTAATGAATTCCGTTTTGATATACATCAGAATCATAAACGCCGTTGCCTGAATTATCAACCGCAGAAACTTCAAATGTATAAGTTGTATCGGAAATCCCTATCTGGAGAGCGAAAAGACTGTCGTTAGATTCGGTAAAATGCCAATTGGTTCCGTCCCATGTATAGTAAAAACCAATAACAAAACCATCGGGGTCATCTCCCCACCAATGAACATTTATTTTACTCGGCTGTCTGCTAATTGTACTATCAGGATATAAAAACAATCCGGTTTTTGGTGCCTGATTTCCAATAGGGTTATTGCCTAAATCTTTATAACAAGATGAAAGCAAAACAACTGCCAATAATACAACAATTACTCTTAAAACTTTTATCATTAACTTTATAAATTAAAAATTAAACTATCATAATTGAACAATAATTGGCTGTTTCGTAATTTTTACGAAACAACCAATCATGAATATATTTTTATTTCAATAACATCATTTTTTTAACTTGATTAAATCCACCGGCTGTTAAGCTGTAGAAGTAAACACCCGAGCTTAACTTACTAGCATCAAATGAAACTTTATAAGTTCCCGGATTTTGCTGCTGGCTAATTAACGTTTTAACTTCCTGGCCTAGGATGTTAAAAATCTTAATTGTTACCAAAGACGATTTAGGAATTGAATATGAAATTACCGTTGATGGATTAAAAGGATTCGGGTAATTCTGATTCAAAGTATAAGCAGCAGGTAAACTTGGTTTAGTTTCATTAACTGCTGTTGGTGTGTAACCTGCAAAATCGTCATCTTTTCTAGGAACAATTTTATAATTACTAAATGAATAGGTTAATATTCCCTTTAATGATGTAAAGGTAGTTCCTGTAGTTATTCTTTTATTATATCGGATTTTGAGCTAGAGTCGAATCCCAATCATTATTATAATTGTGATTACCTTCTTGCAATTCTACTCGAGTGTCTCCGGAACCATCACTGATAAAGATTTCTCCGTAATTGTGATTTCCATTTAATCCGTCAGGACCAACACTACCATCAGCATTTTCGTTTGTACAAGAAATGTTGTCGTATTCAATAAGCATGCTTTCCCATTGTTCAGCATCAACGGCACCGTTAGTTGCTTTATCAACAGTTCCTGTTTTAACAACAACTGGAGCAGGTAATTGATTGCCTGAAGAATTTACAGTTATATTGGTAATACTATCAATAGTAGTAATGCTGTAATTTTCTAAGATTGTACCGCTAATAGTAACATTATCTCCTCTTTTTAAATTAAGTATGTCAGCTCCTTTTGTGCCGGCAGTACCTAACTGAATACCAGACCATGGATTAGAACCATCTTGCATATTGACTCTTAATGAAACTGAACCAAATCCCGGAATATCTGAAGAATCTGCTGTTATCACACCTGTAAGAGTAACTGGATAATTTGTATATGCACCGTATCCGCTTCCGTATGGACTATATTCAACATCTCTTATCGTTACATTTGGATCATTCAATGTTTGATAGAAATAATTTCCTTTAACAGTGTCACTAGGAGAATAACCTTCTAAACCATCATTATCTTTAGATGTTATAAAAAAGTTAACCATAGCCGAATCTTTACTTGTGGCCGGAATTGTTGCAGTGTATAATGTTGTATCTGTTGAAGATTTTGTCATCGCAACTTCAACTCTATTGCCGCTATCAACTTTGTAATGTAGAGCTGCCGATTTTACAGTTCCGTCTAAATCCTGGATATGTGCAGAAATTGTTACGGCATCCGTAGGCTTTACTCTAACTATGTCTCTTCTGATTGTACTGATAATTGGAGGTGTAGCGGTTATATAAACATCTCCCGGATAAAGCGGAAGTATTTCATAAGTAGTTCCGTATATTATCAAAATACCACGTATCGATTTTATTGGTGTTCCGTCTTGTGGTACATCGTAAACAGTTCCCGGCATTTGATGAGAATCTAATCTAAAATATCTTGATTGAGGATATACAGTTACATAATTACCTTTATCATCATAAATATTAAAAGAACCGCTGCCAGTATTTCGGTTACTTGAAATTGTATTATCAATTTGTACATACATTCCGCTATATCTTAATCCCTCGTTAACCATTTTTCCGTCTTTCATAAAATCCTGTATGTTAACATTGATAGGTGCAGGACGTCTGGAAGCTTTTCCAAGAAAAGTTACAGGTGTTACGGGATTAAGTAAGAAGCACCAATTCGTTATTTGAATTATAAGGAGTTACAACTCCGGTTAATTCGACAACATCTGAAGTATCAGCTAAATCAAAAAATGTACTTTGATTTTCGCCCGTAGTATCATTTTGGATTATATTTAAACCTTCCCATAGTTGTCCGGTAGTATCTTGGATATAGGAGCCCCATCTTGCACCGTAGTACATTATTGGTTCTCTATTTGTATTAGGATCAACAACCGGTCGAACCATTACTACACCTCTAACTCTTACTGTATCACCAGCATACTTTGAAGGCTGTGCACCTTTTGTAGAAACCGAATCAATGTACTGAATATCATGAAGCGAAACTAAAGGATATTGGCTCTGTGCCGCTGTAATTCCGGCAAAAGCTAATATCAGAATCAGCATATTTTTTAATGTTCTCATGCTCTCTCCAATTATTTAATTATTAAAAATTTTCCCCGCATTATATTTCCGGTATTGTTATCTTTTACAGTGTAAAGATACAATCCGGTAGCAACTGCCTGATCATCATCACTGAGTATATCCCAAGTATCCTCCCCGCCTGTCATTTGCTGTTTTCCGTCGCTTGCATAATTTTGGAACCAGCGGGTATCCGAACCATTACTATTTTTATGATGCTCAATTCTTTTAACAATATCACCTGATAAAGTATAAATTGTTATCTCACATTCGGAAGGTAAATTGTAAAAATAAATTTTTCTCAATCGCTCTGAATTTCCATCCCAAATCGCATTTCCATAATATGGATTTGGGTAAACACCAACTTTAGCCTTGTCATTATCATTAGGAAGCGTTCCGGGCAAAATTCTACCAAGATTTGCCAATGGACTTGATTCAAGGCTTCCAAGATTATTCTCAGGATCCCCTTTATCAAAAGCTGTTACCGAGAATAAATACTGCCAACCGTTCAATAAATTTTTAACTTCAAACTTATAATAATATTTGTTTGTATCGCCTTGAAATGTAACCGGGTCTTTCAAATGCACATAATCAAAACCTGTATTGAATCCGTATGAATCACCTGTACTATCAAATTGTGCTAACATAACCATCGATGAGCGAATATCTTTTGATTGGTTTAAGTCAAAGCCTGCTTGAGTTCTGTATAAACGATATCCTTCAAAATCTTTTTTACCTGAGATAGGATCTACAGATGTTTCAGCAACTTTATCCCAATAAATATCTGTTGATTGATTTCCGGGAACGACTTTAACATGAGGAGTTCTAGGAGGTGCCGGTAAAATATATCTTGTAATTCTGCCGTTTCCGTCAGCATCTTCGCCCGGATCAAGTTTACCGTTTCTATTTCTATCTTCACCGTAATATGCTCTTAATGCCCAACCGCCGTTTGAGAAGAGATTAAATTTTTGGGGTTTCGTGTCCAAGTTCATTGGATCATCACCAAATTTTTTGGCACAAACAACCGCATAGACTACATTTATCGAATCTCCCGGTGCAATAGATTTGTATGGTCCGCTACTAATAACTATTGAACGATCACCCGGGGCTCTTAATGTTTGGGGATTAATCCCTTTTCCATATCTATTTCCGCCTCCAAAATATCCTTGCATTTTTCTATATCGGTCAACATCAACTTGCGGAGCAAAGAAATTCGGATCGCTACTATTTCCCCATGTCCAAGCAGTAAAATCTACAGAAGATAAAGTATCAGTACCAACCATAAATGTGCTATCTAATGTTGGAGTAGAACCTAAAAATTGAAGTCCTACATAACTATTTGTAAAACCCGGATCGCCATTAGAATCAAAGCCGTATGCCATTTTCATTGAATCACTGTAACCAATTCCGGTTTTGGTATAAAATGCCGAGCCGATATGGGGAGAAGTAATTTTAGTATTTCTTACTACTATATCAGAATATAAACCAACATAGACACTATCTATATATTTATTTGAAACATTCTTGATAGTGTAATTCATGATTACAAAGAAATCTGCGAAAGGATAATTCCATGTATAAGTTTCTTCGTGTACCGCTAATCCCATAGGATTATGATTTTCAATTGTTTCACCGTTTGAAAGTGTCTTATTAGTATCAACATAATCCATTACAAAATCCTGATGAGAAATAGCACCGGGATTATAAAATCTTGAATCTAGAAGTGATGATCTTTCTAGAACTAATTCTCCGGGTGCATTTGTAAATTCAAAACCGCCACCTCTAGATGAAACGGATGAAGCATCTACCGATCCGGTAGAAACAAAAGGACCGGAACCGCCGTGGCCGAGAGAATCATTTGCAATAAATCCTCCGATCCAGAGACCGCCGTTAGAAATATGCTCAATTCCACTTCCTAATGGATATTCACAGCTCGGCTGTTCAGGCCAGGAAACAAATCCGTTTCCAAATGTGCCGAAATTCGTAACAGTTAAGCCTATATTTCCAATGTTAGTGTATTTGGAATTATCATCATCTAATTTCTTGTTGAGTTTTTTCCCTCCTCCATCCGGAAGGAAAGTAAATGCGAAGGAACTTAAGATGAGCAGAAAAAGTAAAGTTTTAGATTTCATTCAATTTATGTAAAGTTAATCGAGAAATTATTTCCATGAGTGAGCCTGAAAATCAGAAAATTCGGATTATTTGCGAAAGTTATGCCCCGTGCAAGAGAAATAGTATTTTAGGGTTACAGAATACCGAAACAATAAAACCAATCAGGAATCACAGTTATTAATATTTGCTTAAAAAGTAAACTTATTTCATTTAAACTCAAAACTATTTTAAATGGGAAATTAAAATATAAATAAAATTTGTTATTGTAAACTATTTTTATTTAAAGAAATGATTAACAAATTAGCGCTCTTTTTAAAAGAGCGCTCTTGCGTGTTTATCGGCGTGATAAGAACTTCTGACTAATGGAGAAGATTCAACAATCTTAAATCCCATTTTCAGC
Organism: uncultured Ignavibacteriales bacterium; assembly: GCA_963739985.1. Taxonomy (GTDB): domain Bacteria; phylum Bacteroidota; class Ignavibacteria; order Ignavibacteriales; family Ignavibacteriaceae; genus CAVUCE01. The sequence goes on from CAVUCE010000008.1 coordinate 27,939, forward strand.
CCTTCATCATGGTAAAATTTGAATTCCTCGGGAGTGACAAATCTATCAACCGGAAGATGCTGTTTTGTAGGTTGTAAATATTGTCCAATCGTTAAAATGTCGCAGCCGTGATTTACTAAATCCTGCATTAAATTTAAAACTTCGTCCGGAGATTCACCAATCCCAACCATTATACCGCTTTTTGTTCTCAAAAATCTATCTTTAAACCATCTTATTAAATCAAGGCTTCTCTTATATTTTGCCTGAGGGCGCACAACATGATATAATCTAGGAACAGTTTCAAGATTATGATTTAAAATATCCGGAGGAGATTTCATTATAATATTAAATGCTTCTTCATCGCCTTTGAAATCAGGAATTAAAATTTCGATAGTTGTATCAGGCATTTCTTCGTTAATTATTCTAATAGTTTCACTAAATATTGAAGCGCCGCCATCATTTAATTCATCTCTATTTACCGAGGTAATAACAACATGACGCAGTTCTAATTCTTTAACAGAATCGGCAACACGTCTAGGTTCATTCAAATCAAGTTCGGTAGGAATACCAACTTTAATGTTACAAAAGCCGCAGCTTCTTGTACAAGTATCACCAAGAATCATAAATGTAGCGGTTCTGCTATTCCAACATTCCGCTAAATTCGGGCAACGAGCTTCTTCACAAACCGTATGAAGTTGCTGATTTCTCATAAGACTTTTTACATCTTGATAATTTTCCCCTGTCGGTAATTTTACTTTCAGCCAATCAGGTCTTTTTCCTAATGGTACTCTTTCCTTCTCAAATTGTTCTTTATATAATCTTTGATGTTGATTTATTTTCATTGTTTAGCTTTCATTCATATTCATTTTTTGTATCTAACGAAATTCATTTATATCGAACTAGAATCAAAATTTTCTAGCGCATCTTTTATGGCTTTTAAGAATCTACCGCCTAACATCCCATCTACTAATCTATGATCGTGAGAAAGTGTTAATGCCATTATTGGCTTTATAGCTATCGTATCTGCGCCGTCAACTTCCACAACTACAGGTTTTTTAACAACAGTACCAACTCCTAAAATTGCTACTTCAGGCTGATTTATAATCGGTGTTCCGAATATAGTTCCGAACACACCATAATTAGTTATTGTAAAAGTTCCATTAGTAATATCATCAGGAGTAAGTTTTCTAGTTCTTGCTCTGTTTGCTAAATCGTTTATAGATTTCGCTAATCCAATAACATTCCTTTGATCAGCAGCTTTGATATTAGGAACTATCAACCCGGTAGGATCAACGGCAACAGCAATTCCAAGATTTATAAATTTCTTTCTGATAATAGTAGAGCCTTCCACAGTGGAATTAACCAAAGGAAATTCTTTTAAAGCTTTTACGGTTGCCTGCGCAATGAAAGGCATATAAGTTAACTTCACGCTTTCCTTACTTTAAATATTCCTCGCGATTCTTTTGGATAAAATTGTAAACCTTAGCCATATCAACTTCAAGCATAGCAGAAACATGAACAGAAGTATCTCTACTATTCACCATATGCTGCATAATTTTTTGTCTGATATTATCCATTGGTATTTTTTCAACATCATCAGAAGAATACACTGGCGCCATTTGACTTGGAGCAGAAACAGGCTGAGATGCGGTTTGTGATTTTTGTTCAACCGGAGCTGCTTTGGTTTGAGCCGGTTCAACTTTTTGAGTTTTCCTATTCTCTATATATGAGAGAATATCTTTTTTAGTTATTCTACCCTCAACCCCGGTTCCCTGGATGTTATCAATTTCATCAAAACTAACATTTTCTTTTCTAATAATATTTAGAACAAGCGGAGATAAAAATTTATTACTAGCTTTTGCTTCAGCAGCAATATCAGTTGTTGCTTTTGAATCGTAATAATTTTCATGTTTAGAAGAAGGGGTTTCTTTTTCTTCTGCTTCAATCTGATCTTTCTTAGACTCAGCTTCATTTTTGCTTTCCGCTTTGGCCGCCGGAGATGAGCTTACATTGCCGCCGGAAGAAATTTTTGCTACAATTGTTCCTACTTCTACAGTTTCTTGTTCCGCCACTAAAATTTCTGAAACAACACCTTCAACAGGAGATGGAACCTCAGTATCAACTTTATCTGTACTGATTTCAAAAAATGTTTCATCTTTTTTTATTGTTTCACCGACTTTTTTATGCCATTTAATTATTGTGCCTTCCATAACCGATTCACCCATCTTCGGCATCTGAATTTCTGTTATATTTCCACCGGAAACTTGGGTCGGCTCAGAATCTTGTACCGATTCTACCTTTTTCTCTTCAACTTTTGCGGGAGCAGCTACTTCCGCCTTCGCCTCCTCTTGTTTGGGTTCTTCTTTTATTTCAGCTTTAGCTTGTTCCGGTTGCGCTTTTTTAACTTCTCCGTCTGCATCTATCACCGCAACAACAGTTCCAACATCTACCGTATCGCCTTCATTATATTTAATTTCTGACAAAACTCCGGCTGACGGCGATGGAATTTCCGTATCAACCTTGTCCGTGCTAATCTCAAATATTATTTCATCAACTTTAACGGCGTCCCCGACTTTCTTATGCCATTTAATAATTGTGCCTTCACTTACGCTTTCACCCATTTTAGGCATTACAACGTTCATTACAATTGCTCCTAAATTCTAATTTAAAATTCTAATAATTCTTTAATTGCTTTATATATTTTTTCTCTTGAAGGAAGAATTGCGCTTTCCAATATTGGTGAATATGGAATATGCGAATCCTCGGCGGCAATTCTTTTAACCGGTCCATCTAGATGCTCGAAACAATTATCCGAAATTCTTGCAGCTATCTCCGCACCGAATCCACCGGTAAAAGTATCTTCGTGTATAACTATTGCTTTGTTAGTTTTTTTAACAGATTTATAAATTGCTTCTTCATCAAGAGGAATTATCGTTCGAAGATCTATAATTTCAACCGAATAACCTTCATCTTCTAATTTCCTGGCAGCTATAACAGAATCCCATAAAGAAACGCCGTACGAAATAACTGTTATATCTTCACCTTCTCTAACAATTTTCGCTTTCCCAAACGGAACTAAATAATCGGAATCGGGTGAAGGAGTTGTAGCAAAACTTTGACGATATAATCCTTTATGTTCGCAGAAAAGGACCGGATCATTTAACCGTATTGCAGTTTTTAATAAACCTTTTGCGTCTGCCGAGTTTGAAGGATACGCTATATAAAGTCCGGGAATATGCGCAAAAATTGATTCAATATTTTGACTATGATATAAACCTCCGTGAATATAACCACCAACAGCCACACGAACTACAACCGGCGCAGTCCATGTATTATTTGATCTATATCGAACTGTTGAAAGTTCATCTTTGAACTGCATAAATGCAGGCCAAATATAATCACCGAATTGAACTTCTACCACAGGCTTCAATCCGGTCATCGCCATGCCTGTTGCAACCCCAACAATACTTGCTTCAGCAAGAGGAGAATTAAATACTCTTTCTTCACCGAATTGAGTAGACAAGCCTTTTGTAGCCGTAAAAACTCCGCCTTTTGAATCAGCAACATCTTCACCGAAAACATAAATTTTATTGTTTCTCTCCATCTCTTCTTTTAGAGCATGGTTTATGGCATCAACCATAACTATTGGTTTGCCGGAAGGTTTTGATTTTTCATACTCAAAAGATTCTTTCAAACCGCTTTCATCAAAAATGTATTTTGTAGCTGTACTAACATCCGGATCATTACCATTTATAGCTTCTTCAACCGCCGAATCGATTTCCGACAATGTTTCTTTTTTTAGATTTTCATAAACTTCTTTTGTTAAGTCGCCACTTGCAATTAGCTTTTTTGCTAATTTTTCTATAGGACATCTTTTAACTTCTTCTTCTAATTCTTTAGGATCTCTATATTTTTTTTGATCATCGGAGGAAGAATGAGAAAGTAGTCTGACAACATCAGCTTCAATTAAAGCAGGGCCTTTTCCCTTTTTTATATAATCGATAGCTTCTTGCACAGCTTTATATGAGGAATCGAAATCTGTCCCGTCAATTCTTGCTCTATGCAGATTTGCAAATCCGCTCATCATCTCCGCTATAGAATTATCTTTACCGCCGCTTTGTCTATTTACATGAACAGAGATTGCATAACGGTTATTTTCTATAACAAATAATACAGGAAGTTTTTCTCTACTAGCCCAATTTACCGCCTCATGAAATTCACCTTGACTGGTAGTTCCCTCGCCGCTGCTAACGTATGTAATATTCTTTTCGCCTCTTTTTACGCTTGCTAAAGCAGCACCAACAGCATTCAAAAATTGTGTGCCTGTAGGACTAGATTGCGCAGGAAGATTAAAATCGCTATTTCCCCAATGACAAGGCAATTGTCTGCCGCCGCTTGATGGATCCTCAGCTTTAGCAAAACATTGGTAAAAGAAATCAGTTGGAGTTGTACCTACACAAAGAGTAACAGCTAAATCCCGGTAATAAGGAAATAACCAATCTTTTTTAGGATCTAATTGCAAACCGAGAGCAACTTGAATTGCCTCGTGACCTGCGCCCGCTATATGGAAAAATGTTTTTCCCTGTCTCAATAAATTCATAGCTTTATTATCAATATTGCGAGCTAGCAGCATCAGTTTTAGAGCTTTAATTTTCTCATCTTTATTCAATTTAATTTCCAATTTGCCGTTATTAGAATTAGACGATTTACCGTTTGTATTATTTGAATTTCCTTTTTTTGTTTTGCGCCCCTTAGTCGGATTTTCTACAGCATCATTCTTTGATGAATTCCGTTTTGCCATTATTAACCTTTCCTAATTAGCTTTTGGTTAAATCAGCAGACAAAATTTCTTCTTTTGAAAGATTTGAAATTAAATCGTAATTAAAAACTTCTTTAAAGTGATTAACAAGTTTTTCTTTTACCTCTTTAATATCTACTTGTCTGCCTAGTTCTCTTTGAAGAGAAGTTACATCTTTATCATAAATCCCACATGGTACAATTCCGTTGAAAAGCGATAAATCGGTATTAACATTAAACGCAAAACCGTGCATTGTAATCCAACGACTTACTTTTATACCAATCGCTGCAATTTTTCTATTTTCTATCCATACACCGGTATATTTCGGATCCCTTGTTCCGGTCAAACCATATTCGGCACAAGTTCTAATTATAACTTCTTCAAGAGCCCTTAAATATTTATGAGTATCATTCAGCCAATCGTTTAGATCTATTATCGGATAACCAACTATTTGCCCTGGACCGTGATAGGTAATATCACCGCCTCGATCAATATCATAAACCGAGATATTATTTTTTTTAAGATAGTCTTCCGAACCAACCAAATGACTTTTATCAGCAACTTTACCTAAAGTGTACGTATGCGGATGTTCCAACAAATACAGAACATCCGAAATATTTTTATTTACTCGAGCAGCAAAAGTATCCTTTTGAAGATCCCATGCTTCTTTGTAATCGATAAGGTCGATATCACAATATGTCAGTTCTCTACTTTTCGTTTCCAATTTTTAACATCAATTCTTAAAATTAAATATGAATTGCCTCACCGTATGCAACACCCGCGGCTTCCATTATAGATTCGGATAATGTAGGATGAGCATGTATGGTTTTAATTATAGATTCTCCGGTTGCTTCTAGAGATTTTGCAATTCCAACTTCAGCAATTAATTCCGTAGCTTCAGCACCGATAATATGTGCGCCTAAAATTTCACCATACTTAGCATCGAAAATTAATTTTACAAATCCTTCTCTTTCACCAACAGCAAACGCTTTACCGCTAGCCATAAAAGGAAACTTACCGATTTTTAATTCATACCCCGCGGCTTTGGCTTTTTCTTCTGTTAACCCGATACTTGCTACTTGCGGCTGACAATAAGTACATCCGGGAATGTTATCGTAATTTATATCGGGAACTTGTAATCCTTTTATTTTTTCAACACAAGTAGTTCCTTCATGGGAAGCAACGTGAGCCAACCATGGCGGTCCTATTACATCTCCGATTGCAAAAATTCCGGGTACATTTGTTTCATAAGTTGATTTATTAACCTTTATATGATTTTTATAAAGTTCAACGCCCAGTTCCTCTAAACCAAAACCTTCAACATTTCCGGTAACTCCGATAGCACTTAAAACTTTATCAGCGGTTAACTCTTTTTTCTCACCATTTATATTAATAGTAACTTTTACTTTTTTGCCTTTAACTTCCGCTTTTTCAACAGAGGTTTTTGTATAGATTTCAATTCCGCGTTTCTTAAAATTCTTTTCTAATGTTTTTGATACTTCCTGATCTTCAATCGGAAGAATGTTATCTAGCATTTCTATAATTGTAACTTTTGTTCCAAGAACTGAATAAAAATAAGCAAACTCGACGCCGATAGCTCCCGCGCCGATAACTATCAATTCTTTTGGCTGTTCCGGCAAAATCATTGCTTCTGTACTTGTAATGATATTCTTCTTATCAACCGGAATAGCGGGAACTGATCTTGGTCTTGCACCGGTTGCAACTATTATATTATCAGCCGTAACGGAGTCAATCTTTTTCCCGTCGTTATCTAAAATTTCAAGTTCATTTTTAGAAACAAATTTTCCAAAACCTCTAATTCTGTCAATCTTATTTTTCTTGATCAACATTTCAACATTTTTTGTAATTTTGTCTGAAATATCGCGACTTCTTTTTATAATTTTTGTGAAATCGAATTCTAATCCGGAAACTTTAATCCCGAAATCTTCCGAGTGATTTTTAACGTTATCATAAATTTCCGCATTTCTTAAAAGTGATTTTGTAGGAATACATCCCCAATTTAGGCAAATACCGCCAAGATTATCTTTATCTATTACAACGGTTTTGAATCCAAGCTGAGCAGCTCTAATTGCCGCTACATAACCGCCCGGACCTCCGCCTAACACCGCAATTTCATACTTGTTAGTCATTTATCTACTGAGCCTATTGAATGTTTTTTAATGGAATCAAATATAAATAACTATACTTAAAAATGAAAATAAGTAAATGGTAATTTGTGACGAATTTACACGAAATATGACCCATTAGTCAGTTTTGCCAATTTGTACTAGTTTTGTGGGTTGTAAGCTTCTCAATTAAAAGAAAGACAATGGTGTTTTCTTGTTTACGAAAATTAAAAGCTTCAAAATGAGCTAAATTTAATGGATTTTATGTTTATTCGACTGGCAAAATACTTGATATTTATAAATACTAATTAATGAATGATAAAATATTAAGCAATAAATATAAAGTGAATATCTCCCAAAATAATAATAACGGCGAAGAAAACGGAATATTAAATAATAAGATTACACGTCGTAGGTTTGCAAAATATGTTGGAATTATATCCCTAATTCCACTTTCTTATGCATGGTTTTCCACGACTGAAAAATCAATTGTTACGGCAAATAAATCTGAAGAAGTTACTCTTCCGGCTGATTTACAAAACGGTATTACTTTTCATGATAATTTCATAGTAAATAAATCAGATGATGAGATAGATATATTTTCTTCAAAATGTACACATTTGGGTTGTAAAATCAATAAAGAAGAAAACGGAAAATTATTGTGTCCTTGCCACGGCTCTGAGTACGATTTAACGGGAAAAGTTTTACGCGGACCGGCTGATAAAGCATTAAATAAACTGAACTATAGAATTGATAAATCCGGGAAAATCATTGTTGATGTTTCAGCTTAAACAAAATGATATTACCAATATTAATTTTCCTAAGAGAATTTTAAGTTTCACTTATGGACATATAGCTTTTGCGGCATTTTTAATAGCAGCTGTAAGTGGAATTTTTTTAGCAATCCCTTTTGACATAGTAAAACCATTTGATTCAGTTTCACTTATTCTTTTAACAAATCCCGGAGGAGTTTTATTTAGAAATGTGCATTACTGGAGTGCACAGTTTTTTCTAATATTTACAATACTGCATCTTTTTGATCATCTTAAAAATTCGACTGAACGAAACCTCAAATCTGCAGTATGGACAAGATTAGTTATCTCAATTCTTGTCGTATTTTTTGTTATGCTTTCCGGATTCATTCTTAAAGCCGATGCTGATTCTCTTCAAGCCAAAAGAATTATCACGTCCCTACTTGATAAAATTCCTTTATTCGGAAAACAGCTTTCTTATTCATTTTTCGGTGGAGATAAAAACTTTCAAATTATTTACGTTCACCACATAGCAACAGCAACAATATTCTTATGGATAATAATTGTAGAACACTCAAGGTTTATCTGGCCAAAACTAAAGCTAGTTTTGTATTTAACTCCGCTGCTGATTTTAATTGGTTATTTATTTCCTCCGGTTCTAAATGATGGATTAGTTTCAGTTATAAAAGGTCCCTGGTATTTTCTTGGATTGCAGGAAATTCTTCACTGGCTCAGTTATCCTTTAATCTCTATTGCTATAATTCTTATAGTACTTTTTGCAATTTATATTTTACCAAAATTATCCGAATCTAATTCCGGCTTATTAAAACGAGCAATTTTAGCATCCGGGATTATATACATCGTTTTAACAATAATCGGTTTTTATTTTAGAGGAACTGACTGGCAATTTAACTGGCCGTGGGAAAATCCGGTTTTAACAGAAAGCAAATTTGAACCTTTCGCAAATATTTTTACAATTAGTGATGAAGCATTAAAAGAGAAAGACATTCCCGTTATTTTAGGCAGACGAGAAGGCTGTATGTTTTGTCATGAAAACGTTAAAGGTTTTTCCCCTGCTCACAATCCGGAATCCATCGGATGCGTTTCTTGCCATTCTGGAAATCCCTTCACTTTGGAAAAAACAAACGCTCATCGCGGAATGATTTTAGTCCCGGGAAATATCGATCAAGCAAAAAAAACTTGTGGAAATTCTGATTGTCACGAAGATATTTCCAACAGAATTAACAATACTCTAATGACAACATTATCCGGAATTGTAAGTGTTGATAAATATGTTTTTAATGAATCAAAAGACTTAAATAAGATTTATTACATCGCTGATATTAATCATTCACCTGCTGAAACTCATTTAAGAAATCTTTGCGCATCATGTCATCTAGGAAATGAGAAAAAAGAACCTGGGCCGGTTACGGAACTTTCCAGAGGCGGCGGATGTAATGCTTGCCATATAAATTATGATGAAGTTTCAATTAAAAGTTTATCTGATTTTAATTCTGCTAATTCATTACTTGAAGATACAACAAAAACGTTTTACCATCCTTCCCTCTCAGTCAAAGTTTCAAATGATCATTGTTTCGGATGTCATAGCAGATCAGGAAGAATCTCCACAAACTATGAAGGTTGGCATGAAACAATGTTAAAGCCTTATCAAATAAATAACGATTCTTTAAAATATAAAACTTTAGAAGATGGAAGAGTTTTTGAAAAGACTCAAGAAGATGTTCATCATTTAAAAGGAATGGATTGTATTGATTGCCATACTTCGCGTGAGACTATGGGTGATGGAAAACTACATGCGCATCAGGAAGAACAAGTTCAAATAGCTTGTACAGATTGCCATTTAACTGAAAATCCAAATACAAAATCACTTGCCGAATTGGATCAAGAATCTCAAAAAATTATTTATCTGCGAAACCTTGATGAAAAAAATAGGAAGTATTTAATTATCAAAAATTCCGGTTATTCTCTTGTAAACACTTACTTAAATAATGATAATAAACCCGAGTTAATTACTAAAAACACAAAACAAAAACTTCCTTTAAAATCGCCGGCGTTTATATGCACAGAAGGAAAAGGTCATACAAATCTTACATGTAATAGTTGTCATTCAAGTTGGTCGCCGCAATGCATAGGTTGTCATACTGAATATAATGCAGATGGAAAAAGTTATGATTTACTTTCTAATAAAGAAGTTAACGGAGAATGGAATGAGACTCCAAAAGATTTTCTAGCGGATCAGCCTGTTCTTGGTATTAGAGAAATAAAACAGAAAAACGGAAGAACTAAGAATTTAGTTGATACTTTTATACCAGGAATGGTTCTAACAATAAATAAAGGAAATATCAATCCGGATTCAAAAAGTGATAAAGATTTAATATTTAAAAGACTTTATGCACCCTCTTTTTCTCACACAATTACAAAAAATGCCAGATCGTGCGTATCGTGCCATAATAGTTCATTGGCAATTGGTTACGGCAGAGGAAAATTAAATTATAAAATTGAAAACAGAAAAGGTAAATGGAATTTCATTCCAGAGTATAAATCAATTAAATATGATAATTTACCCGAAGACGCGTGGATTGGCTTTCTTCAAGAAAGAAGTTTTAATTCTACCACAAGAACTAATACCAGACCTTTCAATATTAAGGAACAAAAAGAAATTCTAACTGTCGGTGCATGCTTAACTTGTCATAATGAAAATTCAAAACCTTTAAAGGAGTTCCTTCAAAAAGGAGAAATGCCTAAACTATCGGACAAATGCATTCTTCCGGTGTGGTAACATTTACTTTCATTCCGATTAAATAGAATCCTTCAGCAACTAATTCTTGAAAATAGGAATTCCCATATTAAAAACAATGAAAAGGGAGCATTTTATCAACTTATGGTTGGCAAAATAGTTGATATTTATAAATATCAAATTTAACTGAAAATAAAAATATATATTAAAATGTTATGGTAAGACATAGTTTATTTAGAATACACAAAACTTAAATTACCGGGGAGAATAAAATGCCAATACCTAAAAGATTCAAAAAATTTGTACAAGATTATCCAGATGTTGCAACTGCATATGAAGCTGTTGGAAGCGCTGTTCATCAAGCCGGACCTTTAGACGATAAAACCCGCGCACTGTTAAAATTAGCAATCTCAACAGGTGCAAGACTTGAAGGAGCAGTTCACTCGCACGCAAGAAAAGCTTTGGAAGCCGGTGTTACGCCCGAAGAAATGAGACACGCAGTAATTTTAGCTCTACCAACAATTGGTTTACCATCAATGATGGCTGCATTAAGCTGGATAGATGATATTCTTGATCCTAATGAAATAAAATAATCCGGTATACTATGAAACCTTTAACAGATAGCTTTCATCGTGTTCATGATTATCTCCGTATTTCGCTTACGGATAAATGCAATTTAAATTGCGTTTACTGTAACCCGGTAATAAACAAAACTCCGAAGTTAAAAAGAGATGAACTGCTTTCATATTCAGAGTTACTAAGAGCGATAGAAATATTTGTTGGAAAGTTAGGTGTAAAGAAAATAAGATTTACCGGTGGTGAACCGTTGTTAAGAAAAAATGTAATCGAATTTTTTAAGTCTGTTTATTCTCTTAAAAAGAAATATGGTTTTGAGATTGGATTAACAACAAACGGAACCTTGCTGGCAGATAAAATTGAATATCTTAAAAATTACGGATTAGATAAACTTAATATTAGTCTTGATACACTTCATCATGATAGATTTATCGATATAACCGGAAACAATGGACATTCAAAAGTTTTAGATGGAATTGAAAAATCTATTAGTTTGGGTTTCCAACCGCTAAAGATAAACGTTGTTGTTATGAAAAACTTCAATGATGATGAAATTTTGGATTTTGTTGAGTTTGTTAAAGATAAAAATATAAATGTTCGGTTTATCGAATTTATGCCGTTCGGAAATAATGATTGGAATAAAAGTTCGTTCATTGGTTACGAAGAAATCAAATCAATAATAGAATCAAAGTATGAACTTATTCCGTTTCTTGGTTCTAAAAATTTAGTTGCAAAAGATTATCTCTTAAAAGGCTTTCCAGGAAGAGTAAGTTTTATTAGTTCAATCTCAAATCATTTTTGTCAATCGTGTAACCGTTTGAGAATTGATTCAAAAGGTAAAATGAAATTGTGTCTTTTTTCCGGTACAGATAATGATTTGGATTTAAAAAATCTGTTTAGTCTACATCCTAACAACGATGACAAAATAATTGATAATATTTTTGAATCTTTATATCGTAAACCACTTGAACACCCACCGGTTGATGAACTATTAAAACTTGAAGAAAATAATATGCTAAGTATTGGCGGATAAGATGAATGAGTTGTCACATATAAATGAAAACGGTAAAGCAGAAATGGTCGATGTTTCTGCAAAAGATGATACTGAAAGAACGGCAAGTGCTTTTGCTGAGGTTTATGTTTCCTCCGAGGTATTTCATAAAATTCAAAAAAATCAAATTGATAAGGGTGATGTTTTATCAATTGCAAAATTTGCAGGAATTCAGGCTGCAAAAAAAACATCTGAACTCATTCCGCTTTGTCACAATATTTTCATTTCTAAAGTAAGTGTTGATCTAACTTTGAATGAATCTAAAAAATCAGTTGAAATAAATTCATTTGCAAAAACAACCGGGAAAACCGGTATTGAGATGGAAGCTTTAACCGCGGTTTCAATAGCTGCCTTAACAGTTTATGATATGTGCAAAGCACTTGATAAATCAATAACGATATCGGACATAAAATTGTTATCTAAGTCCGGTGGAAAAAGCGGTAATTATTCAAGATAAAAATAAAGTCTAGTTATGAATACATTAATTGAAAACGATAATAAAATTGATCTATTAAATAAATATGAAAAGCTTGGTAAAATAGTAGCAATTTCAATCAGCAAGAAAAAAGGAATCCCTAAATCGAATGTACCCTCCGCAAAACTTTTGGAAGAACATGGGATTGAAGGAGATATTCATGCTGGTAAATGGCACAGACAAGTTAGTTTTCTAGCTCTTGAAAGTATTGATAAAATGCGGAAAGCAGGCTTACCCAAACTACGTCCCGGTGCATTCGCAGAAAACATTACAACTGAATTTATTGATATCCCAAATCTTAAAATCGGGACAAAAATAAGACTCGGAAAAGAGGCTGTTTTACAAATTACGCAGATTGGTAAAGAATGTCATTCAAAATGTGCTATCTTTGTAAAAGTAGGAGATTGTGTTATGCCAAGAGAAGGAATTTTTGGGAAAGTACTTAAATCTGGCGAAGTTTTTGAAGGCGATGAAGTTTATTTAATAAGGGGATAAAAATTAATTTATGTTAAGTTTTTCTGAAGCCAACACTATTATTCAAACTGAATTAAAAAGAATTCAGTACAAAGTTGAAGAGATTGATCTTGTTGAATCTACCGGTAGAATTTTAGCCGAAAATATTATTGCGGATGTTAACCTCCCTCCTTTTGACAATTCAGCTATGGATGGATATGCAATTAAATATTCTGCTGAAATAAATAAATGGAAAGTAAAAGGAGAAATATCGGCAGGTAATTTTACTGAGATTAGTGTGGAAGAAACTAACGCAGTAAGTATAATGACCGGCGCTCAAATTCCTCATAATTGCGATGTGATTATTCCAATTGAAGATGTTGAATTCCAGAATGATTTTATCCAACTCAAAGAAAATACAAAGATAAAACCCAATCTTAATATCAGAAGAAAAGGTGAAGATTTGGAGAAAGGTAAAATTGCTCTTGCAAAAAATACTCTTCTCAAATCTCATCATATTGCAGTAGCAGCTGCATGCGGAAGAGAAAAACTGAAGGTATACGCAAAACTTAAAATAGGTGTATTAGCAACAGGTGATGAATTAGTTGATTTAAAATCAAAACCGAGAGAAGATAAAATAAGATGTTCAAATCTATACTCTTTACTTTCGGCAGTTAAAGAAATGAATATGCACGGAGTAAACCTCGGTATTGTATGCGATAAAAAAGAACTTATAAAAGATAGAATTAATTTAGCACTCGAAAGTGATCTTGATATTTTTATTACCACAGGAGGTGTTTCGGTAGGTAAATACGATTATATAAAAGAGATCCATGAGGCAATTGGAATTGATATTAAATTTTGGCGTGTTTACATAAAACCGGGGAAACCTCTTTTGTTTGGAGTATACGAAAATAATGGGAAAACAACGATAGTTTTCGGACTCCCTGGTAATCCCGTTTCTTGTTTGGTTAATTTTTTACTTTTTGTAAAGATGAACCTCGACACTCTTCTAAACTTAAATCAATATGAAAATCCGCAAGCTGTATTAAAAGATGATGTAATAAAAAAAGATAAGAAACGGCATTTTATGCGTGGGCAATTGAAAAGAAATATTAACGGAGGTTTTGAAGTTTCAAAAGTCGGTTCTCAATCTTCCGGAAACCTTGCTCAAATGGGACAATCAAATTGTTTATTCGTAGTAGAGGAAGAAACGATGAATCCAAAGAAGGGAGACTTGGTAGAATGTATAATGATATAACATGTTTCATTCTTTCCGGAGGTAAAAGTTCGAGAATGGGACGAAATAAATCACTTCTCAAAATAAATAACCAGACAATAATAGAATATATAATAGCGTTATTAAAGACTCAATTTTCCGACATATATCTTGTTACAAATTCAAAAGAAGAATATGAATTCTTAAATATTCCCATGTATGAAGATATTTATAAAAATATGGGACCGTTGGGAGGAATACATTCTGCTCTCACTCATTCCGGAACTGAAAAGAACTTTATTATTTCATGTGATATTCCTTTAATTACAAATCAAATGATTAGTTATCTAATTGATTTTAAAACCGATAAGAAAATTACAGTTGCTAAAGCTGAAGGATATATTCAACAATTATGCGGTGTATATAATAAAAGTTGCGCTGATGAAGCAGAGAAAATACTAACTAAAGTTTTTGAGAGTGATGAAAGAAACAACGACCAGAAAAAACGCGGCTGCAAAGTTTTAAGTTTAATAAGTAGTGTTGAAACAGAAATTATCAATGCTGAAGCCCTTCCTTTCTATACTTCGGATCTTTTCTTCAATATGAATAAACAAACCGATTATGATTATGTCTTAAAGCAATTACGCTACCTTTCTCTAGAGAAAATGAGATAACTCGAAAGAGATCAATTATTGTTATAACGTTAATTTTAGGGCTGCAAACGATTCTCATCGCATAGAAAACTTTAATGTAATTTTCTTTTTTCTGAAAAATATTTCAAAGTAAATCTTCATTTTTATTTCATTTCTGTTACTTAAAACTGGCAAAGAATTTGATATTTATAAATATCAAATATTGGAATGGTAAACAAGATTGGATTGAATTTGGAAAACTTTGAAAATTTAGAAATGCCTTTATTCCCTATTAGTGTTGCTGCAAGACTTTTGGAAATTTCAGTTCATACATTAAGAATGTATGAAAAAGAAGGTCTAATAGTTCCATTTAAAAAAGAGTCAAACCATAGACTATACTCAAAGGCAGATATCGAAAGATTATCTTGCATTCGGAAAGCCATCAACCATAGTAAAATAAGTATTAACGGCATTAAAACTATTTACTCACTAATTCCATGCTGGGACATTGTTAATTGCCCCGCATCGGATCGAGAAAAGTGTGAAGCATACCAATCACATTCCAATCCATGCTGGTCATTCGATCACAGTAATAATATTTGCGCAAATCGTAAATGCAGAGATTGCCAAGTATATATTGATTATGCCGAATGCGGCAGCTTAAAAGAAAAATTACGCGAAGTGATAAAATAAAGTTTTTCTAAAATATTATCCTTAAATAGTTTATTAATATTGGAGGTGAAATTTGTCTTCTAAAATCTCCAGAAGATCATTTATAAAAATTGGTGGAACAGTAGGAACCGGTGTAGCTGTCGGGCTATCCGCAGCACCTTCTAAAACTAAAGCTGCAGAAAGAGTTAAACCTAAAAAGGTTGAAAAAATTGCAACTACTTGCGAGCAATGTTTTTGGCGTTGTGGAATAATTGCTACAGTTGAAGACGGTAAGCTTATTACTATAGAAGGAAATCCTCTACATCCAAATAATCGCGGAAAAATTTGCGCTCGCGGTAATGCTGGTGTTGCTCTTCTTTATGAAACAGATCGACTTAAAAATCCGATGATTAGAGACGGTAAGCGCGGAAGCGGAAAATGGAAAGAAGTTAGCTGGGAAGAAGCATTAGATTATACAGCAAAGAAATTATTAGCTGTTTCAAAAAAATATGGAGTTGAGGCAAATGCACTTTTCTCTCACGGTGCATCAGCAGGTTTTATTAACGATCTTTATAGATATTGGGGAACTCCGAATAATGCGGCTCCCTCTTTTGCACAATGCCGTGGCTCCAGAGATGTTGGGTACGAACTAACTTATGGAGAAGCATTAGGTTCACCGGAAAGAATTGATTTAGCAAACGCGAAAGTAATAACACTTATTGGCAGCGCACTTGGAGAAAATATCCATACGGGACAAATTATAGATTTTACTGATGGATTAGCCAATGGCGCAAAAGTTATAGCCGTTGATCCTCGGTTTTCTACTGCAGCAAGTAAAGCTGCTCATTGGCTCCCTATAAAACCGGGAACAGATACTGCACTTGTTTTAGCTTGGATAAATTATGTTATAAGTAATAAAGGCTATGATGTAAATTTTGTAAAAAATAATACAACAGGATTTGCCGAGTTATCAGAACATGTTAAAGATTTCACTCCTGAATGGGCAGAAAAGATTACTGAAATTCCAGCTAATGTTATAAAAGAAACTGCTCAGGCAATGATCGATGCAAAGCCTGCCGTTGTGATTCATCCCGGAAGACATGTTGCATGGTATGGAAATGATGTCCAGCGAGCGAGATCTATGGCTATTTTATCTGCGTTACTTGGAACATGGGGACAAAAAGGCGGATACTTTTTAAAATCAAAATGGCCTACTCAATATAATGCTTTGAATATTCCGGATGCTCCTACTCCCAAGAGAGAAAGAGTTGACGGCGCAGGTTATAGGTTTCCATTTGCAAATCCGGATGAGGGATTAACTCAAGAATTAGTAAAAGCAACATTATCTCAAAAGCCTTATCCAATAAAATCGTGGATGGTTTTCGGGCAGAATATTTTTAACAGTATTCCTGATAAACAAGCAACTCTAAAAGCTATAGATGAACTTGATTTTTATTGCGTCGTGGATGTTCGACCAACAGAACCAACTTGGTATGCAGATGTAGTATTGCCTGAAGATATTTATCTCGAAAGATATGATGCATTGATGACTGTAACCGGTTGGCACGAACAATATGTTTCATTAAGGCAACCCGTTGTTAAAAAGAAACTCAATACTCGCCCTGGTTGGTGGATTGCAAAAGAACTTGGTAAACGGCTTGGTCTGGCGGATTATTTCCCTTACGAAGATTATGAAGATGTTATTCGCTATCAGCTTCGTGATTCCAGTATTTCATTTACCAAATTAAAAAAAGATGGTGTGATCACCTTTCCAGCGACGCCATATTTGAAGAATGGTGAATCTTACTCTTTCAAAACACCAAATAAAAAAGTCCAATTTTATTCTGAAGAGCTAAAGAAATTAGGATTCGATCCACTCCCCAAATATGAAGCTGTCAACGATCCTAATGAAGGATACTTTAGATTAGTTTATGGAATGATGCCAGTTCATTCACACGGTAAAACAGAAAGTAATCCCTGGCTGAATACAATTATTTCAGAACCGCGATTGTGGATAAATGAAACTATCGCCAGAAGTATGGGACTAAAAAATGATGATGAAGTGATTGTTGAAAATCAAGATGGAATAAAATCCGATAAGATTAAGATAATGACTACTCCGGGAATGCGACCGGATGCAGTTTTTCTCCCTCATGGTTTTGGTGGTAATGACCGTGGATTATTAAACTATACAAAGAGAAATGTTTCCGATAATAATTTGATTTCTAAATACAATGTTGATCCAATTAGCGGAGGCACGGGCCTAAGAGTAAACTTTGTAAGATTAATTGTCGATGGTCAGCCGCTAGCACCTGATGTGGATGTCAATTTTACCGGAGTTTCTTCAAATAAAATATCCGGAGTAAAGCATAAAGAATTGAATAGAACTTTTAACAATTTACCCGTTAGAAAAAAAGAAGCGGCAATTAAGGAAGGATGCTAGGATAAGATTATGAGTAAATACGCTATGGTAATTGATATGGACCGATGCGTTGCCTGTCATGCATGTGAAGTTGCTTGTCGTTCTCATTATGACGTGCCGGTTCCTCATTACAGAAACTGGGTTCACGATTTACCACCGCAAGGTGTTTATCCAAATATAAAAAAAGTTAGCTACGTCGGCCTTTGTAATCATTGTGATGATGCACCATGCGTAAAAGCTTGCCCAACAGGAGCAACATATAAACGCAAAGACGGTGTTGTAGTTGTCGATAAAAATCTTTGTATCGGCTGCGGACTTTGTGCCGAAGCTTGTCCATATGGAGCCAGATATTTAAATCCCGATAACAATAAAGTTGATAAATGCGATTTTTGCATTGATAGAGTTTCGGAAGGAATTGAACCAGCTTGTGTTGAAACATGTATAGCAAGCGCTAGGATATTTGGAGATTTAGATGATTCGAATTCCGATGTTTCTAAACTTGTAGCTAGCGGAGCTCAACCGAATGTATCATCAAAAGTGAATGTAGGCCCAAATATCTATTATCTTGATAAGCATGAGAACTTTCCTATAATTCAAGCAGCTTTTCCTCCAAAAATCACCAAAATGCCAACACCGCAAAAATTGTGGTCAAAAGTTATTCGTCCGCTTTTCTGGCTCGCTATAGGTGGTTCTTTCTTAGGTCAGTTAGTTGCATTTTCAACTCAATTATTAAAAGGCGAAAGTGACGTTAAGGAGTAATTATGGGAAAAAGTATTAGCAAAATTGGCGATGATGTAAGACTGGATCATGAACTTTTAAAAAAACCAAGACATTTGACCTTTGATGAAAAAAGAATTTTGGCGAATCGTGTAATGAAAAAACATGGTGTAGCCGGAGTAACACTTCATTGGGTTAATGCAATATCATGGTTTATCTTAATATTTACCGGTGCAGCTTTGCTTTCGGCAGAGTATTTAAGAGTTGCACCGGATTGGTATATTAACATGATGGAAGGCATTTTTGGAAACAGAAGTGCGATGCTGCATTTTCATATTGCAATAGGAGTTTTTTGGATCACTACACTTATGCTTTATGGAATATTCGGATATAAAAACTACTTGCTTGATTTTATTAAACACGATCTAACGATAGATAAAGACGATTTGAGATGGTTTCCCGCAAAGGCTAAAAACCTTGCAGGTAAACTGAGTCACTATGATATGCCTAAACAAGGAACATATAATGCCGGACAAAAAGCTTATGCGGTTGTTGTAGCATTTTCAACAATAATTTTAATAATTACCGGACCTATTATGGCTTTTCATCTAGGCTCTACAACTATTATCCAATGGGCTTTAATGTTACATTTTATTGCCACCATGTCAGTGTTCGCCGGTATTTTTGTTCATGTATATATGGCAGCGTTATTCCCGGAAGAGCGTCCTGCATTTTTCTCTATGATCACAGGAAAAGTAAATGAACTTTATGCATATCTTCATCATTACAAATGGTGGGCTGAACTAAAAAGTTATGAACATGAATTCTTCAAAGAGGAGCTTTCGAAAGATGGTATTGTAGTTCCCGAATTAGAAGAGTGTGATAATATCGCAAATCATAAACATCAGGCAAAGATATTAAACATCAAGGAACAAAAATCATGAAAAAGAAATTATGGGATCCGATTTTTGGAGGTATGATGATCGGACTAGCAATGATTCTTACTTTTTATATAGCTGGAAGAGGTTTGGGAGCATCAGGTGCTTTAACTAGAGTAGGAGCCTGGTTTCAAAATATAGTTCTTCCTTCTGTTACTCAAAAAAGCGAATATCTTTCAAAGTACTTTGCAAACGGTCAAACTCCGCTTAACGATTATTTAGTCTTCATGGCAATAGGAATTGTAATCGGCGGATTTGTTGCATCAATCATTTCTAAAGATTTTAAATTCGAAATCCTTAAAGGACCTAATATTTCAAACAAAGGAAGATTAGGATATGCACTTCTCGGTGGAACGTTAGTGGGTTGGGCTGCAAGAATGGCCGGCGGTTGCACAAGCGGACAGGCTTTAGTTGGCGGCGCTGAACTTTCGGTAGGCTCATGGGCTTTTATGTTTTCAATATTTATTGGCGGTTTTGCAGTTGCATATTTTGTAAGGAGACAATGGATATGATTGGACCATTAGTTAAAAACGCAATTATTTCCGGAGGAGTTAATTCTCTTTTAGCTGTAGTAATCGGAATTTTATTCGGTTATGCGTTACAGCGCTCAGGATTTACAAATTCAAAAAAGATTGCATCTACGTTTTACATGAAAGATGTAGATGTACCCATAGTAATGTTTACGGCAATCATAACAGCTGCAATTGGCCTTTGGGGATTATCCTTGGTTGGATTACTCGATGCAAGCAAATTGTATTTTCTTCCGACTAATATATTACCGGAGATCGTCGGAGGTTTAATATTTGGAGTTGGAATGGCTGTTGGCGGATTTTGTCCCGGTACTTCTTTAGCTTCAATGGTAACCGGGAAAATTGATGCAATGGTTTTCGTATTTGGATTTGTACTGGGGAGTTTACTATTTGGAGATTTTTATCCGCTTTGGAAAACTTTTTATGAATCCGAAACTCAGGGTATTTGGCGGATAGACCAGTTATTAAATATAAATCTAGGTTTAGCAGTTTTACTAATTACTCTATTTGCAGTTTTGGGAAGTTTAGGTATGAGAAAATTGCAATACAAATTCTGGGGAAAAAATGATTAAAATTACTAAGAAATATTCGGTTGTTGGAATAGCAATAATCGTTGCATTTCTACTAGCGTTCTTCCCTACTTCATCTTTTATAGGGAAACCTTTTATAGTTGATTCGAATTTTGGGCAACAGCATTACAACGAAGTTGGTTTATTTACAGTTTCATCATTCCAGGCGGCCAAATATTTTGCTTCAAATCCGGGCGATACCTATTGGCTAGATGTTAGGAATGCAAAAGAATTCTCAAAAAAACATCTCTCATTAGCTATCAACGAGACAATTAAGCAATTAAAATATTCATCTTGGAAACCAAATGATTTAATTCTAGTATATGGAGATTCTACAGAAGATGCACAAGAAGCTGTTGCACTATTAAGGCAAGTGTTAAATGCAGATGCTTATGCTATTAAAGGTGGGTTTAATGAAGTGAACAAATATTTGATAACCCCTATTGGTTTAGAAATTACAGCTAATTTTAGTGATAAGAATTTAATGGAACTTGTTGAATTAAGAAACCAGATATCAGGTAAAAAAGTTTCCTCAAAAGAACTTTTGGAGAAATTAAAAAGCAATAAACCAAAAGCGATTAAAGAAGGTTGTTAATCTGAAACATAAAATATGAACGAATTTTGAATTAAGGATATTTTTGGAATCACTTACCCATTTTAATATTTCTTATTATATTACAAAATAAATATCTTTTCTAAGATAATTATTAATTATAATCCGGAAGGAATAATAGAATGGATAAGATAAAGAAAACCGATGAGGAGTGGCGAGAGGAATTATCAGAAGAAGAATTTTATGTAACTCGTCTAAAAGGTACCGAACGTGCTTTTACAGGCAAACTTTATAGTAATAAAGATAAAGGAGTCTATAAATGCACTTGCTGTGGAAATGAGCTATTTTCTTCAGAAACTAAATATGAATCAGGTTCAGGTTGGCCGAGTTTTTTTGCACCATTAAGCCAAGAAAAGATTGATACCGAAAAAGATTCGAGTTTTGGAATGATTAGAACTGAAGTTACATGCAGCAAATGTGGCGCTCATCTTGGTCATATTTTTGAAGATGGACCGGATCCCACAGGATTGCGTTATTGTATAAATTCTGTTTCACTAAAATTTGATAAGAAAGATTAAACCTAAAAATGAATTCTAAGGGGAGAATTTTTGACGCGATGCATTTGAAAAATCCCGACAGAGTTCCGGTAATGTGCCAACTTTCTATCGGTCATTATTTTTTGCATTCGGGAATTGATCCATTCGATATTTGGTTTACTTCTGAAGGTTTTGCGAACGCGCTAATTACTTTAGCCAAAAGATATCGGTTTGATGGGGTTTTAGTAAATCTACCCGGTCGGCCAAAAGATATAAAAGATCAAATATCCAAAATTGATAAGACTGACGATGGACAAAAGATTCTCTGGAAAAACGGTAATTACTCAATTATCCCGTTTAACGATAATCCACATTATTACAATAAAGATGGCGGACGTAACTTCCCTACTTTCGAAGAACTGGAACCTCAGAAATTATTTTATGTGGATCCATGGGACGTAACAGAAATATCATATCCCTTTAAATGGGGTTTTGAATCTGCATTGAGTAATAATGATAATTTTTTTCCGGAATATCATCTCGATACAATAAAATTATTAAAAGATCGTGTTGGAAATGAATTATCAATCCACTCGGAAATTTTCTCTCCCTGGTCCCAATTCCTCGAATTATTGAATTATGAAAATGCATTGATGGCAATTCTAGATGATCCCGGAAAAGTAAAACAATGCCTGGAAAGATTTACAGAAGGCGCCATTCAACTAGCGAAAGAACAAGCAAAATGTAATGTTGATGCAATACTTATTTCGTCTGCATTTGCAGGTGGCGGATTAATTTCGAGAGAACAATACAGCGAATTTGTTCTACCTTATGAAAAACAGATTATATTCGAGTTAAGAAAAGAATATGATATTCCGATTTATACTCACACTTGCGGAAGTATAGGAGATAGATTAGATTTAATGCTGGAAACAGGAACCAATGGTATAGATACCCTAGACCCTCCTCCGCTCGGTAATGTTGAACTTGAAGATGCTGTTTCTAAACTGAAAGGGAAAGTATTTATTAAAGGAAATATCGATCCGGTAAATACACTCCTTTACGGCAATAAAGAACAGATAAAAACAGATGTTATCAAAAGACTAGAAGTTGGGAAAAATAATGACGGCTACATTCTGAGTACTGCTTGTTCAGTTTCTCCAACTACTAGTCCGGATAAATTAGAATTGCTTGCTGAACTTGCCGAAACTTACGGGAAATATTAAGATGCAAATTGATAATTTAATGAGCCAACTAGCGGAATTTATAATTAGCGGGAAAAAAGATCAGGCAGTCGAGACTACCAAGGAACTACTTGAATTAAATGTTTCAGCTGAAGATATTTTAGATAATGGTTTATTGTCCGGAATGAACGTGGTTGGTAAAAGATTTAGGGAAAATATTTATTTCGTTCCGCAAGTACTGATTTCGGCTAGAGCAATGAAATCTTCGCTCGCAATTCTTGAGCCTTTACTTTCGGAAAAAAAATCGAACGGACTAGGAACCATAGTAATTGGAACTGTAAAAGGAGATATTCATGATATTGGCAAAAACATTGTTGCTATGATGCTAAAAAGTAATGGATTCAAAGTAATTGATCTGGGAACCGGAATAAGTGTAGAACAGTTTATTGAAGCTATAAAAAAAGAAAACGCTGATATTCTAGGAATGTCAGCTTTACTCACAACGACTATGATTTATATGCAAACTGTCATCGATAAAATAAAAAAAGAAGATTTGAATGTTAAGATATTAGTTGGCGGAGCACCTTTGTCTAAACTATTTGCTGAACAAATAGGCGCTGATGCTTTCGCTAAAAATGCATCGGATGCCGTTATGGAAGCTAAAAATTTAATCGAGATTTCAAGGTAATCATGATAAGTAATTTCTTGGAAAGACTTAAATTAAACAAAATTCTGCTTTGTGACGGCGCAATGGGAACGGAATTACAAAAGAGCGGATTAAAATCCGGTGATTGCCCGGAAGAATTAAATCTCACTCATCCGGGATTGATACAAAAAATTCATTCCGATTATTTGGTTTCCGGATCAGACATAATAGAAACGAATACTTTCGGTGCTAACAGACAAAGACTAAAAGTATACGGCCTTCAAGACAAAGTTAAAGAATTAAACGAAGCTGCTGTAAAAATAGCAAAAGCAGTTTGCCCTTCTGACAAATTTATTGCCGGCTCAATCGGCCCTCTTGGTGATATGCTTGAACCTTATGGAGAAATTACTGAAGCAGAGGCTTTTAATATATTTAAAGAACAAGCTATCATTTTGGAAAACGCCGGAGTTGATGTTATTTTTATCGAAACTATGATGTCAATTGAAGAAATGATTATTGCAGCAAAAGCAGTTAAAGAAAATTGTAGTATTCCTGTGAGCGCATCAATGACATTCGAACTTGGCCGGACAGGATTAAAAACTTCTTTCGGAGTTGATATCCCTACATTTGCTAAAAACATATCAGCAATTAACGTAGATATAATCGGGTCAAATTGCGGCAAAGGTTTTAATGAAATGCTTATGGTTGTAAGAGAACTGAAGGATAATTCTCCCCTGCCGATTTTAGCACAAGCTAACGCCGGAATTCCGTCATGGATAGATGGTAAAACGGTATATTCAGAAACTCCTGATGTGATTGGAAAAAATGTAAAATCTTTAATAAAATCGGGAGTTAAAATTTTAGGCGGATGCTGTGGTACAACTCCAGCTCATATAAAAAAGATGAGAGAATTTTTAGATCGTTATTAATTTTTGTGAATCAAATCTTCCAGATCACTTCATACTATATAAACTTCAAAATTAATTTGTAATTATTTAGTTTTAAACTATATGTTTAATCCAATTTTTAAGGTGTAGGAGAAATGATGAATTACGAAACTAAAGATTTTCAAAAGGATGTAATCGAAAGTAGTAACAATGTTCCGGTGTTAGTTGATTTTTGGGCTGAATGGTGCGGTCCTTGTAAAATATTGGGCCCTATACTGGAAAAACTTGCTGAGAATAATTCAGGTGAGTGGAAATTAGTAAAACTCAATACCGATGAGAATCAAGAAATTTCAAAGAAATATGGAATACGCGGAATTCCAAATGTAAAAATGTTTATAAACGGTGAAGTTGCTGATGAATTTACCGGCGCTCTTCCCGAACACATGGTTAAAGAGTGGTTAAAAAAGTCAATACCAAATAAACATAGTCATTCACTAAAGCAAGCAAATGATCTAATTACAAATGATAAAATACCCGAAGCGGTTACTTTGCTTGAAGAAATACTCGAAAAAGAAAAAGATAACCAGGACGCAAAGATTCTATTAGCAAAGTCACTACTTTTTTCTAATACGCAAAGAGCTGTTGAACTAGCGGAAAATATTGATAATACACCGGAGAATTATGAGCTGGCAGAAACAATTAGAATATTTGCTGATTTATTTCAGAAACTAAATTTAAACGATCAAATGCCGGACTCGGATGTTAAGGATGAATATATTTCAGCAATAAATGATTTGCAAAATAAAAACTTTGATTCATCATTAGAAAAATTTATTAATGTTATTAGAAATGATAAAAGCTATGATAACGATGGATCAAGGAAAGCTTGTATTTCAATCTTTAAGTATCTGGGTGAAGAAAATGAGATTACTCTGAAACATCGTCGCGATTTTGGAAGCGCACTTTATATCTAAATGTTAATAATGCCCGTAATCAAATACGGGCATATAAATCAAATTTTTCTTACTAATAACTGTCCTTAGTAATTACAACTTTGCCCTTAAATATATTGTAAATATAGATAGTATAACCAATCACTATTGGCATTCCTATTAAAGCAATTACAAGCATTGTAAATAATGTTCTTGGTGTTGATGAAGCATTATAAATCGTTAAGCTATAATTCAAATTAATGCTTGATGGAACGAGTCTAGGAAATAAGCTGACTGCAGCTAAACCAATAATTGATGCAATTGTTATTGCCGATGCAAAAAATGCACGATATACTTTTTCATCTTTTGGTGCTAAAGGAATATAAATTATTGATGCTATAAGTAGAATGAAAAGAATCCAAAAAAGTGGGTCACTTAACATTCCGTCAAATAAAAATGATGCTTGAAAGAAAGTGAAAGCAGTTGCAAAAACATATAATATTATAAACGCAACCCAACTCGTCGTACTCCATTTTAACATTTTGTCTTTTTGTTTTCCTTCAGTTTTCATTGCCATATAATTTGCTCCATGCATTATAAACATAGCAACACTAACCAATCCAATTAAAACTGAATATGGATTTAGCAAGCCTAAAAATGTTCCGACAAAGAATCCATCTTTATTTACCGGGATTCCGTGCAGAATATTTCCCACAGCAACTCCAAACAAAAGTGCTGCTAATAAACTTCCTATCCCGAAAAGATTATCCCATAATTTTTTCCAATTTTTAGATTCGATTTTTCCTCTAAACTCAAAAGACACAGCACGAAAAATTAATGCGGCAAGCACAAGAATTAGAGCAAGATAAAATCCACTGAAAACTGTTGCATATACAAATGGAAATGCCGCAAATAAAGCACCGCCTCCTGTTAATAACCAAACCTCATTTCCATCCCAAACCGGTCCAATCGCATTCAGATTTATTCTTTTTTCAGATTCATCTTTAGTAAACAAGTGAATAATGCCGACTCCAAGATCAAATCCATCCAAAATTGCATAACCGATAATTAAAACGCCAACTAGTAAAAACCATATTGTGTTAAGATCCATTATGCTTTCACCTCCTTTACAGTCAATGATTCAGGGCCATGTTTAATCTCTTTAACTAATAAAAAGATATAGAGGGATCCTAAGAAAAGATAAATCAGGAAGAAAAGTATGATAGAGAATAAAATTTCGCCACTACTGACAGCAGTTGAAATAGCATCTTTCGTTCTCATAACGTTATAAACTATCCATGGCTGTCGTCCAACTTCCGCGGAAATCCAGCCTAGCTGACAAGCAAGTACAGGCAATGGAATTGACCAAATCATTAGTTTTAAAAGTTTTCTACTATCCCATAAGGATTTCTTATAAAGTTTGTACGAGGCAATCACCATTACCAGGATGAAAAACATTCCCAATGCAACCATGTTATGATATGAAACAAAGGTTATAAACAGCGGTGGAATATCTTCCTTGGCAAACTCATTTATACCTTTTATTTTTGCATTAACATCACCAAATGCCAGCCAACTAAGTAAACCGGGTATTTCAATCGGAGCTTTTAGTTCTGGTGGAGGTAAAGTTGGGAAGGCAAATATTGCAAGCGGCGCTCCGCTTTGGGAAGTATATAATCCTTGAATTGCTGCAAATTTTGCAGGCTGCTGTTCCGCTACTTCCCTTCCGCTTTCGTGTCCAAATGGAAATACTTCAAGAAGAGAAACAAATAAGCCGAATATGACAGCAATTTTCATTGCCTTTTTAGCCAATTCAGGTTCTTTATTTTTCAAAATAAGATAAGCCGAAATACCAGCAACAAAAAAAGCTCCGGTTATCAGGGCCGCATCAATAACGTGGAAGAATCTAATCAAAGTAGAAGGATTGAAAACGGCTTGCCAAAAATCAGTAAGCTCTGCTCTTCCATTCTTAATTACATATCCGGCCGGTGTTTGCATCCATGAACCTGCGACTAAAATCCAGAAAGCAGAAATAGTTGATCCTACCGCTACCATTAATGCAGAAAACCAATGCACACCTTTCGAAACTCTATTTCTTCCGAACAAATATAAACCGAGAAATCCGGACTCAAGGAAAAAAGCAAATACTCCTTCGGCAGCCAAAGGAGCACCGAAAATGTCGCCGACAAACTTAGAATATTCAGCCCAATTTGTACCGAACTGAAATTCCATCACAATTCCCGTTGCAACACCAACAGCGAATGTTAAAGCGAGTATTTTTCCAAAATACTTTGCCATTCGAACATAAAGTTCGTCTCTCTTCCTCCAACCTAATGTTTCAAAAATTAATAACATCCATGCAAGACCAATAGAAATTGGCGGAAATATAAAATGGAAACCAATTGTCATCGCGAATTGAATTCTTGACAATAGAACTGCATCCATAGCGCTCTCCTGATTATTGAATTAATGAAGTGGTAAATCAAATTGTACTATAGATGGCAATAATTATTCCAAATGTGATTATTAAATCGCATTTGGAATACTGTTTATTTTATTAATTAAAGGTTTTTAAGGCTATAAATAATTGCGATGTATAAAGCGTTTCTTATTCTTTAAAATACAGAACGCTTGTATTCCAAAGTTGAGAATTAGAAATTAGGTACTAAGTTCAGAATGGCAATTTATTATTTAGAAAATCCCTTATAAGCTTCTTCAATAGTAGGAAATAAATTAAATAATTTATCAGTGCCGGTAAGTTCTAATAATGCAAGTATATCTGTTTGATCTGAAACCAAAAACATTTCACTTCCCAAGTGTGTTGCGGATTTTACAGTTGTAATCAAAGCACCTAAAAAAGATGAATCAATAAAACTACATTTACTTAAATCAACCAACATTTTTTTCCGGCCTAAGCTAATATCATCGAGTAGAATTTGTTTGAATTCTTCGGAATCTTTCATAGTAGCTCTTTCAAGTTTTACATTATAAACTATCACATCATCCGCTTCTTCTCTTACGAATTTCAAAGTGCACTCCATAAATTTGATTTTGGTATACACAAATATAAGAATTACTTGGATAAAATCGGTAGGATTTCTTTAAACTGCAGCAAACTTTCCGGGTTTGAAAGAGCGTCCTGGTTTTTCACAGCTTCATCGTTAACAATATTCGTTACAGCTAACTCAACTTTTTTACCGCTTATTGTTCTGGGAATTTCATTAACTTGAATTATTATGGCAGGTACATGTCTTGGTGTAGCATTTTCCCTAATTTTATTCTTTATAAAATCGATCATCTCCTTACTTAAAACTTCCTGATCTCTAACAACAACAAACAGAATAATTCTAACATCGTTTTTCCATTGCTGTCCAACGACAATACTATCCAAAACAAATTCAATATTTTCAACGATTCGATAAATTTCAGCAGTTCCAATTCTAACTCCACCGGGATTAAGAGTAGCATCTGATCTTCCGTAAACTACAATACCACCATGCTCCGTTATTTTAATAAAATCTCCGTGTCGCCAAATCCCGGGAAAATGTTCAAAATAAGCAGAGCTATATTTATCACCTTTTGGGTCATTCCAAAAATAAACCGGCATTGACGGAAACGGAGCACTGCAAACAAGCTCCCCTTTTTCTTCGACAATTGAATTTCCGTTCTCGTCAAATGCTTCGACTTTCATCCCTAATCCACGACATTGAATTTCGCCCGAATATACAGGAAGAATTGGATTTCCCAGCATAAAACAAGAGATAATATCCGTGCCACCGGAAATAGAACTTAATTGTAGATCACTTTTCACATTATTATATACATAATTAAAATTTTCAACTGACAAAGGAGAACCCGTTGATAATATTGTATTTAGAGATGATAGTCTAAACTTATTTTTAGGAATTAAACCTACTTTTTCACATGAACTCAAATATTTAGGGCTAGTACCAAAAATCGAAATCTTTTCATCATCAATAAGTTTCCAAATAATATTAATATCCGGATAAGCTGGATTTCCATCATAAAGCAGAATGGTTGCTCCCACCATTAATGAACTAACTAACCAGTTCCACATCATCCAACCACATGTAGTATAATATGTAATTACATCTTCTCTTTTTAGATTTGTATGAAGAGCTAATTCTTTAAAGTGCTGGAGTAAAGTGCCGCCTGCTCCATGAACGATACATTTAGGAACTCCAGTTGTTCCGGATGAATACATAATATAAACAGGATGATCAAATGGTAATTGCTCAAACAATAATTCTGTTGAAGTATTTGCAAGTAACTCATTAAAATATAATGGATTTGAATCTACAAGTGAACTTATTTGTTTACTGTTTGTATCAGAACCGTTCTTGCTTTTTGGAATTAAAACTAAATGCCTTATCGAGGAAATATTACTTTGGATTTGATCGATTTTCTCTCTACAGTTAATGTCTTTTCCATTGTAACTGTATTCCTCAATTGCAAAAAGAACTTTGGGTTCAATTTGTCCAAATCTATCCAAAACTCCTTTTATACCAAAATCCGGGGAGCACGAAGACCACAAAGCTCCGATAGATGTTGTGGCAAGCATTGCTATTATTGCTTCCGGAATATTTGTAACAAACCCGGCTATTCTATCCCCTTTTTCGATTCCCATTTTTCTGAGACTGAATGCAAGTTTGGTTACTTTTGCATACAATTCTTTATATGTTAATCTTCTAACTTTTTGATTTTCGCTGATACTTATAATCGCAGTATGATCATCTCGATGTCTTAATAAATTTTCTGCAAAATTTAATTCTGATCCGATAAACCATCTTGCTCCGGGCATTTTATGATGATCTAAGATACGTTTATAATTTTCAGAATGAATGATTTGGGCTTCTTTCCAAATCAATTCCCAAAATTGTTCAATATTTTCTACAGACCATTGATAAAATTCGTAATAGTTTTCGAATTTAATATTTAATCCAATTTCAATTTTTCTGATAAATTTGGTAAGGTTAGAATTCTGAACTTTTTCTTTTGAAGGTTTCCAAATCGGTTTGGACACAAATTGCTCCTAATTACTTGTTAACAATTACAAATTTTAGGAATTAGAAATTTTTCCCGTATAAAGCGCAGTTAGCCATGCAAATTTAGAATCGTTCTTTTCCAATGCACTTTTAGCAGTTAATTCAAGATAATATATTAATTTTTGTTTTTGTTTGATTTCGAGTAACAAGATGGATTTTAACATTTTTCCATAATCAGAGTGTCGCAAATAACGGAAGAAAGCTTCTTCTGAAATCTCAAAATTTGAAAAGTTTTTAAGTTTAATACTTTCAATAAATTCATCAACTTCTGAAGTCGCCGGTATCTTTTCAATATTTCCAAACTTGCCAAGATTATTACCTGTGTAAACATTAGAATTCTTGATAAAATCCGGAAGTTGATCATATCCAATTCCAATATTAGTTACAGGTTTTTCTACTTCAAAAATTGAATCACCGCTTGCTCTATTATAATAATTACCCGACATTCGTCCGACTAAGTCAATTAAATCAGGCTGAATAATATCATTTTGAAAAATATCTTCAGAAACATGAATTTTAAGAACCTCACAAATTGCAATATTAGCTGATTGGCCTTTATCGCCAAAGCTTTTCATTTCTCTTAAAATACATTCCATTTGAAATGGTGATTCTTTAACTCTTTTGGGTTTTACAATATCAGAATTTATTGGTGTTAATCCGGATTTTATAAACTCATCCACATCCGAAGGATACTCAGTTGAAGCTAAACTTACTTGCTCAACCATTGGATAAGTTACTGATTGAACAACACATTCCTTAGTATCAAGTAAGTTAAAATATGTATCTTTTAGTGAGGCATCTCTTCCCCTCCTTGAAGGAGAGAATGCTATGATTGGCGGATTTGCACCAAAAACATTAAAGAATGAAAAAGGAGTTAGGTTTGGAATTCCATCTTTTGAAAGGGTTGAAACTAAAGCGATAGGACGGGGGCCAATTCCTCCTAATAGAAGTTGATGCACTTTACGGACTGGCAAATCTCTAGGTTCATAATCAAGCATAACTACACTTTTTTCTTTTCTAAAATAGAATAATCAGTTTTATTTTTTATTATTTTATTTCTTAAAATTCCTAAAGCTGTCATCTCCAATTCTATTGTATCTCCATCTTTAAGCCAAACCGGAGTAAAATCTTTTTTCTCTTTTTTAGCTTCATTTGCCCAAGTTCCATTTAACTCAAGGTAACATCCTGTACCAACTGTCCCGGAACCAATTATATCACCGGGAAATAATTCTACGCCATAGGATGCTCGTTCTATAATTTGAGCAAACGTCCAGTTCATATCCTTCATATTACCTTGTGATACCTGTTTTCCGTTATGAAACGCTTTCATCTCCAAATCGTATTTATTTCCTTCATGTGTACTAATTTTATAATTTTCCAGTTCATCAATTGTAACTAACCATGGACCGGTAATAGTAGCAAAGTCTTTTCCTTTTGCAGGACCAAGATTCAGACGCATCTCTTCCATTTGAAGTTTACGCGCAGAAAGATCATTCATAATCATATAGCCGGCAATAAATTCATCCGCAATTTCGGCTCTAATATTTTTACCTCTTTTACCAATTACTATGGCTGCTTCCAATTCAAAATCCAATTTTTCAAGATGATCAGTTTCTACTAAAATATCACCCTCACCAAATACTGCTTTGTGGTTTGTAAAATAGAATACCGGAAACTGATCGAATTCTGGAATCATCTCAGCACCGCGGTTTGCTCTTGCGGTTGCAACATGCTGACGAAAGGCATAAGCATCCCTACACGAAGTAGGATGAGGAACCGGGGCTAGAAGTTTGGATTTATCCAAGGATAAGTCAGGGTGTATTTTCTCTTCAACAGCAGCAGATTGTACTTTGTTTGCACTTTCAAGATTTGATCTAAATTCATTTAGGAAGTCAGCCATAAGATGAGGTAAACGAATCCCGAGTTTTAGACCACAGTCGCTTAAATCAAAAAGATCATTTTTTAATATAAATCCAAGCCTTTCTTTATTATCCTTCAAATATGATACAAGTTTCATAAATTAACCTCATTATTTCAATTTCAAGTAGTTTCAAGATGATTTTTTGTTACTAATTGATTATAAACTTTTTTAATTACAGCCATGGCAAAATTAGTTTCATCAATGGTTCCGCTATTAATTCTTATACCATTCGGGATTCCAAACGATTTTACATGCCGTAATATTAATCCTTCATTTAAACAATCTTCATTAAATTGACTCGCGAACTCTTCAGTTGGTAAAAGTAAAAGTAAAAAATTCGCAGCTGAGTCGATAAAAGAAATGTCTAATTCATTAAACTTCGTTTTCATTAATTCCAATGATTCGTTGTTTAATCTCTTTGTTTTTAGTAAAAATTCGTCATCATTCAATGCCGCAATTGCAGCTTCCTGTGCAAGCGAATTTGGATCAAACGGTAGTTTAACTTTATACAATTCTTTTATAAGATAAGCCGGTCCTACTGCAAATCCAATTCGTAATCCTGCCAAGCCGTAAGCTTTTGAAAGTGTTCTAACCACGATTAGATTATCATAATCGTAACTAAGACCGTTTGGATAATCTTCTAAATAATCAGCATAAGCAGTATAGGCTTCATCTAATATTACTAGAACATTTCCTGGAATCTTTTGCATAAACTGTTCAAACTCTTCTCGCTTAAACATAGTACCAGTTGGATTATTAGGATTAGCGAGATATATGATTCTTGTTTTAAATGAGACTTGACCAGCTATTGCTTCTAAATCATAATGATAATCTTTAAGAGGGACAAGAACTGATTTTCTGTTAAACTTATCAGAATTAACATACCATCCAATGAAGGTTCCGGCGGATGTTATAATTTCATCATTCTCATAACTAAATGCCGCTATAATATTTTGCAAAATGGAATCGGAGCCGTTGCCGGTAATGATTTTACTTTCTGTAATGTTATATTTATCCGATATTGCTTTAACTAATCTATACGCCGATGGGTTTGTATAACGATGTACTTCATTTAAATGAGTTTTTATTGCTTCCAGAGCTTTTGGTGATGGACCTAAAGGATTTTCGTTTGAAGCCAGTTTTACAATTTTTTTAATACCTTTTTCTTTTGAGAGTTCCTCAATTGGTTTACCTGCCTTATAAGATTTTAAGTTTTTTATGTGTTCCGGGATATTTATCATGACATAATCCTAATTCTTTTTTATTTATTCCAACCACGATTTAGAATAATTTTTATCCATCGTTTCTTTTACATTTTTTGTTACATTTATATGATCAAAAGTATCAATCATAATCGCGTATTCATTTGTTTCCTTTGCCCCAATAGAAGCCTCAGTTTTACCCGGTTGAGGACCATGCGGTATTCCCATCGGGTGAAGAGTTATTGATCCTTCCTCTATTCCTTTTCGCGACATAAAATCACCATCTACATAATAAATTATTTCATCGCTATCTACATTTGAATGATAATAAGGTGCCGGAATTGAATCAGGATGAAAATCGAATAACCGGGGAACAAAATTACAAACCACAAAATGTTGAGTTGCAAATATCAGATGAATCGGAGGAGGTAAATGTAACTTACCAACTTTAGGAGCGTATTCTTTTATGTTGAAAGCGTATGGATATAGAAAACCATCCCATCCGACAACATCAAATGGATGATGAGGAAGCATGTATTCAAATGTTTTGTTCAATACTTTAAGATGAAGTTTAAATTCACCTTTTTTATCGATAGGACTTAGAGATTCAGGAGTTCTAAAATCTCGCTCATAGTAAGGAGCATCTTCTTTTAATTGACCATATTCATTTCGAAAATGAGCAGGAATTTCAAATGGTGTATCAGATTCGACTACAAATACTTTAACATTTTTGTAATCATTAAATTTAATTTGATAGGTTGTTCCCTTCGGTACTATTATATAATCCCATTTTTCAAAAGAAAGAGTTCCATATTCAGAAAGAAATTTCCCCTCGCCATGATGAATAAACAAAAGCTCGTGCATACTACTATTTCGATAGAAAATATCAGTATCTTTGGAAATATGGGAAGTAGATATGACACAGTGTGGATTTTGCAAGAATGCGTTTCTAGAATTTATAAAATTACCTTTGGATACTTTTTTATTTGTTAAGAAATGATAATACATAAGCGGTGCTTCGTTCCAGCTAATGTCATTCTTATTTTTTAATTCGATAATTTTTTCAACTTGAGGAGGCATGTAAATATGATACTTAAGAGAGTAGATACCGGAAAAACCTTTTGTGCCAAAAAGCTCTTCCCTATATAGTGATTTACCATCACTTTTATAAAACGTAGTATGACGTTTGGGAGGAACTTTTCCAAGTTTAGCGTAAAACGGCATTTTAACCTCCTTTATTATTCATTTATTAAAAATCATTGTTTACATCAATTGCGGACACTGAATGCACAATGTCCGCAGGAAGTTATCTCTTTTATCTTTTTAAGCAATTAATCTTCATCTTTATCAAAATTCCCTCTTAACATTTGATCTTTTTCTATAGATTCGAAAAGAGATTGGAAATTTCCTTGACCAAATCCTAAAGCGCCTCTTTTTCTTTGAATAATTTCATAAAAAAATGTTGGCCTATCACCGATAGGTTTTGTGAATAATTGTAGTAAATAACCGGTGCCTTCAGAATCATCGCAAAGAATTCCGTATTTTTGAAGCTCATCAATGTCTTCATCAATTTTAATCTTCTTGTTTCTGAGCATATCATAATAAGTATCAGGCGGAGTTAAAAATTCGATGCCATTGGCTTTCATATTAGCGATTGATTTTAATATATCTTTTGATGAGATAGCAATGTGTTGGATACCGGAACCAAGATATTCATCAATATATTCCTCAATCTGTGATTTTTTCAATCCTTCAAATGGTTCATTAATTGGATTTTTAACAGGAGCTCCTTCTTTTGATCTTACTACCTTTGACAATAAAGCTGAATATTGTGTAGAAATATCGCCGGCGCCGAACTCAATAAATGTTTCAAAATTTAATGTTTCATTCAGATAATTTTCCCATAAATTCATTTCGTTTATGCGCACATTACCAACAATATGATCGATTTCCTGCAATCCGCTATCTTCGCAATGTAATTCAATTTTCTGAATCGGTTGACCGAACCCGGGTTTGAATAAACCTTTGTAATTATCTTTATTAATAAAAACAATTTCTGCATCATCATATAATTTAATTGCAGCTTCTTCTATGTATCCATTTTCATCTGAAAATTTCTTAGGATTCCTAACAGGTATTCCCCCGTTTTTAATCGCATTTTCAAAAGCTGTCTTTACATTTTTAACGTTCAAAGACCAACGCTTTACGCCGTCTCCATGCTTTTCAACAAATGAAGATATTTCATAAGTGCTTGGTTTTACAGAAGAAGTCACCACAATCTGAATATTATTTTTAGTCAAATAGTATGAAGCCCTATCTCTATTCCCTGTTTCAGGGCCAAGATAGCCGGAAATCTTAAAACCCATTGCCTTGGCGTGCCAGTAAGCCCACATTTTGGATGAGCCTACATAAAATTCGATAAAATCGTATCCGATTATTCCTAATGAATTCGACATCTTAACTCCTCTTTAAATTTATTTTAACAATTAAGTTCTTTTATCCGCTAAAAAGACTTAATAATATTAAATAACTAATTCAGCTGTCTCTTTAACAGTTTCCAGTACTATTGTAGTGCTGGTCGATCTAATTGATTCGATTGCTGCAAATTTTGTTCTAAGTAAATGAGTTAACGCTTCCGGATTCTCTACCCTAACTTTAACTAAGTAACAATCTTCGCCGGCTACTATATGCACTTCTTGAATTTCTGATATCTTGGATAAATCTCTTGCTGTTTTCTGATCTACAATTGGTCCGTTAGCCTTAACCAATACGAATGCTAATAATTGTTTACCGATTTTACTTGGATCGATTTGGGCTGTATATTTTTTTACAACTTTATTTTTTTCTAATTTCTTAATTCTCTCTAACACAGCTGAAGGAGCCATGTTAATCTGTCTGGCAATTTCCGCATTAGAAATCCTTGAGTTCGATTGCAGCATCTTCAGTATTTTTGCATCTATTTCGTTGATCATTCGGTAATTCCGCAGATTATTAGTGTTTTCTTCGTAATTATATAAATATTCCGAATATTAATCAAGTGGGCAAATTGATCGGATTCTAATATCACAATAGACAAAAATGAGGAAAATAATTAAGAAGAGAAAAATATTTGAGGTTATTTTATATTATCAAGAAGCATAAAATCATTTGTCTTATACGCAGAAGATTGAGCCATATTTTTATCAGGGTATTCACAGATTTTCTGAAGCGGACAAATAAAACACTGAGGTTGTGAGGGCTTGCAAATTTCCCTGCCCAACCGGATTAAATTTGTGTGAAACGAATGAGCAATATTTTTCGGAAACTCAGAATTAAGTAAATAAAAAGTTTTGTCAGGAGTTGATGCTTCAACAATTCCAATTCTATTTACAGTACGATGAACGTGTGTATCAACAGGGCATACATTCCGCCGAAGAGAAAAAAGAAGGACGCAACTAGCTGTTTTAACTCCGACACCTTTATAGCCGGTTAATTTAGATATAATAAAATCATTCGATTCCTCTTCAACATTATTTAAGGTAATTTTGCCGTACTCTTTTAATAATGAATTTAATAAATCTTTAATCGCCTTAGATTTTTGTTTTCCAAGTCCGGCTACCTTAATACTTTTTTCTAACTGAGAAAGAGCAGTAGAAGCAACTTGATCCCAGTTTTTATAATTATTCTTTAAATTTTGATATGCTTTAAAGGAATTTTTATCATTTGTATTTTGAGATAGAATTGTAGCTATTAACATTTCCAACGGATCGGGCGGATTTTCAGGACGCGGCGGAATTCCATATTTCTTTACCAAAAGCTTATTAACTTGTGTAATCTTTTTATTCATAATAAAAAAAAGAGGAGCACAAGGCTCCTCAAAAATTATCTATATTTTCCTAACCTTAAAATTTCAAACCTAAATCCATAAATTGTACAGCATTCAATCTTCCGTAATCTGACCAGCCATAATTTATGTAAATTGACATATCACCTGATACTTTATAATTGATTCCGGCACCTAAAGATAAACCACCTTCGGCATTTGTCATAAAAATAGATCTATAACCGCCTCTAAGGAAAAACATTTCATCGTAGGCAAGTTCCAAACCACCATTCATATATTCTGTGTTGTCATTAGGATGTGTAGCATCAATGTCTCCTGTTAGTCTAAAATATCTAGATTTAACAAGATCCATTCCCAAACCGATTCTAAAAGTAAGAGGCATATCAAACGAATTCATCTGGTATTTAGAAAGTACATTATTTGGTCCCGAGTTTGAAGTACCGTTTGGATCATAATTAAATAATATATCACGGCCATCCAGCTGCATTTTGGTTCCAAAATTGGTTATGCTAGCACCTATCTTCAAATTGTTAAACGGAGTAATATAAAAAGTACCAACATCGAAGGCAAAGCCACTTGCACTGCTATTCCAAATTGACTCTCTAATATATTTAGCTTGAAAACCAACAGAAAATCTATCGGTTAATTTTCTTGCATAACCAAGACCTATTGCAAGTGAACTGGCATTCCAATAACGACCGTCGCCCTGGGGAAACTGCTCAGTTCTAACTTTATCTTCGGGTACTCCCAAGGATGTTAAACTTGCAAACAATACTCCGACATCCGGAATATTTAATGATGCGGCAGCATAATCATAAGAAATATCAGCCAACCAGTTAGCATGATTAAAAGCAACTTGTGCAGTTTCTTCAGTATTAGCAATACCGGCAGGATTATAATAGATTGCATAAATATCATCGCTGATACCGGTAAAAGCCCCGCCCATACCTATTGCTCTGGCACCGGCTCCAATCTTTAAAAATTGCGCCGCCGTTGTACCTACTTTCGAAGTGCTTCTCTCTGGCTGTGCATTTACGCTGCTCACATAAAACAATAAAAATGCAGTTAAAGAATAGAGTATAATATTTTTCATAATAGTAACATTCCTATAAGTTTTACATTTGTACAATCCTCCGCCTCTTAAAGAGACGGAGGAAGTCAAAATTATTTTATTACACCGAACCTACCGATTTTTTCTCCGATACCCGGAGCATCAACGTGGAACAAATATACTCCATAAGCGATTCTCTCACCTTCATCACTTAAAAGATCCCATGAAGCAATACTTGTATTATCATCTTTATATATCGTTTTTACTAATTCTCCGAGAATTGTATAAATTCTAATCGTACATTTCGGCGGTAAGTTTCTGAACTGAATTACTCTACTGCCTCTTTCCTGTGTTGTATTGCCAGGATTTTCAGCCACATTGTATGCAACATAAGGGTTTGGTACTACAAAAACATTTTCTAAAGCAGTTTTTGCATCGGCAGCTTTAAATTCTGCCGGTTTGCTTTCGAATACATATGTATCACCTTTTTGGAAAGGTTTTAGTGTTTTAACAGCGAATACATCACCTGCCTTTGGATAAACAATTGGCTTTGTTGAATCCGAAGGTGTGCCAAAATTAACTTGGTAACTTGTTGTTGCACCCTTTGCGTCTTGAGGACGTAAGATAATTCCTTGTGATAAATTCCATGGAGTTAAATTCTTAGTTCCTGTTTTAATCAATAATAAATATTGAGCAGGTTTATTTTCAGTAACATTCCATATTGTAAATGGTGTTATTATTTTAACGGAACCAATATTTGTAATAGCTGTATCTCCAGGAACGGCCCACTCTCCGGTTGCGGTAGTATCCGAGCTAGTCCATCTAATTTCCCAATCAGATCTTACTTGAACTTTAGGATTTCCTGCAGCCGGCGGGAACATTATAGTATCACTTAATGTAATATTATTATCGTTTAACCAACCAGAATTTTTATAGTCTAATTGTAATTCATCATTTTGAACAAACACTCTCATACCGTCAAAACTAGCATTTCCATCTTCGCCATTAATTCTGGTACTTTTAAGTACAGGGAAATATCTGTAGTAAACTGAGAATTTTTCTCCTTTAGGTAAACTGCCGGGAGTTGCTCCCCTAATTTTACCGCCCTCTTGATTCACTACATATTTAGAAGGATCGATGATATTGCCACCATTATCTTTAAGTTGAACACTTGAAGGTTCAATGTTTGCATTACTTAGATCGACAAACACTGTATCTTTTGAAGTTATATTTTCAGTAATTCCGGTAGAATCGATAACACTATACGCGGAATCAGTGGCAAAATATAGCTTAAATGTCTTAGCTGGAACCGCTAAATTATCCAGAACTTTTACCTTCACAGTTCCGGTTGAATTACCGGCAACCTGAGTTGGTATTCCGCCAATTCCTGCATCAGCATCATTAATTCCGGCGCCTATAGCACCTGGAGTAGCTTGTGCGGTATTAACATCAAACTGAAGTGTTCCGGTAATTGGATCTCTTTTAATAACCGACTGTGTTTCTGAAGGCGGAATTCCGAATTTGATCGATCCACCATCATAAGCAACAACAGCATAATAATATGTTACTCCATTTGTAACTGTAGAATCGACAAACTGGTGAACCAGTCCTGTATTATTACCAACATAATATTTAACTGCATGTCCTAAATATTCCACAGGCTGAAAACCTGACAATGAATCTTTCAAATCCCATTGTGCTCTCTTACCTGTGTTTGGATCAAACAAAGCCTGACCTAAGAAAGGAACGCCATTACCATCAGTAATTGTGTAAACATCACTGAATGTATAATCACGACTTCTGTAAACTTTATAACCTTCAAAGTCTTTTGTTCTAGTAAATGGATCGAAAGAATCCTCAGCCTTAGTATCCCAATACAAAGTAACTCTTCCGTCACCTGCAACTGCTTTAACAGTTGGCTTGTCTGGCGGCTTAGCAAATCTATAAGAAGATTCAAGAACTCTTTGAGCGGTTTCGGCACTTAGAACTAAAGCATCTAAGTTTTCACCAAACAAAATTGCCATCGAGAATCTTTGAGTTTCTGCTTTTCCAAGAGCCATCGGGCCGGTATCAAAGTTAAATATGTTATCACCTGGAGAATTTAACAAAGTCTGATTTGGATCGATACTATCAGAAGAAGCCCATTCCCACATTAATGCGTAGTTTTTAGGAACATTTGGTAAACTATTTGTATAAGCAGCTGCGTGGAAAGCTGTTAAACCTAATTGATCCGATTCCATAACATCTCTGACACCAAAGTTTGGTTCTGAACCTGCCCAAAGATATCCAGGCACTTTCTCATCAGAAATAGGTTCACCGACATCATATTTTTTATTACCGTTAACATCTTTATACCACGCCTGTGAAGGTTTTGCATCACCTTCACCATAATCAGGCCCCGGATAATTTGGAGAATCAGGACCAATACCATCTATACCAATATCATCTTTTTCAGGATTCCAATCGCCATTTTCATCACCGGACCATCTTTCATGTGGAGGGCCATAAACATCCGTATATTCAGCAACATTTGAAATTCCCGTATTTACCGGAGTATTAACTCCATCAATATAAGTTCCGGCTGAATTGAAAGGACTTTCATCCGTTATACCGTCA
This sequence comes from uncultured Ignavibacteriales bacterium, assembly GCA_963739985.1. Lineage (GTDB taxonomy): Bacteria > Bacteroidota > Ignavibacteria > Ignavibacteriales > Ignavibacteriaceae > CAVUCE01. The sequence goes on from CAVUCE010000008.1 coordinate 69,002, forward strand.
GCATCATTGTCTTTTCCGTCAGTAGAGTTAGTCGGAGATTCAAGAAATTTCCATCCAAAGTATCCCGGAACGACTCCGCCCATACCTTTAAAATCGTTATCCCAAGCATAAACCATGCTTCTAGCTCTTTGATTATACGAATTTGCAAGAGGTCCACTAGGAGGAATAAAATATGCTCTATCATCAGCATAATCCGCACTACCACCAATATGCGGATCTCCGTGCATTCCGAAATATAATTTTGGAACATCTTTATCACTACTGTTTGTAATTTGATAAACTACAAAAAGGATATTTTCGGCAAGTGGGTTATTAAACTGAAAAATTCTAACTGCAGCATCCAATCCCATTCCTCTTTTTGAAGAATCGTTAATGAAAGGATAATAATTAAATTGTTCGTTAGAATAATCATCCATTACATAATAAGCTTCTTCATCAGGTGAAGTAGCTTGATCACCTAAGAATGCAGGCCAAAGATATTTACCGGCTCCGGCGTTATACCATCTTTCCGGCCAAGAATCCGGTTTACCGTCTCCATTTAAATCCGGAGCGGTTAGAGTTGCAATTGCATCCTGAGTAGAATCTGCATAACCATCTTTAGGTAACCATCCCCATTTTACCGTACCATCAGGGCTATAAGTACCCTGACCGGTTAACACAAATGAGTTATCGTCAACATGAAAAGTATCTATTGAACCGTCACGATTTGTGGTTGTTACTTCGCCTAAAGCTAAAGGTCCAAATTCAAAACCGTAACCTAGTCCGTGCCAAACCAAATCGGCTACGTTACCAAGGTAATTTGGTTTACATATAGAACCGTAGTTAAAAATAACAGTAGTAATTTTATTACCGCTGATTATAACTTGCTTAATTGCTCTTTGATCACCATTAACTTTAAATACTTTACCGGGCTTCATAATATCTCCGAAGATTCTCACCATATCTTCATATGAGAGCCCTTTTATATTTATCGTATCTCTGTAATCTTGCTGAGAGAAACTCTTGCCAAAAGCTAGCAGAGTTAGTATTAAAATCAGTAAGAACTTCTTATTCATTATATGATTCCTTTAAATCTTTTCTTAATTAAACAGAATTGAGAATCCTAAACGAACTTCTCGAGGACGATTAACTCTTTCCGGCCTCTGTGAATAGTAATTATCAATTTGATTTATACCAAACAATCCCGGGTCGCCTCTGTTTATTCTATTTTTAATATCGTTGAATTGGGTTGCATCTTGAGTTTGTTCTACGTTAGATAATGCTCTACCGGAACTGGCATAAACAGACAACTCGTTTTGTGTATCGAACAAGTTGGAAACTTGTAAGAATAGTGAATATTTGAGACTGCCAAGCGTGAAGAATTTTTCAAATTTAAGATCAACATTCCACATAAGCGGCTGACTGGCTGAGTTTTGTTCGTATAAAACATTAGAGAATGTTGCCGGTAAACTTGGTGTGTATGGTGTACCGGTTTGAAAGTTAAATACTACTCCTAGTGCCCAATCATCCGGCTGTGTTAGGGAAACTGTTCCGTTAATTACATGGCTTCTATCAAAAGAAAGCGGAACTAAATATGTCTCCGATTGTTTACCGGACTTATCACTAAAGAAAATTTCAGCTGCAGGTTCCGTTCTATTACCTTCAGCAATAGAGAAAGTGTAATCTAAACTTGCAGAAAATAAACTTCCCGGCTCTCTTCTCTTTAAGAACGATAATGTTATACCGCGTACGTTTGAATAAGCTAAATTAGTTAACAAATTATATTGTCGTCCTAAGTCTGTATAAATAGTTTCGGTATAGATATAGTTGCTTACATCTTTATAAAAACCGGTTAAATCAAATTTCAAATTATCAGTTAATTGTTGTTGCAAACCTATTTCGTATTGAACTGATCTTTGCGGTTTCACGTTTGGATTTCCAAAAGTTGGTGTTGAACCAAAGTTTGCAACATAAAAGTTTGGATTTCCGTACAAACTTGACAATGAGCCCATCTGATAAAAGTGGCCGTATGAAAATCTGATTACTCCTCTATCGGTAATCGGATAAGAAACGCTAATTCTGGGGGAAAGTGTATATTTAGGATCAGCTTTCTGCAGATACGTGCTCATAAAACCAGATAGAGAATCCGTTAAATTCTTAGATAAATCAGTACTGTAAACGGAAGCAGGATCAAAATATTCAAATCTTAAACCGGCATTTAATATAAATGTTTCCGCTAATTCTATTTTGTCCTGTAAGTAAGCAGAGAACTGAGTTGGTTCTTTTCCGTAGCTAGTATAAAGCGCAGGACTAACCGGTATTCTTCTTACTAAGTTTAATGTACTATCATATAAAAGCTCAGTATTGGTTAAGTTAGATGTAAAAACACCGTTAACCTTTTTACCAACTTCAACAGAATAAGATTGATAAGAAAGTTTAAATTTTCTTAACTCGAATCCGAGTTTAAATTCGTGGTTTGTAAATAGCTGGGCAGTTAAATCACCTTTAACTCCCATACTTACCGTTTTTCTATTTAGTCTGTAATTATCGGTTCCACCTGCATAAAAAACTGTGTTCCCGATTGTTTGTTGATAAATATCAGAAGGTAAATATCTAGGATCATTATAATTATTATATAGATAGTATTTAGCTTCATTATATCCATAAGAGAATTTTAATGTATAGAATATATTGCTATTAATAGTATGTGTTAATCCTAAAGTCTGAATTAAACCATCACCGTAATTAGTTCCAACTCCATCAGGATTATATTTATAAGCCATGCTGTAATTTTTATAGTGGTTTTTATTAAATACAGCCTCGTATTTAACTTTAAAAGTAGGACTCAAATGAAAGCTTACATTTCCCTGGAAATTGTAAGCCACCGATGGATTCATAGCAACAGTTGCTCCATCACCTGTTGGTGTTCCGTCAGTATTCGGTGAATACGGATTGAAGAAGTAAGGATCAGTAGAACTAGTGTTTTTTCCTCCATCAGTTCTTAGGCTATCTGTACTTTTAAAGTTATTTGGAGTTAAATAAGAATCTGTAGTATTATACAATCTTTTTCCGTAATAAGAACCCTTAAAGTTTTCGTATACACCTGATAAATAGAAATGTATTTTATTATTGAATAAGGGAATTGGACCTCCGAGAGTACCCTCTAATCTAGAATGGTTTAAAGCATCAATTTTGCTAATTTCGTTAGTAAACAATGAAGTACGATTGGTAACATAATCGCCGGAATAACCTCTAATACCAAAAGTTATATTATTGCCGCCTTCTTTGGTAACATAATTAACTACACCGCTAAGTGCATTACCATATTGAGCAGAAAAAGTTCCGGTTGAAACAGATACTTCTTGAACAGCGTTAGTTGCAAGTCCTATCGATTTATCATTACCATAAGGATCGTTAAGTGAAACACCGTTTAAAGTGTATGCAATTTCATTTCCGTACCCGCCTCTAACGTGCAACTTTCCGTCATTACCCTGAACAACTCCAGCCTGGAGTTTAATTACATCAGAGATTTGATCTACGGGAAGTTCCTTTATAGTTTCATTTGTAATGGCTACAGTTGGATTTGTTAAATCCTGTCTGATTAACGGATTTCTTTCGCCTTGTACAACAACGGCAGGTAAATCAACTGCACCTGTTGTTAGCTCGAAATTTAATCTAGTTGTAAAATCGACGTTAACTCTAACATTCTCTACTGTTACTTTCTTATACCCGACAACCGAGCACGTAACTTTATGCAATCCCGGTGCTACATCAAGAATAGTATAATTACCATTTATGTCTGCAGCAGCTCCGTGAGTTGTTCCCTGTACAAAAACATTTGCAAACGGAATAACTTCACCGGTTGTTTTGTCAGTTACTTTACCGGAAATCTTACCGGAAGACTGGGCATAGAGTTGAGTATATGAAAGGGTTAAGGTTAGCAATAGAAGGAACAGTAAGCGAAACTTACTCATCAACAACCTCATTCTTTTTGTTATATTAAAAAATAGAATTGAATCTAAAAAATGATCTCGATGAATACATTATTATGAATTTGATGTCGAATATACAACACCATTATATCTTAGTCAATAAACTTATATAGTGTATCGAATAAATATTTCATTTAATTTCATTAAGTTACAATTTATTGAATAAAATATCATATTTATAATATTTTTGCTTATTTTTGCACGAATTTGCAAGGTGATTATTCATTTTACATCATACTTATATTTTTTTTCTAAGCTTATTCAATCATTTTTTAATAAATTAAAATAGTACAAATTAATTCTTAGAAATATCGTTTTAAGCTTTTGATAGACTTCTAATTATATAAAGAAAATTCATGTATGTTTCAATTCATATTCAGCTTTTAATAGCAAAAATTATTTTGATTTTTATTCTGAACTAATTTTGGAGGAAAAATGCCGACTCTTATGGTAAGTGTTTCAGGAATTAGAGGAATTGTAGGCGATGGCCTTGATCCGGATGTACTTGTAAAATATACTTCTGCTTATGCAGATTTTATTGGTTCAGGCACTGTAATTATTGGGCGTGACGCAAGAATAACCGGGGAAATGGTAAAGTCTATTGTGATTGGAACACTTACAGCTAAAGGGTTAGATGTTATTGATATTGGTATTTGTCCAACTCCAACAGTTTTATACAATGTAAAGTTATTGAAAGCTCAAGGCGGTATTGCAATATCGGCGAGCCATAATCCTAATCAATGGAATGCCTTGAAATTGTTAAACTCGCAAGGTGAATTTATGACTCCGGAAGAAAATAAAGAGATGCTTTCTCTTCTGGAAAAACCAAAACACTTTAATGCTTGGGATAAAGTTGGCAAAAGCAAGATATACTCAGATGGATTAAAGAAGCATGTTGAAGATGTGCTTAACATGAAATATATAAATAAAGATGAAATTCAAAAACGAAAGTTCAAAGTTTTAGTTGATTGCGTAAATGGTGCCGGAGTTTATGTAATTCCGGATTTGCTTCGCCAATTTGGTTGTGATGTTATAGAATTAAACTGTGAAAAAAACGGAATTTTCCCTCGACTTCCCGAACCTGTGCCTGAAAATTTAACCGAAACTTTGAAGGCCGTAAAAGAAAGCAATGCCGATTTAGGAGTTGTTGTTGATCCGGATGTTGATAGATTAGTTTTGATCACTGAAAAAGGAGAACCTTTCGGCGAAGAAAATACAGTTACTCAAGCAGTAAGATTCATTTTATCTAAAGAAAAAGGTAATGTGGCAGTTAATCTTTCAACCACGCGAGCAGTTGATGATGTTGCAACGGAATTTGGCGGAAAAGTTTTTCGTTCCCCTGTAGGCGAGGCAAATGTTGTAAAAAAGATGAAGGAAGTTAAGGCTATAATCGGTGGTGAAGGCAGCGGCGGAGTTATTTACCCTGGTCTGCATTTTGGTCGTGATGCTTTGGTTGGTATCGCAATTACACTCCAACATTTAATAGATTTTGGTGGTTCAATATCAGAATTAAAAAGCGCACTTCCCTCCTACTTTATCGCCAAAAAGAAAATTGAACTTGGAAATGTAAAGCCGGATGCCGTTATAGAAAATTTAGTAACTAAATATAAAAATGAAAAAGTTAATACAGACGATGGTCTAAGAATTGATTTCCCTGATCATTGGGTACATTTTAGAAAATCTAATACTGAACCAATTATCAGAATTATAACCGAGGCAAAAGAGAAAGCAAAAGCGGAAGAATTATCACAAAAATACTTTGATGAGATCAGAGAATTGTTTTGAAATTATAATAATTTTTGTCAATGATTCGGAAAGCGGCGTTATTTAAAATAATTTGCTTCTTTTCTGTATATAACTAAAAAGAGCTTTATCGAATGGTGTGGAAGTTTCGATTAGATTATATTCAATATTAGAATTTAGACACTCAGTTTTAATTCTATTAATAAACTTGCCCATAGATTCCTGATAAACTTTCTGTATCTGGTAAGGCTGAGTTGTCAGTTCTTCTTCAGTTTCCAAATCTTTAAATATCGCATCCTTTCCAAAAGCAAAATCTTTTTCCATCGGATCTAATATCTGGAAAACGATCACCTCATTTTTTTGATATCTGAAATGTTTTAATGCGGAAAGAATCGAATCAACATCATCAAAGAAATCGGAAACAATTACGACTAATCCTCTTCTCTTAATTTTTTCTGCTATCGAATTTAAACACGAAGCTGTATTGGTTTTGTTAGATGCTTTAATATTATTTAAAGTTTTTAATATTTCTTGAAGATATGATTTAGCGGCTTTCGGCGGAAGGTATTTATCAATTGCTTCGGAATATAAAGTCAATCCAACTGCATCTTGCTGCTTCATCATTAAATAACTTAATCCGGCAACAAGGGTTGATGCATATTCTAACTTACTAATATTCCCTTCGGAACCATATTGCATGGATTTACTAGTATCTAAAAGAATATAGCTTTTAAGATTTGTCTCTTCTTCATATTGTTTTATAAAAAAACGATCTGTTTTTCCGTAAACTTTCCAATCGATGTTCTTAAGATCGTCGCCCTGCATATAAGGACGATGTTCGGTAAATTCAACACTAAAACCATGGTAAGGACTTTTGTGCAGTCCGACCATAAAACCTTCAACAACTAATCTGGCTTTTAATTCCAAAGAATTTAATTTGGAAATAAATGCCGGGTTGAGATATTTTTTATAATCGGTGCCTGAATCTTCCATTAGCTAGATTTTTTCTTTAAAATTTCCTCCGGTGATAACCCCATATTGTCAAGTTCTTCTTTAGCTGAAGAAGCTAAAGCGTCATTCGGAAATTTTTGTAAGAATAGATTAAATGTAGATGTTGCTTTATCAAAATCATTCAAGTCATTTGCTAAAATAAATCCGGACATAAAAAGAGATTTAGGAGCTAAATGACTATCAGGGTATTTTTCGTAAATACTTTTAAATAAATCTACGGCTTTAAGTAATGATGCTTTTTCATCAACACTTTTAACCATTTTATTTTGATAAAGCGAAGCAAGCTGGAAAATGGCTTCGGGAGCTTTAGGGCTTTGGGGATATTCTTTGATTAGGTTTTCATATGCGGTTACTGCCTCAGGAATGTTATTGTTGTCCACACTTTCCTTAGCAGATTTTAGATAATCATCATCTGTTTTTTTTCCGCAACCAACTAAAGTAATTCCTAGTAACAATATTAGTAATAAATTTTTCATTTTCTTCAGTATTTGTTAATTAACGCTAGCAAAGTTATCAAATTAGTATTGAACTAGCAATGTAATTGATAAGATATTAGACAAAACATCTTATAGCATTTTTAAAAATAAAAAGGTGGAATGTAAATTTCACTTTACACCCACCTTTTAAATCAAATACTAAATAAGATTACTTATTCAGAATCATCTTTTTAACTGATTTAAAGTTGTTACCATCTATTCCTTGAGCGGATAACTGGTAGAAGTAAACTCCGCTTGTAAAAGATACTGCATTAAAAGAAACGGTATGGAAACCAGATGAAAGTTGTCCGTTAATCAAAGTAGTAACTTCTTGTCCTAAAATGTTGAATATTTTGAGAGTTACTCTAGAATCTACAGCCAAATTAAAATTAATATTTGTAGTAGGGTTAAACGGATTAGGATAGTTTTGTTCCAAACTGAATGTTTTAGGCATTACCATTGATACATTTACAACATTTGAGTAACTAGATGTACCATTATAATCAATTTGTTTTAAACGATAATAATATTTGCCTTCGCTAGAAGGTTTATCTGTAAAACGATATGAGTTAGTTCTTACAGAATTACCTTGTCCACCGATAAATCCAATTTTTGCAAAGTTTTTACCATCTTTGCTTCTTTGAACTTCAAATCCCAAATTATTCTTTTCGGTTGCAGTTGACCAAGCCAATTCTACTAATCCTTCTGTAGATTTTGCAGAAAAAGATGTTAACTCAACTGGTAGAACAGGACCATTATGTGAGCCAAGAAATGCGAAATCATCCTGAGCGTAAACTAACCATTCAGAAGAAACTGAATCTGTTCCCGCAGCTTTTGCCCAACTTGTATCACCCATCATTACATTTGGTTTTCTAACAAGTGTGTGATTTTGAGTTGCGTTTGTAACTCCGGCAACATCCCAAGCTGTTCCCGGATCTACAGTAGGAATACCGATTACATCAATTAAGACTGTATCAGTTCCGACTATTTTCATCAATCCGCGGGCATCATCACCATTGAAATAAACCAAATCAGGATATGCTAAAACTTCATCCGCATTTGTAGTATCAAATAGTGACAAGTTAACTTGATTGGATACCATAACCCAAGTTTTACCATTATTTAACATTGCGCCAGCCGGGAAAGCATGATAATATTGCCATCCACTGCCATTGGTGCTTTGAGCTATGATATATTTTGATAAATCTACAGTTGCACCGGTTCCGTTAAAAATTTCTAATGCTTTGTTGTTACTGCTACCTTCAATGTATTCTGAGAAATACAAATCAGGCATAGGAGGCATATATTTAAATGCCGCAACACCGGTGTTTGTGATCAAAGTATAAACTGTAATTGAACCGTCACCATTTTCTTCTAATGAAAGGTCTCCGGTTGCATTTGTGTTTTGTGTGTATGCTCCATCCATAACCATGTCAGCAACAAGCACAGGCATAGTTTTAGAGTCAGTAACATTAAATAACTGAGTGTGAGAACCATAATCAGCAGTAACTTCATTTCTACCAACAACAGCGATATATTCTTGACCTGAATTAGTTTTCAGATATGCAACATTGTGCCATCCAGAATAAATTGCTCCCTGACTTACTGTATCCAATACTGTTCCGGTTGAAGAAATTAACTGAACTTGTGTACCCGAACCATTTATCCATAAATCGGATGCCGGTCCAGGAGATACAGCAGCAATTCCGCCTCTTGCAGCACCGGAAGATGGAACTTTTACAGAACTTGTGTGCATAAAGGTTGAACCATCAGTAGTGGTAAATACATATATTGAATCATTACTTGAACCACTAGCAAATAAAACCGTTCCGTTACCAGAGCCTGATGCAGTCATTACGTCACCAACTCTACCGGAAACATCACCATTAAATGCCACTGTAGGTGATGCATTTTCATCAGCCCATCTATAAATTTTAAATCCGGTACCTGATAATATTAAATTACAAAGGTAAATTGCGCCATCTGATGTAGATTTTACAATGTTCATTGAGTATGTTCCGCCGGAAATGCCGGTCATATCTAAAGTACCTAAAGAATCACCGTTCATTCCATCGAGAACAACTATTGCAGAGCTAGCTCTGGCAGCAACTAAAACGTGTCCTGTTACAGGATTATATGTCATTCCACGGGTTGTATGTCCGGTACTAAGCCAAGGGCTTGCAGACGGATTAACTTCCCATATTTTTGATGTTTGTGAAAAAGAAATTGTAGAAAGGAAAAGAATTAGGAAAACTGCAGATAACAATTTTTTCATATTTAACTCCCTCAAATGTTTCGTAGGTTTATTAACATTTACAACTTATTTTATTTTTTCATGTTAAGCAAGTATTTTTCCTAGAAACTAATATTAAATTAAAATTAACTCTTTTAATCAAAATTTAAGAATTACTTATTCTTAAAAGTATTATTTTTATGCTTAACAATTTTTATTTGGATTAGGGATGCACAAAGATTTTCATCTTAAAAGAAAAGCCGCCATTATATCATTAACCATTGGTGTTGGAATGTTCTGCGCTAAAATGGGCGCTTACTTCCTAACAGGATCTGCAGCCATTTTTTCTGATGCTGCCGAATCCGTAGTCCACGTTTTAGCAACTTCAATGGCACTTTACAGCATTTTATTAAGCTCCAAACCAGCAGATGACAGCCACCTCTATGGCCATGGAAACATAGAATATTTTTCTGCCGGTGTTGAAGGATTTTTAATTTTGATGGCTTCTGTTTTCATTATTTATACTGCAATCATAGATATCATTCATGGGCAGAACCTAAAGCAGCTGGATAGTGGTGTTCTCATAATAAGTGCCGCCGGAATCATTAATTTATTCCTTGGATTTTACTTGGTCCGGATGGGTAAAAAGACTAATTCTCTTACATTAGTAGCAGATGGTAAACATGTACTTACCGATTCTTATACAAGTATTGGTGTAATAATTGGGATTATCCTTGTAATGATAACCGGCTTTCAATTACTTGATCCCATTTTTGCAATTGCCGTAGCATTAAATATTTTATTTACCGGTTATAAATTGATTCGCGAATCTATAGGCGGTTTAATGAATGAAACCGATAATGAAGTTTTAGAGAAAATTGTTAGCAAATTAATTGATATAAAGAAAGATTACTGGATAGATATTCACTGGCTTCGCTTCTGGAAATCAGGTGATCAAGTTTTTATAGATTTTCATCTAATACTTCCCTATTATTTTAACATAAAAGAATCACACCTTGAGGAAGAAGAAATTGAATCCGAATTGCAAAAATTTCTTCCTAATTCGCAAATTAAAATTCATATGGATTACTGCACTGAGGTACTTTGCCAAATTTGCAATCATTCGGAATGTAAAGTTCGCAAGGAACCGAAGAAGATCAATTTAAATTGGAATATGGAAAAATTAATTGGCGAACCTGTATTTAAATCAAGACATATTACATAAAAAATTACAAGGTCTTAAATTCCTATGAATAACATATAGCTAGCTTTAATATGACCGTGAATAAAACAAAATAATATTTTATACTCACCACTTAAGATTATCGTTTTTCTTTTTGGATTCCATTTCCATTTTAGTCTTATATTCAATCATCTTATTAAGAAGATTCTGATCCGAAGTAGCTAATATTTGAACGGCCAACAATCCCGCATTTTTTGCTTGATTTATTGCTACAGTTGCAACCGGAACTCCTCCGGGCATCTGAACTATTGAAAGAAGAGAATCTAAACCATCTAGCGATTTAGATTTTACAGGCACACCAATAACAGGAATTGGAGTATGAGCCGCTGTCATTCCGGGAAGATGTGCAGCGCCGCCGGCTCCGGCAATAATAATTTTTAATCCCCTATCCACAGCTGTTTCACCATATTCAGACATAACATTCGGAGTTCTATGTGCGGAAACAACCTTAATTTCATATGGAACTTCAAACTCTTCTAAAATTTTTGCAGCTTCCGACATTACGCTCAAATCGGAATCACTTCCCATAATTATTCCGACTAATGGTTTCGTCTCCATTTTTACTCCTCTTTCAAAGTGAAATTATTTTTTCAATTTTTCCGGCTCTTTTCAAAATAGAATCCAAATCATTACCCACAATTGTAATGTGCCCCATTTTTCTTCCAATTCTCGAATCCGCTTTTCCATAAACATGTACATGAATGTCTTCGTCTTTTAAAGCAGCAGAATAGTTGTCTATAACTCCGGGGCCTTTTTTCTTCCCCAACAAATTAATCATAACGGAATATGGTTTTACCATTTCTGTAGATCCTAAAGGCAAATTTAACACAGAGCGAATATGATTTTCAAATTGAGAAGTAACGCATGCTTCAATAGTGTAATGCCCGGAATTATGTGGTCGCGGAGCCATTTCGTTAACTAATATTTTATTGTCCTTTGTAATAAATAATTCAACTCCAAATAATCCGAAACCATGAACAGCTTTTACTGAATTTATAGCAATTTCTTGTACTTTGTTTTGGAGTTTTTTAGAAATTTTGGCTGGAGCAATAACCGTGTGACAAATATGATTTTTCTGTATTGTTTGAACAACCGGATAACTTTTTATTTCTTTTTTTGTTCTTACAATCATTACTGCAAGTTCCATTTTGAAATCGATAAACTCTTCTGCCATTAATTTGCTCTGGCGGGATTTTAATTTCTCAATTCCTTCATGAAACGATTTTTTGTTTGTGACCTTTGCATTTCCATAACCATCGTATCCCATTTTTCTAGATTTAAGAATAAACTTCTTACCTAGTTTTTCGGCAATGTCTTCATAAGTAGTTTTTGGTGTAACTTCCACAAAATTTGGGACCGGAATCTTTTTCTTTTCAAAACTTTGTTTTTGTATAAGTTTATCTTGAATGAGAGAAATTGTGTTTGAAGATGGCAATACAGTTTTGCCTAAGCTCTCAAGATATTCTAAATATTTATAATCTATGAACTCATTTTCGAGTGTAATAATATCTGAACGTTCAGCAAAATTTTTTAATACTTTTTTATTTTCAACCCAGCCAACGAATTCGTTTTTTGTTAACATTCCAGCCGGAGAATTTTTAATCTTTTCGATTATTGCAATATCAAAGCCCAGTTTGTAAGCTTGATATGCAGACATTCGTGCTAACTGACCACCGCCGAGAATTCCGATACATTTTCTTCCGCTCAAAACTTCCTCTTAATTTTTTATTTCTTAAAAATAAATTTAAATAATAATTTTATAAAACCTATGTGAGCTCTACTCCATTTCATGCCAATTTATGGTCTTAATTTTATTCCCATTGGAGACAAGAATTACGGCGCCTTGCTTATCTGTTCTTAAAACTTTTGAGCTATCATTTTGCAACCTGTTTATTACAACCTTTGAAGGATGATGAAAACGATTATGAAGTCCAACACTAACTAATGAAATTTTGGGTTTGACTTCTTCTAAAAAATCCCGGCAAGAACTTGTTTTGCTACCGTGATGCGCAACTTTTAGAACGGTCGATTTTAGAAACGGTCCGTACTTACTTGTATAATATTCTTCAGCCTTTTTTTCGATATCACCAGTAAAAATAAATGAGGTATTTCCATAAACAATTTTCAAGACTCCGCTTCTATTATTTGTTGTCGTTCCCAGCTCACTTTTCTGATGTAAATTATTCAGAATATAAATTCTTGTTTTTCCTTCTCTTATTATTTCATGTTGATAATATTTTATCGGAGTTTTAACCTTTTTAATTAACTTTTCAAAGTTAACATCTTTAACATAAGAAGAATCGACAAAGGGTTTGTAAACATGCTTAACTAGACCATCAGATAATAGCGAAATAAAACCTCCGTAATGATCAGCATCGATATGAGAAACATAAGCAGTATTAATTTCTTTTATTCCCAAATAACTGAGTAATGGTTCAATCACTCTCTTACCGTTATCAAAATAAATTGTTCTATTACCGGCATCAATTAAAGCATTTTTACCATCAGGAAAATTTATTAGGAACGAATCACCTTGCCCGACATCAATCATCACAACGGAAAGACGATTATTAGGCAAAAGTTTTTTGTTTACAATTGAATAAAATGCTATGAAATTTACGACTAATAAAAACGGCAGGATAATTTTAATTCTGGTGTGAACTATTTTTCTATTAAAATAGAACCAGAAAATAAGAACCGAGTAAAAAGCTAATGAATCTAAAATTGTAAAATGATTTACCCACACAAACGAATATTTTATTTGTCCGCTCCAGTTAACAAAAGCTACAAGCAAATGTGTCATTAAATTATTTGCGTTAGCATAAAGAACAGCAAGCGGTTGAAATACCACACTTATAATTATCGTTACAATTGCATTACCAACGATAAAACCAATTAGAGGAATCACAATTAAGTTTGCGAACAAAGCAATAAGCGAAAGTTTACCAAAATAATGAAGAGTAAACGGAAGCGTTCCTATTTGAGCACTTAGAGAAATTGCTGAAAACAGTAAAACATATTTAAGCAAATTATTTTCAATTTGTTTTTGTTTAATCCATTTTTCGAGCATTGGATAGATTATTGCAATCGATAAAACCGCACTGAATGATAATTGAAATCCCGGGGTAAAGACATCGTTTGGTTTAAATATTAAGATTAGCAGTGCAGCAAATGAAATGGAGTTGATTAAATTCGTAGATCGGTTTGTTAAAAGCGCGATTATTATAATTACTGCCATAATCGAAGCGCGAACAACCGATGCATGCATTCCCGTAATTAACACAAAGAGAATTAATCCCAATACTGTAAGAATAGATTTCAAGTAAATATTTAATCTCCCAAACAGTAATAGGAACACAATTAAAATATATCCAACATGCAGACCTGAAACAGCAAGAACATGAACAACTCCGGCATTGATAAAATTTGTTTTAACATCGTAACTAATTCCGCTTCTGTCAGCTAATAAAAGTCCTCTTAGTAAAGCAGCTGTTTCATTATTATGTAATTCATCAATCCTATTTTTTATGTTTTTTCTGATTTGGAAGATGTAATTCTTAAATAAATTCGGGTTTTGTTTAATTGCAATTATTTGCTTCGCAGTATAAACCTTGAAAGTTCCGGAGATATTTTCGGAGTGTAAATATTTATTATAATCAAACTCACCGGGATTTCTTTCTCCTCTTCCTTTTTCATAAGTGCCGCGCATTGTTATAAAATTTCCGGGTTGGATCAACGAATAAAGTGAATCAGTTTTTAATTTTTCTCTAGTGCTTATGCTGCATAGTAAATTAGTTTTAAAGTAAATTCTTTTTTGATTTGTTGTTAATGAGTCGGTTTCCAATTCAAAACGGAAATAATCTGAGTTTTTAAGATCAACGGATTTTATTTTTCCAAATACAGTTAGATTTTTTACGCGGTCGAATTTTGTGGGAATAAAATGTTTGTAAGAGTTTTCTTTTTGTGTAATTAGGGTTCCGGTAAGAGCTATGCAGATATATACTGAAAGAATTAAAGCTATTTTTGTCCAAGATTTAAAGACATATTTGTATTGAATGAGATATAAAATGAAGCAAAATAGGAATGTACCTAAATAAAAGAGATAACCAATTTGAATATATTTTTCAAGTAAGATTCCAGTTATAAAAACGATCGTAATTTTTACTAGAGGAAATTCTTTCATTTACAATATTTCATTATTGCCGGTTTTATTTGGGTTAAATCTTTAATCGATTTTTGCAAATCTTTTGCGTAAAGTCCTGATGTTATCGCCAAACTTGGATTCAAAGTATGCGTTTTAATCGATACGTCTTCCAGGTTTCCATGATCCGAGCAAATAATTAATGTAGTTTTCTTTTTATCTAATTCACTTAGAATGGTAAATAAAAATTCATCTATGTTGTGAAATATTTTATCGAACTCACCTTCTAATCTTCCATGTCCAATATGATCAGTTAAAAAATATTCATACAATGTAAAATGATTTTTAGCAGCGATCTTTAATAATCTCTTAGCAGCGGTTGATGGTTTAATTACCGGTAAATTATATCCGAGTTTTAGATTCCATCGTTCGTTAGTTATTTCTGCGGTTAAAGCTTTTCCGGTTCTTACTTCAGTTACTCTATTTAGCCTTAAACCGGTAAACCTGCTGCTTAATGAAGTTACACTCAATCTTGATTTACCGGATTTCAAATAATCAAAAAATACTTTTGGATATGCATTTGCAAAGAATGCTTTTTTGTTTTGTCGAACAAATTCCTTTAAGATATTTTTTTCTTGAATTAATGGAACAAGAGTAGAATAAGGATAAGGACCGAAATGCTTTCCAACAAATTTTGCAGCATTAAATCCACAAAAAATTGCGGTTTGACCTGTACCGCTTTGGGGCAATCCTTCAATTCCTAATCGAGCATCAACAGGGAAAAGAAAGTTTCCGTTCTTAACTAAGTTTTGATTCCCAAGATCCGGAATCTCTCCGAAAATTTCCGAAAAAGTTTTGAATCCATACTTAAAAAAAGGATTACTTTCAGAATCGTTTTTGCCAATCCCGACTCCATCAATAAATATCATTAAAACTGAGTTCACCGGATTTTTCACTTTCAAAAAGTTATGGTTTTGATTCTACAATTAATGTTACCGGACCATCGTTTATAATTTTAACACTCATCATCGCTCCAAATATTCCGGTTTTAACTCTGTTTTCACCTATATTATTTTTTAATCTGCTTATAAATTTTTCATATAACGGAATCGCTTCCTCAGACCGAGCTGCATCAATAAAACTCGGACGATTTCCTTTCATTGTGTTGCCGTAAAGAGTGAATTGAGAGATCAATAATATCTCTCCGTTCACATCATTTAATGAAAGATTCATCTTTTCGTTTTCATCTTCAAAGATTCTAAGATTACAGCATTTGTCAGCTACAAAATATACATCATCATCCGTATCCCCGGCTTTAATCCCCAATAAAATAACCAGACCTTTATTTATTTCGGCAGAATAATTTTCATCTTTTATAAAAACTCCGCCTTCCGAAACCCTTTGAACTAAAGCTCTCAATTCTTAACTCCGTAAATTACTCTGTCAATTTGTAGATAGTCTTTTTTTACGCCAATATCAATAAATCCTTGTTCTTTCATAATTTGTGTCACTTCAGCAGATTGATCCTGCCCAACTTCAAAATACAATTTACCGCCAATTTTCAAATTTTGTATAGCAAGTTTTGTTATTAATTTGTAAAAAGTTAGACCGTCACTCTCATCAGTTAAAGCGATTCTCGGCTCAAAATTTTTCAATTCAGGCCGTAATTCTTGATAATCTTTTATTGAAACATAAGGAGGATTTGAGACAATAACATCTATATTATCAAATTCATTTTGTGAATTTGTAATATCGATATGGACAAAATCTATTCTTTCTTCAACGTTATTTAGTTCGGCATTTTCTCTGGAAATTTTTAACGCTGCTTCGTCTTTATCTAATGCTAAAAAGTTACTCACTTCAAGATGCTTTGCCAAACATATTGGGATAATTCCGCTTCCCGTTCCAATATCTAAAATTCTCAATGGTTGTTTTTCTTTACAATCATCTATAATTTTTTCAACCAGAATTTCAGTCTCAGGACGAGGAATTAGTACCGAACGATCGACCTTGAATTTCAGTCCATAAAACTCAACGTCGCCAATAATATATTGCAGCGGTTCAAAACCGGCCCTTCGCTTTAAATATTCGCGGTACAAATCGGTTTCTTCTTGAGAAAGCGGACGATCAAATTTAAGATATAAATCGAGTCTTTTGCATTTTAAGATATGAGCTAAAAGTAGCTCAGCATTGATTCTCGGTTCTTCAATTCCCTTCTTTTGAAGAAAATCGGTAGTTAGATTTATAGATTCCAAAACAGTAAGCATAAAAACCAATTTAAGGAAAAATTAAGAATTGCAATAATTATCAATCTGTAAGGAAGTAATATATTAAAATTCCGAAATTAATTTGCAAGGCCCCCATTGTAATACCGCTTATCAAATCATATTTCCTGGTTTCCGATAAGTAGGAATCATTTCCGGTTCGCTCGTAATTATTAAATTTATTATCGGCTTTAAGTTTAAAGTAAGCAGTAGAAGCGCCTAAAACCACAACTCCCGCAACCAAATATTTAAAAAGATCTCTTTCATAAAAGCTCTTTTCATAAGGCTTACCATCATATTTTAGAATTATCGGTTTAGTTGAAGTAATATCGCTTAAAAAGATACCCTTATTTTGATAACCCGGTTTTTGTAATGATAGTTTACTAATATCTTGATTAATAAACGTTGGAGTATGGGCTATTAATGAATCTTTGCTATAAACATAAGCGTCTTCCGGATTTGTTTGGAGAAGTTTTTTATCCTTAAACTTAAAGTTTAATACAATTGGATTGCATGCCGCTACTTTTATAGAATCATGAATATTTTCACTTCCCCATCTAAGTGAATCTGATAAAATATCAATTTTATATGAACCTTTTTTGACGAATTTGTTAATATTTCCAGTTCCGACAAAGCTATTATTTATATAGATTAATGCGGTGTCGTTATTCGTTGAAATAGTTAATTGCGCTTCACAATCTTGAGCTTGAATTCTCAATTGCGCAAAAGCAATAACCAAACATGCGTATATTATTTTATTTAACAAATTCATAAGAAGCTAAATTTCCATCGTCATAACCAATAAATAATTTATTTTTGAAAATCGCCGGAGAAAGCTTTGCGTGATTTGGCAATTCATACTTTTTGACAATTTTTCCGTTCGAAGTTTTAACAAAATATATTTTACCATTTAAATTCGGTGCGATTATATAATTTTTTGTAACAAGTGGTGATGCGTTGAGGACTCCTTCAATATCAGATTTCCATATTTGTCTGCCGGTATTCTTATCCAGCATAAAAAGCTTCCCTGTTAAAGTTCCAACTACAATTTCATTTTCGAAAGCAACAGGCGCCATTAATATTCTTTCGCCGGAATTAAAAGTCCAATTAATATTTCCATTTTCAATATTGATTGAATACAACTTGTTATCATCATTGCCTAAAAATGCATTTTTTTTATAGATTGAAACTGCACCCCAGAATGATCCGCCAAGTTTTTTTTGATACAATATCTTACCGCTTGTTTGATTTATACCAATAATTTCACCTTCATCATTTCCATAAACCAAAATATTATTACCCATCGCCGGCGAACTATGAGTTGAGATTTTCGTATCAGTTTTCCAAAGCTGCGTTCCTTCAAAATTAAATTTATAAGCCTCACCATGATCTGTTGTAAATATTATTCCGTCATCTATTTTAATTAATTGAGTTAAAACTTTTCCTTTAATCGATACAACTTTAAGCTCATTGCCTTCTATGAAATTATAATAAATCAGATTGGATTCATCTTCATTATCAAGTACGGAAACAAAAATGATTAAATTTTTATAAATAACCGGAGTTGTATAAACTGATCCTTTTGTTTTAAGTTGACCGGCTTCTTTTCCATCATTAATATTAAAACAAAATATCCGTCCGGACAGATCATTCACAAAAACAAAGTTTCCATTGCCGGTAATAGATGAATTGTTAAATCCACCGTTAATGTCATTATTCCATAGTTCTTTTATAGAATCCGGAATCTCAGAATTATAAAAAAATTCTCTTCCCGGAATTCTTCCAAACATAGCATACGGGTTCTCATCCAAAGGAGTTTGAATTTGGATTAACGATCGGGAACATCCCGAAATTACTATTCCCAAAATAACTATGTAAAATATTCTTTTTATCAAAAATCCCATCCGAAGAAAAATTGATAAAACAAGCCCGGTTGAAATTCGGAGAAATTATTCTCGATCTTTTTCCCGATATCGTATCTGAAAACAATTGCACCGAGGAAATTAAATCTTATTCCGGCGCCAACGCTTCCAAGCGTAGTTTTATAATCTGTATCCCAGGCGCTTCCAGCATCAAAAAAGGTAGCGCCTCTAATACCAAAGAATCCCAATCCTAAAAAAGGAAATTTTATTTGCAGTTGATCGATTAGAGGAAATCTAAATTCCACCGAAGAAAGCCACATTTTTTCACCGCGAATTGACCATCTCGGCCAGCCGCGTAAATCCCAGCTTCCTCCCATAAAATATCTTCTTGCTTCTTTTCCCTGGTTGTAAAATAATGCGGCTCTTACTGCAATAGCAGTTCTTAAATCAAGACGAAAGTAATGCCGAAGATCCGCAATGAAAGAGAAATAGTTAACATTACTGTATTTTACGTCTCCAGTATATCCCATTAACAATCGCGCTCTTGTTCCGTCAATCGGTCCGGTTGAAGCCCAAAGTGAATTATCGAAAACATAAGACATCGTATTACTGATTAAAAGTGCCTTTCTTTCAATCACGCCAATTATAACTTGCTTATCGGAATTTACAACGGAAACATCAGCTTCAACTCTCGCAAATTTGGAAAGAGGAAAATTCAACAGAAAATATCCGCCGAAACTTCGTTCATAAAAGTATTCATCTGAATCGCGAATATCATATCTTCTACCGCTATAATGAAAAACGCCGTAACCGTAATTTGTTCTTTGTCCTAGATTAATTCTTTGTACTTCAACATTAAAACTTTTGAGGATATCGCTCTCAACTTCGGCAGAATTATAAATTAGAAAATTGTAAATATCATTTCCAAGTAAATCACTCAATGTTAAAATACCGCCGCCCCGTGTTCCAAATACAGGATCGGTGGAAATTTGACTTTGGGCATAGTCAAGAGAATATTCGCGGTGATATTTAATTTCTTCTTTAGATGATCCTGATTTCATTTCTTGAGCAAACCATTTTCCCGCCGATTTATCTATAGTCATATTTAAAATTGAAGTGCTATCAATGCTCAATGTATCAAGTTTAATTCTGTATATATTAAAAGCAAATTTTTCAAATCCCGCAAATACAATTGTATTTGTATCAACAAACGAAGGATCGAAAGCGCTTGTTACAAATTTTGTAATCCGGTTTACTCTATTTGAAATATTTCCGGCTGAGATATTCAATCTCCAAATATTTCTTACTCCATCGTAATCGGAAGCAAAAATTAAAAACTTTTTATCAGGCGATATTTTAGGTGACCAATTATTACAATTTAAATAAGTTACATAATCAATTATATGAGTTTTAATATTTAGCTTGAATAAATTGTATTTATGCTCGTACTTGCCGGCTGTTCTATCTGAAGAAAAAATAATTTCGTCGCTATTTGTCCCGAATGCAGGATCACGATCATCATAATAATCATTTGTTAAACGAGTAAGAGAGTTAGTTAATAAATTGTAAACAAATAAATCGCTAAATCCTTTTTGATCTACAGCTTGAAAAACTACCCGGTTACCGTTTTCCGAAAATTTTGGTGATGAAATAGATATCAAACTACTGTCTTGAAAATCCTTAATGACAGCATTTTTAGAAATTGAGTAAAAATGAATTGCATCCGACGCACCCGATTTTGTAACAAATGCTACAATTCCATTTTTAGAAATATCAATAGCCGACTGGAATAAATGGAAAGCTTCAAATTCTTGTGATTTTTCTCCACGCACAACAATTTCCGGTTCAGGTTTTTCATCTTTGTCATCTTTAGTAATATCAATTCTGTATAGTGAGGAATAACCGTCGCGGTTTGCAACAAAGTAAAGATAATCTTTGTCTTGAAATTTATAATGCACCGGAGAGAAATTGAAACCAAAATCAGTTAATTTTTCGGCATCGTTTTCTTGTGGTTTAAAATTTGAATACAGAGGATAAATTTCCTTTTTCAAATAATAAACCCATTCGGAATTTAATTTATCGATAGAAATACGCAGTGTGTGCTCTAATACTTTATCAAAACGGGAGTACATCCAAAAATTATTTAATAACTGAAGTACTTTTTCTTTACCGAATTTCTCCGAGATAAATTCAAGAAAGTTTTGTCCTTCCTTGTACATCTGAAAACTCCCATAAATCTGATACAAGTGCTTATAATCAACAAAATAGTCATTAAGAATTGCATCGCGGATTACCATATTTGCTTGAGCATCGGGTTTGGTAGAAAGAAATTCGGCTAATCCTTCGGTATACCAGAGCGGTGGATATCTGTCAGTCGCTTGTCTATGATCTCTGAAAATTCTAAAAAGTTTAGTAGCCATAAAAACGTGAACAAGTTCATGGCGTATTACATGCTTAAAATCATGCAATGATCCGGTAAATGGAATTACTACTCTACCTTTTATGAATTCGAAAAAACCTCCGACGCCTTCGGGAATAAATCCAGGTGTAGTGTTTGTTTGTTGGAAATGATTTGAAGTGTTATAAAATATTAACGGAATAGGATGAGAAATGATGTGATCAAATTCTTGTTTGTATTCTTCATATGCTTCTTCGGCATAAGTTGCACCGATTGATACGATCTCACCGCACTCCCCATAATAGTATATATTGAAATGCTTGGTCTTTAGTACTTTCCAATCAAATTTTTCGTACTGAACTTTGTTTCTTCCAAAGAAATAAAACTGCCCGAACAAAGTTGAGGTACTAAATAATAAAATTACGAGTAAGTACTTATTAAAATTTACCAAACAACTTAGCCTTTTAATTTTTGGGAAATTAAACGCTATAAGATTCAGAATGGAATAAGTTCAACCTAAAATATAATTACTATTCTGCACGCATATAAATTAACGGGAGAAATAGTTCTCCCTAAGCTTAACTGAAAATAGTTATATTGAAATTACGCTTCAATTAACAGCATACTACCTATGCTAACCTATTTTTAAGAGTATGAATGTTATCTATTTCTGTCGGATCAAAACCTCGTAAAATGGCTAAGTAATAAGTGATCCAATCTCCCAAATAAATTAAATCCATTACACGCAACTTAAATTCTTCTTCTTTACTTTCAAGGTTAATAATTTCGGCCTTAGCAGTGGAAATAAGCTCAGATGAAATTTCGAATCTCTTTTTAATTTGAGGATGGTATTCTTTATCTAAAATGTTTATTACTTTGGTCTGATATTGGTCCTCTGTGAAGGATTCCCAACCAATAATTTCATTGTGATTTAATTCCGGAATGATATTATGAAATGCGTGAAGTTTTGCATTTTCATTAACCTGGCATTTAAATCTATATCCAATAGCCGAAGTTATATCAGCCGCTGAATAGATTGTGGGAATAAAACCTACTAATTTTTCGGCATATGTATATGCTAGGTTTCCTTCTTTGGAAAATTCTTCGCCGTTTTTCTTCCATAGTGGAATAACTTTATTTACAATCTCACTTTGATCTGTTATAATTTCTAATTCCTGGAAAACTTTAAGAAGAGAGAAGAAACTTAATCCAAGTGAATATCTCGGTTGAAAACCGGGTTGTACTTTTACGATGGGAATATTATTTTCAGCAGCAATTTTCTCCACTTTTCCACCGGTTGTTATACATACAATTTTACATTTTCTTTCAACCGCTGATTTGAAAACTTCAATAGTTTCCTCAGTATTTCCTGAGTAAGATGAAACAATCAACAAAGTATTTTCATTTGCAAAAGCCGGTAATGAATAGTTTCTATTTACTGAATAAGGTAACTTTAATTCATCCCGCAAAAAATTTTGCATTAAATCAGCACTGATTGCAGAACCGCCAAGTCCTGTTACAATAATATTTCTAAAATTTTTCCCTTTTAAACTAGATAAATCAAATTTATTGTTCCAAGCAAATTCAACTTGCTGATAAGTTTTTATCAATACTTCAAACTGATTTTCAGGATCATATTTGTTTACATATTCTTGGATGTTCATGTTTTTCCTAAATTATATTTCTTGTTCTTGTAATTGAATTGTCTTCAAAGAATTTCTCAATTCTTTCGGTAATTTCCTTCTCAGTCGAAAACAGCAGGCATTCTTCGGCTAGTTCTTCCGCTTTCTCAAACGATATATTTCGAATTATGCGTTTAGCGTATGGAATAGTGGTCGGAGAAATGCTCAAAGTTTCTAGACCCAATCCTATTAAAAGTGGAATTGCCAAAGTATCCGCGGCCATTTCGCCACAAAGACTTACTAACTTATTTTCAGATTTTGCGCCTTTAATTATATGCTTTAATGTTCTTACAACCGAAGGATTAAATTCTTGATATAATTCCGAAACCATATCGTTGCCGCGATCAACAGCAATTAAATATTGAATCAGATCGTTCGTACCTATACTTAAAAAGTCAACTTCTTTAGCAAACTCTCTCGCCATCACCGCTGCAGAAGGAACCTCAACCATAATTCCAACTTTAAGATCTTTATCAAAAGATATATTCTCTTTTTTCAGTTCTTGCTTACATTCTTCAATTAATTCTATCGATTGCCTGACCTCAAAAATTGTAGAGATCATAGGAATCATAAAAAGAATGTTCTTATGACTGCTTGCTCTAAGAATTGCCCTAATCTGAGTTCTAAATATCGTTTTGTTTTCGAGTAAAAGTCTAACTCCGCGTAATCCTAAAAATGGGTTTGGTTCGGTGAAATCTAAAAATTTAAATTTGTCTCCGCCAATATCAAAAGCGCGTATTGTAAGCGGTTCCGGATAAATTCGTGATGCTAGGTTCGAATAAATCTTAACTTGCTCTTCTTCACTAGGAAATTCGCCTAGCTCTTCTAAAATTTGCTCGGTTCTATATAAGCCGATTCCTTTTGCACCGCTCGTAATAACCATATCTATTTCGCCGGTTACATCAACATTAGCGAGTAATGTTATTTCTTTACCGTCAAGGGTTTGCGCCGGTTTGTCTTTTAACTCTTCAAGACCTTTTTGAAGCTCTGATAGTCTTCCAATTTTAGCACTGAAAAATTCAACTTGTTCTTCGTCAGGATTTACTAAAACATAACCGTGAAATCCATCAACTATAATTGTATCGCCATCTTTAATTTTTTGAGTTGCTCTATGAGTTCCAACCACTGCCGGAATATTAAGAGAGCGGGAAATAATAGCCGCGTGAGATGTTAATCCACCGTGATCAGTTACAAAGCCTCTTACGTTACATCGTGAAAATAAAATTGTATCTGCAGGGGTTAAAGAATCGCTAACAACAATCATATCATTAGTAATCCTGGATTGCCATCTTTTCTTTTGCAGATTCCTAATAATTCTATTTTTAATATCTTCAATATCGTTAGCGCGCTCTTTCATATAAGATTCGTGAGAAAGTACCATCATTTCTTGATATTTGGAAATCTCATCGTTAACAATATATTCCGGTTGGCGTTTTTCTTTTTCAATCCGATTAACAATATTTTCTCTTAATATCGGATCATCAAGAACCATCAGTTGTGCCTCAAAGATAGCAGCTCTGGTTCCTTCCATTTTTTCTTTTGCTAAAGCAAAAATCTTATTTAATTCTTTTTTAGATTTATTTAGTGCTTCTTCAAGATTCTTTTTTGCTTCTTCAATATCGGTAATTTCACCGTCATTGATTTCTAATTTCTCTTTTGTAAAAAGGTAAACTTTAGCAATAACAATTCCGGGAGCAGCAGCTAGGCCGGGAATTTTATTATCAGCTTCATTAAATATTTGTTTAAAGTTTTTCACAATTCATCAAACCCTCTGTTAAAATAATCGGTAATTTCTTTTGCCGCCTCTTTTTCATCTTCACCGTCAAATGTTAAGATGATTTCCGCACCCATTTCGGCAGCTAAAGTCATTACTCCGATTATGCTTTTACCATTTATGTTCATTCCATCTCTGGAGATGAAAAAATCACATTTATATTTTGCGGCAAGCTTTACAATTGTTGCTGCTGGCCTGGTATGCAAACCGGCTTTGTTTACAATTTTTACTTTTCTTTCAATCATTATTTATTTCTTTTGATTAGTGAGTCTGCAAGCCAGGCAAATAAATCTCTATCTTCCTGCTTTTGCAACGCTTTAATTGAGTTCATTGCTTTTTTAGAATATATTTTAATTTCATCTCTGGCGTCATCCAAAACACCAAGTTTTTCATATATATTTTTGTATTTCTGTATTTGACTTGGTTTTATACCTTTTTGTTCAACAATAGATAACAAATCTTTTTTGTCCTGACCTTTTGATTTCTCTAATGCCTTCAAAAATAAATATGTTTTCTTGCCCTCTACCAAATCACCGCCAACAACCTTACCAAACTCTGCCTCATCAGCCGCAATATCTAAAAGATCATCTTGAATTTGAAAAGCAATGCCTATGTTTTTTCCAAATTTAGCTAAAGCCTTAATTTCTTTTTCGGAACCGCCGCCTAACCGTGAACCAATTTCACAGCACATTTCAGCCATAGCCGCGGTTTTCTTTTCAATCATAACAATATATTCTTCAATGGAAATTGATTTTCGGACTTCAAAATCTTTGTCCATACTTTGTCCCTCACAAACCTCAACAAGTCCCTTTGTGAAAGCCGCAAAAATAGGAGAAGAATTATTTTTACAATCTTTTAATAAAAATTCATAAGCTACTGAAAGTAAACTGTCGCCGACTAAAATTGCTGTATTAGTATCGTATTTTTTATGAAGCGTAGGCCTTCCCCGCCTTTTATCGGCATTGTCCATAATATCATCGTGAACAAGAGTAAAATTATGAAGCAGTTCAACGGCAATGGAAGCATTATATGCATTACTATATTTTCCGCCGACAGCTTTTGCCGAAAATAAAACGAGTAAAGGACGAAGCCTTTTCCCTTTTCCCTTTATTATAAATTCGCCCGGTTCATATAAAGATTTTGGTTTTCTATCTTTTAATGAATTTGCTAAGCGTTGCTCTACTTTTATTCTTTCTCTTTCGTAGAGATTATAAAATTTTGTATTTTTGTCGCCTATCAAAAAATATTTTCCTTTTTAATTAACTTGTTTTTTCTCAAATCGGATAACTTTGCCGATCCGGTAAGAAACATTATCTTTCTAACAATCTCAAACCATTCGTTAACCAGATTTACAACTCCCTCAACTCCTGCTTTATCTAAAGTTTGCAATATGGTTCGTGCCGAAGCTGTAATTTCTGCACCAAGGGCAAAAGCTTTAGCCGCATCAATAGGATTATTAATTCCTCCCGAACCAATTAACAAAAATTTATAATCCTTTTTCAATTTTTCTACTGTTCTAATACAGTAAGAAGTCGGTAATCCCCAATCCCAAAACTCATTACCGGAATTATTTTTATTACGTAGAATTTCGACTCCTGCCCAACTTGTTCCACCAGCTCCGGAAACATCAATTCCTGCTACACCGGCATTTAATAATTTTTTGGCAGCTTTATAAGAAATTCCCGCCCCAACTTCCTTTGCGATTACCGGAACTTTTAATTTCTTAGCTAAATTTTCGAATGATTTTAATAATCCTGTAAAATTCGGCTCACCGTTTTTCTGTAATAACTCTTGCAAAGGGTTTATATGGACAACCATCACATCGGCTTCCACTAAATCAACTAATTTTCTAATCTCATCAACAGACTTAATTTTAATGAGTTGAGCAGCACCGATATTTCCTAACACCGGAATTTTTGGAGCTTCCCTTCTAATTATTTTATATGTCTCATGAAATTTTTCATTTTCTAAAGCTTGCCTCTGACTTCCGACTCCTAACGCAATGTTTAACTCAGCGGCAGCAATAGCCAATTTTGCATTAATATTTTCAGCTTCGGATGTTCCTCCGGTCATACAAGATATTAAGAATGGATAATTAATTACTTTTTTAAAAAACTTAGTTTCAAATTTTATCTTGTTAAGATCAACTTCAGTTATAGCAAAATGTTCAAACTCATAATTATCAAAGCCGTTTCCTTTTTGTTTAAAAGAAACTTTATCGGTCAGGCACAATTCAATATGCTCTTTTTTCCTTTTTGAAGTCGAGCCGGGATCTTCTGACATAAAGACTTGTAGTCAAAGTTATTATTAAAATAATTTCTTGATCAAAATATTAAATTTTCTATTAAAATTCTTCAATGTAAGAGTGATAAAAATAACTTTATTTGCCGGATTTCAATCTTTTTAGTAAGATTTTCTTGAAAAAACCAATTCCCCTTTAGATGAATATATCTCGGCAACTTCAATCTCACCCCTTAAAGAATTTGTAAGAACTATTTTTTCTGCATTTTTAAGTTCATCTATAGTAATGTTTTCTTCTTTTACGGTCTTGTTTTTTCTAATAAAATAGTTTCTATAAACACCGGGAAGTATTCCACAACCAATTCCGGGAGTGTACCAGTTATCATTAATCTTCACGAATATGTTTGTAATTGCTCCCTCCGCCAGGTAATTAAATTTATTGAAATAAATTACCTCATTATATCCAAGTCTATTATACTCAGCATATTCCAAATTGTACAAATTGCGATTGGTTGTTTTGAAATATTGAAATTTTTCCTCAGGATCAACAGTGTTATCTGAAATTATTACTTTTGCAGACTCGATTATTGTTGGAGCGTCGGAAATTTCTATCTTAATTTTACCATTTTTTTCCAATAATATCTTAACTCGATAATTTTTAAGCGCATCTAATATTTTTAATTCTGAGTTTATACTGAGATTTTATTTGATCTAATTGAAAATTAAAAAGAAAGTACTCTGAAGAAATTTTAAGTCTATTCAAATGATCTTCCAAAAAGCTGATTTCATTATTACTGCAAAGACAAGTTTCAAAAATTAGGAAATAAGGATTTGGTTTTGTAAGGAAATTACTTTTAAGTAAAGTTTCCTTGTACTCTTCGTCGGGATCGCTGTCCCAAACAATTCCGCTGCCAAGACCAATACTACTTTTCCCTGAATTCATGTCTATCTCAATTGTTCTGATAGCAACATTATAAATTGTCTTATTATTTAAATGGAGACCGATACTGCCGGTATAAATTCCTCGTGGTTCTTTTTCCAACTCATGAATAATTTGCATTGTTCTGATTTTGGGCGCGCCTGTAATTGATCCGCATGGGAAAGTGCTCTTGATAATTTCTCCAAGTGTAACATTTTTTCTCAAACGGCTCTTAATCGTGCTAATCATCTGATAAAGCGATTCATATTTTTGAATTTCAAATAATTTTTCAACCTTGACCGAAGCATACTCGGAAATCCTACCTAAATCGTTCCTCAACAAATCGACAATCATTAAATTTTCAGCTTTATCCTTATCGCTATGTGCTAATTTTTTGTAGATAATTTCATCTTCATTTATATTCTTACCCCGCTTAATAGTCCCTTTCATCGGCTTTACAGTTACATTTCTATCCGAATCAATCTCAATAAATAGTTCAGGAGAAATGGAAATTATTATTTTATCATCATTATGAATAATTGCAGTATAGCTTGCTGATTGGTTAAAAATTAGTGTTTTGAAAAGACTTATAACGTTACCTTCAAAATTAAAACCCGCTTTTACAGTATAATTTACCTGGTAAGTATCTCCTTCTTCAATATAATCTTTAATTTTATTTATGTTTTTCTTAAAATCAGTTTTACTAATGTTTGCTTTAAAGTTATTCACACCGAATTTATTA
This sequence comes from uncultured Ignavibacteriales bacterium, assembly GCA_963739985.1. Classification (GTDB taxonomy): domain Bacteria; phylum Bacteroidota; class Ignavibacteria; order Ignavibacteriales; family Ignavibacteriaceae; genus CAVUCE01. Next base: position 97,702 of record CAVUCE010000008.1, read on the forward strand.
AAATCATTTTCATCAAAATTTATTTCTAGATTTTCAGATGAAATTTCAGTTACTTTTTCAAAAAGGATCGCTTTAAATATTTCACTATCATTTTTAAATAGTCCGGTTAACTTTTCCTCTAATAAGTAACCAGCCTCATAATTAATTAATGAAAATCCGGTTAAGCCTTCAGTAATTTTATTTTCTAATTCTCTTAATGAGTAGTTTAACTCATTTAAATTTTTAGCTATTAACACGGAAGTCGGCTCACAAAAATAATAGCAAACTTCATCGTTATTCTGATTGGGAGAATAAAAGAATGCGGTGTGATTCTCGTTTAATATATTCTGTAAAATGATGTCTAAATTCATTGAATAAATATTTATTGTGGAAATGTAAATTAAAAAATAATGAGACTTTTATTCATATTTAATTTATTTTATCATACGAAAAATTATCTAACCAGAATAGGACTCAATAGATGAAAAAGCCCGATCTAAGCTTCTGGCAAATCTGGAACATGAGTTTCGGATTCCTCGGTATTCAATTCGGTTTTGCTCTTCAAAACGCAAATGTAAGTAGAATTTTTGAAACACTCGGTGCAAAGATAGATGCAATTCCTATTTTGTGGATTGCAGCACCAATAACCGGCCTAATTGTACAACCGATAATTGGACATATGAGTGATAAAACGTGGGGAAAATTGGGAAGAAGAAGACCTTATTTTCTTTCCGGAGCAATCTTAGCTTCCTTAGCACTTTTCATAATGCCTAACTCGCCTGTTCTTTGGGTTGCTGCGGGAATGCTCTGGATAATGGACGCTTCTATAAATATTTCTATGGAACCTTTCAGAGCTTTCGTTGGAGATATGCTTCCTTCAAATCAGCGTACAATTGGATTTTCAATGCAAAGCTTCTTTATCGGAATCGGAGCTGTAATTGCGTCTGCATTGCCATATATAATGACAAACTGGTTTGGAGTTTCTAATACTGCCTCTGAAGGTCATATTCCGGAATCGGTTAAACTTTCATTTTATATCGGCGGAGCGGTTTTCATGCTTGCCGTAATGTGGACTGTTTTTACCTCGAAAGAATATCCGCCGGATCAGCTAAAGGCTTTTAATGATGAAAACGAAAATACTTCCGCAAGAATTAAAAATGAAGAACTAATTCCACATTCAACTTTTACAAGAAGAGGAATTATCTGGACATTAATTGGTGCGGCATTGTTCATCGTTTTTGATCTTTTTATTTATATGGATTACGGTCTCGGTGTTTTCTTCGGAGGAATTGCGGCTTTTGGCTTACTTCAAATCGTAGTAGGAGTAATGACAAAGCAGGAAAAAACCAGTGGTGGTTTAGTTGTTGTGATGAATGATTTATTCAAAATGCCAAAGACTATGGTGCAATTATCTTATGTGCAATTTTTTTCGTGGTTTGCTTTGTTTGCAATGTGGATTTACACAACTCCGGCGGTTACTCATCATATTTACGGAGCAATAGATACGAAATCAGCTTTGTACAATGAAGGTGCAGATTGGGTTGGAGTCTTAATGTCAGTTTACAACGGGTTTGCTGCTATTATGGCTTTTGTTCTAGTTTGGCTGGCAAAATACACAAGCAGAAAAACTGTTCATGCTATAAGTTTAATTATTGGCGGATTAGGATTAGCTTCATTTTATGTAATAAAAAGCCCGAATTTGCTAATAGTCTCCGAACTCGGGATCGGTTTAGCATGGGCTTCAATCCTGGCAATGCCATATGCTATTTTAACCGGTTCACTGCCGTCTAATAAGATGGGAGTTTATATGGGAATTTTCAATTTCTTTATTGTAATTCCCCAGATAACGGCTGCCGCAATTTTAGGATTTTTTGTAAAGAATCTTTTTGGCGATCAAGCAATTTATGCTCTGCTTCTCGGAGGTGTGTCTTTTATTCTTGCAGCAATTTTAGTTATGAAAGTTGATGATGTTGATGAAGTAAAAAATTAAGAATTTCATATTCGATCTAAATTTCAAAAATGGTGTTTCAAAGTACTCAAATCTGTGGAAATCAAATAAATTAGTGTAATCTGTGTTCAATTTTACTATAAATATTTTTTGAGATATCTTCTTTGTTGATTTAAATGCTATTGATAGCATTTAAAAGAGAAGTAATATTTTTCGTTATTCCTCTTTCACAAAAAACCAAAGGACAGCGGAAATTGCTAATGTTACTGTACTGACTATAAAAATTAAACTTTTATCCGGCGCTGCACTAACAGCTTGTCCAACTCCAAAACTTGCAACGAGTTGTGGTAAAACAACAGCAAGATTGAAAAGTCCCATGTAGAGACCCATTTTTGTTTTATCAATTTTCTGCGACATAATTGCAAAAGGTAAACTTATTGTAGCCGCCCAGCCAATACCAAGAATTGCCATCATTATATAAATGGTAATCGGTGTAAAGCCAATGAAAAGCATTCCCGCATATCCAACTGCCATGCTCGAAATACAATATGCATGAGTTCTTACTCTTCCTATTTTTCTGGTAATAGGTTCAAGTACAAACGCGGGTAATAAAGCTCCAACAGCATTTAGAATTAAAAAACTAATCGAAACTACCCTTCCCATTTCAACTTGTACAGATGAAGGAATTGTACTGCCTGGTGCAAAATTATAAACTTTATATTGCACGTATGCAAACATGTAAACAAACATAGTCTGAATGCCGATCCATGTAAAAGAATGAGCGGCTAATACTTTTTTGAATCCGATTAACCCGGCTTCTTTTTTTGAAGCGCCTATTGCTCCTTTTAATAAAACTTTAATAATGAAAAAGATAGTTATCAGAAAACAAACCAGTTCTACATAATAATTTCCCAGCTTTATCCCGAGAAGTCTAAACGTAATTGCATAAACAGCATAAATTAGAAATCCCCACAATGGCTGAATGCTATTTAATATCTCCATGAAAGAAGTTTTCGGTTTAGCCTCCTTCTTCTTCAATTTCATCACTCTTTAGTTTCTCGGTTCTTCAATAAAAAAAGTTGGAATAATTGAAAGAAGCATCACCAATCCAACGCCGATATAAATTAAAACATAATTATCCCAAACAGCACCGATTACGTAAGCAAGAACACCAAACGTTCCGGAAATTGTCTGCATCCAAGAATAACCCTTGGTTCTCTCAATTCCTTCGGGCGTAACATCTGCAATTATAGATCTGGTTGGATTAAAACTCACATTTATTGCTAAATCAAGAGTTAACGCCACAACTATAGCAACGCCTAAAATTCCTCCAATATTAAGCGTTTTTGAAATTACATCAATATTTGGAAGCGCTAAAAGCATTAGCGCCGCCAACAGTCCGCCGATAAATATAAACGGCCTTCTTCTTCCACCCCATGCCCAAACATTATCGCTAACTATTCCGACAATCACTTGCCCTAGAATTCCGGCTATTGGGCCGGCAGCCCAAACCAAACCAACATCATCGATGTTAAGTCCGTATTTTGTAGTTAAAATCCAGCTTAATGCAGATATTTGGATTGATAACGCAAATCCCATAGCTGTAGCCGGCAGGCTTAGAATTGCATAAAATGAATTCGATAATTTCTTTTGAATTTCGAGCATATAAACCTTTATAATTTTAGTTTATTAACCTTTAACGCTTCCCAATGTCAATCCGGACACAAGCCATTTACTTAACGCGATGAACAAAACTACTATCGGAACACTAACTACCAAAGCCGCCGCTGCATACAATCCCCATTCAGCTGATAACTTTGATTCAAAAGATTTAAGTCCAAGCGGAAGTGTATATAAATTTGTATCCTGTAAAACTTGTGCTGCAACAATGTATTCGGACCACGCGGTCATAAATGAGAACAAAGCTGTAATAACCAAAGCCGGAGCAGCTAACGGGAAAATAATTTTATAAAACGATTGCCAACGATTACAACCATCAATTCTGGCACTTTCTTCCAATGAAAAAGGAATTGTATCATAATATCCTTTCATCTGCCAGACACAAAACGGTAATGCCGTAGCAGTGTATATAATTATTATTCCCAAGATAGCTATTAATTAAATGAAGTTTGATCAGCATAATGTACATAGGCAGTAAAAGCATAGTAGCAGGAAACATCTGCGTGACCAGTAATCCGATCATACTAAATTTTTTACCGGTAAATTTAAAGCGGGAAAGCGCATAACCGGCTGTTGAAGCAAGTGCAACTCCTGTTAATGTGACTACAAAGGAAACAACAAATGAATTCCACATCCATAATAAAAACGGCTGTTTTGTAAAAAGATTGATATACGACTTGAATGACGCACCTTTAGGAATTATAGATAATGAAGTTGAAAGCAACTGATCATCAGGACGAAGTGAAATTGTAAATACATTAATTATTGGATAAAGTGCAATTAGTGTAAATAATATTAAAAACACATAAGTAAAAATATTAGAGATCAATAATTTTTTATTTTTCATAATATAACTTTTTAATAAACAGATTCCGTTGCCCTGGTTTTTCGTAAAAATGAAATACCGAAACCTAAAAGAATAAGGAAAATTATAAAACTAAATGCAGCAGCATAACCATATCTGTATAAATTAAAAGCTGCGCGATATACGTAAGAAACCAAAATATGAGTTTGATCCGATGGCTCTCCTCCATTACTTACAAGCCAAACAACATTAATGTTATTGAATGTCCAAATGATTCCTAATGTGATTGCCGGAAGTAAGACCGGTTTAATTAATGGAACTGTGATATTTTTTAATTTATGGAACCATTTTGCACCGTCAATTTCCGCGGCTTCGTATAGTTCATGAGGAATACTTTGTAATGCACCTAATGCGATAATCATCATGAAAGGAAAGCCGAGCCAGATGTTTGTTATTATAACTGCGGTAAAAGCTTCAAACGGACTTTTTAACCAAGCAATTGGAGCAATTGAAAAAAACTTAGCTAGCATTAAATTTATTGCTCCGAATTCATAATTAAACATACCACGCCAAGTTAAAGCTACTATATATTGCGGAATTGCCCAGGGCAAAATCAATAGCACTCTAAATATTTTAGTACCGGGTAAATTTTTATGAAGAAGTAAAGCTAACGAAACTCCGATTACAACATGAAAAAATACACAAGTGAAAGTCCAAATTATGGTTTTAAGGAAGATTATATAAAATTGTGGCTCGGTGAAAACTTTTACATACTGCTGTGGACCAATTATACTCCAGTCCTTCATATGAGATAAACTCATGTTAGAAAAGCTAAGAACAAAATTATATAGGAAAGGATACAAAATAACTGCCGCCATAACAATTAGAGCAGGCAAAGCAAAAATATAAGCGAGTGAATCTTTTCTAATATTTCTGAAAAATGCAACCATAGATTTACGAAGCATAAATAATATTACAAAGACTAAAACTAAAAGAATTCCCTGAATCAGAGTTCCCCATGATGGATTTACTTCATTTTCTCTAAGTTCTTTAATTTTCTGAAGTGCACTTTTTTGCATTTTTGCAGCCGCTTTTTCCGGACTGATAGAACCACCAAGAACTGCTTGATAAGGAGGTTTCATTGCATCCCAAATTGCTCGCATTTCAGGAACAATCGGTAGTGGTGTACCTAGATCAATCTGTCTTTTAGAATTAGACAAAATAGGATCATTCAATAATTTTTCATTTGTATAAAGTTCGGTTCTGGTCGGTAAAGTTTTAGCTTTTAAGGCTGTGTAAAGTTCATTTTTAGGACTCATTAAAAACTTAAGAAGTTCTTTTATCAGTTTAATTTTTTCAGGAGTTTCATTGATGTTAATTGAATATCCTTTAGGAGCCACAGTTGGTGAACAATATTTTCCGGTAGAGGTTATAATAGGCAGAGGAGCTATCCCATAATCAATACCAGCATTTCCATAACTTGCCCAGGACCAATCTCCGTTGATTATCATTCCTGCTTTGCCTTCTTTAAATATTGCATCGGCAACCTCGTAATCTGATTCCCTGGGAATAATTTTGTATTTGTCTCTTAAATCTCGAATAAAATTTAAAGCATTTACCATCTGTGGAGTATTTAACGTCGGAACATTTGCAGAATCTAAAACCCATCCGCCAAAACCGGTTAGAAATGGTAAGAAAAAATATGGCTCGGTATAATTCCAAACTAAACCATATTGATCAATTCTTCCATCGTTATTAAAATCTTTTGTGAGTTTTTCGCCGATTGCAATTAATTCTTTATCTGTTTTCGGCGGAACCGGAACGAGCTTTTTGTTATAAACCAGAGTTAAGTGATTTCCTAATTTATCTGCAATTTGAAGCAATTTTCCGTGCGAGTAAACTAATGCTTTGGGATTAAAATGGCTTAAATATTCTTTTGAAAATACATTATTAAGAGGTTTAATAATTCCGATTTCATTAAAAGGTCCAATTTGATCGGAAGGACCGTAAACTAAATCAGGTCCTTGTCCACCCATTGCAGCAACAATATAACTAGATCGCATCTCCTCGGTTTCTTTATAAAGCTGTATTACCTTTACATCGGGATGCAACTTCATAAATTCATCTAACTGAGTTTGCAAAATGGAAGTTTCTTCCGGACGCATTGTATGCCAAATGACAATCTCATTCTGCTTTTCTCTTTCTCCACATCCTCCCCAGAAGCACGCTGAGAACAATACAATTGATAAAAGTAAAAGTTTTTTTGTCATCTACATAAGTCCAAATGAAAATTGCGTGTTTTAGAGATTAGAATCCGGTAAATAAAAATTCCATAAATCGTTAAATTTTTAAGGATTAGATTATTTCATTACTAGTTTACGGCAAGTTAATTTAAGAAGTGAAGTATAGATTTGATACTACCCTTTTAGGGGGATTTTTCTTGAATTTTAGTGAAATTTGGGTAGTATATTAAGTATATTTCCACCTAACAAAGAAAATTTGAATAAATGCTATTCTCTGGCACTGAATAATTATTCATAAATTGGTTTGTTAGAGGTAACATTTTACATATTTTAGGTTTAATTATATTTACATTTTCTTGCTTTTCTATTACAATAAAAATAACTTTTGATCTTATATTTTTGGATTTATATTGGAAGACGTACAAGAGAAAAATATTACCGTAAATCGCAAAGCAAGGCATGAATATGCAATAGTGCAAACTTTTGAGGCCGGGATTGCTTTGGTTGGAACTGAGGTAAAATCGCTTAGGGCAGGTAAGGTGAATTTAGTAGATAGTTACGCTCAACTAAAAAATGGAGAAGTTTGGCTTGTCGGTACTAATATTTCAGTTTATGAACAAGGAAATATAAATAATCACGAACCAACAAGAACTAGAAAACTTCTTCTAAATAAAAGCGAGATTAAAAAACTAATAGGCAAAACCAAAGAAAAAGGGTTAACACTTATTCCGCTTCGGCTCTATTTTAAGAATGGAAAAGTTAAAGTTGAACTAGCTCTGGCAAAGGGCAAAAAAGTCTACGATAAAAGGCAAACAATTGCTAAACGTGATTTTCAAAGAGATCAAGAGCGGAAAATAAAATACTAAAATATATTAAATCAATATCCGAAATTAACCGAAATAGCTGATGAGTAATTTGAAATTTCCTCCAATTAATGAACAAATGGACCTTATTAAAAGAGGTTCCCATGAAATTATACCCGAAGAAGAACTTCTTAAAAAACTTGAAAAATCCTCTAAAGAAGGTAAACCCTTAAATATTAAATTAGGTTGTGATCCCAGCAGACCGGATCTTCACTTAGGCCATTCAGTTGTTCTAAGAAAACTTGCGCAATTTCAAACTCTTGGTCATCAAGCAATTCTAATTATAGGCGATTTTACCGGGATGATTGGTGATCCTTCAGGCAGAAATGTTACACGCCCTGCTCTCTCACTCGAGGAAACCAGGGAAAACGGACAATCCTACTGGGAACAGGCTTCTAAAATTTTAGATAAAGAAAAAACCAAAATAGTTTATAACTCAGAGTGGCTTAGCAAAATGTCTTTTGAAGATGTTATCAAATTAGCATCAAAATACACTGTTGCCAGAATGATTGAACGTGATGATTTTACAAAAAGATTTAAATCAAACGAGCCTATTAGTCTACACGAATTTCTTTATCCGCTTGCCCAGGCAATGGATTCTGTTGCGATAGAAAGTGATGTTGAGCTTGGCGGAACCGATCAAAAATTTAATTTACTTGTAGGTAGGGATATTCAAAGAGAATTTGAAATTGAACCACAGGTAATTTTAACAATGCCTTTAATTGTTGGCACTGACGGCGTTGAAAAAATGAGTAAATCGTATAATAATTATATCGGAATCTCTGATACACCGCAAGATATTTTTGGAAAAACACTTTCCATTCCCGACAATTTAATTTATAACTATTACGAACTTGCTACTGATATTTCTAACATTGAATTGGCGAATATTAGAAAACAACTTGAAGATGATAGTATAAATCCAAGAAATATTAAACGTGAGCTTGCAAAAACGCTTGTAAGAATGTATCACGATAATCAAGCAGCAATTGAAGCTGAAGCAGAATTTGATAAAGTTTTTATAAAAAAAGAAGTACCGGACGATATTCCGGAATATAATTTTGATAATACTGCTTCCGAAGTTAGTATATTAGATCTTATTGTAGAAGTAAAATTTGCTTCCTCAAAAGGTGAAGCCAGAAGATTGGTTTCGCAAGGCGGTGTTTCTATCGACGGTGAAAAAGTTGAAGATGTTACAGCGCAAATACAAGTAAAAAACGGTTCAATCCTCAAAGTAGGAAAAAGAAAATTTATAAAATTTAACATTTAGACTTCTCGAAGAAAGGAGATGAGAATTTGTATGTTCCATCAAAAATATTTTTTACTAAGGGGGTAGGACGACATAAAGAGTATCTAACCTCTTTTGAGTTAGCATTAAGAAATGCCGGTATTGAAATTTGCAACCTTGTAACTGTTAGTAGCATTTTCCCGACAGGTTGCAAAAAAATTACAAAAGAAGAAGGTGTAAAAGAATTAAGTCCCGGACAGATTACGTTTGCAGTTATGGCAAGGAATTCGACCAATGAACCAAATAGATTAATTGCAGCATCTATTGGTGTTGCTTTACCGGCTGACCCCTCTATGTATGGATATCTTTCGGAACATCATCCTTTTGGTGAAACAGAAAAAGTAGCCGGAGACTACGCGGAAGATCTGGCAGCAACTATGTTGGCAACTACTTTAGGTGTAGAATTTAATCCGGATACTGACTGGAGTGAAAGAGAAAATATTTATAAAATGTCAGGCAAAATAGTTCGATCTTTCAATTTAACTCAATCAGCTGAAGGCGATAAAAACGGATTATGGACTACAGTATTGTCAGCAGGAATTTTACTTCCATAGATAAGGAGCAACTTGCTTACTGAATTTAATTTTTGGATAATATTCTCAGTTATCGTATTAATTTTAATTTTTATAGATTTATACGTAACTGATCATAGACACGGCAAGATAACTCTAAAAGCTAGTTTGATTTGGAGCGGTGTGTGGATTACCACCGCTTTATTATTTTGTGTATTTATCTATTTCTACTTAATTGACGGTCATGTAAAAGCCGTTGAATTTCTTACCGGTTACTTAATTGAAAAATCCCTTTCTGTTGATAATCTTTTTGTCTTTTTGATGATTTTCAAGGTTATGGATGTATCTCCTTCCAATCAACCACATGTATTAAAATGGGGAATTTTAAGCGCTATAGTTTTTCGAATTATTTTCATTATGGTAGGTGTTGGTTTAATAAATCTTTTTCATCCAATCATTTATCTTTTTGGAATAATTCTGATTTATGCTGCGTATAAAATGGCATTTGGAGAGGAATATAAAGTTGATTTGGAAACAAATCCGGTTATTAAATTTGTAAAAAGATTTTTTAATTTTGATACCGAATATAACGGTAAAAAATTCTTTTTAAAGAAAAGCGGAAAAATTTTTGCGACATCAATGTTTCTAACTTTCCTCTTAATCGAATCAGCAGATATAGTTTTTGCGGTTGATTCAATCCCGGCAGTAATTGCAATTACTCATGATCCGTTTATCATTATTTCTTCTAATATTTTTGCGATTCTGGGATTGAGGGCATTGTACTTTGCACTTTCCGGTTTAGTAGATTTATTCCATTATCTTAAATATGGCGTTTCTATAATACTATTTTTTGTCGGCGTCAAAATGTTGATCAGCGAATTTTTCGAAATACATACAAATATTTCGTTGTTTGTAATAATATTCTTTTTGGCAGGCTCAATCATCTTATCTTTACTTCATAAGAAGAAATAAAATATACTAATTAATTTTACTTTCATTCCTTATTTTTACCAATCCGGTTACATGCACTGCAAGCGCTACAAAAACTCCAACAATCATAGGTTCTATTTCAATTAAAACAGTATTTGTTATAAAATTGTCTCTTATAATAAGCCAAATAATACTTGTTAATACAGCGAAAATCATTTCTACAAACATCAAGTTTTTACTAATCCTCAAACCCGGATAATAAGCACTGACAACTGGTAAAATCATTCCGGGAATACAAAGAGAACCTATTGTATACCAAATTTCAATTACTGAAGGAATAAAATAAGCTAAAAGGATTGACAAAATTCCCGAAATAATTAATCCATAAATAGTGTACTTTTTAAGATGAAAATTATTCTCCTTTGAATTTAATCTAAAAATAAAATCTCTGCCAACTGTTGTAGCACTTAAAAAAAAGAAACTATTTAGTGTTGACATTATTGTTGCAAACATAGCAGCATAAAATACTCCTTTATAACCGGGACTTAATATTTTCTCAGCTAAAAGAGGAAATGAATTTACAGGTTGACTTAAATTAGGCAATGCAGCCCTCGCATATAATCCTGTTGAAGTAGTTAAAAAGTCAAAAAGCGCCCAGAAGAAAACGGAAATAATAATTCCCTTTACAGCGATATTCCCGGATTTTGCCGCATAACATCTCTGATGGAAACCGGGATCTGCGAATGTCCAAAGAGCTATTAAAAACCATACTATTATAAATGTGGGGGAAGCTCCACCCGTCAGCTCAAGATGGGTTTTAGGTAATGAATTTTGTAAATAATCAATTCCGCCGAATTTATTATATGCAATTACAAGGACCAAAATAAATCCGCCAAACATTACAAAGAATTGTAAAGCATCTGCGTAAATATTTGATCTGAATCCTCCTTTTAACAAATATGAAATGGAAAGCAGAACTCCCAGGACTAAGCTTAAGACAATTCCGGTTCCAAATATTAATTTAATTAAGTTAGCAGTCATTAAAAGATAAGGCGCGGGAGAAACAAGTATGAAAACAAGCAGCGCTGAGAATGCCCCGACTTTTTTCCCATAAACATCTGACAACTTGTCGGGAATTGTAAATAATGAAGCTGATCGAATTTTTTTTGCGAAAAATATTGCGAATACTATGGCAAAAATATAGTAAGGGAAACCCTGTGTAAACCAGCTGACTAATCCGTAACGGTATGTAAACTCCCCAACTCCTAATATTCCACCATACCAGGTTGAAACTGTAGTTAAAATGAAAAGAAATAAACCGACCTTCCTTCCGGAAAGCAAATAATCATCGGCATCATCTTTAGATTTTCTTCCGGCAAAAAAGCCAATAAGCAAAACTAAAATAAAGAAAGCTATTATTTCAAATATGTCTAATGAACTAAAGGAGATCATGCTTCATTATTGTATTAATATCACGAATAACAAATATTTTACCGCCTTTAATTTTTAATTTAATATTTTCTAAAACAGCAACATTACTAGTACTCTCCTTTTCCCCAAATGGTAACGAAATATTATTTAACGAATACTTTAGTCCAATTGATTTAATTTTAGTTTTTTTATCAAAACCATATAAAGAAATCGTTTCATTTTTAACAGCTTTTAATTCTGTGTTTCCTGTATAGACATTAAGCATACTATTTTCGGCAATAATAAAAAGTTCAAGCTTCTCGAAATATTTTAGGAGAATTCCAAGGTTACAAAAAGTATGATCTAACCTATCACCAGTTACTCCAACTAAAGCAATATTTTTAATATTTTTAGAGATACAATACTTTAAACATTTTTCAACATCAGTATCATTTTGCCGAGCGATTTTAATAATCTTAGATTTAGATTTGAATAAGGAAATGGTATCGTTTGTAATAGAATCCAAATCACCGATTATCAAATCCGGAATTATACCTAATTTTTTTGCGGAATTTGCGCCACCGTCTGCACATATCAGTTTATTAAATCCCTTGCTCTTAAGAAAATTAATAACAGATTTGCGCGGAGATTTTCCGTTAGCTAAAATTATTGCTTTATCTGTGGACTTCTCAATCATTAAATTTATAATCCTAGTTTTAAGCCAATTAAAAAGTTTCTTTCTGCTGCAGGGAAAAACTCACCACCAATTGCATTTGCTGAATAAAGGTTATCAAAAATATTGTTCACCTGAAATATTAACTTACTTGAAGATAATGCATTAAACAAATTGAAATTGTAACTTAATGAAAAATCTGAATCAAAATAGGCATCATTTTTATTATCATAATAGCTAACAAATCCAGGATACTTTGTTAAGTAATCACTTAAATTTTTATCATAATTATCGGAGTAAAATGCACCTACATACTTTCCAGTAAGTTGTACATAAATATTCTGATTGTTATAAGTAATTCCAATATTTGTTAAAAAGTCCGGAAACCCGCTAATTCTATTTCCGCTTAAATCAATAAAATTATTAGAATTAATAAAAAACTTACCTTCGTTTATTTTATTTTTGCTATAAGTAGCAGTAGCATATAATTGCAAATGATCAAGCAAGTTAAATGTACCGGTTAATTCAATTCCCTGATGAACTGTGCTATTAACATTTCCGGTAATCGGCTGTCCGAACCTATCAACTTTTCCATTTTTAACAATTTCATTATCAAACAACATATAGAACATATTTAGAGTGATGTTTACATCTTTTGTAATTAAGGAAGATCCAAATTCAAAATCATTCATGGTTTCCGGTTTTACATAAGGTTCATCAAAATTGTAGGAACCACCTACATTTTGTTGAAATTGCGGAACTGCACCACCGCTTGATTCTGCGGCATCATAATAATTTGTTAATCTTGGTTCTTTTGTCACGCGCGCAAAAGAGAAGTAAACATTCTGTTCATTATTAAATTTATAGTTCACTCCAAATCTGGGATTTAAGTAATAACCGGTTACGCTGAAATCATTATGTAAATATTTTTCATCATAGATTAAATATTTATGATACGATAATTGTAATTCGCCTAATAAATTCCAATGTTCATCTAATTGGTAAGTATCATGAACGAATCCGCTGAGTATATCTTTGCCACCGTTAAATTGGTAATAACGATAATCTTTAGTTATACCGACAGGTAAGTCTTCACCATAATTAACGCTTCCCCAATGCAGCGATCTATGTTTTCTAAATTCAGCGCCCAAAATCAATTCGCCATTTTTGTGCTTAATACTTAATCTAGGTATCCAGCCAAATTGTTTGTTATCAACCTGCGCTCTAATTAAAACATTACCGGGATTTTGATTAGGATGAAATCCGTTTGCAGAAGTTAATCTTAAATAAGTTGTATCGGCCCACGAGCCGTCATAATCGAAAAAGCCGCTTCCTAGGACTAAAAATAATGCGGAATTAAGTGTTACATTATCGTTGAACTTATACTCATTTAATAACTCAAAATGCGGCTGAGAATAATCTTCATTCTCGGTCGGACGTCTAGGCGTAGTGTATGTATAATTATTTTCATCCGCCTCCCAGTACGAATAATTTCCTTTGCGAAGATTCTTATTTTTAATTGCAAATTTTGGTAAACCTGTGTATGCAAGTCCATCCTCAATCGGACCACCGTATAAATTAATTTGAGTTGTGAGATTATTATCATACCGGACTGCTGAAAAATAATAAGAATTAAATTTTACCCAGGAAAGATTTCTATAACCGCTGCTCAATATTTGTGAAAGTTTTGTATAAAAAGAATATTTTTTATTTATCAATCCACTTGATACAGATGCTGAATATTTTCGAACATTGTAACTGCCAAGTTCAGCTGAAAAATCAGCACTAGCCTTATCAGAAAATGTTGAAGTAATAATATTTATTGAACCGCCAATTGCAGGAAAACCAAAAACTCCTGATCCCGCACCTCTTTGAACTTGAATAATCTGTGTACTTCCTAAAATATCCGGGAAATCCAGCCAATAGACGTTATGATCTTCAGGATCATTCTGAGGAATTCCGTTCACAGATACTGATATTCTACGTTGATCAAACCCCCTTATACTAAGATAATTATAACCAATTCCATTTCCGTTTTCAGAATAAAATGTTGTTGAAGGTAGCGAGCTCAAGTATTTGGGCACATCTTGAACAGTGTAATTGTTTTCAATTTGTTCACGTTTAATTTTTGTAAATGTTAGTGGTGTATATCCTTCTTTTCCCAAACTACCTTCAACAAGAACAGTTTGAGATGGAATAATTTTGGGAAATAAATTGACAACTAGATCTTTAGTTAAATTAGCTTTTGTAATACTCAATAAATTATCCTGATATCCGACGTAACTAAATTTTAATATACTGCCAACTTGAATAGTTCCGGTTAATTTAAATATGCCGTTTATATTTGTGGCTGTACCAATGTTCTGATTATTTTGAAGGATTACATTTGCACCGGGAAGGGGTTTTCCGGTTGATGCATCAACTACTTTTCCGCTAATAGTTATTTGCTGTGGAAATATTATTGAAGTAAATAAAAAGACCAGGATGATTAAGTTTCTCATTTTTTCTCCTATAAAAATAAAAAGCCGTTTAAAGAAACGGCCGTAAACTTAATCAATCTATTTTCCGACCCGTTTCCCTACGCTGGCATTACCCAGATCAGGTTTTTAGGGTATACTCTCAGTCACGAATTTCGCAACACCCCTAACGGCTTTAGTTAATCAATATGTAAATGCTTAAAAAGCTTTAGAACTAAGTTAATCAATTAACAGAATAAAAATCAAGACTACTCAATTCTAATGTCATCACCAATTTTAATTTTATTTGAACTAAGCTTATTTAGCTCTTTTAATTTAGGAACTGTTGTGTTGTATTGATGAGCAATTGAATAAAGAGACTCACCTCTGACAACCTGATGGATTTTTCCTTCTAACTTAGTTTGCTCCGGTTTAGTATCATTAGATGAAGCACTTTTATCGGGTAAATCATTAATATCAACATCAGAATAAATTTTAAGTGTTTTACCTGCAATAATTTTATTACTTCTCAATCCGTTCCATCTTCTAATACTCGCAGTTGAAACTTTATAAAGTTCTGCAATCTGACTAATGGCATCACCGGATTTAACTTTATAATAATTAACATTTGCAGAAGTTTTTGCTGTCTTATCGCCTAAAGAAGTTTGATTATCGTTAGTATAGATAGTTAGTGATTGTCCGGCAACTAAACTGTTACTAGTTAATTTATTCCATCTTTTTATAGTTGTACTTGGAACACCAAATTTAATCGCCAATTCACTAATAGTGTCGCCACGTTTTATTTTATATCTAAAAACATTTGTTCTAGATCTGGATGAACTTGACTCACTTGCGGCAGCCATTCTATAAGTTTTATCAGTCAATATTTTTAATCTAGCACCTGCGTATATTTTATTTCCGTCTAAATGATTCCATTCTTTTAATGAATTTATATCAACGCCAAATTTTGAAGCTATGTAATTAAGGTTCTCTCCCCTTCTAATTCTGTGTGTAATCCATGTGCTTGAGTTTGGTTTGGGAACTGAATTTTTTGCAACGGATTTTTCTAAAGAAGTTTGATTATCCAGACTAGCATAAAAATCTTTTTTATCCTGCGGGACATAGATATTTAGATTTTGTCCAACAGCAATTGTTTGTGTGTAAGGAATATTATTCCAGTTTCTAATATCGCTTACTCTTACACTAAACAAATCTGCAATTCCTAAGAGGCTATCATTTTTCTTAACTCTGTACGATACAGAAACCTTATCTGATGCGACAGGAATTTCAGATGTAACTTTAGCATTTTCCTGAACATCAGCTACAGTTTTAGTATTTACTTCGGTATTTGAATCTAATTCATTGTTAGCAACCGCCACATCATTTGTAACCGATGAACTGTCTTCTTCTCCAGACGCCTGGTTTAAGGCTAAATAAGGAGACACATAACCAGGATCAACGGAATTTTCATCTGTTTGTGCTGTGTCATTAGATGAATTATCTTCGGCAACCGCAACATTTGTATTATATGTATAATCACTTTCAGATGGGCTTGTAAGAACCGGAATTCTTAATTTAACTCCCGGATAAATTCTCGTTCTAACCGATATATTATTTGCATCAGCTAAATCATGTAAACCAACACCATATCTTGCAGCAATTCCTGAAAGTGTCTCACCTCTGTGAATCGTATGAACCATGAAATTTCTTCTTGCACTTTGAGGTACGTTAACAATATTTGTAGCAAATGTTTGAATTGAACCTTTCGGAATTCTTAACGGATAACCGCTTTCAGAATACGCGCGGGGAGTACTTTGTTGAGTCAACTCAGGATTCATATCTTGCAAAGTTTCTAAATCTGTTCCCGCACAACCTGCTAGATAAGCTAAATCAATAGCACCTTGCACATTGTAAGTATCGTATAATTCTGGTTTTTGCAACTGAATATCTGTAAAACCATATTTTTTAGGATTCATTGCAATCATAGAAACCGCAATAAATTGAGGTACATAACTTCTAGTTTCGCGCGGTAAATATGGTCTGGCTGACCAGAAATCAGACTCACCTGCTCTTCTAACAGCTCTAACAATTCTTCCTTCTCCAGCATTATAAGCCGCTAAAGCCAGATACCAGTCACCTAAATCATTATATAAATCTTTTAAATGCTTTGCTGCTGCAACAGTAGCTTTTTCAGGGTCTCTTCTTTCATCATAATAAAAATTGGAATGCAGACCATATAATTTTCCGGTTGAATGAATGAACTGCCATAATCCTACGGCACTTGCCCATGATCTTGCGGTTGGATTCAAGCCGCTTTCAACCATACTTAAATAAACTAACTGTTCCGGTACACCTTCCTGCTTAAATATTTTAGTCATCATAGGGAAATATTTGCCGGAACGTTCCAGCCAAAGCTGCATATGGTCACGGCCTTTTCCTGTAAAATATTCAACCCATTGATCCACATACGAATTATCTTCCAAAGGAATTTCAGCAGGAATTACATTTTTTTTCTTCGTGTCTTTTGATTTTGCTATATCTTGAATCTTAAGTTCAGGAAGCGATTTCCCCATCCATTCTTCTAATGCAGCGAATGAAACATTTTTTGGCAATTCAGGTAAGCCGTCAACGTATTTTTTATAATCATCAATAATAGAGTTTTCTAACTCAACATAAGCTTCATTGTTTTCTATTCCAGGGTAATAACTAAGGTTATTAATAATTCTTAAAGCGTTTTCATAATTATTAACAGCTTCGGTAGGACTATTGGTTTCTTGTTTTGCCAGAGCCGCAACATAACTTTGTCTTGCTTGCTCTAACATTTCAGACACAATTCCAACTTTTTGAGGATTTTCAATATTATTTCTGGAGTTTTCGTCCTTTGCTACTTCTTTATTCGCTCCGCATGAATAAAAGATCAAAGCAAATAAAGAAATAGCAATTAGCGGTAAAAATCTATTTGTCATTTATTCTCCAATTTTTTTTGTTCTCAAAGGTAATATAATTTCTTATTCTTGATTTATCAAGTAAAAAATTAACTGACCTTAACTAATTTATTTTTATATAAGCAATTAAATTTTGATAATTTTAATTATAACGGAATATTTCCGTGTTTCTTTTTGGGATTTTTGTCAACTTTTGTCTTCAACAATTTAAAAGCATTAACTAATTTAATTTTCGTCTCTTTTGGCTGAATTACATCATCCAAATATCCTCTTTCTGCTGCGATATACGGATTAGCAAATTTCTCAATATACTCATGAAGTTTCTTTTCCAACTCTTTTTCTTTATTATCGGATTTTTCTATTTCTTTTTTAAATATTATTTCAACAGCGCCTTTTGGACCCATAACTGCAATTTCTGCAGTTGGCCAAGCAAAATTGAAATCTCCCCTAATATGTTTTGAATTCATAACATCATAAGCTCCGCCGTATGCTTTTCTGGTAATTACAGTAACTTTAGGTACAGTAGCTTCGCAAAAAGCATATAAAAGTTTAGAACCATGACGAATTATTCCATTCCATTCTTGTTCAGTTCCTGGTAAGAATCCGGGAACATCTACCAAAACCAAAAGAGGAATATTGAAGGCATCGCAAAACCGTACAAATCTTGCACCTTTCACAGAAGCGTTGATGTCCAAAACTCCAGCTAATACCGACGGTTGATTTGCTACAATTCCAACCGACATTCCGCCAATGTGAGCAAATCCAACAATTATATTCTCCGCATAATTTTCATGAACCTCAAAAAACTCATTCTCATCAACAAGCAAATTAATTATTTGCTTCATATCGTATGGCTTATTTGGACTATCCGGAACTATTGCTTCTAATTTTTCATCAGGAAGTAAATCATCCCAATTAAATGAATTATCTTTAGGTTTATCCATGAAGTTAAGCGGAAGATATTCTATTAGACGCCGTACATTTAATAAGGTTTCAATTTCATTTTCAGATATGAAATGAGCCACACCACTTTTTGAAGAATGAGTCTCTGCGCCGCCTAAATCTTCAAAACTAACATCTTCGTGAGTTACGGTTTTTACAACATTCGGTCCAGTTACAAACATATAACTACTGTTTTTAACCATAAATATAAAATCAGTAATAGCAGGTGAATAAACTGCTCCACCAGCGCAAGGCCCCAACACAACAGATATTTGAGGAACAACTCCGGAAGCTAAAGTATTAAGCAAGAAAATATCGGCGTAACCGCCTAAGCTTACAACTCCTTCTTGAATTCTAGCTCCGCCGGAATCATTTAATCCGATGATAGGAATTCCAGCTTTCATTGCCAGGTTCATTACTTTTATAATTTTTTCGGAATGCGCCTCAGATAAAGATCCGCCGAAAACAGTAAAATCCTGACTAAATAATGCAATTGGACGACCTTCTATTTTTGCAAATCCTGTTACAACTCCATCGCCGGGAAATCTTTGCTTCTCAACTCCAAAATCGGTGCTGCGATGCTTTACAAACATATCAAGTTCTTCGAAGCTTCCTTCGTCAACAAGCAATTCTATTCTCTCTCTGGCTGTTAATTTTCCCTTTTCATGTTGACTTTTAATCCTGGCTAGACCACCGCCAAGTTTAGCTTCCTCACGTCTTTTGATAAGTTCTTTACCTTTGTCTTGCATCTTATTTCCTTTCAACGCGATTTCGTTTACAGCATAAAGATGAGATCACATTAATTTTTAGCGCACTTTTTTTGAAATTATTGCTCATGGTAATGAGAAATCACTAACTAATAGAATTGATTAAAGATACTCCGGGGAATTTGGAAAACTCTGATTCAATCTCTTTCTTAAGGTTACCTAAATAATTTTCCTTTTGTTGATCCCTAAGATTTGAATCGATTTGAATTTGTTTTATAACTGTACCCGGAATTTTTTTCATTAAGAAGATTTGATCGGATATTTGCAAAGCTTCGGAAATATTTGTCGTCGTAATTAAAATTGAGATATTAGTTTTCTTTATCAGGTTTCTCATCATTAAATATAGTTCTGACCTTGTTTCAGAATCTAAAGATTTTAAACAATCATCAATCAATATTAATTTTGGATTTGCCATTAAAGCACGTCCTAAGGAGACTCTGAAACGAAATCCGGAAATTGTTTCTTGTGGATAATGCTCTTCGTATCCTGTTAATCCAACTAACGAGATTATCTCATCACTGCTAAAAATGTTACCGGAATTATTATTTATTCCTTTCGAAAACTCAATATTCTCTCTAACATTCAGCCAAGGAAATGAAGAAGGTTTTTCGGGAATAAAAACTGTATCGGATTTTTCAATTCCCCTATTTTCTATCAAAATTTTACCGGAATCAGAATCCTCTAAACCAGCAAGGATTTTTAACAATGTTGATTTACCACCTCCAAATGGAGCTAATATAGATGTAATGGTACCTGAATTTTCTTGTTTCAGTATTTCAAAATTTACATCTTCCAGAACATGGATTTTGGATCCCAGCAAACCTGAGTAATGTTTGTTAATTTTATTTACTTTTAACAAAGCCGTTTCCCCGCTCAAACTTTTCCCCAATGAATAAATTTATTTCTTAAATATTTAATTAAAAATGCAGTTAAATAAATTGTAAGACCGATAATAATAATAGTTGTAAAGATTGCAGAAAGATCTTTATATGATAAAGCATTTCTAAAAATTGTACCTAATCCGTAACCGCCTTTAATAAATTCAAAGATAACAACAACAGACCAAAGATAAAGATTTAGTTCGAGAGTATGTTTTACCAAACCGGGTTGGAGATATTTCCAGATAACTTTTCTTGCAATTATATTATCATTCGCGCCTAAGGATTTTGCGGAATCCAAATATTCGTTAGGAACTTTATTTATATCATTCTGTATTTTGATAATGAAGGAGAAAAAAGCAACTAAAAAGGCATAAACAAATTCAATTACATTTGAACCAGGGAACCAATATATGAGAAATAATCCAAGTAAAATTCCCGGTACGTAAGCGCTAAACCATTGTAACGATTTTATGAAAACAGCAACCGAATGATTTTCATGCATAAAAAATGAGATGAACTCACGCATAAGAAAAAATGCAAGGATAATCCCAACATAAACTGCCGAAAATGTATTTATAAAATTTAGCAGTAAATGATAATCGTTCCAAAGCGCTGAAAAAGAGAGCCAAACAACCGATGGCTTTGGAAGTATATTATTTACAGGTAAAATAAATTCGAAGAGTATAATCCAAAGAAGCAGATATGCTAAAAGTAAATAGAATAAGTTTTTTTTGGTTATTTTTTCTTGAGTCATAAACTGTTTTTCTGCGTAAAGCGTTAAACAGGATTTTTAAATAATTTCTATGTGTTGAATATATCGAATGCTTTACACTATTTCAATTAAATGACTCTTTTGTTGGAATAAAATGCTTAAAATTTAAAGCCAATACCAATTCCTCCATAGGGATGATACCTATCTACCATGTGCGGCTTGATATCAAAAGTCACTTTAAAGAAAAATCCGCCACTATATGGGCTATATCTATAACCGACTGAAAATGTTGGAGTGTTTTCTATATCCATAAATAATCCGGCACCGGCTTCTAAATAATTATTTTTGTTTATTGCAAATAGATAATTTACTATTACTAAAAGATCACCACTAAGATAATCATCTTTACTACCGCTGTTTGAGGTGTGAGTGTACTGATCATATCCGCCACCTAAACGAACGCTTAAATTGTCTAAAATCATTCTTTCATAGTTAAGTGAAAATACTCCGCTGTTGCCAAACATTTCGATATAAATAATGTTATCGGCTGAGTTAGAAACTGAAATACTATGGCCGGAGTTTTCTGTTAAGTGAATAGATAGATATTTACTTTGTGCAAACAGTAAGGCGGGAAAGAATAGAATGGTAAAAAAGTATTTCATAATTTTAGTCTTTCAAAGCAAGTCATTCTAATTATAAATTCAATCAAAAGAAGAATCGAACGTCATTATTTTATATGATTTTGAGATATTTCATCCAACAGTTACCGGATTCATTATAACCAAAATAGAATCTTCAATTTTACTTAACTTGTCATAACTATTTGATAATTATAAAGTTAATAAAAAAGTAAAAAAAAAAAAATCAAACAAAAACTAAAAACTGTTTAATCGCTAAATCATCTTCTAAACAATAAGCCGAAAAACTAATATCATTTCCCCATAATGGTGGAAATATGTGCTTAAATAAAAAGCCTTAAGAATTAAAGGAATAGTTTATTTTAGGAATGGATTATGAATTTTCTCTTCGCCGATAGTAGTTTCACCACCGTGACCAGGATAAACTGTTGTATCATTTGGAAGAGTTAAGAGTTTTGTTTTGATGGAATTAATGAGAGTGGAAAAATCCCCTCCCCAAAGATCTGTTCTTCCTATACTATTTTGAAAAAGAACGTCACCGGAAATACAGATTTTTTCTTTTTCAAAAAATAGTGAATATTCACCGGGAGTGTGTCCCGGTGTAAAAAGGAATTTAATTTCTATTTCCCCGAGTTTAAGGACTAAATCTTCATCAATGAATTTTTCCGCTTTTGGAATTTGATCGATGGAAATTCCGAATACGGCGCCTTGTGTTGAGGCACCCGCTAAAAGTTCAATATCTTTTTCGGGTATATAAAATTGAGGTTTATATTCTTTTAAAACGAATGCACAACCTAAAACATGATCTATGTGACAGTGGGTATTAATTAAAAATTTAACGCTTAATCGATTTTCAGTTACAAAAGTTTTTAATTCTTCTTTTTCATAATCTTCATAACAACCGGGATCTATAATTGCGGATTCTTTTGTTACATCGTCCCAAATTATATAAGTATTTTCTGAGAACGGATTAAAAACAAATTTCTCTAATTTCAGCATAACTACTTCTTAAAATTCTTTGTCACTCTTTGATTTAATTTTCTTGTATAAGTTTTAAAATTATCTTTTGTTTCCTCCAGTGAATCACCGCCGAACTTCATCAAAAAGTATTTTGCAATGCTCCATGCAACCATCGATTCGGCAATTACAGCGCAAGCAGGAACAGCAACAAAATCGCTTCGCTCTCTTCTAGCATCAACTTTTTTCATTGTTTTCAAATCAACACTTTCAATCGGACTCATTAAAGTTGCAATTGGTTTCATTGCTCCGCGAACAATAATAGGCAAACCTGTTGAAATTCCGCCTTCAATTCCGCCGGCTCTATTTGTTTTTCTAATTATGTCATTTCCCTTTTTGATTATTTCATCGTGCGATTCCGATCCATATTTTTCAGCGGATTCAAAACCGGTTCCAATTGAAACAGCTTTTACTGCATTTATAGACATAATTATCTGCGCAAGTTCAGCATCAAGTTTTGTATCGTAGTGAACAAAGCTTCCCAGTCCTAGAGGAACTCCGCTAACAGCCACATAAAACGTTCCGCCTAAAGTATCGCCTTTTTTCTTAGCCTGCTTTATTTTGTTGATAATTTTAGTTTCATGATCTTTTTCTAACACTCTAACATCACTTTTATCAGCTTCTTCTGATAGTTTCCATGCATTAAAATTTTTTGGTAAATCATTATCAAACAATTTCTGCGCAAAATTTTCAGATGGATAAATTCCACCGATTGATTCTACAAAACTTCCGACATAAATTCCGAATTCCTCAAGAAATTTTCTGGCAATGGAACAAGCTGCCACACGCGCTGCAGTTTCTCTCGCACTTGATCGCTCTATGGAATTACGTATATCGTTGAAATTATACTTTGATATACCAACTAAATCGGCATGTCCAGGACGTGGAATTGTTATTTTTTCAATGATTCCTTTTTTCTTATCCGATGTCATTTTAGGAATCCAATTCTCCCAATCTTTATTTTTAATTAATAAAGAAATTGGAGTACCTAAAGTTTTTTGAAATCGAATGCCTGACAATATTTCAGCAGTGTCGGTTTCAATTTTCATTCTAAGGCCTCTACCATAACCTGATTGTCTTCGTTTTAGATGAAAATTTATATAATCATTTTCAACTTTTATATTTGACGGAAAACCCTCCACAATTGTTGTTAAACCTTTTCCGTGTGATTCTCCTGCAGTTAGGAATCTAATCATTATATCTCCTGGGAATTTTAGATCACAAATATAAAAAAAACGCCCAAAATATTGGGCGTTTTTAGAATTTTTTATTTAATAATCACAAATTATTTGCTTGGAATTTCGACACCGACAAATCTACTGTTTCCTTTTGAATCTTTCACCTTCATAAGAACTGCGGATCCGGCTTTGTCACCAATAATTTTCTTAAATTCAGAAACATTATCAATCGGTTTTTTGTCAACTTCAACAATTACTAATCCATGAAATAAACCTTGATTAGCTGCATTGCTATATGGTGAAACATCAGTAATCAAGATACCATTTTTAACATTTAAATCATTTTTTTGTTGAGAGGAGAGGTTCTTAACAGATAGTCCTATATTATCGAGTTTTGCAGTAGTTGCTGCATCACTCTCTTTAGATTCCGACTTATTTTCTACAACCGGCTCTGCTTTTTTATCATCTTCCCGTGGTTTAAGAGTTACTGTTCTTTGAATTTCTTTTCCATCTCTGTAAAGAGTCAAATTAACTTTATCGCCAGCTGCCTTTGAAGCGATCATGCTTTGTAATTCATTCGGTTCATTAACTTCTTTTCCATCAAGTTTAAGTATAACATCACCGGCTTTTATATCTTCTTTAGACGCAGCGCCGCCGTCAACAATACTTTGAATCATAACTCCGTGTGGTCTATCAAGTCCAATTGATTTTGCGATTGCGTCATCAACTTCGCCGATTTGGACACCAATATAACCTCTGTTAACTTTTCCGTTTGCTATAAGATCTTTTGCTACCGATTTTACTAAATTGATCGGAATTGCAAAACCGTAACCGATGTATGTTCCACTTCCGGACGCAGCTATTGCGGCGTTAACTCCAATTACCGCACCGGAAAGATCAACTAATGCTCCACCGCTATTACCCGGATTTATTGCCGCATCAGTTTGAATATAATCTTCAACTCCGTACTGATTATTAATTAAACCTAAATGTCCTCTGCCTAAAGCACTCACAATTCCTGCTGTAACCGTGGAAGCAAGCGAAAGCGGATTTCCGATAGCCATAACCCATTGTCCAACTTTTAAGCTATCAGAATCTCCCAGATAAGCAGCAGGCAAATCTTTTGCATCAATTTTAATCACGGCAAGATCTGTTAAAGGATCGGTTCCTACTACTTTAGCATCAAAAGTTCTTTTATCGAATAAACCAACTTTAACTGAAGTTGCGTTTTTAACAACATGATTGTTAGTGACAATATATCCATCAGGTGAAATAATTATTCCGCTGCCTGAACCTTCTTCCTCTTTAGGCATATCCTGGAAAAAAGGCATAAATAAATTTTTGTGTGGATTATCTTCTGTTTTTGACACCACAGTAATTTGTACAATTTGAGGTGTTACTTTCTTAGCAACTTCAATAAACGATTTACTGAATGAAGTCGCATCAGCATTTAAATTTACAGGTGGTATTGGTGCGCCTAAGTTAATGTCCGCAAAACTCGGTCTTACTAAACCAAAACCTGATACCAATACCGCTCCAAATATAATACCAATCACTACAAGTGCTATTGCACCAATAAAGCCCTTGGATTTCATACTAATTCCTCCGATTATATATTTACATTTTCATTTTCTGCTTATAAAGCATTGGTAAAAAATTTATATAAAAACCCCTTAGATCATTTAAATAATTGCAAAGATTGAATCCCTTTAAAATCGGGAACATGGTGTATTAAATACTTTTCCATAAACACTATTGCTTTTTCCTTCGTCGCGTAATTTATTTTTCTATCAATAGTTTCGTTGTTCTTTAGACAAATTAAGTACGAAAAAAGTTCCGCATTAATGGAGAATGATTCTAAGTGAGTCCTTTTACAATCCTTGCATAAAATACCTATTTCATAGTTATAGGACAAATCATTTCCAGTAAGGTTTGAGCCACCGCATCCAGCACATTCTGTTAATTGTAACTGAAAACCTAACTCAGTTAGAAAGAACACAAAAAATCGTCCAAATATAACTATTGGTTCTTGTTTTGATGCATTCAACAGCTCAAGGATTCTAACTAAACCTTTGAACAAGCGCACATTCAATTCATGTTCTACTGTTAATTTTTTCATCAATTCGACTACCGAATACGCATACTTCAATAATTCGTAATCTTCTTTGATTTTGGGAAAATGAGAAATTAAATCTATGCTGGAAGCTATTTGAAGATCACGAGATTCTTTTGAATAAATTACCAGTTGCACATAATTCATCGGGTCGGCGATTGGGCCAATTTTAGATTTTGGATTTCTCGCACCTTTAATTATAGCAGAAAGTTTTCCAAAATCCTTCGTAAAAAAAGAAACTATATTACTGGAATCTCCGTAGTCTATTTTACTTAATACTACGGCTTCCGTTTTTAGTATTTCACTCATTTTAAAAAGTTGTACGGAAAGGAATATAAATCTTCGTCGGTAATGATTCCGGTTATTAGATGTGAAGGAGTAACATCAAATGCCGGGTTATAGGCATTATAATGTTCCGGAGTTATTTGCTGATCTCTAATACTTAAAATTTCAGTTTTTTTTCTTATTTCAATATTAATTTCTTCACCCGTCCTTATAGTTCTATCAAATGTTGTGGTTGGTGCAGCAATATAGAAAGGTAAGTCGTGATGATAACAATTTACAGCAAGAGAATAAGTACCTATTTTGTTTGCCGAATCTCCATTTAAAGCAATTCTATCAGCACCAGTAATTGCCAAATCAATTTTATTTTGTTTCATTAACGAAGCTGCCATTGAATCGGAAATGATTGAGAACGGTATATTATTTTTATCCAGTTCAAAAGCCGTGAGCCTTGAACCTTGAAGAAGAGGACGTGTTTCATCAGCGTAAACGTATTCAATAAGACCTTTTTCAAATGCTAATTTTATAACACTAAAGGCTGTTCCCTCGCCTGCAGTAGCAAGTTTACCCGTATTACAGTGTGTTATCACAACGGATTTCTTTTTAAATATTCTTAATCCGTTTTTGGCAATATTATTGCATTTATCTACATCATCTTGATGTAACTCTCTGGCTTTCTTGATAAGTAATAAGTATAAATCAATTTCATTAACATTTTTCTCAAACTCATCTTTAATTTGATCTAAAGCCCAAAATAGATTAACAGCGGTTGGACGAGTTGAAGCTAGTCGTTTATACGCAGAATTAAATCGTTCATGTCGTTTACTTTTACCAATATCTTTCATTGCAAGAGCTAATCCGTAAGCGGCAACAACTCCGATTAAAGGCGCACCGCGAACTTCCAATCTTTCAATTGCCCCCGCAATTCTTTCCAGATCATCAGTTTCTACGTAAACTTCTTCAAGTGGGATTTTTGTCTGATCAAGAAAGATCAACTTATCGTCTTTAAATTCCAGTGAAAAATAATTTTTATATTTCATCAAACCTTGATAAATCTAAAAACTCTCTATAACGATCTTGCACTCTCAAATAATCTACTTCTTCAAGTCCTTTTGTACTGAAACGTTCTACGCAGAAAGATGCCATCGCACTTCCATAAATTACAGCGCGTTTCATATTTTCCGGACTCAAGTCTTGTGTTTTATGAAGGTAACCGATAAAACCGCCTGCAAAAGTATCTCCCGCTCCGGTCGGATCATAAATCATTTCCATCGGATAAGCAGGAGCAGAGAATACAACATCCTCAGTAAAAAGAAGAGCCCCGTGTTCACCTTTTTTAATGATTAAAATTTCCGGTCCCATATCACGAATAGCTTTGGAGGCTTTAATAAGGTTGGGTTCTTTTGCCAGAAGCCTTGCTTCAGAATCGTTGATGATTAATACATTTACTCTAGGTAACAATTCCATTAATGCGTCTTTGCGTCCTTCAATCCAATAATTCATTGTATCACAAACAATAAATTGCGGGTTTTCCATTTGATCAAGAACTTTTATTTGTAGTGCAGGATCTATATTTCCGAGACAAACGAACTTTGATTTTTTAAACTTATCCGGGATTATCGGATCAAACTTTTCAAAAACATTCAATTCAGTCAGCAAAGTATCTCTTACATTCAAATCGTAATGATATTTACCTGACCACCTAAAAGTTTTTCCGTTTTCAACAATTTGCAAACCTTCTAAATCGACATTATGATTTTCCAACAAATTCAGATAAGGTTTCGGAAAATCATCGCCAACTATTCCAACTAAGTAAACCGGTCCGCTGAAATAACTAGCGGCAAGTGAAATATAGACTGCTGATCCGCCCAAAGCTTCTTCAACTCGGTCGAATGGAGTTTCAACAGTATCTAGACCGAGTGAACCAACTACTAATAATCCCAAATTCGTCTCCTACTCTTTATTTTTCAATATATTTTACAAAAATAACTAAAACACTTTATAAAGCATAATTTTAATATAGAATTAATGCTTATAATCATAATAAATTATTAACCGATTTTTATTTCAACAAATTTTAAGTAGCTTTTTTCCTTAGTAAAGTAGTCAAATATTACTTGCGCAGACTCCCGCTGCCCGGGCCAAGCTAAAAGCTTTTTAACCTCATCTAAGTTCGCCCATTTATATTCGGAATGCTCATTAGATATCTTTACAACCGAATTCATATTTACTTTAGCCGCAAAAACCGGCACCATACAGATAGAATCGCGGTGTGGTTCATAAAATGAAGTAATATTAGGTACAACCCAAAATTCTTCCGGAACTAAATCTGTTTCTTCCTTTATTTCTCTCAATGCCGCTTCAAAGGCTTTCTCATTAACATCAATTTTTCCGCTAACCATCTGCCAAATTCCGGGATAAATTTCACTCTCAGCTCTTTTAATTAAGAGGAATTCGATTTCTTTTTCATTTTCTCTAAATATATGAGCTTCAATTAAATATGATTCTATTTGCATTATTTATTTTTCTTAAAAATACGCTCTAACTTCAGCATGTGCAGTGTGAACCACTCTATCGGTTCCTTGCAATCTTCCGCTGTAGCTTAAAGTTGATTGTAAATTATTGGATAATTTGTAATCGAAATTAATACTCCAAAAATAATTTTTCCCGATCACATTTCCTTCTGTTAGTTCAAAAGGTAAAAAATTTTCAGTCGAGTTTGCAGTTAATTCGCTTCTTTCAATCTCAGCTCGCAGCCTGCCCTTACTTTCTAAAGACAAAGTAAAACGTAAAGATTGAGAATTGGAATTTATTTCGGTTGGTTTAACCGGATAATCGTCAATATTCCTACCAACTTTAAGTTTAAACCCGACTTCTATATTTCTTTCCGGGCGATAAGAAAAATCAGTTATTATTTTATTCCCTGTAATCTCCCTTACTCTGTTAGAATTTACAGATGCCGCAACATTATCAGAATTATTTACAACATCTGTTTGATTACTAATTTCAGGAACCAACCTAAAAGTAATTCTCATACTTCTTTCACGGTTAAAACCTCTTTCGATTCCTGAACTGTATTGATTCATGCTCTTTTTTTGAGTGTATCTTAGTCTCATTGAAAACTCAGGATTATTTTCAAAGAAGTTAATATCCTGCTGAATATAATTAAAACCTTGTATTGTCTTATCAGGATTTTGAAAAGCCGAAAAATGTAACAAGTAAATTTTCTTATAATCTTCTTCTCGAGTATTCTCTTCAACTCGCCAATAAGTTTCTGTAGAAACTGGCTTGATTATCTGATCAAAAGTACTATTTCCATTAAAAATATCCGCAAATTTAATCTTCCACCGGCTACTTGTCTTCAAATCAATTACGGGGTAAAGTTTATCCGTAGGAATTGTTACTTGTACATAATCTCCATCATAAATTGCCGGCTCAAATTCATTCTCATCCCTAATACCGTTATTATTAAGATCACCAAGATAAATATAATTTCCCGCGCCTTTTTGAACCTGAATAAATACTCTTTGTAATTTAGCAGATTTTTGAGTTGAAACTTCATAATAAAAATCGCCATTAATCGGCTTCCAAAAAGTAAATCTTGATTGAGATCTAATTAAAATCGTCTCGTTATCAAGTAAGCCTTGAGATTTATATAGCTCCGTATATTTTTTATGTCTATACGTAAAATTTAAGTTTGAGCTAAATAATTCGGAGCCTGAATAATCAATCTCATAATATTGGGTATTAGATCTCGATTCCTTTTCCATGATTCCATTTAGAGGCAAATAATCATCACGCACAGAATATTTTACGGAAACATCGAGTCCTCTTAATCCTACTAATTTTAAGAAAGGATCAACCTCATAGTATTTTAAGCTTCCCGCAAGTAAAGAATCTGATGTTGAATATTTATCTTGCTTATTTTCAGCTAGGAAATCAACACCAGGTTTGAAAATCATGAATTTATAATATGCGTTTGCGGTTTGTCTAAGCCAATAACTCTTAACCAAAGAATTTTTAGTCGAGACATAATCAAAATTATAATCAACATTGAAATTTTGCGAATCTGAAAAATGAAGAATATTATTAAATCTATCGGATGTAAAATTATTGCCTCTTTTTAAGTATCCGTAAGTTGAATTAAGCGAAAAATTATCTGTCGGAAGCAAAGTTAATCCAACTTCCCGTAAAAGTTCGCTTTCCGATTGCGCAGAGTTTGCGATATTATAATCTCTGTTAAACTCAACGGAATTATATCGGTCCAAAGATGAAAATCTATCCTGAACGAATCTATCTTTATAAGATACTCCGACTTTTCCAAAATTAACTTCACCGATTTTTAATTTTTGCGGATCAACTTTAAGACTTATATTTCTCGCATAACCGTAATTTTGATTATCTCCGATTGAAGAAAAACGATTTTGATCGAATGAACTTCCGGCATACTCTAACTTAAGTTCAACTCCATCGAAGGGCTTGACATTTAGCGCCAAGTTTCCAAGTTGCTTTAATTCGGGTAAAGGCAGAAAAATAACCGGAGCATAATTCCCTTGATTTATTCCTACAAAACTAAAATTGCCTAAACTTTCTCTTGTATAATCGCCATTTTGATCGCCCACAAAACTGAAAGTAATATTATAAATAGCATTCGTAGTTCCGGGATTATATTTATAGTAAGTATAATTATTCCCATTAATAACAGAATCTATTTTTTCATAAACACCTCTAATGTTTCCTAAAGAATCCGGGGCAGCAACCGATATTCCGCTTTTTGCCGCCTTGAATCTATCATTTCCTGCAGCGGCTAATATTTTTTTATCTTCATCCGTTAAGGAAATATCTATAGGCGCATCCTGATTATCGCCTTCTCTCAAATATTGAAATTGCACATTTAATTTTTTATTGAATAAATTACCGTCGACACCAGTTCCGAAAAAACTACGCGAGTATTTTCTAGTTGTATATTCAAAATCAACGGATATTCTACTCGCTGAAGTTATAAGTCTGTTTGGAGTAAAAGTAATTTGAGCATTTGAATATTCAATAGTATAATCATTTCGCTCTCCCCTTTTCATTTCTATTCCGTCTACATAAATTTTTTCAGTTCCGGCAATTATAATAATATCCGGCTCACCTTCCGCACCGGTTAATTGATAAGGACCTTGAACGCCATCAACTCCGTTAAACTTATTGTTGTTATATTTTCCCCGCGAACTTGCAAAAGCTACATACCCCGTATTATCCTCATAATTAAATTCACCAAGTAATCCCTGAAGTTTTCTGCTAATAACTCCGAATTCCCCGCTTCGTTTATTTAATTCGTAATCCCCGAAAGTTCCTGTTACATTCGGATGTTTTACTTGAATGAAAACTTTGTCAAGTTCTTCTAGCTTTGCTGTATTTCCTTCAGGCTGAATCGGTGTATTTTGATCAGTTAGTGCGGCGACAATTTCTATATCTTTTGAAAGTTTCCCGGCAAGTTGCAGCCTTAATCCGCTATTAAGTGAAAAATCCTTTGTTGTTCCAACAGTAAATCCGCGAACTATTGTTCCACTTTTTTCTATTTGGCTGCCGAAAATAGATTCAGCACTAAAAGGTTCTTCTTCGCTTGTGGAAACTCTAATAGTATCACCAAATTTTTGATCAAAACGAACCTGAAGTTTTCTTCGCTGATATTCTTTTCTTAATCCGAGATTGATTGTTTGATAAGTTACTACCAGGGTATCGAAAATTGAATACGGCAAACTATCCGAAAGTGCAAACGAACCATTAGCATAATCAATTTTATAATCATTTGGAGTTAATACGGAATGCCTAAGCACAATAATTTCTGAGTGAGGAATTATGGACACATGATTCAAATAGTAGCGATTTTCAAAATTAATTCTTATGGAATCAGTTACAAAAGAAGAATAGAAAGACTGTTGCGCAAAAATGATTTGCGCAAAGCCAAGTAGAAAAAATATTTGTAAAATGAATAATTTCGATTTCAAACGAAGAAGCTGTTTTGTGAATTGGAAATCTAGTTGACCAGCCCTCTTTTATCAAGTCTATATTATGTATATATGATAATTTAAACTGAAATGAATATTAATCATTTTATATTGCTGTGGAAAGTATTTTTTGAACAAAAACTCTCATTATTTAATATTTCTAACCTGGTTTTGGTTACTCATATCTTAATGCTTCAATCGGATCTAAGTTTGAGGCTTTATATGCCGGATATGTTCCGAACAATACTCCAACGAAAACACAAAGGGTGATTCCAATTAATATCCAGTCCACCGGAACAGCAGCCGGTGCATGTAAAAGAGTACCGGCTAAATTTCCTACACCAACTCCCAAAATTATTCCAATTACGCCGCCAATTAAACAAAGAGTAACAGCTTCCATCAGAAATTGCATCAATATATTATTTTTTTTAGCGCCAACAGCTTTTCTTATACCAATTTCTCTTGTTCGTTCAGTTACAGAAACCAGCATAATATTCATAATCCCAACACCTGCTGCTAAAAGTGAAATAATTGAAACAGCAATGGCTCCAATTTTGACACCGGAAGTTATATCATTTATTTGCCCGATTAATGATTCGTTACTAAAAATTTCGAAATCATTTTCTGCTCCGGGAGGGACTTTTCTTATTGTCCTC
The DNA here is from genome assembly GCA_963739985.1 of uncultured Ignavibacteriales bacterium. Classification (GTDB taxonomy): domain Bacteria; phylum Bacteroidota; class Ignavibacteria; order Ignavibacteriales; family Ignavibacteriaceae; genus CAVUCE01. Next base: position 130,616 of record CAVUCE010000008.1, read on the forward strand.
ATGTAACCAATAGTTGATTCTATAGTTTGATCATAATCTTCTTTCGAATTAGACATCACGGTGATATCTACGCTTCGTGTCCTTCTGCCGTAAATTCCTTGAAAAGTTGAAATAGGCATGATTATATAACTATCAAAACTTTGCCCAAAAAATTCTGGTTGTTTTTCAATAGTTCCAATAACCAAAAAAGGAATTCCGCGCATTGTTACGGTTTTACCAATTGGATAAATATTTGGGAAAAGTTTATCAACAACGTCTTTGCCTAACATACAGACATTGTTTGAGTAGTCTATATCAAATTGTCTTATTTCCCTTCCATCTTCAACTTTCAAATTACTTGTTTGCAAAACACCCGCAGTAATTCCCACAGCATAAATATTTGGGTTAGTCTCAGTATGACCATACTTAATGATTTGTCCACCTCTGCCTTGATCGGCGCCCATGTATTTGGCTTGTTTCAATAGTCCTTGAAGTCTATAAAAATCATCCAAGGTAATATCTTTTCTATTTCGATATTTCATTCTTCCTTCATGTCCGCCGGTTTGTATCGCCGGATATTTTTGAATTTGAAAAGTATTTTTATTCAAAAAAGAAATACCGCTTTCTATACTATTCTGAAGCATCGTAATGATTGTCATTATAACGATAATTGAAAATATACCGACAACAACACCTAGAATAGTTAAACCTGTTCTTAGTTTATTGCTTGCCATTGACTGAAATGATACCGAGAAGATTTGTCCCCAATTCATAATTTCCCCTAAAAACTATTGGTAAACTTTTCACTAAATAAAAATAGCAAAGTATTAAAAGTGTAACAACAAAAAAATCCGGCTCAAATTGAACCGGATTTAACTTAAAAATCAACAATCATCAAATCTCATTATTCGTATCTGAGAGCTTCAATCGGATCTAAATTTGAAGCTTTATATGCCGGATATGTTCCAAAAACAACACCGACGATAACACACAAAGCAAGTCCTATAATTACCCAATTATATGGAATCGCCATTTGCGCGTTTAGAAAACTTCCGGCAATATTACCTATACCGACTCCTAAAATAATGCCTACAATCCCGCCAATTATACATAAAATTATAGCTTCAAATAAAAACTGTAATAGTATACTTCTGCTTCTAGCGCCTATGGCTTTTCTAACCCCAATTTCTCGAGTTCTTTCAGTAACAGAAACTAACATAATATTCATGATGCCAACACCGGCGGCTAGTAGTGCTATAATTGAAACAGCCATAGCCCCGATTTTTATACCTCCGGTAATACTATTTACCTGGGTTACCATTGATTCGTTACTAAAAATGCCAAAATCATTTTCGGAACCAGGAGCATCCTTTCTAATCGTCCTCATATAACCAATTGCGGCTTCAATAGTGGGATCATAATCTTCCTTAGAATATGACATAACGGTAATATTAACACTTCGTGATGTTTTACCATACATAGATTGGAATGTTGTAATCGGCATTACAATATAATTATCTCTACTTTGACCAAATAATTGTGGCTGCTTTTCTAAAATCCCGATTACCCTCAAAGGTCTGCCATCCACTCTGATAATTTGTCCTAAAGGATTTAGAAAAGGAAATAACTTGTCCACAATATCTTGTCCAATTACACAAACTTCATTAGAATATTCGTTATCCAGATCTCTAATATCTCTGCCTTCGGCAACATTCCAATCGTTAGTTTTCATTGCACCGCTTGTAATTCCGGCAACTTGAATATTTGGGTTTGTTTCCTTGTTTCCATATTTAATTATTTTACCAAATTCCCATTGTTCAGCGCCGATATATTTAGCTTGGGTAAGCATTCCTTTAAGTCTCTGAAAATCGTCAATTGTAATATCTTTTCGATTTCTAAATCTCGCTCTTGATCCCGGTCCGCCTCCCATCATAGCAGGATATTTTTGAATTTGAAAAGTATTCTGTGCAAGCTGTGAGAATCCGTTTTCAATACTATTCTGAAGCATCGTTATGATTGTCATTATTACGATGATTGAGAAAATGCCAACCACAACGCCAAGAATAGTGAGTCCAGTTCGCAGTTTATTAACTTTAATAGACTGAAGAGATATGCCTAATATTTGACTTAATTTTATCATTCAAACCTCAATGCATCTACAGGATCCATTTTTGCCGCAGCATATGCAGGAGCAAAACCGGAAAGTAGTCCTGTTATTAATGAAACAACTATTGCTAAGACAACGGCACCATATTGTACCGAAGTTGGAATAAATTGATTAACAACCATACTAGCTAATACCGCAAGTATTAAACCTATTAATCCCCCAACTAAACAAATCACAGTAGATTCAAGTAAGAATTGAGCAAGAATAGTTCTTCTTTTAGCGCCAATAGCTTTGCGTAATCCTATTTCTTTAGTTCTCTCTCTTACCGAAACAAACATGATGTTCATAATTCCGATAGCACCAACAAATAAAGAAAGTCCTGTTATGAATAATCCAGCAATCTGTATAGTTCCAACTACTTTGTTGTAATTATCTAATAAACCTTCCTGCTGATTTACGCCGAAATTATCTTCTTCATTATATTTTAAGCCACGAATTTTTCTCATGATCCCTATAGTTTCGGCTTTTGTATCTTCTACCGCCGCCGGACTTGTAGCTTTAACATTTATAGTAATTGAGTTTCGCGCATGACTCGAAAAATATTTAGCAATTGTTCCGATAGGTATATATGCACGTTTATCAGGATTAAAATTGCCTAAAATAAAACTACCTTGTTCAGCCAACACACCTACAACTTTAAAGTTTTGTGTTCCAATTTTTATTTCTTTATCTATAGCATTTCCCATTGGAAAAAGTGAACTAGCAACCTCGCTGCCAAGCACACAAACGTTTCGCGCGGCGTTACTTTCAATTGCTGTATAAAATCTTCCTTGATCAAAAGTAAAATTTGTAGTCTTAACATAATCTGCATCAGATCCGCTAACCGCTACCCCGTCTACTGTTCTAGACTGATATTTAACATTCTGTCGAGTATCCATTGTTGGAGCTACTGCAGCAGGAAGTTTAACCATTTGCTTAAATTTATTGTAATCGTCCATGGTTATATTTGGTCGATTTCTCATTTTCCAGAAGTCGGTATTTGAAAACCATGTATATTTATCAACGTAAATAACATCAGATCCTAAGGCACTAATTCCTTTTTGAAAAGAGTTGTCAATTCCTTTAATAGCAGTTGTCATAAGAACTACCACAGTCACGCCTATTATAATTCCAAGCATAGTTAAAAATGATCTGAATTTATTTGCCCTAATAGCTCTTAGGGCAATCATAAGACTTTCTTTTAACTCGAACAAAAACGCATTCATATATGCTGTCATTTTTTCGCTCTTTTAATTTTTAATATTAAACTCATGTAAATACTAATCGCCAACAATAGCTTTTGGTTGAGGTATATATCTTTTTTCAACCATCGAATCTGATTCTATTAGCCCGTCTTTAATTCTCAAAATACGAGCTGCGTGTTCAGCGATATATTCTTCATGAGTAACAAGAATTATCGTATTTCCTTTTTCATATATTTCATTAAAAAGAATCATTATTTCTTCACCGGTTTTTGAATCCAGGTTTCCGGTTGGTTCATCAGCCAAAATAATTGAAGGTTTTGTTACAAGAGCTCTGGCTATAGCAACTCTCTGCCTCTGTCCACCGGAAAGTTCATTCGGTTTATGATACATTCTATCTTCTAGACCTACGTCAATTAATGATTGTTCCGCCCTTTCTTTTCTTTCAGCGGCAGGAATTCCGGCATAAATTAAAGGTAGTTCCACATTGTGAATTGCATTTGATCTAGCTAATAAATTAAATGTTTGAAATACGAATCCAATTTCTTTGTTTCTAATCTTAGCAAGTTGGTTATCGGTCATTTGACTAACACTATTGCTGTTAAAATCATACTTTCCCGAAGTCGGAGTATCTAAACATCCTAACATATTCATCAATGTAGATTTTCCTGATCCGGAAGGCCCCATAATTGCTACATATTCATTTGCATCAATCTTTAAAGAGATATCTCGCAAAGCATGAACCTCTTCCGATCCAACCTGATAGACTTTTGCAACATGTTCTATATTGATAATATTCATTTCTATTCCGATTTTAATTTTTATTTAGAAGCCATGGGTTTTCTTTTATCTTCAACTCTTACTTTTGAGCCGTCTTGTAATTCTTTTGAAATTGCTCTATAACTTCCGGATACAACTTCTTCCCCGGCTTTCAAACCAGTTTTAACTTCTATATAATTATCATCACTTATTCCTGTTGTAACAGGCACTGATTTTACTTTACCCTGGTTTACAACAAAAACAATCTCTTTTGGCTTTTCATTAATTGATTTCTTTTTCATATTTGGATTATTTTCATCGCCTCCTTCATCCATTTTCTTCATTCCCATATCTCTGGAGGTTACACTTTGTATAGGAACACTGATAACGTTATCCTTAGTTTCAGTTTCTATACTTGCATTACAAGACATTCCTGGCCTGAAATCCGGATTAAAATCAAGAAAGGATAATTTTACTTCAAAGTTTACAACCTGTTCCTGAGTTCCTAAACCGGCTGTAATTGCGCTGTTTCCGATTTGAGTAACCAAACCTTTAAATACTTTGTCACCAAAAGCATCAATTTTAATTCTTGCGGTATCATTTGGAGCAATCAAAACAACATCATTTTCATCAACATCAACAATGGCTTCCATACTTTTCAAATCAGAAACGGTCATCATATCCGTACCTTGACTAAAACCGCTCCCCAAGATTCTCTCACCTAACTCAACATTAAGTTTAGTGATAACTCCGGCCATTGGTGAATAAATAATCGCTTTACTTAACTGATCTAATCTTTGTTTAAGAACCGCTTCCGATTGCATTACATTTGCTTCGGCTCCTTCGTACGATGCTTTTTGAGAAAGGTATGTACTTTTCGCTGCTTCAAATTCAGATGCACTTGCCAATCCTTTTGCATTTAGTTCTTTGGTTCTATTGTAATCCGATTCAACTTTGTCTAGCTCAGCTTTTCTCATCGCCAAAGTAGCTTTAGCTGATTTTAAATCCGCTTTTGATTGATCTACTTGTGCAACATAATTATCAGATTTAATCTTTAATAACAAGTCACCTTTTTTTACAACATCACCTTCTTTAACCGGAAGAGAAACAATTTCACCGGTTACTTCGGGAGTTATTACAACTTTATATTTAGGATCAAGATTACCTGTTGCGGTAACTGATTGTGTTATGTTCCTCTTAACAACTTTTTCTGTTTGTACCTGAACAATTTCTTCCTTATTCCCGTTTACAAAAGCGAACACGATTAATGCAACTATTAATAGACCCAGCCCGCCGAAGATATAAAGTTTCTTTTTTGACTTTTTAGGTTTACCGTTTGCCATTGAATTATTCTCCTATTATTTAATTTTTCTAGTATTTCTTAACATTCAAAACGCCCAAATAATACTTTAGCTGCTCGCTAAGTTTTATATAACTAAATTGAGCGTTTATATAACTGGTTAGTGCGGTTGTGTAATCTGAATTCGCAATTAAAACATTTAGTAAAGTACCTGATCCTAAAGAATATTTTTCAGATTCAATTTTTCTATTTTCTTCAGCGGATGCAACGTTGCTTTTCCCAACTTCCAAATTCTTTTCCCCCGCCTGTAAATCAAGATATGTTTTTTGAATATTTCGCTTGATATCTCTTTCTAAATCAGATAAATCGAGTTTTGAATTTTCTTCCTGAACCTCAGCTGCTTGAACCCTTTCCGATATAGAGAAACCCGAAAAAATCGGAATGCTTAGAGTTAATCCAACTCTATAATTTTTATTGTTAAATTTTTGAAAATTTTCGAATGAATTTGCTGTAGAATTAAAACCTAAAGAACCGGTTAATGAAGGCAAATGTCCTGATTGAGCTATTGTTATATTATCCTCAGCACTTGCTAAAGTTAGCTTCTGGCTTTGATAATCCGACCTATTTTTCAAAGCCTGACTTACTAGTTCAGAAATGCTTTGATAATCTTTTAATAGATTTGTACTAATTATATTTTTTTCATTTACGGTTAACGAATCCGAGAACTTATAATTTGCCAGTACATCCAAGCCAAGATAGTATAATAAATTGCTTTTTGCTGTTTCAACAATATTATTTTGCTGAATCAAATCTAACTGAGCTGTTCCGGTTTTTGTTTGCTGAGCATAAACATCAGCTAAGGTACCGGAGCCCAGTTTATTCTTTTCTTGAATAGTTTCTAAGTTTTTTTGATTCCACTTTAAGTTTTCTTTTTTAACTTTCAATAATTGCTGTGCATTTACCACGTCATAATATAAGCCGATGGTTTGAAATACTATATCTTGTTGTTGTCTTTGTAATGATAATCTTGCAGCTTCAAGATCGTTTTTACTTTTAGATAAGTTTGCAAAACTAGCTAATCCATCAAACAAAGTAACATTGGAATTAACACTCGCGCTAAAGTTTCTGGTTTCTGTCTTTGAAGCCGGAGTGGTGAATGAAAAACCTCCAACATTGTAAGTGGTACCTTCATCTTCCGATCTATTCCAGCTCCAGCCGCCGGAAGCACTTAAAGTCGGCAAAAAATTTCCATAAGCTGATTTTAGCCCTGCTTCGCCATTTTTAATATTGTTGATACTTCTTTGTAATGTTGTATTTCTTTGAAGTGCGATTTTTATTGCTTGATCAAGAGTAATTTCTTTTTGTTGTGCATTTGAACAAAAAGCGAGTGTAAAAACAATTAAAATGCTAAGGACGATACGCATTATTTACTCCCGTTAAATTATGAATGAGTCTTTTGGCCACTTTGATTAGACAAGGAATAAAGACAAAAGATTAAATTATTTATGAACATTTTTATTTCTTATCTCAAACTTTGATACAAAAATATTCAATTGTTGAATACTTTAATGGTTTACTTTACGAACGGTGATATAATTATTTGTACGGCAAAAAATTAGGCCTAAAAATCATATCATATTCAAAATTTATGAATAACTACCTAGTCAAAGGTGAAGAAATCTTAGAAAACGGATGAAAAAACGATTTTTGAAAGAATATTATTGCAAAAACGGAACAGAAAATTTCACCGATTTTTCCTTTGCGAATTTCTAAAATACTCACTAATAATTTGCATAATCCAACAAGAATTAATTTAAAGGCTGTATGAAGTTTAATCCGAATACTGATCTTTAATCTGAAGAAGATAATCGTGAGCTTCCTCGTAATTATTGCCAATTTTCCCCTCAAGAATTGCTTCTTCAATTGCTGATTTTATAACTCCTACTTTTTTGGAAGGCTTGATATTGCATATTTTCATTATTTCTTCACCCCTTACAGGAGATTGGAAAGCTCTAAGTTTATCTTTTTCTTGAACTTCGAGAACTTTTTGCATTACTCGTTCATAGTTATCTAAATATTTGGCAACTTTATATTGATTTTTACTTGTTATATCGGCACGACAAAGAGTTATTAAGTCATTCAAATCTTCTCCGGCAGAAACAATTAATCTTCTTATCGCCGAATCTGTAACTTCCTCTTTCGCTAAGGCAATCGGCCTAAGATGCAGACGAACCAAATTTTCTATATAAGCAAGTTTATTAAAGGGAAGTTTAAGACGGCGAAAAATACTTTTCATCATTCTGGCACCAATTTCTTCGTGTCCGTGAAACGTCCAGCCTGTTCCCTCAACAAATCTTTTGGTCTGAGGTTTTGCAATATCATGGACAAGAGCAGCAAACCGAAGCCAAACATCTTCGGTAGCGGTAGAAATATTATCAACAACTTTACATGTATGAAGAAAAACATCTTTGTGATGATAATCTTTGCGTTGATCCACGCCGGATAAATTTGCTATCTCAGGGAAAATCACTTCTAAAGTTCCGGAATAAAACAATAATTTTATTCCAACCGATGGTTTGGAAGAAGCAAGGATTTTCAGAAATTCATCTGTAATTCTTTCTTGAGAAACAATTTTTAATCTATCTTTTAGTTGATTTGCCGCAGTCATTATTTTTTCATCAACCTCAAATTGAAGCTGTGAAGCAAATCTAAAAGCGCGCATTATTCTTAGCGGATCATCATCAAAAGTAATTAACGGATCAATTGGTGTTTTAATTAACTTATTTTCAATATCTTGAAAACCACCGAAAGTATCGATTACCTCACCAAATGAATCTCGCGTTAAATCGATTGCTAAAGTATTTATTGTAAAATCTCTTCTGCTGATATCATCTTCAAAAGTACCGATTTCAACATCAGGCTTTCTGCTTTCGCGGCTATAGGATTCTTTTCTTGCGCCGACAAATTCCAAATCAAAATTGTGGTATTTAAAATGAGCAGTTCCAAAATTCTTAAATGTTGAAACTTTTTTAATATTAAGATGATTTGCTAATGCTTCGGCAAATTCCGGCCCGTTGCCGATCACTAAAAAGTCAATTTCACTTTTTGTTCTTTCTAAAATAATATCGCGAACAAATCCTCCGACTATATAAGCTTTAACGCCTAGTTTCTCGGAAGTTTCCGTTACCTTATTTAAGAAATTATAATTTTCTAATTGTTTATTTAAATTCATGTAGCTTTTATTTAGACTGAACTTTATTTAATCATGGAATCTTCTGATTTACTTCCCATCAAAATTGCAATTGGCTTTAAAGGTTCTATGTTTGAACATAATATCTTCAAAGATGCAGCAATAGGAACAGCCAAAAACATTCCTACAATTCCCCAAACCCATCCCCAAAATATTAATGAAAATAAGACGAATACCGTGCTTAAGTCCATATGCCGTCCCATATAATGCGGTTCAACAAAGTTACCGATTATGTTTTGATTAAGGGCAAGTAACACAGCTAAAGAAATAGTTTTAAAGCCAAGACCGTAATCAAGTAATGAAACTAGAATTGGAAAAATTGATACAGTAATAGATCCGATGTTGGGAATAAAGTTAAATATAAATGTTAATATTCCCCAAAATATTGCAAAATCTATATTATAAATCAGCAAAATAATTGTAACAATTGAACCGGTAACAAGGCTAGTTATGGTTTTAATTATAAGATATGATTGAAGTTGTGTATTAATTGAATCAATGTTTTTTTCGATCGTTTCGCGGGAATCTTGAAAAGCATCTTTTAATCTTTCTTCAAATCCGGTTTTACCAAGGATCATGAAAATCCAAAATATTACAGAGATTGTGAATATTCCCAATACAGATGAAAACGAATTAAATACATTCTGGATAACACCAGCCCTCAATAATTCTTGAATAACAGAGCCGATATCAAATTTTTCAAATTTCAATTTAAACATAGCCGCAACTTCTTTAACAGTTAAATTAAACGGAGCTAAAATTTTTTCTAATAAAACTGAGAGATTTGAAGCATAGTCACTTAGCTTTGCAGAGAAATTTTGAAAATTAGAAACAATGAAAAGTCCAAATAAGTAATAGAAAAAAATAATCAGCAATAATATAAATATTAAAGAAAGCCACTTGGGGATTTTATACTTTCTTAAATACATCAAGAGCGGATGAAATAAATAAGTAAGAAAAATTGCAACAGTTATCGGGATTAAAATATTTTTAAGTACGATTAATATATAAACAAACAGAGCTAAGGAAATAAATCCCAAAAACACTGTAATTATTTTTTGATAATTTACGTTAAGTTTATCGCTCATATTTATTTTTAATTATTGTAATAAATAATATTATTTAGCAAAGCCGAATTTTTATAAATCCAATTAACTGCGTTGTAATTATCATTAAGTATTTCATAAAAATTTTTATCAGATTTATACCTTAATGAAAAAGCTGCCATTTTTCTTGCTCGATAAAAATCGAAATTTTGCATCATGAAATTTGATAATCTGTACATTGCAAAGCTGCTTTCATAATCATCAACCACAATTTTACCGGAAAATTGTTTAAGAAATAATTGATATTCTTTATCCACACTTCCGGCCAAATTTATTAGTGCAGGAATTGCATAATAGTTGGTAGATTTTTCATTAACTTTTTTAAGAATTAGATATTTTTCAGTATCGCTACCTTTAAGATAATTAAATAATAATGAATCATTTTTAATTAAAGTCAATCTTAAGTTTGCGAGATAATAAAAAGTTCTGTTAGGATTTTGCTTTACAATCCGGTTGTAAATCGAGTCAGCTTTTACGTTAAGATTATTCTCTGCTAATAAGTCAGCTAATTTAAACTCTAGGTTATAATAGTAAGCAGTAGATTTGTAAAACTTGATATATCGTTTTAAAAGTGCAATAGCTCCATTAACATTATTTAATTTATTATAACAATCTGATAATCCAACCGCCGCGGAATAATTTTCAGTTGTATTTAATATCTCACGAAAAAGAGTTTCTGCTTTACTATAATTTTTCTTGTTTAAGGATTCCCAACCAAGTTCAAGTCTATCAGCGACAAAACGGGAACAGACTTTATGCGCAATTGCTTTTCTTCCAAAATAATATTTTGCCTGATCTTCCCTACTAATAATTTTAATATTTTCTAAATAGTTATAAAATGTTTTCGTAATCTTCTTTGAAGAATTACCGTACGTTTTTTCTAAATTGAGATTAGAGTAATACTTCTCAAATTTTTCTATTCCAAAATTTTTAATGAGAAATTTGGAAAATGCTCCGGCATAGATATAAGAAAGAGATGATGTCTGACCGAAAAAATTAAGCCCGTTAAACAACTCGTTAACATTAATCTTAAATCCATTTTGATAAGCAAGAGCTGCCATGTAATCGACAGTATTTTCGCCGTAAAAAGGATCAGCGGCAACAGCAATTCCTTCAGTTGCGGCCATATTCATGTTGTCGGCAATTTTAAATATTCCTTGTCCAAACCGTGCTGAAAAAACATGTCCGAGTTCATGTCTGAGTGTATTCCTATAATCGGAATAAGTTATGTATGTAGTATTCTGCCAGGGTTTTGCAACATCTGCATTAGCCGTACCAAATAATTTTAACTTTTGTTCGTCGTCCGTAAATAGGTAAGAACTAATTTTATTATCAAGTGAATATTTGAAATAATTTGATAGTTCTGTATAGAAATACTCGTGATACATGATTATAGTTTTTACTAAGCTTGTATCAATTTCAGCAGAATAATGAATAACAAAATGTGGAGTTTCAGCAGTTTTTCCCAGTCGTTTATTTAATTCATCAAAGGTTGTTGAATAACCGAATAAAGATGAAAGGCTATAAAAAATTATTGCAATAATAATTATAGAAAATGCGAATATCTGTTTACTTAACTTCTGCCCTTTTTTAATTAGCGAAATAAGTAAAAGTAAGATCCCTCCAAAATAGACAATATTTAGAATTCTGTAGCCGACTAATTTCAACGAAACACTTAATGCTTCATCGTAAATTGTCCCGGGGTAAAATCCAAAAATAGGATTATAAAAGTAAATTTGCGGATTGAAATAAAATTCAAAAAATGTGAAGCTTATAATCAGGATAAATAGAACTAGGAAAAATAATTTTCTAAATTTTTTAATATAACAACGGACAATTAAAGCTAAACTTGATCCTATTAAAATTGATGGAACTGTCAGGACTAAATAGAACAAGAAACCATCAACAAAAGAGCATAGTATTGTAAATAAAGAATGAACAATAGAAATAGTGATAGGAATTATTAGGAAAAGTAAAAATGGAAGCCTAACGTTCTTTATAAAATCTTTTACCCCTATCACTGAATTATCTTTTTAAAAATTGATAAGACTAAGAATCCGGAAAGCAATGTTAGAAGGATGGCATTTGTAGCTGCAAACTCAAAACCAAATACTTTAGTAAAAGGTAAAAACAAAAGTATTAGATTAAATAAAATTATTATGGAAATATGAATCGCGAGGAAATTTCTAGCTAAAAATATTTTTTTTATGGATGACACAATTAATATTCTGTCCCCTCTACTCTTTCAATATCAGCTCCAAGCGAACTTAGTTTTTTCTCAATGCTTTGATAACCACGATCCAAGTGATAAACTCTCAAAACTTCTGTCACACCTTCTGCAGCCAAACCGGCAAGCACTAAAGATGCACTTGCTCTAAGATCGGTTGACATAACTTTAGCACCTTTTAATTTATTGACGCCTCTCACTACCGCACTATTCTCATTTACTTGAATATCTGCTCCAAGTCTAATAAGCTCAGGAACATGTTTGAACCGATCAAAATAAATATTATCAGTAACAGTAGCGACTCCATTGCATAAAGTCATATATGTAGTCCATTGAGCTTGCATATCAGTAGGAAATCCGGGGTAAATTGAAGTAACAACATCGACCGGTTTTATTTTAGAATCTGAAGATTTTAGTTTGATGCTCTTTCCATTTATCTCAAAAACACTACCGCTGCTTTCTAATTTTGAAATTACAGCATCAATTAAATATGGCTCAATATTATTTAAGGTAATATCACCGCCGGTTAAAGCTCCGGCAATTAGTAAAGTTCCTGCTTCTATTCTATCAGGAATAGTATCAAAATCAACTGAATTTAATTCATTAACTCCCTCAATTGTTAAAGTTGAAGTATGAATTCCATCGATCTTAGCTCCCATTTTAACTAGAAACTCTGCCAGGTTTGTAATTTCGGGTTCCATTGCAGCATTATTTATCACAGTAGTTCCTTTAGCAAGAACTGCTGCCATCAAGATATTTCCAGTTGCACCAACCGAAGAAATATCAAAATTTATTTTTGCTCCATTTAGATTTTTTGCTTTTGCTAAGATATACCCTTCAACAAGATCTATTTCGGCACCCATTTTTCTTAAACCTTCAAGATGAAGATTAATCGGACGAGGGCCCCAAGCGCATCCGCCTGGAAGTGAAACTTTAGCAATTCCGTATTTTGTGAGAAGCGGGCCAAGTACATAAACAGAAGCTCGCATTTTTTTTACATGCTCATATGGTGCTTCTTGACTAATTATCTTAGATGTATTTAATTCAAGTGTATGATTTTCAAAAACAGATTCAACGCCAAGCTGGTTCAGTAGTTTCATCATCGTGTAAACATCGTTTAGTTCAGGGGTGTTATAAAGTTTTGTAACACCATTTGAAAGAAGAGTAGCAGGCATTAAAGCCAACGACGCATTCTTAGCACCGCTTACTTCAACACTACCAGAAAGTTTTTTGCCGCCTTTAATAACGAATTTGTCCAATTAGTCCTCAGTAGTTAAAGATCTGCTGTATTATTGTAGAAATTATTAGGTAAGTGAAATTAAATATTAAGTTATGAAAAATCAATTAATACTAATTTCAATTAGTTAGTATTGTTCCGTTATTGCCTACTAGATATATTTTTTTTCTAGAAGGATTTGTAGTAGCCGAGTTTAGTGCTGTGTATTTTCCGCTACTGGTAATTTTCCAGGAGTCTCCACCATCATTTGAAACCAGAACACTTCCCTTATTACTCAAGATTATACCATCTTTCTTACCTATAAATAAGATTTTGAAAAGGCCGGTACTTGTATTTGAAGTAACTTTTTCCCAACTACTTCCGCCGTCGTCTGTTTTTAATAATATACCCCCGCCGCCACAAATAAATCCATCTTCTTGATTAATAAATTTTACATCGCGTAAATATTGAGTTGTAATTTTTTCATTTTCACTCCAAGAATTACCTTGATCAGAAGTAGTCAATATTTCACCGTTCCAACCAACGACAGTGCCGTTTTTATCATCCGTAAAATCAATACTATATAATAATTCGTTTGTAGGAACAGATACAATTGACCAACTAATCCCCCCATCGACACTTTTTAATAGTGTTCCTTTACCTCCCACTATAAAACCAGTCATCCGGTTTGATAAGAAATAAATTTTGAAAAAGGATTCGTTTGAGGGCGTGTTAATTTTTTGCCAGGTCCTGCCCGTGTCCCTAGTTGTTAATAACGTACCATTTTCTCCGACTGAAAAACCTCTATCCGGAGTTACAAAATTTATATCGTACAAATTTATGCCTGAAGAATCTGATAAAACATTCCAAGTATCACCTGCATTTATGGTTTTAAGCAACACACCATTTCCGCCGCAAGTAATTCCAATATTATCAGTTATAAAATAGATAGAGTTCAAAGCTTCAGATACAGGACTCTTTAAATTTTTCCAATCGCTCTTAATTGAATAGTTTGGATTTGATCCGTACATAGCACGGTTGTTATCCATATCCTTAAGTACTTTATCGCTCGAATCCCAGTATTGTGAAACAGTTGTATAAACGAAGTAAAATAAACCTCCTAGAATGCATATAAAAACAAATGCAAAAAAGTAAAACCGTACTTTTGTTAGTATAGTTTTCTCGTTGTCTTTTGGTAATTCTTTTTTCTTTTCAACGGAAACTCTAGAGGTTTTAGTTTTAATTAATTTTTCAGAAAATTGATTAATGTCTTTTAGAAATTCGTTACAATCATGATAACGTTTGGCTAAAGTTTTACTAAGAGCTTTTGATATTAATGCATCAACTTCGCCCGGAATTCCCGGAATTTTTGATGATATTTTTGGAGGTGCCTTTTTAAGATGCGCTTCCATAATTTCAAATTCAGTTCCTCTATCGAATGGCGTAACACCACTCAGCATTTCGTAAAACGTAATTCCTATAGAGTAGATATCACTTTGGCTTGTCGGCTCTAAAGCTTTTATTTGTTCGGGACTCATATACAAGATTGTCCCGATTTTAGTTCCGGTTTTAGTTAATCCATGCGCTTCATTAAGAGATTTGGAAATTCCAAAATCCATTATTTTAGCAATACCATCGCTATTAATAATTACATTGGAGGGTTTTATATCGCGGTGAACAAATCCTTGATTATGAGCATATCCGACACCTACAAGAATTTGTTTTAATATTTCAAGAGACTCTTCAACATCTAATTTCCCTTTGCGCTGAATAAGATTTTCAAGCGTATCTCCATCAACAAACTCCATTACAATTCCAAGCATTCCTCGTTCTTCAGCAAAACCGTAAACGGTTACAATATTAGAGTGTGTTAACTTTGCCTGGTTTCTGGCTTCGCGTTTGAATCTTGCAATAAATTGAGGATTCTTTAGAGCTTGTTGATTTAAAATTTTGATTGCAACATATCGTTCCAGTTTAAGATCAAATGCCTTATAAACAATCCCCATTCCTCCTTCACCAAGGATCTCTAGTATCTTAAAATGCTCAATGTTTCGCCCGATCATCTTTACTCACTTTTTGAAATTAATACAAAAGTATAATTATCGGGAGCTCCTCTGTCTTCTACTATTCTAGAGAGTTTTTCTCCTATTGCTCTTGGGTTTACCCGTTCAATTAATTGTTGTAATTCGTCATCGTTAATAACACAAGTGACTCCATCGGAACAAATAAAAAACCGGTGATCATCATGTTTACCCAATTTTACTTTACTGACATCAACTTCAATTTTATTGTTGTCACCTAAGGCTCTCATTATAATGTTTTTATTGGGATGGTTTTCGGCCTCTTTTAATGTAAGATATCCTTCATCAACTAATTTTTGAACAAGAGAATGATCTTTGGTAAGCTGTTTAAGTTTTCCGCTTTTGAAATGATAAATTCTTGAATCTCCAACATGTCCCCAGTACGCGGTATTATCCCTAATAAATAAAACTTCTACTGTAGTCGCCATTCCTTTAAGATCGTAATCAGAAGAAGATTTTTCAAGAAGAACTCTATTAGCTTCCGCAACTGATTGTTTAATTTTTTCAAGTATGTCAGAAATTTTACTGTCTTTAAAGTATGCGTGAATTGTATCAACTGTTAATTGAGAAGCTATTTCACCTGCTTTATTACCACCTAGACCGTCGCATACAATCGCTAAAATTCCTCCGTCAACAGGAAAAACCCCAAATGAGTCTTCGTTCTCAGTTCTTTTCTGTCCGGTGCGGGATAAGTAAACGTAGTCGAATTTCAATTAAACCCCGTAAAAATGTAAGCACATTAGATTTATAACAATAGCACTTGTCAAAGATATAATTTGTTTCTTTTAAATACAATAATTAGAGAGAAATACTATAATTATAAATTATCCAATCGTTTAGCCGTTTTATTATTCTAAAATTACAAAGCTAAATAATAACTTTTTTATTGATATATGTTAATAAATATCATACGTTTGAGGAAGTGTGTTGCAAGTTAAATTTAATTTTTAATTTTTCTAGTTTGCTTGACAATCAGAAAAACCTTATAAAACAAAATCTAGATTGGGTTTATAGCTTTTTGAATGAATAAAATTTGTTGACCAATTCTTAAATCTTTTTACAGTAGGGGGAAATATGTTAGAACTAAATCATCTTGATTATTATCGATTGCCATGGAACTTGGTCGATAATTCGATATCTTGGCTGGAGCCAACTGCCAAATGTAATCTCAGCTGCGACGGATGCTACCGAAAAAATGAAAACCAACATAAATCTATTGATGAAATAAAAAATGAGCTTGATACATTTACCAGATTACGAATTTGTGATGGAGTCTCTATTGCCGGTGGTGATCCTCTTACACATCCAGACGTTGTTGAAATTGTTAGAGAAGTAAAAAAACGAGGATTAAAACCAATTCTAAATACAAATGGATTGGCACTAACAAAAGAACTTCTGCACGAATTAAAAAAAGCAGGTGTTTACGGATTTACTTTTCATATTGATAGTAAACAAGGACGCCCGGGTTGGAAAAATAAAAATGAAATCGAATTAAATGAATTGAGATATCATTACGCAAGAATGCTTGCAGATGAAAAAGGTATTTCATGCTCTTTTAACGCCACAGTTTACGAAGATACTTTACAATATGTAAAAGGAATGGCAAAATGGGCACAAGAAAATATTGATATAGTGCAAGTGATGGTGTTTATACTCTACCGCGCAGTTAATAATAACACTGTTGATTTTTATCTGGGTCCGAATAAAATTGATATGGATGAACTGGTATATAACGAAGAATCATTGGAGCGAACGGATATTAAAGCACCGGAAATTGTACAATTGTTAAGAGAAGATGATCCGGAATTTGATGCTTGTGCTTATCTAAATGGATCAGAAAAACCGGATTCTTTCAAATGGCTTTTAAACGGAAGATTAGGTACTAAGAAAAAAATATATGGTTACATGGGAAAGAAAAGTATGGAAATCATTCAAGCCGGGCATCATATTTTATTTAATAAATATTTAGCCTATTCTTCGCCTAAAATGACGAGAAAAGGAAAATCGATGATGTTGTTAGGCGCTTTTGATAAGAAACTACGAAAGGCCTTTCTGAAATTTTATAAAAATCCGTTTAACATTTTTAGAAGATTACATTACCAATCTGTTATGATAATACAACCGGTTGATTTTTTAGAAGACGGAAGACAAAATATGTGCGACGGTTGTCCGGATATTACCGTTTGGGATGGAAAACTAGTATGGTCATGCAGAATGGAAGAACAGTTAAAATATGGTTATAATGTGAAAACATACCCCAAAAATCAATTTAATTAAAATAAATACTTAAATTTATTCCGCTCAATATTTATCGTAATTTTGGGCGGAATATTAAATTTCCATAGAACTATCCTTTAAATATTTGCTTAACTAAAGACATAAATGTATATTTAAAATTCATTTTTTTAGCACTATTTACAAATTGTTTTAGATGCTTTAATGATGATTCTAAAAGCAATGCGAGAATGGCGGAATTGGTAGACGCGCTAGACTTAGGATCTAGTACCGAGAGGTGTCGGGGTTCGAGTCCCCGTTCTCGCACACTTTTTTCCCTTATAACTTACAATATTTAGATCAGACGAGGTTGGTTTGGAATACAAAATTAATGATATATCTGTTTCAGAAAGAGAAGTTGAAGTTACTTTAGCTTATGATGAAATTAAAGACGGAATAGAAACAGAAGTAAAAAAGCAGACTAAAAAAATTCAATTGCCGGGTTTTAGAAAAGGAAAAGTTCCGTTAAATATTTTGAAGAAAATGTACGGAGATGCTTTAGAACATGAAGCGTCTGAAAAAGTAGCAAATAATCAATTCTGGGAAATAGCAAACGAAAAACATTTACATCCAATCGGACAGCCTTCATTAACCGACATTAAATTTAATCCGGGCGAAGATCTTTTCTTCAAAGTTAAATATGAAGTAATGCCGAATATTGAGGTAAAAGATTATACCGAGCAAGATATTGAAGTTCCTAAATTCGAAGTAAAAGATGAAGATGTTGAAAATGAGATTCAGTACATCCAGAAATCTAACAGTACAAAAGAACCTGCTGATATTATTGGAGACGATAAAAATTATTTAGTTGATGTAGAAATTCAAAGAATAGATGAAGAAAATAAGCCTGTTGAAGGTGTAAAACCTGAAAGACTCGAAATTGATCTAACCAGCGAAAGAATTCAACCTGAAATTGTTGAGAATTCCAAAGGTAAAAAAGTTGATGAAAATTTCACTTTTTCTTTCAGCGATGAACGTACAGTTAAAAATGAAGAAGGCAAAGAAGAGGAAGTAACCGATGTTTACAATTATGTTGCTACAATTAAAGGAATCAAGAAAATTGTACCGGCAGAATTAAATGAAGAACTTATTAAAAAGGTTACCAAAGATAAGGCTACAAACGAAGAGGAATTAAGAAAAGAAATCAAAAGTGATGTCCAGAAATATTACGATCAAAGAATGGATGAGTTATTACGCGACAAATTATTAACCACCGTTGTAAAAAACAATGATTTCCCTCCTCCAAATTCATTGGTTTTAAATGTTTTGGAAGATTTAGTAAAACGTGAAGAAGAACAATCTAAAAAAGAAGGTTATAGATCGTTCGATAAAACAGAAGCCGCAACAAGATTACGAAAAATTGCAGAATTAGAAGTTAAATGGTTCATACTTAAAAGTGAAATTCAGAAAAAAGAGAAGCTTGAAGTTGGTGAAGATGAATTAAAAGAATTGGCTGAAAAGGATGCGGAAAAAACCGGTATTGCGGTTGATAAGTTATTGAATTATTATAAGTCCTCAAATTACGGCGAAAGACTAATTGATAATAAATTATTTGATTTCTTAAAAGAGAAGAATAATATTAAAAATGTCGATCCCGAAAAGATTTCAAAAAAAGAAGAGGAATCGAAATGACAAAAAATTATGAAATTTACAATCAGCTAGTCCCTTATGTTATCGAACAAACCGGTCGCGGCGAAAGAGGAATGGATATTTATTCAAGACTCTTAAGGGAAAGAATTATATTTTTAGGAACTGCAATTGATGATCACGTTGCAAGTTTAACAATCGCACAATTGATTTTTCTAGAAGCCGAAGATTCAGATAAAGATATAAATATATATGTAAATTCTCCCGGTGGAAGTGTTACTGCTGGATTAGCTATTTATGACACTATGAAATTTATCAAACCTGATGTAGCTACCACTTGCGTTGGAATGGCTGCAAGTATGGGAGCAATTTTGCTTGCTGGAGGCGCTGAAGGAAAAAGATCAGCGTTACCTAACTCTAAAATTATGATACATCAACCCTGGGTCGGCGGACTTCAAGGACAAACTTCCGATATTGAAATTCATGCAAGAGAGATGTTAAAAACTAGAGACACTCTTTACAATATTCTTGCAGAGCGTACTGGTAAATCTATGGAACAAATTACCAAGGATTGCGATAGAGATTATTTTTTAACTTCTCAAGAAGCTAAAGAATATAAGCTAATCGATAATATTTTGGACAAAAGAGTTCCTTTGGATAAAAAACAGTAATATTCGAGTCAAGATTATTTTAATATTATGCCCGGTTTTTTACCGGGCTTTTTTTTATCCTTAGTAAATTTCACTAATTTTAGATCAATAATTTTAATCGAATAAAATAATATTATGTTAAATAAAAAATCTCTTCCTCTATCCCCTTTCTTTTTTTTGATGAATTTGGCTCTTTTTGTTTTACTTGTTTCAAATTTCACGTATTCACAAAAAGTTCAATCGGAGTTAACAAATTACTTAAACGAATATCATAAAATAACCGGAGTCCCTTCTGTGTCTGCAGGAGTAATGCATGACGGAAAAATTATTTGGCTTGATGCGGCGGGATATTCTGATTTAGAAAATGATGTTAAAGCTACTCCTCAAACCGTTTATAGAATAGCTTCTATTTCAAAAATAATAACTGCTGTCGCCATCATGCAACTGGTGGAAAAAGGTAAAATAAATTTAGATAGAGATGCAAGACGATATATTCCTTATTTTCCCAAAAAGAAATGGGTTTTTACAGTAAGACAAATTTTAACACACACTTCAGGGATTAGAAGTTATAAAAAAGGTGAGTTTGATAATCCTCAACATTTTAGTTCTACTCGAGATGCGTTAGGCTTAATACTAAACGATTCACTTCAGTTTAAGCCGGGAACCAAGTATATGTACACAACTTTTGGGTACAACTTATTGGCCGCAATTATTGAAAATGTTAGTGGACTTTCGTTTACCGAATATCTGAAAAAAAATATTTTTAAGCCAGCTGAAATGACATCTACTTTTCCAGAGTTTCCTTCAGACATAATTTCACATCGTGCCAGAGGTTATGTAAAAAATGATTACAGACAAATTAGAAATGCTCCTTTAGCGGATTTAAGTGAAAAATTTGCAGGTGGAGGCTTAATTTCAACAAGTGGAGATTTACTAAATTTTTCATCTGCTTTGTTGGAAGGTAAATTGATTAAATCCGAAACTTTAGATTCTATGTTGGTTATTGGGAAATTAACTAATGGAACACCTTTAAAAGTAGGGCTGGGTTTAGAAGTTAACAAAGACAATCATGGGAACGATTATTTTGGACATTATGGCAGTGGAACCGGTTTTGTTTCCCTTTTAGTTATATACAGAAAATTAAATTTAGCAGCAGTGGATTTAGTAAACTTAAATGATAGAACAACATTTGCAAATCAACCGGCATTTAATTTAGCGCATATAGCTCTGAATGAAAAATTTGAACTTCCAAAAAAATCATTATCAGACGAAATGTTTAAAGTAACTTCCGAATATAGCTTAGATTCAGCAATTGCCTTTTATAATAATCTTGAGTCGGATTCTACTAACCATTACGAAAATTCAATAAAGGAATTAGACCAATTCGGCGATGACTTAATTAATACAAAACAAATTGATAAGGCTATTTATTTTTACAAACTAATGGTAAGAAGATTTACAAAAACAAGTGCGATGTTTATCGGATTAGGCAAAGCATATTATCAGGACGGCAATAAAGGACTCGCGCTTAAAAATTTTCTAACTGCATTAAAATTTGATTCTAATAATAAATATGCAATCAAAATGATTACTGAACTATCGGCGAAGTAATTGTTAAATTTTAGTTTATGAAGCTAGACTAAATCTTGCTCTTTTACTTGAACAGAGACTAAAAAATATCTAAATTGATTTTAGGTAAGCGGAATTTCTTTAACTCTAAAAAATGATTTTACTGAATGGAAAACGCACTTATAACCAATCCAACAGCAGTTGTTATCTTTCTCGCATGTCTTTTAGCTTTTGTTTATTGGATTAAAGATCAAAAATTTGCAGAAAAAGTTTTTAAAGTAATTCCTTTTGTCCTTTGGATTTACTTTTTACCAATGATAACTACTACGTTAGGTATTACACCTCAAAAATCAGTTGCATACGATTGGATAACCGATTATTTCCTTCCTGCATCATTAATTTTACTTTTGATCTCCGCTGATATACCGACGATATTTAAACTTGGACCAAAAGCCTTAATCACTTTTTTTGCAGGTTCTGTAGGAATTATGATTGGCGCTCCGATTGTACTAATCTTATTTTCACACTATCTTCCGCCTGACGCCTGGAAAGGTATTGGTGCGTTAAGCGGTAGTTGGATTGGTGGAAGCGCTAATATGATTTCTGTTAAAGAAAGCATTGGTACATCAGATTCTATGCTTGGCACAATGGTTATTGTTGATACTTTAATCGGTTACGGCTGGATGGCAGTTGTAGTTTATTTTTCCGGACACCAAAAGGAAATTGATGCAAAAAATAAAGTTGACACTTCCATTATAGCTGAGATAAACCGGAAAATGGAAAATTTATTTTCTCAAAAAGAACCTTTGGACTTAAAAGCTCTCTCGATGATGATTGCTATTTCTTTGGCTATTGGAGAAGCTTGCCTTGAACTGGGAAAAGTTATTCCTCCTTTGGGAGATATAGTAACTGCTTTTGGATGGACAATAATATTAGTTTTAGTTATTTCAATTATTCTTTCTTTTACACCACTACAAAAACTTGAGAAAAAAGGTGCCTCAATAGTTGGCAATTATATGCTATACTTTCTATTAGCTTCCATCGGAGCTAAGGCAAATCTAGCTTCAATATTAAACGCTCCCGCTTTTTTACTTGCCGGAATTGTATGGATATTAATTCATGCAATTATACTCTACTCGGTCGGTCGATTTATAAAAGCACCTATGTTCTTAATTGCAACTTCAAGTCAGGCAAATATTGGTGGTTATGTAAGTGCTCCAATTATTGCTAGTATTTATCAACCTGCATTAGCTCCCGTTGGACTTTTAATGGGAGTTTTGGGCAACGTTTCGGGAACATTTTTAGCTCTTGCAACTGCTCAACTTTGCCAATGGGCATCACATATTAGATTTTAATATTTGTTTATACTTGATTTATATCATAGTATAAGTTTATTAGATTAAATGGACTCACCTAATCAATCACATTAGTTATTTATTACTTGAATTACTGAACTATTGTAATAAATTAATGGTTTAATAGTTTAAGTTGATGAGAAGATTATGATTGGAATAAGATTTACAGATTACATACCGAATAATAATGGTAATAATAAATTTCAAGATTTATTAAACCTATTTTTACAGTTACTGACTATTACTTCCGGTGATGTTTCAGAAGCATTAAATTGGCTTACACAGCTTGATCAGCAATATGGATTAACCGGACAAAATTATGGAATGGGTGATTTCATTCAAGAGCTCAAGGACAATGATTACATTAAAGAAGATCCAATTCAAAATCGGTTAATTATAACCGCAAAAAGTGAAAGATCAATAAGGAAACAATCTTTAGATGAAATTTTCGGACGATTAAAGAAGAGCTCCAGAGGAAACCACAGAACACCTTTCTCCGGTTTAGGCGATGAATTAACTTCCGAAAGAAGAGAATTTAATTTCGGTGATACTCTCGATCAAATTGATGTTACAGATTCTATTAAAAATGCACAAATCAATCACGGTATTGATGATTTTAAATTAACCGAAAATGATTTAGAAGTTGAAGAGCGTGATTTTAAAGCGTTAACTTCAACAGTATTAATGATTGATATTTCTCATTCGATGATTTTATACGGAGAAGATAGAATTACTCCGGCTAAAAAAGTTGCGATGGCTTTATCCGAACTAATAACAACTAAATATCCTAAAGATACATTAGACATAATTGTGTTCGGAAACGATGCTTGGCCGATTGAGATAAAAGATTTACCTTATTTACAAGTTGGACCGTATCATACAAATACTGTTGCCGGATTAGAATTAGCCATTGACATTTTAAGACGAAGGAAGACAAGTAATAAACAAATTTTCATGATCACGGACGGTAAACCCACTTGTCTTAAAGAAGGTCTGAAATATTATAAGAATAGTTTCGGACTTGATAGAAAAATAATGAATAGAACTTTAGATCAAGCAGCACGTTGTCGAAAGTTGAATATATCAATTACAACCTTTATGATAGCTCGCGACCCTTATCTTCAAAAATTTGTAAGGGAATTTACTAAAACAAATAATGGACGCGCTTTTTACAGCAGTCTTAACGGGCTCGGTGATTATATTTTTGAAGACTATATTAAAAATAGACGACGAAATGTTAGATAGAACTTTTTCGAATTTTAATTTATATAGCTATTAAGGAGTTTTACTGACACATGGATATTACCAAGATAAAAACTTTAAGCGAATTAAAAAAAAGCGGTTATAAAAATTTATCAATAAAAGATGAACTGCGCAAAAATTTAATCAAATCATTGCAAAACGGACAGAAACCATTTGACGGAATATTAGGCTATGAGGAAACGGTAATACCGGACATACAGACTGCTATCCTTTCGCGACATAATATAATATTACTTGGATTACGCGGGCAGGCAAAAACAAGAATCGCCAGATTGTTAATAAATTTATTGGATGAATATATTCCAATCATTGAAGGCTCCGAATTAAACGACGATCCACTTGTGCCGTTATCTAAATATGCAAAAGATCTAATTGCAGAAAATGGAGAGAATACAAAAATAAGCTGGGTTCACCGGTCCGAAAGATACACCGAAAAATTAGCGACTCCTGATGTTTCTGTTGCGGATTTAATCGGTGACGTTGATCCAATAAAAGCAGCCTCACTAAGACTTCCCTATTCTGATGAAAGAGTAATTCATTTCGGATTAATTCCAAGATCTCATCGTTCAATTTTTGTAATAAATGAACTGCCGGATTTACAAGCTAGAATTCAAGTTGCTTTATTTAATATTTTGCAAGAAAATGATATTCAAATTAGAGGATTTAAAATACGACTTCCTTTAGATATTCAATTCGTATTTACCGCTAATCCTGAAGATTATACTAACAGAGGTTCAATTGTTACACCATTAAAAGATCGAATTGATAGCCAAATTCTCACTCATTATCCAAAGACAACTGAAATTTCTAAGCTCATTACCAAACAAGAATCAAATTTGACAAGTGAACAAGTTAGTTCTAT
Source organism: uncultured Ignavibacteriales bacterium (assembly GCA_963739985.1). Classification (GTDB taxonomy): domain Bacteria; phylum Bacteroidota; class Ignavibacteria; order Ignavibacteriales; family Ignavibacteriaceae; genus CAVUCE01. Next base: position 155,442 of record CAVUCE010000008.1, read on the forward strand.
AAAAGTTAACGAGTTATTACACGATTTGGTTGAACAAGTTGCATTTGAAGCAAGGGAAAGTGAATACATTGATTCAAAAAGCGGTGTTTCTGCTCGATTAACAATCTCCGCTTTTGAAAATCTAAACAGTACTGCTGAACGAAGAATGATTTTAAATAGTGAAACATCAACTAATTTAAGAATTTCAGATTTGTATGGAATAATACCTTCTATAACAGGCAAAATTGAGCTGGTTTATGAAGGCGAGCAAGAAGGACCGTCCAAAGTTGCACACATTTTAATCGGAAAAGCAATCAAAACTCTTTTCGAAGATTACTTCCCTTCGCCTGAGAAAATAAAAAAAGGGAAAATTGAAAATCCATATCAATCAATCATAAACTGGTTCAGCAAAGGAAATGTTGTTGATATATTAACTACATCTTCTAATATAGAATATGAAAAAATATTGAAATCTGTTCCTGGTTTGGAAGACGTTATAAAGCAATATTTTCCAGAAGAGGATAATGAAAACAAAATATTATTAATGGAATTTTTACTTCATGGTTTGTCTGAGTACTCTCAGTTAAGCAAATTTAGATTAGAAAACGGGGTACAATTTAAAGATATGCTTAGTTCTATGTTCACCCTTTCTACCGACGAAGAGGATGATGACGAAATTGATACGGATTTATATAGATAAACTATTTTTTATTTTTTAACCGTAAAACAACTTTTTTATCTTCTTTGCCCTTAAGGAATTTATTTAGGGACGAGGGCGATTTGAAAATATCAATAAGTTGATCAGATTGTAGTTTTTCTTTTGTACTATTATCAGTTTTATTAGGAATTGTTCCCTTTTGTTTTATAAACTGGCTAAAATTTGTTGGAGTAGCTTCTGCAGTTTTTTTGATTACTCTGGGAATTGATTTATCAGAGTTATCCGATTGACGTTTGCTTTTCACTTTGTTATTTAGCTTCATGATATTTTTAATATCAAAATCCTCATCTTCCGCAATATCATGAGAAATAAATTTTATACCATCCTTGTATTCAGAAGTTTTTTCAATTTTACCAGGAATCTCTTTTTTTTCGGATGCCGTTTTTGTAGGTGTTTGTTTGTCTTGAGAGTTTTTTGAATCGAACTGAGTTTTTTTTAATCCGGAAGTTTGCTCTACTTTTTTAGGCTCAGTCTTAGTTATAACTTTTTTCTCAGTTTCTTTTGATTTAGCAGCTACCGGTTTAGAACTTTTCCCTAAATTTTTATTCTTATCTAAAAATAATGCATCAACAAAAGATTTATCATTCTGAAATTTTGCTTCAATAGCTGTTAAATCTATATTATAAATTTCAGCGTAATTTGGTAACTCACCTACTCTATTTAATGTTGTCAATCCAACTTGTTGAATTCTAAATCTTAAATCAAAATGATTGATAGCTTCGGTATATTCTTCTAATTCCTTCACAGCAAATATCGGATCAAAATAAATTAGTTCAGGTGCATTGTTAACATTCATTACAAATCCGTATTTGGATAAGTAAATTTCAAAATCTCGGATATTAGTTAGTAATCTATATACAATCATATTTTTAGGAGTGTACTGATTTACAAACTTACAAACATCTTTGAAGCTTATTTTACGTGCGTCTCTCCCCGGATCATCTTTAAATATTATTCTGAAATTCTCTTGTAAATCAAATTTGTTTTGAGAATAGATTATGATATCATTTTTCTTGATGTCCAAAGTTTCTAAAAGCATATTCCACCAATTAGATTTTACTATATAAAAGCAGCGTTTAAACTAAACGCTGCTAATTTTGTAAACAATATTTTAGAATTTCGCAAAGCTGATTTTTATTAGCATAAAAGTAACAATTTTTATTCAAATTCAAATTACTTTGGCTAACAAAATCAAAATCAGCTAGCCCAATAAACAACATCAAGTTCAAATGGATGGATCAATAATTCATTCTTAGGCAGAATTCTAATTGTAAAGCCCTTATGTCCGCTTTTATTACACAATATATTACCTAAATATTTGTGAACTCCGGGACTATTCTTTTTATTTTCCGGAGTCATTACGACAGTAGAATTAGTTTGCGGATTGTTTGAATCCTCGAGCGGTCCATAATATATTTGAACTTCAACGTCAGCCGGAGTCAGGTTCCCTAAATCTATTTCGGCTTGTACAGGCAATTGATCGCCTACATGAATTTCACTTAGATTACCGTCACTTGAAACTTTAACAATTCGAATCTTAGACCAATTATTTTTTACATTTTGTTTCCATGAAGCTAAATCTTTAACACGTTCCCAATTGTTTTCAAGTAATAATGTTCTTTTCTCAAATGAAGCTTTATAATAATTATCGAAATATTCTTGCACCATTCTATGTGTGTTAAAAACCGGTCCAAGACGTTTCATAGAATTTTTAACCATTGCAATCCAATGTCGCGGTAATCTATCCTCACCTCGCGAATAGAATAAAGGCACAATCTGAGTTTCAAGTGTATTATACAATTGTCTTGATTCAACTTCGTCCTGATAATCCGGATCAGAGTATTCCTCACCGTTTCCAATTTTCCATCCTAGTTCAGGATCAAAACCCTCGTCCCACCAGCCGTCAAGAACACTAAAATTTAATCCGCCGTTTGCAATTACTTTCATTCCAGATGTTCCACTTGCCTCAAGAGGACGTCTTGGATTATTTAACCAAACATCACAACCTTCAACAAGATAGTGTGCAACACTCATATCATAATTTTCAATAAATACAAATTTTCTTCTGAAACGATCTTCTTTTGCTATTTGAAAGATTTCCTGGATGAATCTTTTCCCTTCCTCGTCTTTAGGATGAGCTTTTCCGGCTATAATAAACTGTACCGGACGATCCTTATCATTAATAATATCGGTAAGTCTTTCAATATCTTTGAATATTAAAGTAGCTCTTTTATATGTCGCGAATCTTCTGGCAAATCCGATAGTTAATGCCGCAGGATCCAAAACCTCAGATGCAGATGCAATTTCCATCTGGCTTCCGCCGCGGGCTTTAATCTGCTTAATTAATCTTCTTCTGGCAAAAGCCACTAATCTTTCACGGCGTCTTTCGTGTGTTCTCCATAATTCCTCATCCGGAATTTTATCAATACGTTCCCACAAATTACTGGATGCTGGATTATCAACCCATTTTTCACCGATATATTGAAGAAAAAGTTCTTCCATTTCATTTGATAAGTGTGATCGTATATGAACGCCATTTGTTACATACCCTATTGGAATCTCGTTAAACGGCACATTTTTATAACCCGATACCCACATTTTTTTTGAGACCTCACCGTGAAGTTTACTTACACCGTTTATATAACCGGCAGTGTTCATAGCAAGATGTGCCATATTGAATACATTAGACTCACTATTTTTATAAATAGTACCTAAAGCATAAAATTGCTTATCCGATACTTTTAGTTCATTTCTATAGAATGAACCGAAGTATTTTTCGACGAGTTCATTTGAAAAAACATCTATTCCGGCAGGAACCGGAGTGTGAGTAGTGAAAATGTTTGAGTAATATCCTATTTCTTTAGCTTCACTAAAAGAAAGCCCTTCATTCTGAATTCCTAAACGCATTCTTTCCAAAGATAGAAATGCCGAGTGGCCTTCATTCATATGGCAAACCATAGGCTTAATTCCCAATGCATGCATCGTTCTTATACCGCCCATACCAAGAATTATTTCTTGCTGAATTCTCGTTTCAACATTTCCACCGTAAAGAGTTTGTGTAATTTTTCTATCTTCTTCACTATTGCGAATTATATTTGTATCGAGCAAATACAAAGGCACTCTTCCGACTTCTATTTTCCAAACCTGGAAAAATACTTCTCTTCCGGCTAAATTAACTGATAATGTAAGCGGAGATTTTTTATCATTAAGAACTAACTGCATTGGTAAATTATCAAAATCATTAATTTCATATCGTTCATGTTGCCAACCGTCGGAGTTTAAGTATTGCTGGAAATACCCTTCTTTATATAACAAGCCGACACCTATTAATGGAACGCCTAAATCACTGCATGCTTTTAAATGATCTCCCGCCAAAACACCTAAACCACCGGAATAAGTTTGTAAACACTCAGTTAAACCAAATTCTGCTGAGAAATAAACAATATTAAATGAATCATCGAAATCATAATTTTTACTGAACCAAGTTTTTTCAGACAAATAATGTTTTAATCTGGTGTGAACTCTTTCTAAATGAGCTTTGAATCCGTCATCTGCAGAAACCTCATATAAACGATCTTGGCTAATAGTTCCTAACATCATTACGGGATTATGATTAGTTTCTTCCCACAGTTCTCTATCTAATCTTCTGAATAATTCTCTTGCGTCAGGATTCCAACTCCAATGCAAATTATAAGCTACATCCCTAAGTTTTTCAAGATTTTTTGGTAATGATGGAATAACCAAATAACTACCAAGAAATTTGTGCATATTGTCTCCGATAATGTTATAGAATTTTCAAATTTTATGTATAAGTACTCTATTTTAATCCAATAATATACTGAAACTCTTTCATAACATAAAATATTTTTGTCAAATTTTGTTTTAAGTTTTATTAGGAAATAATCAAGAGTTTCGTAAATATTTTATTATATTATTGTTTAATATCATACTATATTTTGCTTTTATACTCAAAGTCTTAAATACTTTAGGCCACAAATTTATAATCTTTAACAAAAGTAAATAATAAACAACATTCTCATTTAAGAATATTTGGCTGTGTAATTTATATTTGATCCTCACTTTTATTAACTTTACAAATAATGTTATTCATTTTTAAAATGATATGAAAAATATTCTTCTCATCGAAAATGACTCTAAGATAATCAACGAAATTATCGAGGGACTTAATCATTCCGATTTTTATATTGATATTTCAGAGGATTGCCATAAAGGTTATGAACTAGCGCTAAAAAACATTCCTCAAATGATTGTTTGTAATAAAAACATTTTCGATTCTGATGGCGGAGATCTATTTAATAAACTAAGAGCAAATTCTTTCCTGATAAATGTTCCTTTCGTTTTTTTACTTGATAATAACTCTAAGAAAATTGAATCTAAATCTTCATTAGATTTTTTAATCAAAAAACCATTTAGTAAAACCGAGATAAAAAAAATCGTAGATATTGCCTTTGAAAAAACGGCAATTCTTTTAAAGGAATCTGAAAAAAAACTGGAAGATCTTCGCGGCAGTATTTCATTCTCACTTCCTCATGAGTTTTTTACCCCACTTAATGGAATTTTGGGATTTTCAGAAATACTAATAAAAGAAGTTGAAAATCTTGACAAAGATGAGATGATTCAAATGTTGAAGTACATTAATAAAGATGCTCAGCGTTTGAAGAAACTAACTGAAAATTTTCTCGCCTATGCGCAACTTGAAATGATTTCAAAAGATAGTTCGAAGGTTAACGATTTAAGAAATACTTATTTCATTAACCCGAATGAAATTATCGGTAGTGTAGCTTCACAAATTGCGAAAGAATTTGAACGTGAAGATGATCTTATTCTGGAGATTGAAGATACTTCAATAAGAATGGGCGAAGGCTATTTAAAGAAGTTATGTCAAGAAATTATCGACAATGCATTTAAGTTTTCCGAAAAAGGAAATCAAGTAATTATTAACGTATTGGCAAATGATACAAGCGTTATGCTTTCAGTTTTAGATCATGGAATTGGAATGACCCAAGAACATATTAATTCTGTCGGGGCATATATGCAGTTCAATAGAAAAATTTATGAACAGCAAGGTTCCGGACTTGGCTTAATAATAGCAAAAAAAATTGCCGAGCTTCATAGAGGAGATTTTAATATTCAAAGCATTGTAAACGATAGTACAAAAGTAACTATCATTTTTGATAACCAATAATTAACTAAAATTTACTGTATTTTATGAGGAAATAATGGGAAAATTTAACTTAAATAAAATGCAAGAAATCATTAAAAACATGAATTTTGATGGCTGGCTTTTTTATGATTTCAGAGGTTCTAATGACCTGGCATTAAATATATTGAACATACCAAAAGAAGCGCATTTAACCAGGCGCTTTTATTATTTTATTCCTAAAGAAGGAACGCCGGTAAAAATAGTAAATGCTATTGAAGCAGGACATTTAGATCACCTTCCCGGGGATAAATTAAAATATTCCAACCATCCTTCTCTAACGGAGCACATTAAGAATACTCTCAATGGCGTTAAAACTATCGCAATGGAATACTCACCATTAAATGCAATACCTTATGTCTCTAAAGTAGATGCCGGAACAATTGAACAAATTAAAAGCTTCGGTGTTGAAATACGGAGCAGCGCTGACTTAATTTCTATGTTCGATGCTGTCTGGTCTGAAGAACAGTATAAAGACAATATGCCTGTAGCAAAAGCTTTAACCGATATAGTAGATAAATCCTTTAATTATATTAAAGATAAAACTTTAGCCGGTATCACTTTAAATGAATTTGAAGTACAACAATTAATTATGGAAGAGTTTGAAAAGAGAAATTATCAGACTGATTCTCCTCCTATTGTAGGAGTAAATGAGAATAGTGCAAATCCTCACTATGCTCCCGATTCTAAAATATTCAAACCCATAAAAAAAGGTGATTTTGTTTTAATTGATTTATGGGCACAAACAAAAATGCAAAACTCTGTTTGGGCAGATATAACCTGGGTTGGATTTATGGGTGAAACTGTTCCGGAAAAGTACATTAAAATATTTAATATTGTTGCCGAAGCACGTGATGCAGCGTTTGATTTAGTACAGAAAAGATTTAAAGATGGTGCAGAAATAAGAGGTTTCGAAGTTGACGATGCTGCTAGAAATGTTATTGTAAAAGCTGGATACGGAGAATATTTCATTCATAGAACAGGTCACTCAATTACTACAGATTTACATGGATCAGGTGCTCATATGGACGATTATGAAACCAAGGATGAAAGGTTACTGCTTCCATCTACTTCTTTTTCAATTGAACCGGGAATTTATTTAACAGGTGATTTTGGAGTAAGAAGCGAAATTGATGTTTACATTACTCCGAATGGTGAGGTCAAATGTACAGGAAAAAGGCAAACAGAAATTGTCCCGATTCTAAAATAGAGGGAATATAACTTAAAATTAAAAAAGCTTTAAGAATATATCTTAAAGCTTTTTTTTATGAATTTCTTGACTAAATATTATTTCTGGTAATTTTTAACCTCTGATAAAATATAAGTAGCAACTGCTTTTGCCTGATTTGGTTTTAATCCAGGGTTAGGCATTGGAGGATATCCAGGATTATTTTGTGTCGGGCTAAGAATAAATTTAACCAGTTTATCTACATTACCTTTATACTTAGGAAGTGTTTGAATATAAGGAGGACCCACAACTTTATGATCAAATGCATGACAAGCTGAGCATATATTTTGGAAAATTTCTTTACCACTAATCTTTGGAGCCTTAGTTTCTCCGGTTAGCTTCTGCAAAACTTGCTCATAATTAGCTGCTAGTTTTACGGTTTCTAATTTTGTAGAGTTATCGAGTGCTAATTGATCTTTTATAGTAATTGAAAAAAGTGTGAAAAGTATTAAAAAGAATACTTGAGGTGCGTATTTAGTTATTTTCTTAGAAATCATTACGTATAGGAATTGATAACCAAGAAAGATTAAAATTAGAGCAAGGACAGCATAGAAAAATACGGCACTGGATAATGCAGAATCCGGAAGATTAAGCAAATCAGCTAGTAAAAATAACGGCACAATTATAGCGCCTATTGATGCGCTTTTTAAGCCTGCATTTTTTGCAAATTTTTTATATGCCTCATCTGATAAATCAAGCCCGCCTTCCCAATAAAAAAATCTGAAAAGAATATAACCACCGGTGAAAGCTAAAGCTCCTGAAAGTATAACAATAAATTTGGAAACTACTGACCATGAAAAGAATAAACCTAATAAATTTAGACTTGATAGGTCACTATATTTTACGGCTAAAACGGTAGCTGCGGAGAAAGCCCATAATCCAATAAACAAAAAGAATAGGCCATAACTGCCAGTGCTTGAGCTAAGTTTTCTGCTATTCTCACGGACATGTTTTAGTTCATTATTAACCGATTGCTCCGTAGGTTCATACTCTTTTATTGAATCAAACAACTCTGTAAAACTCAGTGAATAACGATAAGTATAAACTAGGATCATTCCCACAATTATCAGTAACACAGAAATCCCAAGATAACTTACAGTTTCAACATTTGTTGCATGCAATAACTGAATATAAACCATTACTGACGTAATTAGAGTCAAAATTCCTAAAGCAATACCTGTACTTTTATTAACGGTAACTAACTCAATAACATCTTTTGCAAATCGGAGATAAATATTATTACTTTCGCTTACCCCTTTTCTACGATAGTACAATGATATTGCAGTACCACCAATAATTAAGCTTATAAATGGGATAAACAAGAAATATATCAGCATTAAGATATAATGCAAAAGCTGAATATGTTCAGGTGATAAAGGTATTACCAGGTTTTTAAGAAAATCCATTTAAATTCTCACTTTTTACTATTTTAATTTAAATTATCAGTTTATCTATAGATAATAGTATAACAACCAATAAAGCGAAAAGATTTATTTCTCTAAAAGTAAATCTAAAGTTAATTCTTTCTTTAGATGATCTTAGCAATTTAATAGCCTGCCATGTTAGCCAAAGACCGGCTAATAATAGTCCGAAATTGATATATGAGTTTTGAACTACTCCGAATAAAGGTATCAGTAAACACGAAACTACCGTTGAAACAATCCAGACAAAAGTAATTCTTGCCAGCTGCTCGTTACTAAAAACTTGAGTTAAAGTTGGAAATCCAGCTTGTTCATAATCTTTACCAAGCACTAAAAGTAAGAGCCAGAAATGTGGTATTTGCCAGATAAAGAAGAAAAAGGCTAAAATCCATATTTGAGGATTTTGTAAACTTCCACCGGCCGCAACCCAGCCCACCATTGGCGGAATTGCCCCGACCAAAGAACCAGGTATAATTGCCAGTGCAGAAATCTTCTTTAAAGGAGTATAAATTCCATTGTACCAGAGCAGGTTTAATAATCCAAGTAGTAATGCAAGAACTCCCGATCCTATCAATAAGATGAAAGAACCTATTAGAATAAGCGTTACAGCGATAATCAAGGCGTTTTGAGGAGAAATTCTACCCGACGGAATTGGACGGTTTTTTGTTCTGTCCATTAGCGCATCAGTATCTCGTTCCTGATAATGATTTATAGCCGCTGATCCGCATGATAAAACTAAAATGCCTAAAGCAGGAACAATGACATTAAATGAAAACTTTCCAAGATACGATATGTAACCAAAAACAGTAGTAATAGTTACAAATGATGTAATTCTTAGCTTTGTAAGTTCAGTTAATATGTTAATTTTATTTTTCAAATACTTTAGATTGATAATTTTTAATCTTCTTTTGCTTCATTGTCTAAAGAATCTTTTAAAGCTGCAGTAGCCAACCATGACTTAAATTTCGCATCAGGCATAACGACAACTTCTGTCATCATGTAAGAGTGCCTTAATCCACAATACTCAGCACAGGTTAAAGTAAAGCTTCCTAGTTCGGTTGCTTTAAACCATGCAGTATTATTTCGTCCAGGTATAACATCTTTCTTCACTCTAAAAGCAGGTACAAAAAATGAATGGTCAACATCCTTTGAATGCAGTAAGACTTTAACCGGTTTATTAATCGGCACGAATAACGTATCGGTTTTAACACCATTAGCATATTCAAAAGACCATTGCCACATCTGTGCATCTACTTTTATAATCATAGAATCTTTAGGTGCATCATCCATTTTTTTCCAACCAACCCATCCAATCCAGAACATTACTAGAACCAATAAAGTTGGAACTACTGTCCATGTAATCTCCAAAGGCACGTTACCGTGAATATTAGTCGCTTTGGGATTTTTCTTCCTACTATATTTTACAACAAACGTAATCATCAAAGAAGTAATAAGTACTAAGAATATTACGGATATAATAATTATAATAAGAAATGTATTATTTACATTTTGTACAAAATTAGACGCTCCAGCAATCATATTATTTTCACCTTACATATGAAGTATAATCAGTAAATAACAGAGTAAATGATATCATTAGAAACAACATTGCCACAAACACAAAAACTTTAAAAGATTTTTGCTCAAATCTTAAATGCATAAAAATTGTTAAAACTAAATATGCTTTTGTTGCAGCAATAACTAATGCAACGGCAATATTAAACTTGCCAAAATTAATTCCGGCTACAACAGCTGTTAGTCCGGTAAGAGTTATTAAACCTAACCAAACAAGTATATAATCTCCGTAGCCGTGCGAACTTTTATGTGTAGTTGAATCGTTTTTTTGTATACTCATTTTACAAGATTCCTTAGGTTATTAGGTAGAACAATGGGAATAAAAATATCCAGATAATATCTACCAAGTGCCAGTATAAACCGGCAGCTTCCAGTTTCACAATATTATTTTCGTCAATCTTTCCTTTAATTGTAAGCCTAGTCATAATTCCGATTAAAACCATACCGACAATAACGTGTAATCCGTGAAGTCCAGTCATTGTATAATAAAGTCCGAAGAACAAAATCTCACCAGGTTTCTTACTTAATAAAACATCTGCGCCCGGATATAACCCTAAATGGATATCATGGCTCCACTCAAAATATTTATTAACTAAGAAAGCGAGTCCCATAGCTATAGTTATAAATTGCAAAGAAATTGAAAGCTTCCTCTGCCCTCTCTGTAATGCTGCAATTGCAAGAGCCATAGTTAAACTACTAGTAAGCAGAATCGCCGTATTAAGAGTTCCAATAAAAGTGTTCATTTCCTGGGCAGCAACATGAAATTCGGCTTGATGTGTATATCTATATATAGAATACATCAGAAATAAGCCTCCGAACAGCAGAAGCTCGGTGAATAGGAATATCCACATTCCCATTCTGCTGCCAACATCATCCCTATGAACGTGATGAGCTACTGCAGTCTGCTCTTGATTACTCAAATTACCTCCTCTTTTTCTAAGATCTCAGTATCATTCATTTTGTAAACATAAGGGAAATCTTCAACTGTTGGGATTTCATCAAAATTTTCCGGAGTAGGTGGAGTTTCAACTTTCCATTCCAGAGTTTCACCACCCCAGATATTTTTAACAGTAATTTTTTCACCTTTTCGTAAACTAATAATCAAGTTGCTCAGCATAAGAACTAATCCGGTAATCATAATCCATGAACCGACCGTTGATATAACGTGATAAACTTGAAATTGCGGTAAATAATGTGCATATCTTCTTGGCATTCCTAACCAGCCCATTATGAAAAACGGGAAATAAAGGATATTAAATCCGGTAAACAGAATCCAAAAAGCAACTTTAGCTCTCTTTTGATTATACATTCGTCCAAACATCTTAGGTAACCAATAATGAAGTGCCGCAAATATTCCAAATCCGGTTCCGCCAAAAACTATATAATGTATATGGCCGACGATGAAGTATGTATCAGTTAATTGAATATCAACAGAAAGAGCACCTTGTATAATTCCTGTAAATCCTCCGACTGAAAAAAGGAAAATAAATGCTAAAGCATAAAGCATTGGAGGATCAAGTTGAATAGAACCTTTATATAGTGTTGCCACCCAATTAAAAACTTTAATTGCACTAGGTATAGCAACAAGAAACGTTAGCAAAGAAAAGATAAATTGAGCGTTATCGCTCATTCCGGTTGCAAACATGTGGTGTGCCCAAACTAAAGATCCGAAAAGTGCTATTCCTAAACTGGAAAATGCGATAAATTTATATCCAAAAATCGTACGTCTAGCAAAAACCGGAATAATTTCCGTAATCACTCCCATCGCGGGCACAATCATAATATACACTGCAGGATGGGAATAAATCCAAAACATATGCTGGAATAAAATTGGATCTCCTCCCAATGAAGGATCAAACAACCCAACTCCAAAAACTCTTTCTACAACAACCATTAGCAGAGTAATTCCAACAATAGGTGTGGCAAGTACCTGAATCCAAGCAGAGGCATACAGAGACCATGCAAACAACGGCATCTGGAACCATCCCATGCCAGGTGCTCGTAATCTGTGAATAGTAGTAACAAAATTAAGGCCGGTAAGAATGGATGAAAATCCTAGAATAAACACAGCCGATAAGGTAAATATCATATTAGTCGAAGTTCGAACACTGTAAGGAATATAAAATGTCCAACCGGTATCAGGGGCGCCGCCTGGTAAAAACAATGCCAATAGAACTAACAAACCGCCTAGAACATAAAGATACCAGGAAAGCAAGTTAAGTCTTGGAAAAGAAACGTCCTTTGCTCCTAGCATTATTGGCAAAAAGAAATTTCCAAACACTGCCGGAATTGCGGGAATAACAAATAAGAATAACATTATTATTCCATGGAGCGTAAAAAATTCGTTGTATGCTTGAGGACTTACAATCAAACCTTGAGGAGATAACATTTGCAATCTCATCAAAAATCCTAATGTAACACCTACAGCAAACCAGCTAATCAAAGTAATTAAGTATAGAACGCCAATACGTTTATGGTCTACGCTTAATAACCATCCTTTAAGACCTTTATATTTACCGGTATCTTCTAAATAACTCGGTACATGTCCGTTTTGATTAACTGTTAAATCATCACTCGCCATAAATATCTACCTCGTATTTTTAAACTTTCTTCTTTTTAACTTTCAGAAACACAACAAAACCAACTGCAAGAAAAATTATAACAGCACCGCTGATATTTAGAATATCTAGAACATAAGTCTTACCACTAGGATCGTAACTAAAACAAAATTGTAATATTTTAGAAAGTGTTGGTTGAACTCTGCCCTTAGAAGCGTCTAGAACCGCCATCTTAAAATCAAAAGGCAAAATACTGAAACCTCTATCTTTCCTATAAGCTCCGTGCAAGTACCGACAAATTTTTCCATCACCCGATAAAAAGATTAGGGATGTTGTGTGTATGAAATCATTTCCTTTTCGCTCAAACTCAAATCCCGCAGCACTTGTAATTTTTTGAATTGTTGCGCTGTCTGCTGTTAAAAATGTCCAAGCAGAATCAGGAAAATCTTTCGGTAAAACAGTACTAAAATCATTTTTTTTCTCTAGCGCATCCTTTGGAGTTTCGTTCTGATCCATGCTAATACAGATCATTCTATAATCCTTGCCCGGAATTAGACTTACTTTTCCGACAATCTGAGCCATCTCCAACATTAAAGGACTACATAGGCCTGCACAATGAAAATAAACAAAATCTAATACGGTTGGTCTGTCAACTAAATCTTTTAAAAGAACTGTCTTTCCGTTTTCGTCTTTGAACTTTAAGTTCAAGGGTAATTGTTTTCCTAGCTGTTCATCTATTCCTATTTTATTATTTGCTAGGCCGTTTGAAATACTGAACAGGATAAGTGCAATCAGTATCCCAACAATTTTTCTCATTATCTCTCACCTTTCAAAACTTCCTTAATCATAAAACGCTACTAACGTAAGAATACAAAGCATCCCATTGTTCATTTTTCAAATCGTGAATCTTATAATTAAATCCATTTTCACTTATTTCGTTAGCAACTAAATCAACGAAAGCTTTTTCATTATTACGCCACTCTTCAGTATTTACTAAAGATGTTAAAGCTTTAACTTTATCATTCGTAACTGTTTCAAAAATCTTAGCACCGTTAGAACTTCCGGCATCTTTTTCTATCATACTAATCGCGGATAGCACCTTTTGATATTTAGGTTGATTTTCTCTCATGACTAAAACCATAGCATCCGCAATAGGAATTTGTCCAGGACTTTTTTGTTCTTCATTCAACTTATAAGTTTGAGCTAAATCGGTCAATTCTTCTTTAGAATCTTCCGGCGGATTAGGAACAAAAGTCGAACGGATATATTGAGCTAAAGCAAATTTTTGTTTAGGAGTTAGAGCATCAAAAGCCACCATTGCACTACCACTAACGCCTTCGCTCAATGTTTTAAAAATTCCCGAAATTTTTGGACCGTTTATCCAGCCATTTTTACTCGTAAAATTTCTAGGTTTTGGATTTAATGCGGCAGCAGCCATTCCATCACCTTTACCATTTGCACCGTGACAGGATGCGCAATTTGTACTAAAAAGTGTTTTACCTTCCTGAACTAGTGCATCAGACGGTTTACTCAACTCCATAACATCTGCCATTGGAGTAGTTTTTGGCATTTCCAATTGCAAATCAGAAACTTCTGCTGTAGAATCCGGTAACGCCGGCGGAACGGTCTGTCTTTCAACCTGATTTAATCTGCTTATATAGAAAAGACCAATACCCAAACCAATTACAAGAATATATGGGAAAACCCAAATAAATAATTTTACCGGATTTTCTTTAATCTGATCAATTAAACTTTTTTTATCATTTACAATATTACTCATATAAGTCCTTATTTTACCTTAATTTTTAAAGGCGAAAATCTAAACCTCTTTTTAATTTTGGATCACCAATTGGAATAAGATTATGCTTTTTAGCCATAGCATTAAAAACAACTATTATTAAACCGATAATGGCTAATGGAAAAGTAAAGTCAATCCAGCTGAAATGATAAGTCAGACCATTGTCTCTCATTCCCGGCATGATCATCCAATATAGATCAATGAAGTGTGCACAAAGAATCCAGATTGCAACGAACTTCAATCTTCCCGGATTTGTTTTGGCCTGACGAGAAATCAATAGAATAAATGGGACAACAAAATGTGTTAGAACTAAAGCAACCGAAAGAATTTTCCATCCACCTACCCATCGGTGCGTGAAAAAGACTATTTCTTCGGGTAAGTTTCCATACCATTGCAGCATATATTGTGAAAAAGCTATATATGCCCAGAAGCAGGTAAAAGCAAACATTAAAGTACCAAGACTGTAGAAATGATCACTAGTTAATTTCTTAGATAAATATCCTTTTTCATTAAGAATAACCGCTGCAAGGGCCAGACCTGCTAGTGCAACCCAAGTAGCTCCGGCAAAGAAATAAACTCCAAAAATTGTTGAGAACCAATGGGGAGACATGCTCATAATCCAGTCAAATCCGACAAAGGAAACAGTAAGAGCGAATACAACCATAAAGAAAGATGAAATTCGAATATTTCTTACTGTTATTTTTTGATCGGTGGATGAGTCTTGTTTTCTTGAATTTCTAATAATCAAAAAATAAAAGATCAACCAAATAATGAAGATTCCGAATACTCTTATTAAAAAGAAATTGATATTTAGATAGGGTGCTTTAAAGCTTAACACTTTATCTGACGCTACTGCAACAGGATTAGTCCACTTGAATAAATCATGAAGATTAAATAGAAGTGGAATAACCAATATTAAAAATAGTGGAATTGTAGCCGCAAAAAATTCGCTTATTCTTCTGAAAGGAACACTCCAAACTGAGTTAGCTGCAAACTCCAGAGCAACAAGGAACAATGACCCAATTCCAAATGTTACTAAAAACATAAAGGATGTTAAATAGGTAAATGAAGCCCTTGCGGGATCAAATATATAACTTAATGCACCCGAAATAACACCGATAGTTAAAAGGGCGATGCCAATCTTTCCGAAACTATTGGGAAATTCCTTTTTGCTATAACCGGTTTCAATTTTGGACATTTTTACCTAGCTCCTTATTAATCTCTTTAATCTCTGCAAAATCAGATGCCTTTGGATTTTGAGCACGTTGCAAAACCCTGATATAATTTACAATGGCCCATCTTTGCTTTCTGGTAATTTGATACGCATAAGACGGCATTGCATTCTGACCGTTTGAAATTATATTATAAATTTTACCATCAGAGAAATCAATTACTCTCTTAGAATGAAGAGTTGGTCCAGGAGGAAATTGTTGACGCAACCTGCTATTGCCATCAGCAAAATTTCCATGACAAGGACTGCAGTATGTTAAAAATTTCTTTTGTCCCAACTCTAATACTTTTTTAGTTGGAAACAATGGATTAGAAAGTACTTCTTTAGGATCAGTCTGTCCGGCGTATGCATAAGGAATATATTTTCTGGCAACAGTACCATTAACCGGCGGCCTCATCACCCTACCATCAGCAAAGAAATTACTAGGTGCTTGTGCGTCTCCTCTGTTTTGATTCCACATAAAATCGAAAGGTGGTAAATACATTAGCTTATTCAATGTTATGTATGTACCGCCTGAAGTAAGCAAAGCAACTACAATTAAAAACATGATAAATTTTGGCTGAAAAACTGCAAAAGTTTGTTCTTCAGGGTAATAAATTAGTTCTATTGAAGTGGCTCCCAATTCCTTTAAGAAATTTGTTACTTCCTCAACATTGAATTGAGCATCGTCAGCTTCTATAACAACACCGTACTTATCACTAGAAACATTTTTCATGTATTCAGTATCATGTAACGGATGCTTGTTAAAAGGAAGATTAAACACAACGGCAATCATCCCAAAGACTGTAGACAAAGTTGCAATCAAAATTGTAAATTCAAATGTAATCGGTAAAAAAGCAGGTAAAGCGAAAAATGGTTTACCACCAATTACAAGCGGATAATCTACAGAAAGAGTCCACCACATAAATCCAAGAATAAACGCGGCCGCAGAAAATCCAAAGAATATTGTAATATATCCCATCCAAGAAGGTTTAAGACCCATTGCCGGATCCATGCCATGTATCGGATAAGGAGTATTTACATCAAATTTTTTATATCCGGCTTTACTTACAGACTTCGCTGCATTTATAATCTTATCGGGAGTATCATAAAGCGCTGTTACTCCATATAGTTTTTTATCATTATTACTCATGTTCATCTCCATGGTGTGAAGGCTGAGCACCGTGACCAATTGCTTTAATTTCCGCCATAGATATTACGGGCAGGCTCTTAGCAAATAAAAGAACCAGTGTAAAAAACAATCCAAAACTTCCAATTAATATTCCCATATCGACCAATGTAGGTCTAAAATAAGCCCAACTGGATGGGAGATAGTCTCTGGATAATGACGAAGCAATAATTATAAAACGCTCGAACCACATACCCACGTTTACAAGAATTACTATAATAAACATTGCAGGAACTGATCTTCTTATTTTTTTGAACCAGAATAGCTGAGGAAATATTACATTACAAGAAACCATAATCCAATAGCCCCAGCCATAAGGGCCGAAAGCACGGTTTAGGGTAACGAATAATTCATTAGGAACACCGCTATACCAAGCCATAAACCATTCAATCAAGTAAGAATATCCAACCATTGAACCGGTTAAAAGAACAACTTTATTCATTCTCTCGAGGTGATTCAAAGTTATAATATGTTCCATATCGAAAACTTTTCTTACAAAAACCAGTACTGTAACCACCATTGCAAATCCGGAGAAAATAGCACCGGCAACAAAATAAGGTGGAAAAATTGTTGAGTGCCAACCCGGTAATATTGCTACGGCAAAGTCCCAGCTAACTACTGTGTGTACGGAAAGTACAAGCGGAGTAGCTAGACCTGCTAAAATCATATAGACTTTTTCATAATGTCTCCAATGTCGATTAGAGTGTCTCCAGCCTAAACTGAAAACCGAATAAATCCATTTTTTAACTTTTGTAGTTGCTCTGTCTCTTAATGTTGCAAAGTCAGGGATAAGACCCACATACCAAAACACTAGGGAAACAGTGAAATAGGTCGAAACTGCAAAAACATCCCAAACCAATGGTGAGTTAAAATTTACCCATAATGCATGTTGATTAGGGTAAGGGATTAGGTAACCGGCTAACCAAGGTCTTCCGGTATGAATAATAGGAAATATACCCGCGCATATTACCGCAAAAATTGTCATTGCCTCGGCAAATCGTGCAATTGCGTTTCTCCATCTCTGACGTAAAAGGAAAAGGATCGCGGAAATCAGAGTTCCGGCATGTCCAATACCTACCCAGAATACGAAGTTCGTAATTCCAAAGCCCCAGGCAACAGGTTCGTTATTTCCCCACATTCCTATACCGTAATAGAAAGTGAGTCCTACACATACAGCTCCTATTAGGAGCAGACTGCTTGTAATCGACAACGCTATATAGTATTTTTTAGTTGGACGCTGAGACATCGGCGCTGCAACTATATCATCAAGCTCTCTTAGCGGTGGATTACCTTCTATGAGTGCTAACTCTACAGAATAATCCTTGGTCACTATACTTCCTCCGTATGAGTATTTCTTAATTTAGCAAGATAAGTAACATTTGGTTTTACATTAATATCTTCTAATACATGATAACCTAATTCATGATCTCTGTACTTTATGAATTCAGAATTCTTATCGTTCATATCACCAAATTGAATTGCATTTGTATTACATGCTTCTTGACAAGCCGTTTTTACATCAGATCCTTTTAGCGGCCTATCCGCTCTAATCGCATCAGACCTGGCTTCCATAATCCTTTGAATACAGAAAGTACATTTTTCCATAACTCCTCTAGATCGGACAGTTACTTCAGGATTGTAAACCAAACTCAATAAATTACTTTGTTGATATGAATCTTTAAAATGATCTCTAAAATTAAAGAAGTTAAATCTTCTTACTTTATAAGGACAGTTGTTTGAACAATAACGAGTTCCTACACATCTGTTATAAATCATTTGGTTTAATCCGTCTGGACTATGTGTAGTGGCTGCAACCGGACAAACATCTTCGCAAGGCGCGTTATCACATTGCTGACATAACATAATTTGATTAGAAGAAATCGGTTCGTCAATAGTACCGGAGTAATAACGATCTACTCTTATCCATTGCATTTCCCTACTGACAGCAACTTGATCTTTGCCAACAACCGGAACATTATTTTCTGCATTACATGAAACAACACATTCTCCACAGCCGATACATTTGTTCATATCAACAGACATTGCCCACTTAACACCCGGATACTTGTGCGGTTTATATAATGATTCAAATTCTTCTTCTGTTTCTTCTTTAATAAACTTCGGATTCTTTAAATATTCCTTTAATGATCCTTCACGAATGATTCCTCTTTTCTTGCCCTGGTCTCTTGTCAATTCACTATCAAACATGTGATGTTCAACCGAAGAAACTAGTTTGTAAGAATCACCAGTTTTAGAAACGCTGGTTGATTTATAAATCCAGGGAGAGATATCACCATTATTTGAAGTTAATTTGATTGCATCAAAACCGACTTCCTGTCCAACAACTCCAATAACAGTTCTTCCAAATCCAAGCTCTATTGTAATAGTTTTATCAGCAGCGCCGGGTTGAATGAAAACAGGAATTTTTAATGATTTTTTGCCAACCTTTATTTCGATTGTATCACTTGAATCAACCCCGAGTTCCTTAGCTGTTGAGTGAGAAACAGCGGCATAATTGTCCCAAGTAATTTTTGAAACAGGATGCGGTAATTCAACCATCCAACCATTATTCAAAAATCTTCCATCACCGGCCTGATAACTATCTCTTAGTACAACTAAATATCCTGATGTATCATTGGCATTTTGCGGAAGATCTGAAAGGACAGAATTGTTAAAACTACCTAATGAAGGAATCGCTTCATTAAGTGAAATAGAACCATCATGTAAACAACCCAACCAGAATTGTTCAAAACTTAGCTTGGTGCTGAACTTTGAATAAAGATTCTTCTGCCAGTTGTTCATCAAATATTTATGATAAATTGTTGCTACATAGGAATCAGATTTACCTGAAGCCCAAACTAATAAAGCAGCTTCTTTTTGTCTTGTATTAAAAATCGGATCAATTACAGGCTGTTGAAATGAGTAAAATCCTTTTCGTGGTTTGAAGTCACCCCATGATTCAAAATCATGATGAATAGGTAATGCGTAACTTCCTAAGACAGAAGATTCATTTTCACTTCCTATTAAACTTACAACCATTGGGATTTTGGCAGCAGCTTTACTATAATTTAAATCAGGAGCGAAGTGAAAAGCAGGATTACTATCAAGATGAATTAAAACGGCAACATTACCGGAATTCATATCATCAACTAAACTTTTAATTTCATCTTTTGATGATAAAGGTAAAGTAACTTCGTGAGCACTATCAGTTCTGTATAAAGCAGTATTACCTAAAACGTCATTTATAAGATTAACAGCAATATGAACTTGTTCAGGTAATGTTCTTCCGGCAAACAATATTGATTTACCTTTATTAGCAATTAAATCTTCAACAAGTAATTTAAGATTTTTATGTGATAGAGAATGTTTCTTTGCAAAAGCTTCTAAGCTAAAATTATTAAGCGTTTCTGAAGGAACAGGAATTCCCGAAACACCTTTATTTTTTAATTCACTTAAAACACTCATTACAAAATCATATTGAGCATCAGGACGCAATCTAAATCTGTAATCAGAGTTCATACCGGTTACAGAAAGATTTCCTTCTATAACATATAACCTATTGAATTTTTCAGTATCATTTACATTTCTTCCTTCGGAAAATAACCGGGCGGTTTCAACTTTATCACTTTCAGTTCCAAGAAAATCAGATTCTAAACCAACAATAACTTTTGCTTCATTCCATTTAATTAATGGAAAAGTATCGGAACCGTAAGATTTTTTCCAAGCTGCGTTTCTAACTTCTTCGTTAAATAATTCATAGGAATAAACTTTTGTTGTAGGATAAGCCTCTGTAAAATTATCGAGAACATTTTTTGCAGTTGGAGAAACTATTTTATGAGAAACAATTGCAACTTTTTTGTTCCCTGCATTTTTCAGAGCCGAAATTATATCTTGATCGGCTTTCTGCCAAGTTGATTTTAAGAAATTCCCGCTTGATGCTTTTTTCTTTGGAGTTTGCAGTCTTTCAGGATCATATAAACTTAAAATATTTGCCTGACATTTAGCACAAGTCTTACCCTTGCTTACCGGATGATCAGGATTACCATCAACTTTAATCGGTCTGCCTTCTCTTGTCTTAATCAAAATACCACATGAGTTTGAGCAGGCTGTACTGGTTGATGCATAATAATTAGCTTTACCAACAATTACATCTTCCGGCATTTTATTATAAGGAATAATGTCGCCTTTGTTTCTATAATCTGAACAGCCAACACCGGCCAATGCAGCAGATGCTCCAACTAATGCTAAAAACTTTCTTCTAGAAATTCCGGATAATTTAGATGGTTCAAAATCTTCCTTTACACCATCTCCAAATTCATGATGGCTAGCTTCAATTAAAGATTTTTCTTTGAATAAGTCTTTAAAACTGCGCCAGTAATCAGTATCCTGAGTTTTTGATTTTTCGTTATTATTATTATTAAAATCGTCTCTAGCTTCTGCCATTATTTCCACCTATATTTTTTCTACTAACAGCAAGTGAATTGATTCTAACATTAACTTGCTCTGAGCTTGCAGTAAACTTTTTATCTTTCTTGTTACCAATTAAATTGAAAGGAAATTTTTTAAATAAAACATAACCGGCAAATCCCGCACCTAAAGAGGTAAAGAATTTTTTTCTTTCTAATTTCTTTTGAAAAATATTTTGCAATTCCATTTTAACTCCTAATTAACGATGACAAGCATAACAATTATCGGGACCGTTAGCTATATTTTTTAAATAAGGGAGCTTTTGTTTTGCATTTCTATGGCAATCCAAACAAGCAGCCATTGTAAAAGTATTCATCTGAGTAATCTTTGTCATCTGTCTAACATCGCCATGACAGCTTTCACATTTTATACCTTTATTGACATGTACACTGTGGTTGAAATAAACAAAATCGGGTACTTTATGAATTCTGACCCACGGAATTGCTGTTCCTGTAAAGTAGTAGTTTCTTAGTTTTTTAATTTCAGGTCTGTCTTTTCTGGCAATACTGTGGCAGTTCATACAAGTAGAAACCGCGGGAATCATAGCGTGCCGAGATCTTTCAACACCGGTATGACAATACTGGCAATCTATTTTCATTTGTCCGGCATGTAAATTGTGCGAGAATGCTATTGGCTGAGTTGGTGAGTATCCTACTCCATCTCTTTCAGCGCGCGAAGCAAAATATGTTAAGGTAAATGATGCAAGGATAACGAAAATAGTAATTGGTAAACGGACCCTAAGGATATAGTCCAGTAGCGATTTTTTCATTATTAACCTTTTCGAGTTAAAAGCTAATTTTAAGGTAATTTTAAAGCCTAAACAGAATTAAAATGTTTAAGGTTCAAACTATCTCAAACAAAGTTAAATTTATAATGTTATAATGATTTTTGATGCGGTAGTAATATGCTTTTACCGCAATGAGTCTATCTTGTTTTCAGTGTAAAGTATGTACTAAAACTTAGTTTCCAAACTTAAAAAATTAAACAAATAAAACAAAGGTTAACATTAGAAAAAAGTTAAGAATTATTTAATTTTGCCGATCATTTCCCATAAGGATGAAAACTATTTTTTACTTGGCAAATTTACATTCAATAACTGTGAAATAATATGTTATAGATCAAAATAAAGTAATAATAATTATTTATACGACAAGTTTTTAATGGGAAATATTAATTTATGTAGAATTATTCATCAATCATTAATAAAAAATATGACTAGCTAGTCCAGTTATATTTAGATCTTCAAAGATATGGCTTATTAATTTAATAGTTATAGTTGGTTATCTTAATAACTTAAAAGGATAATATTATTAAGATAACCACTATTTTCGATTTTAATAAAGACAAAAATTCACATTTGTTTAATTTCTAACTAAGCTGATTTTCTAGCTTTTACTATCAAATCAAATTTCTTTGATAATTCATTTTTGGTTATTTGTAAATCGACGCTTTTTCCTGGCGTATAAAGTTGAAATGCCGTTATGGAAACAGTGTCCACTCTAAAACCTTTCTTTAAAGAATTAGAAATTATATCATCTAAATTTTTTCTAGCTTCTGATTCACTATTATAAGAAAATGTACCTTCAGCTTGATATATGCCGTCTTCATTACCTACAAATACCATATTAACTACAGCTGTTTTATAAAAGAGACAAATCATCGCCGGATTACTATCATCTTTATGAGCAGGATTTCCATATTTTTTTATTACTTCGTTTTTACTTTTTCCTATCATGTTCTGAACATTTACATCTTGCGAAAAAGCATGAAACGAAAAAGCTAAAGATAGTAGAAGTATACTCCAAAACATTTTTTGAGTTTGCATAAAGTTCCCCTTTACTAAATTTTATGGAATAGGTCTTAAGAATTGATTTGAGCAGAAATGATATAGATTCCCATTGGACTGGAAAACAAGAAGTGTTAATATTATTGCAATGTGATTTCATATCATAAGTTAAATTAAAACCACTATTAAATTTTACGACAATAAATGGTCTTTTGCAATTGCAATAATATTGCTGACTTATAAACATGTAATAAAACTTAGTCCTTATATCGGCACTATTAGCAAATAGAATAGTATAAAGTGTAATAAATGGATTTCTATTTTGGTTGACTTTTATCCTTTTTGTGACGTTATTTAATTAAGGAAAAAATAGGCTGCATTAGTACTAGTTCTTACATAATGAAGAAAGCAACCTTTACAAGTAAATAAATTTGTAAAAGGAGGGGAATCATGAAAACACTTGCTTTTCTTCTTTGCTTAATAATTTTTGCGGGGTGCGCAACCACTCAAGAAACTGAGTTAATAGATCAACCTCAACTTCTTCAAATGTCAACTCTTCCGGAAATTCCAAACTCAATTTATAGTGATAATTTCAAATTAGACGTACAAATGTGTATTCTTGATGATGGTTCGGTTGCTAAAGTAAAGATGCTTGCGGGTAGTGGAGATTTACATTGGGATTCACTAGCTATTCAATCCATATCACTATGGAAATTTTCACCGGCTACTTTTAACGGTAAACCTGTAGCAACTTTAATTAGAAGACATATTAACGTTCAATTTGATGATCCCGTATATATGATTCTTGCAGAGATTAAGTGCAACTGCAAAGACAAAGCTGATTCTTTATATCAAGTATTAAAAAAAGGTGCGGATTTCGGAACTCTAGCTGAAAAACATTCTTTGAGTAATTCCAGTGCCAAGAAAGGTTTTATAGGTGAAGTTAATATCAATTGTTTTGCAGAAAAGATAAGAGAAGAATTAACTAAACTAAAAGATAATGAATTTTCAGAGCCAATTTTATTTGGATCTAACTATGTAATCTTCAAAAAGATTAGTTATTAATTTCATTTGGAAAGAGATTTCAGTTTATCTTGATCAAATAATAATTTGTTTAGAAATAGAGATAAAAAAAACCGGGGATTCAAAATCAATTGGAATTCCCGGCAATTAATTATTTAATGATCAATTAGCATCATTCAGTATTTTATTATAAAGCTTTCTGTTTGATAAAATTTTAAGAGCAGTATTGAATTGAATATCATTATTTAGCAGTTCAGAAATTTTACCTTCATTTCCTAAATATCTTGATGCTAACTCATCTTTCAATTCATTTGTAATTTCTGATTTATTCATTTTAAGCGCCGACTCCCCTATCTTTTCAAATTGCTTTTTAATTCCACCTAAACTAGCATAAAGATTACCATCTAATTTTTTTTCTTTAACTTCGCTCATTAAATCATCTACTTGTTTTTCGGCTTTTGAGTGAAATTGATAATTGTTCTTTGTTAAATAATCTTCAAATTCTTTGAAAAGTTCATCTGAATTTATTTTATCAAAATTAATTTTAGGATTTAGATAATAATAGTGATCTGCAAACTGAAAGATAATTCCCTTTGCTAATAAATCCTGTTCAACAGCACTTTCTGTAGGCTCTGTAACAACTGTATCCGGAGTGATTCCGCCGGCACTAAAAACAGTTCGCTTATGATCTGTTAAGTAAGATTTTTTTATTACAGTATCTACTTCACTTAAGATGTCGTTTTTATCGGCATAATCAATTTTTTGAATACATCTACCGCTAGGGGTATAATATTTTGCTGTTGTTATTTTAAGTGAAGTATTATAGTCTAACGGTGTAACAGTCTGAACTAAACCTTTACCAAAGGATTTTGTACCTAGTATTATTCCCCTGTCATGATCCTGCATTGCACCGGAAAATATTTCGGAAGCCGAAGCTGATCCCCCATTCACCAAAACTACTAATCTAGCACTACCAACTAAAGGTTCTTGCACAGAGTAATAACTTTTGTCGTTATCCGGATTTCTACCTTTTGTTGTTACCACAAGTTGATCTTTAGGTAAAAACTTATCGCAAATATCAACTGCAACATCTAACAATCCACCCGGATTTCCCCTAACATCAAAAATTATTGATTTAATTTCTTTTTGAGACTTCAAATCTTTCAATGCACTTTTTACTTCCTCAGCAGCCGATCGACTAAAACTTGTTAATTTCAAATATGCATTATTGCTATTCTCAGGATAAAATCCATAATAAGTTAGACTTTTAACTTTTATTTCTTCTCTAATTAGATTAAAACTCAAAGTATCTTTTTCATCATTTCTAAGTACCTTAAGATGAACCATAGTTCCGGGTTTACCTTTTACTAATTTTGAAAGGTCATCAATATTTTTTGGTGATATAGCTTCGTCGCCGGCTTGTACAATTACATCGCCAATTCTGATTCCTTGTTTTTGTGCCGAGTAACCATCCATAGTTTCAATAACAGTAACATTTCCACCTCTAATGCCGATGGAAATACCAATGCCGCCGTATTTCCCGTTTGTAATTAAATCGATATCGTCTTTAATATCTCCGTCAAGAAACACTGTATATGGATCAAGAGAATTTAACATGCTTTTGATACCAACCTGCATAAATTTCTGAGGATTCACTTTATCAACATAGTTCATGGTTATATCTTTATAAACCTTGCCAAATAAATCTATGTTTTTAGAAATTTGGAAATAAACGTCTTCCTTCCCGGGAAAAAAACCTGAGAATAATATTATTATAAAACCAGCTACTAAAACTTTGGATAAACCATTCTTAGTCATACTTTCTCCTTACTTTCTAACAAAGTGATTTCATCAATTATTTTTTGATGAATCTCCTCTATTTTCAAAGTTCCGTCAATAATCCTTACTCGTTCTTCATTTCCTGCTATATGCAGATATCCATTCCGAACTTTGTTATAAAATTGTGAATTCGAAATCTCAATTCTATCCAGATGGGAATTTCCTTTTAATGATTTTCTCTTTTCCGATTCTTCTACCGGAATATCTATAAAAAAAGTAACATCGGGAATGGTTTCGCCAATTGCCAAGCTATTTATTTGGGTAACTGAATCTAGCGGAATACCTCTTCCATATCCTTGATAAGCAGTTGTCGAATCATGAAATCTATCCGAAATTACATAATATCCATGTTGCAAATAAGGTCTAATTTTTTCCCTAACAAGTTGAGCACGAGAAGCAGAAAAAAGTAAAATTTCACTTTCCATAACCATTAAGTTATTTTTTTTATCCAGTAAAATTTCTCGAACCTTTTCAGAAATTTCAGTTCCTCCCGGTTCCCTAATAATTTCAACGTGTTTTTTTCTGTCTTCCAGATATTTTTTTAACAATTCTACTTGTGTAGATTTGCCGCAGAAATCTATTCCTTCAAAGGTTATGAACATTCTTTTAATATTTTTTTATGATTGAACTGAACCGGAAAGGTACAGTTTTAATTAAATTTTTTAATAATGTAACGCAATCTCTCAGGTTTGGTATAAAGTAATGTGGTATTCGGTGGCAACACAATTTGTGGAACCACGCTGCCTAGTGTATCAATAACAACATCTCTATAATTAACATGAGCTTTAAACTGATCCGTAGACATTTTACCGATTAAATCGATTCCGCCTCTAATAGCAATACTTATTTTGTTCGGTAAAAGTAATACATCTCTATCTTTGGGAACATCCACAACTTGTACAGGCAAATTATCTATATTTTTATCAACTATTTTTTGAACATCTAAATAAATTGTAACAATGCTATTTGTGTATGTCATCCCCTGAATATTTTTTAACGGTACTTGCTTTACAACTTTATCATCCAAATTTGAAAACTTTAGATCTTCCGTCGGTATTACATTTAATTTTTTAAGATAACTACCAGGTCCATAAACTTCTGTGGAATCAGGTTTAATTTCAATAGGTGAAGCTAGGCCATAACCGGCTTTAAAATCAAATGCTAAATTTGAAGTAATCGGTAGTTCTTTATTTTGAACTTTTTCAACAAAGAAAGAAACTGTATCAGGATTTATATCTATAACTTCAACATCCGAAGATAACCATTGATTTTCAGCACGGTAATTGTATAAACTAATATTTCTTTTACCCGTAGTTCTTCCAACAGGTACAACAAAATCGGATTCGGAACTCAAATTAACACCTATTAATTTCCAGCCTTTGCCTTTTAACTTTATGGATATCTGATCGGGAAGTGGTGAGCCGGTAGCATAACCGCTAGGAAAGTCAACTAATTTTATTGGAAGATTCACAATTGCATAATAATCATTCGAAAGTGAAATAGAACCCCACAATATTATTGAAAAAAGTACGGAGATGATTATTATATGGAGATTTTTCTTCATGTTACAAATATAAAGGAAAATAGATATAAAAAAACTCCACTAGTGGTGGAGTTGCAAATAAATATAAGATGAAAATTTTACTTAAATAAGTTCCCTAAAATGGTTCATTAACTCGTCTCTATTAGCTCGGGAAATTTCTCTTCCTTTAATCGGGAATCCTTCTGTCTGACGAGCAAGATGTCTTAACTGATGAACGTTATAATTCTCGATTTCATTTATGTCAAACTCGATTTCGTCTTTTAGATCGTCACTTTTAATATTAGAGTCATCATCCTTTTCCTTCAGACTCGCTTTTGGAACAACTTCTTCAACTTCAGTTGCTTTTACTTCCGGAACTTTTTTTTCATTTTCTATTTCATCGCCAGATTCTTTAGTGTTGTCTTCACTAATTTGCTCCTTATTTTCAAGCGCTTCTCTTCTTAGTCGAGAAATTGTTTCACTTGATTGCTCAAATAAACTACCAAGTGATGAACTCTGAGGAGCTTTTGTTTTCTTAGTTTTCTTAGGTGCTTTACTTTTTACAACTTCTTGAATTTCTTCATTGGGTGATTCTTCATCATCTACATCTACATCTATATCGGTGGAAATATAATGATCAGATATTTCATTAACTTGCTCGGCGGGAGCTTGCTCCTTAATTTCTTCAATTTTATCAGGCTCAGAATCAGATTCCAAGGTGTCTTCAGTTTTAATTTCAGTTTCGGCTACTGCAGATTCCTCCTCGACATGCTCCGAATTATTTACAGCAATTTCCTTCTGCTCATTTTCAATTTTCTCATCAGAATTTTCAATAAGAATATTCCAAACCTGAGAATCCGGTTGCGGAATTACATGAACTGAAATTAGCTGCCCAACTCTTTGAGCAGCGGCTGCACCAGCATCAACAGCAGATTTTACGGCTGCTACATCACCCATCACTTTAACTGTAATTAAACCGGCTGATATTTTCTCGGTACCTGCAAGAGAAACATTAGCCGCCTTTACCATCGCATCGGCGGCCTCAATTGCTCCAACCAGGCCTTTGGTTTCAATCAAACCTAATGCACTAGGCATAAATTACTTTCGTTTAGGAAGAATAACTTCAACTTCTGAATGAGGACGAGGAATAACATGAACAGAAACCAATTCTCCAACACGTTGTGCAGCAGCAGCACCGGCGTCAGTGGCAGCCTTAACTGCTCCAACATCGCCTCTAACCATAACAGTTACGTATCCGCCGCCGATTGTCTCTTTTCCTATAAGTTCAACTTTTGCCGCTTTAACCATTGCGTCAGCAGCTTCGATTGCACCAACTAAGCCCTTGGTTTCAATCATTCCTAGTGCGTCAAGTGTCATTTGTGCTCCCATTTATATGAAATGTAATGTTCCAAAATAATTTATCGCTCCGTAAATGTCAATTATAAATATATGTTATAAAAATTAATTCTCTAATTATAATCTATTTTTCATCTAAATAATCTTGCAGGATTATAGCCGCAGAATTCATATCGATTAATCCTTTATTTTTTCGCTTTGATTTTTTAGAAACTGATTTCAATATTAACTCTTTTGCCATTTCTGAAGTATATCGTTCATCCTGTAATAAAACTTCCAGCCCAAGTTTTTTCTCAAGTTGAATCTTAAAATCCAGAACGGTTTTTGTCATATCGGAATGCTCCCCGCTTTCCATTAGCGGATATCCGAGAATTATTTTCGAAATAGATTTTTCCTCAATTATTTTACTTAGTTCTTGCCACAATTTGGAATCATTTAGGATAGTCTTAAATGCATATGCAAAAGTTAAAAGCGGATCACTGAGGGCGAGACCGATTCTTTTCTTTCCGTAATCAATTGCTAAAACTCTTTCCAGTTTTTCTTCTTCACTCATTCTTATGAACTTTCAAATCGTTCAACTGAATACACACCTTTCAATTTTTTCAATCGCTCAATAATGCGATTTAAGTGTTCAATGTTGTGAACATATAGCGTAACACTTCCTTCAAAAGTTGAATCGGTTGTGGTAATATTTATGGACTTAATATTTGTATTTTGGTATGAAACGATTGTGTGTGAAATATCATTTAAAATTCCCGCTGAATCTTCTCCCATAACACTTAAACCGGCAACAAATAATGAATTTTCTGCTTGCGGCCATTGAACAGGAATTAATTTACTCGGATCTTTTTCAGACATATTAATTAAGTTAGTGCATGCTTTCCTATGAATTTTAATGCCTTCGCCGACAGTAATATATCCTATAACAGGATCACCGGGAATTGGATTACAGCATTTGGCATAAGAATACATAATTCCGGAAACCTTGCCTTCAACCAATACTTCGCCAAGATCATTCCTTGCAATATTTGCAAAATTATCAAACTCCAGAACAGGAGTTTTCTCTTTTTTCTCTTTTTCTTTTGTTGCAGTTAAAACCTCGTCAAGGTTAACTTTTCCAACTGCTATCGACTTATAAAACTGTTTCGGAGTTTCATATTTTAAATTCGTAACTAGTTTTGCTATATCACTGGCGGTAAAAGATAATTTTAATTTCCTTACCTTTTTTTCCCAAATATCTTTACCGGCTTTAGCAACATCTTCTTCTTCTTTATTTAACCATTTTCTTATGGCAGTTTTAGATTTATGAGTTGTTACAAATTTTGCCCAGTTCTTATTAGGATGCTGATTTTTTGAAGTTATAATTTCAACTTGATCACCGCTGTGCAAAACAGTATCTAATGGGACAATTTTCCCGTTCACTTTAGCGCCTATACAATGATAGCCGACTTTACTGTGAATATCGAAACCAAAATCTACTGGTGTTGAATTTACCGGTAAACGTCGTAAATCTCCTTTTGGAGTGAACACATAAATTTCATCTTGATAAAGATTTAATTTAAAGCTTTCCAATAAATCTCTACGAGCATCTTCCCTGGAAGCATTCTCAAATATATCCCTAATCCAGTTCACCCAATTTTCAAGATCTTTATCTGTTGCGGTTTTGCTTTCCTTGTACCGCCAATGAGCAGCAACTCCTTTTTCGGCTACTTCGTGCATATTCAAAGTTCTGATCTGAACTTCAACAAGTCGTCCTTCAGGCCCAATAACTGTAGTATGAATTGATTGATAATTATTGGTTTTCGGAATTGATATATAATCTTTAAATCGATCAGGAACAGTTAAGTATATCTGATTTACTATTCCTAAAGTTGTATAACATTCATTAGAGTTTTTAGTATCAAGAATTATTCTTATAGCGAATAAATCATAAATTTCTTCAAAAGGTTTATTTCTACGAACCATCTTTCTATAGATACTATAAAGATGTTTCGGCCTTCCGCTTATTTCATATTTAAGGTTATATTCTTGTAATTTACTTTCAATCGGATCAGTGAAACGCTTAATATAAGATTCTCTCTCGCGACGTTTACTTTTAATCTTTCGTGCAATTTCTTCGTAAGCTTCTTTGTTAAGATATTTAAAGGATAAATCTTCTAATTCCCACTTTACTCTTCCTAAACCAAAGCGATTAGCAAAAGGTGCATAGATTTCTAAAGTTTCCTGCGCTATTCTCCTTTGTTTGTTAGCATTAACATATTCAAGTGTGCGCATATTATGAAGACGATCAGCAAACTTTACCAAAATTACACGAACATCTTTAACCATTGATAACATAAGTTTTCGATAGTTCTCAGCTTGCGTAATTTCTTGTCCTTTAAATATTCCGCCGATTTTTGTAACGCCGTCAACTATTTCTGCAACTTCCTTACCAAATTCTTTAGAAAGCAACTCTAAGCTAAATTCTGTATCTTCAACAACATCATGTAAAAGCGAACTTACTACGGTTACATCATCAAGAGGAATTTCTTTTGCAACTATCATTGCAACTTCATACGGGTGAGTAAAATAAGGTTCTCCCGAAGCACGAAGATCATTTTTATGCGCTTCTATGCAAAGTTCAAAACTTTTAGAAATTAAAGCTTCGTTTGTAGCAGTCAGATGCTTTTTACAAGCTTCCAAAAGTTCTTCTAACATTTTTTGATGTTTGGGATTACTTAAACTCATTTATCCGTTTAAACATTGTAAGTTTTATAATTTGTCTAATTTAGCTTAATTTATTTAATAGTAAAAATTTTATTAGAAGTGATAAAAAGTCGTTACTTAGAAAGCTCTTTTTTTAATTCTTTTACTTTATCAATTCTATCGCCCAATTTTTCTTTTATTCTATCAGAAATATCACTCAAATTTAATACATCATTACAATATCTTAATGATCTTTTTTTGTCCCCTATTTTATCATACATCTTAGCAAGAATATATTTTAATATTACTTCGTTGTAACGATTCGCTTTTTGTATATCAGTATAACTATTCAAAATTTTTTGATAAATTTCAATTGCTTTCGCAGGGTTCAAATCTTCGTAAGCCCTTCCCAGCCCCCATAAAAAATATCGGGAATTTGGAAAGCTTTTAAGAGCCGTATCTGCATAAGCGGCTGCGGTTTTATAATCCTTTTTATCTATGTAAATCCAAATTAATGAATTAAGTGCTAAATAAGAATGATAAGAAGAATGATTTGCCGCTATTTTCAACATTCTAATTCCGTCCTCTTCATCATTAGAAACAAAAGGAAGCCAATTTAAGAAATCGGTTTTTCTGCTTTTCCAATACTTAAATGAACCTATTGCCGCATATGCCTCATAAAATTTAGGATCCATTTGTAAACATTTTTGGAAACTTTCGACCGAACTAACACCATTGGAAAACGCCGGCCACCAACTAGAATTTAGTGCTTTATAATAGGAATAATAACCGTCGCACAGCGCTATAAAATATTGGTTCCAAATGTTTGTCTTATCTTCATCCAGTAAAACTTCCGCTTTCTTGCGAGCTAGATTTAGTAAGCCTTCTATTTTTTTTGAATCATATTCATTTCCAAAATCATACGCTTTAACAATTTGCAAAGCAGCTAAATAAATTTTCCCAAAAGGTAGATTCGGATATAAATTATCCAATTCTGTAAAATCAGATTTAGCTTTATCATACTGCTGTATAATCAAATTGTTAATACCGGATTTTAATAACCGGTTAACTGAGGAATCAGGATATGTTTGGGAATATATTGAAGTAAAGCTTCCCCAAATTATTAAGCAAAGAGCTATAAGTTTAAAGCGTACCAAATGTTCTATCACCTGCGTCACCTAATCCTGGGAGAATATAACCTTTTTCATTTAGTTCTCTGTCTAATGCTGCACCGAATATTTTTATATCAGGGTGGACTTTTTCAATTCTTTTTATCCCTTCCGGCGCAGCTACTAAGCACGCAAAAACTAAATTTTTTGCTCCCCTTTTCTTTAAGTAATTCAATGCTTCGGAAGCACTACCTCCTGTAGCCAGCATCGGATCAATCAGAATGACCATTGAATCATGTATATTTTTTGGAGTTTTATAATAATACTCAACGGGTTGAAGTGTTTCTTCATCACGCTGCAGTCCGATATGTCCAACTTTAGCATCCGGAATGATAGAAAGAAATCCACTAACCATTCCGAGCCCGGCACGTAAAACCGGAACGAGAACAACTTCTTGTTCCAATTTAAAACCTTTTGTTACCTCAAGCGGAGTTTCAATTTGCTTTTGTGATAAGGAAAAATTTTTGCTTATTTCAACGGCTAATATATTTGAAATTCTGCTAACAGCTGCTCTAAAATATTCCGGTGGTGTTGTTTTATCTCGTATTACGGTAACATCTCTTTGCACTAAAGGATGATCTATTAAACTAAAATTCTTAAATCTTTCGGGCATAAATCCTCTTATTTATTTTGCTTTTTTATTTTTCTTCCTAAAACGGAAAGTAAATTAATAAACGGAGATAAAGGAGGAGTATAGTTAAAATTTATCTCGCTTAAAATCTCTGCGGATTGACGAGTTTTTATTAAGGTTGAAATTATATCACTATAACCTGAAACTTCTTTATCACCTAAAAATGAAGCCCCCAATATTTTAGAGGAACTTCTCTCAAAAACAATTTTTCCAAATACATTATTACTTTCCGGCATAACTTTTACTAAATTCGGAACAATTTCTTGAACAGTTCCGACATAAAAACCGGACTCTTTAGCTTCCCGCTCAGTTAATCCTACACAAACATAATATTTATTAAAAATTTTTACTGAAATATTCCTCACAATTGGTTCAGCAAGAACGTTACCGCCTGCAGCATTTTCACCCGCAATATGACCATAAAGGTGAGCTGCTGAAGCTAAAGGTATATATTCACTTTTGTTCGTAATAAAATTTGTTACCTCAATACAATCACCGGCGGCATATATAAATTGATCAGAAGTTTTTAATTTTCTATCTACTGCAATTCCGCCAAACTTTCCTAGTTTCAAACCTGCTTGCAGCGCGAGCTGATTATTGGGTTTAAAACCGGCAGCGTTTATTACAAAATCAACATCAATAATTCGGCTATCAATATTTATTGATTTTATTCTATTATTCTCCGCAAAATATTTAATCGAATTTACAGAACCATAAAACTCGATATTATTTTTACTTATCAATTCTTTTATTAAAACGCTTATTTCTTTCTCGGCATTTGAAATTGGGAGTTCTTCTTTTTCAATTAAAACTACTTCTAAATTTAATTTTGAAAGAGCTTCCGCAGTCTCCAAACCAATATAACCTGCCCCGAAAACGGCAACTTTTTTTATTCTATTAAATTGGAAGTAATTTTTTATAAACTCCAAATCCTTTATAGATTTAAGCGATCTTAGATTTTTGTAATCATGTTTAAAGTAAGAAATTGATTTTGGATAGGAACCGGAAGTTATTATTAAAGCATCGTAATGTGTTGTGAAGTCTTGTTGCGTCTTAATATTCTTTACAGTAAGAGTATTATCCTTAGAATTTATAAACTCAACTCTATGATTAATAAAAACTTTTACGCCTTTTTCTGTCTCAAAGGAAATCGGATCGTAAAATATAAGTGATTTGTAATCGGGTATTTCTTCAGCTAAAGCATAAGGTATTTCACAAGTTCCGGTTGAAATATAGTCCCCGGCTTCATACATAATTACTTCGGCATCAGGATTTATCCTTTTTGCTTTAGCAGCTGCGGCAGGCCCTGCAGCATTTCCACCGATAACTATTATTCTTCCGGGTTTTATCATTTATTCTTAAAGCTTAGTGTCATTGGTATCCCCTCAAAACCGAATTTTTTTCTTATTAATTTTTCCAGGAATCTTTTGTAATGTTCAGGAATCTCTTTCGGAAAATTAGTAAAAAACAGAAATATTGGATAGTGATCACCAACTTGAGTTATATACTTTATTTTAATTTCTTTACCGGTTCTACTTGATGGAGGCGGAGCTTTTTCTATTTCAGGCAGTAAAACATCATTAAGTTCACTTGTCGGCACTTTTGATTTTCTTCTCTCGCTTATTTCTTTCACTAAATCAATCAGCTTAAATATTCTTTGTTTGGTGAGTGCGGAAATAAACATAATTGGAATATAATCTATAGAACCCATTTTTAATTTTGTTTCTTCTTCAAATTTCTTCGAAGTGTTTGTTTCTTTTTCTATAAGATCCCATTTATTAACAGCAATTACAATCCCTTTTCTCCATCTAACTGCTTCATCAATTATTTTTTGATCTTGTTTTTCCAGATTAAAGTTTGCATCGAGCATTACAATTGCAACATCGCATTCGGAAATGGCACGTAAAGTTCTGATGTTAGAAAAAAATTCGATACTTTCTTCAACCTTCTTTTTCTTACGTAAACCAGCTGTGTCAACTAAAACAATTTCTTCACCATAATACTTTAGAACAGAATCCAAACTATCTCTAGTTGTGCCGGGAATATCTGTAACAATACTTCTTTCTTGTCCCAATAGAGCATTAGTTAAAGAAGATTTTCCAACGTTCGGCCTTCCAACAACAGCAATTTTTAATCTTGTATCTTTAGGGGCATTTTCATCATAAGGTTGAAAATTAGCAGTAATAGTATCGAGTAAGTCACCGATTTTTCTTCCGCCAATTGCAGAAATATCAAAAACTTCATCAACACCTAAATTATAAAATTCAATAGCAGCAGATTCATATTGCTCAGAATCTACTTTGTTAACCACTAAGAAAAAATCCTTGCCCGAAATTCTAAGCATGTTAGCAATTTCAATGTCCATAGGATTTACGCCTGCTCTAGCATCGGCAAG
This sequence comes from uncultured Ignavibacteriales bacterium, assembly GCA_963739985.1. Lineage (GTDB taxonomy): Bacteria > Bacteroidota > Ignavibacteria > Ignavibacteriales > Ignavibacteriaceae > CAVUCE01. The sequence continues at coordinate 191,212 of CAVUCE010000008.1, forward strand.
AAAAATTATTAAATCCGCTTCAGAAATCGCAATTTCAACTTGTTCGCGAATTGCTGTTTCAAATAAATCCGGTGACGCAGGAACATATCCGCCTGTATCCATTAATCTAAATATCTTTCCGTCCCATTCAACTTCGCCGTAATTTCTGTCTCTTGTTACTCCGCTCTTATCATCTACAATTGCCTCACGATTCCCAACTAACCTATTAAAAAATGTGGATTTCCCTACATTAGGTCTTCCAACAATAACGACTAATGGTGTTTTCATAATATTCAATTCTAAGTTACAAACGTAAATACAAACTACTTATATAAAAAAGCGATGCTACCGCGTTGCGATAGAATCGCTAAATGTTTAGTACAAATTTATCTAAATTTTAAGTATTAACCTAAAACTTTAAACTGAAATTCATTGTAGGAACAAACTGAGTTCTTCCGGCAACGTTTATTCCGTTAACTCTCATGTTCATAGCTAGTTCACCGTTGTACAAATCTGTACTCCAAATTGCATCGGCAACACTCAACACATGATTAACTACAACTACTACAACAGCAGCGGCACCGGTATTATAATAATCATTTGCAACGCCGCGTTGATGCGAATACCAATTGAACTCATATGATAAAATATGATAATCAGTATCGTTAGGATTGGCTTGATCCCAGCCGTGGCTATATTGCGGATATTTTCCGATTAACTCGTAATATTGTTGTTCACCCTGATGAGGAAGTCTGTGAGTATATCCGCCACCTAAATCACTTTCCAGTCTGTTTAATTCTCCCCAATTAACCGAACCATCGTTATTGACCACATTATAATTACTTGGATCAACCTCGGGATTTATATAACTAGTATGATTCAAAGTCCATTCGGCATATCTTTTCGCACTCCAATGTTTATCGGCATATTGTTCAAAAAACGCAGTTTGAAAATCACCTTTATGATTATATATAATTGCTGTTGTAACCGCCGCAGCTTCTACTAAGAAAAATATAGCAGCTTTGAGATAATGTTCAGAATAAAATTCGCCGGCTCCGGGCAATATGGCAGATAATGCTCCGGCTAAAATTCTCGATTTTTTATTTGGATTTTCCAAGCTAACTTTAGGAGTTTCGGTAACAGCTAAATCAGAAGGAGTTGATAGAAAATCCAGATATACACTACGGCTTAAATTATTATTCACTTTAGCCGTCTCTTGCGCATTAGTGCAATATGGTAAAGAAATTATTGCAAGAAGAAGAACAAAAATCTTAAAATTCAAATTTTTCATGTTAGTTTCCTTTTAGATACAAGATATTCAGGATCTAATTTCCTAACGGTTTTACATATCGAAGCCAAATAATAAACCACCATAAAAACGCCACTCTTTTCCGTAAGTAACATCTTCCCCCCTAAAATTCTTAGTGAATTTATCAAATCCATATGATGCGTTAAAAAATAAATCCGTTGGGAAAATATAATATGAGTTCATATGAACTCTGATTTCAGCACCAGCCCCTTTTTAAATGTACTTAAAGCAGGAACAGAACCATTCCAGGCATTGCCTATATCGCCATAAATTGAGAAGAAAATTTTATCAATATAAAGTTGTCCGGCACGAGTATCAATGTTACGGAACAATGGGAATCTATAAGTTAAGTTTAACCAGCCAATCCTATTACCGCTTACAGCATAAAAAGGGTAAGCTTTCATGCCTGGCAATCCGCCTAAATAAAAATCAAAGAAATCCGGCATAGTTGGACCAAATATAGTTCCTAATCTTAGTTGCGTAGTTAATGTTGAACTACCAAAAACTGGAAGATGAACTTTACCGTTTAACTCAAGCCTACTGAAATTGAAATTATCATAAAGAGGTTGTAATAATCCGCCTTCAACCTTATAATTTCCGTCGGGATTAAATTTGTTTAACTCGTAATTATAAGTTAGCTCGAGCTGCATTCCAACCGGATTTATATCCCGATCAATAGTAGGTAAAATTCCATCGTATGTATATTTAAGTTGAAAATTACTTCCAATCAAATAATTATCACTAGTTGAAGGATAAAGATACGGACCTGTATCCAGATTAATGATAAAACTACCAAGAGTCGCAGAATAACGACTAAATATATATCTCAATTCCAAATTCTGATTGCGCGAAAATATCTTCTGTTTCGCGGCTAAATCGACCTCAAATAAATTATAGGTTACATCTGTAGGAATTGTTTTGTCATAAGATACTTGGGAACCAACAGTATCAGCGCCAAACAGAACATCAGTATTAGCTTTTCTACTTATATTATATAATTCTAAAGATAGTTCAGGTTTAATTCCCATATTAAAAAGTAGAGGAAGTTTATCCCGATAATTAAAAATAAAAAATAGATCTCTCTCTAATCTTGCATTTATTGATGCTCCGGCGAAAAAAGAATATCTATCCAGCATATCGCTTGAACTTACATATAAACCCGGTTTTAATTTGTCAATAAACTTATTCGATGTGTTGTAATTATCATACCTTATAAATGGAAAGAAAGATAACTTTGTAAATTCACCATGATAATCTTCTTTTTTATAATTGGGAATTTCATAATCATTATAATGGACTAATTTATTGAGGTTAAAATTCTTAAGATCCCCGTTCGGTTTGTCTTTGCCTAACGGAGGATTATTTGTCCAAACATAGTCTTTACCGTTTTCAACTTTAGTTTGTTCTTCCGGAGTAATCTTAAATATTTTAAATCCTTTTGAAGTGTAACCGGCATAAAGGATATTTCCTTCATTATCGATAGAAGGCATAAACGCGCCGCCAATAACATTTGTTAATTTTTTAACATCTCGCGTTTTCAAATTCATTGAGTATATGTTAAATATCCCCGTTGAATCCGAGCAATAAACGATATCACCTTTTCCATCAAAAACTGCGTTACGATTATCGTGTTTTGTTTTTAATATATAATTAAAGTTTCCGCCGTTTGTATCTATTCTTGCTATATCCCTATTATCAGCATAGGAATAATCAAATATTATATAACTGTCATCTAGAGAAAATTTCGGCTGATATACTTGTTCTCCGTTGCTGAAAATCGTTAGTTTCTTAAAATTCTTTCCGTTAATATCAACCATTCCTAAATTAGTTGTTCCGTCTTTTTCAAATAGGAAAACAATATGTTTACCATCGTGAGAAACTGAAGGTTGGTTAGCTCTTAGATCATGTGTTAATCTAGTCTCTTTTTCTTTATCGAAATCATATACATAAATATCATGAACATTATACCAGTTTGGGTTATCATCTGTTAGCTTAGAATAAATTATCTTGTTTTCACCCGGTATCCAGCTAATTGTAGAACGAACATTATCTGCAATTTTCGTTTCTTTTTTAGTTTTTAAGTCGTGAACATAAACACTAGAAAGGCCTAAATAATCAAATCCTTTATTTGAAACATAGGCGAATTTAGTTCCATCGGGAGAATATGTTGGAAAAAAGTTTCCAAATCCGGCATCAATAATTTTATCACCGGTAACTAAATTTGATAAAACAGATTTGCTTCTTTCTTTATAATTCTCAGTAACGAAGCTTTTCCATTCATCATAAACCTGGTTACCGTCTTTTCCCAAAGCATCCTTAAATGCCGCATCTATTGTAAAAACACCTAATTTTCCTAAATCGTGACTAATTTCTCGAAGTTTATTTTCACCATACTTTTGAGAAATATATCTGGTTAAAGCAAATCCGGAGTTATAAACCGATTCATTTCCAAGACTGGTTTTATCAAAAACACCCATCTGATTCCAAGTAAGCATATTCCCATCAAGAGCATAACTTCTTAAAATCATGTCTCTGTGTGTATCCCAATTATCGTAACTAAATTCTTTACGATTGTATTGTGCGGTTCCTTCAGCAAACCATGAAGGGACATTAACAGTAGCAATTGGGTAAGACACAATTACATTCGGATAGCCATATAAAATATCAGGACGTCTTTCATCTTCGTAATTTAAAGCTTGCAGAAAAATGGAGGGAACAGTCCGGGATATTTTCATCGCCGACTGAATTTGAACCATGTGTGTAAATTCATGCGTGATTACATTCCTAAGCCAATTGTGTGTCCCGCGTAAATCAAAATTTAAAGCACTTGTCCAAATCTCTATTTTATTATCAAAGAAGTAAGTTGCCCCGTTAGAATAATCATCAATATCTTTAATTACAAAATGAACAATACCGGGATCGTAATGATATAATGATGTAAGAGGTCCCCAAACTTCATCAGCGATTTTAGCAGTTATTCTCGCAGTTCTTTCGGCGCCTTCATGAAAATGAACTTCAACATGTTTTCCTTTTATGGTATACCATTTTAATTCAGGATGAAATTCAGTGAATTGAGAATATGCTTTTAATTGAAATAATAAAATTATGACAAGAACACGAAGAGTTGCTTTACCCATGATTCTTAACTATACTCCGTTATTATCTGCAAAGGTTAGATTTTAAGAAGTAAATGAAAAATGATTCATTCAAAAATCTTAAATAAAATTTATTTTATAACAGCAATTTTTATAATGTTACTTTCAGATTTCCCGCTAGAACTTTGCGCTTCGATTCTGGCAATATAAACACCGCTCTGAATACCATTAACGTCCCATTTGGTTTCATGATCCATCCCGCCTTGAGCATTATCATTCAATTCTGCGACAAAATCACCTGCTAAATCAAATATCTTGATATCTATTTTAGAATCCTCGGAAACATAATATCTAATATTAGTTTCGCCGCCGTATACCGGGTTAGGATAATTATAAGCTTTATCTTTTGGGAAAAAACTATTATTAACTTCTGATTGAGAAGCTCTGCCTAAAAGTGCATTATTAAAATTATTCTGGTTTTCTTCAGACCAGTACATATTTCCTTTAGTTAATCCAATGTTCCAGGCTTTAAATGTATTATTATTATTTATAGCAGCGAGTGATATTTGTCCATTATCTTCAAATAAAGCAGGAGTAGTTTTTAACTGATAACCGCTTAAAATTGGAAAACTATTTACTATTTTTCCCGTACCGCCGTCAATCGCAAAAATTCTTCCATCCGTTGTTGTCGCAATAACCTCACCATTGTTATTTCCGGCAAAATCGGCACACAGTGGAGTTCCTGTAAAACCAACATTCTGCGGATCTTCAAACGGGAAATTTTCTGCTTCGGCACCCTGAGTATTTACCGCATCTAATTTATTACCATTATTAAAAATTATATAATTAGATCCGTCTTGCTTTAAATCTCCGAGGGCAAATGATCTTATTTGATTGGCTGATTTGATTGTAAATTGCTTTACCAACTCATTCATTTTAAGTACAAAGAATTGATTTGCGTTATTTAGAACTATCGTTATCGGACTTCCCGAATTATCTGTTGTTTGTGCTAACTGCAAAACAGAATCCGCAAAATCGTATGAATAACCGTTACCTCTAAGAGTGAATTTTGTATTACCGTTCTCATTTTTAGTAGTGATTATATAATAACCTCCGCCATCAACAACATAATTAATTATAGCTTCGGAATTGTTAAGAGTTGCAAAAGCTCCTTCAACAGGATCTGTATTAGGCAATTCACCCAGAGAAAACGAACTAAGATTTCCGGCATCGGTTCCTACTACAATTTTATAATAATTACCTATTTGTTCAATTACCGGCTGAGCCGTAATTGTATGATTAATATTTTGAGAGCTCAGATAATGTGCACTTCCATCATCCATGTATACGTTCAAGTTATTACCGGATGCTCCGACAATATAATTTGTATTATTATATAAAACTGAAGCAACTTTGTAATTGGAAAAGTTCATTAAAGAATCTACAATTTTTCCTGAGCCATTGAGTATATACAAGTCTGTTCCGTTAAGCAATGCGAAACTATATTTACTGCTTCCCTGGATAGTTGTTAATTTTTCAGATTTATTTGCCAATGAAAGTTCGTGCGAAAAAATAGGCTTAACAATTGAATCGCCATAGCTAACATTGAAAGACATTTTATTCGCTATATTTGAAAAATTTGAAACGGTAATTAGACTATTTGCTCCGGAGTTTGAGTTCGTATTTGGTCGTGTGTCTTTTGAAAACATATTTTGGTAAAGTTTTGATGGATTATCTTTGTACCAAAAATCTGCTTGCTCGCCCTCGCCAATTACAACATCACCTAGAATAGTGTTAAACTTTTGCCCTATGTCCCAAATGCCATCGGCTTCTTCAACATAAACACCACGCTTATTAATATCCGCATTAATAGTATTTGTGGAAAGATTCGCGCGGATAATATTATCATCAATATGCCAAATGACTATTCCGTTCCCCGGAACTGCCCAATCAAACTCATCAACATTCGTTACAACACCCTGAACTGAATCAACCTGGTAACTGTAAAAACCAGTAGTATCCTTCGCAAATGTTTTAGTGTGGGTTTGACCATCCAGCACATAAGTTAAAATAGAACCGTCTTTGTTTGCATCTCTATTTCTATTTTCAACTAAAAAATATTCGCTTGAACTTATAGGAATTTTTAAAATTGTAGTATCGCTTAAAGTTGCGGCCAATTGCGTAGCTATATTTATATCATAATTACCAGGAGAAAGCGTAACCGGATCAGCCCAGCCTAAATAAATTTTTGACCATGGTGATGGCTCCGGCGGAAAAAGCCCATTATAAGCAAAAATAGATTGCCCATCCATTAAACCAAATCTACCAATAGCACTAATACCGGTTTTTGTATCAAACAAGTCCGGTAAACCAAGATGACTTGCAATATCCGCAACAAGTAAACCGTTTATGGTTAGCTGAAATAAGACATTTCCCGAGAGTGAGGACATTTCTCTGCTTTCGGTTTCGGGAATTATCATTGTGTTTTTTATTTTCGTATTTCCGTTGGAAACAGAAAATCCATCAAACGAATTTCCGAAAATATTCTTTAATGCTTTTGTACTTAAATAAACTGAGGGTAAATCCTTCTGATCTCCTATGCTTCCCGGTAGAGTAACATCTCTGCCAACGCCGGCATGAAAAACTGTAAATACATTATAATCTCCAAAGTCAAAACCCGGATTTGCAGAATCTACCTTTGCCCAAACTTCTTTAGCAAAATCTCCTAGAAGTGTAAAATCTTCCGAGTTATTTGGCGGAGAATAAGAACGCATTCTCTGAGAAACAGTAATGATTCCAGGAAGAACAGTATACTTAATTACTAATTTGCCGTTCGAAACTCTTTGATAATAATTTTTAACAAATTCTAGATGCTCATCAAAATATGATTTATCGTGTGGCAAAGGGTCAAGAATAGTGGAACCGTAATCTTGAGAATATATAGAACCGAATTTTCCGTTGCCAAAAGTAGCAGCATCTTTGTCTTCCTGGAAATCAACCATGACACCTAGAATCTTTAAGGTATCTATCCCATTAACTTTTAAAGGAGTTGAAACAGGAGATGCGATTAACTTATTAACAAAAGTTTGGGCAGAAGCACTGCCCAAACCAAACAACATTAGAATTGAAACTACAATTTTTTTCAGCATGAATGATTATATCCCCCTAGGTAATCCGCGTGCAATATCTTGAGCACCGCCCCAGCCGATTAATACTGTAAACCTTAAAGTATCGTTCAAAGGATTATTTTCGCCTCCCTTGAATACTGAGGTAGTTAAATAACTGAAATCAAATCCGTAAATATCATATCTTATACCGGCACCGAAAGTCATGAACTTTCTATTTCCATAATTCGGATCTTCGTAAAAGAACCCGGTTCTAAGAGCAAAAGCGAAAGTACTAGCATTTCCATACCAGTATTCTAATCCCATGGAAGAATTTATTGTTCTTAATTCTTCACTAAATGGTTTGTCTGTCCAGGAAGAAAAGATTGCCTGATAAAATTCTTTAGAAGTACCAGAAGAACCAGTATCTCTACTAACGAGTAATTTGCTAAAATCCAGTGTGTACATTAAGGAGTTATAATCATCACTAAATATTTGGTAAGCAAATCCTAATCTTAAATTTGTAGGAATAGGATCAGCTTGTGCCCTATCTATATAATTAATTTTAGGACCAAGGTTACTTAAATTTGCACCAATGCTAAATTTCTTTCCTAAATCTTCATCAACAAAAGGTATCACAAATTTTTCAGGCCTCCACATAGCAGCAACGTCAAAACTAACAGAAGTGGCTGTACCGCTACCCTGCTCTTGCGCTGTTGGTTGATCCGAAAGCTGACTATGAATTAGTCTTAAGTTAAAACCAATGCCCCAATCAGATGAAAGTTTTGTTGCATATCCGACCGTTAAGGCAGCATCAAATGAGCTAAAAGTACCAAGCGGAGTTGGGTCATCAGGACCGGTTCTGACAAATTTACCATAATTCATATAAGTAATACTTGCGGTTAAACTTCCGTCAATGTCATCAATATATTGCCTATAAGTCAGATAATCATAAAATATATCCAGGTGGAATTGCGGCAACCAGTTACTATGCGTAATACTTATTTCAGAACCTTTAAGAAATGCAATTCCTGCCGGATTCCAAAAAATTGCAGCGGAGTTATCAGCTAAACCAGTACCGGATTCCCCAATCGCTCCGCCTCTTGAATCGGGCGCCAGCAATAAAAACGGAACTGCAGCTTCTCCTTGCGCATAGGTTACTTTGTGCAGTAAAGTAATCATCATACCTACTAACACAAGCCTTAAAATCGTCTTCATTCTTATTGTCCTCCAAATATATGATCTTATACTAAATTATAAATAATTGTTTTTTGCAAAAGATTAAATATAAAAAATAAACCCTTTGTAATGAAAAATTTGAGCTAATTTTATTATCTAATCACTGCAAGTTTACCTAACACACTCTTATTAAATTTCCCATCTTGTGATTTTACTATAACTTTATACAGATAAGTGCCGTTTGCAATTATATCTCCGTCTTCATCTCTTCCGTCCCAATTAATCTTTACGAATTTTTCTAAAAGACCGGTTTTATCAATCTCTCTGATTTGACGTCCGGCAACTGTATAAATTTTGATTTGAACATCAAGCGGAGAATCCAAATTTTGTTGAAATGTAAAAGTTGTACTAGACCCAAAAGGATTTGGATAATTGTACACATCTTTTATTACCAAATCTCCGCTTTCAACAACATTAAAATTAGCAGATGTAGTTGAAAAATTATTAAATACATCCCAAGCTTTTACTTTTATTGTATAGTCACCGGGATCAAGACCGTTAAACGGATAAGTTATTTCTCCGGATTTACCACCGGCATCTTTATCTCCGGTAAAATAATTTGTAAAATCAATCGGGTTATTTTCGTCATTATTCAAAATTCCTTCTAGCTTATGACCTACGCCGGTTCCTGTTGTATTTAATCCGGTTTGATCTGCTAATTTTACAATCAATTTTGAGTCCGGATTTACTAAATACGCATCCTTAAAATTTGTGTTATCAAAGAAAATTTGCATATCAGGGCCTTTACCATCGTTAACTGTTGAGCTATCCGTTCCGCCGATTATTACGTTCTTTGTATAACCAATTCCGTCAACATCATTATTAAAAAAGTAAAAAATCACTTTACCGTTTTTATTTTCGTACGAAATATCTTTTGGCACAACAAAGTTGGTGCTAAATTTCCCGTTAACAATTGAAACTTGTCCTCTGAAAATAACACCGCCTTGTAAAATCATTGGATATCCCCTAAGCGCTGTCAGGCTTACTTGTCTTTGGGAATCAAACATTGTTAAAATTCCACTGCCGGAAAAATCAGTCCATGGTGAGTTATCAGGTTTTCTTACTTCACCTTCAATTTTGGTTTTACTCAAGGCTTTTATATCCACATTCCCGGTAAGATTACTTCCATTAATCGAATCTATAGAAGCAGTATATTCAGGCATTTTTAATCTTAGAGTTGGGTCACACATAATTCCGTATTTCTGATCATTCACACTGTAAAGAGTTTGTTTAATATTATAAAAAGCTTGTCCAACGGTAATAGGCAAGTTTAATGTGTCTCGATTAGATTGAAGTAAATTTTGGAAATATTTATACATTAAAGTATGGTTATCACTAGAATAAACGAGTCTTGAAGAAGATAAAGCACCAATAGCTCCACCATCACTTTTTAATACCAATAACTCCGCAGAACTTTGAAAACTTGGAACATCGAAATAGCCGAAATCACATGTAGCAGCAGTTAAAAAGAAATAATCCGTATTGTGCATTTGAGGAATTGTAACATCTTTTTCAAAAACAAATTCATGTGCCCAAAGCTCAGGGCTACCGTGACCGACATAGTTCATAATAAGAGTACCTTCATTAGCCGCATCAACAATTGCTTTTGCTGCGTCCGGAATTCTTTTACCCAAACCGGTTACCACAACAGGATAAGCAGCAAGGTAAATTTTCTTTAAATCAAAAGAAGCCGGAATATAATTATTTGCTAAATATTCGGAAGCCGCCGTATGATCCGGTCCTTCCCAACCCTTAGAAGTATAACCGTCATCAGCCACTAACGTAATAAGATTTCTCCATGAACCTTGTTTACTCTGGGATTCATATCTAATTATTTTATCTACAACATCATTGGCTTGTTGTGGATTCTCAGCAGTAAGCCTACCTATAGATAAATCAATTCGATTATCGTTGCCGTCAACACGAACGAAATAGTCATCGGTAGCATAAGAAGTTATTTCATTTAAGGATTCTTCAGTTTCATACGCCGGAATAAAATTATTATGAAGTCCTTCTATGTCTTTGTAATCATACGTACCTTTACCTAATAACAGAACATATTCCGGTTTTATTGTCCAATTATCATATGCATATTTTATAAAATCTCTAATTGCACTAACATCTCTCATTCCGCACCCAAACTCATTAAAAATTTGATCAACATTAAATACTTTAGTTGAGATTTTAACTCTTGCTTGAGTTTCTTTAAAGCTTGCTAATTTATTTGCTGCATCCTCAAAATCAGTAGGAGTAATAATTATAAATTTTGCTCCGTCCGCAATACCATGGACATTAGAGTTTGATACTTCAACAGGATTTACCGGAGTTTTAAAAGCTCCGTTTCCCACTGCTATATATTTAGAAATATTTCCATTACTCTCTTTGGTTTGAAATCTAAATTCGCCGCCGCTAAGCATAACAGGATTAGATATAAGAGTAACATTCGAATAATCGCTAACATTAAAAACCTGAATGTTACTGGATGAAAATCCGTTTAAGTTATATTGAACATTCTTTGAAGAATCGGGAGAATAAAAAATTATGTTATCATTTAAAGCAGCTAAGGTTCTTGTATAACGAATTTCATAATAATCGATATATCCTGTTGAACTCAAAGAAGTTGGAGTCATAGTATATTTCAAAACACTGCGATTATCTTGTAAATTACCTGAGTAGCTAAAGTTATAAACATATCCAACTCCAAAACTATATACATTGTCCCCGAAACCATAACCCGGCAATGTTCTATTAAGTAAAACATTTCCGGATTCATCAATTTCTAATCCTATACTTCCCGGGCTAGAGTTTGCAAATCTGGTTGAATAATAAATTGGTGTAGATTGAACTCTGTCATCAAGTTTTAAAACGTATGTTTCTGACGAAGACGTTTGAGTAAAAGCATCGCCGAAAAACTGTCTGCCCGACTTTCCGATATTTATTTTATCATCTTCCATATATCCGAATGCAGGAGTAGTTGTTTCGGTTATATCGGGAGTTGTATTTAAGCTTTGTTGTTCAGTAATTCTTTTCCCATTTGCGCCGCCGGAAGTAATCCAGTAATAATTCTCTTTTGAATATACATTATGAAACCGAACCACGGAATTGGAGCTAGCCGAATAATCCCAAAAATCTATTCCTCTACCATAAAACAATATATAATCGCCGTCATCAAATTTGCCGTCGTCTTGCCCCGCAACAATAATAGCATTTTCAACAAGATCATTTGGCCTTGAAGCCATCGGATCTTCGGGAAGTATTTTCCCACCATTATTATAAATTTTAATAGTTCTAGGATCAACAGTGTTCGGATCGATTCCGAAAGACGCAAGCATTGACCTTGTTATTTTATAAATTCCCTCATCAGGAGCTTCGAACTTAACCCACTTACCTGTTGAAAGTACGCTATTAGAAATTTTTTTAAACTTCTTTTGAGATTGCAAATCGTTCCAAAATTTGGCAGCATTAAAATTCAGAACAGTTGCAGAGGAAAATTTATCAACCGGAATTGCGGATATTTTTTGATTTTTAGAAAAGGTAACTTTAAATACTATCTTATCGTATAGCCTAATTTTATTTTGTCCCGGATAAAAATTTACAGGAGAAATAATTAAAGACTGAGTTCTCAATCCTCTAGAGATTCCGTATTCTCCAAAACTAACTAAATCTGAAGCGTTTTTGTAATTGTAATAGTCATTACCTACTTTATAATTAAAAGCATTTACTTTTCCGTCTTTAACAAGCTGAGGAATTGGAGAAATCAAACCTTTAATCTCTGAATAACTTGAACTCACGATTTGGATAGTATTTCCGGTTTCCGAAGGAACACCAACATTTAAGATTCTCTGTTGAATTGCAGGATTTCCCCAATCAGAAGGATTTGCCAAAACTCCGCCACTCAAATCAACATTTGTAAATTGTTTATCATCAATTGTTATAATTGAAGTATCAGAATAAACCGGAGAGTACTCTACTAATATGGAATTTCTATCCGATGAGATAACCTTAAGGTCATTTTGGGCATACAATGGAATGGAAAACGCCAAAAGGAAAAATAAAGAGATTTTGCTTTTCATCTGATACTTATAATTATTTATAAATTTGTCACAGAATTCAACTTAAAAAACACAGAACAATATTAGTCTGTAACACCTTTTATACCTGTAGCAAAATTCCCTTATAAATCCTCCTAATAATTGATCTAAATTTAGCTAAGAATAGGCTAAATTGTCAAGTCACTTAAATAAGATTTAATTCTTTCAAAGAATTAAGGATATAGTCTGTCCCAAGGTAAAAAGCCGATAAAATTTCTTTTTGGTACAATAATTTTTTATCTCTGCCAATAAGCACTAATTTGCGCTTATTACTCCCAATAAAATTTAGTGCATCAAATTGTTTGCTAATCCGCTTTTCTTCGTCAATTAATAATGGGAATTCCAAATTAGACGATTTACAAAAATCACTGGTGTGATTTTGAATCGGCTACGTTTACTCCAAAAATTCTAATTCCTAAATTTTCAAATTTATCACGATTCTTTGAATAACTTTTAAGTTGAAGAGTACATACAAGGGATTTGTCTCTTGGGTAAAAAACTAATAAAACTTTTTTATCAAGATTTTGGTAAAGTTCAAAATCATTGCCGTCCTGATCTTTTAAGAAAAAATTTTCTACAGTATCTCCTATTATCATATACCGAGCTGCTCGTGGTTAACCTTCATCGCGGTAATACAAAAATCTATGTGCTCTTCAAGTGGAATACCGAGCTCTTCTGCCCCGCTAACAATATCTTCCCTACTTACCGATCTAGCAAAACCTTTGTCTTTCATTTTTTTCTTTACTGATTTAACTTCAACTTCTTCTATCAATTTATTCGGGCGAACATAGGTTACGGCGGTAATAAATCCCGCTAGTTCATCACAAGCAAAAAGAGTTTTTCTCAGCAAAGTATTTCGCGGAACATTAGTATAATTAGCGTGCGACATTATGGCGTCTCTAAAATCCTGGCTAAACCCTTTTTCTTCCAAAATCTTATTTCCCTTAAAAGGATGATCTTCTTCCGATGGGAAAGTCTCATAATCGAAATCATGAAGTAACGCAACATTACCCCAGTATTCAACATCTTCATTAAATTTTTCAGCATATGCACGAACACAAGTCTCAACTGAGAAAGCGTGTCTTAATAAACTTTCTCCTCTTGTGTATTCGTTTAAAATCGATAAGCAGAAATCTCTATTTCTTTCAATGTTTTCCATTTTTATCCATCGTTATTTGATTTTAATAGAATCATAAAATTATTTCTTTGCATCGGGATTAAAGCTTGGACATAAATTCCCGATTACACATTCAAAACATTTTGGCCTTCTGGCAATACAAATTTTTCTTCCGTGCGCAGCCAGCCAATGAGAACTATTAACCCAATCTTCCTCTGGTAATAATTCTTTCAATTTAGATTCAATTTTCTCAGGATTATTAGAATCTATAAATCCGAGTAAATTGGATAATCTTTTAACATGTGTATCGACTGCAATAGCCGGAATTCCAAATCCGTTTCCGGCAACCACAGATGCGGTTTTACGTCCAACTCCCGGCAATTTATTTAAGTCATCAAAATCAGCCGGAACTTTTCCTTCATGATCTTCAATTAAAAATTTACAACACTCTTTTAAACTTTTAGCTTTTTGTCGATAAAAGCCAGTAGAATAAATATCCTTTTCCAACTCTTCGTTTGATACATTCGTAAAATCTTGTGGATTTTTATACTTCTTAAACAAAGATTTTGTTACGATATTAACTCTTTCATCAGTACATTGCGCTGAAAGAATCGTAGCAATTAAAAGTTGAAATGGGCTAGAATATTCTAAAGCCGGCTTTACCTTCGGATATTCATTTTTAAGAACATTAAAAATTTTCTTTGCATGATCTATCTCAGACTTTAATGTCATCTCTATGATACTTTGGATGTTTAATAAATAATCGTTCTACAGGTTTTCCCCCGATAATATGATTTTGCAAAATCTCTTCAACGTCCTCAATTTTAACACCACCGTACCAAATTTGCTCTGGATAAATAACAACGCTTGCACCAAATTCACAAGCATCCAAACAACCAGCAGTGTTTGCCCGTACTTCTGTCTTTAAACCTAATTCTTTTATCCTTTTTTTGAATAATGCTTTTAATTCAACTCCGCCTTTATCAAAACAGCATCCGCGGGGATCATCTTCGGGTCTTTTATTTTCACAAATAAATATATGCTTTTCGTAACGTTTCATACTCATTTCTAATATTAAATAACAAGAATACAAATATAAAAATTCTCATGAATAATAAAATTGTTTCAGGCGAGGTTTAAAACTGAAATTATTTATGAATTAGAGTTTTAATGATGTAATCATTATTCAAGTTTAATGTTGTGAAGAAGCATTGGTGCGAGATAAAAGGAGATAAATTGACTTGTAGCGCGTACGGGATTCTTCCATGGGAATCCCTTCGGGAGAAACCGTGATCTCTGCAAAAACATTTTTATATTATCCGTTTGGATTTCAACCAGTTGTAACCTTCGATTGATTTGTAGAACTTTTCACGGCGAATCGCTTTTGATCTTGTCTCAAATTCTTCGTAATAATAGAGCTTATAAGGCAAATGACCTTTGGTATATCTTACTTTCCCGGCATTATGAGTTTTAAGTCGCCGCTCAAGATCTGATGTTGAACCGTAATAATAACTTCCGTCTTTAATACTTTTTAAAATGTATGAGTAAAACATGAAGGAACTAATAGAAAAGTGAAAAATTGTAGCGCGTACGGGATTCTTCCATGGGAATCCCTTCGGGAGAAACCGTGATCTCCGCAAAAACATTTTTATATTATCTGTTTGGATTTCAACCAGTTGTAACCTTCGATTGATTTGTAGAACTTTTCACGGCGAATCGCTTTTGATCTTGTCTCAAATTCTTCGTAATAATAGAGCTTATAAGGCAAATGACCTTTGGTATATCTTACTTTCCCGGCATTATGAGTTTTAAGTCGCCGCTCAAGATCTGATGTTGAACCGTAATAATAACTTCCGTCTTTAATACTTTTTAAAATGTATGAGTAAAACATGAAGGGACTAATAGAAAAGGAAAAAATTGTAGCGCGTACGGGATTCGAACCCGTGATCTCCGCCTTGAGAGGGCGGCGTCCTAAGCCACTAGACGAACGCGCCAGTGTAAAATTAATTACAATGTTTAATGTAAAAATCTAATATATTAAATTCTATTCAAAAATCAGTTGCCTCACCAGGGTTCGAACCTGGACTCTTCTGATCCAGAGTCAGACGTGTTGCCAATTACACCATGAGGCAGTTGTACAAAATTAAAGATGAATTCTTTAATATCAAAATTTCTTTTATCTTATTAAACTGTATTTATAAACTTTATTGAATTTAAAATTCTTTTATGTAATTTTATGTATGTTAAAACTTAAAAGCTTAGCCTTTTTCTTATTTGCTACTACAGCACTTTATTCTCAGAGTTTCATTCCGATTCGAACTATCGGTGATTTTAAAGCGGCAACTTCATTTTATATCAATTCTGCGGGTTCCATTTTTGTTACTGATAAAATTACAAATGAGCTATTTAAACTCGATTCACTTGGAAATGTTGAAAAAGATGCCGGCGGTTATGGCTGGAACGAGGGAAATTTTGACGATCCTTCCGATGTATTTGCTACAACATTAAATATTTATGTATGCGATAAAAACAACCATAGGGTAGAAAGATTTGATAAGTTCTTAAACTATATTTCTAATCTTTACACTCACGATAATGATAACAGTGGCGAAAGATTCGGTTATCCTCTTTGTTGTGCTACTTCACAACAAGGCGATCTTTTTATTTTGGATTCTGAGAACAAACGAATAGTTAAATTTGATCTGTTTGGTAACTACCTTAGTAACTTCGGTGGATACGATGCGGGAAATTTCAAGTTAAATAGTCCTACTAAATTTGCAATTTCTTCTGATAATAATATCTATGTTATTGATGGTGAGAATATTGTGATTTTCGATCAATATGGAAACGGTTTAAGCAAAATTGATACAAAAATTTCTTTGGAAGATATAAATATCTCAGCCGGAGAAATTATCATTAATTCTAAGGATAGCGTATTGATTTCAAGTCTGTCAAAAAATGATTTATCATTTAACAAAATCATCCTAAATAATTGGAAAAATGAAGAAGATATTGTTAGCTCCTTTATTTTTAGCAATAGGCTATATATACTAACGAAAATAAATATTACTGTTTTCAAATAACATTACTTAGAACGACATTTTCTTTGAATAAACCGCAAAATAATTCTAATCATTTTAATAAACTGAAATTTGTAAGATTATTGTTTTTCATTGCTATTTTAATCTGGTGTATTGGATTTTCTATTCAAGTTTTGTTTCCCGATTCTCAATTTACCGCGTTGCTTTATCCTTTTCTTAAATATAATTACGGATTGGTGTGTCATCAAAATCCAGCTAAAGTTATATTAATTGGAGGTCACAAACTACTGGTTTGCGCAAGATGCACTGGAATTTATTTAGGAGCGTTGATCACTTCCCTATTTTCCTTAATTGCGATTAAAAGGACAAAATTAAAATTGATTTTTTTCCTTATTCCTTTACTTATGATTTTTTTCGATGTTTTGCTAAGTACTTTAAATGTTTATCATTATTCTAAATTACTTGCTATGTTTACAGGTTTGTTGTTTGGATCGGTTGTATTTATTTATATTTTAAATTCTGTTGAAAAATATTTTTCTGAAAATAAAAACAAATAATGAAATCTACTAAATACTTACCGGCTTTAGTTGCCGGATTTGCAGCTGCCGTTCTAACTACAATTCCTGGCCTAAAGACTTTCGGCTGTTGTTTAATTGTTCCATTCGGCTCAATTTTCGCTCTTTATTTACAAAGAGTCGGAAACAAAGATTTTGCCTACATCACTGCATCAAAAGCAATAAAATACGGTTTATTAACCGGACTTTACACCGCAATTTTTGCTACTTTTTTTGATGTTATCATCACATATGTAACTAAATCAAATGAATTAGTTGCAGCGATTCCCGATGCGGAAAAAATGCTGAGTAATTTTCTAGCAGGCCCTTTAGCTCAGCAGGGAATGCAAATTTTTAAACAAATGGCAACAGATATTACCACAAAAGGATTTTCAGGGCTTTACACATTTTATATGTTTACAAGTAGCGCTATTTCCTATTCAATTTTCGGAATTCTAGGCGGATTGTTGGGAATGAATTTAATTAATAGAAGAAATAAATTTTAACTTTAATTTATTATGATCACAGCGGTGATATTTTTTGCTCATTTTATTTTTGCCCTCGTAATTTTCACAAAGAAATGGCAAGAAGAATCCTTAGTCGCAGGAGTTCTAAATATAGCTTTAATCGGTATTCTATTTTCCGTTGGTTGGACTTTAACGGGGATAGCCGTAAAATATATTATGAAGCCTGAAGGTTTAGGTATATTATACGATAGAGATGCTTTTTCGTTGACACTTCTGTCTATAGCTGAATTTTTCTTCTACAAAATGTATTATAAAGATGAGCCTACTGAAGGCGATAAGGAAATACAATAACCGCTGTTTGTTCAACTTGTTTTTGCGAAGGATCAAGCGGCTCAAATCGCCATTGTCTTAATGAATTTATTGCAGCGTTTTCTAGTCTTGTATCTGCCTTAATTAATGGCAAAATTGTTCCGACTGTTCCATCAGGCATTATCGAAAATCTCAGTCTAATATCAACTTGCTTATTAACTCCTTCAGGATATGAAGGAACATTGTAACTATAAATTTTTCTTTGTCCTTTACCTCCCCAATCAATATCATAACCAAAACTTCCGTTGCCTTTTGCTTTATTACCTTGCCCAGCAGTTGTTACATCGGAGTTCGCGTTATCATCTGATTTATTCTTTTCTGTTTGCTGTTTATCCTTCTTCTTATCCGCAGCTTTTATGATGTTTTCTTCCTCGGTATTTTTTGCTTTAGGAAGTTTTACCTCTTTAACTTCTAAGTTATTATTTTCTGTTTGATTTACTTTTTCTGCTTTTGAAGTTTCTTCAATTTTTTCTACTTGAGTTCCAATGGCACCGGATGAACCGGGTTTTCCCGAAGTTCCGAAAGATAACTCAACATATTCTTTAGGAGGGTATGTAATTGTAAATGTCACTAGAAAAAATATTAATAATAATATTGCGTGGATCAAAAGTGAAACACTATAAGAAAGGTTTTTTATGGAGTTATAATTCATTTTCATCATTAGAACCCGGTTGGGTAATGCTTACAAATTTTCTTTTTCTGTCTGAATAGTAAATTTATCAATGCCGGAAGTTTTTGCGGCATCTATTACTTTTATAACTAAATCAACGGGAACAGCTTTATCAGCACGAATAATTAAATTATCCTCGCCGGAAATACTCTGTTTTAATTCACTAAGTTTTGCGGGCAAATCACTCATTGCAATCTGCTCTGATCCTGCATAAACCGCTCCTGCTGATGTTAAAGTAACAATCAATCTAGTAGGCGCTGATTGCTCATTAGTCTTAGAACCTGGTAGTTTTACTTTTACTCCGGTTTGAATTACAAACTGAGAAGTCAAAAGGAAGAAAATAAGTAACAGCATAACGATATCAGTTAATGAAGAATAACTAAAAATACTTAACGGTTCGTTATTTACTTTAAATTTCATTTGTATTCCTTATATATCGATTTCAATTTCATCATCTTGCGAATCAGCAGAAGAACCGGTATCCTGAATAATATCAACAACATCGTTCGCAACTGTTTCCATATCTCCAACAAGTTTTTTTACTGCACTTAGGAAATAGTTATAAAATGCGAGCGCCGGAATACCAACTATCAAACCAAAAGCGGTTGTAACTAATGCTTCCCAAATGCCACTTGCTAAATCAGCTGGATTAGCGGCTCCGGCAAGATCTTGAATTCTCATAAAAGCAGATATCATTCCCGTAACTGTTCCTAAAAATCCAAGTAAAGGGGCAATACCTGCAACTGTTGCCAAAACGGATAATCCCTTTTCGAGTTTCCCAACTTCTTGTGATCCGGCATTTTCGATTGCTTCTTTTACTCGTCCATGTCCAAGTCTGTATTTCTTTAATCCCTTACGAATAATATTTGCAACAGGAGATTTTTCTTCCATACAAAAACTGATCGCACCGGAAATATCTTTCTTTTTAATTAATCCCCGGATGCGTACCATAAAAGCAGGCACGTTAATTTTAGCTTTTCTAAGTACAATGTATCTGTCGATTATGATTGCAACTGCTAAAACAGAGCACAATAAAATCGGCCACATTATAAATCCGCCCTTAAGAAAAATTGAGAATAAGTTCATACTTTTCCTTTTAATTAAATCGTTTATTTATGCGTTCTTTGAAAATTTTTAGCTTCAGCAAGAGAATGAAATCCTCTTACTCTAACTCTGTACCATGTGCCTCTTCCGGAGATTTGCACAGGCTCTACAAATGATGCAAATCCAGCTGTTTTCAATTTTTTAACTTGAGAATTAGCCGTTGATTTTGAAGGCCAGGATGAAACTTGTACAATATATTCACCATTTATCTCGTAAATAAAATTAGCAACCTTTTCGACCTTACCTTTAACATCATTATTTTCAACAACCGGGCTACTCATTTTGGAAACTTTGTTTTCTTTATTACCAGATGAAACTTCTTTCGTTCCATTTATATCAGCAGAAGAAGTATTTTTATCAATAGAATTGGTTTTAATCTCTGTAGATTCAAATCCTTTAAATGTTGAAGCTGTAATTGAATTATCCTCTTCTATGTTTGAGTTGGTCTTTTTTGAGTAAGGATAAGTGACAGGAATATCAAATTTTCTATCAACTACATTTGGTGATGAAGCTGTGAGAACTTCTTGTGGTTTGTTTTGATTATTTTGATTTCCAAGTTGAATTACACCTTTATCTAAAAACCAATAAAGAGCAGCGGCAACCATCAAAATTGTAGTAATTGCAATGAAGAAAACAATCGGCGATCTTTTCCTGGAATATCTTAAATCACGCTCCTTTAATCTTTGCTCAATACTTTGTGTTATACTTTTTGCAGGAACAGTTCTATCTTCTTCATCTTTATCAACTAATTCACTTTTATTTTTCTCTTCAACTTCAACTTCATCTTCATCAACTGATCTTCCTTCAATTTGTTCTTCCGCCTCTTCTAGTTCTTCTTCATCATCTGTAATTGCAATTGCTTTTAGTCTTTCTTCAAGCTCATCATCAAGTTTAATATTATGTGTAGTCTTTTTAACTTTTTGAAATCCCTCAGGATCAATAATTTCTTCATCCTCATTAAAATCATTTGCCGGTTCGTATTCAAAATTATCAAGATCATCCTCAGCCGGTTCTGATAATTCTTCTTCACCAAAATTCCAAGAAAGGTCTAATTCCGACTTTGTTAACCCTAAATCTTTACGAGACGGAATTTCTGAAGTTACCGATTTCACACGTTCATAATTTTCCAGATCATCTTTAACACTTGCTTCAAAATCCTGCGTTTGCGATACCCCCAATTCTTCAGAAATCTGTTCGGCTTCAATTTCATTTTGTTTATCAAAATTTGGATAATCCGAATCCTCTATTTCAGAATTTACTTCACTATCGAGGTTAGTTTTAGTTTCATATCCATCAGTTGATCCGAAATTCCATTCCAGGTTTTCATCATGAACACTTGATGACAAATCGTCTTTCCCAATGTCTAATAGAGCTTCTTCTTCAATTTCTTTAGATAAATTTTCACCAAAGTCCCATGATACATTTTCGTAATCCGTACTATCATTTTTACTACTTACTTCAACATCCGGATTTTTTCCTGAAAGTAATTCATTATTTTCTTCCCAAGTAATTTCTAATTGATTCTGATTTGCATCGCCTGCATCAATTACTAAAACTTCATTGCCTTTTATATGCTTATCAATTTTTTCAGTTTCGTAAAAAAGTTTATCAACTTTTGTTTCAATTAACTTCCGTAATTCGTTACCGGTAGGTGGAATAAAAAAATCATCCGGTTTTACTCCCTTAAGGGGAATCATCGGTTTGCCGATGCTAAGGCTAAAATACGAGTCAATAAAATTAAACTCAGCATCCTTTTTTATCGGAACATTAAAAATTAAATTCTCTTCATCCGCTTCACTGCTTTGAGGAAAATACACCATTAAATCTGCGTAAATGATATTTTTATTTTCCACAGATTCATAAGGATGTTTTCTAATCATTCCTCTTCTTAACTGAAAATATCCGAATCCTTTTATCTTAAAAGCTTCTCCGGGCTTTAGTGATTCGGCAGCTTTTCTTAAAAAGATATCAAAAAATATTTTCGTTTCGGAATCCGGAACACCGGCTCGCTTTGCGATTTTTCTTATTAATTCTGCTTTTGTCATTTTAAGTTTATACTTGTTAAAAAGTAAAAACGTTTTATATCAGAAAATTATAGTTATAATTTAGATTAAATAAAACATAAACGTTTAGTATCTACTAAAATAGATATCATTACCACAAATACCTAACACCGGCAGTAACATCAAACGGAGTTTGTTTGTAACCAAACCACTCATAATTTGAGTGATTAAGCATGTTATCAAATTTAAGAGTAAAATAGAAATTAGGCTTAAACATGTATGAAAATTTCATCCCGAGATTTACATTAGAATTAACGGAAATTGTATTGGCCAAATCCGCATAAGAACTTGAATTATATTTTAGTCCAATCTCAGCATCCAAACCTATATTATGGAAATTATAACCATAACTAACGGAAGCGAAAGCCTGAGGCGAATATGGCAACATCATACTGCTTGTATCTCTTACATCTCTATATTCAACTGTTCCGTAAAGTACACCATACGGCCCGGCGTGGAATAGCAAATTTAAGAACGCTTTTCCACTTCTAGCTTTAGTTGTTTTAATATCAAATTTTCCGCTTTTAGCGGAAGAAGCAAAATACGGAAGTTCATCGCTAGAAAAGAATTTAAAACCTCCGTCAACTTCCACATAAGTCAAGTATTCATATTTTATTGTAATACCGAAGTTTGAATTTTCACTTACAAACAGATTAGTGAAATCTGCTGTGTTGAAATAATCATTTTTCATTAAAAATTTACCCGCGGTATAAAACTCAGCTTTTGGTGAATATTCAGCGAACATAGAGACACCTTTATCAACTTTAAAACTTATAGACGCCATTGGACTTAGAAAATCCTGGCTGTCAGATTTAGCATAATTAAAACCGAATTTGGCTTTAACAGCGTCACCAATATTCATTCCAATTGTCGGGCTTAGAGCAATGTAACTGAATGAACTTTTAGGAAAGATATCGTTCGTCAAATTTTGTCTTTTGTAATTTACTCCAAGTCCGACTTGCAACGTTGTTAAGTTTAACTTTGCATAAGCATCAAGATTCAACAAATTTTCTTTAAATGTTTCTTCCTGAATTGACATTAAATTATCTTTTGCCCTTATTCCGAAATTAAAAGCTTCATTTAAATTATTTAGAACTTCAATACTTCCCGAGCCGAGCATTTTAGTTCTCTTTGTATCCGGAGTTTGAGAAGCAAATAATTTATAAGCAGTTAAACCATAATCTCCGTGCAATTTTAATTGAGTTCCCGGTAGAAAAGAAGCATCATTATCTACAAAATATGCCAGATTTGCTTTTCCATTCATTCCATATCTATCAGTATTTTTATCGTATGCTCTCTGGTAAATTCCACCCGCTTCTAAATTGTAGATGCCTTGCTCAATCGGACCTTCATAAAATAATTGCGCTTCGGGTAATTTGTACAAGCCAGCACCAAAATTAAAAGCACCGTTTTTATAGTTCAGACTATCAAAAAGATTGATTGAATGTTTTAAAGGATTCTCTAACTCTTTTATTGGTAATTCCTCAGGTGAAAAAGCGGGCTTTATAAATTGTTCCGACAGTGTTGAGACATAACCTGGATTAATCTTTTTCGAGTTCTGAACTGAGATAACATCTTTCCCGGTTATAACAAAATCAGGTAATTCAACATTCGGATTTTTCTTTTGATCTTGCTGGGAGAATACTGAAATCGAAATCAAAAATATTATTAAGCTTAATTTTTTAATCATTTTAAATCCCTAAGTTTTTTTCTGGCTTCTTCACCAAACGCGTCGTTACGATGTTTTGCGTACACTTCACGGTACATCTGCTTTGCTTTTGCCGGATCTTTTAACTTCACATAACTATCTCCCATTAAGAGATATGATTTTATTAACCATTCTTCATACCCGGAAAAGATAGTTCTGATTCTCACTAAAGCTGTAATTGCGTCGGTGTAATTTCCTTCTTCAAATAAAGAAAGTCCCATATAATATTGAGCTTTTGCACCAATATCGTCTGTTCGTGTATCGGCTAAATTCTTAAAATAGAATTCTGCATTTACATATCTTTTTGCAACATACTCAATTAGTCCAAGTTCGAATTTGGATTTTGCGGCAAAAACATTATCCGGATAAGTTTGAATAATTTGATTGTAAACATCACCGGCAGATTCAGTATCATTATTATTAACCAAAGTAGATGCTTTGTTGAAGAGAATTTCCGGTATTCTTGAATTTTTACCAAGTATATCAATTGCTTGGTTATAAACACCTAACGCAGCTGAATAATTTTTTTGTTCATTGTATATATTACCCATTTCGAGCGCAGCATCTGCCGCAACCTGAGATTTAGGATACGATTTAACTACGCGATCAAAATTAAATAATGCTTCTTGATTTTGTTTAAGATTCTCATTGCTTTTTCCCACCCAATAATAAGCATCCGGAATAAGTTTGCTGTTTGGATAATTTGCGATAAACTCTTTATAACTAACAGATGCTTTATCATACTCGTGCAAACTATAATAAATATCGCCCTCTTTATAGAAAATCTGGTCTGAGAAACTTAAACCCGGATTTTGTCGAACAAATTGATCGATGAACGTAATAGCTTTTTCCGGTTTTCCCATTGCTTGATAACTATATTGAATGCCGTTGATTGCATCGTAAACGTGTGGCGAAGTTGGATAATAAGCCATAACTTTTTGGTAATTAACGATTGCAGAATCGTATTTACCAAGATTAAAGTATGAATCACCAATTGAATAATAAATATTCGGTGCGATTGAAGAATTTGGATATTTGGTCAAAGTATTATTGTAATCAATGATTGCTTCAGAAAAATTGTTTTGCTGAAACGCAATCCAACCAACTAAATATGAGGATTTATCAGAGTATTCAGAACCCGGAAATTTATTTTGAAGAGCCAAAAACTCATTTGTTGCTTCTTGCATTTTACCTGCTTTAAATAAAGCTTGTCCGTATTGATAGTAGGCATCGGGAGAATCAAAATTTGCTTTCCCATTTTTGAACATTTTTTGATAAACTTTACTTGCTTCATTAAAATTTTTACTTGCATAATAACTATCAGCTAATCTAAATTCCGCATCTACTGTTCTTTCACCATTTGGAAATTTTTTAACAAAACCGGAAAATTGGCGTGATGCCGAATCATATTCCTTTAAATTAAAATAACAGTATGCTTTTCCATATAGTGCAAACTCACCAACTTCAGGATCATCAAAATTTATTTGATCATACTTAGTAAGTGCGTCCTTATAATTTCCCGTATCAAACAAAGATTCGGCTAAATAAAAGTTAACTTTATCTTTTTCAAAATTTGGATTTCTAAAATTTAGATCCGAAAGAGTTTGAATTGCATCGTTATAGTTTCCCAGAAAATACTGTGAGACACCAAGTCCCAACGAAGCTCTATTTTGCAAATCATCAGGTAAATTTTTGAATGCTAAAGCGGAATTAAAATCTTTTTTTGCTTCTTGATACTGCTTTCCTTCCAATGATATTTCACCAAGCATATTATATGCTTTTGATTTAATTGCGTTTTCATTAGAGCTTAAGGAAGTCTTTAAATAATTTTCAGCGATTTTATAATTTTTATTATTAAAGTACATCACACCCATTTGGTATGTAACCCCGCCTATCATATCATCGGTTGGATACTTTACCATAAATTGCCTATACAGCCTGAAGGCTTCATTTTCATTACCGGAATATCTTTTTGATTCCGCTTTCCAATAGAAGGATTTGACCGCTAAACTATCGTTTCCATCGGACAAATTATCAAATAATCTATAAGCATCATTATATTTTTTTTGCTGAAAATATGTCCAAGCCAAACCGTATTTAACATTTCGAATTACATCGCTAGTTGGATATTGCTGCATTATAGCTAAATATGTTTTTTCCGCATTTTTGTAATCCTGGATTCGGTAATAGGAATTTGCAAGCAGATATAAACTCTGTGCATATAAACCGGGCGGAAGATCAGTCAAATTTGGATTGTTGAGTTCGAGTATTGAAGAGTTATAGTCTTTTAATTTGAAATAACAAATTCCTATTCTAATTTGAGCTGAAGAAAACAATTTACTGTCTCTGTGATACGATAAAATTTCATCATAATATTTAGCGGCGCTTTCATAATCTCCCATCTTCTCAAAAATTGTAGCAAGGGAATAAATCGAATAATCAATATATTTGTTTTTTTCCCTTTTGGATATCGCATCTTTTAAAAATTCAATCGCATCTTCAGTTTTATTTTCTTTTTGATAAGCTTCCCCTATCCAATAAAGCGCTGAACCAATGTGATCGCTTTCAGGATAATCACTAAGCAACTTTTTTAGATTTTTGCGACAAAGCTCATACTTCCCTTCAGTATAATATATCTCACCAAGTTTATATAATGCATTGACTCTAAAGTTAGACCACAAAAAATTATTAACTAAAAATTCATATCCTTCAACAGCAGCGTCTTTTTCACCTAATTTAAGTAGAGATTCTGCAGCGTAAAATTTTGCAGTAGCGTACAATTCATCATAAACTGTGGTTACACTAAAAAAATCATTAAATAATGAATTGGCTCTTGCGTATTCACCATCATTAAATGCGTTCATTGCTTTGGTGTATTTGTCTGCTGTTGATTGAGCGAAAACATTAATTGCTAATAAAGATAAAAGGACAACAAAAATTTTAATATTTTTCATTTATACCTTAAACGATTTTCAAAAATAAAATAATAGAGATACTTCCTGCTGCTGCTGCCATAATATTTACCAAATCATTGTTAAACCATTTATATCCATATTTCAAACTAGTTACTTTTTCGCAGTGAAGTTTTCTCTCTGTTAGTTTGCCGCAAGATGCACAAACATATTTAGCCTGAAAGCTCGCACCAAGCAGGCTATCAATTAGACTTCCTAAAACACCTGAGGTAATAACCAAAAAGATAAAAAGGTAAATGTTAATTGAAACCCAATTTAATGATGATATGGCTATCATAAAAGCGCCTAAAATTCCACCAATAATACCAGGCAAAGAAACTCCGCCGGAAAATCCAGGCTCAACAACTTGAAATCCAATAATATTTAGAGTTTTCTTCTTAAAATATGTTCCGATTTCCGTACTCCATGTATCGGAACAAACAGCCGCAAGAGATGCGACGTAAGCATAGTAAAAAATTTCATTCGTGAAAAATTGATTTAGAATAATTATTACTCCTGCCAATCCCCCGTTGGCTAAAACCTGAAGTGAATCACGTTTATCAGATTTTTCAAAATATCCTTCTACTTCCGAATCTTTATGCTTTCTAACTTTTGAAATCACGCTTGAAAGGATAAAGAATGTTAATATCGGCAATGTCCACTTCATGCCTCCAAAACCAAATATCAGACTTGCAAGAACAAACGTTGCAGCTTCTCCATCAAGAGTTAAGAGATTATAGTAACCAGAAAGAAAAGCTACTATAAATGCAAAAAGGACTCCAAGTAAAAAATTATTTAATAAATAATTATTTCCCGTCTTCAAAAATAAAAATAATAAGATCGCTATGAAAAACGGTATAATTAAAAATTGTAAATTTTCAGAAATAAATATTTTTAGTGCACTATAAAGAATAGAAATTATAATAAAACTGTAGAATGTAATTACGCTATATAATCCAAATTGCTTAATTCCCACAAAGAGCAAACTGATGTATAACGCGGACAAAACTATAAAATTTATCAATATAAATACTAATATTCTGTTAACATTTAAGACTTTATTTTTTTCATTTTTTAGAATTAAATAATTTAAACCGGCAAAAGAAGCTATCAGTTCAGTTATTGAAAAACTTAAAACTGAGAATCCAACTACAAAAGTTGAATTACGTCCGATAGTCAAAGTTAAAAGTAGAAATGAAAAAGAAATAAAAATTAAAGGAGCGCGGCTTTTCATTAAATCTTTACCGGGAACTGCGCTGTCAGTAACAGTTATAATAACAGCTAAAAAAAGGAAAAGTACAGCGAATAACATCAAAATGAAATAATTATTTTGCAATAAAAAACAGATTGATCCGACAAAAATTCCACTGGTTGTCCCCAAAATTATCGGATTTGTTTCTTTTTTCATTAATAAAATAGTCAACTCTTGTGAAATATTTAAGATATAAATAGACTTAAATTCTTTATAATTAAAGATTTTGCAGCAATAATTAGCATAATAAATATCTAGAGTGTTTACTAATTATTATAATATTTCCATTTTATTCGACACTTAATATAGTTTTATTGAATTCTTAATGTCAAGTTATTAAATATTATATAAAGAATAATTAAAGTTGACTCTTAACGTTCAAAGTAGTATTTATGTCATTAATGTTTGGTAAAAATTGTTTTAAAATGTAAAATAAAATTTCTGTTATCAATTGAACCGAAATTTTTAATAAAATAAGGAACCGAAATGAAAAAACTCACAACGCTTTTTGCTTCATTGGTAATTGTTTCATTTTTAAGTTTTAATGCATTTGCGCAAGGAGTTAATATTGGTATCGGTGGTGGATTAACACAAATTACAGGTCCTGCCAGCTATACTAATAAAATTAGTGAAGGCGGATTTGGTTTTACTTCCGCTTATAATCTAGGAATAAAAGCAAAAATCAACATACCTCTTTCTCCAATAACTCCTATAGGATACTTTAGTTATACTTTTTTACGAAACTCTGAAAGTTTAACGGCAGGAGAAGTAAAATATTCTGAGAATATTATTTCTGTTGGTGTTGGTGGTGAACTTTCTATACTTCCAATCCCCGGACCTTTAAGCCCTTATATTTGTCTTGATGTTGCATATAATAAATTTGGAGATGTCGATCGAGAAGCTCCTCTATTATACGGTGGTAATAAAACAATAACAGGAGTCTCAAGATATGGCTTAGATTTGGGAGTAGGAACACAGGTAAATCTTTTAGTTTTAAAATTAGACGCTAGTTTAAAGTATCATCTTTATAATTTGTTTGGAAAAGAAAGCGGCGAGGAAAATGTAACCGGTCTTACATTAGATGTTTATTTGATGCTTTAGTCATAACTCATAGGAATGTCTCAAAAGCAGTTTTAATTGAACATTAAATTGTTTTTGAGACTTCCCCATTATTATTCTTCATATATTTATCTAAAACTTTTACCCCTAATTTAACTATGCCTGATTTATCAAAATAATTTAAACAATTGATTACATCGTAAACTTCCTGATATTTAGCTTTTTGCTTAAATGCTCCAATAATATGTGAATAAAGCTGAACTTCGAATTTCAAAGCTGTTAATTGAGCAATAATGCAAAGCTCTCTTTCTTTTAATGATAATCCAATTCTGCTTAATACTTTTCCGTAACCCTCAATAATCAACCATTTAGATAACTCGGGTGAAAACTTTTCTACATTTCCTAAAAGCTTAGATTGGTTTCTACCATAAATTTTTTGATTTGTCTTTATCCCGGTATCATAATAATTTTTATAAGAATCTAAAATTTTAGCGGATTTAGGAATCGTAAAATATTCGCCGTAAATTTTTAGTGATATGAGAGCTGATGGAAATCCTGCAAATAAATATGTTTGAAGTAATGCTTCATATATCTTTTTAGCTTTAATTTTTTTTGATTTTGCCAAACTTAGCAAATCACGTAATTTTTTCTCATTCCTTAAAACAGCTGCAGCTGAAATAAGTGGAGGTAACAAGAAGTCTTCCAATTCATTAAAATTTGAGTACAATTTCTTAATCTCCCAAAACAAAAAACCCTCGCAAAACGAGGGTTAAATAAAAGATTATTTTATGAAATAAAGTTTACTTCAAAGCTGTTAATTCATATTCGGCAACTTTTTTATAAGTCGGATCGCTTTTAGCTTGATCAAACATATTTTTTGCTTTTGCAACATCGCCTTTTTTCTTGTAAGCAACTCCCATATAATAATAGGGACCACCTTTACCAATAGTTTTTCTGTTCTTCAAAGCTGCTTCAGCAGCGTTTATAGCTTTATCATTTTCTCCAGTTTCAGAGTAAATTTTTGCTAATGATAAGTAGGCAGCATCATAAGGATAACTTGCAACTGCTTTTTCCAGGTAATCTATTGCTTTCTTCGGACTTCCGTCTGTAGAAGCA
Source organism: uncultured Ignavibacteriales bacterium (assembly GCA_963739985.1). Classification (GTDB taxonomy): domain Bacteria; phylum Bacteroidota; class Ignavibacteria; order Ignavibacteriales; family Ignavibacteriaceae; genus CAVUCE01. The sequence continues at coordinate 221,500 of CAVUCE010000008.1, forward strand.
TTATCGCCCAATTTTGTATAAGCTAGGGCAATATTCTGAGAAATTTTTGCTTTCAATCCCTCATTTTTAACCATGCTGACAACTTTTTCAAAATTCTCTGCAGCCTTTGCATATTGTCCTTGTATGAAAAATATACCGCCTAAAGCGTTATAAGCCGAAGCAAAATCTGGTTTGACTTTAAGACAAGCTTCAAACGCATCCTTTGCTTGGTCAATTTGTCCGGAACCTTTTAGCGCTACACCTTTTTGATAATAAATTCTATAATCTTGGTCAATTTTAAGAGCTTGATCATAATTATCTATTGCACCTTGATATTTACCTTCTTTTAACATTTTGTTGCCATCGTTATATAACTTAGCAGCATCAGGTTTCATATCTTGCGCCAATAAAGCGCCGGCAAAAAAGAATAGAAGCAGTAGGCAATAAGATACACTTGACCTAATTTTCATGAGTATCTTCCTTTATATTTATGGTTGTATAATTAAAAATGGTGCGGAAGACGGGACTTGAACCCGTACACCAATTAAGGCACTACCCCCTCAAGATAGCGTGTATACCAATTTCACCACTTCCGCATAAATAATGGCGAAAAATATAGTTGTTACACTAGAAAATCAACCCCAAAACCGAACTTTATACATATTTAATGATACAAAGTTCCAAAATTTTCTATTTTTTTTCGTCTCTAAATTTGAAGCGGTCTTTGAATAACAGATTTCTGATTTCTTCCCGGAACTTACGTTCGAAAACCAAGTATTTACATATTTGATCGTAACTTAGAATATCTGATACTGATTGAATAAATTCTGATCTAGATTTTCCGATTTTCGACTGGATATCTAAATATTGATCTACTAACTTTTTGAGTTCCGGTGAGTTTGAGGTAGCATCCTGCCCAATTTCTTTTTCCATTTGATGCAGAACGTCCGCAGCAGATTCATTAAGTTGCTTAACTTTTGCTTGATATTGGTCACGTCTGGAAAAGAACTTTAACATTGTAGGTTCGTCAAGTTTTAACGCTTCTAAAAGTTTAATTTTTTCCAGCTCTTCAATTTTGGCTCTCGCGTCTCCCTTGTCTCCGGGTCCGCGATGATGACGCATTTGCTGCGCGTTTGCCGAATAACTTGCAAATAGAATAAATACGATAAAATAAATTACTTTTTTCATTTATAATCCTTTAGAAAAATCCTTTTTTATCATTTCATTATAAATTTGATTCGCTTCTTCATCACTCATAACAGAAACTAATGAATTAACATCAGAATTAACTAATGTTTGGATGTATCCGTTTTGTTGACTCGAATTGGTTATTGCACTTGTTAACATTGTATTAAGCACAGAATCATAAGATGCCGGAGCGTTTTGTGTTAAATCATCAATTGAAAGCTGATTAGTATAATTTACCATATCCGTATATACTGATTGCGAATAAGAAGTAAGAGATGAATCATTGTTCGAGCCGGTTAAGGAATTTCTATTAGACGAAGTAACCATTATAACCACAAAAATAGCAACTAGTGTCGATATTCCCAAAGCTAATTTGGGCATTAGACTTCTTGATTTCTTTGCCTCAAAATTTGCTCTAAACCTTGCACTCATATTAACAAAATAATCTTCTTCCGCTAATGGAGTTTTAAGATCACTAAATTTATTAAGCATTTGCTTGTAAGAAGTAAACTCTTTTTGTAATTCCTCTGAACTTGCAACTTCCTTTTCAAATGAAGCTTTCTCGTCTTCACTCATTTGCCCGTCCATGTATAGGATTATTTTATCAATATTTTTCATTTTTCATCAACTCCATTATTTTTTGCATAGCATGAAAATAATTGGCTTTCAAACCACCCACACTTTTCCCGGTAATTTGTGCAATTTCTTCATAAGGAAGCTCATCAAAATTTCTCAATAAAAATACCTCTCGTTGTCTTGTAGGTAGCTTTTGTATTGCTTTATCCAGCTTTTGAAGCTTTTCTCTCGTTTCAATATCAGTTAAAATATCATCATCGCTTTTCATTTTATCAGTTACCTGATCTTCAATTGAAAAAAAACGTTTTACTTTATTTTTATTTATTTGGTTTATACTTCTTGTAGAAGTTATCTTATAAATCCAAGTATATAAAGAAGATTTAAACTGAAAATTTTTTAGTTTATTATATAAAACTAAGAGTACTTCCTGAACAACTTCATCTGCATCAAGATGGTTTCCTGTCATTCGGCGCGCATGCCAATAAATCTTTTGCTGGTATTTCGCAACTATTCTATTGAATGCGCTTTCATCACCTGCATTAAATTTTTCAACTAGATCAAAGTCTGTTTGAGTATCTACCATCTTCCTTAAATCTTTGTATAAATTAGACAGTCTTACTGCGCTTAGGGTTTAAAGTAAATTAATCATTAATAATAGAATAATACCAGTATAAAACTTAACTTTTTCGAATGTTTAAACCTATTCTAAATATTACTTGTCAAAGACCCAGAACAAAGATTAAATGGAAACACTAATAAACTTACAAGGAGTAAAATATGAAAAGATCAGTTGCAGCAGTAGTTATAGCATTATTATTTAGTGTATTCACGTTTCCGGTTTTAGCTCAACAAGGAATGGGAATGGGTAACGGAATGCAAAAAAGGGACGGTTCCGGTATGGGATACGGAAATCAACACTTTAGAAATCAAATGATGACTAAACTTAATCTAACAGATCAGCAAAAAGATAAAATATCTGAGTTAAAAATAACTCATCAAAAAAATATGATCGATCTAAAAGCTCAATTGCAAAAAGACATTCTCGGCTTAAAAGAATTAAGATCTAAGGATGATTTTAATAGAAATGATGTATTAAGCTCTGTTGAAAAAGTAAACAAAAGTAGAGATGCAATAGCTGTTGAAAGAGCAAATCATATGATGGATGTTTATCAAATATTGACCCCGGATCAACAAAAAGTATGGAAACAAAATGCCCCTATGTTTAATGAAAAAACAGGGAATAAATGTTCAGGCATGAGAATGCACAGAAGAATGATGAAATAACAAAAAAAGCCGGGTAAAACCGGCTTTATTGTTTTAAATAAAATCTACAATACTTTTAATACTTATTCACTTAAGTGTTAAAATATATTCATACTAACTTTAACTAAACCAGCAATATAATTTCCAAATTTACTGTTTTTGAAAATTCTCATTAGCAGTTTCAAGCAGCATTTTCTTCAAAACATCGATAGGAAGTTTTTCAATACTATTAAAACGAAAACAACTTTTTCCCAAATTCAGTTTTTTAAGTTCTTTTTTATGATTTTTGAACACGACTTCATTTGACAAATTAAACGCAATATAACTCTTCTGGGCTTGAATTGAGCAGAGTTCGCCGTGATAGAAAAAAGTTGGTACACCTTCAATCATAAATTCCGCAAGACCAGGAACAGTATTGCGAATTATGTTTCGAATTTTTTCCATTGCAATTCTTCTTTCGGGTGTAAGGCTCCTCATGTATTGGTCTAAACCATTTGTTTCTCTGTACATATGGTAGTTCTCCGATTTAGTAACTAAAAATTTAATTTTTCTACAAATCTTGTAATTTAGTTGCTCTAAGCTCTCTTCGAACATCAGTAAGAAATAACTGGATAAAAGATGACGATCTGTTGACTCAAACTACTTAGATTTTGGCTAAGCACTTGAAATTAAAAGACCTAATATAGAATTGATCAGCAAATTATTATATTTTTTATATCCCCAAAAAATATAATCTAATTTGGGATTATTTTTTGATAATTTCAATAATTAGCCTAAAAAAATCGGTGTTCCCACTTACCATCTAAATTCAGCTCCGTTTTCTTTCCGCCAATACCATTTTTAGACCACGCGGAAATTGCGCATAAAGACAGTAATTCACGATGGATGGTAAAGCTATATTTTTCAAAAAGATATGACCTCCAATTGAATGTTATATAACCTTCATTTATTAAATACGTACCGCCAATAATTATGTGGCCGCGTATATTTGGAATAAATGCAAAATTTCCATTGGAAAAAAAATTTAATTTGCTAAATATTCTTGGACTTTCCTGCCCAAATTTAGATTCAGTAGTAGAAAATCTAATCCAATCGCTTATAATTTGCGTTCCGGTAAAATCACCTTCTAACTTTTTTTCAAAGTTAATTTGCTCTACTGATTTAAAATCAAAATCACTCATACTAATATTCCATTTTAGTGAAATGACTAATTAAGTTTCAAGCTATATACAATCTCCCCCATTGTATTAAGTCAAAGTCACTAAAAACTGAGTAATATATATAATTCAAACAATATTTTTATAAGCTCAATAATAATAAGTGTTTTAATATTAATTGAACGATAATATAGTATTATCATACATAAAAAAAATCGGTAAAATTACGTAGATTATATGGGAAGAACTCGCAGGTTGAAAGTAGGAATTATTCCCATTTTTTTATGGGAATAGTTCCTACTACTAATAGTTGATATTAGCAAGTAGATTGAGAAAGTTGATATTTCACAACATATTCAGCAACATCTCAAATAAAAGACTGAGCCTATTTAGGATTGGTTGGACGAATATCAACTTCGCTAATTAATGCATTTTGAGGCATAGAAATTATCGACCAAACTGTTTCTGCAACATCATCCGGCTGAAGAATTTTATCTTTATTCGGCCTCATACCGCTTCCGTTAAAAAATTCGGTATTTACGGAACCGGGACAAATTGCCGCAACTCTGATTCCGTATTCTCTTACTTCAAGCATTAGGGATTTTGAAAAACCCAAAACAGCGTGTTTTGTAGCGGAATACATTGCGCCGCTAACAAATGAGTTTTTCCCGGCTAAAGAAGCAATTGTAATTATCGATCCTTTTTTATTTTCAATCATATTCGGCAAAACTTGATGAGTGAAGTTAAATACACCGAAAACATTAGGATCCATTTGTTTCTTAAAATCGGCAAGTTCTGCATCAACAACTTTTTTGAATACACTCGTTCCTGCGTTGTTTATTAAATGATCAATTTTGCCGTATTTTTTAATAATTTCATCAACAGATTTTTTAACAAAATTTTCATCTGCAGCATCGCCGGCAAAAATTTCAGCATCAACATTTAGTTCTTTAACTTCAGCCTCGGTTTTCTTTAAAGCTTCTAAATCTCTGCCGAATAACATTACATCGTGATTTTGTTTTGCTAACTTTAAAGCGATCGCTTTTCCAATTCCCCTATTAGCTCCTGTTACAATTGATAAATCTCTATTCATAATTATAAATCTCCTGTTATCGGTTTAACCACAAATTCTTCGGTAACCATATTTCCTTTTTGTAAATAAATCCAAACTAAAAGTTGAGCTAAATCTTCACTAGTCATCATCCTTTCAGAATTTTCCTTTCGCATATCCAGCGACCACATGGGTGTATCAGTTGCGCCGGGCATTACGTTTACAACTTTAATATTATGCTCTCTTAACTCTTCACGAAGAACATTAGTGTAGCCAAGCAAACCCATTTTTGATGCTGCATAAGCACTGCTTTGAGTAAAGATTGTTCTTGCTGCTACAGATAAAATATTGATTATTGTACCACCGCCTTGTTCAATCATATGCGGAATAACATATTTAATACAATAAATTGCACCAAGAAGATTAGTATTAATAATATCTGTAATCTCTTGCACAGAGTTATCTACAGCAGGTTTGAACGATGTAATACCAGCATTATTTATTAAGCAATCAATATTATTTTCAGCGGTAATCTTCTTAACTACTTGATCGATATTTTGCGCAGATGCAACATTGCACGGATAAATCTCAACTGATAATTTATCCTTGCTCAATTCTCTATTTAATCTTTCCAATTCGGTAACTCTTCTAGCCGAAGCAAAAACTTTTGTACCAACTTTTGCAAACTCAATTGCAGAAGCTCTACCAATTCCGGAACTAGCACCGGTTATCCATATTCCAGATTTATTTTCAGCCATTATAAATTCTTTGTTGAAATAAGATTTAAAAATTCACTTCTTGTTCTCGCGTCTTCCTGGAAAACTCCATGAACTGCGCTTGCGGTAGCTGAAGAATTTTGCTTTTCAACTCCGCGCATCATCATACACATGTGAAAAGATTCGGATACAACTGCAACACCTTTAGGCTGCAAATATTCGTTTATTGTGTCGGCAATTTGTCTTGTCATTCGTTCCTGCACTTGGAGCCTTCTTGAAAATACTTCTACAATCCTAGGAATTTTACTCAACCCGACAATTTTACCATCGGGTATATAAGCCACGTGAACTTTACCGAAAAATGGTAATAGGTGATGTTCACACATACTATAAAAATCTATGTCTTTTACAAGAACCATCTCGTTATAATCTTCGTTGAAGATGGCGCCGTTTAAAACTTTTTCAATGTCTTTGTTATATCCGGATGTTAAAAATTCCCAGGATTCTGCTACTCTCTTGGGAGTGCTTAAAAGTCCTTCCCTTTTCGGATCTTCACCGACTTCAATCAGAAGATCGTTAACTATTTTTTTTACTTTTTCATTATCCAATTTCATTCTCCCTTATATTCAAAATAATTATTCTCCGTTTCATACAATTTTACGGAAAATAATTTACCGCTGGGAATTTTATCAACAAGCTGATTCCAAATTGCAATTGTTAAGTTCTCCGTAGTTGGAATTACGCCCTTCATAAAATTCGTTTCAACATTTAAGTTTTTGTGATCCACATGCGCTAATACATTTTCGTGTATTATCGTTTTTAATTTTTTAAGATCGATAACATAACCGGTTTCAGGATCAATTTCGCCGGCAACAACAACTTCTATCGTGTAATTATGTCCATGCCAATTTGGATTGCTGCACTTTCCGAAAATCTCGGCATTCTCTTTTTCCGAAAATTTCGAGTTAAACAATCTATGGGCAGCGCTGAAAGTTTCACGCCTTGTTGCATAAACTAAATTTGCCATTATTTAAAGTCCTAACTGTTTAATGCTTCAATAACTTCTTTATTATGATTAGGAACTTTTACTTTAGGAAAAATCTTCTTAATCTTTCCGTTTTGATCTATTATGTAAGTCGTCCTAACAACGCCCATATATTTTCTTCCGTACATACTTTTTTCCTGCCAAACTCCGTATTTCTCCAGGATTTCTTTTTTCTCATCGCTCAAAAGATCAAAAGGCAAATCAAATTTTTCCGCAAACTTTTTATGCGACTCTACGGAATCCGGGCTGACACCTAAAATTACCGCATCAAGTTTTCCGAATTTAGGAAATTCATCTCTAAAGTTACATGCCTCTGCCGTACACCCGGAAGTGTTGTCTTTCGGATAAAAATAAAGTACAACATTTTTCCCTTTAAAATCGCTTAAAGAAATTGTTTTACCATTTTGATTTTTTAACTTAAACGCAGGGGCCTTTTTTCCTTCTTCCAGCATGATTTTTCTCCGTTTTATAATTTTAGAAATTCTTAATACTGCGGAACGGAATTATCAACTTCCTCTGCCCACGCGTTAATTCCGCCGTCTAAATTTGCAACATCGCTGAAACCGTTTTGAACTAAGTATGAGCAGACTTGAAAACTTCTTGCTCCGTGATGACAATAAACTATAATTTTATCGTCAGGATTTAATTTATTAAAGTGATTCATAAAATTGCTTAACGGAAGTAATTCTGAATTATTAATGTTTGCAATTTCGTACTCCCATTCTTCTCTTACATCAATTAAACGAACTTTTTCACTTGAATCCAGGATTTCCTTTACCGCAGTTGGTGATAAATTTTTAATCATTCTTTATTCAATTTCTCCAATATTTCTTCAATTTCTTCGTAGTTTGGCTGATGGCCGGGGGTTGCACAAATTTCCATATGCTGTATTTTACCTTCTTTGTCAATAACAAAAGCCGAACGTTTACTTACACCGTTGTAATCATATTTTCCCGGCGCAAAAACATCGTACAAAGAATCATACTTCGGCGAAACTTCTTTGTTAAAATCGCTGAGCAAAGTAAAATTGAAATTATTTTTTTCCGCCCACATTTTTAAAGCATAATGACTGTCAACACTAATTCCTATAACCTCAGAATTTAGATTCTCAAATTTTTTGATATTATCACGTATAACTTTCATTTCAGTCGTACATGTGGAAGAATTTGCAAACGGGAAAAATAAAAGGACAACATTTTTGTCCCGAAAATTTCTTAATGAAACATCCTGCCCATCTTGATTTTTTAACGTGAAATCCGGAGCAGTGTCGCCGATTTTCAAAGGCATAATTTCCTCCCAAAAGCAATCTTTAAAACAAAATTTGTTTTTATGTAATGATGTGCTTTTATATTTATTCGCAAGTATTACTTAAAATTAGCCAAATTCAAAAGTACATTCAAATTCGGCTAATTAAGATCACTTCTAGAATAACACTTTAATCGACGAAAAGTTCAATTTAAGAAGAGAAAAATATTCTACCGGAAAATTTTTTAGAGAATTCCGAGTTTGCGGGTCCAGTTCTTAAATCCGTCTTCCAGTTGTTCGAACGAATCGATCGCAAATAAAACCGGCTGTAAATGCCAAACATCATATTCTTGAACAACAATTCTTTCAGGGTCGAAATCTATTACTTCAACATCATCGGAAAGCGCGTGCTGAACTTCTCCGAGTGAAGAAACAATTCCCGCTCCGTATATTCTCATTCCCTCCGATTTTTTGATTAAGCCGAATTCTACCGTGAACCAGTGAAATGTTTCCAGTTTTTTACGATCCGCTCCTTTTGCGTGGAATGCTGCTTCGCCGAACATTTGATAAAACGAAGCAAAATTTTGATCGGTTAACATAGGCATGTGCCCGAACATATCGTGAAATAAATCCGGCGCCGGTGTGTAATCCAGTTCGTCTTTTCCTCTGATATAATCTGTTGAAGGGAAAACTTTTCTTTTAAGCATGGCAAAAAAATCTTGCTCATGGATTAATCCGGGGACTCTTGCCAGATTCCATCCTGTTGTTTTTTCAAAAATGTGGCTCAGTTCTTTAAGCGAAGGAATCTTATCGGGCTGAAAATTTAATCTTTCGGTTCCTTTTAAATATTCTTCGCAAACTCTGCCGGGAAGAAATTTCATCTGCCGTTCAAATAAATATTTCCATATTTCATGATCGGAATCCGGGTAATCAGGATAAATAATTTGATCATGTTCCGGAACCGGGCCGGTTAATTTTTGCGGAATACATCTAGGATCAACACCTTCTGCAGCGGCTTTTTCGTATGCGGAAAGTGGCTGTTTTTCATCTTTTGGATAAGCCATCTTTACTCCTTTTTATTTAAAATATACTCCAGCTTTTGGCTGAGTATTTTTTGTCTTAAGGGGATTGTTTTATGGAAATTAGAAATATACTTACTCAAATTCAATATTCTAATTTTGTAAAGGTGAGTTTTTATTAATCTTGTGACTTACAATTTATGCTCTAGTTATATTCCTCCACTTTCACACTTTCGGTCACTCTGAATCCCGCAAATGCGGGATGAAGAGTCGCCTGTTAAATAACTAACCTATCCGCCGGTCACTCTGAATCCCGTAAAACGGGATGAAGAGTCGCTTATCATTTTATCAATCATCTACGATGATTTTTGTTTCTGTTTATTATTCTGCGTTACAATTATCAGATTCTTCGGTCGCCCGGCGTTGCCGGATGACAAATACTTTCACCGGTCACTCTGAATCCCGCAACTGCGGGATGAAGAGTCGCTCGGCTTTTTATCAATCATCTACGATGATTTTTGTTTCTGTTTATTATTCTGTGTTACAACTATCAGACATCTACGATGTCTTGATTTATTATTCTAATTCTTAAAAACTAATGCACTTCCTTCCATCGTAGATGGAAAACAATTGTAACAAAACTAAACGAAAGGGAAAGCTATTCCTCGTAGAGGATATATGGTGTTAATTATTTTTGAAAATATTATAATTCATTTTACAGATTCTTCAGTCGTCCCGTATATGCTGGACTCCATCAGTATGACTAATGATTTCACCGGTCACTCTGAGTTCTTGACAAAGGACGAAGTGTCTGGGAAAAGGATCATTTATTTATCATTTCTATTTACCAAGATTACAAAACCTTTATTATTCGATAAACCGGCAAATGCCGAAATATTTCCCTTTGTAGTCTGCTCCACCGGCTGTATAGCTCGCATTTGGTAAATTGAACACCCGAAATCTGCTTCCGTTGTAATGAACTAATTTTCCAACTCTGTAATCATTTCCCCAAAAGTATAAATCATTTTCACTTTCACCGGTTATGTTAAATAAACCGGTTGTTGGAGCTACGGTATATAAACTGTCTATTTCACCATTTGCAGTCCGGTATTTCCATAATAAAGTACATTGAAAGTCAGAACCGGCTAAGTACAAATTCCCATTTAGATAGTTTAATCCATTTGGCTTTATAGAACTTATTTGAGGACTTTTGTATATAATTTGTGCACTCGAACTCTCCAGTTTTACTATTGCTTTATAGCTCGTACTATCCATTGCTGCAGCATAGGCGATGCCGCTTTGAAGATCTCCGGTTATATCAAACAAATACCATTGCCTCGGGAAATCAATTCTTGCCCAGCTTTTTCCATCGTAATGAACAATTGTTCCTTCCGGTCCTACTCCCCAAATATTTTGCTCACTGCTGCCCCAGAGTTTATTTACACCTTGAAATTGGGTGAAACCCAAATCACCGAGGTTAGTTTCAATAAATTTCCCACCTTCATATTTTACTATTGCGCCAACGGCAAAATAAATATTTGATGAGCCTAGAGCCCAAATACCATAAATTCCAGCACTGCTAAATTGATTTCCAATTCCTTTCCATTGTTTTCCGTCCCATCTTATTATGTTTACATGTCGTTTATCTCCAATAGTATCAATATACCCAACCGCCCAAATATTATTTTCATCAAAAACCCAAACATCATTCAGCCAGCTGGATTCAATACCTCCCCCAAATTCATAACTCCGAAATGTAAAATTCTGACTTGTTGTGTCCGGTTCGCTTTTCCCGGGCTCCGTTGGTGTTTTGCAAGTTGTAAGGATAAATATCATACAAATTGTGAATACAGAAATAAGTAAGATCGAGAATTTTGTTTTTGTATTATTCATTTCAAAAATATCATTAAGTAAAAAAATGATGATAGCAGATTCTTCAGTCGCTCGGCGTTGCCGGACTCCATCAGTATGACAAATGCTTTCATCGGTCACTCTGAATCCCGCAACTGCGGGATAAATAGTCGCTAGGCATTTTATCAATCATCTACGATGATTATGTTTTTTTAGTATTCCTTGTTATGATTATCAGACATCTACGATGTCTTTATTTAATCTATTATTATTAGTTTTTCTAAAAAATTCTTGCACTTCCTTCCATCGTAGATGGAAAACAATTGTAACCGGTTAAGAAAAAAAGAATGCATATTCCTCGTAGAGGATATACAGTGTTAATATACTGTAAAACCTTAAAAACCCGGAATATTTTGATGATCTTTAATGTACTTCATTGTAATAGAATCATTTTTTTTGTTTCAATATAATTCCCGGCTTGCAGTCTGTAAAAATAAATTCCGCTTGAAAAGTTTTCACCGTTAAATCTTGTTTGATAACTTCCCGCTGATTTATATTCATTTACCAGCGTTTCAATTTTATTACCTAAAACATCATAAACCGTAATGGAGACAAAATTACTATTCGGTATTGTATAATTTATATTTGTATTGGGGTTAAATGGATTTGGATAGTTTTGGCAGAGCCCAAAACCAGTAGGAAATGGTTTATTATTTCCCCTAATATCCGTAGTAGTCATCTCTGATAAGGAACGTTTCCACACACTATTTGCAACGAAAAACGGTGCAAAGACACCAACGAAAAGATATTTTCCTCCAATTTCCATACAATTTATTGCATAATCCGGTTCTCCTCCATATAACCATTCAAAGCCTCTATTTAAGGAATAATAAATATCATTACCAGATTCTGCATATATAATTGTATCATTAACTGCTATTAAGATAGCGCCGAAGGGTAAACCGCTGCCAATCTCTTTCCAGCTCTTACTATTGTTATCTGAACGAAAAACTTTATAGTTAGCTACTGCAAACAATGTTGTATCAATTACGGCAAGATCAGTAACAGATTGATTAGTGAGTTCATTATCGTATTTAACCCAATTTTCGCCATAGTTAGTAGAATGATAAACACTTCTGCCTCCTGCAAAAAGATTTGTAATTCCCCTTTTATCCTTATAAAAGGCTAGAGAAGTTATCGAAGTATCTGCCAACCCGTTATTAACAGTCACCCAACTTGTTCCATTGTTAGATGAACGGAATATATTTCCTGTCCCCAAAGATGTACCTGCCGTGGCAAAAAGAAATGTATCAACAGCTATAATATTAAAAATATAAGGATTTGTAAGGCCTTTATTTACCGCTGTCCAATTTGTGTCATTATTTACTGAAAGGAAAATCCCATCCCCTTCGGTGCCGGCAAATAAATTTACGTTACCTTCATTATCTTTAAGGGGTAAAAGTGCAGTAATGTTTTTCTTCGTAAAACTCCCTGTGTTATTATCCCAATTTTTCCCAACGATACTCTCCCAGGAATCTCCATTATTAGTTGAAAAAAATACACCCCCGGAATAAGTACCTGCATAAATATTTGTGCCACTTGTATCACCAGTAAATGAAGCTAATGCAGAAGTTATTTCTACATGCGGTGGCCCACTAGTTTGTTTCCATTGAGCATTGGCAGTACTTATTATCGATGCAATGATTAGACACTTTATCAAATATGATTGAAAAATTTGCATTTGCTCCCCTTTCACCATAGTTACAAAGATATTTTAGAAATATTAACCCGTGACAGTAGTTACAAGTATTCTCTAAACGAATAATTAAATACCTAGAACTATCAATATAAATCTGCATCCGGATGGATTGTCAAACAACTCCCCTAATTTGTAATTTAACAACTATTTAATGGTAAGCTTTTCTTATTTAATTCGCAATTTTTTTCTATAAAATTTGCCAATCTTCAGTCACCGGTCACTCATGATGATTCACGTCACTGATCCAACGGGATGAAGAGTCGCTCGGCATTTTATCAATCATCTACGATGATTTTTGTTTCTGTTTATTATTCTGTGTTACAATTATCAGACATCTACGATGTCTTTATTTATTATTCTAATTCTTAAAAATCATTGTACTTCCTTCCATCGTAGATGGAAAACAATTGTAACAAACCTAAACGAAAGGGACCGCTATTTAGGTAGGTTTTGGTTTATTAAAACATTAAATAATGTTTACTTCTTCTTCCAGTTTTATCCCGAATTTTTTATTCACCTCAGCTTTAATCATATCTTTAAATTCAAAAATCTCAGATGAAGTTGCGCCGCCGTAATTAATAATAACTAACGATTGTTTTGGATGCGTTCCGACATTTCCGGTTCTTTTCCCTTTTAGTCCGGCATTTTCTATAAGCCATCCGGCAGGAATTTTTACTTTATTTTCTCCAACTTTATAACTCACTATGTTCGGAAATTCATTTTTCAATTTTTCAAATAGGTCTAAATCAATTTCAGGATTCTTAAAGAAACTTCCCGCGTTGCCGTGAACTTTTGGATCAGGCAATTTGCTTTGCCTAATTTTTATAACAGCATCACTTACATCATTAATTGTAATTTCATCTGTGATTTTTCCCCGCAAGTTCTTCTTTAATTGTTCCGTACTCTATGTTGATTTTGGGATTTTTTGCTAAGCGAAGAGTTACCGAAGTGATTATAAATTTATTTTTAAGTTCATGTTTAAATATGCTCGATCTATATCCAAAATTACACTGATCTTTTGTAAGGGTTTCAAGCTCGTAGGTTTCAAGATTTAATCCGTGCAATGAATAAAAAGTATCTTTTATTTCTTGTCCGTACGCGCCTATATTCTGCATTGGCGCAGCGCCCACTGTCCCGGGAATTAGAGAAAGATTTTCTATTCCGCCTAAATTATTTTTTATTGCAAAAAGGACTAAGTTATGCCAATCTTCCCCGGCTCCGGCTTTCACATAAATAAATTTTTCATCTTCATTTAGTTTTTCTATCCCCGGAATTTCAATTTTTAATACGAGCCCTTCAAAATCAGATTTGAGTAAAACATTACTTCCGCCGCCGAGTATAAATTTCGGCAATGATAAAAATTTATTATCTTTTAATATCTTTATCAGATCATCTTCATTTGTGATTTTTGAAAAATATTTCGCTGTAGCTTCTATTCCGAATGTATTGTATTGTTTTAATGAAACGTTTTCTAAAATTGTCATAAACCGGGTTATATATTTTTAGAAACTTCTAAAGAAGTTCTGTCTATTGTCATTCCCACGAAAGTGGGAATCTAATAACAAAATAAAGGATTTCCGTTTTTACGGGAATGACAGCCTTAATTTTTTAGAAGTTATTATAATTAATTTTTGAGTTAAATATTTTTCTGATGTTAAATTTACTATTTTTTAATTAAAATAATCTTAACAACTAACAATTAAATGGAATCTTTCTTAAGAAATATCGGCTTGGCTTCTTCACAGCACGTTATTCTGCATTCTTCATTCAAAAAAATAAAAGAAGCTTTCCCGGAAATTGAAATCGCCGATTTCATTAATATCCTAAAAGCAATAATAAAAAAAGAAGGTTCTATTATAGTACCGGCTTTCACTTATTGTTTCAAAAAAAGTGAGGGTGAAAGTGAAATTTTTGAGAGAGAAATTTCTAAATCAAAGGTAGGCGCTGTTTCAGAAGTTTTTAGAAAAGATCCTGAAACTGTGAGAACTTCATCTCCCACACATTCATTTTCTTTGTGGGGAAAAGTAAAAGAAGAAATCAGTTTTGCAAATTCCCCTAAAAGTCCGCTCGGTAAAAACAGTGTTTTGGATTGGCTGGCGGCTGTGAAAAATTCTTATGTTTTAATGCTTGGTACTGATTTCAATTCATTTACCTTCGGACATTTTCTCGAAGTAAAAGCAAAGGTTCCGTGGTACAACTATTCGCCTTGGGATTATTTAAATGTGCTTCCAGCAGGTATTTCAACAAACGGTGAACAAGAGTTAATTGAACTTCCGGGATGCAGTAAATCGTTTGTGAATTTTGAAAATTATTTAATATCTAATAATTTAATTTCTAAACATGAATATGACGGACTTAATTCATATTTTATTTCTATCGAGTTATTATTAGAAAAAGGAATTCCTTACTTTAGGAATCATTATAAAAATTTACTTTGCAAAGAGGGCACTTGCCGGGCTTGCGATTCAAGGAGAACAAAATTTCATAAGGAACTTTAATGCAGAACTATTCAGTTGAAGAAGGAAAATTTGGCAAATACAAAACGGTTATCTTAAAAAATAATAAAGCAGGAAATAAACTCACTATAGCAAAACAAGGCGCAACCGTTTTAAGTTATGAAATTTCATTTAAGAATGAGTTAATAAATATAATTGACGGATTTGCAACTCCAGAGGAATTTGAAGCCGCAAGAGGTGCAAGATGCTGGATAATGGCTCCGTTTGCAAACAGAATTCCGGGCGGCAAATATACATTTCAAAATCAGAATTACACATTAAAACCAATCCCGCCTCGCAATAATGTTATTCACGGCTTTACCGCTTACGAAGAATTTGAAATTAATAATGTTAGCGAAAACGATAACTTTTGCGAAATAGAATTGATTACTAAAAAAATTAGAAAAGGCGTTTTCGAAGGATATCCTTTTTCTCTTGATGTTTTAGTAAAATTTAGATTAGAAGGCAGTAAACTTAACGTCTTTGTAACGGGCGAAAATGTTGGCGATTCTCCTCTTCCCTTTGCGCCAGGCTGGCATCCGTACTTTAAAGCCGGCAGCAATGGAATTGAAAATTTGATTGTAACTATTGATGCTGAGTCCGTTATTCTGATGGACGAAAATTTAATTCCTTTAGAAGGTGAAGCTGCTTACGGAAATATTAAAGATTATCCTGAGATGAATTATAATTCTACGTTGGATCACGAAAATAGAAAAGTCAATAATCGCGTTTTGGATGTCTGTTATGCAAATCTGAAAAAACAGAAAGACGGTTTATATAAATCATCAATTTTAAATCCAAACACCGGTTTGAAAATTACCATGTTTCAGAAAGAGGGATTTACCCTGGCTTTTTCAGGAAACAGTCTTTCATCTAGAAAACGTGAATCTATCGCATTGGAACCAATGAGATTTTTAACAAATGCTTTCAATCGAAAAGAAATTGAAAACGAGTTAACTATAATCCCTGGCACAAAAAAAGTTTTTGAATTTGGGGTGGAAATATCGGAAGGAAATCTATGAAAAATTTGAAACTGTTTGCATTCATCGTTCTTGTATCATCAATGTTTTTGGCTTCTTGTAAAGTTGTAAAAGAAGTTCCGGATGATAATTCCGGTTTAATGATGAAACGAACTTTGAAGAGCGAAAGAGAGAAATTCAAAGAAGAACTGTTGCAAAATAAAATTGCAAATAATTTTGCCTTAGCTCTCAATGATTCAACTGAGAAGAATTACGATGACGGATTTTGGGCAGCTGAATTGTTGCTGGATTCTTCGGATGTCGTTAAGAATGGAATCAAAACTTCTTTGGATGATTTTTTTAATAGAAGCGCCGGTTTTCAACTTTCAGTTCTTGAATGCGCATATACAATTTTTCCAACAAGCTTCAGCCAGGAAGTATTTAAGATTGCGGAAGGAACGGATAATTCGAAATTATTTGCTATTGCTGTTAATTATTTAACCAGAATGAACTATTATCCTGTTACTTACTATAGTAATTTACTTTTCAAAAAATTTAATAATTGGCAATCCGATCCAATACTGATTTCACTGAATCAATATCTACTATCAGCAGCATCTAATACTGTTAACAAAAGACCGCCGCTTGTTGATTTATTATCATTCGATTATGGAAAAGACAAGACTATTATATTTAGTTTTCAAAGAGAAGATCGAGATTATCAAGGACTTGCAGTAATAAGAAAACCGGATGGGAAATTTGTGAGAAGTGCGGACGGAAGAATTTTCAGTATTCCTCAACTCGCCAGGGCAATAACTAACTTGCCAAGTTATATCACAAACGGAAACACTCCACAAGGTTTACTATCTATTCAAGGCATTGATACCTCATCCAACGTTTTCATTGGTCCTACTCCAAACATACAATTAATAATGCCGTTTGAGAGTACTCCGCAAAAATTCTTAAATGATGAAAATGTAAAAGATACAATAATGAACATGCAAACGTATCAATCACTTATTCCTGACTCATGGAAAAATTATTTTCCGATTTATGAATCATTCTATGCAGGAAAAGCCGGAAGAACAGAAATAATTTCACACGGAACAACTACAAACCCTGAGTTTTATTTAGACAAACCTTATTATCCTAATACCCCAACCTTGGGCTGTATTTCATCAAAAGAAATTTGGTCTGAAGATTCAGGGAAACGAATGTTGAGCGATCAACAGGCATTGATTGATGCTTTCCTTTCTGCAGGTTCCAAGAAAGGATATTACGTAGTTGTCAATTTAGACAATAAGAAACAGCCTGTTATTATTGATGAAGTAGTTATGCAAATTTTACAAGCTGAAAAGATTATACGTGAAAGATAGAATGATCTTTGGAGCAAAATTATATTGAAATTAGAATTCAACTTTGATCAATCAGGAGTTGTACCGTATAGAAACAAAAACGGTAATTTAGAAGTTCTTCTTATAACTTCTAAAAAGAAAAAGAAGTGGATAATTCCAAAAGGTTATGTAGAATTTAATTTAACCGCATTCGAATCAGCGAAAAAAGAAGCGTACGAGGAAGCCGGAATTCTAGGCACAAACGAAACTTATGAACTTGGTTCATTTGCGGATCATAAACCTATTGGAACCAGGCACATTCAAGTTTTTTCTATGGAAGTGGTAAAAATATTAGACGATTATCCTGAGAAACAAATTAGGGAACGTAAGTGGTTTACGTTAGAAGATGCGACAAAAAATATTTCTATGCCGGATGTAGCAGCAATGATGTTTAAATTAAAAAGCATGCTTAAAGATTAATACTCGTCATTATCACTATCGATCAACAATTTTTCAACTGCAAATTTACTTTTTTCATAATCATATCCCCTGGAAGCGAGAAAAGTGAATAATTTTAATTTCAGTTTTTTAGGTTCAAGATCTCGATTCTTTAACGAATTGTATTTTTTTTTGGCTAGTTCAAAGGCATTATCCTTTATATCGGTATTTTCTAATAATTTTTCTAAGGTTTCTTTAATTATCTCCGCGGAAATTCCGCGTTTCATCAGCTCTGCTTTTACTTTGTTTTCTCCCCATAATTTTCGCGCAACATTTTCTTCGACAAATTGAGCCGCAAACTGTTCATCATTTAAATAACCTTTGCCTTTTAACTCAATAATGACCTCATCAATCAAATCTTGATCATAATCTTTTTGTCTTAGCTTCAATTTTAATTCTGAAACAGAATGAAGCCGTCTACCTAAATATCTCCAGGCTCTTTTTTTTACAAAATGCCTCTGATTATCTCTGACCAAAAGCAAAAAATGGTCTTCGGAAATTTCATCATTTTTCCTTAGACCACTTTTCAAAAAAACTTCATAAGATAAGAATAGTTTTTCATCGTTATCAAGGTGAACCACTACATTTTCTTCATCCTTTTTTACTACTTTTAATATTCTCATCAATACGATCTAATTTACTTTGAAGACTTTTTATCTTTCGAAGATGACTTATCATCTTTTTCTTCCTTTGATGCTTTAGCATCTTCTTCAGCCGGAATAATACCGAGCTTTGTTTTTACTTCTTTCTCAAGCTTCTTATACATATCGGGTAGTTCAAGCAACTTTTGTCTAAACTGTTCTCTTCCCTGAAATCTATCTTCATCATAAGAAAACCAAGCGCCGCTTTTTTTAACAACATTTAGATTAACAGCCATATCCAGCAAATCACCGGATTTACTGATTCCTTCATTGTATAAAATATCAAATTCCACTTCTTTAAAAGGCGGTGCAACTTTACTTTTTACAATTTTAACTCTTGTTCTGTTTCCGATAACATCTGTTCCGTCTTTAATGGCAGCAATTCTTCTTATATCCATCCTTAAAGAAGCATAAAACTTAAGTGCGTTACCGCCGGTTGTTGTTTCAGGACTTCCAAACATAACACCGATTTTGCTTCTCAACTGATTAATGAAAATAACAGATGTTTTTGATTTGGAAATTGCACCGGTAAGTTTTCTTAAAGCTTGAGACATCAGCCTTGCTTGAACTGCCATTGTAGCATCTCCCATTTCGCCTTCAATTTCAGAACGCGGAACTAACGCGGCTACGGAATCGATTACAATCACATCCAAGGCATTACTTCTCACCAAAGTGTCCGTAATTTCCAAAGCCTGTTCACCAAAATCAGGTTGAGAAATAAGTAAATTACTAGTATCAACGCCAAGTCTTTTTGCATAATTTACATCTAAAGCATGTTCAGCATCGATGAAAGCAGCTAAACCGCCCGCCTTTTGAGCTTCCGCAACAACGTGAAGACACAAAGTAGTTTTACCGCTAGATTCAGGTCCATAGATTTCAGTTACTCGTCCACGCGGAACTCCACCTATTCCCAGAGCATGATCAAGTGAAAGAGCGCCGGTAGGAATTGATTCTACAGGATTGATAACACCATCTCCCAACTTCATTATCGATCCCTTACCGTATGTCTTTTCTATACTTGAAATGGCATCTTCAATTATTTTTAACTTTTGTTCTTTTTCTTTTTCCGTATTCATCATTCCTCCAGTCGATTTAACTTATAGTTATTAATTTTTGTATAAACTGATCCAGATTTTATTAATTCACTTTTAAATAACGTCACTGTATCAGTTTCAAATTCAATTTTAGGAAAATTAAATTGAGTAAATTTATCAATTATTTTATTGTCTTCTTTACCTTTAAACCTTTTAAGAGTTAAGTGAGGTGTAAATTTTCTTCTATCAGCAGCGATATTAAATTTAGTTAACTTTTGATTAACTTCTTCAACTAATTTTTCTAAATTCTCATCTGCAGTCATACCAAGCCAGAGAATTTTAGGAAAATTATCTCTGTAAAAACATCCAAATTTTGTTAAGCTGCACTTGATTTGTTTGGCTCTATTAATAAAATTCAAATCGTCGGAAATTTGAGAAACCAGATTATCTTCAACATCTCCGATAAATTTAAGAGTTAAGTGAATTTTATTTTCGGGTTCCCAACGAAAATTTGCCGGAACTCTGACAACCTCATCTCTGACATTTATAATTTTTTTTCTGATCTCATCCGGAATATTAAGAGCAACAAATAACCTAGTCATCGAATGAAATTCCGAGAAGATATCTTCTAATCAAATCTAGAGCAGCTTGCGTAGTTCTTTGTTTGTTGATCAATCTATCATCGCCGAACATAAATTTTTTAGCTGTGCACAATTTATCGTCGCACAAACCAATATAAACTAATCCAACAGGTTTATCAGTAGTTGCTCCGGTCGGTCCCATAATCCCGGTTACGGAAATTCCTATATCAGTTCCGCTAGTAGCTTTAATACCCTCTGCCATTTGTCTTGCTACTTCAAGACTAACAGCACCGTGAGAAGCGATATTATCTTCGTTAACTCTTAACAATTCAACTTTGGCACTATTGCTGTATGATATAACTCCGCGATCAAAATAGGAACTGCTTCCGCTAATGTTTGTTAATAAGTTAGAAAGATTTCCGCCTGTACATGATTCGGCTACAGAAATTGTTAATCCGCGTTCTTTGAGTAGCCTTGCAACAACTTCTTCGAGTAATTCGTTTTCTCTTGAAAATATAAATCTACCGACTTTTCCTCTAATTTTCTGCTCAATTTCTAACATCTTATTATTAGCTAACTCTTTGTCCTCATCGGTTACAGTAATTCTCAACTTAACACCAAACTGGCTTGGTAAAAAAGCTAATTTAGCTCCATCTAAAAGCTCATCTAAATCACCTAATTTTTCATAAAGAAGGCTTTCTGGAATTCCTGTAGTATGAAGAGTATCGCGCAATGTTATAACTTTTTCTTCGGAAAGTAATTCAATAAGATTAGGAAGGATAAAATCCTTCATCATTGCTTTCATCTCAAAAGGAACACCGGGCATAACTACGAATGTTTTTTTATCTTTCTTTATCCACATTCCCGGTGCAGTACCTCTTTCGTTTCTAATAACTTCTGCAATCTCAGGAACCAATGCTTGGTCTTCGTTCACTTTACTTAGTTCTCTACCAAGTTTTTCAAAACGGGATTTTAGATCATCAAGAACTTCATCGCTTTTTACGAGTGAGGTATGAAAAAATTTTACTACACATTTTCTTGTAACATCATCGTGAGTTGGGCCTAATCCGCCTGTAACAATAACAATATCATTTTCATCAAGACAAGTTTTAAATTCTTTTAAAATATCATCTTCATTATCACGAACAACAGAAGTTTTTTTTACTTCAATCTGAATATTTGAAAGTTGTTCTCCAATGTATGCGGCGTTAGTATTTAAAGTTTGACCAATTAATATCTCATCGCCAATAGTAAGAATATGAGCATTCATAAATTTCTCAAAATAGTTTTAAACATTTCCAATAAAATACACAACAATGTGGACGATGACCAAAGAGTAAAATCCTGCCATTACATCATCCATCATAATTCCCAATCCGCCTTTAAAATTTTCAAACTTACGAGCGGGATATGGTTTTATTATATCCAATATACGCCAAACTACAAAAGCCAAAGCTGATATTATAAGGCTTTTTGGCAAGAAGAGCAAAGAAATCCACATTCCCACGACTTCATCAATTGTACATTCTGCGGGATCTTTACCATACTGCTTCTCAAATTTATCGCCGACGTAAATTCCGTAAAATGTAAAGATAAATATAGCCGGAATCAACACATAGGGAGTTTCGAAGCCTGGAATTGCGTAGATTAACAACGCAGCAAAACTTCCAAAGGTTCCGGAGGCGATTGGGATATATCCGGTATAAAAACCGGATCCCAGCAGTTTTTCAATAAAATTAATTTTCACGTTTAAACAAGTTTATTATTAAAAGTCTGTTGTTATAAAGATAGGTTATTCCAGAATGAAATGTAATTGCGGTTATAAATAACATTGTAAAATAAATGAAATGAGAATTCATCAATAATTTGAAAATAGCTTCGTTACCGTTAAAAATTTGAGATGTATTCATTCCAACATAAACCAAAAGCAAATAATATAGAAATGCCATTTGAATAAAAGTCTTCCATTTAGCATAATAACTAGTTGGAAAAGATTGTCCTTTATAATCGGCATAAGCACGCAAACCGGTAATAATAAAATCGCGTAGAATAATTATAATAACCATCCATAATGGAATTACACCTAAAAAAACAAAACCGAAAAATGCACCGGCAGTTAATATTTTATCGGCGAGAGGATCCCAAAATTTTCCCCATGAAGTTATGTAATTAAATTTACGAGCCAGCCAACCATCATACCAATCTGTGAGAGCCGCGATTATATAAACAAGAATAGAAATTTGTTTCAGCAACGGGTCTTCGGATAAAAATAAGAAAAGGAAAACAGGTGTAAGTATAATTCGTAATATGGTTAATTGATTAGGTAATACCATAATTTATCACAGATCTTTTGCGAGATTTTTTAGATAAGGATATTCGTAAATCCCGGTGCTGTGGCCGTCTTTCCATGTAATTTGAATAGCATAATTTCCGACAACTTCAATTTTGGATATAGTAATTTGATCTTGAAAGAACAACGGAATATAACTCTTGCTTTGTCCTTCCCTATTTGTTACGCATGTTGCACATGGACAAAGTCTTCTAAGTTTCTTTAAGTTTATTTTTATATCTGAATTATCATCCCAACGGATAGCCAAATCAACTTTATCGAGGATTTTAATCTGGACAGGATTCATTAAGCTAATTTTTCTCCCGTTAATTTATACAAAACTTCTAAATATTTTTCACCGGTTTTTTCAATTATTTCTTCCGGCAAGTGCGGCGGAGGCGGCTGTTTGTTAAAGTTAATCGATAATAAATAATCCCTAACAAACTGCTTGTCGTAACTTTCCTGAGCTCTTCCTTTTTCATATTTATCCATCGGCCAAAATCTTGACGAATCAGGAGTTAATACTTCATCAACTAAAATTACTTTATCTTTATAAATACCAAATTCCATTTTAGTATCGGCAATAATGATACCTTTAGTTAATGCAAAATCAGCAGCTTTTTTATAAATATTAATTGCTGAATTTTTCATTTGTGCAATTGTATCAGCATCGGTTATTTTCTCGGCATCCGACAATGAAATATTTTCATCGTGCAATCCAATTTCAGCTTTTGTGGAAGGAGTGAAAATTGGTTCGGGTAATTTATCAGATTCAACTAAACCTTCCGGTAAACTTATTCCGGAAATTTTACCATTCTTTTTATAATCGTTCCAGCCTGAACCTGAGATATAGCCTCTTACAATACATTCAATAGGAACAACCTCAGCTTTTTTAACTAGCATAGATCTTCCTTGAAGCTCTTCAGCATATTCCGCACATTCTTTTGGAAATTCATCTACACTTGTAGATACAATATGATTTTGAATAACATCCTTCGAAAAGTTAAACCAGAATTCTGAAATTCTTGTGAGCACTTGCCCTTTAAAGGGAATTCCTTGTGCCATAATAACATCAAAAGCAGAAAGACGATCTGTTGAGACTATTAAAAAATATTCGCCAACGTCATAAATATCTCTAACTTTTCCTTTTTTTACTAGCTTTAGATTTGGAAAGTTTGTCTGAAGTATAATTTTGGGTTTCATAGTCATCCGAAAGTTTATTAGCAAATATAAAAACGGAATGACGATAATACAATAAATTCGTCATAATTAATTGGATTAATGATTTTCAATAAATCAGATTTTATATACGATAATGTTCATCTCATATGGTAATAACGACTTGATATTATCATTTTTGAGAATTTTTTAACTCCTTAATATTATAAGCAAGAATTTAGAGAAGCAATATTTGTTGACAAACAATATTTTTAATAAAAATAATTACTGGCTGATTAAGAAGTTACATGGTACGTAAGTTGATAAGATATATTGAATATTAATAAACAGAACTCTTATTAACTCTCAATTATTCTGATAAGGGATGGTCCACAAAGATAGAAGAGGTTTGTTATGTTAGAAGTCATAATTATTTACGGTATCATCTCCACTGTTTCCATTGTAAGTCTATTGATCATAATGTTCTCTTCCCCGCTTGGCAAAGAGGATGAACAAGGATTTCATGTAGTTGAAAGATAAATTACTTTATCTATTCGTTATAAATTTAGTTGATTGAACTACT
Organism: uncultured Ignavibacteriales bacterium; assembly: GCA_963739985.1. GTDB lineage: Bacteria > Bacteroidota > Ignavibacteria > Ignavibacteriales > Ignavibacteriaceae > CAVUCE01. The sequence goes on from CAVUCE010000008.1 coordinate 245,961, forward strand.
CGACACTATTGCTCGGGATTTATCCAAAGCTAATTCAATCATATCAAGTAAATCGAGTTTATCGAACGGTTTTGACAAATATCCCATTGCCGATGATTCAACAACTTTTCTAAGTATTTCATCATTATTGCTCGATGAAATAAAAATTACCGGAATCCGATGTCGGCTGTGGATAACTTCCGCAATTTCAAAACTTGAAACTGATCCTTTAACATAAGTAGGCATAATTATTAAATCAGGTGTTTCAACTTCCGCCTTAAACACCGCTCTTTCCCCACTGGAAACTGTCGCAATAACATCATATTCAAGATCGTAAAGACTTTGAGTTAGTGAAGCGGTGGATGCATCGTCATTGTCAACGAGTAAAATTCTGGCTTTGTTATGCTGCATATAATGACCTTTCGGTTGAAATTATAACAAAAAAACTAGTTAGAATGCCCCTATTTTCTTAATCAAGAGAAGTGCCAAAGATAAAAACGCGTAATTGGTTTGAATTAAAGGACTTATTTTTAATATTTGTTAATTACTAAGAAATATTTACGTACTGGTAAGAAATAAATACTTAGAAAATGGAGATTTTTACTAAGGTTTAAAGGAAATTTATTATGAAAAGCAGAAAGATTATTAAAACAAGAACTACAATCAGTTTATAAGAAAATGTTTGCTGTGGAAATTCATAACCGCAAAACGGACAGATTTTATCTTTTGAATCTACTTCTAAGGCACAAGACGGACACTCTTTTTTACTCAAACGTTCACCAAATCATTTAATCAAAAAAAACAGATTCCCGCAAAATACGGGAATCATAAAAGATACTGTACAAATTTTAATTGACAAAATCATCCCATTCTAAAGCTCAAAAATATCCTCCGATGCAGGGAAATGAACATTCTCATATCCCTTTTGTTTTAATTTTGCCATCAAAGGCATTGCTTGTTCTTGTTCTCCGTGAACCAAAAATATATGTTTCAATTTTTCCGGAGGATTGAATTTTAGATAATTTATTAGTTCATTCTGATCTGCATGCGCGGAGAAATAATCCATTTTTTTAACCTGACTTTTTACTTTATAAGTTCCGCCAAGTATATTCACTTCGTTATGGCCGTCCATAATTTTTCTTGCAAGAGTATGTTCTGCGGCGTATCCAACAAATAAAATTAGATTTTTGGGATCCTGAATATTATTTGCAAGGTGATGCAAAATTCTTCCTGCTTCTGCCATTCCGGATGCAGATATAATAATCATAGGTTCGGCTTTGTCATTCAATGCTTTAGAATCTTCAACATCTGTTATGTACTTAAGTCTTGAAAAGCCAAACGGATCTTGGTGTCCGTCTATAAAAATTCTATAAGTTTCTCTATCAAAACATTCAGGATGAGTACGAAAAACATCTGTTGCGCGAACTGCCAAAGGACTGTCAACATAAATCGGCATTTGTGGAATCCGTCCTTCTTCCCACAATTTATGAAGCATGTAAACAATAAGCTGAGTTCTTCCGACTGCGAAGGCAGGAATTATAATTTTACCGCCTCTTTCTGCAGTTTGTTTAACAGTCTGCGCAAATTCATCTTCAGCAGCATCAGTTACATCATGAAGTCGATTTCCGTATGTGCTTTCCATTATTAAAATATCAAGATCTCTTAGAAGATTTGGATCGTGAATAATCGGCATTTCTGATCTACCAATATCCCCGGAAAAACCTAATCTAGTTTTTTTACCTTTTTCTTCAATTTCTAAAACAATTCCGGCTGAGCCAAGAATATGTCCGGCATCTCTATAAACAGCAGTAACTCCGGGCGCAACTTCTATAATTCTATCATACTGAATTCCGACAAAATGCTGCATTGCTGATTCAACATCGTCTTGTGTGTATAGAGGCTCAAAAAGTATTTTATTTTCTTTCGCTCTTTTTTTATTAACCCATTTAACATCTCTTTCTTGTAGATATGCAGAATCTCTGAGCATGATCTGACATAAATCTACGGTGGCAGCGGTAGTAAAAATGTGACCGTCAAAGCCATTCTTAACCAAACTTGGAATGTTACCAGAATGGTCTATATGAGCATGAGAAAGTAAAAGTGTGTCAATTGATTCGGGGTCAAATTTAAAGTGCCTGTTAATTTCAAAAGCTTGTTTTCTGCGGCCTTGAAACATTCCGCAATCCAATAAAATTTTCTTTCCGTTTATACTTAGTAAATGCTGAGATCCTGTAACTGTTTGCGCGGCGCCAATGAATTGTATCTTCATAATTGCTTCCTTTTATGATAGTGTTTAGAAGCTTAAAGAAATGCTATACCTTTCTTGTAGGCAGATTTCAATAATTGAAATATAAACCGATCTATATTTAAATATTAAGAGAGTAATTTTCAATCTTTTTGAAAAATAATTTAATGGTAATCAATGAAGCAAATTTTATTTATTTGATAAAAGTGTTTTATCATTTTAATAAAAGTTTAATCCTTTTTCAATCTCAATTTTTTCAATTATAAATTATAGTCTTATAATTAATCTCTGCACGATATTTGCAAATTGTTAATTTTATATACAAGCATCGGGACTGAATAATGCACAAATTTTACCTCCGCATTCTAACCTTATCTGCAATAATGTTAATATTCGGCAATAATTTATTTGCCCAATCATATAAATTGGTTTGGTCGGATGAATTTAACGGCACTTCTTTAGACCAATCAAAATGGAACTATGAAACCGGGAACAATAATGGCAACAATAATGAATGGGAGTATTATACAACCCGTTCACAAAATTTATATTTTGATAACGGAATGATGGTTATTAAAGCAATAAAAGAAGATTATGGCGGACAACATTATACTTCGGCTCGAATAAATACTTCGGGTAAGTTTAGTTTTAAATACGGAAAAATTGAAGCAAGAATGAAGCTTCCATACGGTCAAGGAATTTGGCCTGCTTTCTGGATGTTAGGCGACAATATTTCTTCAGTTGGGTGGCCTGCTAGCGGCGAAACGGATATTATGGAGTTAATAGGAGGATCAGCTTCAGGAAGAGATAATACGGTTTATGGAACTGTCCATTGGTCGCAAAACGGCTCGCACGCCCAATATGGAAAAAGTTATACATTAAGTTCCGGAATTTTTGCCGATGATTTTCATACTTTTGCAATTACCTGGGATCCACAACAAATTGTCTGGTACGTCGACGGAAAATCATATTGCGCAATCGATATTTCCTCCGCCGACTTATCTGCATTTCAAAATAAATCTTTTATAATTTTTAATTTAGCAGTCGGTGGCGATTGGCCGGGCTACCCCGATAATACAACTGTGTTCCCACAAACTATGCAAGTTGACTATGTTAGAGTTTACGAAGATACTGATATTGCTCCTCAAATTTCAATAACTTCACCTTCAAGTAATACGGATTACCCTGAGAATTCAAATATTAGCATAAAAGCAGATGCGAGTGTTGGAAACGGTAATATTTCATTAGTTGAGTTTTACCAGGGATCAATGAAAATTGGAGAAACTGACTTAGCTCCATATGCGATGACCTGGAGAAATGTTTTATCAGGAAATTATACTATTAGCGCAAAAGTATATACTGATAAAAATTTCACATCGGTTTCAGATGCAGTAAATGTTAAAGTTGGTTCGGGTTCAGTAAACGCGCCTTTTGGAGGATCAGCTTTTAATATTCCGGGAATAATAGAAGCTGAGAATTATAATCTCGGAGGTTCTAACGTAGGTTATTATGATTCAACTCCAGGCAATACAGGCGGGACATATCGATCTGACGATGTAGATATTCAAGAATGTTCAGATACAAACGGTGGATATGATATTGGCTGGGTGACGGCAAATGAATGGCTCGCATATTCTGTTGATGTAAAGAAAACCGCCGAATACCAATTCACTACTAGAGTAGCTTCTAATTCAACGGGCGGTAAGTTTCATATTGAAATAGACGGAACAAATGTAACTGGAAGTTTAACCGCTCCGGTAACCGGCGGATGGCAAACATGGAAAGATGTTGTATCATCAAATATAAATCTCCAGGCAGGATTTCATATAATGAAGCTTGTAATTGAAAGTGGTGAATTTAATATAAATAAAATTGATGTTTATGAACCAAATACCCAACCGCAAATTCAAGTTGTATTTCCTAATGGAAATGAAGATCTGCAAATTGGAAGTATACAAGAAATTCGCTGGAATAGTTTAATGGTATCGGATGTCAAGATCGGGTTATCAACAGACGGCGGAAAATCTTGGTCAACAATAAGCTCAGGTTCAAGTTCGCAATTTGGTGTATTACGTTGGGAAGTGCCTTCATTACCTTCAAAAGATTGCAAGATTATGATTCTTAATAAAGATAATCTGAGTATCGGCGATCAGAGTGATTCAACATTTAGTATTCAAGAGGCAACTTCAGTTAAGGATAAGATTCAACCCCAAGGATTTTTATTAGAGCAAAATTATCCCAATCCATTTAATCCGACCACTTCAATTAAATACCAAATTCCTTCAAATGCCTTTGTAACCATTAAGGTTTATGATTATCTGGGAAAAGAAATATCAACTCTTGTTAATCAAAATAAATCTGCCGGCGTTTATATAACAAATTTTTCAGGAAATAATCTTGCATCGGGGATATATTTCTATACCCTTTCTTTGAAATCAAATGATTTAAACAAGAGTTATCATATTGTAAAAAAAATGACTCTGTTAAAATAAAATCCACCTTATCTATGATGAGGTTGTATTGAATTTATCGATAAATTCTATGCAACCTCTTTTTTTTATCCTTTTTTTGAACTTTTATACACTACTTTTCAAATACATGCAGAATAATTTTATAATGAAAATTAAACTTTAGTTTAGCACAAAAGATTTACTTAAATTATCATTCGATTTTTAAACCTACTAACTCTTAGGGAACAAACTTGAATAAATTCTTTACTTTTAATTCTTCATTAGAAATATTCTTAATATCATTATTTCTATTTACCTCAACCTATTCACAAGTATCACTTAAAGATAAAATCGGACAAATGATAATGGTTGGATTTTATGGTGACCAACAAACCGGAATCCCAGATATTCCCGATTCACTTAAATATGATTTATCACAAAGAAATTTGGGGGGAGTCCTTCTTTTCGGTTACAATTTAGATAATCCAAGTCAAATGATAGATTTGAATAATAAACTTAACTCTAATGCAAAAACTCCATTATTTATAGCAACAGATCAAGAAGGCGGTAAAGTTGCTAGATTAAGTTCCGCAAATGGATTTTCGAAAACTTATACTGCTTATCAACTCGGTACTGTTTTCAACTCGGAAGATTCCACTAGAGCAATGGCATCAATGATGGCGGATTGGATGCAGCAAGTTGGAATAAATGTGGATTTTGCGCCTGTTGTTGATGTTGATGTTGATCCAAATAGCCCGGCAATTGGACATTACGGAAGAAGTTTTTCACCGTTTCCGGATACAGTATCCAAATTCGCTGGTTACTTTATAGATGAAATGAACAAGAAAAAGATTATTACTTCACTAAAACACTTCCCCGGTCATGGAAGTGCGATGATGGATTCACATTTGGGATTTACCGATATAACAAATACGTGGGCTGACTCTGAACTTGTCCCTTACAAATCTCTGCTGAAAAATAATTATAATAATATGATAATGGTTGGACACTTATTTAATGCTCACTTAGATTCTTTATATCCGGCTTCCCTCTCTCATAAAGTTATAACAGGACTTTTGAGAGAAAGACTGGGCTTTAAAGGGGTTGTTGTAAGTGATGAATTATTTATGAATGCGATTTCTGATAATTATTCATTTGACAGCACAATTACTTTAGCAATTAATGCGGGAATTGATATCCTTTTGTTCAAGAAGAGTATGATTAACAATGGTTTTGATGATATCTCTCTTTGCGACAGTGTTATCAATATTGTTGAGAAACAAATTAAAGCCGGCAAAATTTCCGAATCTACTATCGACTCAGCTTACACTAGAATAATGGATCTTAAAAGCAGATATTTAAAACCATCGAAAGTAAATGATAAATATCTTGCAAGTCTAAAACCGGAGGAATATTCACTTTCAAACTATCCTAATCCCTTTAACCCAACTACAACATTAAGTTTTAATCTCCCCCAAGAGAATAACATTTCAATAAAAATATTTAATGTTACCGGAGAATTAGTTAAAGAAATATTTAAAGGCAGATTAAACACCGGAGTACATAATTTTTCTTTTGACGGAAGTAATTTATCATCAGGAGTTTATTTTGCTGTACTTCAAACATCTGGAAAATTGATTACACATAAATTAATTTTACTAAAATAAAAGATGTTCAAAGTTTTAATTCCCGTGTTACCGGTTAACGCGGGAACTTTTAATTTTTATTTACAACATACCCTTTTAAATAATTAATTATTTCTTTGTTTAAGAGTTTGAGAATTGGAACAATATGATAACTCAATTATTGCTATTAGAAGCAAGAAGCTAAAATATTTTTCCAATTATTATTTCCCTATTATGCTGTTCCTTCATTTTTCTTTTTGCTGATAAAGAAAAAGTATCCGCCTATAAATAATGCAACAAATAGTTGTATTAAAAGAGGTGAACTGACTAAATCTGTATTGATTAGGCCTACCTTTATAAGAATAATTTTGGCTGTATAATAATAAACCTTACTCAGAATTATACTAAAAAACATTATAGCAAAATCGTTCTTTAATAATTTTAAAAGTGTAAAGAACAACCAAACATTCAAACTAAGTTCAGATGTAATTAGAAGCGCTTTTATTAAATACGGATGACTTGCAAGTAGAAATGAAAATACCGGCAATGTTAATGCTATAATAAAAGCATTTTTATTTGAAGTATGAATAACAGCTGCCATTACCATTATTCGCATAGGATCGGCTATATACAACGGGAAACTTAGCAAGTGAGAAATTGTAGGGACCAGATAGATTACTAATAACGCAATTAAATTATAAACATAACTGTTGAATCTTAATTTTGTGTTTTCTAAAGGAATTATATTTTCCAATTTGATCCCTTCTTTATCTAAGATACAATAAAAAGCCCGCAGAATTAATAATTAAAACTGCGGACAAATACAATATTTAATAGAATAATATAATTATTGCTTTAATTCTCCATCAAGATGAACATCCATTTGCGGAAATGGTATACCGATTTCAGCTTTATCGAGCGCAATCTTAATTTCTTCCGTTAATATTTCACGCAAAGCCCAATAATTTGAAGTCTCCGTCCAGGCACGAATAGCCCAATCTATTGAAGAGCCGCCGAGTTCCAACAAATATACAACAGGAGCCGGATCTTTGTGAACGCCTTCCACTGAGTTTACAACATTTAATAGGACCTCCCTGGTTTTCTTTATATCTGCAGAATAATCTGTACCAACATTTACATCAACTCTTCTTACTTCATGATGTGTTATGTTTTCGATTGTAGAACCAAATATAGAGCCATTAGGAACGATTATTCTCCTTTTATCCGGAGTATCCAAAACTGTTGTGAACAATTCAATTTCTATAACCGAACCGGATGTTCCGGCAACGGCAATGTAATCCCCTACTTTGTATGGGCGAAATAATAATAGCATGATCCCCGCGGAAAAATTTGAGAGAGTTCCTTGCATGGCTAAACCTACAGCAAAACCCAAAGCAGCTAATATAGCTGCAAAGCTAGCCACCGGAATTCCAAATATACCAAGTACAGCTAATCCGCCTAGTATTAAAATTAAATATCTGGCTAAGTTAGAAAAGAATTTTGTAAGTGTAAGATCAACTTTGGATTTTTCTAAAGCTTTAGTTGTAACTTTTTTTGCCCATTTACCTAGAATCAGAGTTATTATTAAAACTACTATAGCTCCTACAAGATTCAGCGCTAATGGAATGACACTCGACCAATTATAAGATTTTAATATTTCCATCTATCCCTTCCTTTTATTTTACTATATAATTTTTAATTTAATTCCTTAACAATATAACTTTCTTCTAAGTTCAAGGTGAGGTTATTAATATATAAACCGAAGCAGTTGAATGCAATTTTTCTGATTGAAGTTTTTCAATATTATTTTCATTCATATAAAAATATGCTCAAATTATACATACAAAAAGATTAAAAAAACTTCCTCAATTCATTTTAATTATCACAAAAGTTATATCCTTAAGAAATTCTTTGTTTTCTGTCCAACGAACAAATTCATTTTTCAAAAAGTTAATGAAATTTTAGATCCACCGACAGCACACCAATGTCTTTAATTTTATGGACTTAACATTGAAGTAATGACTCAAACACTTGGTTGTTCTACCTCAATTGTTAAAAGAAAACGGGGACTTGCCCACACCCGGCTTTACAGGAATTAGAATAATTCAGTGCGTGTTCCTTCGTGAAAGAGATTTCTTCGTGCACTTTTGTGTCTGAATATTTCAAAAAATAATTTATACACAGCAATCACAAAGCTACCCTAAGAAAAAAATTAAAAATTAATGAAACAATTTCTCTTTTTTCACGCATGTAGGTATAGAGGGTTTCTTCATAATTAACACTCGTCAATTAAATATTATCATTTTTTAGGAGGTTTAGTATGAAAAGAATCATTTTCTTTTCGATTTTTATATGCGCAATGATGTTCCAATTTTCGCTTAATGCTCAAACAACCTATACCTTGGGAATTAACAACTCATCTTGGGATGACAGCCACGCCTGGTCGCCTGCGGGCATTCCAGGACCCGGAGATTTTGTTGTGATTCATGAATTTAATGTAACAATATCAGGTTCGCATGAGATAGCAGGTTTTTATCTGGATAATGGAACAATTATATTTGCAGATACAGGCAAGTCATCGCTTACTGTAACCGATAGTTCCACCTGGAGCAGCGGTACTTTTAAAGGTGGCGGCGACAACTCCTTAATATTTGCAGAAGGCTCAGTCGTAAATATTGTAGAAGATCCGTCACACCCATATCATCATTTGTATGAAACAACATATCTTACAAACCGGGGAACAATTAATCTGCAAGGCTCTGTCGATTTTGGAATTAGAGGAAACTCCATCTTAAAAAACGAAGGCCTTTTTGATGTCATGTCTGATGCAGATTTTAGCGGTGAATCATTTTCCGGAGGAACATTCATAAATACCGGCACTGTTAGAAAAAGCGGAGGGACAGATATCACTTCTTTCAATTAACTGGTGGGTCTTTCAAAACGATGGTGGTACTATTGATGTCCAATCGGGAACTCTCCAATTTAAGTGTGACGGAACGTTTAGCAACGGAAATTATAATGCTGATCCTGGTGCTAAAATGGAATTCTTTACCGGTACTCAGGTTTTTCAAGGAATCCTTTCAGGAGCGCCTGCCGGGGACATTATATTGAACGGTTCTTATATTAGCAGCGACAGCGCAAATGTGACGCTCGATTTTCAAGGAACAGGATTCCAATTTAGTGACGGATACCTTGTAGGTAAAGGAACATTTATTATCCCTAAAGGTGCCTTATTTGTTTTGCCAGGTACTGAGATTGAACCGATACTGGGCGATGGTACAACATTACTGAATCAAGGTACGATTAAAATGGAAGGCGAAAATGATTTCATCATAAACGGAAATGCAATTGTAGACAATCAATCACTTTTTGATGTTACATCTGATGCTGATTTTACCGGTTCGCAGATCAGTGGCGGCACATTCCATAATACCGGGACGTTACGCAAGAGCGGAGGCAGTGATGTAACTTCTTTCAATTTATGGTGGGACTTCCAAAATGATGGGGGAACTATTGATGTCCAATCGGGAACTCTCCAATTTAAGTGCGACGGAACGTTTAGCGACGGAAATTATAATGCTGATCTTGGTGCTAAAATGGAATTCATTACCGGTACTCAGGTTTTTCAAGGAATTCTTACAGGAGCGCCTGCCGGGGATATATTGTTAAATGGTTCTTATATTAGCAGCGACAGCGTAGATGTGACTCTTGATTTTCAAGGAACAGGATTTCAATTTAGTTACGGACGCCTTACAGGCGGAGGAACATTTATTATCCCCGATGGTGCTTTATTTGTGTTGCCGGGTGATCATTATGCAGGCTTGTATGGTGGAACCACCCTCCAGAATCAGGGGACGATCAGAATGGAAGGCGAAAATGCATTCGTCATAAATGGAAATGCAATTGTAGATAATCAATCACTTTTTGATGTTACGTCTGATGCTGATTTTACCGGTTCACAGATCAGTGGCGGCACATTTCTTAATACCGGCACTTTACGCAAGAGCGGAGGGGATGGTGTTACTCAATGTAACCTTTGGTGGGATTTTCATAACAACGCTGGCGGAATTATCGATATTCAATCCGGAGAAATAGAGTTTACAAATAGCCAAAAATTTGAAAATGCTCAGGGAGGGATCATTCAAGGTATCGACAGTATTAAAGTTCCTTCCAATTTTTCAAACGACGGAATTATTTCACCCGGTAATTCACACGGTATTCTTACCTACATTGACAACTTTCTTCCCTCTTCCACCGCAATATTGGATATTCAGCTTGGCGGCTTAACACCGGGTAACGAATATGATCAATTAAGTGTAACTGGAGGTGCTAAATTAAACGGCACTCTAAAAATATCTTTAATCGATGGATTTATTCCTGCAAAAGGTGATAGCTTTGTTGTCCTTACCACAACAGCCGCTATAACAGACAGCTTTGCAACTATTGACGCTCAATCCGGTTTGTATTTAACGGTTAAAAAGAACTCAAATAATATTACAATATTTGTCGACAGTGTTGGAACAATAACATCGGTTAAAAATAAAGAGAAGGCAGAAATTGTAACTAGCTATAATCTTTCCCAAAATTACCCGAATCCTTTCAATCCAAGCACAACAATTAGCTGGCAGTCTCCGGTAAGTAGCTGGCAGACTTTGAAGGTTTATGATATACTTGGTAAAGAGGTAGCTGTATTGGTTGATGAATTTAGACATGCGGGTCGAAATGAAGTTAAGTTTGATGCTTCAAGACTTGCAAGCGGAGTTTATATCTATCGTATAACTGCAGGTAAATTTTCATCAGTTAAAAAGATGATTTTCTTAAAATAAATTTAAATATGATTTTTTTCAACCCCGATATTTAGCATCGGGGTTTTTTATTATTATTTCCCAATCATTAAAACTTGCTCAATACAAAGGTTATTTTTCTTGATATTAAAATCCAAAATGACTTTATTAAATTATAATTATTTCAGGTCTTGAGCTCGAACCTTTTTGGGCTGCTAGTTGTAGTATTCTTATCTTGTATTCATTTCTTTCTACTCCTTACTAAGGCGCAGTTCTATCATTAAAAGCTGTGCAGAAACTTCTTGTCCTCCGTTAAATAAAATAATTATCAAACTTAACGGGAGAGAGTTATGAAAAAGTTATTTTTTACTTTTATCATTTCAATATTATTTTACAAAAATATTAAATTCACAATCAGGTTGGTTCTAGCAGAACCCATATCTGTGGCCAAATGATTTTAATGACATCCGTTTCGCAAATTTAACGAAAGAATGGGTAGTGGATAACCAGGGCATCATTTAAAGTATTTGCGTCTAACGATATCGAAGAAGGGAAAGCATTAAATAGAAGAGTAGCATTAATTAAAAGATAAAATGTTGTCGAATAATTTTTATAAAAATGGGAGGGGGAAAATGAAAGACAAAAAAGAATTATTTATTCTACACAAGATTTTTATCCTTCTGCTTTTATTCCCGATTATTATTCATGCACAATTTACTCCAATTCAAGTAACAACCAATTCAAAATATCAAATCTACCCATCAGTATGGGGCAATTGAATTGTTTGGCAGGACGAAAGAAATAAGATGGGCTTTACAATCAACTATGATAAATACCTGTACACTTTACCTTCCGGCCCTGAACAACGTATAAATATTAGCACAAAGGATCAAAGCCATCCCGAGATATGGGAAAATATATTAGTGTGGAGCGACCTTCGCAATGGAAATAGAGATGTTTACATGTATGATATTAATACTGGTACTGAACACCAGGTTACAAGTTGAGATTATAGGAGGACAGATGGAAAGCATGGGTGCATCCATTGTTACTGATAATCTTAATATTCCACATGTAAGTTATTTGGGTGACCCCTGGGGAAATAATAAATATGCATTTAAAAATGGAGCTAATTGGACAATAGTAAAAGTAGATACAGGCTGGGGTAGCGGCTGGAGCTCATCAGATCTTGATAGTAGCGGAAAAGCTCATATTCTCTATACTCCTTTTTACGGATTTGATACTTTTCGGTATGCTAAAAACACTTCCGGATCATTTGAGTTTGCAGATATTGATGAATCATTTAAATACTAAATTCAAATAGATGATCAAAATAAATTTCATGTGGTATATGATGATATTTATTTAACTAACCGCGAGCATAGCATCCAGTACGGCGGTGGCGAAACAGGAACCAGAGGATATTATTTTGCCACATCAACTTCAGAAGGAGGTGGATTGCCTTCTCAATCGACTTACGAATGGATTGCTCCTGTTAGTGAAGGCCATTCAGAAATTACTTCATGGACATCAAGTGATGCAGATGATGGTTATTTTCAGGTTACAAATCTTGGAATGACATTCACGTTTTTTGGACAGAATTATAATCATATTTTTATAGGATCAAATGGTTATATATCTTTTACCAACGGATATACAGATAATGCGGAGTATGCATTCGTACCTTCCTCAATTCAACCTAATAATTTTATTGCAGGATGTGCAATGGATTAAGACTGCGGCCATACCGGTTCGCATGTCTATTATTATTGTAACGGTTCCGAATCCATTGTAACATACTGGCATGTTTATGATAAGGGGTCCGATACAGATTATATAACTTTCCAAATAATACTTTATTCAAGTGGTAATATAAAAATTCAATTTAACGATTCGGAAAGTATTGTCCCAGTACCCGAATCTATAAATGGAAACTCTCTCGTTGGTATTGGGCACTAAAGGATTGAGTTACCATAATAATGGTGATGGTGGATCATTATTCGGCTCCCCACTTGCAGTTATATTCGGCAATAATCCTTATTTATTACCGGTTGGAATATCATTGAATAAACCGGTCAATTATTATTTAGAGCAGAACTACCCAAACCCATTTAACCCAAGCACAACTATCAAATGGCAAATGCCTCGTGCTGGTTTAGTTACTCTAAGAGTCTATGATGTTTTAGGCAGGGAAGTAAAAACACTTGTAAATAAGGAATTAAATACTGGCAAACACGAAGCTGTTTTCGATGCATCACTTTTTAGCAGCGGGGTTTATTTCTATCAATTAAAAGCCGGAGAATTTATTGGAACTAAAAAAATAATTTTATTAAAATGATTAATATATCAAATATTGAAAACTTCATTCAGTATTAAAGGAGTTATAATTCTGTCTTATTGAGTAAATCTATTAATCATAACCAACAAAAAATCCTCCTAAAATTTAAGGAGGATTTTTCTTCCATTAAAACTAATTTTTTACAAAAAGCCCTGAATTAAATAATAGTCCAAATTTATTCATCCCCTTTCCAACCTGGACCTCTTACAGCTCTGCCCGGAGTTGTGCCAGTATGGTTTCCATCTTTAATAACTTGAACCCCATTTACAAAAACATCCTCAACTCCTTTTGAGTATTGATGCGGCTTTGCATATGTGGCATAGTCTTGAACTTTTTCAGGATCAAACACGACTACATCCGCAAAATATCCGGTTTTAAGATAACCTCTTTTTTTAATTTTAAGATTTTGCGCGGGTAATGCAGATAGCCTCCTGACAGCTTCTTCCAAAGAAATTATTTTTTCATCACGAACATATTTTCCAAGAAGCCTGGCAACATTTCCATAAGCACGCGGATGGGGATTCGATTTCAGAAAAACGCCTTCCGGAGCCAATGAAGCTTCGTCGGAGCCAAAGCTAATCCAGGGAATAGAAATTTTCTTTTTAATGTTTTCTTCCGACATAAGAAAATAAACTGTCCCAACTCTGCTATCATCATCAATTACTAAATCAATTACTGTTTCTGCCGGAGATTTGTGACGCATTTCTGAAATTTGTTTAAGCGTTTTTCCCGTTAAATATTTTAAGCTGTCCGTTTTAAATCCTACTAACAAAATATTATCAGGAGAACCTGACGCAAGAAAGAAATTTTCCCATTTGTCTGTCGGAGTTCTCATTTCTTTCAAAACCTTTTTTCTTATTTGCGGATCTTGCAAATTCTTTTTCCATTGTTTGAATCCGCCTTCCTGCACCCACGGCGGCATTGTGGCATCAAGCCCGGTTTCGCCCGCAGTATAAGTATACATATCAGCAGTTATGTGCAACCCTTCTTCACGAGCTCTATTTATTTTATTGATAAGCGAATCAAGTTTGTACCAATTGGATTCTCCGGCTGCTTTTATATGATAAAATTCTGCGGGGATATTTGCTTCCTTGGATATTTTAATTAATTCATCTGCAGCCTCAAGGAGTTTATTGCCTTCACTTCTAATATGCGATATATACATTCCTCCGTATTCTGAAGCTGTTCTACAGAGCTCAATAAGCTCGTCAGTTTTTGCATAAAAATTCGGTGCGTAAATTAGTGCCGAGCCAACTCCAAGAGCTCCATCTTCCATTGCTTGTTTTACCAACTGTTTCATCTTTGCAAGCTCTTCTTTATTTGGTGTCCTGTCTTCATATCCTATCACATAAATTCTAACGGTACCTGCACCAACAAATGATGCAACGTTGCAGGAAATTCCCTTGTTAACTAAATATTTTAAGTACTCATCTAATGTTGTCCATTTGACATCATATTTAATGTCGCCTTCTTCTTCAACCATTTCTTTTTTCATCTTATCATTTAAAGGCCCCATCGACCAACCTTCGCCCATAACCTCAAGAGTAACTCCCTGCCTAATATCACTTTGGGATTTCCCGTCTTCAATTAAAGATTCATTGGCCCAGCTTAACATATTTATAAAGCCCGGCGACACTGCAAGTCCGGATGCGTCAACTTCTTTTTCACCACTCGAGTTACTTAAATCACCAATAGCTGCAATAGTATCTCCTTTAATCGCTACATCAGCTTTATATGATTTGTTTCCGCTGCCATCATAAATATTTCCATTTCTAATTATTACATCATAATCAGGTTTTTGACTGCAGCCGGCAAACAAAATTATCAACAATAGAGTTACAATTGTTTTCATTTATACTCCTTTTAAACGATGGCAATTATTTTTTGGATAAAATTTTCTAACGCAAAAAATTTTAGAGAATTCCTTCACTTTACTTTTATAACTACAACAGTTATATCATCATCCGGTACTTTTCCGCCTGACCACTCTTTTGCAGTGCTCTTTAAATGTTCAATTATTTCTTCCGCTGATCTTTCACCAATTTCCTTAATTGTTTTTTTCACTCTTTCGTAACTGAATGCTTCTTTAATTGCTGCTGCATTTCGCTCTTTGTTTACAATTCTTCTTCTTTGAACTCTATCAATTCCGAACACTATACCAACTAAAAAGAAAAAGTATCCGAGGTATGCAAAAGTAGTTTTCCACCAAGGAGGTAATATAATTAACGTTAAAGTTTTGCCTTTTTCATTCCATAATCCATCATTATTGGAATACCTTTTTTGTATAAGATATTTTAAAGCGATATAATTTTTTGCTTCCGCCAACCCACAAATGATTTGTTTTATCCTGGTGAATAAAAGTAAAATTTTCGTCATTTATTCCATATCCCGGCGGAACCAAGTTTTCCGTATGATAGAATTTCTTCTCATGGATATCGAAGTAGTTAAATCCATTATAATTTGTTGCAATCCATAAATTGCCCTTGGAATCTTCGTCAATAGACATAAAAAAGTTACCGCTAATAGAATTAGGATTAGAATGATCGTTTCTATAATTATCAAATGATTCATTTTCATAATTAAATTTACTAAGACCACCAAGCTGTCCGCCAAGCCAGAGGTCCCCTTTTTTAGTAACATAAAGCGTGTTAATAAAATTGCTTACCAGCGATAAACTGTCACCTGGAATATTTTTATATATTTTAAAATTATAACCATCATATCTATTTAGACCATCTTCCGTTCCGATCCAGATAAATCCTAGTTTATCTTGTGTAATACAGAATATTCAGTTTTGAGATAAACCGTCTTTTGTAGAAAGTCGGTCAAACCTAGCAGGTTTGGTTTGTGCAAACAAAAAACTAGCGAAGAAAGATAATATAAACGCTATAATATATTTTATTTTCATATGTACACTTTTTATTTATAGATACTTACTATAGTTTTTTACTTCACCTTAATAACCACAAATGTTACATCATCATCGGGACTTTTGCCGTTTGCCCATCGAGTGCCTTCTTCTTTTAGATTAGAAATTATTTCTTTACTTGATTTTTCGCCGTTTTTTGTAAACACTTCTGTTAATCTGTCGTAACCGTACATCTCTTCTTGATTATTCTGCAATTCAGGAAATCCGTCGCTTAGCATTAATATTGTATCTCCGACTGAAAGTTCGTTTTCATAAATTTCATACATGGAATTCTTCATTGCTCCAAGCGGCATTCCATTAACTTTTATTTCTTCAACGTTACTATTGTTTTTCCTGTAAATATAAATTGGAGGAATTCCTGCGTTGGCAATTCGAATTCTATTAGAATTAATATTCAACATTGCAAAAGCAATCATCATTCTTTCGAGTTTTGAATTTTTTATCCCATTGTTGGAAGTTGCAAAAAACTCTTCCAGGTTTTTATTAACCGAATTAGTTGTGAACAGGGATTTCATCATAGATACAATTGTGCCTGCCTTCATCCCGTGACCAGTTGCATCGCCCACGCAAATATTTAATGAGCCGTCTTCTTTTATAGAAAAATCGTAATAATCGCCACCAACCTCAGTTGCGGTCTGCATATAAAATGCGATATCGAGATTTGGAAATTTCGGCAGTGTTTTCGGAAGCATAGAAAGTTGAAGCTGTCTAGCTTCCTCCAATTCCTTAGTTTTTCTTTCGTTATCGGCTTGAATTAATCTTGATTGTGATTCGGCAGCTTTTGCCTGGAATTCCGCGGCTTCGGCTCGTAGTAGATTTAATTTAATTTTATTATTTTTTTCTCTACGATTTAGTTCAAATTTTCTGATTGAAAATAAAAATCCGCCTATTGCCAAAATATATAAAACATACGCCCACCAGCTTAAATACCAGGGAGCCAACACCTTAAAGTTAAAAACGCTTTCACTACTCAATACACCGTAAATATTTTTAGCTCTTACATGAAATATGTAATCACCTTGCGGAAGATTGGTATACTCCTTTATGGTTTCCGGAGCCCATTTAGTCCATTCTTTTTCTTCCCCTTCAAGAAAACATTGAAAAAGAGTTGAGTTAGGATTATCATAAGTAAGCGCCGAAAATTCAAACGATACATTATTTTTAGAGAAAGGAAGCGATATCTTTTTCATTGAGATATTAGATATTTCTGTCCCGCCATAAATAACAGAATCGCTATTGACAGTAACCTTTCGGATTAAAGTAGAATATTCAGATTTAGTATTATATTTGATTGCCGGATTAAAAAGTACCAGCCCTTCACCTGTGCTTATCCATAATTTTTCCGTACGGTAATGTTTATCAATGTCCGAATAAATCGACGAAACATATCCCAGGTCCAGGCTCTTTAGAATCGGAATAGGTTTCCATTCATAATTACCATCCTTATTCAGTAGTGCTTTTCCGAGAGAATAATTACCTTTGATGTTTGCTAAAATCCAAAGCCCGTCATTTTGACTTTTAGTGATTAAAGAAATAGAAGTACTGGAATCTGAAAGCGTTTTCCCAAGCGTAAAATCATGTACAAATCGTTTGGACTTTTTATCAAATGAATAAATGCCTTTATCGGTTATAATCAATAATTTGTTTTTAACTTCATATAAAGTCCAATTTTTTCCGGGCAACCCATTATTCATGTCATAAAACTGATACTTGATATTTTTATCCGAACCTGTTGATAGTTCATTTATTTTACCTGTCACGTGAATAATTCCCGGGAAAAAACCTCCAATCCAAAAACTGCCGTCCGGATCCTCAACTATGGTCGTAGGCTCATAGTCCATTTGTTTTTTATATGTAACCACAAACTTATTATTGCTTTGTTTCTGAATTACCGCAAACCCGTAGCTAGCGCTGCTATAAATCCTGCCGGGGAAAACTTTTGAGTTAACAAGAAACGTTGAGGCTTCTTCCAATATGTATTTTTTTAATGAATAGTTTTCAATTTTCACCAGCCCATAATTGGTTCCGGCTAGAAGGACATCTCCGGAATTTAGGAACGCATATGCGGGCTTATTACTACCTTTCACAAGTTTAAATCCGGAATTGTTATCCTTCAGATAAAGAACCCCTATATCATTGGCAGCATATATTATCCCGTTATGGCGAATGACGGCATTTGAACGATTTTTTAATTTACCGCTGTTTTGGAATATTGATAAAGGAGACTGCTCTTTACAATAGACAATTCCATTTGCTGTGGCTAGCCAAAGACCTCCGTTAGCATCGGCATAAATATCATAAATAACATTTGTGGGTAAACCGGAATCTTCATTTATTATTTTAAGTAATTTACCTTCATGATTAATAATTGCAACTCCACCTCTTTGAGTTGCGATGGCAATATTGCCGGATGATGTTATCACGGCATTATAAATCTGGTTATTCTTTAGGAACAAATCCGCATCGGTTTTAAATGATTTGAATTTATTATTTTTCTGAATAAAGAGTCCATTTAGATTAGTCGTGACGAGGATCGATTCAGTTTTACCCGAACTGTCTTTTTCAAAAGGGAGCATATTATACACGCCCGTAGAGGAAAAGAATCCACCGTCAGGCATTAGCTTAATTGAATCTCCGGTAATCTTTAGAAGCCCGATGCCGTTGCTTCTTGAGTATATGGTATCATTAATACTATAAAGCCTAAAAGCAGGAACAGAATCCCAAACAGTAATATTATTTCCATTCCATCTAAATATTCCATCGTTAGTTTTAAAAAATACCGCCATAAGAAGAGGCGGCAACATCCCAAACTTCAGCAAAATTTCTGTATTTTTTTTCCAGAAACGGCAATAACGATTTGTACTTTAACACACCGCTAGAATCTGGCTCAAGATAACCGAAATCACTTCCAGCGCAGACATAAATTATTCCGTTTTTGTCAGCTGTAATAGATCTGACAGATTGGTTACCGGGAACTTTTATTTTGCGCCAATAATGCCCGTCATATTCCAGTATACCTGATTCATTTCCAAAATACATTACTCCCCTTTTATCTTGCGCAATACTCCAATTTGAAGGACCTGATTTGTAATCTTTTGGATTAAAATAATTAATAAATAATTTTCCAATTACTTGAAGATTTTGGCCCTTCAGTTTACTAAGCGGAAATGATGATATTACTAAAAGCAGCAATACAAATTTGATTAAGTTATTTTTCATCTTTTTATAAATAAGAAAATTTTTAATTTACCTTAATAACCACAAAAGTTACATCGTCGTCAGGTGCTTTGTCGTTCACCCATCGTGAGCCTTCTTCTTTTAAATAGGAGACAATACTCTCAGGTTCTTTCTCGGCAACTTCTTCAAATGAATTTCTTGCACGTTTATAACCAAATATTTCATTTTGATCATTTTGTAATTCAGGAAAACCATCACTCATTAAAAGCATTGTATCACCTTTTAATAAATCTAATTCCTTCAACTCATAAGGAAAGCTATCCATCGTTCCTAAAGGCATTCCCTTCAATAAATGTTCTTCTATTATTTGATTCTCTCTTCGGTAGATATAAACCGGTGGCATACCTGCTGCAGACATTAACAACTTATTGTCTTTAATTTTCAGCATGGTCATACTCATTGCAAGAGATTGGAATTGCATTTTCTTTATGCATCTTGTCATTTCCCTAAATGTAAAAAGTATGTCCGGATTTTCTGCATAACTGTTAAACAAAGACTTGGCGGAAGTAACCATTGTCCCTGCTCTCATCCCATGACCGGTTGCATCACCAAGTACAATTGTTAAAGTTCCATCAATAGAAACATTAAAATCATAATAATCTCCACCGACTTCAGTTGCGGTTTTCATATATACCGCAATATCTAAATGAGGAAATTTAGGCAGTTCTTTTGGAAGCATTGAAAGCTGCAACTGACGTGCCTCTTCCAGTTCTTCCGTTTTGCGAGCATTTTCAGCCTGAATAATTTTTGATTGTGCTTCGGCAGCAGCAGCTCTAAGCTCAGCTTCTTTTATGGCAGAAGCGTTTCTCTCTTTTGTTGTTATTCGTCTTCGCTGAACTCTATCAATCCCAAAGACTAAACCTAAAAACAGGACACCGTAACCAATGTATGCATATGTGGTCCTCCAATATGGAGGTAATACTTCAATTTGAATTGCTTTTTCTTCGTCACTCCAAATTCCATCGCCGTTGGCTGCTTTTAACCGGAAGGTATATTTGCCCGGGTCAAGATTTGTAAACGAAGCAAAGTGAAGTTTGCTATATACCCAGTCCTTATTAAAACCATCCAGTTTATATGCAATTAAATTTCTTTCCGGCCTGGAATAATGAATTGGAGCAAACTGAAAAGATATATCGTTCTGCGAATAATCCAGGGTTAATTCCTTTGTGTCATTTAAATCTTTTTTTAACGGAGAGTCTTTAATATCTTTAAACACAGATACATCGGCTATTTTGAGATCAGTGATTACAATTTTAGGTTTTGTTTGATTAGTTCTTCCGGGAAGAAAGTAATTAACTCCATTATCTCCGCCAAAAAATAATTCTCCATTATTTGCCTTCCAGGTAGCCCGGGAAAATGAATATCCCTGTAACCCATCTTTAATATCAATATTTATAAAAGATTCTTTAGCGCCCTCATCATTTCTAACAAGCGTTGTTAAACCCGCTGCACTGCTGATCCATAAATTACCGAAGTTATCTTCCTGAATAGCACTAATTAAGTTTGTAGGAAGACCATCTTTTTCAGTAAAAAATTTAATCTTTTCTGTTTTTGGATCTAATCTCCCAAGACCGTTTGGTGATGAAAACCAAACAAGACCTTTGCTGTCTTCCATTACATAATACACATCGTTGTTAGTTACAATATCAGAAACAGCATCAACATTTTTGTTGTATTGAGTAAATTTGCCGTTACTTAGATTGTATTTGTATAAGCCCTGACTTGTAGTGGCAATCCATAAAATATTTTCATAAGATTTACTTAATGCTATTGAATTAGCATCTTCCAATAACATATACGCACTGTTTTTATTCTCTTCGTGAAGTCTATCCGTTAAATAATTGAACTGTTTATCATTTATTTTAATTACCTGTATTCCATACATCGTAGAATCTTTTGGTGCCTGAACATTAAAACTTCCATAGGAGTTACCGACATCTGTTTGGAATTTAAGCTTATACTTGCCCTTTTTTAATCGTAAAGTATGAGCCATAATTCTAATTTTCATTCCACCTTCAAAATGAAAGGAATCTGAAAATTTATTCATACTCCAAACTATTTTTTTATTAGAATCTTCAAGCCACCCGTAATCAAACATTTGTTCTAAAAATGATTGTCCTTCCCCAACTCCAACAATTAGTATCTTTGTGCTGTCGGAAACTTCAAACTCCTTTTCTAATAATTTTTGCTCACCTACTTTTAGTATTGAAGCTATTGGGTGTGAAGAATTTGCAAGATTAATAATGTCTGATTGTAATTCATGTTTAAATTGACGGTTACTAATAGATGGTATTGGTTTAATAATGTTTTGACCTGGATATAAAATATCTACTCCCCCGGTATTTGCAACAAATAACCGTCCGGCTTTGTCAAATTTTAAATCCTTAATAAAAAAACCTGTATATAAGGGAACTCTGTCTCCAAAATATTTATTAACCTTTCCGCTTATTGGGTTAAGTTGGTTTAATCCTGCATTTGTTCCAATCCAAAGATTATTTTCTGCGTCAATAGTTAAGGCAAAAATATTATTACTTGAAATACTATTTGAATTTTTCTCAAATTTAAAGTTTTTATACGTATCATTTTCAATATTTTTCCAAAGTACCCCCAAACCGGCTGTTCCAATTGCAACGTTATCGTATTTTTCACTTTTAACTATTGCGGTTATTTTATCAGCAGGTGAATTTGTTTTTAGATTATCCGGTATCCTGATAACATTCATTGGCTGTTTGTTAGGATCAACCTTATATAAACCGTCTAGTCTTGTCCCTATCCAAATATTTCCGAAACTATCCTGGAATAATGAAAGAATGCCGGCGGATTTAATACTGTTTTTATTATTACTGTTTCCTGCAAAATGAAAAAATTTATTATCAACGGGATTATATCTGAATAAACCGTCATCCAATGTAGCCAGCCAAAGGAAGCCTGCTTTATCCTTTAAAATATTCATTATCCCCTTTGTAAAACCTCCACCACCGTTTCTTGAAAATTGTTCAACTTTCTCTAAGGTTTTATTGTTTCTATTGTAAATTGTCAGTGATTTTTCACCGCCAATCCAAATTTTATTAAATTCGTCTTCATGAAGAACTAATAAAAAGTCACCAACTTTCTGTTTATCTAAATTGTTATATAACTGGAAATTATTAGCTTCTTTATTGTAAGAGAATACTCCGGCTCCATAATCAAGAGCTAAAATTTCCTGATCTGAAGTTTCAATAATTGAATGTATATATCCATTAAAAATTTCTTCATTGTTCAAAATAAAAGGTATTTTTTTAGTCGTCATTTTTTCCGGATTAAGTAAATGTACGCCGTATGCATCTGTACCAACCCAGATATTATTATGTTTATCTGCAAGGATTGTATAAATGATTGGTTGAACTAAATTTTGTCCCCTGTCAAACTTTACACGAATAAAGTTATCATTTTTTCTATCATATTTTACAAGCACATTGTTACCGCCTATCCATAAATTACCGTTATTGTCTTCGCTTAATGCATAAATAGTATTGCCGGGCAGACTAGTGCTGTCTGATGGATTGTTTTTGTACACTTTAAATTCATACCCATCGTACCTGCTTAATCCGTCATCAGTACCGAGCCAGAGAAAACCATACTTATCTTCAAGTATAGTATTTATGGTCGGGTTTGAAAGTCCCTGCGGGATTGATAAATTTTCAAACACAAAATTTCCTTGGGCAGAAACAGAAGGATGTAGAAAAATACAGAATAAAATAATATGAGATATTAAAAACAGTCTCCTATTTTTAATATTATAAAATAATTTTTTATTCATAATATGTTTTAGCCTTTTATTTTTATTACCACAAAAGTTACATCATCATCCGGTTCTTTATCATTCACCCATCGAGATCCTTCTTCTTTCAAATAATTAATAATTTCTTCCGGTTGTTTTTCTGCAACTGATTTAAAAGATTTGTTAACACGGTTATAATTATACTAGTTCTTCATTTTCATTTTTCAATTCAGGAAATCCATCGCTAAGCAATAGAATAGTATCTCCTGATGATAAATCAGTTTTTCTTATTTCATACGGAAATTTTTCATAGCTCCTAACGGCATTCCTTTTAACATTAGTTCTTCAACTTCGTTTGTATTTTTTCTGTAAATAAAAAGAGGCGGCATTCCGGCATTACAAATTTCAAGTGTTTTATTTCTTATTTTCAGCATCATAAACGCCATCATCAATCTTCCAAGTTCAATTTCTTTTAGCGCATCGCTGCTTTGATTAAAAAATGTTTTCATGTCAAGCTTTGATCCTCCGGAAGAAAATAATGCTTTTGCCATTGAGACTATTGTCCCGGCTTTCATTCCGTGTCCCGTGGCATCGCCAATTGCGGCAGTTAGCGTTCCATCTAAGCCAACATTAAAATCATAATAATCTCCGCCGACTTCGGTAGCAGTTTTCATATAAACTGCAATTTCTAAATTCTCTACTTTTGGTAATTCTTTAGGAAGCAATGATAATTGAAGCTGTCGCGCTTCTTCAAGTTCTTCTGTTTTCCTTTCATTCTCAGCTTGTATAACTCTTGACTGAGCTTCCGCAGCTTTTGTCTGAAGTTCAGCCGCTTCTGCTCTTAACTGGCTTTCTCTAATAGCAGTATTTTTCTTTTGTCTTTTTAATTCAAATTTTCTAATTGAATATAAAAATCCGACGAACATAAATGCATAAAATGAATAAGCCCACCAGGTTTCCCAAAAAGGCGGAGAAATTGAAAATGCATAAGTAACCTGGTTAGTCTTTGATCCGTCCTTGCTTATTGCAACAACCTTAAACTTATAATCACCGGGAGGGACATTTTGATATTCTGAAAATTGCAGATTACTTGCCTTCGACCAATCTAAATCGTAACCTTCTAACTTATGTTCGTAGATGGTGGATTTAGGATCTTTAAAGTTTAAAACTGTGTAATTAAATACAAAAGAGTTTTCAGAATAGGAATATGAAGATGGTATATCATAATAATATTGATTTGAATTAACTTTTATATAAGATAATCTGATTTTACCTTTGAAAGAATTCTCTCTATCGATGTATAAACCCAGATGAGGATACCAAAATAAAATATTCCCATTGCGATCTTGAGACATTGCAGTTTGTCCGGTTAGAGAAGTGTTATCAATAAAGTACGAATTAAAGTGTTCACCATTTATAATGAGTCCGCCTAGATTATGTAAAAAATATACATTCCCTTTTAAATCGGTAATAGGATCCCAGATGTTTGCTGTAGGAAGTCCATTTTTTGTTGTGTAAAAATTCAGATTTTGTCCGTCAAAAATTGCAAGTCCTTTCAGTCGTAACCTAATATACAGATAATTACCAGCCTGAATATTAGTAATCGTTCCGGCTGAACTTGCTTCTTTAAGAATCCTAAAATCAGCATAATTATTAACGCTATCGGAAAGATCAGTAAACTTATTTCCATCAAAACTATAAAAACATCCCGGACTTAAAAAGTACATTTTGTCATGAATTGTTCCGACATATTTTAAATTTTTCTGAGGTACTTTCCAGCTTGAAGGGGGAAGTGACCATTTCCCCGAATTAAATATCATTAGGTTTGTTTTACTTCCCTCCAAATTGGAAATCGATTCTGAAAAGCTGCTAGCCAGTAAAAGATTTCCATTCGGTAAATCATATAGTTGGTGTGATTGATATTTTACTCTTTTTAAACTATCAGGAAGCGGGTTTGGAATTTCCACAACTTTATCCTTTACTACTTTACCTAAGAAAAAGTCTGACTTGGGTAAATCACCATAAGCCGGGTGTGCATAATTTTGCCACGTATATATTTCGCCGGATTTAGTTTCCAGAATGTTGCTAACATTATAAGTTTTATTATCTCGTTTTGCGATAGGATCAATTCTAATAACCCATTGATCATTTTTCACTGATATTACTCTTGCTAAATCCAAACCTTTATCTGTTGGTAACCATATTCTTCCTCTTGAGTCTTCTGTTAAATTATATACTGAGTTGCTGCTTAAACCTTCATTTGTTGTAATTTTGTGAAGTTTTTTACCGTCCCAAACATTAATTCCTGAATGACCAATAGTAATATCCGGGGGCAAATCTGCATTTGAATAATAAATCCAGACAATCCCATTCTTATCGGAATACATGTAAGGATATAAACATTCAATATCGGTTATTCCATCATTTTTATTCAGAAGAAAAGATTTGTTAGGAAAATACAAACTAAACCCAAGCGGATTTTGAATAAATGCTGCGTTCTTAATTGTAGTAATTGGAAAACCCTTAAAACTATCATACTTTTTCCATCCATTATCAAAGTAAAAATATTGTTCATTATATATGGAGATGGCGGTTTCTTCGAGAACACCTATTGATAGTAAATCAGGGAATATTTCATTGCCGGGAATGAGTTTTGCAAATGTATATTTAAAATCAAAAATATTTTTTTTATCGAAAATATTTTCCTTCGTCAGATTAGTAATATTTCCGATATCTTTATATAAATCAACTTTTTCCCATCTATTATTTACTAATTTAAAAAGAATATTAGCCCCTTTTGAATAAATTTTACCGTTAAGGTCTGCAATAGTAGCATACATATGCTTATCTTTTTCAAGATATAGAACAGAGGTTACCCTGGTATTTCCAACAAGATATTTTTGGAGCCCCGGGTATGAGTGAAAATCTTTTCCATCATACATTAATACTCCTGTTGTACCGACGTTTAATTTGGAATTGGTTCCTGAGCCAATAAACGGTATCCATGTATTTCTCTTATCGTCAACAACTGGAGTAACTTTATTGTAAAGATATACCGATCCGCAAAAATTTACTCCTTTTGATTTATCGATTTTTTGAAATTGTCCATCCTTATAAAGAGCACAGTAAGCTTCATCATCTGTATTAGTATTTTTGCCATCAGAGAAAAAGAGCAAATCCCCATAAGGGGTCTCAAACATATCGGTAGCATTATGTAGTGGAAATTTTGCAGAGTCAAACAGGGTAAATTTTCCATTTTCAAAGAGTGTTAAACTGCCGTTATAAGCAGCATCAACATAAATTGTTGATGTTCCAATCCAGATTCTGTTTTTACTGTCTTTCTTAATAAAAGAAACGTTTCTTCCCGGCAAACCGGAAGTTTGGTAACCGTCTTTTTTTGTAAATAATTTGAATTTATTGTCCTTAAGAATTATGAATTTATCGGGAGAG
This sequence comes from uncultured Ignavibacteriales bacterium, assembly GCA_963739985.1. GTDB lineage: Bacteria > Bacteroidota > Ignavibacteria > Ignavibacteriales > Ignavibacteriaceae > CAVUCE01. The sequence goes on from CAVUCE010000008.1 coordinate 272,758, forward strand.
GCAAAATACATTGTATTTGAAACCGAATCATAATAGTTAAATTGCATATCCGACAGTCCGTATTCTTTGCCGGGTTCCTGAAATTCATTTCCGTTAAACCGAACCGTTCCTTCCAAACCGGATATCCAAACATATCCGTCGGTAGTTTGTGAAACACTGGCAATTTTACTTACCGGCAAACCTTCTTTTACAGTGTAAGTAATTACATCGGCATTTGCTTCAGATTTGTATCTCTGTTGAGCTAAACTGAAGTTAATAATAAAAATAGAAAATACAATTGTCTGAATTAGAACGATTATTTTTTTCATGTTTTGTTTTTATAATGAATACATTTTTATTTTATTTTTATAACTACAAACGTTACATCATCATCAGGTTCTTTATCTTTCACCCATCGAGATCCTTCTTCTTTCAAATAATTAATAATTTCTTCCGGTTGTTTTTCTGCAACTGATTCAAAAGATTTATTAACGCGGCTATAATTATACTGCTCACCGGTTTCATTTTTCAATTCAGGAAAACCATCGCTTAACAATAGTAGAGTATCACCTGATGAAATTTCAGTTTCTCTTATTTCATACGGGAAATTTTTCATAGCTCCTAACGGCATTCCTTTTAACATTAGTTCTTCAACTTCGTTTGTATTTTTTCTGTAAATAAACAGAGGCGGCATCCCGGCATTACAAATTTCAAGAGAATTGTTTTTAATTTTAATCATCATGAACGCCATCATTAATCTTCCAAGTTCGATACCTTTTAATGTAGCGCTGCTTTGAACAAAAAATGTTTTCATATCCAGCCTGGAACCATTGGAATCAAACAAGGCTTTTGCCATCGAGACAATTGTTCCAGCTTTCATTCCATGCCCGGTTGCGTCACCAATAGCTACAGTCAGAGTTCCATCTAAACCAACATTAAAATCATAATAATCTCCGCCTACCTCTGTAGCTGTTTTCATGTAAACTGCAATATCAAGATGAGGAAGATTGGGAAGTTTTTTCGGCAGCATTGATAACTGAAGCTGGCGCGCTTCTTCAAGCTCCTGCGTTTTTCGTTTGTTTTCAAGTTGAAGGAGTCTTTTATTTTCTTTTTCTTTTCTTCTATCGAGTTCAAATTTTCTCGCTCCGCCAAGGATACCAACAAATCCCAAAAAATAAAAAATGTATGCCCACCAGGTTTGCCACCACGGGGGAAGAATAGTAACGTTCATGGAAGCATACTTTTCACTCCAGACACCATCACTGTTTGCAGCTTTAACCTTAAATTCATAATCTCCCGGCGCCAGATTTGTATACCTTGCTGATCTTTGATGAGTAATCGGCTGCCAGTTCTGATCGTATGGCTCAAGCTTATATTGGTAAGTGTTCCGTTTGGGATGAGTAAAATGAATTCCTACGTATTCAAATATTAATTCGTTCTGGGAATGATTGAGTTTTAAAGAATTATTTTTTTGATTTTTCCAATGACTTGATGAAGATTCGGAATTATTCTCAGTATTAAAAATATTTACGCCTATTACTAACACTTTGGGCGGACGCGTATTATGTTTTATTTTATCCGGATCGAATACAGTGATTCCATCGAAGCTGCCAAATAATAATAATCCTCTTTTTGTTTTGAAGAATGAATTACCGGTTTCATAAAGATCGGATTGTGCGCCGTCTAATTCATCATAATTTAGAAATGTTTCGTCCCGGGGATTAAATCGAACTAACCCGGCAGAAGTTCCAACCCATAGATAATTTTCATCATCACTTAAAATTCCTCCTATTAAATTGCTAGGCAGACCTTTGTCTTTTGTGTAATGCTTAATAGTATTGTTTGTGAGATCAAGTTTATAGAGACCATTGTTTGTCCCCGCCCATAAGTTGCCGTTGGCATCTTCATGAATGGAGCTAACGGACGTCCCCAATAAATAATGCTTATATGTCCCGGAAGATTCATTTAATAATAAATTTAATCCGTCGGAGGTTCCAACCCATAAATCTCCTTTATTTGACTTGAAAAGAGTAAACACCTGGTTATTAGATAAACTTGTACTATCAAAAGCCTTGAAACCGAAATATTCTATGACTGAAGTCTCCTTATTAAATTTAAAAACACCTTGATCCCACGCGGCAATCCAAAGATTTTCATCATCAGCCTCTATTATAGATTCAATGTCGTTTCGGAAATCATAAAGTTTATTCTCATAATTTACTTGTATATGAGGGGTTATTATTCCGTTTTTAGGATCTATCTTATCAATACCACTGAATGTGCCAATCCAAATAATTCCTTCTTTGTCTTCATAAATTGCATCGATGTCAGGTCCGCTCAATTTGTTTTTCGAACCCGGCGCAAGGTCTGAATTATATTCTACAATTAATTTTTTCTGCGGATCATACTCAAGCAGCAACCCATCTATTGTTCCAATCCATAGTGTTCCATTCTTACTTTCATATACTGCACGGATATGTTTATCGTTTAATGTATTTAGAAGTTCGAGTTGATTTCCTTCCGGTTTGAATAAAGATTTGGAGGGCACAACTTTCATCAATCCACGCGAAATTGTACCAAGCCAAATATTATTCTGATTATCCTCAAAAATTGTAGTTACATAATCATCGCTTAAACTTGATTCATCTATAGGATCGTTTATGAAAGTATTAAACCTTGTAAAATTGTTGTCATAAACTTTTAAACCTCCATTTGATGTTCCAATCCAGAAGCTTCCGTCCTTAGTTTGTTTGATTATTGAGACTGCACCACGTTGCCCGAATACTGGGCCTCTACTTTCCGGAGCCTTCAAATTTTGAAAGTCGGCAGAATTTCCCGGTAGCCTAATTATTGAATTAGTTGAGTAGTTATATGTATGAAATCCGTTGAGATTTGTTCCAATAAATAGTGTACCATTTTTATCTTCATAAATAGAATTAATATGATTGGACAATATGCTATTTTCATTATTGTCTTCACTTTTAAATCTCCGGAATTCTTTGGTTAACGGATTATATTTCACAAGTCCGCTATCTAAAGTGCCTATCCATAAATTTCCTCTTGAATCTTCATTGATTGCGGTTATATAATTATTAACCAATGAAGAGAATTCTGATTTTTTATCGGTATAATGTAAATACTTTCCTGTTTCCGGATTAAAGAGATCTAATCCCCTCACTGAACCTACCCAAATATTTCCGGATTTATCTTCAAATAATTTTGTAAGAGCCCAGGGAAATAAATAACTTGTGTCACTATTTTCTGGTATGTAATTAATGAAGGTTTCTGTTTTCGGATTCCATTGACTTATTCCCCCGTTTGGCGCCCCGAAAGAGGCAAGCCAAAATCTATTTTTGCTATCTATCAATAATGAAGTAACATTATTTGTCCTTAATGAGTTACTATCAAGCGGATCGTAACGGAAAACCTTAAATTCATAACCATCGAATCTATTCAATCCCTCTGAAGTAGCAATCCATATATAACCATCTTTAGTTTGAGCAATTGCATTTATATTCCAGTTAGTTGAAAGTCCATCGGAAGTGGTATATCTGTGAAATTCGATATTATCCATTTGAGCATATATACTAAACGTATATATGAGTACTGCAATTAAAATTAAAATAGATTTCTTCATTGGATATAATATCAATCTTTTTTTTATAAAAAAGTTATTTCACCTTTATCACCACAAAGGTAACATCATCATCAGGCTCAGCATCGATTGTCCAGCCTGAACCTTCATCTTTCAGTTTCTCAATTACATCCTGAGGCGGTAGGTTCCCAATTTCTAAAAATAATTTTTTAAGCCTATCATAACCCAACTGCTCGTTCGATTCATTTAATAATTCAGGAAATCCATCCGAAGTCAATAGTATTGTATCGCCGGTATTTATTATAGTTTCTCTTACTTCGTAAGGGAAGTTTTCTAATGTACCTAGAGGCATGCCCTGAAATTCAAATTCATCAATTATTTCTTCTTTTTTTCTATAAATATATATTGGAGGCATTCCGGCTGAGGACATGACTAATTTATCGTTATTAAATTTGAGCATCGCCAGGCACATCGATAAATTCTGGAAATTCATTTGCTTAATACTGCGAGCCATATCTTTGAATATATTAATTATATTATTGTTCTTTGAATAACTATTAAAAAGAGTCTTTGCCGCAGTCACCATCATACCGGCTTTTAATCCGTGTCCTGTTGCATCACCGATAACCGTGGTAAAAGTTCCGTCTTCAGCCGAATGGAAATCATAATAGTCACCGCCAACTTCGGTTGCAGTTTTCATATAAACTGCGATGTCTAAATTTGATAATACAGGAAGTTTTTTAGGCAGCATAGAAAGTTGCAGCTCACGTGCATCCTGGAGTTCTTTTTGCACAACTAGAAGTGCATCCCTAGCTTGAAATGCTTTCTTCACGGTTTCTAAATTGTCAAGCGCTTTTTTGATTGTTATTTCCAGATCATTTAAATCGATAGGTTTTACTACAAAGTCAAACGCACCTCCGTTCATGGCGGTTCTTATATTTACTATATCTCCGTAAGCAGATATAAAGACAGAACGAAGCAGAGGATTATTTAATTCCTGCATTTTTTTTAAAAGCGTTAAACCATCCATTTCAGGCATGTTAATATCGGTAAGAACAAGCTCAATATTTTTATCTTCGTTTAATTTCTCTAATGCTTTTATGCCGTTGCTGGCGAAGAAGAAACTATATTTATCTTCTTTAATCTCTCTTCTAAATTTTTGTTTAATAAGATGCTCGAGATCAGGTTCATCATCAACAACTAAAATTTTTGGTATCATGCTTCTCCTATTGAAGTTTATATTTTTGGAAGCTTAATAATAAATTCAGTAAAGTTCCCCTCTTCAGTTTCAAAATATATTTCTCCGTGATGCTCACGAACAACAATGTCATAACTGATTGACAAACCCAATCCGGTTCCTTTCCCGGCAGGTTTAGTTGTAAAGAAAGGAGTAAAAAGATTTTCTCTTATTTTCTGAGGAATACCATTTCCATTATCTCTTACCCTAACTTCTAAAAATTTCCCGATATCTTTAGTTGTTACTCTAATCGTCGCAGGATCGTCCGAATGATTTTCATAATATTTTCTGTGGGCTTCATAACACCCGTTTTGTAGAATATTTAAAAATACACGACTCATATCTTGAGGGACTACATTAATTTTGGCCAAATCTTTTTGGTATTCTCGTTCTATTTTTATATTGAATGTGCTGTCCTGCGCTCTTAATCCGTGATAAACAAGATTTAGATCTTCGTCCAGCATAGAGTTAACTTCAGTTAATTGTTTATCTCCGGTTTTTCCTCTTGAATGCTGAAGCATGCTGTGAACAATACTGTCGGCTCGTTTACCATGTTCTTTAATTTTCTCCGCATTCTGCTGCAGCATTTTAAGTAGTTCATGTATGTCTCCAAAATCCACTCCGGTTATTTCTTTTTTAATTTTATCAAGCTCTTCATTTAATTCGTCAACAAGGCCGACAGATAATTCAGAAAAATTATTTACAAAATTTAGCGGGTTTTTTATTTCATGGGCTATGCCTGCAGTAAGTTGTCCAAGTGATGCTAACTTTTCTTGAGCTATCAGTTGGTCTTGAGTTGATTTAAGGTTTTCTAGCGTTCTGTTTAATTCTTCATATGCGTTAGCGTTGTTTATGGCTATCCCAACATGCGCAGCAATCGTACTTAAAAGCCTCAAATCATCTTCATTAAATAAATTTTCCTTTTCAGAACTTTGAACACTAACCACACCGATAATTTCGCCTCCTACAGGTATCGGCACACCGAGATATGAAGCCGAAGGAGTTCCAATTCTTTCAACACCCAATTCGTGAGTTTTTTCATTCACTCCCTTATTCATCAGAAGCGGTTCTTTTTTTAATATTATGTGTGAGGTTAATCCGTTACCTAATTTTAACGGTGGATATTCATCGCCGTATCCATATGGAAAGTTTATCATTTCCCTTTCTTTATCGAGCATTGCAACATAAACTACATTCGCTTTAAATAAGTCGCGAACTTTATCTCCGACTAAATTGATTAATTTATCTATTTCAAGATGTCCTGCAATTGCCTGACTAATACTATTTACCGTACTTAGTTCTGCCGCTCGTTTTTTGCTATCTTCAAGAAGCCTTAATGTTTCATTAAATAATCGTGCATTCTCCAGAGCAACACTCATACTATTAGCAATTGTTGTTAAGAGCCTAATATCTGATTCTGTGAAAGCATCTTCTTTTTCATAATCTTCTATACGTATTAATCCCTTAACTTCATTACCAAGAATAATAGGAGCCATAATTAAAGATTTGCTTCTATCGGTTCCCGGGATAGTAACATCTCCTTTGATGCCAATCCTTTCAGTTTCTTCATCAGTGTTTTTTCTTAATAACAATAATTTACCGGTAGATAATACATATTCAGAGAATGGTGTTGGAGGCATTGAGTCGATGTTTAATCTTTTCCCATGTTCATATTCATAAGGGAAATGCAAAATGTTTTTTTCTTTTTCATATAATCTTATACCTAAATCCTTGAATCCCAACACTTCTCTAAATTTATCACCGACCAATTTAATTATGGCTTCAAAATCCATCTCCATTACCAAACCTTCTTGTATTACATTGAGTATGGAAAGTTCAATATTACGCTGTTGAGTTTCATTTAAGAGCCGCTTTGTTTCTTCAAATAACCTCGCATTTTCAAGCGCTACACCCATGTTTGATGCAAGAGTCATTAAAAGTCTTACATCTTTTTTTGTATATAGGTTTTGTCTTTCAATATCTTGTATTGTAATTACACCGGTCACTTCCTGGTTGCGGATAATGGGAACGCCAAGAAAAGATTCGGGCATTTCACCTGCAACAACGTCTTCACCGCTGTGTTCAATCGCTTCTTTAGAAGTGCTAAAAATGAGAGGCTGCTTTGTTTTAACAATTTCCTTACGACTTCTATCAATTGCTTGTGCCTTGTCGAAGTAATATCTTTTATCTAATTCAACAAGATATCTATGGTGGATTTGATCAGTAATTTTATTGTATTGCGAAATACTTACTACTTGAGCATTAAACACTTCCCTAATCTTATCGCCCACTAAATCTATGATTGATTGAAAATCAAGCTGTTTTGCCAATCCTTCACCGACGGTATTAATTATTTTTAGTTCAATAGCCTGTTGCTTTTTTTCTTCCAAAAGCTTGTTTGTTTCGTCAAATAATCTTGCATTTTCAAGAGCAACACTCATACTATTAGCTAATGTTTCCAGCAAGCGCACATCTGCATCACTGAAAGCATTTTCCTTGTCGATGTTTTGCAAACTAACATAACTTGATATTTTATCCCCAACAACCAATGGAACAAACAACAGAGATTTAGGCATCTCTGTGCCTGGTACGACTTTTAGTCCTAATTTAGTCCGAATTTCTTCAGTACTTTCATTGAATAATATTGTTTGTTTATTCTCAATTAAATGCTTTCTCAATTTATCCAATGGTCTTGAATCCGGAATTGAACGAACTCCTTTTTCAATGTGATATCGAAAATGTTCCATTCCATTTTCCTTATCGAGAGTTGCAATAACAACAACTTGTGCATCAAATAATTCACGGATCTTGTTTCCGACCATATCGTAAATAGCTTGTATATCTAGTTCGCGGGCTAGACCTTCCTGCACGCTGTTTATTACAGCTAGTTCAGCGGTACGCTGTTCAGTCTCTTTTAACAAGCGGTTGGTTTCATCAAATAATCTTGCGTTTTCTAAGGCAACACTCATACTATTTGTTAAAGTATTTAATAGACGAATATCCGAGTCACTAAAAGCATTTTCTCTATCGATGTTTTGAAGAGTTATATAACCGTTTACTTTTTCTCCAACGACAAGAGGAACAAATAGTAACGACTTTGGCATCTCAGTTCCGGCTATTACTTTCATACCATATTTTTTGGAAGCCTCAAGAAAATTTTCATTTATTAATATCAATTCTTTTTGTGCAATTAAGTATTCTCTAACCTTATCATATTTCCTTGTTTCGGGATAAAACCTTTCACCTTTTTCTAATAAGTAATTAAAAATTTCAGTTTTATTATTATGATCGAAACTAGCTATACCAACAACTTCAGCATCAAAAATATCTTTAATCTTATCACCGACTAAATCAAATATAGCCTGCAGATCTACTTGCTTAACTAAACCTTCCTGAACACTGTTAATTACTCCCAGTTCGGCATTTCTTTGCTTGGTTTCATTTAATAATAAATTAGTTTCTTCGAATAACCTTGCATTTTCTATAACAACGCCCATATTAGTTGAAAGTATCGACAATAAACTTACTTTCTCATCATTAAAATCATTTTTCTTATAACTCTGAATACTTACAACTCCTAATACTTTTTCACCATTAATAATTGGTACGCCTATATATGTTTCTGTTTTCTCTTCATCTGAAGAAGCCAATGCTCCTAGTGCTGCACTTTCGTCCCATGTACCAAGCACCAATTTTTTACCCGATCCTATAACTGTTGATGTTAATCCATCTCCGAGTGGAAATGGTTCAACTATTTGATAACCTCTGTAATAAGAGTATGGTATTTGAATTAAATTTGTTTTTTTATCTAACAAAAGAATTTCTGTGACTTCAGAATTAAAAATCTCTCTTACTTTATCCCCAATAATTTTTATTATCGTGTTTGTATCAAGTCCTTTTGAAATTGCATCGCTTACACTACTAATGATTGCAACTTCGGCTTCGCGTTGATTTAATTTTTCTTTAAGAATATTATTCTCTTCGATTAAACTTACTTCAGATTTTGTATTTTCTTTCATTATACACCAGCTATTGTTTTAATTTTATTCCGGTAATACTTTTTCTTTAAGCACCATAAAATCTATCGGCTTTATTAAATAATCGTCACAGCCGTACTCGATCGCTTGCTTGTAATTTTCTTCATTCCCATATGCAGTTATCATCGCTACCTTAAGTTCAGGGTAGTTCGATTTTATCCATTTTAATAAATCCAGTCCGTTCATGCCCGGCATATTTATATCGGATAAAATTTGATTAACATCTTTCGAACCATTTGATTTCAGATAATCGCAAGCCTCTTCACCGGAAAAGGCAAATAGGAATGCTAGCTTTCCCGATTTTATCTCACGTCTGAAGCGCTGTTCAAAAAGCAGTTTGATATCTTTTTCGTCATCAACTACCATTATTTTCATATAACCGCCCTATATTAATTGCTAAAATTAGACTTAGTTATTACTTAATTTTTATAATCATAAAAGTTACATCGTCAACCGGAACATTTACACAAAATCATTCTTTACCTTACTTATTAAAAGTTCAATTATTTCTACAAAAGTGTTTTCTTTTAATATGTCTTATTTCCCCAGCCCATTATTTATTGAATGAAAATATTCCAGCTGAGGTTAAAACTGCAATCCTTTTATCGCTTTCTTGGACAATATTAATAACCGAATTGATGAAAAATTTTCGAATGATTCATTTACCCGATTAGGATTAGAACAAACCTTAGGAATAGAAATCCATTCACAGTTATATTTTTTTTGAGCGGAAGAGGTTAGAAAAAAGCTTAGAGGGAATACTAGAGTTAAAACAAATTGTCTTTGGAAAAACGAAGACATTTTTAACCCCTTAGATATTGTATAAGAGTGAATTAAAATTTTAATGTATTCTTCTAGTCACGAAACAGTGAAATTTTCGTTTTGCAATGAGCCGCTTTCAAAAAAGGATCTAAGAATCAGATCTTAGTATTTTTAATTCTATATCTAATATGTTAGTTTTTAAGAATTATTTTTTAAATAAATTTTAAATATTGAGATTAAACGTTTAGTCTTCATTAATTTTTCATTGAACATCAATTCGATATAAATTTAGCAGAAGAGTTATTCTACAATAAATTTATATTTAATCATTTAATGCTGCTTCAACGGTATCAGCTTTTTGCGCAAATTGGAACAGTCCCATAATATTAAATGTTTTTTCAACCGTTGCGTCAAGATTTGTAAAGATAATCTTCCCTTTATCATTAGTTAATTTTTCAATTATCTCAATAAGATGTGAGATACCTATAGAATTAATTACTTTGGAATTTTCTAGATCTAATACTAGTTTATTAATGCCTTTATGATTATTAAACTCCTGCACTATTTTTTCACCACCAATTTGATTTATATAGCCTTCCGGTTTTAGCACAAGTGTTTTATCATGTAATTCCGAAGTTAATTTAAAATCTGTAATCATTTGATAACCCCATTCAGATTAAATTTTTAATAATTGTAATTCTTGTCCCGTTAGGTCCAGATTCTATAATTAGATCGTCAGACATAGATTTCATTAGTTTTAATCCCCAGCCTCTTTTATGAGAACTATGAATCTTTTCGCCGATATTTGGATCTTCAACGTTTTCCGGTTTAAACCCGGAACCAAAATCGGTAACAAGGATAATTAACTTTTCTTTATCCATTGTGAACTCAACGAGCACATAAGGATTTTTCTCACCGGAATGCTCTAACCCATTAATAATGGCTTCAGTGACTATCATCTTAGCTTCACCTATTTTATCATCAGAAATACCTAGATGACCTCCCATTATCTGTAAACTTTCAATTGCTACTAACTCAATATCAGGAATATTGGGCAGTTTAATCTCCAAGTTGATATTTGGATTCATATAATTTCTTTCAAAATTATGAGGAAATATTAAAATTGTTGGGATGTAATTATGAATATACCATTTTTATTTATAATTCAAACAAAAAAAATATTTAAAATGCTTTTGAGCATACAGAGTAAATGCTTAATTATCAATTAAATATAGATGCAAAGAAGGGACAAGTAACTGCTTGTCCCTTTAATTATAATTATCCAAATATAACCAGGTTATCCGATGAACAAATCTTACAAACAGAGTAAACATTTAAATATATAAGATGCCATCATTTTTAGTGAAGACATAATTATATGATTGCCTCAATTTTATTGTGATTATTCCGGTTTGGAAGTTCTTCCACCATGATCACCTATCAAAACCCATTTACCATCTTTTTTCATAAGAATATCTGTCCAGTTGCCACCACTCGGTTCGGTTTTTCCTGTTGATTTATTTTTATCCAGCTCGGAATAATAATAATGTACATATGCAAATTCTCCTTTGACCCAAATACTAACCGGAGACAAAGTATATACCACAATAGTGTTTGTTTTAACTTCATTATCAATCCATTTAGCTACATTAGACTTACTTTGCGGAACTTTATTTTGATACGACCATCCCATATAACTGTCATCAAAATACGACATAAATCCTTGTGCATCACCGGAAGCCTCAACTGCCCAATACTTTTCAACACCGGCCCAAACATCTTTTTGTTCACTCGACCACTGCTGTGCAAGGCTGCTTCCTGTAAAAAGTATTACCATAAAAAGTATAGTGAATATTGAATACATTTTTTTCATTTCATAAGCTCCATGTTAATTATTATAATTGTTTTATTGTAAAGACAGAAAAAAATTAGATCAATTATTGAAATAAGAGCTAATCATTACTCGTTACTTCAGAATAAATTTCATCTGAATGTTTTCCAGTAAAATATTTATTATAAGCCTTATAAAAATTATCTCTTTCGCTTTTGTCAGGCATTGCTTTCATCATTAAATCATTTGCTTTCGCATAAGCTTTTGGAATATCACTAAAATTTTTCAACTCTAGAATCTCAATAAAATCGCGGCTATCGTGGCCCCAATAGTGAGACACAATTTTATAACTAACTACATACTCATTATTTTTAAACATATTATCGATATTTATTTGGGCTAGAGAATCGAGTTCTCTTCTTGAGCCATCATCAGGAAAAGTTCTTTCAAAATTTGTCATGATTACAACATTTTGTGAAGATGGTTGAGCCTTCACGGTATTATTTAACAAAAGAGAAAAAACGAGCACCAAACAGAATGAAAGGAAAGATTTCATATGACTACCTTTAATTTTTTGAAATGATATTGTTGATTGATTTGAAAAGAAGCCAAAAGACTATTTTTTAACCGGTACAGTAGCTTCCTGATGTAAGTTTCACTTTATTCTCCGCTTAACCATTGTTCGAAACTTTTATTAATTTCATTCTCGGGATAAGACCAATCAGGTTTAAGTCTTAACCCTCCGTTTTCTTTCCATATAAAATCTATTGCTTTGCTTATATCTGATTCTGCATTTATCTTGATCAAGTATATTTCTTTTAATAAAAGATCGATTGTTTTTATTTCAGAATTTATCTGTAACGGAATAAGAGTACTTTGAATAATCTCTGCTTGCCTCAAATCGTAAGTAGCCCAAACACTGCCATCCAATCCTTTTGTAAGGTCTTCTTCCGAAATAGAAATCTCTATATCAAATCTGAGACCGATAGGAAATTCAGGCACTTTTTCTTTGGAAAATTTTTGCCATTCAATTGTCTCTAAATTATCCAGAAGAATTTTTCCTAAGCCTTTATATGTACCTTTAATTTTCAAAATATTCATAAGTCCGGGATTAATTTTATTGTTATTGAACTCAGACTCTGAGGAGAAAGCTAAGTTATTGATGTGAATACTTCTTGTACTTTTCACGCAAATACAAGGATATTTTGCTCAATTTGCTAGAATTTTACACTGAGCGGTCTTTTGGGGATGAATTTCACACGGAAATAATAAAAAAGATATTTGCTTAAAAAATAATTTTATGAAGAGCTGGTTTTCTTGAAATCTGAAGGAGAAGAGCCAAATTGTTTTTTGAATGCTCGCGAAAAATAAGCTTGATCGTTAAACCCGACTTTGTAACATATTTCAGCTACACTTCCCGCATTCTTTTTTAACAAATCAGCTGCACGTTGTAAACGCAGAGATCGAATCAATTGTCCGGCCGGTTGATTAATTAAAGCATTTAATTTTCTGTTTAATTGAGAAACACTCATGTTAACTTTATCAGCAAGCTGATCAACACCAAAAAGTTCGTCCTCTATATTTGTTTCAATTATCTTAATCGATTTTTCAATGAATAACTTGTCTACTGATGTTGCATCGATCTCCGAAGGTTTTATAACAGTAGTTTGTTTAAATCTTTTTCTTAACTGTTTGCGTTGATAAATTAAATTCTTAACTCTCACTTGAAGTTCCTTAGCACTAAAGGGTTTTGTCAAATAATCATCAGCACCGATTTCGAGACCTTCAATTTTATCATCCAAACCAGCTTTTGCAGTTAATATTACAATTGGTATATGACTTGTCTTTTCGTTTTCTCTTATTAGATTACAGAACTTATAACCATCAATTTTAGGCATCATGATATCTGTTATTATTAAATCCGGAATTACTTTTTGAGCTTTTTCAAGACCAACTTCGCCATTAATTGCCTCTTGAATTATATAATCATATCTTAACTGTTCACAAATATAAGCCCGAACATCAGCATTATCTTCCACAACTAAAACAATTTCCCTTGATGAAGTACCCTTTTCAGATTTCAAATTAGTAGCATCTTTATCATCAATTATTTCAACATCAGATACCGATGTATTTTCAACTATAGCTTCAAAATCCTTTATTAGTGAATGTTCGTACTTGGCATCTTCTACAATTTGATTTTGAGCGTTCGCAATTCCAACGGCGGGAACCATTATAAGAAATTCAGTTCCACTTTCTTTAGAACTAATTACGGATATTTTCCCTTTATGCAGTTCAATTAATTCTTTAGCCAAAGCTAATCCAATTCCGGAACCTTCATGTTCTCTTGTACCGGTTCCATCAACCTGATAAAATCTATCAAAAATAAAGGGAAGCCTTTCAGAGCTGATACCGCAACCGGTATCTTTTATACTTATTTCAACAAATGCAGAATCCCGATAATTAATACTAACACTAATTTCACCATTTGACGGAGTAAATTTAAATGCATTTGAAAGCAGGTTATAAAATATTTTCTCCATCTTATCAGGATCAAATTCAACCGGAATACTAGCATACTGAGAAAAAAACTTTAATGTTATTTTTTGAGACTCCGCAAGTGATTCGAATGAATAAAAAAGGCTTTTTAGAAAAGAAACAATATTATGTCTTTGAGCAATTAGTTCCATACTGCCGGCTTCAAGTTTCGACAGATCGAGTAATTGGTTAATTAATATTAGCAGGCGTTTTGCATTACGATTTGCCACTTGTAATTTTATCTTTTCCTTCATTGCAATGCCGGAACTCATTATGCTATCAATTTGTCCCAATATTAAAGTAAGCGGAGTGCGGAATTCATGAGAAATATTTGCAAAAAATTGAGATTTCAACTGATCAATATGTCTTAGCGAATCTGATTCCACTTTTTCAAGCTTCAATTGATTCTTAAAAAAAAGTCTGTTCAATTCATAGTGCCTGATCATATATAAAATTGATAAAAATAAGAATCCATAAATTATATAAGCCCACCAATTCATCCACCAGGGCGGTAAAATAATTAGCTTTATTGAAGTTCCTTTCTCATTCCAAATTCCATCATTGTTGGAGCCGATTACTTTAAAGAGATAATTTCCAGGAGATAAATTTGTAAACGTAGCAGAATTAATTCTACCGGAATAAATCCAATCATGGTTCAAGCTTTCCAATTTGTAAGCGTACTTATTATTTTGTGGAGCCGAAAAATCTAAAGCAGCAAAGTTTATCTGTATTAAATTATGATTATAAGGAAGAATTATTTCTCTTGAGTTAAAAGATGCTTTATCTTCACGTCCGTCTTTTGTTAAGTCATTTAAAACTTTGCATCCTGTTATAACTATGGGAGGCGGAAATGGGTTATCTTTTATTCTTCCAGGAAAGAAATAATTAATACCGTTAATTCCTCCGAAAAACATTTCCCCGTTTTTACTGTTGAAATAAGCGCCGGTATTAAATTCATTACTTTGCAGTCCGTCAAGGACATCATAATTTTTGAAAATTATTTTACTGGTGTTAAACTTAGATAAGCCTCTGTTTGTGCTGAGCCAAAGGTTATTTTTATTGTCGCTAAGTATTCCATAAACAACATTATTCGGCAAACCGTCTTTAGTCGTAAATTGTTTAAATTTTTCTTCTTCAATATTAAATTTATTAATACCTCCGCCATCAGTTCCAATCCATAAATACTTATCAGGATATTTTGGATCCGGGCATATAGATTTAATATAATTTTCATTTAAGCTTTGCGAATTTGAATCATTTTTATTGAAGCGTTTAAATTTTTCTGTTTTTTCATAGAAACTTAAAAGTCCGTTTCTTGTTCCTATCCAAAACCTATTTTTAGAATCTTGATAAATACACGGTCTTATAACTTCGTTGTTTGTTGAAGAATTATCATAAGAATAATTTTTAAATACGCCTTTTTCAGCATCGATCAGTTTACTAAAATAGTTTTGAGTTAGTGTCCATAGACGCCCATTATTATCGATAAAAACAGAGTAAACTTCCGTTTGAGGAAGACCGGAATTATTGTTTTTGTTATAGCTAAATAATTTTGTTTTTTTTGTGCTGGGATTGTATTTATAAAGTCCGACTAATGTTGCAAACCAAATAATCCCGTCTTTTGCTTGAACAATTGACCAGGCTCCTGTATTTCCAAAATCTTCCGGATGATTTGAATTAGTTTCAAAGCTCTTTAGCTTTCCATTTTTTCTGTCCCATTTATAAAGTACTTCAGTACTAATCCAGACATCTCCTTCCCTATCTTCAAATATTGTTCTTACGCTAAATCCTGAGATACGAGAATTTTTATCAATGGCCCGTGTAAAAGTAGCAAATTGATTTGCTTTCGGATCATAATAATTTATTCCACCGCCGACAGTTCCAATCCAGAGTATTCCGGTTCTATCGCTAAACAAACAGCCAATATTATTGTAACTTATACTATTAAGATTAACCGGGTTATTTCGAAAATATTTATATTTATTTTGTTGCGGATCAAATATCATTAACTCACCCGGAGTAGCTAACCAAAGCTTACCTTTTCCATCTTCAACTATTCCAACAATTTTTCCCCATCCAAATCGAAAAACATCATATTGATGCGGATATAGTTTATATTTTCCATTTTCTCTTTCATATTTTACAATACCGCTTGGCGTTCCTAACCAGAAAACTCCATTATTACTTTCATAAATTGAAGTAATCCCGTTATCTTCGTTAAAAGAAGGTGCAGTAGGATTTTTTGTGTCGATTCTAATTCTTTTAAAACTGTTATTTTGATAATTGAATTTATTTAACTCATTCGCATTACCAACCCATAAATTCTTTTTAGAATCTATTAACAAGCAAGAAATAAAATTACTGCTAATTCCGAATGGATTACTACTTACAATAAATTTTTTAATAATTGGTTTTGCATTTATTCCATTTGGAAATTTTAATCTAAATAATCCGTCACCATCGGAACCGACCCAAAAATGTCCTTCTTCATCCTTAACGATAGAAGTAATTTTACTTTGACTTAGTTTATTAGAATTACCTTCAATTAGATTAATATTAAAAAACGTCTCTTTATTACGATCAAATACATTTAACCAGCCATCGTAAGTGCCTATCCAAATCATTCCCAGGTTATCTTCAAAAAGTGCGGTTACATAATTAGATGAAATTGAATTTGAATCGGAATGATCATTTTGAAAAATTTTAAAAGAATAGCCATCGTATCGATTTAGACCATCCTTTGTACCAAACCACATAAAACCTTCTCTATCTTGCATCATAGCAAAAATAGCGTTTTGAGAAAGTCCGTCGTTTATGGTCAAATGTCGAAACCTAATATCTTCGGCGAAAGAATTTTGTGCAAATATCCCGTTAGCAAAAAGCATTTGCACAAGAATCCAACTTAAAAATATTTTTATGCTCATAAAAAGCCGAAATAATTAATAGTTTAAGCGAATAAATAAAGTTTATAAAGAATATTTTAAAAGAGGTGCGAAAGAAAGATGAGTGCCCTTTAGTGAGTTCAATATATTTCTTTTATTTGAATAGAACAAGATAAAAGAAATAATTCCAACTACCTTTTTCTAGTTTGTAATCCGTATTTATAAGAAACATCTTTTCCGATTGTGAACACTTTGATCATGCAAGTCATTATCAATTATGTATTTGAAACAAAGTATAGTATTAATATTTAAGTTTATAAACTAACTTTATACTTCTTAAAAAGTTGATAGCTAATTTTAGTAATGCTTTTACCATCTTGGATATCATCATTTATAGCATATTACTTCAGCTGATACAAATCAGATTTTGAACAATTAGATGTTAATTGATTGATTTATTTCGGGTAAGGATCGGTGCATTTGTTTAGATGATATATTTATACCCTTGGAATAAAAAATAATTAATACTATCTTTTTCATAACAAAGAATTAGTTTTTGCGAATAACCTCTTAAATTGTCTATTTACCGCCAAAAGCAGCATATAAACATTTTATATCAATTCGCTGATTTTTTTAACTTAATTTGAATTAATTTAAACATGGTAAAACTGCACTCATTTCACATCCCGGTAATGGGAATCGGATATACAATAGACACACCTTTAAAAGTATCTCAATACGGAATTGATTCAGTCATCTCTTTGGTAGATGACATACTACTTGAAAAATTGAGAAAAATGTACTGCTCAAGATATGAATTGCCCTACACAGAGATCTCTGACAAAAATGAAGATTTTAGAGCTAGAAGAATTACTTCTTACTTGAATTTGATGAATGAATTAGCGGAAAAGAAATTTGAAGAAGTCAAAAACTCAATTCTTGAAAAAGGTAACGCAATAAAAGAGTACTTTAGCTTGCTACCAGACTCTTCTGTTATAAAACAAGAATTCAAATCTCTAACAGAAAAATGTTTCGATCTTAATGAAATAAAGAATTGGGTGAAAGAGAACATTTCTAGAGGTAGTATTGATGTAAACATAATGACAAAGCTGGATAAAGAAAATTATAAGTTAAAAGAGAAATTACCCTTAGAATTCAACGACGCACATGCTGCTTTAAGAGGATATGCGAATAGTAAGTTGAGTTCTTCAATAATTTTTTCTGCCGGCATGAATCCAAGATTATATAGTTATTTAGAAAAGTTTGATGATTTCTATCCTGATACTAATGGATATATAAAAAAGAAAATTGTATTAAAAGTTAGCGATTATAGATCAGCGCTTATACAAGGTAAATTTTTAGCTAAAAAAGGATTATGGGTTTCAGAATTTAGAGTTGAATCAGGATTGAATTGCGGCGGACATGCTTTTGCTACCGACGGATTCCTTCTGGGACCAATTCTTGACGAATTTAAAAATAAAAGAAATGACCTAAAACAGCTTTTGCATGAGATATTGATTAAATCTCTCTCTGATAAAAATCGGTATGCTCCGGAAAATATATTACCCTTAAAAATAACAGCTCAAGGTGGAGTTGGTACTGCAGAGGAACATCAATTTTTAATTGATCATTACAATTTAGATTCTATTGGCTGGGGTACTCCTTTTCTGTTAGTGCCTGAAGCTACAACTGTAGATAATGATACATTAAATAAGTTAATAGACGCTAAAGAAGAAGATTTATATTTAAGTAATATTTCTCCATTAGGAGTTCCGTTTAACAGTCTTAGAGGTAATACAAAGGATATAGAAAAACTTTCATTTATTGCAAAAGGAAGACCCGGAAGTTCATGTCCTAAAGAATTTGTAGCTATCAATAATAAAGAGTTTACCGAAAGAAATATCTGCACTGCTTCTCGCCAATATCAGTACCTAAAGTTAAAAGAATTGGAAAATGAAAATCTTTCGTTTGAAGAATATAAAATTAGATATGAAAAAGTTGTTGAAAAATCTTGTATATGTGTCGGATTAGGAACATCCGCACTTATAGCTAACAATCTTGAAAATAAAACCGAAGGCGATGGAGTTTCTATTTGTCCCGGACCAAACATGGCTTATTTCTCCAAAAAGCTGAGTCTAAAAGAAATGGTTGATCATATCTATGGAAGGATTAATGTCTTAATGGGCACTAACCGTCCCAATTTATTTATAAAAGAGCTTAGCATTTACATCAAATATTTAGAGGGTAAGATCAACGAAGTAAAAGCATCTATGACTGAAAAGCAAGCTAAATACTTTTTAGATTTTACAAATAATCTGCAAGAAGGAATATTATATTATCAGGCTCTTTTTGAAAATATGAAGGATCGGTTTCAAGATTCAATATCTCTAATATTAGCAGAATTACAGAATGGCAAGCAAGTTTTGGATCAGTTAAAACTAGAACTAGAAGAATTTTCAATGGCTTTAGTTTCTGCCGAATAATCATTTTGCAATATAATTATCAGTAAGAAATAGATTAAAAACAGATAATAAATAAATCGATTATTAGTTATATATTTTTAAGTATCTGAACGTATTCACATTTCTATATTCTAATCTCCCTTTCAATTATTAGTTAAACCCTAAAAGTTTATTTAATACATTGTCTAAATTTATATTCACTTTGAATTCAGATTACTCTAACAATCATTCTACAATTACTGTGGTTTGTCAATAAATTTAAATATTTCTTTGAATATTAATCTGTTACCGGGAAAGCTAAGTATTGATATTTAAGGCATTTAATATTAAGTTGAATTTAGATAAAATGCAGAGAGTAATTTTTCAGTTCATGAAATCTTTAATCTGCTTTATCTCTTACAATTTTCCGCGCTCTTCAAATAATAGGGGATGTTAAAATGAGAAGCCTAATTTATAAAGGTATTATTGTTTTTACTTTTATTTCTTGTATAAAGCTATACCCGCAAAGAATTGTAAATACCTGGACTCAAACAAAAGTCCAAGACTTTTCAAAAAATCAAATAACCAACTTAATAATTACCAACACATCTGACGGCGAAGTGATGCTTACTCCCCCGCTGACAAAAACCGAACAGGATATTCAAGACAATTCTCTTTTTCGCTTTATCAAAAAAGACGCGGATGGAAATATTTATAGAACATGGGTTCAGGGAGGCAATATTTTTGTCAAAAAATATTCGCCTGATGAAAATGAAATTACTCAAACTATTCAGGTAAACGAAGTAAACGGAATTGCCGGGCAAGGTGGGAAAAGTAGAATTGCAGTTTTAAAAAATGGAACTTATATAGTTGTCTGGGCTGATCTGGGCTATAATACTGTTGAATCCAATGATAGAATGTATGGACAGGTCTTTAAAGATGATTCTATTAAAGTAGGCGCAAATTTTAGAATAAATGATGCGCAAAATGCCTCCGGAGATTATCCCGTTGCTTATGCAAATGAAACGGATAATACTTTCTGGATTTTCTTTTCGCAAAGAAGATTAAATGAAGAAGTTAGAATTTATGCTTTGAAATATGACACTCTGGGACAAATAATTGGTGATAGTTTTTTGCTTAATCAAAATAATCTAACTTTGGCAGAAAGTTCGCCGGACGTTACAAAATTTAAGAGCGGTTTCGCAGTTACCTGGGAAGGAACAAATCAAAACCTAATCAAACAAGTAGATATTTATTTTAGATCATATAATTACGATGGTTCCCCGGCAAGTTCTATTCTAAAAATTAATGATGACAGCGGTGCACATGCTCAATTCCAACCTGTAATTACTTCAGATGATGAAAACAATGTTTTAGTCGCCTGGGGTGATTCGAGAGAGGAATCATTAAATCCAACCGGTGTTGAATCTAATATTTACGGGCAATTGCTCAATTCAAATTTAGTTAAGATCAGAAAAAACTTCAGAATGAACAATCTGGGAAGTAACATCAGCATGTATCCTGATATCAGTTTTGAAGGCAGTGTGATACAATGTTCATGGACCACGTGGAATTCGGGAAATCAAATAAGTCAGACTTTTAAAAACTCCTGGGCATATCAGCCGTTTTATTCTGGAGAAATGATTTCAACAATCTTCAGCGCAGGTTCTTCAGGCGCTATATTCAAAAATATTTATTGGACTGAAGTTTCATCGGAAAATTCTAATATAAAATTTCAATTACGATCCGGTAAATCAATCCAAAGTTTAGAAAATTCAAACTGGTATGGTCCAACTTCTTCATCCGATTTCTACGAAAATAATACAAACGATTCTATTAACCCGGTTCATGACGGAGAGAATTACCTGCAGTTTAAAGCAATTTTCAATTCAACAGACGCAAACACATCTACTTTAAAAGACATTAGTATTGATTACATTTCTAATGATACAATTCCGCCCGGCGCTCCTGTTAACCTTACTGCTGAAGCCGGACATTCATCCGTAATTCTCAAATGGGAAAAATCAAAAGATAATGATGTAATGGAATATTGCATTTACAGGGGAACTCAAGCTAAAAAGTATGACATAAATTGGAAAGAAGTAGTACCAAAAGATTCTTTGAGTTTTATTGATGAATCAGTAAAAAGCGGAACAAAATACTATTATGCCGTTACCGCCATGGATTCAGGACACAATGAGAGTGTTTATTCCAACGAAATTAACAGCATGCCGTATAGTATAAATATTTATGTTAGTGTGAACGGAACCCCAAACGGAGACGGCTCGATTGGTAATCCGGCAAACTCTATCGATAACGGAATTAGTTTAGCTAAATACGGAGATACTGTAAAAGTATTGCCGGGAAAATATTCAGTTAATAATCCAATGCAAAAAGGCATTTCACTTATCGGAACAAATACTGATAATTGTATAATTAACTCAGAAATTACAGCCGCGGATAAAATGGTTATTAGCAATCTTACTTTTACCAAAACCATTAAATGTAATAATGTTTCGCCGATAATTACAAAAAATATTTTTAGAGGTACAGGCAATAACGATGTCGCAATCCGATTAGAGAATGCTTCTTCGGCAGTTATTTCTAAAAACTTTATTACCAACTTTAACCTCGGAGTATTTGTACTAATCGATTGTACTCCGTTAATCAGAAATAATATTATTATTTGTACTGCAATAGGAATAGATTGCGGTAGTTTATCAGCCCCCACTATTATTAACAACACTATCTTTGCCGATGATTACAGCTGTATCAGAGTAATTAGTATGGAAACTGCTATAATAAAAAATAATATATTAGTCGGACTTGATAAGACGAAAACCTATGGATACATTAACCAGTTTACTAAAGATGTTACATTTCAATATAACAATATCTGGAACTCACCTCAAACTAATGTAGCCGGCACAGGTAATATTCATGAGGATCCTATGTTCGTTAATGCCGATATTCAAGATTACAGATTGCAAGACGGATCGCCATGCAAAAATACCGGTGATCCGGGGGACACCTATTTAAATACCGATGGATCGAGAAATGATATGGGCGCATTCGGCGGATCTGATCCGATGATTATGAGTTCTGCAATTCAACTTAATAGGTCAATTTATATTTCAAAATTATCCGCTTATCCTTCCGACACTGTCAGTGCTTTCGTCAGTTTAGATAATCCAAACGGTTTATTGAAATACAACTTTTCTTTCAATTACGATAATTCATTACTTGAATTCGTCGGAGCAAAACTTACAGATGCGCTTAAAGATTTTAATTTAAATTACCTTCAAATTAACTCTAGTAAATTGAGCTTTAGTATTGCTGGAGATAATTCGGCAGCCACAGATCAGCAAAACATACTGGAAGTTCAATTTGTCGTAAACTCAAATGCTTCTTCCAATGATGCTTCTCCGCTCACGCTGAGCGATATTTCATTACAAGACGTAAATCAAAACGATGTTATCATTAAGGGAATAAGAAACGGGGTTATTGTTGTTAATAATTTCGGTAACAGCCAAAATTTTATTTATGTGGACTGCAATAATAATGGCACGCAAGACGGCAGTCGTAGGTATCCGTATAAGACAGTAATGCAGGCGATGAAACATGCCGTTGCGGGCGATACAATTTTTGTTAGCGGCGGTGAATACAAAGAGGCTGTAACTTTCAAAGAAGGAATCAGTTTGATTGGTAGTGGAGCTACGGTTACTAAACTAACAAATACGGAATTTAAAACCGGGATAATTTTTGATCATATAAATAATGCTTTATTAAAAGGATTTACAATTTCAAAAGCTGAAAATACTCCTGGTGCTGATCCGTTGATTGGATGCGAATCTTCTTCTCCGACTATTGAGAATAACTGCATTCAAGCAGAACCGGCTTTTGGAATGAGTGTAATACTTGCTCATGGTTCAAATGCAACTTTTAGGAATAATTATCTAAATAATGTTGATTTGAATATTACATCTTCTAATCCTCTTGTAGAAGATAATTTTATTTTGGGAGCAATGTTAAGAAGTGTTTCTTGCAGTGATACTTCAAAAGCAACTTTAATTCGCAACACATTTGTCGGGGCTGTGTATATATTGAGATCTAATCCTATAATCAGGAATAACAAATTTATGTGCGATCCTTTAAGTCAAGCAGCCATAAATTTAAGAGAAGATTTCGACGTAGATTTCTCAAATAACATAATAACCGATTCTTCCAATTTTGGACAGGGGGTTATAATAAATAGCTCTAATAATATTTCTTTAATTAATAATACAATTTTAACTCACGGAAAAGGTATTACTGCCGATAACTCCGAAGCGGTTATTATGAATAACATAGTAGCAGGAAATAATAACTACGGAATTCAATATTCAAGTTCTTCTAGGTTAGATTATAATGATTTCTGGAATAACTCTACAAACTATAATAATAACGCTCCTGGCGCTAATGACATTTCCGCAAATCCTTTATTTGTGGATTCCGCCCGTCAGAATTTTCAATTAGCATTTAATTCTGAGTGTATTGACGCCGGAAATCCGGATCAAAAGTATAATGATTTGGACGGATCTAGAAATGATATTGGCTTTACAGGCGGGCCTTTTGCAGATACAAGTTTCATAAAAACTTTGGCAAGTTCTCTGGGCATTGATTCGGTCACTACTTCCCTTTCCGATACTGTTTTAATCAAAGTAAAAGGAAATAATCTGGCGGGAATCGCTCAGATGAATATTAAATTATCTTACGATCCCGGCCTTTTGAAAATTATCAATGCAAACACCACATCAATTACCAAGACATTTTCTCTGGATAAAAGCGAAAATACTCCCGGCAGTATGAACCTAAATTTGGTGAGCAGTAAAGGAATAACTTCCGGCGGCGGAAATATTATTAATTTAAAAATTGTGGCTAATACAAATCATTCAACTGAGACACAGCTTAGTTTTCAAAGTGCAGTGGTAAAAGATGCAAACACAAATCCAAGAGATGTAATAAATTTTAACAGCGGAATAATTAAAATTATGCCTTCCGGTATGAATGATGAAGGAAATAATATTCCAAAGAATTTTATGCTGCATCAGAATTATCCGAATCCGTTTAACCCGGTTACAACAATTAGATATGAATTACCTAAAGAAACTAAGGTTGAAGTTAAGATATATGATATTCTCGGCAGAGAGGTTTCAACTTTGTTTAATGGCTATGAAAAAGCGGGAGAACATGAAATAAAATGGAATGCCTTGAATTTTGCAAGTGGAATTTATTTCTATTCCATAAGAGCAGGAGAATTTTGTTCAAACTAAAAAGATGTTACTTTTAAAGTAATAATTTTTAAGCTCATAATTATGGGAAGTATAATGGGTAAAATTATATTTTGGATTTTTGGTATCCTGCAAAGTTTGTCTCTGGGGTTCATAATCTTTTTAATGTTTGGTATGCATAATACAATTTATGGCTCGGATATCATTGGCACTGATTCCATAATTGTTTTGAGTATAACTTTCCCTCTGTTTCTCTTATTAGTTGAATATATAATTTATGACAAAGCAGGAAGCAAGTAGTAATTATTTTTCTTGCAATTATAACTTAAAATAAATAGCTTCTAACAGCGAATGCACGTTTATTTTCTATTTCTTTTATAAGGGAGCATTCAGAGATACAATTCTAAAATTGTAACAATAAAAATATAATACTTCAATTGCTGGTCGAATTAAGAAGTTAGTCTATAGTGCTGTTTTATATATACCATTTTAGTGAATTAAAAAAATATTTTGACAAAAACTGTTAATACAGTTTCTGATTTATAAAGTGTGTTTTCTTCAACGGTTTAACTTCTATATCGCACAATCATTTTTATATTTAAAATTCTATTTAGAAAAACTATTAGGGGGAAAAATGGGGAAACTTTATTTATTTTGTATTGCTACTTTTATATTACTGCCTTTCTCAATAACACACGCTCAACAAAAAATAACAACTAATGAAAAAGATCAAATATCTGCCGGCGCTGTTTATGCAGGCCAACTGCAGCAAGCCAGGAAATCTGGAAACATTTCAAAATACATCGGAGAACAAAATATCAAACATGAATCAAACCGAACGGTTTCTGATCTCACAACTTTCGGCGGAGTTGATATTGATTTAAACAGAACCTACACAGGATATTTTATGATTCCGCCAGATCCTATCGGTGCAGCAGGACCATCTCATTTAGTAAGTGTTGTCAATACTGTTATTCAATGGTTTACAAAAGATGGAACTTTACAGCATACACAAAGACTCGGAATGAACAGCGTAAATAATACAGGCAGTTTTTTCGAATCACTAAATCCTTTTTCTACAACTTTCGATCCCAAAGTTATATACGATCAATATAATAATAGATTTATTGTTGTAGCTTTGGAATACGATACAAGTCCTGATACTTCAAGAATATTATTAGCCGTATCTCAGACAAACGATCCGAATGACGGTTGGTATTTTTACGCGGTTGATGCTAAAACAAGCGTTAATGGAGTTGATATGTGGGCAGATTATCCGGGTTTAGCAGTTGGACCAAATTCAATTTTTATTACGTCTAACTTATTCCCTTTTGTATCTTCACTAAATGCTAGCGCTACTAAATTATGGATAGTTGATAAAACTCCATTATACTCCGGCGGAACTCCTTCCGTTTATAGTTATGATCCTGTATCTGTTCTAGGAAGCGGAGTTTATTATATAACTATGCAGCCGGCACATATGTTTGGAACTCCGCCGGCAAATATTCAAACATTTTTAGTTCAATACTCCGGATTAAGTAACGTTAATAATAATTTTCTAGGAGTTATTAAAGTTCAGGGAACTTCTTCTGCGGCGACATTTACTCAAGGCTATGTTCTCCTTTCGGATATAGACAGCGTTCAACTGGCAATGGCAAATGCTTCCCAGTTAGGCACTACTAGCAAAATATCAACAAACGACAGAAGAACTTTAAATGCTGTTTGGAGAAACAACCGGCTCTGGTGCACTACAACCGTAATGCCTTCAACCGGACCTGATATAGGACAGGCTACTGCTCACTGGATGAAACTAAATACAACAAATCTTACCGGCATTGCGATAGAAGAACAAGGAAATATTGGAGGCGAAGATATTGGAACAGGCGTAAGCACTTTCTTCCCTTCCATAAGCGTTAATTCTCTCGGTGATATGGTTGTTGGATTTTCAGCTTCCGGTCCGACCATATATCCCGGCGCTTACTACGTCGGCAAGTTTTCTACTGATCCCGCAAATACAATTTTATCTTCAAATGTGTTCAAAACAGGCGAAGATTATTATATCAGAACCTTAGGCGGAACACGTAATCGCTGGGGAGATTATACGGGCAGTTCTGTTGATCCGCTCGATGATCAAACATTTTATATTTTTAATCAATACGCTGCAACAAGAGGAAGCCTTTTAAACAGCGAAGACGGAAGATGGGCTACTTGTTTCGGTTTGGTACCATCATCAGTTTTGCCTGTTGAAATTTCTTCCTTCAATGCATCGATTAAGGAAAACAGAGTAGAGCTAAAATGGACCTCAGTTTCTGAGGTTAACAATTACGGATTTGAAGTCCATAGGGCTTCTATAAACTCAAACGCTTTGTGGGAGAATGTTGGTTTTGTTCGTGGAAATGGAAACTCGAACTCAATAAAACAATACAATTTTGTTGATGAAAGTGCGGCAAACGGGAAATATATTTACAGGCTGAAACAAATTGACAACAACGGTAAATTCACATATTCAAAGGAAATTGAGTTAAACATAAATTACATCCCTCAAGAATTTTCTTTATCGCAGAATTATCCTAACCCGTTTAATCCCACAACAGTGATAAATTATTCAATTGCGAAACCCGGGAAAGTAAATATTTCACTTTATAATACGCTCGGAGAAAAAATATCGGTTTTGCTTGATGAGTACAAAGAAATCGGAGATTATAAAATAAATTTTAATGCAAGGAATTTATCGAGCGGAATTTACTTTTATCAATTAAGATCTGAGACCTATACTAAAACACTGAAAATGTTGCTAACTAAATAATGAACAATTGCCTCTTAAAGATTAAAAGTTAAGAGGCAATTACTAGAGACAAACTAATTCAATAGTTAAAATTACTCAAATATTTTTTTAACGCGTCCAACTTCACCGGATTCCAACCTGACCTTAATTCCATGAGGATGATTTGGTGATTTTGTAAGAATATCTTTTACATATCCGTCGGTTAATTCACCTGTCCGCTGATCTTTTTTCAACACGATTGCGACATGTAATCCACTCTTAATTTGATCGCGTTTTGTTCCGTCCATACTTGTAGTTTTTTCTTTTATGATTGTTCTTTCCGTAAACTCTCTTCTTATTTTTTCCTTCTGAAATTTCAGAACTTTTTCTATCGCCGGAATTTATTCTCTTTGATAACCTATTTCCAACCGGAATATCCGTTAAACCCGATTCATTGGTCATGTGAAAAGGATGATCTTCAATTACGGGAATATTTTCATCAATGAGTTTAGATATATTTTTTAAATAACTCCGTTCTTCAGGATCACAAAAAGAAAGAGCAGTTCCGCTTAAACCGGCTCTGCCTGTACGTCCAATCCTATGGACATATGTTTCAGAGATATTCGGGATCTCATAATTTATAACGTGAGATAATTCTTCAACATCAATTCCCCTTGCAGCAATATCGGTAGCAACAAGCACTCTCGTTTTTTTTGCCTTAAAATTACTTAATGCATTTTGCCTTGCACTTTGGGATTTATTTCCGTGAATCGCTTCCGCGAATATTCGTTCTTTATTTAAGAATCTTGTAACTGTATTAGCCCCGTGTTTTGTCCTTGTAAAAACTAAAGCAGATTTAATTGATTGGTTCTTTAAAATATGAATGAGTAGTGCTTTTTTATCCGGCTTAGAAACAAAATATACACTTTGTTGAATTGTATCAACTGTAGATGATTCCGGTGTAACTTCAATTTTAACAGGTTTGAACAAAATAGTATCGGAAAGTTTTTTAATCTCTTTAGGCATTGTTGCAGAAAAGAATAAAGTTTGTCTTTTGGCAGGAAGCTTGGATATTATTTTTTTTACATCATGAATAAATCCCATATCAAGCATTCTATCAGCTTCATCAAGTACAAATAATTTTATATGCTGAAGACTAATATAATTTTGATTAATTAAATCTAATAATCTACCCGGAGTAGCAATAATTATATCTGCCCCGCTTTTTAGCTTGTCAGTTTGCTTCTTTTGTGGAACTCCACCAAACACAACAACATTCCGAAGATTAGTATATTTACCATAAGCTGTAAAATTTTCATGAATTTGCAGAGCAAGTTCTCGTGTCGGAGTAAGAATAAGAGTGCTAACTTCCCTCTTCCCTTTAGTCTCAAATTTTGCTTTGTAAAGTATTTGCAAAATCGGCAAAGCAAAAGCAGCCGTCTTGCCGGTTCCTGTTTGCGCACATCCCAAAACATCGTTTCCATTTAATATACTTGGTATAGCTTTTTCTTGAATTGGAGTTGGCTGGGCGTAGCCCTTTTCTATTAAAGCCTTTTGCAATGGCTTTATTAAATTTAAATTCTCAAATGTCATTAAGTTAAATTTTCCTGTTAGGACCGGTAAGTAGAAAATTGGTTAGGTTTTAAATCAGCGGTCGGATTAATAATAATTTTAATATGAATTGTACAGCTTTATTTAGTTGAAGTAATTTTTCATATTTTCAAATACAAATTTACGCTAAAATTACCACATCTCAAACAACAAATATCAATTAATAGACACCATTAATATTTAGCCGGAAATCGGATAAAATTATAAGAAGTAGAACAAAACAAACTATTAAAATTATCTAAATTTTTACTCTCTTAAACAAAAGCCCATGTTTACTCTGCAGTACCGGTCTATTTCTTCCCTCATATTTGAATGTTTCAAGTTTTTTCTCCGAAGGATGAAAACCGTTCTTATCTTCCAACCCTTCCGGTGATTTAATAATCGAATAAAGGATAAATGGAAGACAGACAACACAAATAGCTATATATATAATTGTTAGTGACAATAAATATGCTCCAATATATTAAAATTTATATAATTGTTGAGCAATAAATATGCCTAACGATAGCAAATATTAACAGATTATAAAATCCAAAGAATACTGCAATATTAAGCCAAATTAGCTATATATTTGACCTAAAATATTGGTCAAGTATAGAATAAGAATATTTACCGGTAAATATTTACACAACTATGTAAATTATTCCTAGCGCAAACAAAATCGGTACTTTTTGCTTAAGAAAGATTTCGGAAGTAGTAAAAAATTAATAGTCTGTGTTTCTTATTTTAACCTACATTTAATATTAAATGTGTGGGCTCTTCAATTATCACCTAAAATGTATAAATACTTTATACACCTTCACATTTTATCTTATAGATCAACGTTTATAATCACATTACCTTTTTTGCGGCCCTTATCCACATATCTGTGAGCTTCTGAAATTTGATTAAATGAAAAGACATTATCTATAACAGGTTTAACCTTCCCCAGTTCCATAAGTCCTTTTATAAACTCAAGATCCTTTGTTCTTTCTTTAGCTGGTCTTAAACCCGTAGCCATAATCATTACCTTTTTACTGCCGAATATCGATGTAAGCAATACAGAAGGAAATACTCTTAAAGTAACGCCGGCTTCAAGAAAGATCCCATTTTTGGTAAGAGATTTTTTAACTTGTGAATAAGAGGCCTTACCAACCGCATCAAAAATAATATCGTATTTCTCACCCGAACTTGCAATATCATATTTAGTATAATCTATGACTTTAGAAGCGCCAATACTTTTCACCAATTCTATATTTGAAGTGCTGCATACACCGGTAGTTTCAGCTCCAAAATAATTTGCCAATTGTACTGCGGCTGATCCCACACTGCCTGATGAACCAATGATAAGAATTTTTTTACCGATTTGAATTTTCCCTTTATCCCTAATAAAAGGTAATGCGGTTAAAAAGCCATCACAACACGCAATTGCTTCTTGAAAATTAGAATCTTTTGGTATTTTAGAAAGTGTAGACTGTTCTTCATTCAGACAAATAAACTCAGAGTATGCACCTGACCCTGGAAGTGTTCCGTAAACTTTATCACCTTTTTCAAAATTTGTAACCTCTGGCCCTAGCTCTTCGATTTCACCAGCAAATTCACTTCCAAGAATCTGATTTTTAGGCTTTAAGATACCGGTGAATAATCTAGAAAAAAGAGGTTTACCTTTCCTAAATACGCAGTCCGTAGCGGTAACGGTGGTTGCTTTAACTTTTATTAAAAGTTCTTTCGTTTTAGGAGTAGGTTTTTCAATTTCTTTTATTTTAAGAACATCAGGGGAACCATATTCAGTGTAAACCACGGCTTTCATATAAAACCCTCACTTATTTTTGTAATATTGATGTAAATAATTGTTCAAGACTTACTTAACCGACTAATCTATTAAATTTTCTTCCGTGAACTCTTAGAACTCAATTACTCCAGCTTATACATAAACCGTCTGCTAATAATAAAACGGGAAAAAACTGTTGTTTTAAAATTAACTAAGGCTTGCGCACCTTTCAGCTTTGTGTTTGTAAGCGTATGGCATATATTAAAATTTACCCGAATAAAAAAAGAATGATTTTATACAAATTACTACTATAGGATAGGATGTAAATTTAGAATTTTCCTAAAATGTTTAAGAATAAAATGTAAAATTATAGAAGGTAGAAATTTTGCTTAAAAACCAATCAATTTGCCCAACCAAACAATAAGCTCTAAAATGCTGCTTTTTCTATATTTAACAGCTTAAGATTTTTTTAATTAAACTAAAATGAATAATAAAATTCATTCAAATTCTCTCCCCTGGTTTTTGTCTTTTGTTTGGATAAAAAAAAGATAGGTAAAATAAAAGTTTATAGCAATAATAAATTCAACATAAAAAGGAGATAGTATTTAAGTGAGGATTATACCCTTACCGACTTATATAAGGAAAAATCTTTGAGATTTAGAACATGAATAACTTGGATAAAAAAATAAATTTAATACGCAGTGTGTTATTAGATTTCTTATCCGATTTTTCACTTAATTTCATGAAATACTTTTTATTGCTTAAAAAATATTTTTCTTAAATAAATTCCATTTATGCAAGAAGAATTTTTATCTTATTTGATGAAAAACAAAATTTAGATTGATCACTAATCCTTCAAGCCATCTTTATTTGAACTTGAAGGATACTTAATAATATGGCTTTTTATTTTAAGAGCACAAATTTCTTACTAGAATTAAAATTGCCGGTATCCAAGACATAGATATAAACACCGCTTGATAATTTGCCTGCGCCAAAATTAACCGAGTGATTACCGGCCGGCATTTCTCCGTTAACAAGTGTGGCAACTTTTTCCCCCAATAAGTTATAAACCGCCAGTATTACATTAGTTTTAACCGGTAAGGAATAATTTATTATCGTTAAAGGGTTGAACGGATTGGGATAATTTTGGTCTAACTTAAAATCAGTCGGCAATGATTTTACTTCGACAATATTGGAAAAATGGAATGTTCCGTCATTGTCAATCTGTTTCAATCTATATTTTACTCTGCAATTAAATGATTTAGAATCAACATAAGAGTACTGCTTGGGTGAATTACTATTGCCTCCGCCTTTTACAAATCCAACTTTCGTCCATTTATCAGCGGTAACTGAGCTTATCAAAGTCCGTTGTATCTCAAATCCATAATTATTTACTTCCGTTGCGGTATTCCACTGTAGATTAACTTCCTTATTAATTATGCTAGCAGTAAATGAAGCGAGTTCTACAGGTAAAGATGAAACTGTATAAGTTAAAATCACCTGTCCAGCAGCTCCGGCTCCACCCGACTTAACTGCTGCGCCTGTTCCCCATCCCCCTCCTCCGCCGCCGCCTGGTACACTTCCTGCAGAACCAGACTGATTGCTTCCGGGAGACCCGTCTCCACCAGCACCGCCATTTGTTACCAACGTAGCACCTGAAGAATTTGTAGCAGAGTTTCCATTTGATGCGTCTCCGGCACTTCCGCCTCCACCCGCACTGGCAGTAGTTGTAGGAGTATAACCATTTCCTCCTTTAAATACGACAGTCCCGATACTACTTCCACTACTTGCCGTTCCTCCTACTCCATATTTATTGCTTCCGTTATTAGAAATACCTGATAACCCGTTAGCACCTCCTTGAGCATATACAGTACTTGTAGATCCAAACCAGGAAGGATTACCTGACGTTGCAAATGTTCGAGAAGCACCAACAGTAACCGCATAGGTATTACCGGGCGTAACACTTATTGTACTCCTAACGTATGCTCCCCCGGCACCGCCGCCGCCAATCCCATTTCCTCCCGAAGCCGCCTTACCGTTTCCACCTGGACCGCCGCCGCCCCAGCATTCAACTGTAACCGAATCTACACCGGTTGGGCATTGCCACGTACTGGAACTGGTAAATTTAACACTTGTTTGTCCCCATAAAACACATGTCGATATCAAAAATATTACTGACAAAAAACTTTGAAAATGTTTTTTCATTAAGTCCTCATTATTAATTTAAGTTTTAATATAACTCTTCCTAAAAACTAAAGACATCATTGGATAGGTCTTTAGCAATAAAAGGATAAGACAAATTATTATATATTGAAGTATAATCTAGTTGGCGCTTCCAATTATATAAATCCGCAAATGAGTAAAACATATTATTATTTTCTAATTAAATATACAATCCTAGATTCTATTTTTTTGCTTAGTTTTTCTTAATTTATGCTGCTTTAATAAAACTAAGGTTCAAGGAATGAGAGAGAATCATTACAGATGAATGTTTTTCTATTTTTCAAATTTTATTATAATAAATTTATCAGTAGGGTTTTATGTTAGAACATCAGTAAGCCGGTTCGGTTAGGATATTTATAATTTGAACTTTTATTAATGTAGAGATTATATCAGGATAGCATAGGGACAAGTCGCGACTTGTCCCTACAAATAAAAATATACAATTAAAATTAACTGATCGGGTAGACATGAATGAAGTGCTTTAAAATAAAAAAGGCGAATACTCGGTAATATTCGCCATATTAAGTGGGCAGAGACGGAATCGAACCGCCGACACAAGGATTTTCAGTCCTTTGCTCTACCGACTGAGCTATCTGCCCTCAAAATTTAGACTTCAAAAATAAATATTTTTAACATAAACTCAAATAAATTTGAGGGAAATTCTTTCAAAATTGTTAAATAATTTATTAAAACATTATAAACCACATTAATTATTTCATTAGTAAGGTCATAATAGCCTTTTGTACATGAAGTCTGTTCTCCGCCTGATCAAAAATAACCGAATGCTCTGAATCTGCGATTTCATCAACAACTTCGTCTCCACGATGAGCAGGTAAACAATGCATAAAAATATAATCCGGTTTAGCATAACCGGTTAGTTCTGTATTTATTTGAAAATTTTTAAATGCAATTTTCCTTTTTTCAGATTCGTGCTCCATACCCATACTTGTCCAAACATCCGTATAAATTATATCTGCTCCGCTAACCGCGGCAAACGGATCATTTATTATTTCAACCTTGCTCCCCATAATTTTTGAGTTTCTTAAAGCATTTTGAATTATTTCCTTATTTGGCTCATAATTCTTCGGCGTAGCCACTGATAAATCTATACCTACTTTAGAACAACCATGTAACAGACTACTGCACATGTTATTACCATCTCCGATATAAGCTAATTTCAAGCCTTTAAAATTATGTTTTTTCTCTCTTATTGTGAATAAATCTGATAAAACCTGGCACGGATGCAACAAATCGGTTAGTCCGTTAATAACAGGGATAGTTGCGTGCTCCGCTAACTCTTTCACTTCTGAATGATCAAATGTGCGAATCATGATCCCATCTAAAAATCTGGACATAACTTTTGCAGAGTCTTTAATATTTTCACTTTTCTTAAATTGTAAGTCATTTGGCCCGCAAAAAAGTCCCAATCCGCCTAGTTGATAGATTCCGATTTCAAAAGAGATTCTTGTTCGAGTGGAAGGTTTTGCAAAGATCATCCCCAGTGTTTTATCGGCTAATAATTTGTGAGGTTCACCGGTGAGCTGTTTGAATTTTAGAGTTGAACCAAGATCTAAAATTTGTATTATTTCTTCGTATGAAAGATCGTTGATTGATATAAGATCTTTCCCTTTCATATTAACTGCCATAATTTTCCCTTTAATTATTTCTCCCCTATTAATTAAAAGCCAATGAATCTGAGAGGATTTTTACTGTGAATGAATCCACCAATCGAAAATCCTCTCGTTGACAGTACTAAAATTGCAGAATGAATTTTATTGAATCATATAAATTTCTTTTCCTTTAATATACTTTCAATAGTAACTGCTCCTATTTCTTGTAATTCATATCGGACGCGTGTAAATGGTTTATTGATCTTTAATATTCTTCCAAGGTCTATAGGTGTTCCAATAATTACGGAGTCACAATCAACTTTATTTATTGTTTCTTCCAGATCCTTTATTTGCTGATCGCTATATCCCATTGCAGGCAATAAAACACCGATTTTCGGATATTTTTTATAAGTAGCCGAAATACTATTTACCGTATAAGCGCGCGGATCAATGATTTCGGAAGCACCGTAATTCCACGCCGCAATCATTCCGGCACCGTATTCCATTCCACCATGAGTTAGAGTCGGACCATCTTCCACAACAAGAACTCTTTTTCCTTTTATAAGTTCAGGATTATCTACAAAAAGAGGTGAAACAGCATCAATAATTTGTGCACCGGGATTTATTGTTCTGATATTTTCTCTAACAATTTTTAGATTTTTAGGATCAGCTGAATCAATTTTATTTATTATTGCAACGTCAGCCAAACGAAGAGATGTATTTCCAGGGTAATAATACATTTCATGTCCCGCTCTATGAGGATCGACAACTGTGAAAGTGAGATCGGCCTTGTAGAAAGACATATCATTATTGCCGCCATCCCAAAGAATTATATCGGCTTCTTTTTCGGCTTCATCAAGAATTGCTTTATAATCAACTCCGGCATATATAACGCTTCCCATTGCTATATGCGGCTCATATTCTTCCATTTCTTCAATTGTGCAATGATATTTTTTAAGATCATCCAGCGTTCCGTAGCGCTGTACTTTTTGTTCTACTAAATTTCCGTAAGGCATGGGATGGCGAATAGAGACTACCTTTTTTCCTTCTCTTCTCAGAATTTCAACTAATTTTCTTGAGGTTTGCGATTTACCGCAGCCGGTTCTGACGGCAAGAATTGATATTAAAGGTTTTTTACTTTTCAGCATAGTTTCCTCGCCGCCTAAAAGTCGGAAAGAGATTCCGGCAGCATTAACTATGGATGCTTTTGTCATTACATAATTAAAAGTTACATCAGAATAAGAAAAAACAACTTCTTGAACATTTAAAGATTTTATAAGATCGGTTAGTTTTGCTTCGTCGTAAATTTTTATCCCCGAAGGATAAAGTTTGCCGGCTAGCTCGTGAGGATAGATTCTTCCGTCTATGTTTGGTATTTGAGTAGCTGTGAATGCAACAACATTGTACTCTTCATTATTTCTGAAGAAAACATTAAAGTTATGAAAATCGCGACCTGCAGCACCCATAATGAGTACATTTTTCCTGGACATGATTATTCCCCTTTCAATTTATTATTGCTAACAGTTTGGATAGATATTTTGATTGGTCTACATAAATTTCCCCTAAAATTTATGATTAGTTTTAAGTAAAATAAGCAATTTAATATAGAAATGCTTGTTAATAATAACTATTGCGCGCTAACAATTTTTACGAATAATTATACTTAAAACAAGTTAAATTCGAAAGATTTGTCTGTAGAAATGTTTTTTTATTCAACAGTTACACTTTTAGCAAGATTTCTGGGCTGATCAACGTTCAATCCTTTTTTAACCGCTATATGGTAAGCCAGTAATTGAAGCGGGATTGAGGTAAGAAGCGGCATCAACATTCTAATTGTATCCGGGATTTTTATTGAATGGTCTACAAGATTATCGATCTCATTATCTTTTTCACTTGCGATAGCGATAATTTTCCCTCTTCTTGCTTTTACTTCTTGTATGTTACTGATGATCTTATCGTAGGTGGAATCTTTTGGAGCTAAAAATACAGCAGGCATATTCTCATCAATAAGAGCAATTGGTCCGTGTTTCATTTCAGCAGCAGGATAGCCTTCGGCGTGAATATATGAAATCTCTTTAAGTTTAAGAGCACCTTCCAGTGCAACAGGAAAATTATAACCGCGGCCTAAATACAAAAAGTTTTTTGCATCTTTAAATTCTTCGGCAATCGCTTCAATTTGATCGTTCATTTTTAATATTTTTTCCACCTTGCCGGGAATTGTCATCAATTCTTCAGCTATAGTTTTACCATCGATTAAACTCATATCTTTTTTTCGAGCAATCAGTAATGTAATTAGAGAAAGAACTACCAATTGAGATGTAAATGCTTTCGTAGAAGCTACGCCAATTTCAGGCCCGGCGTGCGTATAAACTCCGCCATGACTTTCTCTGGCAATAGAACTTCCAACAGCATTACAAATTCCTAAAACTAAAGCGCCTCTAATTTTTGCTTCTTTTAATGCGGCCAAAGTATCAGCAGTTTCGCCGCTCTGAGAAATGAAGAAAATTGTATCATCCTTATTTATAATTGGATTTCTATATCTAAACTCGGAAGCATATTCTACTTCTGTTGGAATTCGCGCAAACTGTTCAAACATATACTCGCCAACAAGTGCTGCGTGCCAAGAGGTTCCGCATGCAGAAATTATTATTCTTTTTGATCTTGCAATTTGATCCGCTACTTCTACCAGTCCTCCTAATTTTGACGTACCTTCATCAAGTAAAATTCTTCCTCTCATAGAATTCTGAATTGATTCAGGCTGTTCCATAATTTCTTTTAACATGAAATGAGAATAGCCGCCTTTATCAATTTCATCAAGCGACATAGTTATTTCCAGAACTTCCTTTTCAACTTCAACATCAGCTATTGTCTTAGCACAAAAATGATCATTATAGAGTTCAACAAGTTCTCCGTCTTCTAAATAGACGACTTGCTTTGTGTGAGCTAATATGGCGGATACGTCGGAAGCAATAAAATTTTCATTCTCACCAATACCAATTACTAAAGGAGAACCTTTTCTTGCTGCAATAAGTTTATCAGGTTCTTTATCGTAAACAACTGCAATTCCA
The DNA here is from genome assembly GCA_963739985.1 of uncultured Ignavibacteriales bacterium. Taxonomy (GTDB): domain Bacteria; phylum Bacteroidota; class Ignavibacteria; order Ignavibacteriales; family Ignavibacteriaceae; genus CAVUCE01. The sequence goes on from CAVUCE010000008.1 coordinate 310,356, forward strand.
TACGTACCCTCGACTTCATTTAGTGCAAGTCTAACTGATTTAAATAAAGTAAAACCTTTTTTCAAAAAGCTATCTATTAAATGAGGCAAAACTTCGGAATCTGTTTCAGTCGTAAAATTATATCCCATTTTCATCAAGCCCGATCTTAAGGTTTGATAATTTTCGATGATACCGTTATGTATAACAAATAAATTCTTTGCAGTATTGAAATGCGGGTGTGCGTTTATCTCATTCGGAACTCCGTGAGTTGCCCATCTAGTATGCCCAATTCCAATGTTTGATTTTAGTTTCATATCTTCAATCTTGTCTTCAAGTAATGAAACTTTTCCTTTATTTTTAACAATAATGGGAATACCATCTGATATAATTCCAATTCCGGCGGAGTCATATCCTCTATATTCTAATCTTTTTAAACCGTTTATTAAAATAGGAACACAATTCTTATTGCCGATATATCCAACGATACCGCACATTAATAACCTCGCTAATTTAATAAAGAATGAAATTACTGAGCCAAGAAAAGCACTATAGTATAGGAGAGCTAAACTGCAAAAAAAAAATTAAATGTGGATGTAAATGCCCTCGCATAAATTAATAAAAATACAAAGACCTATCTGACTCTAGCTAATTTTTGTGTTACGGATTTTGTAGTTCCATTAATTTTAGAAACAATTTTATAAAAATATAAACCATTTGCAACTTCATCACCGTCTTGATCGCGTCCGTTCCAATAAATCTTATTAAAGCCAATTTTAATTTGAGATGCCGGTATCCTCATTTCACGAATTAACCTTCCGGCAACGGTATATATTTTTATCGAAAAATCATCCGGCAATTCACTTCCGGTTAATTCAAAAGTAAAATAAGTATCATTCTTAAATGGATTTGGATAATTGTAAACGTCTCTTAAATCAGATTCGTTAGATACAAAGAATGATATGCGGTAACTTGTAGTATCAAAGTAATTGTTTGAAGCATCTTTTGCAAAGATGGAAAGAGTATGTTCTCCATCTTTAAGAGCAGGTTTCCATTCAACAGTAGCCTTAGAGTTTGGATATTGAGTGTAAGTAAATTTAAGATCGGAGCGGTTCATACTTAGTGGATTATCATCGAACACAATCGAAAAATCTGTTGTATCAAGTGGTAAAGGACTATTATCTTTTAGTGTAATTTCTATTTTAGGCTTCGCGGAAATTACATCTCCATCGTATATTTCATTTCCGTCAAATGTAATTGAAAACATCGGCGGAACAGAATCACGGGATACGAAGAAGGATTTTTCCAAAATATTATTAAAGCTATAAAACTCAGGCTCATTTAAAGTGGCTACAACTTTAATCTTATTACTTTGGTGCAATATATTAGTATTTATAGATGTAGATACTGCCCTAGTTGAATCTTGCGGAATTATTACCCCGATTGTTTGGAATGGCGCATCCGCATTATTTAAATAAAAATGAAACGCTGCTGTATCTGCAGATGAGTAGCCGAAATTATCCGCTCGAAGAGTCATATCTATAGGTAACCCTTGCATTACTGTATCAGCAGAAAATATTAAATTTGAATTATCAATAGATAATTCAGGGAGTGAAGAATAATCAATTGCTAAAGAAGATAATGAAATTGGGTTTGAATCTGAGAAAGATGAATCTACAAAATCGAATGCGATTTTTAAATTATTATATTTGCTAGAACTGATATTTGAAAGATTATACGGAGAGCTTACTTTTATGGCAAGCGTATCCCAATTTTTTGTAATTTTATTCTCACCTAATACATTAGCGCTAAATATTCCATTTCCATTGTTTTTATTAATGCTGTAAGCAAGGTTTTTCCATTTAATTGATGGTCCGATCGAAGGAGAAACTACAGATCCTCTAGCATCTTTATATCTTCCTTTAAATTTTGAAAATTTAGTTTCTTTACCTCTAAATGTAGAAGCATAAATTAAATTATTTGTGTAATCATAGCACCATGCATAGTAGCTTTGGAATGGTGTGTAAGTTATCCACTCTTCCTCAAAAGTACCATCAGAAATTTTAATTCTTCGCATAAAATCGTTATCAAAATATTCTGTAGGATAGATGTATCCATCAGCAACAAAGAAATCTGAGAAAGTCTGATTGTAACTTGAGCCGGAAAGGACAAAATCCGGTCTAGATTTTATCCAACCATTTTTAGGCGATAAAGTCCTCAATACGTATTTACTATTTCCCAAAGAATCTTTAACTGTGAGATTGTATACCAAATTACTATCTGCTGCCAAGTAAAATGCACCGTCTTCATTCTTACCGGTATCGAAGCCTAATAAACCTTGTGGGATTTTTACTTTTGAAGTATCTCCAGTTACTGGATCAACTTTAAGTAAATTATTTTTGCTTCCGTAAGCTATATACAAGTAACCATCCGGAAGATAAAACATCGAATTTTTTATCGGAGCATAGAAATTTGGTAAAGTACCATAAAATTTGCCTTTGATTGTTCCATTCATTCCGGTGCCAACCTTGTAAATTTTTGAATCTCCATTAGCATTATTATGAAGTGCGTAATACCAAATTTCCCCAAAGTATAAATAGGAACCATCCGTAGTAATAGCAGTCATGTTTACTGTATCAGGTATAGATGAATCTAAGTTAACATCCTCTAAAAAAGTCTTATTATCCGGATGTGGCGGCAAAGTACTTGTATTTAAAGTTAATCCGGAGGATGATAAATTCATGTTGTAGATATTATATTGTTCAAACTGCTTACCGGAAGCGGAATAAGTAAATTGTTTTTGATTACTTACCGTAAAAGACCTGGGGAGACTCCATTTACTCGAATCTTTTCCATCATAAATTCTTGATCTCCAAAAATAAATACCATGATTAAGATTTGGTGATTTCCATTTTACGATTCCAGCATTAGGTGCTAATGACGAAGATTTAATTGGAGATGAAAATTCTAAATTAGTATCAATTTGAATGTAATAAGATAACGGATGAGATAGATATGTCCCTATATCTGAAATTTTAAATTCAATTGAATTTTCTTGTGAACTATAACCATCGTATGGGCCAATAATATTTGGATAATTTAAATTGTAAACAGCCACTTGTAAACTAGCGGAATTATCCGAATGATCATCTTCCGGAACTTTATTATCCCCGTTAATTTGAACCGAAACATTATACAATCCCGCTTTCTTTGGAATCCATGTATAATATAAGGAATCAGTAATTCCAAATACCGGAATCTTCTGTTCTGCTAGATCATAAGCCGTATCGGGAGATTGTATGTGCATTTGAACTGTAACAGTATCATTAAAAGTTTTTATACCAACATTTTGTATGTTTACCTTAATACTCAATGTATCATCAACCATAGGATTTTCTGAAGAGACATTAATTCCGGAAGATTGTATTTTAAAATCCGGTAAACTAGGAATTGCCAACGCAAATACAGGATCACCTAAATAATCCAATAACTGAATTTGACTAACATTATATCCTGATGCAGGTAAACGGGTTTTCATACTTGTAAAAACATTTCCGGTTATATAATTACGCTTGTTAAAAAACTCATCAAAGATTAGATTATCGACATTTTTAGCAACATTCCAATAAGTTAAACCAGAGTTACCGAAAAAGCCAATACTGCCTTTACCGGGAACTTTATTAAACTGTTCTCCAAATACATCTTGATCATCAAAATGAGCTGTATAACAAGTTAAACTCAGGACTAAAGGCAATCTGCCGCCGTTATTCAATTGATAAATATCATCATTAAGAAAGACTAAATCCCATTGATAACCGCCTCCATGTCCATAATAATTTATAAGCACCGCTCCTTTATCAATTTCCTTCCTTATTTCCGGCCCGCCGCCCTGATATTGAAGATATTGTTGCTCTAAAGGATATCTCATAACTTTAGTGCTATAAATCCCATTAGGTATTAAGTAAGACTGTTCCAATTGAATACTGGCAGAATTTAAACCTAGTAATTTTTCGTCTGCTTCATTTAACCCAGAAGAAAGTAATAAAACGTTGCGTTTCCATTCCTTTGAGTTATCCTCAGGGTAATTGGCAAGTTTATCTAATATTATATTTCCTTGATTTACTGTTTCAATAGAAATTCTTCCAATGGCCAAATCGGGGTGAATATCATTTCCTGAAACTGTAACAATATTATTATCACTTATTCCTTCACCTATATCATACGAGTAATAAGGAATGGACGGAACGTAGCAATTGCGGCTTGTAGATAAAATATGTCTATAATCGTGACTAAAATCCCCGATTAAAACTACATAGCTTGGTGCAGGTTTTTGCCAACTATCATAAGCATATTTTACAAAATCGTGTAATGCATTTGGATTTACTAAACCAGTTGAAAATTCATTGTATATTTCATTGGTGTAAACAATTCTTATTCTTGGATTAACTATATTTTTATCCGGAAAATTTTGACTTCTTATTCGTTCTAATCTTTCAGCAACAGCCTTAAATTTTGGATTGCTAATAATTATATAATCCGCCCCGTTGTTTACACTTCGTAATGTTGAAACTTCACTTAATTTCATTGAATCAGGAGAAAGATAATAATCTAAGCCGGCGCAAAAATAGTCTGTTGATGATGTAACAGAATCAGAGAATAAAATAGAGTTATAATTATCATTACTTTTGTATGCCTTTATTATTTTATTTTTACTCGGAATAAAAACATTTATTGAATCACGTTTCCATTGCCATGTCCAAAATCTTATTTTACCAGTAACATTAGGAGGACTTGTAAAAGCATAATAAGTTGAGTCCGATCTATTATCTCTCCAGTATCCAATTTCAAACCAGTTAACTAAAATTTGATCACTTTTTGTAATTGCACAAGCTGTTCCATCAACTTGTACCTGGATAATATTTCCAGTTGGATAAATTGGAAAATCATTTGCTCCCGTATTAATACTCTTTGAAAAAATAGCTATTTTTTGGCCGCCCCATCTTAACTGGCCAACTAATTTGCCGGTCAAATAAATGTTTGCCTTATGATCATTGCTACATGAAAGACTATTAGTCTGACCATGTAAATAAATTTTCAAATCGATTTTATTCGAATCAGTATCCATATTGTTGGGAGAATTAAATCTCCCCTCAAATCCGTGAACAGGAGTTCCGTTTTCACCCGTTACTACATCCCAGTACCAAAAATCTCTATGATCATCTCCTGCATAACCCAAATTTTCAAAAAGTGAATCTCTTTCAAAATGTAATGTAGTATAACTCGTTTGATAAGTATTGTCCCATTTAGTAATATTATCTTTTGAGATAGAGTAATTCAAACCACTTGTATCAGCTTGTGCTGAAAAGAAGTAAACGTTTGAATTATTGTAAATATTTATTGTTGTATATTCGGTTGGTGTAGGTGGATAGCCCACAAACTCAAAATAATCCCCCGTATCAAAAATACCATTGTGATTAACATCCTCAGCTAAAATGGGAACTTGTTTCCCATTATTAAATAGTTCCATTTTGTTTAATGAAACACTATTCATTTGTAAACCACTACTTATAATTTGATTATAATTAACTCTATAAAGGCCTTTTTTATTTACATAAATTTTTAAATAATTTTTATTTGGATTATACCATACAGCACTATCCGAAGCAGTTTTATACTGCAAATAATTATTGCCGCTCCAATTTATTGCTTGCTGATAATTAATTACGTTTTGTTGTAAGAAAGCATTTGTTTTATTATCAATATTATTAGCACTCGCAACTTTATTAAGTTGATTAGTACCGTAGTTAATTTGAAGTACTAATTTCTTATTAAAAACTAATTCTCGCGAAACGGGGTTATACTGAAATGGGGAACAATTCAAAATGATTAATCTAGCTGATCTATAATGATAATCATCAATTATTGAACTGCTAACTTCGGGAAAGAATTTGTTTTTTGCATAGACTTTAAGCGAACTCTGCGAAGGATCGATTTGACTATCTTTTGGATCAAATTTAGGAACAGGAAGAATAGATTTATTATTAAATTTTTCAGTTTCAACATTTTGTATAATAACTTGCGGTTTTGCTTCTTGGGGAATTCCAATATGAACTAAATAATCCGGTAGCCAAGGTTCACCTTGCGTTCTAATTGAAAGATCACCACCGGAAATATAGGAAAATCGTTTTCCGTTTATTGTAGTATCTATAATTTTATAGTCTGCTCTATTAAAATCAATTTGAAGTTTAATGTGAGTATTGTTAGACTCAATAATTCTATAATTTTGCGCTAAACTGATTTTACTGATTAGTAAAAAGAGTAATAATATATAAGTTATTTTTTGATTCAATTTATTACAAAGTCTTAATAATAAAATTTAGTTTACTTGGATTAAAATCTAAACTTGAGACCAAAATATCTAGTCATAAATAAGTTGTAAAGTCAGCCATGCAATATTTTCTCGTTCAACATTACCATTTTGTGAACTCTGTTTAAAAATATACGCTGCATTTAAATAAGTGCCATAATTAATTTCATAATTAAAATTTAGTTGTAATTTATCTTCGGTTTTCCTAATACCATCAAGTAAATTTACGTACTCAGGATCGTATAGCGTTAAACTTTCAAAAACATTTCCACCGACATTTAAGATTCTATTTCCGCTTGAATCATAAATGTTGTCTCCATGCAAAGAATAAATATATTTTAAGCTAAAGTTAAAGTTTGATGAAAATCTATAGGAAACTTCTGCACTAATTCTTGAGGAATTCGGCTGCATATCGGCACCTAAAAGGTAACCATTATTCGTATATGTAAGAGCTTCACCTATTCCGGGATGAGAAAATATATATGGCCTTGCTTGCAGATATTCAAGTTTTATTTTTAGGTCATTCGGTAGAATAGGATTAGTTAACATCATACCGGTTTGCCATTCAACACCGTTATTGTTCCGGTTCCAGTGCCCCTGGAATAAAAGCTTAAAATCAATATCATCAAATATGATGGAAGAACTGACTTCCAATCCATTAGTTAATAAATATCTGCCGTCAAATGATAAGAATGAATTATCCAAATCATTCATAGATCTCTGTGCAGATTCCCAAAATAAAAACGGGTTGAGATATGCTAATTCAAAAGGTCTTCCTGAGTATATAATCATTTGAGTAATTCCAAAGTTTAGATTATTTGTTGCATTAAATCCTAACCGACTTATTGCTACATATTTGGAACTTTTGCTTTTTACATTTCCGATTAGCGAATCTATGTACGTTATTGTTGGTTGTTGAACTAGCCATCCATGAATAAAATCGTAACGTAATTTTTTATACGAAAAATTAAATTTAATGAAATCAAATAGCTGAGGATTATCGGATAGTATCGTTCTATCTAAATAACCATTCCCCCATAATATTCTTTCTCTACCTATTTCTAAATTAACTGCACCTTTCTCTAATCTCATATAACCTTTTGTCCCATCAAAGTAATTGATTGATGTGTGATTAAAGGAATAACTTTGAGCTATATTCTTATCGTTCAAAGCAACTTTTCTGTCACCCCAAACTACAGCATTCGAACCTTGTACCAAAAATCCAAGCCAATCATCGTATGAGCCATAAAATGTACCACCTAGATTTAAAAAGGAAGCAGAAGATTTTTCTTTATCTGAATAGATGGATTTTAGTTGAAATACCGGATCGAGATAAAAGTTGACCAATGAATCATTATATGAGTAAATATGTTTTTGCGAATCATCAGCTAATTTTTCAAAAAATGTACTCGGGAAATCTGAAGTATAATTCACTGTATTAATTTCAGGAAGAAATTCCGTCTTAAGTTTCATAAGATAATTTAACTGTACATTGCTTAGTGAGCTTTTATTGTTATCAATAATTAAAATATCTTCAACAATTATCTTTCTAGAAAGCGGTAAAATAGTATCATCATATTTTTTAAGAACACCTTTAAGATGCATCTCTTTAAGAAATGAGTAAACCGGATTTTCGGCGGGAACAGTTTCTACTTGAGCAAAGTTACTATTTACAATAATAAATGAGCAAATTCCCCAGATAATAAAAGTTTTAAACAGAGCAAAATATTTCATTACAAATTTAATTTAATCACATTTTTATTATTACAAAATCGCAAGGCTCTAACAATCCTAAACTCTATTAAACAAAAGGGAAAATTATTTTTTATTTGACTCAGCCTGAATTAAAACAGGATCATCATAAGAATTAACTTCGGTATCATAAAAATCCATCACATTTGAATGCTGAAATGTTGGGACGTAATATTTAAGAATCGCAATCCAGTCCCTTTTAGAGGCATTTTCCTTCATATTCTTAAATTCTTCAACCATTGAGCTTACAGAATCTGAATTGTGATAACTAATCATGCGAGCTTTAAATATTTTCTCATGCGAAGTAGCTATAACTCCTTCTTCTGCTGTGAGAACTTCTTCAAAAAGTTTTTCGCCTTCTCTCATTCCGGTATATTTAATTTCAACATCCTTATCCGGAATTAAATTATTAAGCAGAATAAGATCTCTCGCTAAATCCACTATCTTAATTGGTTCACCCATATCAAGTACAAAAACATCTCCGTTGCTTCCGGTGGCGGCAGCTTGTAGAACTAACGCAACAGCTTCGGGAATCGTCATAAAAAATCTTTTCATTTCAGGATGCGTAATTGTTAACGGACCCCCGTTATTAAGTTGTTCAAGAAAAACAGGTAAGACACTTCCCCTGCTTCCGATAACATTTCCGAATCTTACAGCAACAAAATTTGAGTTGCTGCTTTTTCCTGCACCTGTTACAATCTGTTCGGCAATACGTTTTGATGCGCCCATTATACTACTTGGATTTACTGCTTTATCGGTGGAAATTAAAACGAAACTCTCTACATTATATTTTCTTGCAGCGCTGGCAAGATTATTAGTTCCAACAATATTAACTCTTACTGCTTCCTCGGGAAATTTTTCCATGACGGGTACGTGTTTAAATGCAGCAGCATGAAAAACAACATCCGGTCGAAATTCATCAAATATTTTATCAACCTTATGGCTATTGGAAATATCACACAAAAATGAATTGATATCGCCTTGTTTATATTTTCTAGCAATTTGATTTTCTAAATCAGCAAGATCGCTTTCGTTTACATCAAGAATTCCAATCTTAACCGGATTATATGATATTACTTGACGGGCAATTTCCGAACCGATTGAGCCTGCAGCACCGGTAATTAAGACATTTTTATTTGCCAAAAATCCGCCAATGATTTTTGTATTAATTGAAACTGCTTGGCGGCCGATTAAATCGCTCATATTAATATCCCGGATATCTTTCGCTCCAACTTTAATTGTATCAGAGATATCATTTATGGTAGAGACAACTTTAACATCGCTAACACCCGAGCGCCTGGCAATCTCAAATATTTTCCTATGAAACTTTCTATCTGCTGAAAGAACAGAAATTAATATTGAATCTATACGATAATTCTTTATTATTTCTTCAAGATTTTCGGTTGAACCTAAAACTCTTACTCCTTGCAAGTATAAGTTTTGCTTTGCGGGATCATCATCAATGAAACCGATTGGATAAAGTGTTCGAATTACACTTCTGTTTATATCTCTTAAAAGCTGTTCGCTGCTGCTTCCCGCTCCAACTATAAGTGTTCGCTTTAAAACTGAATTACCGATGCTTTGTCGCATAACTTCGAGATACATTCTTTTTGATATCTTGAATCCGGCGGAAAACATGAAACTCAAAATAAAATCGATCCACACTACACTCCTTGGAAAACCGTTAAATGCAGAAATGTTAAACCCATAAATCAACACGAAAAGTATTCCAGTGCTAGTTAAGCAAGCTTTACCAATATTCGCCAAGTCTTGTAGCGAAACGTACCGCCAGGATATATCATAAAGTCTGAATGAATAAAAGACAATGAATTTTACAATAATGAACGCAAGAAGTGGAATTAAAAAAGTGTTATTAAATAAATACGGGTTCTGAGATTCGAATCTTATTTCGTATGCGATAGTTAGCGCTGCGGTAAACGCAATAAGATCAAAAAAAATGAAAGTGAATTTCCTGGTAACATTACTAGGTGATTCAAACAAAAGTTTAACTTTATCCCCTATCATGCAATTGCCTTAAGAGTGTTAAAAATTATTTTAAAATCAGTCCAGAGACTCATCTCTTTTATATACTTCTCACACAATTTGATTTTTTTGGGTAAGATTTCTTGCAAGTAAAACTCTTCAGCACACTCGGAACTTTTCAATAATTCCGACTCACTTTTAAATTCAATGGAAGCATAATCAGAAATTCCGGGTTTTATCATCAGTATTTTAGAGTATTGATCTTTAAATGCTTCCGCATATTTCCTTAATTCAGGTCTGGGACCAACAATACTCATTTGTCCTAACAAAACATTTATAAACTGTGGAAGTTCATCAATTTTAAACTTTCTTAAAAATCCGCCAAGTTTAGTAATACGGAAATCTTTGTGAGTAGATATTCCCGATCCCAACTTTTCAGCGCCTTCAATCATAGTTCGAAATTTGATGATTTTAAAGTTCCTCCAATTTTCTCCAACTCTCTCCTGTAGAAAAAATACAGGTGTACCTTCAATAAGCAAAATAACAAAAGAAATTATTAAAAAGAAAGGAATTAGCAATGCCAAGATTAAAAATGAGATCAAAATATCGAATAGTCTTTTAGTGTATTTGTACATAATTTTTAGCCGAAACAGAATTATTTACTTTTGGATTTACATATACTATTGACTGCGTCAATTACTCTTTCGATTTTTTCATCAGTCATTCCGGGCCAAATTGGTAATGTAATAATTCTTTCGTAAATATATTCGGAAACAGGATAATCTTCTGCTTTTAAATTAAAAGTATCACGATAATACGGATGCCGATACAAAGGGATAAAATGCACGCTACAACCGATCCCAAGATTTTTTAACTCTTCAATAAATTCTGATCGAGATATCTTCAAGCGATCAAGATCAAGAAGAATTGGATAAAGATGATAAGAAGATTTTCTATCGGATTTAACATTATATAAACTAATATAGGAATTATCCTTAAAGCCTGCATTATACTTTTGAAATATTTGTTTCCGGCTTTCACGAAGAAAATCAATTTTCTTTAATTGGGCGATTCCAAGTGAAGCTTGAATATCCGTAAAATTATATTTGAATCCGGGAGCAACAACTTCATAAAACCATGAACCTTCAGCAGAATATCTTTTCCAGGCGTCTTTATTAATGCCGTGCAATCTCATAATAGAAACACGTTCAGCAATTTCATCATCATCAGTGCATACCATTCCGCCTTCGCCGGTTGCCAAAGTTTTTGTTGCATAGAAGCTAAAACAAGTAACATCTCCAATTGTCCCAACTTTTTTCCCGTTATATTCAGCGGGTAAAGAATGTGCGGCATCTTCAATTACTTTTATATTTCTTGATTTGCATAGATCCATAATTTCATACATGTCGCACGGTTGACCGCCATAATGGACCGGAATTACAGCTTTAGTATTTTTTGATATTACCTTTTCAATTTCATTAACATCAATGTTAAAAGTATCTTTTTGAACATCGACAATTACCGGTTTTGCTTTAAAGTAACAAACGATTTCCGCAGTAGCAGTAAACGTTATTGCCGGAACAATCACTTCATCATTTTCTTTTAATCCGATTGCTTCCAGAGCGAGATGAGCGGCAGCAGTCCAGGAACTAACTGCAAGTGAGTTTTTCACACCAAGATACTCTGAAAACTTTTTCTCAAAGATCTGAGTTTTCGGACCTGTTGTCCACCATCCGGATTTTATTGAATCCACGACTTCATTTATTTCGTCGTCGTTAAAATAAGGTTTGTGAAAATGTATAAACTCTTTTTTCATATTAAAATATGTTCAAAAATGGTACCAGTGGATAAGTTTAGATTACAGAGATTTTTCAATTAGGATTGTAATTTATTTTCTCATGAATGGGAATATATTGAAATTATCAAACATTTATGGAATTTTTATTTGAATTGAATGAAAATATGTCAATATTTTTAGAATTCAGAACTAAGTGAAAACTTTTTTACGTTTTTAGAATCTGATGTTTTGATAATTTCTTGATCCTAAATATTCCCAAAAGAAATCCTGCTCCGTACGAAAGATGCACAGCCGGAAAAATTACTAAACTGTAAAGCTTTACCTTAATATTATCTCTAACTTTGAGTGAAAATATTAAGACAATCAAAAAGTATATTAAAATCGGGAAAAGCCAGAATAAACTTGTCTTAAAAAATATAATAGTTAGTATTAAATATATGGTTAAAAATGAAGGAGCTAAGTGCCTTAATTTCAAACCACTATTTATTTTTTTTAGAACTAATGGTTTATAAACTCCATATTCAAAATATTGTCTTATTAGTCCGGAAAAACTATTTCTAGGATAATACCAAAATTTTATTTCAGGAGATAAATATACTTTCTTCCCAAAATTATTTGCACGATAATGAAACTCATCATCCTGATTTCGCTTAAATCTTTCATCAAAGTACCCGATCTCTTCGAATAACTTTTTTCCCCAAGCTCCGTAAGGCACACTATCAACATAACCTTCAAAATTAGGATCGTGAGCTTTACTGTTTCCTGTACCAAAAGGACTAGAAATTGCAAACCCAACTGCCCTCTGAAACTCCGTTCCTTTTGCTATAAGATACGGACCGCCAACAATATCAGCATTGGTTTTTTCAAAAGTTTCGAGTATCTTTTCAAAATAATTTATCGAGTAAATTGAATGCGCGTCCAACCTAATTATGAAATCGCCTTTGCTTTTTTTTATTCCCATATTTAATGCAAAAGGCACATATCTATACGGATTATTCAGTAAAAAAATATTTTTGTAATTTTTAACGTATTTATTTACTATTTGAACCGTATTATCCGTAGACTCGCCATCAATTATTATTAGCTCCTTATCTTCCGGTTTAGCTTTAAGAAAAAATTTGATAAGGGATTCAATATTCTTTGCTTCATTATATGTTGGACAAATAACCGAGATCAAGATTTTTATAATTCCTTATAAGTAAAATTAAAATCAAATTTACTTTGTGTTTTTATAGTTTACCTTTTTAGCAAAAAAGAAAAATTGTCCGCAAAATAAAAGTTTAATAGAATTGATATTATAATTTGATATTCTCAATAATTTTCCAATTACTGTAATTGATAAATTTAAAGGAGATTCAATTCGCCAGAAAATATCAAAAATTTTCCAACACCGAAATAATCTTCTTATTAGCAAAGTAAAAGCATCTATACTGGGTCTTAATTCGATGAGTTCCAGTTTTGCTTCCTCTAGAAGTACGCTAAAACCAAAAGGCGTATAATTCCAATAACTATAAGAATGATATGGTTCTAAATGTGAAGTTGAGCCGACAAATGCTCCGTCATTTTTAAGAACACGATAAACTTCTTTTAATAATTCTCTTGGATTTTTAACATGTTCAAATACTTGTTTGCAATATATAACATCAAAATGATTATCAGGAAAAGGGATATTAATACCATCAAAAGTAATAAATCGGTCACTACTTCCGGTTCTACTAGATACCTCCGGAGAATACTCTAAATCAACTCCAAACCATTCTATATTTTTGTTTAACGACTGAAAATACTTTAATGACTCACCCTCACCACAGCCTAAGTCTAAGACAAATAATTTTGTCTCACTATCTTTTAAGTTAAGAATCTTTTCAGTGTAATAAGACAACTGAACATGCTTAGAAAAATCATTTGGTATGTATTTTTTGATTACTTCAGACATTCTTAATTGTTCTCTAATGTTGTTTTGTAGACAGATAACATTTTTGCAACATTATCACTCCAATTATAATTTTTAATCACGTGATTTCTACCATTATCGCCTAAGGTATTTCTTAATTTTTCATCTAATAAAAGTTTTTCAATCGCTTTCGCAGTCCCAATTACATCTTTATTATTTACAACAAGTCCGGTTTGATTATTTATTACAACCTCGGGTAATCCACCAACATTTGAAACAATTACAGGCTTACCGCAAGCAGATGCTTCTAGAACTGCAACTCCGAAACTCTCGCTATCCTCTATGGAAAGTGAAACAAAAATGTCTATAGTATTATGATAGCCCGGAATTTCAAAAGGAGAAACGAAGCCACTAAATTTAGTTAAATTTTCGATGCTTAATTCACGAACTAGTTCTATTAATTTTTGTTCTAAGGTTCCTTTACCAACAATTAAAAGTCTAAGATTTAAATTAGGAAATTTATCAGTTATTACTTTAAATGCCCTAATTAAATATTCTATACCATATTTTTCTTCTAAACTTTTAATGGTACCAATCACTATGGCATCTTTCTCAAAAAACCTTTTGCCATCTGCTGGTTTAAATTTTACCGTATCAATTCCGAACGGAGTAACTTCAATTGACTTAGATGTATATTTTTTAGTTTCAGCAGCCATTACTTTACTGGTAGATAAAATTGTATCTGCTTTTTTTAAATTAAATTTGAAAATGGAACTTGTTAAAAAATTTTTCTTTGGGAAGTTGTAGACATCTGCGCCGTATACTGATAATATATAAGGATGAAAACCGCTCAACGCGCCTAGTAATCCATAACTTGAAGCATAGTGAGCATGAATTATGTTAGGCTTAAACTCAGTAATTATCTTTTTAAGTTTAGGTAATGCTTGTAGATATTTAATTTTGCTAAAATTTCCATCAGCTTTCTCAAAATTATCAGATGATAATTTCAGAGTATAAATATTTATATTATCCAAACTATTATATTCGGTTTCGTCATATCTAGTAAGTCCGAATAAAAATATATTTACTCCGTTTTTGCAGAGAGATGTCACCCATTTAATTGTATGAGGTGAACTTGGATCAGCAAGCATTAGTAACTTCAAAAAGATTGCTCCCTTTAATGTAAACTATAAGTCTTCTAACTTAACTTTTTCAACAAATAATTTCTGATAAAGAAAAATCACTATAATAAATAATATCCAGAAAGGTAAATCTCTGGTAATCCATCCATTAGTTAGAATTCCTGTAGACTCAAATAACGATCTTGCGAATAGACCATATCCTGAGCCTAAAATCGCAATCATCATGATAAATACATCCTGATTCTGTTTTACTTTTCCAATGATTTTAACAGAAAGCATTACAAATATTATTATTAATGCCAGAGCACCGATAAGACCGATAAATCCAGTCTCGGAAGTTCGATATAAAATGAAATTATGAGCGTGACCGGCTCCCGCTTCATCATGAACCCATGATATTTGAGTTTCAGTCCAGCTTCCTAATCTTACCGGAAGATATTTATACATATAATATTTAAACATTCCGGGACCAACACCTAACAAAGGATTATGGTCTATAATTGAGTACGCAATATTCCATAGAAAATATCTTGTATTTTCAAGTATTCTTCCGGCTCGTATGAATATATCTATGATCTTAATTATTTGTGGAAATAATCCAATAATAAGGGCTGATAATCCTACAAACCATAAACTTATTTTCTTAAATAATCCTTTATTAAGATTATAAGATATAAATATAAAACTAACTGCAACAGCTAGAAAAGCTGCTCTACTATTTGTCAGTAATAAAGCAACAATTTGAATTAATAAAGTGGTAATTAGTAAAATTCTTTTTTGCGTTAAATTTTTCTTTTTTGAAAATAACAATGCCAAGTTTAACGAAATTGTTATCGCAAATATTCCTCCTGCTGCGGCAACATTGTTATAATATCCGCCTTCATGAACTAATCCTTGAACTTCCAAAGTTCTTAAATCTGAATGAGAAGACCAGAAGAAATACAAAATTGTTAGCGCTAAAAGAACGCCTGCAATTAATAAAGAACCAAGTAATATCTTAACATCATTAACATTGTTTATAAAACTGTAAAAGATATAAATGAGATAAAGAAAAACTATTAATCGTACTACTTCTATTATTCCAACTGATATTTTTGCCGAAAAGAATGAAGATAAAAATAACGTGAAAATTATATATAAAATCAGATTTGTTATTATGGATGGGACAGGTTTATAAACTTTAAAGTCCAATCCAAATTCTTTAATAAAGTAAAAACTTAATAGTATAAAACTACTAATGTTTACAGCAACTCTTAAAGTTTCACTTATATCGCTGGTTATTACTAAAAATGATATTAAGAAAAATGGGATTAATAATTTATCACCAAAAACCGAAAGCGTAATTACAATCATGATCAATAAAATAGCGACAGGCAAAAGTGGCGTGGCAAAAGCCAACACCAGACTTAAAAGTAATGAGAAGAAAATAATTTTGTTATTTTTATTTAGGAGAATACTAATCATTATTGGTTTTTATCCAATTTTTTAATATCTAATTTCTCTAAAAATCCATTAACTTTTACAGTTGTAATTTCCCTATCCAAATTTAACATACATAAATACGCCGGACATTTTCTGCCGGCATCCAAGAAACAATACTGCTCCCCTTTCGCAGGAGTACATTTTATTTCATTTTGTATAAAATCATGACTATCTCCAAACGGTAATGAAAATTCAGGATTAGTAGGACCATAAATCGTAAATGTTGGTTTACCTAATAAAGATGCTATATACACGGGCCCTGAATCATTTCCAATTAAAACACTACATTCTTTAATTTCTCTAATCAAGTCATCAATATTATTCAACTCGGAATAATTCAATTTCAAAACTTCTAACTCTCCAACTGTATCAATTTCAAGGGCACCTTTAGGAAAAATTATTTTGATTTTATAAAATCGATTTAACCATTCAGCCAACTCTATAAATTTTTTAATCCCCCATTCTTTTGCTTTCCAACCTGCAAAAGGATGAATCAGAATTTCACTTTCATTACAATAATTAATTTCAAATTCTTTGTACCTTTTAATGTCGCATTTTCCGGTAAACATTTTTACAACATCTGAATATAAATCCATCAAATGAGGCTTACCTGGTTTCTCCATAAAATTATTGTAAATGGGTTTGAAATATTTTTCATTAAAGCCATAAATATTTTCTGCAGCATTAAAACATGACAAAAGCGCGGAAGTTACATTTCCGGTTAGATCAAAAATTTTCCCTGAGTTTATGCGATGAATTTTTCGAATTGAATTTATTGAAGGTATTCTTCCACCAAAAGAAAATTCTTTGTAGTCAAAGATTTCATATTCTATATCTGATAAAACTAAATTATATATTTTTTGAGATTCAGGATAACAAATTATTTTGATTTTTTGGTACCCAAAATTTTGTAATAATTTAATTGCCGGAATAGTAAAAACCGTATCCCCTAATTTATTTACTGAAATGATCAATATCTCATTATTTTTATTTTTTTTGAAAAAAATAATTTTACGGATAAAAAAAGAAAAGATACTGACGACTATAAGAATAATTCTGGCAATAGGATTTCCATTTTTTATGTATTCTGAAAATTCCAACAAATTAATTCCACTTATATCTACTAACTTTTACAGACGGAACAACTAGTTATTTTTTAATTATAGTAAGACAATGAGGTTAAATTTATCTCAAAACACTTTGCTTGAGCACTAAACTGAATTTTTTCTTGCAACACAAATAAAATTTTGTGTGATAATATCTTCACTCTCACCGGTTTCAATAATTCTAATCCCCTTATATACAAACTTTATTATCTTCCAAAGAATGAATCTTATAAACCCTACAAAATTTTTTATTACTGGTCCTTCTTCATAAAATTGTATATTTCCGAAATTATTTAGTTGCAATATTTGCAACAATGAATTAGGATTAAAAATAGTTAAATGAGTTAAATCACCATAAATATTTTTGCCGGGCATTAAACCTTGACCATTTGGCGTTCTTATTATTAACATTCCATTAACACTCAAAAGTTTCTCAATACCTTCAAATAATTTTAATATTTCTTCTTTATTAAAATGTTCTATAAAATCTAAAGCAAAAATGACATCATACTTTATATTATTGCTTTGAAAAAAATCGAAAACATTTCCGGCGATTACATTCAAACCTTTATTCCTGGCATTTATAATCTGTTCCTCCGAAATATCAATCCCGAATAAATTTTGGAATCCTTCTTTTGTTAAATATTCAAGTAAATACCCTGATCCACATCCTAATTCAAGAAAATTTGCATCCTTTGAAATCTTGTTCAAAGTATAAGAAAATCTTTTTTTTAAAACTTGTAACTCTGTTTTATTTAGATAACTAAAATTTGCCGCAATACTATTTTTAAAAGTAGATACATATTTTGTATATAATTTTTCTCTAAAATCATACTCTGGTATTTTTGAAGTACTCATTATTTTATTTCTTATCAATGAATAAATTTACTGTTCTGTGAAAGATCTCAGTAGATGGGTGATGCACTATAAAAATGTTTACTATGTATACTATAAAAAATATTGAGATCTCGAAAAAAATGTTATATCCGAAATTTGGAATACTCATTAATATCCCCTTGGCTATTAGTAAAGCTATAGCTCCATTTATGAAATGGAATATAGTTTCATGAACAAAGATTTTTTTGTTTTTAAAAACTACGGCATTATACATTAAGAGCATACTTGTAATTGAAAAAAATATATAACTAATAGACGAGCTTAAAGCCAAGCCATTTTGACCTAATTTTCCGACAAATAAAAAATTTAGGCTGATTTTTAAAATTATACCGGCTAAGGTTACATATAAAAGCTTTTTCACAAGACCATAACTATAAAGCATTTTATTAATAATACTATATACAGCATAGAATAAAAGACTTATTGAATAAAAGACCAATGCTTGGTACGTAGTATTAGTATTTGCTCCTGTAAATTTACCGCGTTCATATAGTATTTTTAGAATAATATCCCCATAGAATATAAAAATAATCGTAATAGGAACGAAAATAGCAACAATAACCATTATGCTTTCGTTAAAACTATTCTCTAACTTGGCAATTAGGTTCATACTTTTGAAATGTGAAAACTTTGGAAGTAAGGCTGTAGAAAGTGCTACTGAGAGTATAGATATAGGAAGTAAAAAAACTGTCTGAGCATAGTTCAAAGCGGCAATACCTCCCACTGGGACTGCGTAAAAGAAATATCTATCCGCAATTATGTATAGTTGTCCGACGCTTTCAATTAAGATTATGGTTAATAATGTTCTGGGAATAAATTTATAAAAATCCCTTATAAAACTAAACGAGTATAAAAAGTTCACGCGGAATTTACTTCTTTTCAATAAGAAAATCATCTGAATCAATGAGCCCAAAACATACCCAATAGGTATTATGTATATTCCAAAACTATTTTTGAAAATTAATAATAAGGCTAGAAAGGAGATGTTCAAAATTAATTGCGAGTACGCGGGAGACCGAAATTCAAATTTTAGCTGCAAATTTGCAATCAGAAAAGCTGTTATTGCATTAAAAGGAATGGATAAAAGAAATATTTTAAATATTAACTGTGTAGTTAATAATAATTCCTTTTGAGTATCTTGAAGATAAATACCAATAATATCTTTAGAAAACAAGTAAAGAATTCCAGATAATATTATTCCCCCTATTACAAATAACAAGAAATTTATCTGAACGAACTTTTCAATAAGGTTTTTATCTTTTTGTCTTACATTATTGTATGCCGGAATAAAGTAATTTTGAGCGAGATATAAAATGATTGTATTCAATGTTAACGGAATGACTGCACCTACAAGATATACATCAAACTGACTAGTCATTCCAAAATAATTTGCGAAAAGTACCTCTCTTACAAAACCAAAACCACGACTTAATAATCCGAACCCGGTAAGTAATAGAGAAGCTCCTGCAATAGTAGAAGTAAATTTCCTTGACATAAAGAACTTAAGAAATAATAGATTTTTTGAAATAATCTATCGTAATTTTTAGTCCCTCACTTCTTTCAACTTTTGGTCCCCAACCTAAAATAGTTTTTGCCCTGGTAATATCGGGTTGTCTAACTTTCGGATCATCCTCTGGTAAGTCTTTATAAACGATTTTACTATTTGTCCCGGTAATTTTAATTACTTCTTCAGCAAACTGCTTAATTGTAATTTCGGCAGGATTTCCAATGTTTACAGGATTTGATTCATCCGACATTAAAAGCTTAAAGATTCCGTCCACCAAATCGCTAACGTAGCAAAAACTTCTGGTTTGTGAACCATCCCCAAAAACGGTTATATCTTCTCCTCTTAAAGCTTGGCCTACAAATGCAGGTAGTGCTCTTCCGTCATCTAATCTCATTCTAGGTCCGTAAGTATTAAAAATTCTTACAATTCTAGTTTCTACACCGTGATAGCGGTGATAAGCCATTGTCATGGCTTCTGCAAATCTTTTAGCTTCATCATAAACACCTCTTGGTCCTATTGGATTGACGTTACCCCAATAGTCTTCTGTTTGAGGATGAATTGCCGGATCTCCATAAATTTCACTTGTTGAAGCAATCAGTACCCTTGCCTTCTTTTCTTTAGCTAAACCTAAAACTTTATGTGTTCCTAAAGAACCTACTTTCAACGTTTGAATAGGAAGCTTTAAATAATCGATTGGACTTGCCGGAGAAGCGAAATGTAGGATGTAATCAACTCTGCCCGGTATAAATATATAATTTGTAATATCGTGTTTAACGAACGAAAAATTTTCATTTCCGACAAGGTGTGCAATATTATTTGTGCTTCCGGTAATCAGATTATCAACGCATATTACTTTTAATCCTTCGGCTAATAACCTATCGCACAAATGTGATCCTAAAAAACCCGCTCCACCTGTTACTACTGCAGTTGGTTTATACAATTTCATTTCCTTCAACTTTATTTTTAAAATTCTTTTTAGATTCGCCCAACAATACCAGAAAAGACATCAAAAGAAAAGTAAAAATACCTCCAGCAACAGTAGAAAAGACAACTCGTGGACCCGAAGCATTTAATGGAGGAATCGCTTTATCTAATGTTTGAACTGTAGGAAGATCTCGATTTTCTTGAATCTTTTCTTTATAATACTGTTGTTGAAGCATCATATAAACTTCATTTTGAATCTTAACTTCTCTCAACAAATTTGCTAAATTCTTACCAAGTTCAGGCACATCCTTAAAAGCAATCAAATAATCTTTATTGCCTAATTCCATTTTAGTATATTGTATTTTCAACTGATCTAACTTGCTCTTTAGATTTATTAAAGATTTATTATCTTCACGCAAGTTTGTTTCTAAAAGCCCAATCTGCATTTCAGTGGAAACGATTTCAGATTTAATCTTTGCAGCTGCATCAATTGCAGCACTTACTTGATCAGGCAATGAAACAGTTTTATTCTTCTTTTGAAAATCTGTTAGTGCATTCTCAACAGAATCTAATTGCACTTTTGTGGTTTTTAATTGTGTCTCAATGTATTCTCTAGCTTTTTTAGCTTTTGATGTCATTTTTTCGCGATTAATCTTATCAAGTGCTTCAACAAAAGAATTTGATAAATCGGCAGAAAGATTTTTTACTGAATCTTTATTACCGATAATAGCCGGCAATAATTTCGATGTAACATCAACACTTAGTTTAATTATTCCTTCTTTGGTAATTTCTATATTCAGATTCTTGTCTAAATCTTTCACCGCCTTATAGACATTATCTTCATTGTAAAACTTTACAAGGTTATTTTTCTTTACAACATAAAGTGCAGCGCTTCTACTTTTTAATATCTCACTATATAATTGAGAATTTGCATTGCTTACTCCGCCAAGCATAAATGAAGATAATCCTTGTTCACCTAAAAGACTGCCAAGCCCCCCAAATTGAGGCTCATTATCCGGAGGTAATATGGTTACAGTTGATGTATAAGTTACCGGATAGATAAAAAACAATATCAAAAATAGAAATGCAGTTACCCAAATTGTCACTTTCAAAATCTTCTTCAGATTAAGTAAAATTGTATGTAAGATTTCGTGGTATGTCAAATTACTTCCTCGACGCTACTATTATTGCTACTGTTGCTGCCACAATTGATGCTAGAGCTCCAAGAACTTGTAATGAATTGGTAAATATGTCCCAAAATTTAGGCGCGGGAGGAGTTTCTGGTACCCAAATTGCATCACCGGGATATAAAGAATCAACGTCATCTGCATCAATCCATTCACCTGAATTTGCGCGTATAACTCTAACATCACCGTCTTCAGCTCTCCATCCAAATCCGCCTGCTAAATTTATATAATCATTAACTTTTAAATTACTGTTATAAATAACATTTCCCGGATTAACTACTTGTCCAAGCATAATTATATAATTTTTAGCTTCGGGTACATTTATTAGATCACCTTTTTTCATTATGATATTTTCATTATCATTTTGTTTTTTAAAGAGTCCGTAAAAATCAACAACAACTTTACCCGGTTGCTGCCTTGATTTAGCTTTAAAATAGGCATACTCATCATCAGACATATCTTTACGTTCCATCGTTTTCAACCGGTCATATTCAGGATCTTTTTCAACCGTTCCCATAGTTCTAGTTACAGTTGCATCTACCAACGATGCATCAGGCAAAAATCCGCCGGCTTCGTTTATCACATCTTTTAAAGTTGTTTTTCCTTTTATAATCTTATAATAACCGGGATATTTTACCCAACCTTGTACATTCACTAAACGGTCAATTAAATATTCCGGTATTTCTCGAACCATAACTTTAACTGAGCGACTTAATTCTATCTTCTTATCCTGTAATTCTTGATAAGAATAAAAAACACTTTTTTCTGTCTTACCGTCCGTTGTAAAACTTACAATTTCAATAGAATCAGTTTTTGCTTTACTTAAAAAGCCGCCGGCGATATTAATAAAATGGGTGATAGTTTCACCTGGAACAAATTCGTATGTTCCGGGATATTTTACCTGTCCGTGTATAGAAATAACCTCGTCAGCTTTATCTATATCAACTATATCACCATCATGTAAAAGCGGATTTCCTTTGCTATCTCCTAGTCTCGAAAACTCTAGGAAATCAAATTTATTTGATTTGCCATCTTTATCTGTAATTTTAATATCACGTAAATTTGCACTGGAATTTACTCCATAAGAATGATTTAAGACGTCAAGTAAACGAAAATTTCCGCTAATAAGATAAGTTGCCGGCTTTCTAACATCACCTAATAATGAGACTTTAATTTTCTTAATCGAAGCTAACGAAATGTATATATCAACATTTTTAAAGTATTTTTCTATTGTATTCTTGATTTTATTCTTGGCTTCATTCAAATTCAAATTTTTAAGATTTATGCTGCCAACTTTTGGGATAAATAATTCGGAATCTTGGTTTATTGGTAAATTAAGAGAAATATCTTGAACTCCCGAAATTGAGATAAACAATTTGTCACCGGGGCCTACTATATATTCTGCAGGATCTACACTTCCGTTTGAAATAATATTTCCAGCTTGTACGTTCCTAAGAGAATCATTTGTTGTAATTAAATTTCTTTCAGGGTAATCCGGGAAGGCTTGCGATAAGATAATTTTTGGCGAAATTAGTAATAACGCAAAAATTAAAAGAATTATTTTTTTAGTATGAATGTCTTTAACCATTAATAAATATTTGACTATAATTGAATTCGGCAAATTATTGCAACCCCTTTTATTCCAAGCATAAAAATTAGAGAAATAAAATCTCACATCAAATTTTCAAATTTATTTTTCTCAATGAAACAAGACTTATCATTAAACCTATAAATGGACCTATAATTAAAATTCCCGCTAAATAGATTAAATCTTTTGATGAAAATAAAAGCGCAAAATAAGCATTATTTTTAGAGTAGAAATAAATTAAGAAAAATCCTAGGGCGACAAAAAATCCGGCTAATAAACCGACAAAAATAGAATTAAGTATTATCGGCATTTTTATAGTTGATAATTTTGCGCCAACAAGTTTCATAGTTTCTAGTTCCTCATATTTGGAATTTGTAATTAACTTGATGGTACTGTAAACAATGTATAGAGAAATCAAGAAAAGAATAATTGTTGCACCGAAAATATATGTTTTAACTTTTGAAATATATGATAAAATCTTATACGTAAATTCGTGTCTAAATACTACTTCATCAACACCGCTTAAACCTGCAAGCTTTTTTATAATCTTATTCAAAGAATCCTTTTCCACATAATCATCTTTTAGTGTTAAGGTAAAAGACGCCGGAAGAGGATTATAATCTAAAATTTTGCGAAAATCTTGACCGGTTTGTTGAATAAAAATCTTAGCAGCTCCTTCCTTACTAATAAAAGAAAGTGATTGAATAAAATTTTTATGCTCAATCTCTTGCTTAAGATTTGAAACTTGATCTTCAGATAAAGAAGTATCCAGGAAAACATTTATATCTACGTTCCTTTTAATTGAGCTTTGCAATTCAGCAGAAACCTTAATAAGCGCTGCAGAAGTTACAATGAGAAATACTGCAATTATCATCGAAATTAAAGAAAGTACAAATGATGATTTTGCTCTTCCAATTAATTTGAAGGATTCTTTTATCCAGAAAAATATCATAAAAGTTTTTTATTCATATAAATTGTTTGCTAAAGTTAAATCAATTAGAAATTAGATTCATCTATCCAATGGCTAATTCTCCATTTTTGTGTAGAAGGATTTTTTTTAAGGGCCATATTAACACGCCCGTCTAATCTTATAACATCAGTTGGATTAAAAGTAATAGTAAGATTAAAACCGCGAACTACGTTAGCTGTAAGTGAATCTTCTGTTGAAAGCACAATATTATTCCAAATTAAACTTAATCGCTGTGCGTTTTGAAAAAGTCCATACGTAGTTTTCATTTCTTCATCTCTCCCCCACGAAACATCAAAGCCTTGATCATAATCATGATAAGTAAAGATAAAATCATCGCCAATTAATTTACCATAAATTGTAGTATCCTTAAAAGTATAAGCATACTGAAAATTTTGAAATACGCCGTCAACAGTTTTTAGATCAGAAATTGTAGAAGCATTGCTGTCTGTGCTGTCATCAAAAGCTGGAGAAAACGGATTCTTACAACCGGTTAGTAAAATTAGAAGGATCAAACTGTTTTTCAAAAACCGATTAATAAAACCTCCCTTTTAATTCGCTCCAACTTGGCAAATCACTATTTTTTGAATCTTGCCATGAATAAATAGACCACGTTGATCGAGAATCTCTAATCATTCCGAACTTCAAATCTCCTTGATAATTTTGGGGAATATTAGGATCTGCTGTAGGAATATTTAGAAAATATGAAGCTGAATAGACCAAACTATCACCTTGCGGAAGTGTTGAAACGCCGGAGAAAGTTAATGTAATGGGTAGGTCGGAGTTAACTTTTGATTTTAGATTATTAAAATATTGTTCTTCATTTTTCTTATTCCAATTATCCGAAAGCGACGGGAATTGAGAAACAGCTCCACTAGAAGGTGAGAAAGTAAATCTTTTATCAACAAATTCAGAATCGGTTAAGCATGACAGGTAATTTTCAACATTTTTATCTTTAAAGGAGTTTATAAGATTTGCAATAACAATATCCGGAGTGACAGGCTGTTCGTAGTTTGATCTCGGCTGATTTGGTTTTTCAGCAGATCTGGTTGAGAATAAATCGCAGCCGGTAAGTAAAAAAGCACATAATATGATAATGACAAATTTCATTTCCGAGCAATAATAATGATTCTCGGTGAAGTTTCTAAGTCAAATTCTTTCCCATGAAAATCTCCAAAAATCTTTTGAATAGTGAATCCGGTTTTTTCAAATTCACTTTTCAATTCGTTAATTTCATACATTCTTACTGACTCATGATAATGTTTTTCTGAACCATTCTTATTTATTGTTATTTTTTTTACTACTCTGTTTCCTTCAATTTTTCTTTGCTGTACAACTTTACTAATTCCTAAATCCTCTTCGGTTTCGGGAACAAGATTATTTTTAATATACCTCGGGTTAAAATAATCAAACACAAAATATCCGTTTTCCATCAATTGGTTATAAGCGACATTAAACAAGACAAAGTTTTCCTCATCAGATTCAAAATAACCGAAGCTTGTAAACAAATTAATAATTAATCCGAACTTTGTAGAAACAGAATAATAACGTAAATCCGATTCAACAAAATCAACTTTAACTCCGGAATCTTCAGCAGCACATTTGGCAACTTTTAATAAATTTTCGCTTAAATCAACTGCTGTTACGTGAAACCCTTCCTGAGCAAATAGAATTGAATGCCTTCCTGCGCCGCAAGCCATATCTAGAACTTTTGCACCCGGATTAAGATCAACATTCCTCAAAATCAGTTTGACTAATTTTTTTGCGTCTTCTTCATTTCTATGTCTGTAAACATTTAGATATTCTTCTGTGTTAAACCAGTCTTCGTACCATTCAGCCATTACAATATAATTCTTCCTGAAACAGCTCGTCCGATTGTCGCTTCGTCGGCAAATTCCAAATCACCGCCAATGGGCAACCCGCGGGCAATTCGTGTAACTTTTATTCCCAGTGGTTTTATTAACTTAGCCAAATATAATGCAGTCGCCTCACCTTCGGTATCAGGATTTAACGCTAAAATAACTTCTTTTACTTCTTCAGATTCCAATCTTTTAAGAAGCTCTTTAATTTTAAGCGAATCCGGACTAATTCCCGAAAGCGGTGAGAGAACTCCGCCAATAACATGGTATTGACCGCTAAACTCGTTTGTTCTTTCAATTGCAATAACATCACTTGCTTCTTCGACAACGCAAATTTGCGATGTGTCCCGTTTTGGACTTTTACAAATATCACAGAGCTCATCCACCGAGATATTAAAACACCTTGAACAAAAACGAATTTTAGATTTCAAATCTTCCAAAGCTTTTACTAAGCTGGCAACAGATTCTTTATCTGCTTTTAAGATATGAAGAGCTAATCTTTGCGCAGTTTTTCTACCGATGCTCGGTAATTTGCTAAGTTCTTCTATGGCAACTAATAAGGGTTCTGCAATTTGCAATTTAGAATCCCGGGATGTTTAAACCTGGAGGAATCATACCCTTTGTAACTTTAGCCATTTCTTCTTCCGCCATTTTTTTAGAAGATTGAATTGCCTTGTTAACTGCAGCAACAACAAGATCTTCCAAGATATCTTTTTCATCAGCATTAATAACTTGGGGATCTATTTCTATTGATATAATTTCTTGATTTCCGTTACAAACCGCTTTAATCATTCCACCGCCGGCTTCCTCAGCAATGGTTTTATCTCCTAATTGTCCTTGCACCTTTTGCATTTCCTCTTGCATCTTTTGCACTTGTTTCAACATTCCTTGCATTCCGCCTTTCATCAAAAGCCTCCTATTTTATTATTTTTTCTGGAAAAGTTCATGAAATATTTTAATTTTCTTGCAAATATAATATATTGAATTGACTTTATGTACCTAATTTTCATAATTTCTGATCTAAAATTTTGTAAAGGAAGTTTTTGCGAATAAAATCTACAGTAATAATATGAATAATGGAGAGATTTCAAAAAAAGAGCTGGCACTTGATGGTCAAGACTATGTTATTATAGAATATTCTGATCATTATTCTGAAAACGGTTCTAACAACATAAAAGTTAAGGATTTAGGCGAAAAATTTACGACCATAAATTCTTTCTTTTTTGATTATTTAAAAGGTTTTCACGTTCCGGCTGCTTTTGTTAAAGCACATGATAAAAATACTTTAAAGTTTATCAAGCACGAACGTTTCCCCTTTTCCGTAAAGATTTTGAATATAATCAATAAACGTACAGCTAAAATTTTTGACAAAAAAGAACACGATATTTTAACCTTACCGATATTTGAATTTCATTACGGAGACAATAAAGATTCTCTAATTTCCGAAAGTCATTTAATTGCCTTTGATTTATGCTCGAATGAAGATATAAAGGTTATTAACAGAATTTGTTCAAAAGTTAATGCCGTTTTAAAATCTTTCTTTGAAAGAAGAAATGCTGTTTTAGCCGAAGCAACTTGTCACTTTGGAAAACATGAAGATAAAATATTTTTGGTCGATGATTTTACTCCCAAGAGTTTAAAGATATTACCATCGAATAAAGAAGATAAATGGACTGACCCATATAAATTCAGCACTTCGGCAGATATAAAAAAATATACCGACCATTTATTAAATTTGATGAGCGTTTAGAAAATGTTTACCAAATACGGATACTCCACTCTTGGAATTGTTGCGATCATTGCGTTCTTATTTATTTCCGCCAGTTTTTTCCTACATAACAATTATTTAAGAATAATTTTAATTGTTCTTTCTTCATTACTTCTTATTTTTAGTTTAAATTTTTTCCGGGATCCGGATAGAACTCCGCCTAGCGCCGATAATGTTGTTGTCTCTCCCGCTGATGGAACAGTACTTTTTGTAAAAGAAGTTGAAGATAACAAATACATTAATGGCAAAGCAAAACAGATTTCGATTTTTATGTCACCGCTTAATGTCCATGTAAATAGAATTCCAATTGATGGAACCGTAGAATATTTAAAATATATTAAAGGTGAATATATAGCTGCTTTTGAAGATAAAGCTTCTGAAAGAAATGAAAGAGCAGAGTTCGGGATTTTAAGCAAATACGGCAAAGTTTTCTTCACACAGGTTGCCGGGTTTGTAGCAAGAAGAATAATTTACGAATTAAAAGTTGGCGATAAAGTTAAGGTTGGAAAGAGATTTGGAATGATAAAATTTGGTAGCCGTGTTGATGTTGTTGTCCCTTATAACTGGCAGGAAAAAGTGAAAAAAGACGATAAAGTTACTGCCGGCAAAACAATTTTATTTGAACATATTGGTAATAGATGAATCGCTTAAGAGTGACTCCATCCGTAATACCGAATCTTTTTACCGCAATGAATATGTTTTGCGGATTTTTGTCTGTTATAAATGCCAGTCAAGATAAGTTTATATATTCTGCATGGCTCATAATTATTGCCGCCATTTTTGATGCTCTTGACGGATTAATGGCACGACTAACAAATTCAAGCAGTGAACTTGGAGTCGAGTTAGATTCTCTTTCCGACGTTGTTAGTTTTGGCGCAGCTCCCGCATTTTTGATTTACCAGACCTATTTGCATAATTTTAATTCCGTTGGAGTAATTTTAAGCTCTCTTCTTTTAATCGCAGGCGGTTTCAGATTAGCTCGTTTCAATGTTCAGCTTGTGGGATTTGATAAATCATACTTCAAAGGTTTACCAATTCCGTCTTCGGCCGTAACAATAGCCGGATTTGTTCTAGCTTACTATGAAAAAAGTAAAGGTTTTATAGAACCTTATTCGGAATTTATAATTCCTCTTGTGCTAGTTTTAGCTTATCTGATGGTAAGCAGAATTAAATACGATACACTTCCAAAATTCACTCCAAAAGGGATAAAAGAAAAACCATATCACTTTGCATTTGTCTTAATAGCTGTTATCGCGCTTATTATTACAGCGGGAAAAGCACTATTCTACATTTTTGTTTTCATCATACTATTTGGTATTTTTAGGCATATAATTTATTATTTTAAAAGAAAAAGCTTAGGTAATTAGCTTTTATTTTTTAAACACTAACCTCAGGCCACTAAATTGTTTAACGTTAAAGTTATTATAAAAAGAAGACCTTCAATTCTTGATCCTCAAGGTAAAGCTGTTGAAAAAGGCGCAATGCACCTTGGAATGAAAAATATTAAAGATACAAGAATTGGGAAATACATTGAATTTGTTGTAGATTCTAGTGACAAAGAAGCTGCTGAAAAGGAAATCAAAGATTATTGCAGCAAACTCTTGGCTAATCCTATTATGGAAGATTATGAATATACGTTGGAAAAAGTAGTATGAAGCCAAAGTTCGGAGTAGTAGTTTTCCCCGGTTCCAATTGCGATCATGATGCCTATTACGCGTTGAAGAAAATTTTAGGAGTTGATGTTGAATTCTTGTGGCATAAGGATACTGATCTGAAAAACTCAGATTTTATTATACTTCCCGGCGGATTTTCTTATGGTGATTATTTAAGAACCGGAGCAATTGCAAGATTTTCTCCTATTATGAATTCTATAATTGATCATGCAAATAAAGGCGGATTTGTTATGGGAATTTGTAACGGTTTTCAAATTTTGCTCGAAGCCGAACTTTTACCGGGAGTGTTGTTGAAAAATAAATCACTTCAATTTGTTTGTGAGGATGTGTATCTTTCGGTTGAAAATAACAATACTGTTTTTTCAAAGGATTTAGATAAGAATAAAACTTTGAAAATCCCGATAGCTCACGGTGAAGGCAATTTCTTTACTGATGAAAATACACTAAAAGATCTGGAAGACAATAGTCAAATTGTTTTCAAATATTCTTCTCCGGATAAAAATTTTGGAGATGAATTTAATCCTAATGGTTCTTTGAATAATATTGCCGGGATAATAAACAAGAAAGGCAATGTTCTTGGAATGATGCCTCATCCTGAAAGAGCTTGTGATCCGGTTCTGGGAAAAACAGACGGTCGATATATATTTAATTCTATTTTGGATAGTTTATAAATTAAAAGGTGAAAAAATGTTTGGTAACTTAGGCGCCGGAGAAATTATTCTCATTTTACTTGTGATTTTGATCCTATTTGGTGCCAAGAAAATTCCCGATCTTGCACAAGGTCTTGGAAAAGGTATGAAAGAGTTCAAAAAAGCTATCAGAGATGTTGAAGATGATATAAAATCTACCGATACAACTGATACAAAAGACAAAAAAGAAACAGAAAAGAAAGATTAATTTCATTTTCTACCAAGGTTGGTTCTTTACCTTTTAATTATTAAAATTTATTTCATAGGTGTAATTATGTTTGAAAATTTGGGTATGGGCGAATTAGTAATTATTCTTCTTGTTGTTCTTATTCTCTTCGGCTCTAAAAAAATTCCTGATCTTGCTCAAGGTTTGGGTAAAGGTATAAAAGAATTTAAAAAAGCTGTCAGAGATGTTCAAGAAGATATCAAAATTCCTGACGAAGATAAAAAGATTAAATCTTAGCAAGTAAATCTTAAGTTTTAAAGAAGTCTTAGTTTTGCCGCTCTAATTGGGCGGCTTTTCTTTATCTACCAACAATTAATCCGGGGTAATCAAGTTGCTGCCTTACAAAAACATTCAAGATAAAATCGATAAAATAAAGTCCGGTGAAATCTCATTAATTGAAAATATTGAATTTTTTATTGACAGAATAGAAAAGAATAAAAATCTGAATGCTTACAATTTTGTGTTTACTGATGAAGCTAGAGATAGAGCTAAGGAAATTGAAGGAAAGATAAAATCCGGTAAATATGGCAAATTAGCCGGCGCGGTTATTGCCGTTAAAGACGTCCTTTCAATCGAAGATAAACCAACCACTTGTTCTTCAAATATATTAAAAGATTTTAAGGCACTTTACACAGCTACGGCTGTAAAAAAACTAATTGATGAAGATGCCATTATAATTGGTAAAACAAACTGCGATGAATTCGCGATGGGCTCTTCTAATGAAAACTCGGCTTTTGGAAATGTCCTCAATCCGGTTAACACAGATTATGTTCCCGGCGGTTCAAGCGGCGGTTCTGCTGCAACTGTTGCCGCAAATTTATGTGATATTTCCCTTGGAACAGATACCGGCGGTTCTATACGTCAGCCAGCGTCTTTCTGCGGCACTTACGGATTAAAACCAACTTATGGAAGAGTATCAAGATATGGCTTAACGGCTTTTGCATCTTCATTCGATTCAATTGGTCCTTTTGCAAATAATGTAGAAGACATTGCACTAACTTTGGAAGTAATCGCAGGTAAAGATGAATGCGATTCAACTTCTTCTGTTAACAGTGTTCCCTCCTTCTCCTCTCAACTATCTTTAAGTGATAAAAAATTAAAAATTGGAATTGCTGAAGAATATTTTGGTGAAGGACTTTCGCCTGATGTCAAGGAAGCAGTTGAAAACATTGTACAGAAACTTGAATCTTCCGGATTTGAAATTAAAAAAATTCATTTACCTCATAATGAATACTCAATTGCGACTTACTATATCTTAACCACTGCTGAGGCATCTTCTAATCTTGCAAGATATGACGGCGCAAGGTATGGTTTTAGATCAGAAAATTCTTCCTCGCTTTTAGAGATGTATAAATCATCTCGCTCAGAAGGATTCGGAAATGAAGTGAAACGTAGAATTATGCTTGGCACTTATGTCCTTTCCGCAGGCTATTACGATGCATATTACAAAAAAGCACAACGAGTAAGAAGATTAATTAAAAATGATTTTAATAAAGCTTTTGAATCTGTTGATGTAATTTTAACTCCCACATCGCCTACAACTGCCTTCAAAATTGGAGAAAAATCAAGCGATCCTTTAGAAATGTATTTAAGCGATATTTATACGACTTCAGCAAATCTGGCGGGAATTCCCGGAATTAATATTCCAATTGGATCTAGTTCCGAAGGTTTGCCGATAGGTTTGCAATTACTCGCTAATCAGTTTGAAGAAGAAAAATTGCTCCAGATGAGTGCATACATTCAAGAGAATATAATTTAGATGTTTTAATTTTTGTTGATAAATCGGTTCAATAAAATTCTCTGACACTATTTTTCGATTCTTATATCGTAACTTCACTATTATGTGCATAGATAAGTTTACTTCCAAATTATGCTCCACAATATAATTAGTTTAGGAAAATTAGAATTTTAAAAAAATTGATTACTAAATTATTTATCTTTGTACTTGAGAAATTTTTCAATAGATAACAGGGAATTATTGCAATGAGTATTCTAGTTGATAACAAAACCCGATTAGTAGTTCAAGGAATTACGGGCGGTGAAGGTTCCTTCCACACCACACAAATGGTTGAATACGGAACTAAAGTAGTTGCGGGTGTAACACCCGGAAAAGGCGGGACAAAATTCCAGAAAATTCCGGTTTATAACACAGTAGAAGAAGCAGTAAAAGAACAGAAAGCAAACGCTTCGGTGATATTTGTCCCACCGGCATTTGCGGCGGATGCTATTTTAGAAGCAGCAAACGCAGGAGTAAAATTAATCGTCTGTATTACCGAAGGAATTCCTGCCGGTGATATGGTCAATGTTTATAATTCAATTAAAGATAAAGACGTAGTTTTGATTGGCCCAAATTGCCCTGGAGTAATTTCACCGGGTAAAGCTAAAATTGGAATAATGCCCGGATTTATTCATAAAAAAGGAAAAGTTGGCGTTGTTTCAAGAAGTGGAACTTTAACTTATGAGGCTGTTAAACAGTTAACTGATGTAAAACTTGGTCAATCAACTTGCGTTGGTATCGGCGGTGATCCTGTGATTGGCTCAAAATTTATCGACATCATTAAAAAGTTTAATGATGATCCTGATACAGATGGAATTATTATGATTGGCGAAATTGGCGGTTCTGCTGAAGAAGAAGCTGCTGCCTTTATTAAGAAAAATGTTTCTAAACCTGTTGTAGGTTTTATTGCCGGAAGAACAGCACCTCCGGGACGCAGAATGGGTCATGCCGGAGCAATCATTTCAGGCGGTAAAGGTACTGCTGGTGAAAAAATGAAAGCAATGAAAAAAGCTGGAATTAAAGTTGTTGAAAGCCCTGCTGAAATGGGATCAACAATGCTGAAAGCTTTGGAGGAAGCAGGAAAGTTAAAAGTAAATACCGCTTCTAAAAAACCGGTAAAGAAAACAAAGCCGGTAAAAAAAGCTGTTAGTAAAAAGAAATAATTTTTATTGAGATCCGGAATTTCTTAAAAAGATTTTCCGGTTTTTTTTGTCAAATTATACATAAAGAAACGTATATTAAAAATAAGGAGAAACACTTGAGCAATAGAACTCTTGCAATTATTAAACCCGATGCAGTTAAGAAAAATTTGATCGGACAAATTATTACAAAAATAACTGAAGCCGGTTTTAAAGTTAAAGCCGTAAAAATGGTTCGATTAACCAAAAATTCAGCCGGCGGATTTTATGAAGTTCATAAGGAACGCCCTTTTTATAATGATCTAGTTGAATTTATGTGTTCCGGTCCTTGTGTTCCAATAGCTTTGGAAAAAGAGAACGCCGTTGCTGATTTTAGAAAATTAATTGGTGCTACTGATCCGGCGGAAGCAGAAGACGGAACAATTAGAAAATTATTTGCGGATAGTAAAGCCGAAAACGCTGTTCATGGTTCAGATTCTGATGAAAACGCCGCTCTTGAAATTTCACACTTCTTCTCAAGAAAAGAACTTCTTGAAAATTATGGTATTTAAT
Source organism: uncultured Ignavibacteriales bacterium (assembly GCA_963739985.1). GTDB lineage: Bacteria > Bacteroidota > Ignavibacteria > Ignavibacteriales > Ignavibacteriaceae > CAVUCE01. The sequence goes on from CAVUCE010000008.1 coordinate 344,609, forward strand.
TTATTATCTTAAATTTGGAGTGACCGTGATACAAAATTCCGGTCATTCTTTTTTGTTTAAATAACAAATAGTGAATATTAAATGAAATTAATTTCCAAAATCTCTTTATTTTTCGTCCTACTTTGTTTTTCCTCTTTTCCTCAAAATTCTAATCTGGCAGTTCAAACAGGTGCAGATCAACTAATTTCTAATTACTTGTTTTTACTTAACGGAAAAAATGTAGGGTTGGTAACTAATAAAACCGGCGTATTATCAAACGGGACATACTTGGTTGATACTCTTTCAAAAATAAAAAATGTTAATGTGGTTGCACTATTTGGCCCTGAACATGGAATTAGAGGAGACAATCCAGCTGGAGCAAAAGTCGGCAATACGGTTGATGCAAAAACCGGAATTCCCGTGTATTCTTTGTATGGCAAAAATCATGCTCCTACAAAGGAAATGTTAAAAAATGTTGATGTTTTAGTCTATGACATTCAAGATGTTGGCGCTAGGTTTTATACTTATATATCAACTCTTTATTATGTTTTACAAGCAGGAGCAGAGAATAATATCCCGGTAATTGTTTTAGATAGACCCAACCCAATTAACGGTAAATATGTTGATGGTCCTATCAGAACAGATGATTTAAAATCATTCGTAGGTATAGCTCCAATTCCGATAGCTTATGGATTAACGCCCGGCGAACTTGCACAAATGTATATTGGCGAAGGCTGGCTCGGCAAGGATATAAAACCAATTTTGCATGTTATCAGATTAAAAAACTGGAAGCGTAGTGATTATTACGATCAAACTTCCTTACCGTGGATTGTGCCATCACCGAATATTCCTGACCTCGAAACCGCCTTAGTTTATCCGGGTATGTGCTTAATTGAAGGCACTAATGTTTCCGAAGGACGTGGAACTATGCATCCGTTTTTAACAATAGGAGCACCTTATATTAATCCGGTAGATTTAATTAAGGAACTGAAAAAATTAGATGTTAGAGGTGTTGAATTGTATCAAGCACATTTTAAACCTCATGAAATCCCTAAAATGTCAACTAATCCTAAATACAAGGATATAAAATGCGGAGGAATTGCAATTCGTGTTACAAACCGGGAAGAATTGCAATCCGTTAAATTTGGAATAAAATTAATTTATGCTTTGCATAAACTATATCCGGATAATTTCAAGTTTAGAGATAGCGGATTTGATAGACTAAGTGGGGATAAAAGTATTCGTGAAGAAATTTTGAAAGGAACCACTCCTAACAAAATTATTTCGCTTTGGCAACAAGAATTAAATAACTTCAAACAAACAAGACATAAATATTTATTATACTAACAAGGAATTCTAATGAAATACATTTTGAGCATATTATTAATCTTAACGACATTGGTTGGTTGTGGAAAAAAAGAAGAAAAAACTCAAGAAAATAAAAAAGTGGATAAGTATGCTTTTGACAGCACTGCTATCAAGGCTGCACCAGTTGAAAATCCAAACCAGGAGTTTACTTTAAAATACAATTTCCAAAAAGGAAATACATATAAATATAGATTAACCACTATTACCCGTAGCAAGCAGACTGTTAAAACCGATACGTTAATGACTCAAATCATGAATCAAAAAATCGTATACTTAATAGATTTGAAGGTAAATGAAATCGATAAGGATGGTGTGATTGAACTAAATTGTAATATGAACTCAATAAAAATGAATGCTGATGCCGGTGGTGAATCTTTCTCTTATCAATCAGATTCCCCTACTGATTCCACAGATAAAGTTAAATTTGCTGAATATGAAGCCTTAATCAATAATCCTTTTGTAATCAGAGTGACATCTGATGGTATTATTAATGAGTTCTCAAGGGTCGACAGAGTTGTTAATAAATTTTTAGAACTAAAAGGTGTTGCCGACTCAGCTACAGCTGATCAAAAACTAGAAATAAAAAATCAAATGGTTGAAGGCGCATTAAGACCTTTGCTAACTCAAATTATAAGAGAATTCCCGGATAAAAAATTAGGAAAAGATTCCAGTTGGACACATGAACAAGCTCCTTCTAGGATGTTAGTATTCCAAATTCAAAATACAAATACATACCATATTACCAATCTACAAAAGTATAACAATGATTTATTGGCTGATATAGACGCAGGTTTAAAAACTAAGATTAGCGGAAATACTCATCTAAACAATAGGGGTGTTATTTACGATTTTGAAAAGCCAAAAACCACCGCTACCGGGGAAATTTATTTTAATGTTAGTAAAGGTTATATTCAAAAATCTAAAACTCACACAAGTGTAGATTTCGCTTTTAATATGGAAGCAAAAACACAACGCGGAACCCAGAAAGGCCATAAAGCTCAAGATCAACAAAGCACAAATATTGTTGAGTTCATATCAGAATAATTTGTTGCACTTACATTTTATCAAATTTAAAATCCGGATTTCATCAAGCATGATATCCGGATTTATTTTCTAAATATTACGATTTCTCTTTTGGTTGCTGAACAACCACTTTAATTCCCTCTACTCGCAAAACTTTAATCTTACTTCCCTTTTCAATATAACCGCCATCAGTTACCACATCGTATTTTTTTTCATTTATTTCTGCAGTACCGGCTGGACGCAATGGTGTTAGAGCAATTCCTTCAACTCCTATTAAATCAGATTTTGTTGGATAAGATACAAATCCTAAATTTGCATGCTCTGCTTCTGCTAATACTAGATGACTAAACCGTTCGCTTTTAGGCAGATATTTTAATATTAAAAATATAAAGGCAATCGTTAAAATAAGTGAGACTGAAAGTTGAATTATGGCGGTTGAGAGCAATCTAAAATCAAAAAACGGCAACCCGCCGACGAGAGACATAAAAATTGCCGCTATGATCAGAACTATTCCTGCAATACCGGCAATACCAAATCCGGGAATAACAAATATTTCCAAAATTAAAAGAACAACTCCTATCACGAACATAATTATTTCAAGTCCGGAAGCCATATTTAATAGATAAGACGAGCCAAAAAATAAAGTAAAAGCAATGATTGCAGTAATTCCGCCAATTCCAAATCCAGGTGTTTTAATTTCAATAAACAATCCTATCAAGCCAACAATAATTAATAATGTTGAGACTACAGGGCTTTGTAAAAATGTAATTACATCTTCAGACCAGCTAGATTTTAATTTGATAACTTTAGCATCTTCTAAATGGAAATATTTTAGAACACCACTCAAGTTTGTCTCGACAGTATCAGCGATATGATATTTTATGGCTTCATCAGTTGTTAAGGAAATTAATTGAGTGCTGTCTACTAAGCCAGGAACAATAATTCTTTCGTCAACCATTCCCTGGGCAATATTAACAGGCCTTCCGTTAGTTTCTGCAACAGTTCTCATTTCTGAACGCATAAAGGCTTGATACTTTTCGCTCATCTTCTCACCTTTCTCGTTAACTACCGTTGCAGCTCCTATGGTTGCGCCCGGAACCATAATAACTTTTTTACAAGAAAGTGAGATATATGAACCTGCTGAAACTGCTCTGTGATCGATAAATGCTATTGTTAATATTTTACTTGAAATTATCGCATCTTTGATTTCTGTTGCAGCATCCACTCTTCCGCCAAAAGTGTTTACTTGAAATATAATTGCATCAGCATCATTATTTTCAGCTTCAGTTATAGCTCTTGAAATATAAGGCACCATTCCTAAATCAATTTCTCTATCTATATAAGCGACATAAACTTTTTTTTGCTGCGCATAAATCGTACTAACCGCAGCTAGAGAAAACAGCAATACTAAGGCTAACCTTTTCATCAAACAATACTCCCAAAAATGAAACGCTTTATTGAGTAATTTAGTAAATTTTTATTTCAAATAATGGAAATTGTAATTCGTGAATTTTGTAAATAGTTGGAATCTAGATAATTATAAAGGCTGTCATTGCATAAAAGTTAATGCAATGACATAAAAATTGAAGTGACATTATTTGAGTATAAAATGACCTAGTTTATCTCTCTTTGTTTTAAGATAACGTTCGTTGTTCTCATTAGGTGCAATTTCGATTGGAATTCTTTCAACTATTTCTAAGCCATATCCTTTTAAGCCGACAACTTTTTTGGGATTATTTGTAAGAAGTTTTATTTTATGAACTCCTAGGTCTAATAAAATTTGAGCACCAATACCATAATCTCTTAAATCGGCTTTAAAACCTAATGCTTCGTTAGCTTCCACTGTGTCTTTTCCTTGATCTTGAAGCGCGTATGCTTTTATCTTATTCATCAAACCAATACCGCGACCTTCTTGTCGCATATAAACTAAAACACCATTGCCTTCCTTGGAAATCATATCTAGTGCAGCATTAAGCTGATCATGACAATCGCATCGCAAAGAATGAAACACATCACCGGTTAAACATTCTGAATGCATCCTAACTAAAACAGGCGTATCTCCTTTTATTTCACCAAATATCAAAGCGATATGTTCTTTGTTATCGACAAAACTTTGATATAATTTAAGATCAAATTTTCCATGCTGAGTTGGAAGATTAGCATCTGCTATCTTTTCGATTAACCTTTCTGTCCGTAGTCTATATTCGATAATATCTTTAACGGTACAAATTTTAAGATCAAATTGCTTCGCAATTTTTTTAAGATCAGGAACTCTAGCCATTTCCCCGTTTTCCAAAAGAATCTCACAAAGCACACCGGCAGGTTTAAGTCCGGAAAATTTACATAAATCAACAGAAGCTTCCGTATGACCGGCTCTTCTTAAAACTCCACCTTCAAAAGCACGCAAAGGGAAAATATGACCCGGACGGGCAAAATCGTCGGATTTAGTTTTATCATCAATTAATTTTTTAATTGTAATAGCTCTATCTGCTGCTGATATTCCGGTTGTAGTTCCTTCTTTTGCATCAACCGTTACAGTAAATTGAGTTCCGTGTAATGCTGAGTTAGAATCGACCATTAACGGAAGTCCAAGGTCATCAAGTCTTTTTCCGTCGATGGCAGAACAAAGCATTCCCCTTCCGTGCGTGATCATAAAATTTACTATATCCGGTGTTACAAATTCTGCAGCACAAATAAAGTCACCTTCATTTTCACGATCCTCATCATCGACAACAATTATCACTTTACCATTTTTTATTTCTTCAATAGCTTCTTCAACTGAACAAAACATCTTTCAACCTAATTTTTTGCAATATAATTACCGAATTCACCTTTTGAGTAAATCCGGCAATTATAAATTTTTTGTAAATAATTTTCTATTAATTACTGTCTTTACTAGAAACAATGCTAGTTACTGCTGATCTTTCAAATTTCATTTTAACATTATCAGCAACTTGCAACAAAATTGTTTTTTCATCGATTCCGGCAACCGTACCATGCAATCCGCCGTTGGTAACAACTTTATCGCCTTTTTGAACATTAGAAAGCATCTTTTCTCTTTCTTTTGCCCTTTTTTGTTGAGGTCTTATAATCATAAAATAAAAAATCACAAATATAGCACCGAACATAATAATTGTGCTAACTAAACTTCCGCCGCCGCCACCCTGTCCACTTGGTGGAGCCATTGCTAATAGAGTTTCCAAATCAATCCTCCGTTAAATTTTTTTCGTTAACTGATATTTTATTAATTAAACTTTCTTTCCATTCTTTAAAATCACCGTCAATAATTCTCTGTCTTGCTTGTTTTACTAAATTCAAATAAAAATGAAGATTATGAATACTGGCTAATTCTAAAGCAAGAATTTCTTTTGCGACAAATAAGTGACGCAAATAAGCTCTGGAATAATTTTTACATGTGTAACAATCGCATTTTTCATCAATAGTTCTAAATTCGTCTTTATATTTTGCATTACGCATCGAGAGAATACCATTTGAAGTAAACAAGTAAGAATTTCTGGCATTTCTTGTAGGCATAACGCAATCAAACATATCTACACCACGTTCAATCGCTTCTAAAATATTTTCCGGTCGCCCTACTCCCATTAAATATCGTGGTTGATTCTCCGGCATAAAGTCTGTTGTGAAATCAACCATCTCGTACATTTTTTCAGCGGGTTCTCCAACCGCTAAACCTCCAATTGCGTAACCATCAAAACCAATATCAATTAAATTTTTTGCGGAAAGTTCTCTTAAATCCTTGTAAACGCTTCCTTGAATAATTCCAAATAAAAATTGTTTGTGTCCATACAAAGGTACAGAATTTTCAAAAGCCGCTTTATTTAAAATTGCCCAATTTGATGTTAGTTTAGTAGAATTTTTTGCATATTCATAATCGCATGGATAAGGAGTACATTCGTCAAGAACCATCATGATGTCAGAACCAATGCTTCTTTCAATATTAATCACTTTTTCCGGAGTAAAAAGATGCTTTGATCCGTCGAGATGAGATCTAAACTCAACACCGTTTGATTTCAATTTTCTTAATTCCGACAAACTAAAAACCTGGTAACCGCCGCTATCTGTTAAAATCGGCTTATTCCAATTGATAAATTTATGCAGGCCACCGGCCTTTTCCAGAATTTCCGTTCCGGGTCTTAAATACAAATGGTAAGTATTTGAAAGAACAATCTGTGCTTTTATATCGTTTTCTAAATAGCTTTGATTTACGGCTTTAACAGTCCCTTGAGTGCCGACAGGCATAAAGATTGGCGTTTCTACAACACCGTGATCAGTTTCAAAATAACCTGCTCTTGCCTTACTATTAGCGTCTTTTCCGACAATATTTAGTTTTAACAAATTTACCTATTCTGCGTTGCTTAATCAATTTCAATATAGCATGTAAATTTACGGTTATTTTTAATTAAGTACCAAAAAGCGAACCTTAAATATGCTTAAAAATGCAACATCGTTTATTTGAGAATAAATGCAACTATGATGCTTTGACATGAATAATTAATAATAATGAATAGCCGGATAGATTAAATTTTTTTTATGAAAAATTCTTTGGATTTATTTCCATCTTTCAAAAAAATCATTAAACTGGGTTACGGAACGCCTTCATTTACATAGGCTTAATTGCTCTCCTCACAAAAGTTATATTAAATAGCAGTTCCTTTATATTAAAAATTGTTAATTTTTAATGATGGTAAAGTATAACGCGATTTTTAAATTTACATTCGATTCTAACTTTATTAATATTACTCATTCTAAATAGTAACGGCAATCTAAATTGCGATGATGAAAAATCTAAAATTTTTGCTTCCGATTATTCAAGAAAAAGTTGGAATGAAGTAGGAAATGATTTGCCGAGTGCAAGTACTAGTTCTCTAAATGATTGTATAACAGCATCTAAATAATATTTATACTGTTACATATATTTAATTTTTTCACCGACGGTTAATGGAGTTTATCGTTGCAAAATACAATCGTCAACATCTGTTAATAATGAAAAAATTAATTTGTATAATTACGAATTAGAACAAAACTTTACTAATCCTTTTAATCCCACGTACAACAATATCATACTCGACTCCAAAAGGATCCAGAGTTAAGATATGTGTATACAAATATCGGTTTTGTATATGCAATAAAAAGTGCCGGAAGTTATCAAACTGTATGTAATACAAAAGGTCAACCAATCGGAATATATATCTATAAAATTTAGACGGATGAATTTAGCAAAAAAGGAAGATGATTCTCCTTAAATAATTTTAAATCTTGGAGGCAATATTATTCGGTATTTATTAGAAGTATAAAATTGGGTATGGGGAAAAACAATTATAATTAACGGGTAGAGCTTTTTAAAAATAATCTTTTAACGATTACTTAATATAATTTTTGGAATTGAAACGACTATTCAACAAAATCATTAACAATTAATTTTACTACATCAATTCTAATTTGTGTTGCTCTTGCAATTAAAATGCTAAAATCATCAACCACTATAGTTTCTCCTTGCGCAGGTATTCTTCCAAGTTTTGTAGTTACGTAACCGGCTATGGTTTCATAGTCTCCGCTTGGAATTCCCAACTGATACTTTTCATTAATATAATCTATTTCAACTTTTCCGCTTATTAAATAAGTTCCAGCAGCAATTCTACGACAAATATTTTCATCAATGTCATATTCATCACGTATCTCGCCAAATAATTCTTCCATAATATCTTCAATTGTTATTATTCCGGCTGTTCCTCCAAATTCATCTATAACTACTGCAATAGAAACTTGTTTACTTAAAAACTCATTCAGCATATCAAAGGTCCTTTTAGTTTCCGGGACAAATACCACTTCTCGGATTATACTTTGTAAGTTTGAAGGAGATTTAAATACATCATTAGCATAAACAACGCCTTTTATATTATCTAAATTATCCTCAAAAACCGGAAGTTTTGAAAATCCGGAATCAATAAAAATATCTAGAGCCTCAGAAATACTTTGACCAAACTCAACACCTACAATTTCTGTTCTCGGACGCATGGCTTCATAAACTCTCTGTTCTCCTAAAGCCAACACTTTATTAATAATATCGCTTTCCTTTTTGTCAACTACTCCGGCTTCGTGACTTTCTTTAACAAGATTTTCTATATCCTCTTTATTAAAGAGATTGCTAATATTTTCTTCTGAAACATTGGTAGACTGAGTTAATTTTGTAGAAATTGAGCTGAATATTTTAACAAAAGGATAGAATACAAAATATAGAATTCGAATTGGCAAAGCAGAAACTATAATAACTCTATCGGCAAGTTCTCGCGAAAAATATTTTGGAACTAATTCACCGAAAATTAAAAGAACGAAAGTTGAAATTAGAAGTATGCTAAACTCACCTAGGCCAAAAAATGCAGATAATAAGATTGTACTTATAGAAGCAAATGCAATATTTACTACGTTATTTGCAATTAGAATTGTAGAAAAAAAACTCTGCTGATTGCTTGTGAAATAAAAAGCGCTTTTAGCAGCTAGATTATTTTTTCTGGCGCGTATTTCAATCTTAATTTTATTAGAAACGACAAAAGCCATTTCGGAACCAGAAAAAAATGCGCTTATAAAAATTAATATTATTAGAACGATTAGTTGATCAAACATGATTAATATACTTTCGACACATTTATGCTATCAATCTTTTCGTAATATGCTTCTCCTGATGCATAAAACTCAACAACAACCGAAATACTTTTATTCAAATTAAGCTTGTTATTAAATTCCAATTTTTCCTTATTCCCAAATGTGTATAGTCTGAATTCATTCGGTAAAAAATCAGCGCTGATATCCAGATTCTCAACAGAAAAAGTTGGAGTGAAACTATATATCTCTTCCCCATCTTGTAATACTTCCACATTATTTATGGTTAAGTTTTTAATTGCATAAGTGGAAATATTTTGTACTTCAATTTCGCCAATAACATGAAAATTGGGATCTGATTTTCCAGGCATTAGATTAATCCAAGCATTTATGAGTGTTGGTTTAACAGCAATATTTAACATTCCATTATTTTGCGGTACAGATGAAGATGAACATCCATTGAAATTCAAGATAAATGAACTGACTATCATCCCGAATAAGAATATCAAAAACTTATTCAGTTTTTTATATTTTAAATAAATTCTCATATAAAATCATCAAATAATCTTATATACAATCAAAACTGTGAACAATATATATAAGAATGCATTCAAAATCATTGGAATGTCAGTCAAAATCTCTTCACTTGTGTTTTCACCTTTTTTATTCATAAAAACAATAAACATATATCTGAAAATTCCAAAAACCACAAATGGAGTTGTGTATATTAATTTCTCTGTTCCGAACACACTAACAGTTCTTGATGCAACAGTGTAAAGTGCATAGCAAATAATAACTCCTGATGCAGCGATTGTAGCTATCTGGTTAGTAAATTCCAAGGAGTAATATGATAAGACTTTTCTTGTGGAAGAAGATTCCCCGTTTGAAGCTAGCTGCAATTCCGACTTTCTTTTCATTATAGCAAGGAAAAGTGAAATAAACATAGTAGTCAGAATTAGCCAATTTGAGATATAAACACCAATTATAAATGCTCCCCCAATTACCCGGAGCATGAATCCGGCTGCGATACTAAATACATCCAAAAGGACAATATTTTTAAGAATTGATGAATAAAGCACATTGAGCAATAAGTATGCTCCCAGAATTATATCAAAACGAATTGGCAGGTTTGAGGCTAAAATGAGTAAGCATACACCTAAAAAAACCGAAGCTAAAATAGCATTACTTTTAGATATTTTACCTGAAGCCAAAGGTCTTAATTTCTTTACTGGATGAAGCTTATCATGCTCTATATCAAACAGATCATTAATTATATAGACAATACTAGAAGTAAGACAGAAAGCAAGAAATCCCCAAAAAACCGTAATAAAATAATTAAAATCGAAAAGATTGTGAGAAAATAAAAGTGGAACAAAAACAAAAAAGTTTTTAATCCACTGTGGTACTCTAAAAAGTTTTAGATAATGTTTAATCATTTAGAAAATTGCCGTTTCTTCATAAACTCCAAATACATCTTTTAACTCACTAACCATTTCACCAAGTGTAACATAGTTTTGAGCAGCTTTAATAAATCGAGGCATTAAATTGCTTCCATCTTCCGCAGCTTGATGTATCTCTTTCAGACTTTGAGCAACAGCTTCTTGATTCCTACTTTGTTTTAATTCAGCCAATCTTTTCTTTTGTTTTTTCTCAACTTCCGGAGATATTAATAAAAGAGGAATATCCACCTTTTCTCCATGCTCCACAAATTCATTTACTCCAACAATAAATTTCTCTTTCTTTTCAACTTCTCTCTGGTATTTATAAGCAGCATCCGAAATTTCTTTTTGAAAGTATCCTGCTTCAATTGCCGGGATCACACCACCAATAGAATCAATTTGTTCGAATATTTCATTAGCTTGCTTTTCCATTTTATCTGTTAATGCTTCAATAAAATAACTTCCGCCTAAAGGATCGACAGTGTTAATTACACCGGTTTCATACGCTATTAGCTGTTGAGTTCTAAGTGCAATTTTTACAGCCTTTTCGCTCGGGAGAGCTAAAGTTTCATCCATGGAATTTGTGTGAAGAGATTGCGTGCCACCCAGTACTCCGGCAAGAGCTTGAAAAGCCGTTCTTACAATATTATTTTCAGGTTGCTGTGCAGTTAAAGTACAGCCGGCAGTTTGAGTGTGAAATCTTAACCACCAGGATCTCGGGTTCTTTGCTCCGTACGTTTCTTTCATCCTTTTAGCATAAATTTTTCTTGCAGCTCTAAATTTAGCGATCTCTTCAAAAAAGTCGAGATGAGAATTAAAAAAGAATGAAATTCTGGGAGCAAACTCGTCGATATCCATTCCTCTTTCCAAACATGCTTCTATATATGCAAATCCATCTGCTAAAGTATATGCTAATTCTTGAACTGAAGTTGAGCCTGCTTCTCTAATATGGTAACCACTAACCGAAACCGGATTCCATTGAGGAACCTCTTTTGCACAATATTCAATCATGTCTACAATTATTCGCATTGACGGATTTGGCGGATAAATATATTCTTTTTGAGCAATGTATTCTTTTAAAATATCGTTCTGTAAAGTTCCTCTTAAATCTTTAAAGTCTACACCTTGTTTTTGAGCAACGGCTAAGTAATAAGCAAAAATCATTGCCGCCGGAGAATTAATCGTCATTGATGAAGAAACTTTGTCCAAAGGAATTTTATTAAACAGAATTTCCATATCCTCCAAGGAAGAAACAGCGACACCGCAAATTCCTACTTCCCCTTCACTCAAAGGCGCATCGGAATCCCAGCCCATAAGAGTCGGTAAATCGAAAGCAACAGATAAACCAGTTTGACCATGATTTAATAAATAATGAAATCTTTCATTTGTATCTTCAGGAGTTCCGAAACCGGCAAACTGCCGCATCGTCCAAATTCTTCCGCGGTATCCGTTACTGTGAATTCCTCGTGTATATGGATACTCGCCTGGAAATCCAATTTCATTTAGATAATCTAAATGCTCCACATCATCAGGAGCGTATAGATTTTTAATATCTTCTCCACTCACAGTTGTGAACTTCATTCCTGTAGCACGAGCATTTTTAACTTTCTCGTCGTAACTGTCTTTTCTTGATTTATAATCTTCGAAACCCATAATTTTGCCTTTAGTTTTTTGAACTAAGTTAGTTTATTACTTCGCCTTTTGGGCATTACATTTACAATTTAAGTCCTTCCGAATCTTCTGTCAAATTCCTCAAGAGATATTTTTATAACTATCGGTCTACCATGCGGACAAACATACGGCATGGAAGTAGCAAACAATTGGTCAATTAGTAAACGCATCTCTTTATCAGAAAGATAGTCACCAGCTTTTATTGCAGTTTTACAAGAATAAGATTTTGCAATATTGTCTCTTACTTCCAGTTTTTTTTCTCTTTCGTTGATAGAGTATTCATTTATCAAGTCTAACAAAATCTCTTCTTCAGAGCCTCGTTTAACATCATCAGGAACACCTTCTATCACAACCGTGTTCTTACTGAAAAACTTGATCTCAAATCCTAATTTACTAAGATAAGGATTTATTTCTCTTAATAAAGCAAATCTAGCCGGATCTAATTCAACAGTTTTAGGAAATAATAATTGCTGAGAAAAAGGCATGTCTGCTTCAAATCTTTTTAATGCTTTTTCGTATAAGACTCTTTCATGCGCAACATGCTGATCGATAATCATCAAACCGGTTTTTATCTGAGAAAGAATATACTTGTTGTGCAATTGAATGATAAAAGTACTTACTTCATTGCCTCTTTCATTTGACGAAGGTTTTTGTGTTTCGTGAAATACTTCCTTGTTTTCTCCTTTTGCAAAAGGATGAGAAATTGAATTAGAAGAATCATTCGATGGAATATCATCCGGCAACGCGCTAAAGATCATATCAATTTCTTTATCAGAAAAATTAGTCCTTGCAACAGATTCTTTTCGCTCGGTTAAAGGCCGGTCTGAAAAATCATTCTGTTCTACTTTTTGAAAATGATTGAATTTTAATTTCTCTGTAGCATCAGCAGAATCACCAAACATCATGGAAGGCACTAAATCATGAGTACCTAGACTTTTACGTATAACAGCAAGAACAAAATTATAGACATCTTTTTCATCATCAAATCGGACTTCGAGTTTGGATGGATGAATATTTATATCTGTTCTCTTTGGATCGAGTTCTAAAAATAAAACAAAGAAAGGATAGTCACCTTTTTCAAGGATATTTTCATAAGCTGAAAAGACGGCATGATTTATTTGCTTACTAACCACAAATCTACCATTTAAAAATAAATACTGCTCGCCTTTGCTTTTCTTAAGCATGCTTGGTTTCCCGATATATCCGAAGAGCGAAATATACTCCGTTCGTTCCTCAACCGAGACTAAAGCATCCAGCATATTATCGGCAAATACTTGTTTAACTCTATCTTCAATTTTTCCGCTTTTATAATCAAAAATTAAATCCGTATCATTAAACAATTTAAAATTCACATAAGAATTACTAAGTGAAATTTTATTAAAGGTATCGATAATATGTTTTAACTCAGTCGCATTTGTCTTTAAAAAATTTCTTCTCGCAGGAGTATTAAAAAACAAGTTCTTAACAGAAATACAGGTACCTTTGGAAAAAGATCCTTTTTCCTTTATGATTGTCCCCCCATCCTCAACTCTGATATAAGTGCCCAGCTCTTGATCTTTCATTTCGGTTTTAATTTCCAACTGACTTACAGCTGCAATTGAGCTTAAAGCTTCACCTCTAAAACCAAGAGTCATTATATTTTCTAAATCTTCATAATCAGATATTTTACTGGTTGCGTGTTTTTGAATGCAGAGAATTGCATCTTCTTCTGTCATTCCCTCTCCATCATCGCAAACCTGGATTAAAGTTTTTCCAGCTTGTTTTATTATCAATTCTATCGATTTAGCTCCGGCATCAAGTGAATTTTCCATCAACTCTTTTACAACTGATTCAGGTCGCTGTACTACTTCACCGGCAGCAATTTTATTCGCAATATTTTCTGATAATATTTTTATTCTTTTATCGGACATTATTTCTTTCTTCTTACATACTTTAATATTTCAAACTCGCTTCTTTTATCTCTCGATTCAACCGTCCAAATTTGTTCGTTAATCATTGGAAAGTACACATCTCCTTCAGCTTCAAAATCCATAATGGAAATCAACATTTCATCCACCGAATCCATTGCTTGTTTATAAATCTGAGCTCCGCCAATAATGAAAATTTGTTCATAGTTTCCCGCTTCACAAAAATTATAAGCTGAATCCAAACTATTAAAAACTTTTACCTCTTCAAATCCGGAATTCCATTTTTCGTTTCTTGTTAATACAATATTTAATCTTCCTTTTAAAGGCTTTCCTAAAGTACCAAATGTGGTTCTTCCCATTATTATTGGATTTCCAAAAGTAGAATTCTTGAAATGTTGAAATTCTTCTCTTGAATGCCAGGGCATTTCGCCATTTGATCTTCCTATAATTCCATTTTTTGCAACGGCAACAATCAAACTTTTCTTCATGCTCTATTTCCGTTTAAATTCTCGTTCAAAGGTAAACTGATTGTAAAAATTGATCCTTTTCCAAGCTCACTATCCGCCCATATTTTACCATCATGTTTATCAATAATATCCTTAACAATCGAAAGCCCGAGACCAGTAGAAGTTTCGCCTCCGGTAGGTTTAGCTGAAAGTCTTTGGTATTTATTAAATAATTTTCTCATATCATCAGAACTTAAACCTTGCCCTTGATCCTTAACTTGAATGTATATGTTGTTCTCGTCTTTAGAAGTACTTACTAAAATTGTTTTACCATTTTCAGAATATTTTATTGCATTACTAATAAGATTATTTACAGCAACTTTTATCCATTGAAGATCAACCTCAGCATAAATCTTTCTACCATAATTTGTAATTAGTATTTGCCGCTTTTGATTTGCACGGGATTCGTTTTCCTTAACCAGCTCATCCATAAATTTATTTACATCCACACTTCGCTTATCGAGAACAACATTTTTTGATTCCATAGCCGCAGCTTCCAGCATTTCATCAATTTGCCCTACCATATGTTCTGCAGAATCATATATCATTTTAGCCATTTCACGGGAATCTTCATCGTAACTTTCCTCATTAATAATTGAAGAGAAACCTCTTATAGCTTGCAACGGGTTTTTAAGATCGTGCGCGGCAATATTAAGCAAATTACTTCTTTGTTCATTTGCCTCTTCCAGTCTTCGTTTCGCATTCTCGCTTTCTTCTAATAAGCTTTCAGTCTTTTCTTTCGCAATCAGTAAATCGTCTGTTCTTTCATTTACGAGCTGAGCCAACTCGTTCTCACGCTGTCGAAGTGTCCTTATTCTTTTAGCATCCCAAAACTTAACGGAAAAGATTATAAATATAATAAAAAAGAGTAAGTATATAGCCAACATTAAGTTACTTAAATACCATTTACGAACAATAGCAAAGTGATAAATAGCAGCATCACTCATTAAGTAACCATTATTCTTAGCTCTTACTTCAAAAGTATAATCTCCACTGGACAAATTATAAAAATTTACAGAGTTATTAATTTTGTTTAAAGACCAACTAGTATCTGCCCCTAAAAGTCGATACTGATATTCGATTTTATCCGCAGGAAAAATTAAAGAATTCCAGGCGAATTCCAAATTTTCACCGGATATGTATTCGTTTTTGTTGGATTTCAACGTCCTTCTGTTTCCAAAGTTATGAACATCTTCAAGAACAGGTTTGGGTGTTTTACTAAATGCATTCCCGCTGCACATACAATATGCCAAACCACTTGAAGTAGCAACAAACAAATATTTATTTTGATAAGAAAGTAGTCCTTGGCTTGCAACAGCAGAATTTGGAAGACCGTTTCTGCTATTAAAATGAACCAGTTCCCCATTTGAAGTAACATAAACACCACGATCTGTTCCCGCCCAGATGGAGCCATTTTCACTGACTTTTATACCGCGAATTATTTCATTACCTAATACTTTGAATTGATTATCTCTAATAGCATTTCCGCGATTTACTCTTAATACACCATAACTACTGGCAAGGTATGTTATGTTATTTTTGAAATCTAGGTCAAAGATTTCTATAGGCGAATGTGTAGCGAAATCAATTTTGGGCGAAATATTTATGAACTCATTTTTGCTTTTATCCAATTTAAATAAGTAAGAATCAATTCCAGAACCCGCACAATAGATAGTTCCGTTAGATGCTTGTTTAAACAAATTTATATAAACTAAATCGTGATAAGACAAATTGTAGTAGGAGAGATTATAAGACTGATCTATCTTTAGAATTTTGTATTCACGCGGAAAATAAGACCAAAGATTTCCTTTACTATCAGTAAATAAATCATTCGGGCGATCATCTTGAAAATATTTAGAAAATAATTTCGTACTTCCATTTTTATCAAAAAGAACTAGTTGCCTATCGGTAAAAGTAACCCATATTCCGGATTTACCGACATCAAAAGATAGAATTCGCCTATCCTTTGCCTCAATAATTTTACGCAATGAAAATCCGTCAGAATTTTTATCTACTTGAAACAAATCATTTCCGTTTGAGAAATAAATTTTATCTCCGAATGATTTTATTTGCTGAGCATAAAGACTCAAATTATCACTTCCGAAATATTTAGGCTCAATAGGATGAAATACAGTTTTGCGAACTAATCCGATTCCTCTATCAGAACAAACCCATAGGTTTCCGGTTCTATCAATAAATAAATTTTTAATAGATCCGAAATCATAATTATCGAACCTAGACAGCGTTAATTTTCCACCGGAAATTGAACCAAAATAAAAATTGTCGGTCCAAGTTCCCACAAATAATTTGCCTGATTTACCTAATACAATTGAGGAAATATTTTTGACATTTGAAATTTTATCAACTGAAATATCCGATATTGATTTTCCTAATTTGATTCTATAAATCCCATCACTGCTTCCCGCTAAAAAAGTACTATTTCCAATATTTACTAATGCATCAAAAGTAAACTGATCGGAGGGAGGATCGTAATTTAATTTTTGGAATGAATCATTATCAGCATCGTAGTAAAATAATGTACCGGTTCTAGACGCAGCGATTATTTTATTATCTTCAGTTTCAGCAACGAGAAAGGAGCGGAAATAACTATCGGCATCATATACTTTATCAAATTTATATTTTTTAAAACTCCCTTTACTAATATGAGAAATCCCGGTTAAATCGCTTACCCAATAGCTGCTGTCATTTGCTTGAAATAATTGTTTGGGATAATAAAGCGCTTCATTACTTTCCTGGAGTGAAGATTTTGCAATATTTTTATAGACATAACCTGAGTCAGATTGTTCAAAATAACCGATTCCCATATCGGTTGCAATAAGCATTTTGCCGGATTTTGTCTCTAATAAATCCTTTATAAAAAAAGAAGGAAGCCCTTTTTTAAAGTTTAGAAATTTTTTGCCATCAAATCGAGACAATCCCCCGTCAGTAGCAATCCAAATATATCCATCATTATCTTGAACTATACTTTTAGTTAAATTGCTGACTAACCCATCTCCATTATTGTAAATATTAGTAACGAAGTTTTGAGCAGCAGAATTTATTTGAAATGAAAAGACTACAGCCATAACAAGCTGTAATCCTTTATAAATGTTATAAAATTTCATTGCATGGTTTTCTCACCGTTAGACCGCAACTTCAAACTTTATTTTTGGATGAGATTTGTAACCGATAAGTTCAAAATCCTCAAACTGAAGTTGGTCAAAAGGTTTCTTGGCAATTTTTAATTTAGGTAACGGAAGAGGTTCACGTTTTAACTGTTCCATCAATCCTTCTCTATGATCATATTTTTCCATAGGTGTATTTTTATCGGCTACGTATACATGCGCATCAACAATTGTGTGAGCAAAAAATCCAAGCTCCAAATTAACTTCTTGAGCAATAATCTGAGTGAGCATCGAATATGCTGCCAAATTAAACGGAATACCTAAAGCAATATCCCCGGAACGTTGAGTTAAATGACAATTTAATTTACCGTCACTAACATTAAATGCATACGTATAATGACACGGAGGTAATTTACTTGTAGTGGCATTTCCAGGTTCCCAGGCTGTAACAATTAATCTTCTACTATATGGATTTTTCTTAATTTCATCTATTACATATTGTATTTGATCAACTTCCCGAACTTGCCATTCACCATTTTCATCTTTTTGTGCGCTGGGAAAATGCCGCCAGTAATTACCGTAAGCAGTATCAAGATTTCCATCCTCATCTGCCCAAGCATCCCAAATTTTAGTTTTCTTTCTTAAATTTCTTATATGATCTTCTCCGGAAAGATACCATAAGACCTCGTGCAAAAGTGATTTCCATCTCATTTCTTTTGTAGTTAAGAGAGGAAATCCTTCCTGAAGATCGACTCTGTAAAATGCTCCAAAATATGAAATTGTATCAACACCGGTTCTTGATGGTTTTCTAACTCCTTCATCTAAAACAAGCTTGACTAAATCTAGATATTGCTTCATGTTTTTTTATTCCCGTTCCTAAATTCCTTATACTTTAAATTATATATATTAGATAAAATTAACAAAAATTGATAATTAAAAAGTACTATTTAAGATGACTTAAAATCTCTTCACTAGCCAAAATAATCCCATCTTTAAATTTTTTAATAGATTCCTCAATGGAATTGAAATATTTACTCAGCTCAATTATAATAACATTATCAGCAAGTTTGGATCTTGCATCATCCTCAATTTTACCGCAAACTAAAAACACTTTTTTCTCTTTTCCATTAGCATGCTCCAGAATTATTCCGGGACCTTTTCTCATCAAACTTTGTAAATCAAATGCTCCCTCACCTGTAATAATATAATCAGCTTGCTCCAGCAAATTCGATAACTTTAAGTATCCAAGAACAAATTCAGAGGCAGTTATAACCGTTGCATCAAAAAATAAACATAAACCTGCAGCCAAACCACCGCCTGCTCCCGATGATGGGTTAAGTGAACTAGCTAACTTTTTATTTTTTAAAATATTATAGATTTTACCAAAACCTAATTCAATTTCATTAAGTTCAGATTCGGTACTCCCTTTTTGTCTTCCAAAAACCTTCGTTGCTCCTTGCTCCCCTAAAAGTGGATTTTCAACATCAACTATCACTTCAATCTCGAAAGATAATTTTGGCTTTTGCCACACCAAATTTTCTGTTCGGCTAAAGTTTCTGGGAAATGGGAGCAAGAAGTTACCATCAGTGTCATTTAAAATAAGACCACATTCAGATGCTGCTCCTATTGCCAAATCATTTGTGCCCGTTCCGCCTATACCCAAAATAACTTTATTTATTTCCAATCTTCCTGCAGTAACATCATCATTTAGAAGGCTTAATAACTCTCCAATTCCTTTTGTATTAAGATTAACAGGATGCCTTTCATTAATCGGAATAACTTTTAGACCTACAATCATAGCAGATTCTACATAAACATTTTTAGATTTTCGATCATAACCAACTTCTATGTTTAGTTTCTCAATTTGGTTAGGTGCGGAGACTTCATAGTGAAAGCTAACTAAATTAAAATTAGCTTTACAAACTTCAAGAAAACCGTCTCCTCCATCGGATATTGGCAGCTTAATTAATTTCAATTTAGAGTTTTTACTCAAGTGAGCATAAAATAAATTTGCCGTTTCAATAGAATCTGCGCATTCTTTAAAACTATTTGGGGCAATCAGAATTGTTTTGATCATATTTAATTAGTTTTGCGATGAATATTAAGTGTTTAAATTTAAGCAATAAAATATATTTTTCCGATTTTTGTTAAATTGAGACATGAGAAAGAAAATTACTTTAGTAACGACCGGACATCCACCATACGATGAAAGAATATATTGGAAATTTGCTAACTCGCTAATTAATGAAGGTTTTGATATTTCGATTATTTGTTCTACTTCAAATATCAAGGAAACAAATAATAAAATAAGTATTATTGGCTTTGACGGTTCAATGCTTAGTAGAAAAAGTAAAAATTATAGACTTTTTGAACTTATTTCTAACGAACAGCCTGATATAGTAATTTGTTGTGAACCAATGGCAGTATTTGCTGCAAATAATTATAAAAGAAAGAAAAAATCTAGTACAAAAATTATTTTAGATGTTACCGAATGGTATCCTGAAAATGTAACTTCTAAATTAAGTTTTATCAAACAACTAATTTTCTATCCTATTCTTACTTTAATAAATATTTTAGCTTCTAATATTTCTGATCATATCATAGTAGGAGAAGTATCAAAGAAAAGGCGATATGATATCTTGTCACCAACTAAACAAAAAACTATAATCGGTTATTACCCTGTCTTAAAATATTTTCCAAGCCGGCCCCCAACTCCAACTCCGGATAATATAACGCTTGGATACGCAGGATTGATAAACTTTGACCGAGGTATTCTAACTCTTTTAAACATTGCACAAAAACTAGCCAAAAATAACCTGGATAAAAATGTAACTTTAAAGATCATCGGCAAATTTCAGTACAAAAAAGAAGAAGAGATATTCAACAAGATTTGTGAAAATATTAGTATAATTCGATTGATCAGAAAAGACTGGGTAAGTTATAGTGAATTAGCAAATCAAATTAGCGACATTGATCTTTGTTTTGATTTAAGGAAACAGAATTTTATTTATCGCAACTCATTGCCGATAAAAATTTTTGAGTATCTTGCTTGCGGTAAACCTGTTATTTACTCCGATATTAAACCAATTAGAAAGGAATTAGAAATTGAAAAAATCGGAAATTTAGTAAATCCCAATGCTGAAGATCAAATAATTAAAATAATAGAGAGTTATTGGGAAAATCCGAACAAGCTAAGGCAACAATCAGTTAATGCCAGAGACATCATAGAAAAAGGAAAGAACTGGGAATCGGAATCTCACAAAATTATTGAATTAGTCAGTACCATTTGAAAATCTTAATATTCTAGTCACATCAATATTACAATATCTATAAATTATCGCAGCGTAAATTGCCAGCAGTATAAAGTTCAAAATCAAAAAATTAAAAATTATTGCAATTATAAATATTGCAGACGCTGAAACTAAAATGATACTCAATTGCCTTATCGGATATACTATTTTTATTTTATTTCGACTAATCAAGAACAAATAAACTGCCGCAATCATAAACGCAAATGTTGTAGCCACAGCAGCTCCCGAAATTCCCCAAATAGGGATTAGTATTAAATTCAAAAAGATATTAACCACAAAAGCCAAAGCGTCAGAAATTAAAAAATGAAATGTCTTATTTGAGGTATAGGGATAGATTGAATAAAATGAAACTAAACCATTAAATAAGTATCCTAAAAGTACGAATGGGACAATCACAACACCACTTTGATAAGCTGAGTTAAACAAATTTATGTCGCTAATTTTTATCTTAAATAAATCATTTGCAAATAATGAAACTGCCAGGAAGATCAGAAAAGAAATAGCCAGAAGCTTACTTACGGTTTTTCCGGAGGCTGTATTAAAATCCTCGTTTTTATAGAACAGATTAAGCCCATAAGGAATCCACGCTGTTCTAAAAGAGATTACAAATAAGTTCATTATCATTGCAATCCGATAGCTAAAGCCATATATACCGACTTCACTTATTCCAAGAAAATGATTTAATATAAAACGGTCGCTAAAATCTACAGCTGCTGTTAAAATTCCGCCTATAACAAAAGGATAAGAAAACTTAATAAGCTTCTTAAGAAATATTTTATCAATAATATTGATGTAATCATTTTTAATATCCGGGAGCAAAACAGTTATTAAAAATAAAGCGCTGAAAACTTGAGCCAGAAAAATACCTTCGACCGAAAATCTTAACCAATAAACAAAGACTATATTTAATATAAAATTAAATATAGCTGCCATTGAAGAGGCAAAGACAACACGTTTAGAATTTTGTTTAGTTTTTAATAAATGAAGGAAAAAATAGCCAATAGTTTCAAATAGGAGTGCTACAAAAATTATTTCAACAAGTTGGTAGAATTTTGGTGAATTTAATATTAGCAAGGATATAGTTTTAGAAAAAAGAAACGCTAAAGTTGTAATTATTAGACCTAAAATAATTACAAAATTAAGTATTGTAGAAAAAATGCTTTTCCTTCGAGCCTCATTCTCTTCTTCAATATAAAATTTGGAAAGCGCCGATTGCATTCCGAACTGATATAAAACAGCTACTATTGCATACACAGAGATTAAAACCGAATAATTTCCGAAATCAGATGTGTTTATTAAATTTGAATATAGCGGCAAAAGAATGAAACTAACCGACCGGATAAATAAATTACCAACTGTGTACCAAGCTGTAGAATTAGATAAGTTTGTTCTTAACGACATTATATAATATTATTCTGTTTATACAATTCTTTCAACCTCGCATCCACTTGCTTGAATCCATGATATTTTTCAACCCATCGCTTCCCTTTTTCTCCTAAATCATTTCGAAGCGAAGCACTGTCGATCAGTTCAATCAAACAATTATAAAGTTCTTTTTCGTTATTTGCTACTACAAAAGGATTTTCAGGCAACCATTCAGCATATTCAAAAGACATATTAGTAATGGTCGGAATTCCCATTGCCAATGTTTCCAAACCTGCTTTTCCGTAACCGGTGCCGCCCATACTACCGCCAACTTGATCAATACTAATATCCGATGCGGATTTTTCTTCCAGCAAAACACTTCGATTTATATTTTCGCGTAAAATAAATTCGATATCACGATCTTTTTTTATCTTATCGATTACAGATATTATTAAATCCGTACCTTTATACTTTCGATTTGTCGGAGAGTGAATTATTCTAATTTTTTCACTCTCATTTATTTTTCGTTGCGGTAATTCGGAGGGATCGTACGGATAAAACAAATAATGTAAGTCTTTTTTAAGAGCTAGGTGATCAAATTCGGAAGTAATATTCAGATCGGAAATTACGTCAAGCTCCTTTATTAATCCTCTAATTCTAAGATCACTTCCGTAATAGCAACAGACTATCTTCTTTCCTTGCTTTTTCCACTTTTTAGCTTGTGCAGAATTACGGAAAAAATCCAATCCGGCATCATAATGAATAATATCAAAATCATCCAGATTGAATTCTGCAACAAGCTTAACAATATCAGCTTTTCTAAAAAAATCAATTACTTTAAAGTATGCAGATTCAATTATATTTTTAGGCTTGAATATCGGAGCTTTTAAGACCGGTTGATACTGGCGGTCATCAACTTTTTTCCTTCGCCATTTCTTAGCCAGAGCGAAATTCGGCAATGCCCAATTTAAACATATGTCTTCGGGAAAATCTAACGGGTTATTGTGAAATGTGATTATTCTTGAAGAATCTCCGCATGCATTATGCATTTGGAAAAAACTGTACGGAACACCGGCATAATTTTGTGGAGCTAAATGAAGTATTTTAAGCATTAAATATCTTTATAATATGTATCTCTAAAAATTCCTCTAGCGCCAAAATTTTCTTTAAATCTTGCTAATCCCCAATTCGGATCCATGTTCACAGTGAAAATTCCAAAATCTAAAAACTTATAATTTTCTTCTTGATATTTCTTCATTATTTCATAAAACAATAAGTTTACAGCGCGATATTCCTGGTAATCTTCATCGTGGCTAATGTAAAAAGCTAAAACTACTTTAGAATTTGCGCTAAAATTACATACACCGGCTATTAAAGTATCTCCGACAAACGCACCCCAAAGTCTTACTTTATCAGGAAACATTTTTTTTAGCTTCAGCAATTCATCCAATGAATGCGTAGGTTTTACATTATGACGCATCTTAAGGTTCTTCTCAAGAATTTTATAGTAATCTTCAAATCTATCACATTCAATTATTTCAACACCCGATTTAATAGACTTCTTAACTGCTGTACGAGCTTCCGCCCTGTATGTTGTTAATAACTCATCTTTGGGAATATCCAGTTGAACAACGCTTGAAACATCGCGTTTTACATATTGAAAATCATTTTTCACCAAAGCAAAATCTATATAATTAGAATATTTTGATTGGTAGATTATTGGAGGAGGCGTGAGTTGAATTCGATCGCATTTTAACTTTTTGCCATGATCTAACAGAATTTCAACAAGATCAAAAGCCTCTTTAAAATTTAGATTACTTTTATAAACAAATCCGCCGTAAGAAGCTCCACCGTGTGAAGACAAGACTTTCTTTCCTTCCCTTTCCACAATTACAGCAGGCAGTATGGCTAATATTTTCTTATTCTTAATTACGCAAATGGACGCATCTTCAAATCTATCTTCAGGATGATAGGACAAAAATTTACGTGAATGAAACATCGTTCCGTTATCGGATTGATCTACAAATTCATCCCATTCTGCGGAGCAATTTTTGATTTTTTGAAAATAGAATATTCAATCATAAATATTAAATTCTTATTTAACTGATACAGATTAGAAAATAATTTATAAATAAAATATACTAAAACACAATAACTTTAGTTAGATAATATTTAATGATTCTTGAAGATAAATGGAAGCAACCAAATAACAAATTATTAAAATCCTAATTTAAGCGAAAATATATTTGCGCTTCCTAAACCGAAAGAGTATGGCTGGAATGCATAATCTAAGTGAAGATTTCCCCACATAAGTCCAAAACCTGCAGTAAAACCTTTTGAAACATAATTTGTCTGATAACCGAATCTCAACGCCAACAATTTATTGTAAGCAACTTCGGCACCTAAATTAAAATGGTTATCACTTGTTGCAGTGTATTTTTGATATTCACCAACTCCGGTAACATCGAATTTGCCAAATGAATCCAGCATATAAGAAGCGCCGATTCTAATTTCTGTCGGAAGTTTTGTTTTTTCATTTTTCAACTTGTTCATACTTCCAAGATTTTTAACCACAGCAGATGCCATTAAACCATTGATAGGAGTTTGATAATTGACACCTAAATCAAATCCCAGTCCGGTAGCTTCATCAGTATAAAGACCTTCATATAGATATTTCATCGAAATACCTATTGCGACATCGCTGCTTACATGGAAACCGGTTGAAAGGCTTCCAAAGAAATAGTGTGCATTGAATGAAGCTATTGGATCTCCAGGTCGAGTTCGCACTTCGATATTATTTACATTCGTTACATTAAAACCGACCGCAATCGGGAGTCCCCAGATTAACGTTTTAGCTCCCAATACTTCACTCTGAACATCTTGAATGGATTGATTATGCATTAACATAATTTCGGAATTATCATTTAATGATAAATTAGCCGGATTGTAAAACAGCGAAGTTACATCTCTTGAAAGCGCACTTCCCGCATCTCCCATTGCAATATTTCTGGCTCCAAATCCGAATTTTAGAAAAGACAAGCCAGAATTGCCTGCTGATTGGGCTAATATTGTTCCAAATGATAAAAATGAAATTGCTAAGATTTTATAAAATTTATTTTTCATGTTTTTAACTATATTCTTATTAAAAGTTTGCACTTAGTCCAACTACATGACGATCATGCGAGGAATAACGTTCCATTACATATGCATAATCGACACCAAATATTACATCACCGAATTTTTTGAAATAAGAAAAACCAAATGTCGGCAATGCATATTCATCTGAATTACTCAGATTAAATTGATCAAATCCCGTTCTTAAATATAAATGCATCGTATATATTATATTCCACACCGGCACGAAGATAATTTGTACCCGCATTACTACTTTCAATTTCAACAGAGCCAAGTATACCCAAATCTTTGTTAGTATAACTTACACCGAGTTTCTTAAGTAAGGGGAATTTATCTTCAGTATTTGTTCCGTCTTGACCATAAAGCGGAGTTGAATCCCATTTGTATTTAGAGTTAAGATCGGTTAACATCAAAGAGACATTAAAGTGACCATTAACTTTATACAATGCTCCAATATCTAGCCCAAAACCGGAAGATGATATTTTATCATACAGTTTATAATAGAAAAACTTAACAGCTAAACCGATTGATACTTTTTGAGAAAACCTATTTGCTAATCCAATAAAAAACTGATTTTCTGAAGTTGATAAGTCCCCGGTTTTTGTTCCGTTATTGTCTCGTTCTTCTATATTACTGACTCCGGAATTTATTACTCCAAGACTTACTCCGGCTGTAGATCTAGGTTTCCTATCTGGTTTCCCGACATCAGGACTGGAATAAAAATCGAACTTTCTCGTAAAGCTCAGAAAGTTTAAGGATCTATCCAATGATAAAATTGAGTATGAAGATTGAAAAGAATTATCTTTTTGAAATACAATAACCGCAGGATTATAATAAGAAACTAAATTACCTTCAGTTACTGCAGACATCGCATTTCCCATTCCCATCCCTCTGGCGCCAAATCCCATTCTACTAAATGCACCGGGCATAGTACTAATTTCACTTACCTTAGGCTGAGCAAAAAGTGTAATCGAAACAAGTGAAAATAATATTACTAATCTCTTCAAAATACCCTCTTATTGAATTACAAGAATTTTTCCATAAACCGGATCATTCGAGCCGACATCAACTCTATAAAAATAAACACCGTTAGGAACCATATTTCCATTATCGTCTCTTCCATTCCAATAATCTATTACACCACCGGAATCATCAACAGAATGAGATGGATTTCCCCTTTGTGCATTCTGGATTACTGTTCTCAAATAATGCATTCCAAAATCAAAAATTCTGATTGTAACCGGTTCTGTTTTTCCGCCGGTTGAATATTTAATTTTACACTGCTCATTTCTTGGAGAAAAAGGATTTGGATATGCATAGGTTTCACTAGTAGAAGCTAATTTTTGCGAAGCGAAATAAACTGTCCAGTCTCCTGTCCATAAGCTTCCGGTTTCAACAAATTTTACTAAACCGGCATCGGAACCGAGCCATACAGTATTATTATTTGAAGCAGCTGCGTAATATATATTAGTTGAAATAGTAATTCCTGTCTTGGTATCTTTTACTATATTTGGCAACAGCCAGGTACTTCCACCATCATTCGATCTAAAAGCACCTTCATCAGTCAGTGCAAAAATATCATTTCCCTTAAATCCAAAGTTGTGGATTTTCTCGTTGTATAATGCAGTTTGCCAATTTGCACCACCATCATTAGAATAACTTCCCGCATAAAACTCATTCTGCCCTTCGGCTTTCCAAGTTGCACCCCAAATGGTGTTAGTCTGATTATTGTAAGCCAAAGCAACTACAAAATTACCGCTAATAGGATTTGTCTGATTTGTGTGTGTAAATTTCTGCCAGCTTATTCCGTTATCTGTTGACTTATTAATTCCATCTGCAGTACCAACATAAAGTGTAGAATCGTTTGCAGAAACAACTGAGAAAACTCTATAATTCAAATTATCCTCTGAGCAAAATTTTCCGGCTACAGGCTGCAAACAAAAATTAAGAGTATCAGACGGCTTTACACTATCTAAAAAATCCGGAGGTAAAACTACACGCTGCCATGTTTTCCCCATATCGGTACTTTTTCTTAATCCGCCGGCAAAACTAGCAATCCAAATAGTATTTTTAGTAAAAGCGATATCATAAACGAGATTCTGAACTTTTACAGTTACAGGCAAAGCTCTAAGATGATTATTTCCGTATACTACAACCGTATCAGTTTGCGCATCTAAAGGCTGGCTAATAGAAGTCCAGGTATTTCCATTATCGGTAGTATATTTTAATCCGCTTCCCTCGGGCAAAGTCGATCCGTTACTTTCAATAGAATGTGCAGTTGCAACCCAGAAAGTTCCTTTGTTGTATCCCATCGCCGAAATATTTTCGGAACCAAAAGCATCGGAGCCATAGAAATTTTTCCATGAATTACCCGCATCGGTTGATAAACTGACACCTTTCCCTGAACCAACCCAAACAGTATCTCCTATAACAACTATATCGCTTATACTATTCCCGGCAGGGGAATAATCCACGGAGGTTTTAGCAAATTTTTTATCCTGCCGCATTGAATATTTAGCCGGATTGAATTGTGGATATGCTGCGGTTATTATAGCAAGTACAATGAATAAAATTAAAGATTTTTTGGACATTATTTAATAACTAGTTCGTGAATAATTATATTGCTGACAGAGTCGTCTCTGTCTCGTGCGTGAAATTCCCAGCGATATGTTCCCGGAGTTACACCGGAAGCAGGTAACTCAACAATTAATGAATAAGTACCATCACCCCAAACTTTATCACCATTTTTTCCATCATCTAATAGTAGGAATGGATTTTGAGAAGAAGCTAATCCACCTGGTAAATAAGAATTAAAGAAAACTGATTTGATATCATTTAAACCGTTTGCATCACTTGCATCAACAGTAACAAGAAAAACTATTTTTTGACCCGACATAACAAGTGTATCTGGCGCTACAACATTAGAAATAACAGGAGGAACATTCTGTTGTGAATTATCAAAATTAAAATATTGAACTGCAAGTTTTACATCGTTACCCAAATTATCAACAGCAAAAAATTGTATTTCATATTTACCTTTTGCATAATATTGACTCATAGGCCATTCACCGTTAAAGGTAAAAGTATCGGCACTATTAAAAGTGTCTCCTTTTTTCATAATAATCGGGGAATTATTCATCTGCATTCCATCGGGATCACTGATATTAAAGTAAACTTGTTGAACCTGATCCGAATTTTTAACAGCGATTTGTGGTTTTAATGTAGAATCGGCGGATGAATAAGTAAAAGTTTTGATTGGATAAACAGAAGCAGCATAAAAAGTGCTGTTCGAGATATCTATCGGGTTATCAAATTTCTTATTGCATCCCCAAATAAGTAGCGGGATAATTAGCAAAATTATTTTTTTCATTGAGTTAAATATTTATTTCTTAATCACTTCTCTCAAGGTAAAAAGTTCTACCCTTAACAGTTTAAAAGATCATAAATGGTGTTGGTGTAAAAGAGATAATTAAAATTGCAAAACTAATATAACCTAAAATTTTTCTTTTTCTGTCTAATTCAGAATAATCATGAATTGATGGATGCTTTAATTTTATTACGAAAAATAATAGTAAAGCCCACAGCAGCCATCCAATCCAGCCAAAACCAATGTTAGTCTCCATAATCCATTCATAAACACCAACTCCACCAAGCACCAGCAAAATAGCAAACGAAACTAATGCAAAATTAAAATGTTTTTCTTCTCCAAACATTGTGTAGCTAATATGCCCGCCGTCAAGTTGTCCAACCGGAATCATATTCATTGCAGTGATAAATAATCCGAACCATCCTACGCATAAATAAGGATAGTGATATATTTCTGACATAGGTGGAAAGAATTGTTCTTTGTGGACAAATATTAATTTGAAAAATGAAAACAACAAGTTATTTCCAAAGTATAAATTTTGGCCAGTCATTCCATATTGAGGTGAAAAATAATCCGGATGTATTTTTAACAAAAAATCTATACCGGGCAAATGAGTGAATCCATAAATTAAAACAATTAAGCAGGCAACAAATCCTGCTAATGGTCCTGCAACACCAATATCAAACATTGCTTTTTTAGAATAAATTGGTGACTTAGTTTTAATTACCGCACCCATTGTTCCGAAATTTAAAAAAATAGGAATTGGAGGAAAAGGGATGTAATAAGGAAGAGTCGCTTTTACTTTATGATATCTTGCTGCAAAATAATGACCGAATTCGTGACAGGAAATTATAAACATGATTGAAAATGCATAAGGAAGTCCTTTTAACAAAAAAGAGATCTCATAAGGACCGCCTCCAAAATTTCCGCTAAGCCATTCTGCTCCGGCAAATGTTGTTGTAATAAAAGTAAGAACGAATAATCCTATATGAAGGAGATAATTTTGCTTATCTTTTTTTACTTTGTAAGAAGGCTCATATGTATCGAAAAACTCTTCGTTAAAATCAGGCATTATAAATCCACATTAAATCCAATAGATGAATAACTTTCACTTATATTATAGAGTTCTCCGTGAACGCTTTTTCCTGATATATAGGAATAATAAAGACTAAAACCTTTTGCGTCATATCTACCGAATTTAATTCCCGTAGTAAAAATATTATTACCGAAATATTTATCATTTATATTGGAAACCTTAAAATCATCGGCTATATAAGGCGTAAAAGGAATATCATTAAAAGAGGTTAAATAATAATCAAAACCAGCTTGATAAATTCCATGGCCAATTCCATCTGGAACGCTGTGAATAATATAAGTTAAACCCAAATATCCTCTCAGTGAATTTACCTGATAGAAAGGAGTCAACTCAAAAAATTCTTTACTAAAAACAAACGGATTATAATTATCACGCCAAACATTATTTTGTTGATCATATCTTCCATCCACTAAATGAGCACTTATATGGCTAAATCGAAAACGAAATCCGTACTGAGTATTTTTATCAACAACTTTATAACCGGCATTTATCCCAAAAAGGAAATCGATATTCTCTACAGGGAATCGGAAATTTTTTTCGCTTCTAATTCTTGTAAAAGTGAATAAATCAGCACCGAAAGATAAAGTTGAATTATCATTTTTAATATGAACAATATCTGCTGAAGTTCCGATATCTAGTCTAATCTTGTCCATATTAAATAAGTAAGAAGCGCCTGCTTTAGGTTCTAAAAAATTAGCGGTAAATGGCTGTATGTTTAAGTTTGAAGGAAACCAAGTTACTTTTGTTTGAGCAATACTTAGTACCGAAAACAACAAAACAAAAGTACAAATTATCTTAGTCCGCATTTAGTTTGATTCCGTTTTATTCAGTAGTTTCTTTTTTATTTTTTGTTTAACTAATTTATTATACCCGTACTTAAACTTTGACGAGAGTGCTGAGACCGAATAAAAATTTGTTGGAAATGCAAAAGACGGTTCAAAGTAGCAATTGACTGTACAGCCTTGACAAAAATCGAATTTACCTTCCATCTTTTTATAATATTTTAATTTTTCTGTTTGTCTGATCTCTTTAATTGGTTTGTCAATTGGAATTCTTTCATTTTCAAAATGATAACAAGGCAAAATTATTTCGTTGAAAGGAGAAATTACTACTACACGGGAAACTGCTTTGCAAAGGGGATCATTTATATTATTTCCGCCATCGCGTCTTAGTTTAATAAACCCTTTATTCATGTATATATCTATTTTACCGCTCACGTATTCTTCAAGATAATCAAGCGCTTCATCTGATAATCCTGGATTTCCGAAGTAAGAAAAAACCGGATTAACAATTAATACCAATCCGTGCTTTTGTGCAATTTCATGCATTCGCGGAAGTTTCTTATAAGTTTCATTAGTTACAGTAAAAAGTATATCAGGATACTCACCCAGCGATTTAGCTAATTCCAAACTTTGCAGAACACTATTGTAACAATTCACTTTTCTAATCTTGTTATGTTCTTCTTCGTCAGGCGAATCTAACGAAAAATGAAGAAGATTTATATTTCCGGCGAGTCTTTCGGCAAATTTAGGATAAAGTAATCCGTTTGAAGTAATACTCGTTTGCATGTTAAGACTTTTAGTAAATTCAGCCATCAAATGAATATTAGGATTCAGCAAAGGTTCGCCGCCTGTAAGATCAATAAACTTAACTCCAAGTTCAGCTAGTTGAGAAACATTAGATTTAAAATCTTCCAGCTTTGCATGCGGAGTAGCTTTAAACTTTTCATGTTCACCAAAATGGCAAAATTCACAAAAAGCGTTGCATCGATATGTAACATAATAGTTGCAAAGAAGAAGCATTTAGTATTCTCTTCCCTTCCAGATTACTTTTCTACTGATTGACAAGACAATTGGAATTGCAAGAACATATAAAGTATAATACAATTCAAAACTGAAGAAATATTTTAGATTTTTTGTTATACCCAATCGCTGATGTACCGGGTAAAGAACGAAATAATCAATTGCTAACTTAAAGACCGCCAAATATAACCATATGGGTGAGAAAAAAAAGGTGTTAGGAAAACACCGAGATTTGTTAAAAATCCCCAAATTCCTACAAGGTAACCTCTGAGAGGAACTTCTAATCCACCAACAGACCAGCGTTTTTTTTGTCTGAATAGAGATTTAAATGTTTTACAAGGAATTGAGGTAATCAAAGAATCTTTATCAAGCGGATAAATTATTTCGTACTTAGTTGATTTGTAAATAGCACGAAGTAAATTAAAATCCTCCGTAACACTAAATGGAAGACTTTCATATCCGCCGACTTCTTTGTATGCTTTTTTTCGATAAGACATATTATTACCGATGCAGCTAATCGGTTTTTTAAGATTTATTGTTCCCGAGGCTACGATCAACAAATAAACAAAATCTATTGCCTGCATACCGGAAAAATTATCAAACGCAAACTGAGTCGTATAGCCGTTAACTGCTCCAATATCATCCTGGTAATAAGAAGCAATTGTTTGAGCCCAAAGAGGATCTGCAATGCAATCTGCATCTGTAGTTAAGATTATTTCCCCGCTGGCAATTTCAATTCCGTTTGCGAGAGCATTTGTTTTACCTTTTAGCTTGCCAATTTCTTTTTTAGTAATAATTTTTTTGAACTTTTGTTTGCCGGCAATAAATTCATCTATTATTTCCCCCGTTCTATCAGTTGATTTATCATCAACCAAAATTATCTCTAGTTTATTTTCGGGGTACTTTAAATTATCCAACGATTGGATACACTTTAGAATATTCTCTTCTTCATTTCTTGCAGCAACTATAACCGTTGCAGTGGGCAATTCAGATTCATCTAAACGTCTAAATTTTTTGCCTACGCCAATAACAAAAAGAACGGATTGAATGAAATATCCACACAATACAATTAAGAAAATTATTTCAAGCATTCGCCGGGTTCTCCGATTTCATAATTATTTTTTACAGCTTCTTCAGCAATATAATTTATAGACTCAATAATTATATTTTTAGACTTTAGACTATCATGAAGAACAATTATTGAGTTATTCATCAAATAATTCATAATAGTAAATTTAACAAGATTTAAATCATTTTTATAATCGTAAGTTAATAAAGACCACATAACATTTGTTAAATTTTTTTCCTTCAGAAATTTATTTGTAAAAAGATTGAATCTTCCGTGTGGAGGACGAAAATATTTTGTCTTGTAGTTGTAATCTTTCAACATCAATTGATTGAACGCCTCAATTTCTATTTCGGCTTCCGCTAAGCTGATTTTGGAAATTATTTTATGGTTATAAGTATGATTTCCAATCTCATGTCCCGCACTTAATATTTCATTAACCAAGCCGGGATTATTTTTAACATTATTCCCTACACAAAAAAAGATACATTTTATATTATTATTTTCAAGTTCACGCAAAATTTGAGGCGTAGTTTCTTTTGTCGGACCGTCATCAAAAGTAAGAAGTATTTTATCTGTGACAGATTCCCAAATGAAATCATTAAAGATAAATTTTATCGCTTTTGGAGGATTATATTTGTAACGCATTATGTCTTACTTCTCCGATGATTTTTATAGTTAGAAATTTCAAATCGGTCATAGTTACTAACAAGTTTAGACTACGGAAATATTCGAAAGTTCTTTAATATTTTGGGAAAGTAAATCTATATTTATCATTATTGCTTTTACAAGATAAACATATTATTATTTTTCGCACAAATTTTAAGTACATTTGTCAAATTATTCCACAAAAATAATGTTAAAACCAAGTTAAAAAATATTTTTTATGAAAAATTTGCCCGAACATCGAAAAGGGATTCTAGGAGTTATAGCAGCTGCTTTCATGTGGAGCACAGGCGGTTTATTAATAAAACTCATTACTCTAAACGCAATGCAAATTTCTTTTTTCAGATGTCTAATAGCAGCACTTGTTTTTGCAATAATATTTAGAAAGAAAGTTTTTAAGGCAAATTTATTTACTTTTTTGAATGCGGCATTTTATTCGCTCGTGCTAATATTTTTTGTATTAGCAACAAAAACAACTACAGCGGCAAATGCAATTTTCCTTCAATCAACAGCACCGATTTACGTTTTGATTTTTGAACCTCTAATCAATAAAACAAAATATGAGAAGGTAAATATCATAACAATTATTGTGTGCTTTTTGGGAATGCTGCTGTTTTTTACCGGAAAACTTTCCCCGGGTGATCTTAAAGGCAATATTTTTGCTCTTCTTGCAGGAGTCGCTTTTGCTGCTTTCTTTTTAGGAATGAGGAAAAATGATCATAAATATCATTTCAGTTCAATCTTCTATGGAAATATTATAGTGGCAATAATTTGCATTCCGTATGTTTATTCCATGCAGACAATGTCATTTTCAAATTTATGGATGGTAGTTTTTCTTGGCGTTTTTCAAATTGGATTAGCTTATACTTTTTTCAGTTATGGTTTAAAGCGAATCCTTGCAATCGAAGCCTCACTTCTCTCCTTGGTAGAACCGGTATTAAATCCGTTTTGGGTTTTTATAGGATACGGAGAAATTCCCTCGCTGATGGCAATAATTGGAGGAATAATTATTATTGCTGCAATAACTGCAAGAACGATAATCCTAGAAACACCGATGTTAAAATCTAGATTTAAATTTTAATTAAGGCGAAAGCCTTTGTGTTTTCCATGAATTTCCAACAGGCAAATAAACAATTCTATCATGCAGACGGCTTTCTCGTCCCTGCCAAAACTCAAAGTAATTTGGAATCAATTTATAACCGCCCCAAAACTCTGGTAACGGTATTTCTTTGCCATCATACTTATTTCTTAGCTCAGTAAATTTATTCTCTAAAAATTCACGATTTGGAATTACGCTACTTTGTTCTGAAGCAAATGCACCAATCTGACTATCGTAAGGGCGAGAATGAAAATACTTTTCAGATTTATCTTTTGATATCTTTTCAACTCTTCCTGTTATTCTTACCTGTCGCTCCAATTCTTTCCAAAAGAATAACAGTGCAGCATTTGGATTTTCACTAAGTTCACTTCCTTTATGACTTTCGTAATTGGTGTAAAAGACAAAACTTTTGTCATCAATTCCTTTAAGTAAAACAACTCGAGCGGACGGAAATCCTTTCTTATCTGAAGTTGCTAAAACCATAGCATTTGCATCTAATAAATCTGATTTTACAGCCTCTTCCATCCACTGTGAAAATTGCTCAAAAGGATCTTTATTTACTGTAGCTTCCGTAAGTTCTCTTAAAGAATAACTTCTACGCAAATTCTCAATTTCTGTATTGTCAATCATAATGTTTACTATTAAGCATTTTTTTTATTAAAATGAATTACTAATTTTGTTACATTACTCATTGCGAATTTATCAAATTAAGCACAAAGCAATTTTAGATAAAATTTAAGCGCATTTTTTTGCGTTTAATCAATTTTATATGACTTTTGATGTAAATTTTGGTTACTATTACTATATAATCCGCTGATAGAAAGATAACAAATTTTTATTTAGCTATTTATGATTAAAGAGAGATTTTTTAAGAGCTCTTTTTATATACTAAGTCATATTTTTATACTAAAAATTTATTTTCTAATATAAACTCAAACATTAAAAAATGAAATCTAGCGATCTTACAAAAGAACAAAAAGAAGAACTTGAAAAATTTGGTGCAAACACATGGTTTGTGGAATCACTGCATAAACAATACGAAGAAAATCCGGGTGAAGTTTCCGAACAGTGGCAGACCTTCTTTGGCAAGGGGAAAACTCCGGTAAAATCCAATGGCAAAAACGGATATACATCCGCAAATAAAAATGTAAAAATGCCGGAACCTCAAAAAGAAGATGAAGTGAAAATTATTGCCGGCAGCTCAGCGAAGATTCTTGAAAACATGACCTCAAGCCTTACAATGCCGGTTGCAACTTCACAAAGAACAATTCCGGTAAAACTTCTTGAAGAAAACAGAACATTAATAAACCAGGAATTAAAGAAAAAGAATTTAGGCAAAATATCTTTCACTCACATAATTGGCTGGGCAATAATTAGAGCTATTGATTCTAATCAGGCGATGAATAATGTATTTTCGGAAATCAACGGCAAACCTAATTTGATTAAGCGGCATTCCGTTAATCTTGGATTAGCAATTGATATTGAGAAAAAAGACGGCTCACGTTCATTGATAGTTCCG
Source organism: uncultured Ignavibacteriales bacterium (assembly GCA_963739985.1). Taxonomy (GTDB): domain Bacteria; phylum Bacteroidota; class Ignavibacteria; order Ignavibacteriales; family Ignavibacteriaceae; genus CAVUCE01. Next base: position 380,671 of record CAVUCE010000008.1, read on the forward strand.
AATATTAAAAACGCAAACTCAATGAACTTTAAGGAATTTCTAGACGCTTATGAAGATTTAGTTAAAAGATCGCGTAAAGGTTTGATTGATCCCGCCGATTTTATGGGCACTACAATTACTTTAACAAACCCCGGGACAATCGGAACAGTAATGTCTATTCCCCGACTCATGGTTGGACAAGGAACAATTATAGCAACCGGCGCAATCCAATATCCGGCAGAATATCAAGCAATGGCACCGGCAACAATTTCTACTCTTGGTGTAAGCAAGGTAATGAATATTACAAGCACTTATGATCATAGAATTATTCAAGGTGCGGAAAGTGGATTCTTTTTAAAAGAAGTGCACGAACTGCTCTTAGGTGAGAAACACTTTTATAACGATATTTTTGCCGCACTTAATATTCCGCTTCAACCATTGGTTTGGAAGACGGATTATCAACCGGGTTTTTCAAACGGACATACAAATACCGAAGAGTTTGAAAAACAAGGAAGAATACTTCAACTAATAAATCTATACAGAGTACGCGGACATTTGATTGCTAATTTAGATCCGATCGGTTCTTTAACTCCTTATCATGCAGAATTGGATCCGGCAACTTATAAACTTACTCTCTGGGATTTAGATCGCGAATTTATTACGGGTGGATTTAGCGGATTACGAACTGCAACTTTAAGGCAAATTCTAGAGATTCTGCAAAAAACTTATTGTGATAAAATTGGTGTTGAGTATATGCATATTCAAAACCCGGCAGAAAAAGTATGGCTGCAGAGCAAAATGGAACCGGTAAAGAACCAACCAAATTTTGATAATTCGGTTAAAAAGAGAATACTGCAAAAATTAATTGTAGCAGAATCTTTCGAACATTTTATTCACACTAAATTTATCGGGCATAAAAGATTTTCTTTAGAAGGTTCGGAAACCCTAATTCCGGTTCTTGATATACTTCTAAACGAAGCTAATAATGGCGGAATTCAAGAAGTTGTGCTCGGCATGGCACATAGAGGAAGATTAAATGTACTTGCCAATATAATTGGAAAGTCATACGATTCGATCTTTTCCGAATTTGAGGATATTCGTGATCCGAATTCTTTCGAAGGTTCCGGAGATGTAAAATATCATCTTGGCGCCAGCGGAAAATATAAAACTAATGACGGAAAAAGTATCGCAGTTTCAGTGGCTTCTAATCCAAGCCATCTCGAATGGGTAAATCCTGTTGTAGAAGGAATTGTAAGAGCAAAACAATCTCGTTTAGGCGATAGCAAGGACCATAGGAAAGTTATGTCGCTTCTAATTCACGGAGATGCTGCGTTTGCGGGACAAGGTGTTGTTGCAGAAACATTGAATTTATCTCAACTAAAAGGTTATAGAACCGGAGGTACGGTTCACATAATCATTAATAATCAAATTGGATTTACCACAACCCCGGAAGATGCTCGTTCTTCGGTTTATGCTACAGACGTTGCTAAAATGATTCAGGCTCCGATTTTTCATGTTAACGGCGAAGATCCGGAAGCTGCTTTATGGGTTACTAAATTGGCATTTGAATATAGACAAATATTTAAAAAAGATGTTGTAATTGATTTGTTCGGTTATAGAAAACACGGACACAATGAAGGTGATGAACCGGGTTTTACCCAGCCATTACTTTATGAAAAGATTAAAAATCATCCTTCAGTAAGGGAATCTTATTCTCAAACTTTATTGAAAAATAAAAATCTTAGTGCGGACGAAATTCAACAAATGAATGAAGAAATAAATGGAATTTTAGGTGAAGCTTTCGACAAAATTAGAAGAAAGAAAAGTGAATTCAATACAGATGTTCCGCTTGCAGTTTCAAAAGAAAGAATAGAATCCGTAACTCCATCTAAAGAAACAGGAATTTCCGAAGATGAATTGAGCGCGATAATAAATTCGCTTACTACTCTTCCAAATGATTTTCACATTCATCCAAAACTCAGTAAGTTTTTAGAAAAGCGCAAAGGATTGATAGACGGAAGCACCGAAGCAGACTGGGCGCTTGGTGAAGCATTAGCATTTGGTAGTCTTTTGTACGAAGGAACTCCTGTTAGGTTAAGTGGTCAAGATAGCGTTCGCGGAACCTTTAGTCAAAGGCATTTAGCACTTACTGATATAAATACCGGCGAAGATTATCTTCCATTAAATTATATGAACGAAGCGCATGCAAAAATTGAAGCACTTGATAGTTTACTCTCAGAAGCATCTGTACTAGGTTTTGAATATGGTTATAGTACTGCCGATCCTCTAGCTCTGGTAATTTGGGAGGCTCAGTTCGGTGATTTTGCAAATAGCGCACAAGTTATAATTGATAATTTCATAGTTGCTTCATACGAAAAATGGAAATTACCAAATAGTGTTGTAATGCTTCTTCCCCATGGTTATGAAGGACAGGGTCCTGAACATTCAAGCGCTAGATTGGAGAGATTCTTAACTCTCTGCGCTCAAGATAATATGCAAGTTTGTAATGTAACAACGCCGGCCCAATATTTTCATTTGCTAAGACGACAGATTAAAGCCGCGATTAGAAAACCTTTGGTTATCATGACTCCGAAAAGTCTGCTTCGTTTACCTGATGCAAAATCTCCAAAAGAAGATTTTACTAGCGGCAGCTTCAAAGAGATAATAGATGATTCAACAATTCAAAAGAAAAAGTTTATTGAAAAAGTAATTCTAACAAGCGGTAAGGTTTACTACGATTTAGTTAATTATCGAAGTTCAAATAATATAGATGATATAGCAATTGTTAGGATTGAGCAGTATTATCCCTATAAGCCTAAGAAAATGAAAGAATTGTTAGCCTCCTACCCTAACGCTACAAAAATTGTTTGGGTACAAGAAGAACCAAAGAATATGGGCGCATGGTTCTTTTTAGCACAAAGATTAGTTGATGATGTTGCCGAAGGACAAAAATTGTTTTACGCAGGAAGACCTGAGGGAGCAAGCCCTGCTGTGGGTTCTTCAAAAGTATCGGCGCAACACCAAAAAGATTTGGTACGTGAAGCATTTCAATTGTAATTTATTTTTATTATTTTATTTTCGTGTTGTTATAAAAGCTTACAAATTAACTATTTGCGTTTATTTAGATAGCTTTAATTAATTTATAATAGCTTTATAACAGCGTTTAAAACTATATTCCATCCAATTTTGATCATTTACGGGGAAGGAATTCAGAATTAAATCTGATTTCTAATTTTAAGGGGTTCGCTTATGCGGGGAGGCATTATGACGGTAAAGGTGATAAATGTTGTACTATTTTTAATAGGCGCAGCATTAATATTTTTTACACTTCGTGATTTCACATTTTCGGGTATAAGAGTTCTGTTGCTTGCAATCGGGATTACAATTGTTTCTGTTATTCTTAGTGAACCATACTGGTCAAAAGAATAATGAGAAATAGAAGGCAGCAAAATTTTTATTGTAAGAAAATCAGAAATTATTTATGTTTATTTATATAAGTTGCGAGCGTAACTCAGTTGGTAGAGTGCAAGCTTCCCAAGCTTGATGTCGCGGGTTCGAATCCCGTCGCTCGCTCTATTTTGTCATTAATTAGTTATAGCAAGCCATTATAATTTCTTCAAGTCTCAAAAACGTCAAAATAATTTTCAATCATCAGCGAATTTATTTGAATTTATATAAAAAAAGTTAGATATTAGTTATTCTAATTTTGATTAGTTCTTAAACAAAATTTTGATTTATGGGGGCTTAGCTCAGCTGGTTCAGAGCACCTGCCTTACAAGCAGGGGGTCATTGGTTCGAATCCATTAGCCCCCACTATAGCCGGTCAAAAAAAACAATTTTGACCGGTTTTTTTATGTCCTTTTGCATTATTTGTTTGAATGTATTTAAGACGGAATTGTAAAAAGGTTGTTTTAATTATTTCGGTTTGTCTGAAGGTACTGTTGCGGATCATTGGTTCTTCCGTAAGAATCCTTGCGTAGAATACCATAGTACCTACAAAAAAAGCTCGAAAATAGGACATTTTCGAGCTTTTTATTTTAACTGAAATAGAATTAGCGTAAATCAGAGTGAATTGACTTATAAATTAGCCAATTTTTAAAATAGTTAATAAAGCTTGTATCTGATTATAATTATTCACCCTGAACTATCCCATCATTAGACAACTTAGAAATTTCAAATGATATTGCTATACATGCATTCTTAACAGACTCACTAGTCGAGTTTTTAGCAATTTCATAAATAGCTTTGTCACCTTTATCAGAATGTAGTTCGTCTAGAGCAATTGCTGAAATTATGCGTAATTGAGTATCGGACTCTTCATTTACGACAATTTTGATCAAAGGTTCTATTAACGAACTAAATGATTCTTCAGGAAAGATTTGCTCAAGTTGTCTTAATGTTTGAACTGCGGATAATTTTGTATCTGATGAATCATTCTGCAAATGATGCATAAGCATTTTTTCAATAGTCGGTAAATTTTTCTTTAAATATTTCGTTTTATGCTGTTCTTGAAGTCGGGTTGTTCTATTCTGAGCAAATCCAGATGAACCGGCTAAAAAGAAAATTATTGACATTGAAAGAACAAATGAAAATATACACCTTTTCATTTTGGTACTCCTTATAATTTAAGTATTGATTTTAATTAATATCTAGGATAGAGTTCAAAGATAATTACAGAGTTCTTTATCCTTATTGCTGCTTTCTTTTTTGTAATTACTGATTCCAAAATAATGGATTATGTGTTCGCTATCTTATCCTCTTCACGCAATTGTAAGGACTTTTCGAGCAATTGGAGAATAAAGCAAGTAAAATGTTCTATTAAGTTAAATTTGGATTAAATTATTTTTTCATTTTCATCCCCAGAAAATGAAACATATTTAGAGTTCCAAATAATGGTGTCTGTTTAACTACTTATTTAATGCCTAATTCTAATAGCTTAACAGGCTTAAGAAAAAGTGTAGAAAATTCCTACAAAAAGAATTAGACTACCTTACCATATGAAGCATGAATTATCCCCTTAATTAGAGACTATATGATAAGATTAGATTTAGATATAATTTCATAAACCGTTTAGGTATAAGTAACATTTGTAGATTGCAATTTTTTATTTATTTATTTAATATCATTGCGGGTTAGTTTTTAGAAAAAAGGTTACTTCTACCCTTCTCAATATATTCTGATATGGATAAATTTGAGCTTTATTTTTAGTTTCTTAATTCATTGGCAATTGTTTTGTGTTCTTAAGTATATTACCCCAAATATCAAATTGTGAACGAGTAGATTAATTAGTATTTTTGCATTGCAGTTATGAATTAGGACATGCTTAAACGAAAATCTTAAGTCTCTTCCTCTTCATTATTCAAAATCAACCTTGGCCGATTAAATCTATTTGTGCATAACTACGCTAATTCTGTTGCATGAATAAATTATTAGGTCTATTAATGATTATATAATTTTTATTAAATATTGGAAATACATATTAGATGATAAGCACTAGTAATTTAACACTAAGATTTGGTAAACGAACTTTATTTGAAGAAGTAAATTTAAAATTTACTCCGGGAAATTGTTACGGTATAATTGGAGCTAATGGCTCGGGGAAATCAACATTTATTAAAATTCTTTCAGGAGAAATTGAACAAAGCTCAGGTGACGTAATTATAACTCCGGGAAGCAGACTTGCAACTTTAAAGCAAAATCAGTTTGAATATGATGAGTTTCCGGTTTTAAAAACTGTTATGATGGGACACCAAAAACTATACTCCGTTATGGAAGAACGAGATGCAATTTATGCAAAAGCTGATTTTTCGGATGAAGATGGGATTAGAGCAGCAGAACTTGAAGGTGAGTTTGCCGAGCTTTACGGATGGGAAGCAGAATCGGAAGCCGCTGAACTTCTGACGGGATTAGGAATAAACGATGATAGACATTATGACTTAATGAAAGACTTATCGGGAAATGAAAAAGTAAAAGTGCTTCTGGCTCAGGCATTATTTGGCAACCCGGATATTCTACTTCTTGATGAGCCGACTAATCATCTTGATATTATTTCAATCAACTGGCTTGAAGATTTTCTTGAAAAGTTTAAGAACACAGTAATCGTTATTTCTCATGATAGGCATTTTCTTAATCAAGTTTGTACTCACACAGCTGATATTGATTATGGTAAAATTCAAATGTATACGGGGAATTATGACTTCTGGTTGGAAAGCAGCCAACTAGCCGCAAAACAAGCAAAAGAGTCAAATAAAAAAATAGAAGCAAAAAGATCCGAACTGCAAGAGTTTATTGCACGATTCAGTGCTAACGCTTCTAAATCAAAACAAGCAACTTCAAGAAAAAAACAGCTTGAAAATCTAACACTTGAAGATATAAAACCATCTTCGCGTAAAATGCCTTATATTGCCTTTAAACCGGAACGTGAAGCCGGAAACAATATACTTGAGATAGAAAATCTTAAAAAGAGTTCCGTGGATGAAATACTTCTTAATGACCTTACATTTAAAGTTGATAAAGGTGATAAAATTGCATTCGTTGGACCAAATGGTTTATTAAAATCAACTCTGTTCAATATTCTAACAAATAATGAAAAAGCGGATTCGGGCAATTTTACCTGGGGACCCACAATAAAATATTCGTATTTTCCAAAAGATAATGCTGAGTTTTTTAATGTTGACTTAAATCTTATTGACTGGCTTCGCCAATACTCTAAAGAAAAAGATGAAACTTATATACGCGGATTTCTAGGTAGAATGCTTTTTAGCGGTGAAGAATCATTAAAAAAAGCTAGCGTACTTTCCGGCGGTGAGCGTGTTCGATGTCTGCTTGCAAAAATGATGCTTTCAGGTGCAAATGCTCTAATTCTTGATGAGCCTACAAATCATCTGGATCTGGAAGCTATTTCTGCACTTAATAATAGTCTTATCGATTTTTCCGGAACTATATTCTTTAGTTCTCACGATCACCAGTTTATACACACTATAGCAAATAGGATTATAGAAATTACTCCATCCGGAATGATAGACAAACGAATGACATTTGATGAATATTTAAATGATGAAGAAATTAAAAAGATCCATAACGATATCTATCATGTGGCGGCTATAGATTTATAAAATCATAATCATTTTGCTCTTAAATATTGTTTAGGAAAATCTTCCAAATCCACATGTAATTTTTTTGCTGCGTGTAAAGCCCAATATGGATCGCGCAACATTTCTCTTGCTAGAAAAACAAGATCGGCCTGCTCAGTTCTAATAGTTTGTTCTGCCTGTTCTGGCGTAATTATAAATCCAACAGCTCCGGTAAGAATATTTACTTCTTTTCTGATTATTTGCGCAAAAAGGATTTGATAACCCGGTCCGGCAGGAATTTTGGCAGTAGAAATATTTCCACCGCTCGAACAATCAATTAAATCAACTCCAACTTCTTTTAACCACTTTACCAACTGAACAGATTGCTCAATGTCCCATCCACCATCAACCCAATCGCTGGCTGAAATTCTTACAAATAGAGGCATTTCCGAAGGAATCACTTCTCGAACTGATTTTGATATTTCAATTGCGATACGGCATCTATTTTCTAAGCTTCCCCCATACTTGTCTATCCTTTTATTTGATAATGGCGATAAAAATTCGTGAATTAAATAGCCGTGTGCCATATGTAGCTCAATTATATCAAAACCGGCTTCCACGCTTCGTTTTGCAGCTTGCTTAAATTGATCAATAATAAGCGCAATATCTGTTTCACTAATTTCTTTTGGTTTAGGATAGTTATCAGCAAAAGATATTTTACTAGGTGCAAGTGTTTCCCATCCGCCATCTTTAGGTTCTACTTCCCCGCTGCCTTTCCATGGCGAAAAAGTTGAGGCTTTTCTTCCCGCGTGTGCTATTTGAATTCCTGAAACTGAGTTTTGCGATTTTATGAATGAGGTAATTCTTTTAAAATAATTCATCTGTTCGTCATTCCAAATTCCTGCATCATCCGGCGAAATTCTTCCTTCAGGAGAAACGGCGGTTGCTTCTGTAAAAACTAATCCCGCTCCACCTACCGCACGACTTCCCAAATGGACAAGATGCCAATCGGTTGGAACTCCGTTGACACATGAATATTGACACATTGGCGAAACAGTAATTCTGTTTTTTAATTCTACATTTCTAATTTTTAATGATGAAAATAATTTGCTCATAATTTTAAATCCATATTTTTTAATGATTTAAATACTAAATAAATTTAATTTTACTCAAAATAAGCCCTAAACTTTCACTATTTAGTTATTCAGATCAAAATTTAATTGCGATTCTATTCTATAATTGATTGATGTGATTAAGCTATTATAATATTAGGTTCTAAAGTAAATTATCTGTATCTTTATATACTCAGTATTAGGCTGAGTAGTTTTTTTTATTATTTATTAGAGGTCCTTAATTGAGTACTAAATTATTTGTTGGTTCTCTGCCCTGGTCGGTAGATGATAGACAGTTGCAAAGCACATTTGAAGCACACGGTACAGTTGTTTCAGCCAAAGTTATAACAGACCGTGAAACCGGACGATCAAGAGGTTTCGGTTTTGTTGAAATGGAAAATTCATCCGATGCTGAAGAAGCTATGAAAGCATTGAATGATTCAGAATTAGCAGGAAGAAATATTGTTGTTAATGAAGCTAAAGCGCGAAATTAAAAAATATTCTATATAGTTTTCTGATTGGCGTCTCAAAAGGACGCCTTTTTTATTTCTTAATTGTTCATTTCATTTGCTCTAATAGATATACCAGCCTTATCACTTAATTTTTATTTTCCCAATAATCAAATTTCTAAATCAAAATTTTTTGAGTAAGAATTATTAACTTCTACTTAAAATAATTCTTGGAATCAAAAATAATTTCGACGATATTATAATCTATATTTCTAACGCTTAGCTTTAATTACAATAAAAATTCTTGATCAATTGGAATTATAACAAATCAATTTTTAACAAATACTAGCACAACCAAAACCGAAATACACTTTAAATCAAAATAATCAGCGGAAAATATTATGTCTAATCCATCAGAATCCGATCAAGTTAACAGCAAATATCTTTATGCGATAACTCTTGTAGCTACAATTGGCGGACTTTTATTTGGTTATGATACTGCAGTTATTTCCGGAACTGTTAGTTCGCTTAATTATTATTTCATTCTTCCCAGAGGCTTGGGCGAAACCGCCGCAAATTCTTTACTAGGATTCACTGTATCGAGTGCCTTAATCGGCTGTATAATTGGCGGAGCAATTGCCGGTTATATGAGTAATCGTTTTGGAAGAAAAAAATCTTTAATAATTGCAGCATCATTTTTCTTGGTATCTGCTATCGGTTCAGGCATGCCGGAGCTCGGTTTTGCTCCTATTGGACAAGGCGGATATACGGTTCTTACGCAATTCATAATTTATAGAATCTTAGGCGGAATCGGAGTTGGAATGGCTTCTCTTTTAGCGCCAATGTATATTGCCGAAATTTCCCCGGCGCATAAAAGAGGAAAGCTTGTTTCTTATAATCAGTTTGCGATAGTAATAGGAATTTTGGTAGTTTATTTTGTTAATTATTTCATAGCTCTGCACGGAAATGAATCTTGGATACAAAATACCGGATGGCGATATATGTTCGCATCCGAAACAATTCCTGCTGTATTATTCCTTGTCCTATTAAATTTTGTCCCGGAAACACCAAGATGGCTAATGCTGAAAGGCAGAGAAGAAGAAGCTTCATCCATTTTGCACAAACTTGACGGCGCTGTAAATGCAAAGAAAATTTTAGAAGAGATAAGACTTTCATTGAAAATTGAATCCGGCAAACTTTTTTCTTTCGGCTGGAAATTAGTAATTATAGGGATATTACTTTCTGCATTCCAACAATTTGTAGGAATTAATGTTGTCCTTTATTATGCTCCAGAAATCTTTAAGAATATGGGAAGCGGGACTGACTCTTCACTATTGCAAACTATTATGGTTGGAGCAGTAAATATGCTTTTTACTATTGTTGCAATACAGACGGTTGATAAATATGGTAGAAAACCACTTCAAATAATTGGAGCACTGGTTATGGCAGTTTCTATGATTACCTTAGGATTTCTTTTCGCAAATTCGAGTGTTGGTATTATTGCATTATTGTGTATGCTTGTTTATATCGCCGGTTTCGCTTTTTCATGGGGACCAATTGTGTGGGTTTTACTTGCTGAGATTTTTCCAAACAAAGTTAGAGGAAAAGCAATGGCTGTTGCAGTAGCGGCACAGTGGATTTCAAATTATTTAGTTTCATGGACTTTCCCAATGATGGATAAGAATACATTTTTAACTAATGCATTTCATCATGGCTTTGCATACTGGATTTACGGAGTAATGGCAATTCTTGCCGCTTTGTTTATGTGGAAATGGGTTCCGGAAACTAAAGGAAGAACTCTTGAAGAAATGGAATTGCTTTGGGAAAAGAAGATTATTGATAAAACCAATCTTACCGAGGAAAGTGTTTAATAAATTGATACTACGTTCAAAATATAATTATTAATTTTCACTAAGAGGCTGTAAAAAACAGCCTCTTAAAATATAATGTCTCTATAAACTATTTCAAATATTTAACCATCCAATCAACCCATTTTTTGTATACATCTGATCGTCTAACAATATCTCCGGGGAAATGAGTATCGACAGGATAAACATAAAATTCTGTGGTAACACCGTTATCTTTTAATGCATGATACATTTCATAACTATTCACAATCGGAACATTTCCATCACCTGCATCACCCATGATCAAAGTTGGTGCTTTAACATTTTTGGCAAAAATTATAGGCGATTGTTCTCTCCAAATATCCCAATACTTTGTGACCCATGGTGAGCCGCCGAAAAAGTACAAATCGTATGTTTGATAATACGCTATTGTGTAATCCATAACCCAATCATTTAGAGCTGCACCTTCAACTGCTGCTTTCCACTTATTTGGATAATAACCAGTTAACCAGGAAGTCATATAACCGCCATAAGACCAACCGGTAACTCCAATATTATTTGTATCTATAATCCCCATTGCTACAATTTTTTTGAGTCCCGCCATTACATCTTTTCCCGGACCCTCTCCGGTATTTCTTGCTATAGCATGCTGGTATTTGTCACCGAGATTTATACTTCCTCTATAATTCGGCTGAAAAACAAAGAATCCTTTTGCAGCTAACAATTGCGCTAAATCAGAAAACCTTAACGTGGATGCGCCTTCAGGACCGCCGTGAATTACTAAAACAAGTGGATATTTTTCTTTACTATTATAGTTTATTGGATAAGTTAAAACTCCATCCTCATTAAAATCTTCCGGACCTATCCAATCAATACCTTTAGATTCTGCAATATTTACGCTATCAATAAAACTATTAAAATTAGTTATTCTCTTTGGCTTAGAACTGATGGAAGAAAGATAATATAGTTCATAAGGATTTTGAGAGGTACTTGCGGTAAAAACGATGGCTCCGTTTTTTGCAACATCAATACTACTGTTGCTAATTTCCAGATTCCCAAGATCAATTTGAGTTGCTTCCCCATTTACCGGTTGCTTCCAAATAACAGTATGCACTCCTTTTTCGCCGGTAAGAAGTAATGATTTTCCATCTGGCATCCAGACATAATTGTTTATGTTTCGAGCTAATGATTTAGTTATATCATTTATTTTATCTCCCGATTTTAAATAGACGGCGTTTCCATTATTTAAGTCACCGTTTCTAGCACGCATAAAAGAAATCATATTATTTTGCGGAGAGAACTTTTGATGTCCTGATCCTTCATCACTTATAAAGGTGTTAAGGTTTGTTCCGTCAGTATCAATAATTGCTATTTTACTATGCCACGCATTTCCTTCCCATACATTGGGAAATTTTTGAAATAAAATTGATTTCCCATCGTGAGTCCATTCAACCGGAGAAATTGTTTCTTGATCGGTGCATAAACTATATGAGCCTTTTGTTAGTTGTTTCGCTTGTCCTCCGGAACTGGATACAATCCACAAATGCCAGGGTTGAATTTCTTTACGAACCATATAGTTGTTATCAGTTACTTTAAATGCATCTTCATGATGCTTAATTTCTTTTGGATTAGGTATTGTATCCTGAGCAACATAAGCAATCTTTTTTCCATCAGGGCTCCAGCTAAACTCAGTTATTCCTGTTTTGGAATCAGTAATACAAATCGGATCGCCTCCATTCATAGACATAATATAAATCTGAGTCTCTTTTGTTTTTACTTCCTTAGCGATAAAAGCTAATTTTTTCCCATCCGGTGACCAGGCTAAATTTGAAATTCCTTCTCTGTTGTATGTAAGCTTTCTAATCAAGCCATCATTTAGGTTAGCTAGTTCAATTACTTGTTTTCTTTTATCATTTTTCCAATCAACCCTTGAAACAACAAATGCAACTTGATTTCCATCCGGTGATATTTGGGGATTAGATATACCTACCAATTTCTGTAGGTCTTCAAGCTTAAAATGCCGTTTTGGATTTTGAGCATATAAACCGCTGATACTAAATAGCAATATTAAAAGAACAAATGATTTTAGTAATTTCATGGCAATTTCCTAAGTTTTACAATAAAAATTATTTATATAAAATGTTTACATTAATATTAAAATATCATTTAATAAATAGTTGTGTTTTATAACCAAACTCAATCACAAACTGGATAAAAAAAACTCAAAAGTTTTATATATAAGCTAATCGAAAATATAAATAGTTTGATGCAAAGCTCTTTTATTTGAAAGAATATTGCTAAATTTGTACAATTTTAATTGTTATATTCAAAATACAGGAGTAAAAATGAAGATAAGGTTTAGTTTATTTCTTCTCATCATTACAACCTTTTTAGCATCAAATATCCAATCTCAAAATAAAGATACAACCAAAACTCCCCGGCATACGTTTAATATGATTTATGATATAAATGCAACTTCAGTTAAAAATCAGGCTAATACAGGAACTTGTTGGGATTTTGCGACTCAATCTTTTTTGGAGAGTGAATTAATGAGAATGGGGAAAGGCAACTATGATCTTTCAGAAATGTTTAATGTGCGTTATACTTACCCGCTAAAGGCCGAAAAATTTGTGCGATATCATGGTAAAACACAATTTGGCGAAGGCGGCCAAGCTCACGATGTTTTAAGTGTTCTTAATAAATATGGCGCTGTTCCATATTCAGTTTATCCAGGCTTAGAGCCCGAAGATTCATTATACGATAACACTGAAATGGATGCTGTATTGAAAAATGTTTTAGAAACCATTGTCAAACGTAAAAAAATTACTCCGCATTATGAAGATATTGTGAATTCAATTTGCGATATCTATCTCGGAAAAGTTCCGGAAAATTTTGAATACAATGGGAAAGAATATACTCCCAAAACATTTGCAAAGAGCCTTGGAATAAACACAAAAGATTATGTTGAAATCACCTCATATACAAATCATCCATTTTATTCAAAATTTGTATTGGAAGTACCTGATAATTGGGAGGATGGAGAATATTACAATGTTCCTTTAAATGATTTAATAGAAATTATGAATAGCGCACTTAAGAATGGTTTTTCTATTGCCTGGGATGGTGATGTAAGTAAGGATAATTTTTATAGAAAAACCGGCTATGCTGTTGCTCCCAAAGATGGAGACACCTCCAAAGTGGGTCCTGAAGTTGAACAAAGTGTAACCCAAGAATCTAGACAAAAAGCGTATGATGATTATTCTACTACCGATGATCATTTAATGCACATTATAGGAATGGCAAAAGATCAAAACGGAACAATTTTTTATTATACAAAAAATTCATGGGGTACTAAAGATAAAATATATGACGGTTATTGGTATATGTCAGAGCCATTTGTAAAATTGAGAACGATTGCAATTATGGTTCATAAAGATGCTATTCCAAAAGTAATCCGCGAAAAACTCGGGTTATAAAAACAAATAAAATTATTTTAATAAGACCTGAATTAAGAATAGATTCAGGTCTTTTGTTATAGTTCCGATTTTCCCTCATCAACTCATTACTCCTATTAAAAGATAAATATACGGTTCATCAAAATTTACTTTGCATAAATCCCATTAAATAGGATATTGCAAATAAAAAGGACCGATGAAATGATTGCATTCTTGCTTTGGCTTATATTATTATTCTTTTGCTGGCCTCTTGCACTTTTCGCCATATTTGCATACGTATTTTTATGGATAGTTTTATTACCATTTAGATTGCTGGGGTTTACTTTTGTCGCATTGTTCACGGCAATTTCTGCAATAATTTTACTACCAATACGTATATTAAGAGGACCATCCGGCTTAAGATGATTTTATGTTCTAACAATGATAATCTTCAAGCGTGTTATATATATATTTTACAATTTCCTGCTCATTAATATTTATCTGGCAATAATTATAAGAAATAAAAAACATCTCGAAAATGTTATAAAAATTTCGTTATTTTAGCAGATGAACTTTTGCGATTATTAAAATTCAGGATAAATTATTATGAGAACAATATATCTGCGAAAAGAAGATGAAAAAGGAACTAGAAAAGTTTTACTTGATATGGCTTATCTGGTTGCACATAAACAAATCAGATTGCTAAAATATAAATTTGAAGAGGGGCTTTATTTAAGATATTTACCAAATCCTAAGGATCAGGGTAAAGTAGAACAATTAATTTTAACCAAAGATAAAATAAAATCAGAGGATGAAAATTATTTCTATTTCAGTTTTAATTATAAAGCCAATCAAGTAGAACCGGTAGCCGAATAATTTTTAACCGAATTGATCAGAAATACGATTCTATTTAAAACAAAAAGAGCTGTCCATTACTGGACAGCTCTTTTTTTATTTGAAGATTAATTATTTCATTAAAATCATCTTCTTTGTGTCTACAAAATTACCGGCTTGTATTCTATACAAATAAACGCCTGTGGCTACAGTGTTATTGTATTCGTTACGGCCGTCCCAATTGATTTTGTAGTAACCTGCTTCATTAACTCCATCGACTAAAGTTTTAATTTTTTCTCCCAAAGAGTTAAATACAGTAAGTGTTACTTGTTCCTTCACAGGTAATTGGAATTTTATAACTGTTGAAGGATTAAACGGATTAGGATAATTCTGAGATAAACTAAATTCCGTTGGCAACATCTGTACAGCTTCAATCACTTTAGAATAAGAAGAAGTTCCGTCTAAATCGATTTGTTTTAATCTGTAATAATTTTTACCCATCGGGGCTTTTTCATCCGAAAAACCGTAAGAATGTTTTTCAGTTGATGAGCCGTTGCCTTTCATGAAACCTATTTTAACAAAATTAACTTTATCCTGACTTCTCTGAATTTCAAAACCGGAGTTATTCTTTTCAGTAGCTGTTTGCCAGGTTAAATTAATTTTATTTTCTACAGAATTAGCCATGAATGAAGTTAATTCAACAGGAACAACAGTCGGTTGAATAGAAAGATTATCAATTGCCCAACCCCAGCCGTGGGTTCCGGCATCAGCAAACAATCTGAATCTTACTAATATTTTATCTCCGGCATTAAATTTCGATAATAAATCTAGTGTATGATGTTTAAACATGGTAGAATCACCATTGCCATTAGAGTTGAATGTACTTAACCATGTAGCATCGTAACCGGCATCATAACCATCAAGAAGCTGTTTCCAATTTATACCATCAGAAGTTGCCTCAACAATAACATAATCCCAGAAATTGGAATCACCAAATTTGGTACCGGGATCACCGGGTTCAACTAAAGCCACATCATCATATTCCAGTGTTGCATTTGAAGCAGCAACATTTATTGGAATGAGCAACTGGTATATATTATTTGTGTTATCACTATAAGGATGTGCTGAGTTGATAGCACCGGATTTAAATCCAGTTGGTTGTGTAATGCTAAAGCCGTTTCCTGAGAAATCACTGCTGGCAGTATTAAAATCATTTACGTAAGTGTTTTGAGCTGTTTGTAAAACCTTAACAACTTGAATTTGCGTAGCTGATTTATATTGTCTACCGTCTTTCATAGCAATTACTTGAACTGTGTCAGTACCGGCTACAGTTACAGGAACTTTGTAAACTGTATCGATAACAGATGTATTCATTTCAATCTTAGCTGCCATACCACCATTAATATAAATCATTGTGCTATCATACGGAGATCTCAACGAGATCGGAACAGATAAATCTCCTTCAGGTGCTTGAGCCAATGGATCTAAGCGCGGAGATTTTGTAACTGCAGGAACTGTATAGCCTGATAGCCAAGGTGCATCTACAGACCAGATTCCTCTTCCGTGAGTTGCGATCACTATTTGATGGCCAACAATTCTCATTTGCCATATAGCTACATTAGGTAGCCCGTTAGAAGCCAATGCCCATGTAGCACCGTTATCAGTTGATTGGAATAAACCAATTTCAGTACCCGCCCAAATTGTATCCGGAGTAGTAGGCATTTGCAGTAAACAATAGACAGCTACATCAGGAAAACCATTTGAACTGCTGGTGTTAGAACCAAATCCGGATAAATCTGTCCAGCTTTGTCCTAAATCTGTAGTTCTTAAAATTTTAGGAGCTTGAGAAGCTGAGAGTAATACATAAGCCGTAGAATCATCGACTGGAGAAGAAGCTAAACCCGTAATTCTACCTAAATTGGCGTAACTATTTGTAGGGTTGAATGTTAATCCACCGTCGGTAGATACATTAATTTTCTCACCGGATGTAGTCATATAAGCACCAGCCCAAACAATTTGAGGATCTGCTTTTGATATTTCACTATTTGCAAAAGATGAGCCACCTGAAATTGCAGCAGGTGATAATGTCCATGATTTAGCAAAGTTATCTGATCTCCAGACCCCTGAACTACTGGTAACAAATAAAAGATCCGGATCTTGTGTTGATTTTGCAATTCTAGTAATAAACGGTGATTTACTACTAACATTTGCGTCTGAAAGACCAGTTTGAGCAGGGTCCCAGCTCATTCCACCATTTGTACTTTTATAAACTCTATTATAATAAATAGAACCTAACATTTGATTAGGATCATCGTATTTCCAAACAACACCAAACCCATCTCCACCAAGTGCATTATAATATGATGAATCCGGTCCCGGGTTTACATCAGAATACCATGTGCCGTTATCCTGCATTCCACCAAGATATTGATCTGCACTTGGATTCTTATCGACCCCATAAAATTGCGTGGTTTGGTAGCTGGTAATCTGTGTCCAATTTTGTCCACCATCATTTGAAATGGCGGCTCCGCCATCATTACCTGCTAAAATTCTAAAGGTACCGCTGCCTGGAATAGTTATTAGGCTATGCTGATCAGCATGAATATATGGATAACCTGCTCCACTATACCAGTTTGTAATTTGAGTTGATTTTCTCAGTTTTGCTATAATTGTGTTATATAGAAAACTAATTTTTGAAGTAGGTAAATTATTAGCATCCCATGTTCCGCCGGTTGCAAGTATTGGCCACATTGAATAAATATTTTTATAAGCCATACCATTTGTAGTACTGATAATCGGAGAAGGAGTACTTGCGTCATAGGGCACTGAGCTTATAAATAGATATTCTCTCTGCACGTTTGCAGAATTATAAGATATCAAATCAAATGCACCATCATTTGCCCAATCTCTAAAAGAGACCATAAGTTGTCTATTATGTGTTATATCCCAGACTTCAAATGGGACAGTTACATAATCTTGATATAAATAGTTTCCACCACTATTAACAAATCTATGAGCCTTCTGTGACATACCCGGTCCAAACCTCACTTCAACAGAAACATAATCTGTGTCCGTAACATTACTCGAACCTAGGAAATTAGCTCCTACGTCTGCACTTCCATATAACAGTCCACCACCCCAATTGATATATCCAAGGAAGGAATTTGTGTTTGTAGTTGAAGCTGTCAGAACATGACTTGTGTCAGTTCCGGGAGCCATCGCAATTTTATAAACATTAACTCCACCAACGAATAATGAATCTTTATTTGACGGACTAACTACGAGAGTATTATTATACCAGCCCTGGCCATTAAGCCAATTGGGATTTGTTCCCGATTGATCATTAACTAATTGCCAATTATCTCCGGCATCATCGGAAATGAATAAATCCGAACCACTGGTTGATTCTGCTCCGGCGTACATTCTATTATTATCAGTAGGAGCAATAGCTATCTCAACTCTGCCTGAGGTAACTATTCCCTGAGTAGTATCCCAAGTTAGTCCGGCATCAGTTGATTTAATAACCCCTAAACCATTAACAGTGGCATACATTGTATTGAAAGTTGCAGGACTAGATAATAATTGTTGAATTCTTGAATTGGAACCATAAATTTTAGTCCATGTACTTCCGCCATCTGTTGATTTAAATATGCCGGATGTGTAACCAAGATTAACAGAATAAAAGCCTACATTTGCGCAAGTATAAACTACATTCGCATCACTAGGATCTACAATTATTCTGTTAACATTCTGAAAATCCAGGTTAGATTTTGTAGATGTTAACTGATTCCATGTTTCTCCATGATCAGTTGATTTAAAAATTCCATCGCCATTAATAGCGTCTGTATTATAAAAACCTTCCCCGGTTCCCGCGTAAATAATATCATGATTCGACTGTGCCATTTCCAAAACAGAGGTCGCCAAATTTGGAAGACCAGGAGTTTTGTCTGTCCATGTAACACCACCGTCAGTAGTTTTCCAAATTCCTCCTCCAACTGATCCGGCAAACCAAGTGTTATGAGTAGCATCGTCAGGATCTACAATCATACCTCTTGTTCTACCGGCAACATTTCCAGGTCCTCTTTCTTTCCATGGAATTGTTGCAGCTTGCATTTCTTTGAAAGCAGCGTTATAAGAGCTTAATCCAACACCAAACTTTCTTTCAACAGCTTTATTTAATTCAATCATTTTGTAGTTTTTAGGATAATCCGGTTTTAAGCTGCCAATATGAGTGCGGATATCATTTTCGAACTGGGTAAATTTTGCCGGCTCATCGAACTTATCTTTGCCTTCATCTTCTTCGAATGCAGAAGGTTTAGACAACTTTTCTGATTTCTCAAATTCATCTGAATCTTTTTCTTCAGATTTGATTTCATCTACATCATTTCTTTTCAACTTATATTCTTTTTTATAAACTGATGCAATTGATTCATCTTCAGTTTTTTGAATAATAGTTTTTTGTATATCAGTTTTTTGAACTGACACTTCCGCCTTCACATCTCTTTTAGGCGATGACGTTTTCTTTTCAGCATTCGTAAATAGCAGGGTAACTGCAAGCACGACTGCAATAGAAGTAGCAACCATTACTAGTAGCCTTTTCTTCATTAGCTTACCTTTTTGTTAAATTGATAAATATATTTTAATTAGATAAATAAGAAAACTTTTAATTCAGTACAGTTGATTTATTTGTTTTTATTTTCTACGAATGGTTTAACTTGTTCATCATTGATGTCAAACAATGTTACACTATTTTTATTTTCAGCTTCAATACCGGAAATAATTCCCAATAAACGCGTTATTTTAACTTGATGATCATTTAGCCATTCAACATTTCCATTAGGCAAATTATCTTTAAATACTATTTTATCATCACTAACGTCGTAAATAAAAAAATCAACTCTATTTTGAGGCATCTGTGGAGACTGCTTAAAAATCTTTTCACAAATAATATAAGTGGAATCAATATTATACTTTGTTTTATATTCTGAATTATAAGTTTTCTCGGCCACTATTTTATAACCGGGTTTATGAGATGAGGTTGTTTCTATTTGGTTGCTTCCCCCACAAGAAGAAAGTACAGAAACTAACAAAATAATAAAGAGTAAGCTAAGTTTTATATTTACCCCGCAATTACTTAGAATTACAAACCAATAGAAAATGTTACAAACTTTGAGTACTTAAAAATCAGAATTATTTCAGCTTAGTGTAAATCTTTGTGGATTAAGCTAATAACTAATTTTTCGAAAGTCAATACTTATTAATAATTTTGTTTTGAAAAGATTTAGTAAAAAACAATTCTTAATTTTTATTTAAAATTAAATTTACCGGTATGATGTGATATAGAATTAGGAAATATTTTACAAACCGATTGTAATATTAATTTAATTAATAATAGCATAATCACTTAATACAGAGAGCTCCAGTATTCTGAATTAAATTTTAATCATGTAAATACCATTTGTTATCTAATAATGAGTCGATGATTAATTTACCTCGATGCCCAAAGATTGGATGCTTAATTAGAGATAAACCTTCAGCTAGTTTTAATGCAATAGCTCCGGTTGAGCTATTAGTTTTTTCAGCCTCTTCAAGAACTTTTGTTACTGTATTATAAACGGAGAACTCCCAATCTTTATTTAGATGCTGTTCAATAACCGGATCAGAGTTAACAGAACCATATTGTTCATTTGCACAATTAACAATTCCCATTCTGTTAGTTAAAAAATCCGGGATATAGGAAATACCAAGTGTCTTTAACGCTTCATCGTCTCTCGCCGCATCCTCAAGTTGATTGTTAGCAGCGCCGCAAATTATTTTTGCTTTAATTAATGGTATCGTATTTGGGTTTAGTATTGCTCCGGTTGCACATGGCGAAAGGATATCACATTCCTCAGTAAAAATAGAAGTGTCAGTAAGATCGACCAAACGTGCTTCTAGTAAGTTTGCCGGATATTTAATTTCCAAAGCCTGGACATTCTCACTAGAAACATCTGCAGCAATAACTTTCTTTACACCTTTATCAAACAGAAAATTGATTAAAGGCTCACCAACATGTCCCATGCCTTGCACAGCTATAACTTTGTCTTTTAAACTTCCCATTTTTTTAAATTTTAATGCAGCCTCCATTCCGGCAATAACTCCGCGCGCAGTAGGAACTGATGGATTTCCGCTCCCACCTAGTGAAGCAGGAATACAAGTTGTAAATCGTGTATTCTTAAAAATATTTTCCATATCGTCAACGCTTGTTCCAACATCTTCTGCTGTAATATAACACCCGTTTAAGGATGTCATAAATTTTCCATATTCCTGATAAACATAAGCTCGCATTTGGGAATCGGTTTTATCAATATTTGATAAATTTGCCATGACACCTTTTCCCCCGCCCCACCAAAGACCGGCTAACGCATTTTTATGTGTCATACCTTTTGCTAATCTCAAACCGTCGCGGAAATAATCTTCAACTGTTTGATAATTCCAGAACCTTACTCCACCGGCTGCTTGTCCGCGACAAGTTCTATGGACAAAAGCTCCCTGCAGAACATCATACTTTTCAGTAAGCTGAAAGAACAAACCTTCGTGCTCATTAAAATCACGCTTATCAGAGATTAAAAAATCGGAGATATCCTGAAGTTGTTTGTGTGAAGCAATAATATTCCCGTCTTTAAAGATGAAGGAAAATCGCATGATATTATTTGATTTTAGAAATTTAATAAATTCTTTTATTGATAATTTTAACATGATGGTTCCTTAATATTTTCCCCAAAGAATTTGTAATTCAAAGTTTAATTTACACTAAATAAAAAATTATTAAAACATCAATAAAACTATTAAATATTATTAAGGATCACTTGCCACAACAATAATTCATTTTTATATTTTGTTTTATTATATGAAAGAAATTAATGAGAGATAACAACGATTTATTACTTAAAATAAAAGAAAATTTGCCTGCTACACCGGGCATATTAGGAAAAGATGAATATTTTAACTCTGCCGTTCTCATTCCTTTATTACTAATAGATGATGAATACCATTTACTATTCGAAAAAAGAGCACAAGAAATTAGGCAAGGCGGAGAGATTTGTTTTCCCGGTGGCGAATTTGATAATCTTTTGGATAACAATTTTGTAGATACAGCAGTCAGGGAAACTACGGAAGAGTTAGGAATTTCAGAAGAAAAAATTCATTTAATAGGCAGCATGAATACCTTAGTTGGCTCAATGGGAGTCACTGTTGATTCTTCAATCGGATTGCTGGATATCTCAAGCTTAGATGAAATCCAATTTGATAAAACAGAAGTCGAAAAAATTTTCTCGTTACCATTAAAGTATTTTATTGAAAACGAGCCGGAAATATATTTTGTAAAAACCGAAGTTCACCCAAGCGAAGTTGATAATAATGGAAATTTAAAAGTAATTTTTCCAACTGAAGAATTGAATCTGCCCAAAAGATACCATAAGCCATGGTCTACAAAAAAAATGGATATCTATGTTTATAAAACTGCGCATGGAGTGATTTGGGGATTAACCGCTAGATTAATATTGGAAGTAAAAAAGATATTAACTGAAACATAATTAAGCTTGCTGAAAATCTTTTTTATTTTCTTTAATTCTTAAAAACATAAATACTGAGACCAAACATAATAGGAAGCAAGAAATCCATAATATTTGTGCACCGAAATGTTCTAATACAATTGTACCCGCCCAGGGTCCTACTGTAACTGCTAAACTAAAATTCATCTGAAATAATCCCATATACTCTCCTCTTTTATTTTCGGGTGCAATTTCAGAAATATATGCCGAGCTGGCAGGAAATAAAATCATCTCGCCAAAAGTCCAAATAATAATTGTTATAACGAGTGATGGAATATCTTTACTAAAAGCCATTCCACCAAAACCAATTCCGATTAAAAGTGCACCAATCGATAATGCTTTTTTATCAGTCCAATGTTTAATTGAATTATTTAAAGGAAACTCGATAAGAATAATTAAAAGAGTATTTATAGTAAAAAGAATTCCAAATACTGAGGGTAAATATTTCAAGTCTTGAACTAAATATAATGGCATTGCAGCTTGATGCTGCATGTAAACAATTGGAACCGGTAACAGTGCAAATAAATAATAAATAAAACGTAAATCTTTAAATGCTGAATTTTGTTTTTGTAGGAGATGAGTGTCATCTTTTGTGTTAAATTTTCTATTCAGTATATCTGTCCTCTGCCACGGAGCAAAAATAAAAAAAAGACCGGCAGCTAGTGAGGTTAAAGCATCAACATAAAATATAAGGGAAAAATTAACTAATACTAAAAACCCACCTAGAACCGGTCCAATGCTCATCCCCAAATTAACTGCTAATCTATTCAGCGCATAAGCGGGTCTTCTTAAATTGGCAGGAACAATATGGGAAATTAAAGAAAGACTTGCGGGACGAAATGATTCGTTTATAATTGCCCATACGAATGTGACAATTGATATCAAGTAATAATTTTGAACAAACGAATAAATGAATAGCATTAATGCAGAAAATATTAATGATATTTTCATTAATCGCAACGAGCCAATTTTATCCGCAAGTTTACCAACGAAAGGAGCTGTAACTAAAGCTCCTAATCCATAAAACGCAATTACTAATCCGGCTTTTTGTACTTTCTCTCCCAATCCTTCTGAAAGGTAAATTGCAAGAAATGGCAAAACCATTGTGCCCGCACGATTGATTAATGCTCCGACAGCAATTAGCCACATATCTCGTGGTAAATCCTTTAAACCTCGCCAGGGATTCATAAAATATTATTTGTGATAAATTAAAAGGTGAGTAAATATAAAAATATTATTCGATTTTTTATGATGACTTTTTAAACGGGACAAAAAAAAGCCGCACATAATTTTGTGCGGCCACATGTCCATCTACTCTTTGTTTATTTCATCAAAATCAATTTTTTGGTCGATACAAAGTTACCGGCATTCAATTGATAGAAATAAACACCGCTTGCTAAATTGCTGCCGTTAAAAGTAACATTATACTTTCCGGCTTCCTTCATTCCGTCTACTAAAGTAGCAACTTCTTTACCTAAGATGTTGTAAATTTTTAATACTACCCTAGAGTTTGATGGAATCTGGAATGCAATAGTGGTCGTTGGGTTAAACGGATTTGGATAATTTTGAGCAAGGTTATAATTCTGAATAACTTCAGGTTTATCATTAACAGCAGTAACACTTTCAGGTGTTAATGTGAATGATGCTGAAGCTGAATAGTTTTGTGTATAATCTAAGTTAACAGTATTTGTTGAAGAACCTGAATACTCAAATTTATCTGTTGTAATATTATATGTTCCGGGTACTAAACCTGAAATTGTGTAATTACCTTTCGCATCCGTTACTCCATAAGCGTACACTTGCTGATTACTATCCATTGCAAATACAATAGCACCGTCAATATCATTTCCTGAATTATCTTTAACTTTTCCATGAACAACTGCTGCACCTGAATCCTGGAATGCTTGCAAAGTAAAATCGATTCCGCTAACAATTCCTGAAGTATCAACCATTACAGAATCTGCTTCTCTCCACTTATATGTTTGATCTCCGCTATATGTGAAGAATGTTGGTTTGTATCCATCCTGCGGAACTGCAAACAAAATATATTTTCCGGGGTACATATGTTCAAAAGTATAGGAACCTGAAGAATCAGTTACTGTTGAATATTTCTTATGATGTTCATCTCGAAATGCGCCTTTTCTAAAAGCGATAATAATAGAACGAACAACTTGATCATTAGAATTCTTAACCAAACCGGTTATTCCGTTGTTATAGACCATTTTATGCTGAAGTACGAAATCAATATTATTTATATCTCCATCAACCGGAATTCTATCCGCATCAAGAAAAGTAGCTTTATCATTATAAAATTCCGGGTAATAATCTTTATCGAAAGATCTGGCATAAACAACAACTGTATCGCCCTCTAATACAGGAATTGAATATGCACCGACACTATCTGTTCTTGTTTCGTAACATAAGTGAGATCTTGTATTAAATTTAAGACTATAAACATGAACGACGGCATTTAGCGGATTACCTAATGAATCTTGTACTGTTCCGCTCAACATATGCTTAACCGGAATTATTTCCGGGTTTAACGCAATCGATATTCCAACACTATCACCTGATTGGAAATCTAACTTAGTAGCGTTAAAAATATATTTTACGTTATCATAATATTCAGGATAAAATCCATAAGCTCTTGCAAAAAGGATATACTTTCCGGGGAACAAACGAGCCTTATAATTACCTAAACTATCGGTTTTTACTGTAGTCATTCCCCAACCAACAACCGGGATGAATGAAAGAGTACCTTTTACAACAGCAGAATTATCTTTTTCGTTTGTTAAAGTTCCCGTTACAACAGCTTTAGTAATTGCTGTATCTAATGATATTTCAACTGTGTCAGATGAAGTGCTCACTCCATCCTTATTTTGTGCAGTAACAAAGTATGTATAAGTATGTCCCTTTCTAACGAATTTATCTGCCCAACTTTCCATTGGAACGCGATCATATATTTTCTTAAACGAATCCGAATCACTAACAGCTCCTTCTTTTCTGTATACATTGTAAAACGTGTGATTCATGTGAACACCGGGAGTTCCTTGCCAGTTTAATTGAACATAGACATAACCGTCCCACGTTAATTGAGTTGCGGTAAGGTTTTTTGGTGCGTCCGGTTGAGCAAATATACCGGAGTTGAAACCTAAAATAATAAATGCTGCCAGAAAGAATTTTGAAAATAATTTCATAGTATGTCCTTTCTTAAATAAATAACTTAATTATTTAGCTTTAGTTATAACACTCAAATCTATTTTTAGAAATTAAAGCTTTGATTTTTCAATTTACCGAGGAGACTAAATTGAAAACTCATTATAAAATACAAGCAAAATCGTGCCAGTAGCATTTAAGATTATCTCATTATATTATAATTAGTTAGATTTGATTAAAATGTTGCTATTTGCCTGGTGAGAAGTGTAAAACGCCTGGAAAAGGGATTACCAGGCGTACACAGATGTAATATATAATTATCTCTATAATAAGAACTTAATAGAAAACTGCTACCCATATCGTTTCCTGCGACAAATCAGTCCATTCAACTCTATGCTTAGTATGTCGAGGAATATTTAAATAGTCTCCTTCACTAAGGTGAAAAATTTTCTCACCATCGTGAAATTTTATCCGTGCTTCCCCTTTAATTATTATCACCCATTCATTTTCTTCCTGGTTATACCAAAAGTCATTAGGTGAAATATGCCCTTTTGAAACTATTCTTTCAATTCTAATTTTATCACTTCTTATTAAATCTTCAAATATCTCCTCATCAAATTTTTGAGGAATTCCTTCAAAAATATTATTCATACTTCTACTCAGTTTAAAATTTCCACTCACCTTGTCTTATTAATCTATCTTTTAAATTTGCATTTTCAAGCAATTCAGCCATTTCCTTCTTAGTTCTTCTTCTAAATTTAAATTCCTTATTATTTGACAATTCTGTTACCAAAATACTTACAATAGCGGTAGCATCCGAAAGATACTTTTTATTTACTTTATCAAAACTATCTCCGGATTCGTGATAATATTTGTACATATTTTCATCTAAATGTGCCAACAGCGAGAGAGTTGGAATTCCTTCAAACATGAATGGCATATGATCACTATTAGTTCCGGGACTGCTTATAACTCCATCTTTCAAGTCAAAACCATTCAATCGGTTTTTAATGTTTTTTAATACAGGAACAAATTCATCAAATCCCATTGCATTAAACCCGGTAGGTGTTCCTGTCATATCAAGATTTATCATAGCAATAATTTTATCTTTTTTGTGCATTTCCAAATATTTTTTAGAACCCCAAAGTCCTAATTCTTCACCATTAAACCATACTAGTTCTATTGTGTAATAATTTTCCTTAGAATAATCATTAAGAATTCTAGCTAGATCAAACAAGATTGCCGTACCTAGACCATTGTCTATTCCACCTTGCCCTAAATCCCAAGCATCTATGTGAGCACCAACTACAATTTTGTCTTTTACTTCCCCCGGAAAAGTTAACACAACATTTTCAGTTTGAACATTTTTACAAAATGAATCTGTTTTAATTTTAATCTTTACACTTTCATTTTTATCGGACAATCTCATTAACCACTTGCCTTCTTCTAACGTTAAACTAAAAGCAGGTATTTTTGCCGGATTACCCTGGAAATTACTGACACCGGCAAGACAAAGACCGCCTTCCCTATTATCAATAAATAAAATAGCTATTGCTCCATTTTTAGCGGCAATCTCTATAGCTTCCGATCTGAAAATTCCCTCTTGATGAGGAGGAGCTTCTTGAGTTACTAAAACAATTTTACCTTTTACATCTAATCCTAAATAATTTTCTTCCATTCCGTATTTTGCATATACTAAATCAGCCGTAAATTCTGGCGTCTTATTAACGTATCCTAAAGCTATTGCTTTCAATTTTCTATCAACCGGATTTAATAAAGTCACCTCATCATTTCCTCTCACCCAACCTGGAACAGAAAACTTTTCTCGAGCAACATGTAAATTCATTTTACTTAATTCATCACTTAAAATTGATATAGCTTTAATGTTTTTATTAGACCCTAATAATCTTCCTCCTGCCTCATCACAGATTTTTTCCAGAACCTCATACGAGTGATTTTCTAAATACGCAGAACTAATTATTTTCCCCCAAGTTGGATTTGATTGAGAATAGGTTTGAAAATTTATTAATATTAGAATAAACGCTATGAACAGATTCTTAATTTTCATTGATTCCCCTTAAATAAATGAAAAGGTTTGCTCTATGTGCTTTATAATTTCAAGAAGTAAAAATATAAAAAATGCCGGATAATTCCGGCATTAAAAGTGTCATGAAACTTTAAAAATTATAAATTCATTACATCAAAAGATTTTTCAAATGTTGAATATAATTGTCAGCCCCGCCTTGAACATAACCAGTAGTAGCTTTAATGTAGCCTTTACTATCTAGTAACACTATTGTAGGATATCCTTGAACTCCAAATCTCTGTGCAAGTTGTTTGTTATAGTAAGCTACCTGAGGTGCTTGAAAAGTTTTTTCCGGGAAATCTATTTTAACCAAGACTAGATTATTTTTAGCGTAATTTACAAAATCATCTTTAGAAAAAACTTCTGCATTTAATTTTTTACACCAAACACACCAATCGGAACCGGTAAAATTCATTAAAATTGGACGGTTTTCTTTTTTTGCAACTTGAATTGCAGAATCTAAATTATCGTACCATTTTAGATCAGCCTCTTTTCCATGTGTTTTGCAACCATATACAAGAAAAACAGAAAATAAGATTGTAAGTGATAATAACTTTTTCACTGTATGCTCCTTTTATGCTATTTAAATACAGTACTCTCAAAAATTACTGCTTTCAATGAGATTCAGATTTTTATAAATGGTTTCTGCTAAAACTGATTTTTTTATGATTTATTTTAGAAAAAGTGCGAAATAAATTCACCGATAAAATACCCAATCCCAGCAATTCCAAATCCAACAACAAACATATCAAATCCGCTTCTAAAAATACCTCTTCCGGTAAAAAAGCTTCTTGCCGCACCAACTCCAAAATGCGCCACCATCGATATTACAAACGCAGTCCAAATAGCAGTTGCACCTGAAAAAAAGAAAAACGGGAAAACAGGTATTACAGCACCGATTGCAGTAGCTGTTCCTGTAATCCAACCTTCCTTCAACGGACTTAAGCTTTGTTCGCCTATTCCTAATTCTTCTCTAACTTTTTCCTCAAGCGCTTGTTCCGGATCTTTCATTACTTCAACTGCTAAAGCTTTTGCGTCTTCTTTATTCATACCTTTAGATTCATAAATTAAAGCAAGTTCTTCTGTTTCCAATTCAGGCATCAGCAATATTTCTTCTTTTTCCATTCGCCGTTCATGGTCAAAAACCTCTTTTTCGCTAACCGCGGCTAAATATCCCGAAGAGCCCATTGAAAGTGAATCGGCCAGCATCCCCGAAATACCGGAAATAAGAATAATATGCGGAGCTACACTCGCACCAATTACGCCGGCAATCAAACCAAAGTTTGCCGTCAATCCATCATTAAATCCGTAAACTACATTTCTTAATAATCCGCCAGACTCCGAATTATGCCAAGGTTCATCTGTTGTACCCTTAATATCCATCAGTGCTCCGGCATGTTGAGCCGAATCTTTTGCTAGACGTAACGCTATATTTTTAGTTGGTTCATCCGAAGACGATTTATATAATCCTAAATAAGATTTTACTTCGGAGGCTTCTTCCTTCATAAGAGCCCTGGAAAGAATCCAAGTTCCAAATTTTTTAGATGCCCATACAAGAATTTTGGCTTGTCGTGAGGGTACAACTTTAGGATAGTCTATATTATTTTTTTCAAGAATACCTTTCCATGCTAAAATATGCTTATCCTCTATTTCCGCTAATCGTAAATATATATCTTTTCTTTTTTCATCATTTATCATCCCGGCTAAAACTCTATACAAGTATGCAGCATCGGTTTCTTCTTGCAGATGATATAGCCAAACATTTTTTGATTTTTTATCACTCATAATTGCATCAACATTTTTTCTTAAAAGATTAGAATTGAGCTTACAAAATAATTAAAATTACATAAATATCGATTATTAAAAATTAATCGGAGAGGATTTGATAATTGAGGCAAAAAAAAGAGCCGCACAAAGGCGGCTCCAACCGAACAGTGTTTTTTAGATAGTTACTTCAGTAACATTAATTTTTTAACACTACTGAACTGTGAACCATCAGCTCCTTTTACTTCTAAACGATAGAAGTAAACACCACTAGCCAATGCCGAAGCATTGAAATTTACTGCATGAACACCCGGTCGCATATCTTTGTTTAGAAGAGTTGCAACTTGCTGTCCGAGAATATTGTATATCTTTAATCCTACATTAGCTGACACTTTTAGAGAGAATCTAATTGTAGTAGTCGGATTAAAAGGATTTGGATAGTTTTGATCCAAGCTGTATTGTTGAGGTATCTTAGTTCCCTGGCTTTCAACATTAACAATAATTCCTTTCTTGTAATATGCTTTTATCCAAAGATCAACGTCAATCCCCCAAGAGTAAGACGAATTCAATTGAGTTCCGAAATCGTTATAATTTCCGTCACTAAATTTCTCCCAGGCTCTATCAGCTTTGTCTCCTTCACCGTCTTTATCAGTCGTAATTGCTATTGTATCGTTTGCAGTACTTGAAAATTCAAAACCGATAAATACCGGACCATCCAAAGTTATTGGAGAGTTTAATATGAATATGTTACCCATTCCTGTCGTATCAAGCATGCCGGTCATTGCCGGAAGCTTTGCTATTGTAGAATCCGGTGCACCATTAGTTCCGACAGTTTTGACTACCAACGATAACGTATCCGGATCTCCCACTATTTTCTTATAACCAAAATAGAATTTGAATCCTGAAAGTTTATCGCCTTTCTTGAAATCAAATCTTTCATACTTTCCTAAATCACCATAGCTGTTAGTTCCTGCAATAAACCCTGCACCATACGGATTTGGTAACAAAGTTGGAGTATTTCCATAGAACAATGAATCTAGGTTGCTTATTACCATTCCAGGATTAGTTGAGAAAGCAGCCAAACCATTATTAGTTCCTAACAAGAAGAACACAACATCATTATCTCCTACAGTCATAAAATCAACAGCACCTGTAGCATTCAAATTTGGTTTATCGCCTATTGAAGGTGAATGGAATATAACATTTGCTGAAAGTGGGTTTGTTACATCTGCAACTGTTAATCTTTCATCCGTATAAGGCATGCCATCATTTGGATGATAGCATAGGATATAATCTTTATTTTCCCTCGAAGCGTATTTTATATCTGTTACATCAGTTCCTATTACAGAAGAAGAAACAGAATCCATCAAGGTTCCATCAGATTGGTAATGATATAACATCTTGCCATAGGATTTAATATACAGCGATCCGTCTTTTGCCAACGCAACATTCGGATCAGATCCCATATTACCATTTGATAAAGTTATAATAGTTGGTGTAAAGCTCATACCATTATCTGAAGTAGTAAACTTAACTATTTTATCTTTTCCGGAAGCTGCAGCGTATATGACTAAACTATTATCACTAGCTTTTCCGAAGACGCTAAATACATCACCTAATCTCGCTCCCGTTAATCCAGCATCTGTATAATCGATGACAACTTTAGGCGTATCTTGCTCAGAGTCCCACCGATAAACTTTAAACGCCGAACTTGAAGCATCTATTGTCAAATTATCTGCAAAAATAATTCCGTCATCCGATACATCAACAAAGGTTAATGGGAATGTACCACCTGAAACTGTAGCTGTTGGCATAATAACACCAACACTATCGCCTGTCATAGCGTCAAACACAAATATCTTAGGTCCACCGGTTCTTGCTAATACGTATACTCGATCTTTACCATTTACTTTTCCGTATGCCATTCCTCTTTCATAGTTACCGGTCGAGAAATAATTCGGGAAATTTCCACCAGCTTGCGTTTTACCCCATAGAGGGAATAAAGGTTTTGCCGCCGGTATTACGATTCCTAAATCACCGAGATCTCTTGCGGTTACATAATCACCGGTCGATCTTGAATTTGGAATCCCCGTAACATTAATTTTTCCCATTGGTATTACAGTGCCAATATAGTTCACATCATAAAATGTTGTTCTAAATTGAACTGTGTCTGTTCCGTCAGTTACCGGATAAGTTTGACCATTCGCAAATTTCACAATTCCGTCTGCATCAACAAAAGATAAATTCTTGATCATAACCAATCTTGATTCATACATATCTTCGTTCGCCTTGAAATCGGATAATGTAATTTCCATTGGCGTTATTTTGTTTCCTGTTGATGTTGCCATTCCCGGATCGGCCAACGGAATAAATTCCATCATATTTCCGAATTCCGTTAATGAGCCAATAATATTGGAAATTCCGTCACCAACATTATATGTTGTAGTAATTGCACCACCATTGTCATCTAATAAAATTCCACCGGTTGCATCCTGAATAAATTTCTGATTTCTGAATGACTGTTGAAATGTTAAAACTGCTTCACCGGTCAATCTATATATACCGCCTTGAGAAGCAGTTCTTAGATCAGCAATAGTTGCAATGTTAATCGGTTTTGCTATATCATATGTTGCGCTGTCAACATCACTGGGAAGCATTCCGGTTGCATAAGCAATTGCTTTTATTTTAGTAGTATCTGTGACCTTTAATGAGTCCGCAAATAAAGTGGAAAGATCAGTAGGATTACTACCATCTAGTGTATAGTATATTTTTGCACCATTCTCATTTGAAGTTAACTTAACCCAAACAGAATCATAATATGTTCCGGCTGCCGGCACAAATTTAGGCGCAGCGACTTGAGTAGGCGGTGTAAAATTATAAGCTGCTAATCCATTGTTGGTTGCAAGAATATACAAATTCTCAGAGCCGTCCTTATTATCTTTAACACTAACGTCACCGGTTCCATTTCCATTTGAAACTGAGCCAAGTGATGGTGTAGTTATAACAAGCGACCCGTTTGCTAGTCCGTTTGTAACATCTACAACTCTCAAGTTTTCATTTCCGGTTCCGTAATTATAAGTAGCTACATATTTTTTTGAAGCAAGTTCAAAATATCTAAGAGCATCGCTACCAGTACTAACAACGCTAGTTGAAAGGGTATCGATTGCAGTACCATCTGAATGATATCTCTTTAACGGTGCCCCTGCTGAATTAACATATAGTTCACTTCCATCCATATTAGGATAGACTGCAGGTGTATTAGACATACTTCCATCACTAAGTGTAATTTCATTTGGGGTAAATGTAGATCCGTTATCTGAAGTTGTAAACTTTACAATTTTATCACTTCCGGCTGTAGCAGCATAAATAGTTAAGGAGTTATCACTTGCCATTCCTGTTACTGTAAATTTATCTCCAAATCTAAATGCTAATCCATTATAACTTACAACTTCTTCAGGAGAAGAAGATTCATTCGCCCATCTGTATATTTTAAAAGGGGATGTAGTTGAGTTTAAAGTTAAATTGCAGGCATAAATCGCACCATCAGCTGAAACCTCAGCATCATTTAATAAGAATGTACCACCAGAAACTCCTGTCATATCCAGAGTTCCTAAGCTATCGCCTGTAGCAGCATCTAACATAATAATATTAGTACCGCCTTTACGGCTTACAACATACATTCTATCAATCGAGCCAACATTAGCAGGATCAACTTTAAATCCGGCCATGCCATTGTTGGTACCCATAACATATAAATTAACCGTATTATCGTTATTAAATTTCAACCCAACATCGCCGGTTCCATTTCCATTACTTACAGAACCTAAGGAAGGTGTAACTGCTACTAAAGAAGCATTTGATAACCCGTTTGTAATATCTACAATTCTTAAATTTTCATTTCCAATACCATAATTATATATGGCAAGATATTTCTTTGAGTTAAGTTCAAAATATCTTAAAGCATCACTACCCGTACCAACAATTGATCCGGCTACTGTATCAACAAAAGTTCCGTTTGCGTCAAATTCAGTAACCAGCATTCCAGCTGCATTCACAAATATTTTAGATCCGTCATTATTTGGATAGACTGCAGGAGTATTTCCGACATTTCCGCTACTTAATGTTATTTCTGAAGGTGTAAAAGTAGAGGCATTATCTGAAGTTGTAAATTTAACTACTTTATCGCTGTTAACACCGGCTGCCCAAATTGCAACTGAGTTATCTGCGGTTGATCCTGTAACTGTAAATTTATCTCCAAATCTAAAAGCTAAACCGGTATAGGTAACAACTTCCACCGGTGTTGCGGATTCGCTTGTCCATTTATAAACTCTAAATGCTGAAGTTGTAGTATTTGTTGTAAGATTACATGCAAAAATTACTCCGTCAGAAGAAACTTCGACATCATTTAATAAAAAAGTTCCACCGGCAATTCCGGTCATATCTAATTTTCCTAGACTATCACCCGTAGCTGCATCGAGAACAAAAATATTAGTTCCGCCATTCCTTGAGACTACATAAATTCTATCATTGCCATTCACATTACCATAAGCAAAACCTCTTTCAGTGCTATTTGATGCATGGAAATAAGTTGGATAGTTTCCCATAGCCACCGATTTTTCCCAAATTCTTGAGTATGGTTTTAATTCAATCGTTCCGGTTGCAAATCCTCTTTCAGTACTACCGGTACCTAAAAAAGAAGGATAGTTTGCAGCAACATCAGATTTCTCCCAGATTTTAGTCTGAGCGAAAATGAAGCTTGTACTAACCAATAAAGTTAGTATCAGTACTAGTTTTTTCATTCTTACTCCTGTTTAATAAGATATACTAATTGGATTATCAATTATGTATTGTTGGATGAATATTACCTCGGAAGTTATTTTTTATTCCATTTTAAGAAGTACATTTTTTAAGTTTTTCACTAGTTTTTGAAACAACTACTAACTAAGCATAACTCATCGGAACAAAATATTTCGTTTATATAAGGTTTTGATCTATTATATTTTTTAAGTGATTTAGAATTTCTATGATACTTAATTTGACCATATTGAGGAGGCTGATTTGATAATATTTGTGCTAATTTTTACAAAAGTAAAATTGAAATTAGACAGGTAAAATACAACTACATCATTTAGTAGTGGGGATATAACGCATTATCTTACAGCAATATACTGACAAGGAGTATTACAATTAATTGTAAACTCTAAGTAGCTTGTGGAAGAAGAATTTTATTACTTTTAGAATAAGTCTGCAAACTTGGAATTAAATATTTATGTTCTCCAAAATAATTTCTTTCGTGTGAAAAATGATGTTGCGAGGGCAACTAAAGTTGTAAGGATTACTCCTTTGAAAAACCCAATCCACGGAGAAATCATTAATTGATTTAACAGTACATCCAAAGAAGTGATAGCTAAAATAGGTAAGATTAAATTATTTCCTGCCATGTAAGCAATCATAGGATTTTGACCACTTTCAATAATAACCTTAAAGAACTTGATTTTTTTGAAATAATCTAAACATATTGAGAAAGCGATATAAGTAAAAATCGCTAATCCTGTAGTAACAAAATAATAGCTCATAGTGGGATGATCTTTTTTGATACCTCCTTCATAAGCTTCAAAAAATATTCCTAAAATCAGCCAATACGCGCCCCAATTAAATAAAGATTTATAAAGTTTTTCCAGAGAATTATTCGCATTCTTAAAGAAAGTTAAACCTGCCAAGCATAAAAGTACATCGGCAACTGCGGTAAAGACCAACTCTCTTGAATATAATCCAATTAAATTGACTAAAACAAAAACTATCATTAAGACGAGTGAATAAAGCATTGTTGTACTTGATAGATTCGGTTTGTCATTTGCTACCGATTTTTCACTTTTCATCCACTTATAAATCATGTCTCCAACTATAGTCCCGGGTAATACTATAAAAAGGTATTGGCAATAGTATAGTTTATATAACCACGGAAACGGTGAGAAATTCCATAACCAGGCATTCCAACTTCCATCAACATTTTGTGTTAATCTCAGTGCAATTAAAATTCCTAAAAAACCGAGCCTTAGTAAAATGTTGTCTTTTGTGAAAAGCCAGATCAGTGAACCGAATACAGCTACGTTTGCCAGAACCAAAATAATTATATCACTTCTGTATAACGAGAAGCCTGAACCATCCGGATATTTTAAAAAGGATACTAAGATAACCGCTGCAATTATGCCTGCAGTTTTAACAGAGTATCTGATGATTGGTTTTACAGTCGGCGGAAGTCTAAGCAAAATTGGAAATAAAAGAGCGAATCCTATTAATCCTATAAACCAATCAAAATTAGTTGTATTGGGATTGATTACATATGGCCTAATATGCTGAATGTAAATTGCAAAAGCTGCAAGGGTTAAACCCCGTAATATTACTTGTATAACAATTTTCCATTTGGGAATTCCACTATTTAATTTTTTAGATAATGAAAAAGGAAAAGCAGCTCCCATTGCAAATAGAAAAAACGGAAAGACAAGATCAACCCAAGTTAATCCGGGTAAATTTGGATTAAATATGTGATGCGGCGGTGGAACTTGTGCATGATACATCCAGGCAGGAAGAGAAATAGAAGCACCAAATGGGATTGTGCCTGATAATATCATCAACAATATTGCTAAACCCCTTAGTGCATCTAATGCGTCCGCCCGTTTTTGTATCTGCGTCATATTTAATCCCGTAGTTATAATATTTAATCAAATGTTATTCTAATCTAATTATTTTAATAGCATAATTTTTCTGGTTGAGTAAAAACTTCCTGACTGCATTTTTACAAAATAAATTCCGCTAGCTAATTTATTTGCATTAAAATTTATAGTGTAACTTCCAGCAGGTTTTTCTTCATTTACTAATTCTCTAACTTTGTTTCCAAGTACATCATAAACATCAATGGTTACATGACTTGTTGCAGGTAACTCATATTGAATATTTGTAGAAGGATTAAAAGGATTAGGGAAATTCCGGGAAAGGTTAAATCCCTTAGGTAACAAATTAGTTTTCTGATTCTCTTTTTCTATACCCGTTACAATAATGTCGGGAGACAGATTTCGATTAAGCATAAGCATTGAGGCATCAGCAACTAAATATTTTCCGCTTTCCAACTTTGAATTATCTAATTTTAGTACTGTTTGTTTTCCCTTGGAAAGATTTACAGTACCGATTTTCTGCCAGCCTCTTTTTGATAAAACACTCTGATCGAAATTTATCTTTGTCGAATCGGAATCAGAATAAATTGTATAAACTGCATTCTTTGTCCATGGAGTATTAGGAACGTTATAAATAAAGACGTCGTAATAAGCTGGATATTTAACATCAAAGTTATACGAAATAGATGTTAAATTAGAAATATCATTTGTTCTTAAAATACCATCTTTAAATCCGCGCATCTGGTAAAACTCCCAGTTCCCTATTTTACTAGCATTACCGTCATCTTCGTTTATTACCTCAGCTTTTGGGCGCCATTCATTTCCACCGCGTTCGGGTACTAATGCTTTATATTTATAATAAGTTGCCTTTAAAGTGT
This sequence comes from uncultured Ignavibacteriales bacterium, assembly GCA_963739985.1. Taxonomy (GTDB): domain Bacteria; phylum Bacteroidota; class Ignavibacteria; order Ignavibacteriales; family Ignavibacteriaceae; genus CAVUCE01. The sequence goes on from CAVUCE010000008.1 coordinate 417,546, forward strand.
CACCAATAAGATTATTATTTTTCCTCAAACCTTCATAATAAAACCAAGCTTCCCCTTTCACTCCATTATCACGATTTGCCTTTAATACTTTTAATACATAATCCGGTGACATTACATATTCATTTGAGCCTGTTCCGATATTCAGTAGAATTCCTGCAAAAAGTTTATGTAAATTTTGAGAACCAACTTGAGCTATAGCCTTATCTAATTCGTATTTATATTCATCAAAAGTGTATCTATAAAGTTGCGGGATAAAATGATCTGCAATTCCTTCATGAATCCATGTTTGTGAATCCTGAAGATAATTATCATATGACCAAGGATAAATACTCGGACTTGAGGATACAAAAATGTGCGAGCTTTTATTTTTAACTAATTGTCTTACATTTGAATACCACTGGTTTAATTTATCCGCTCTCCATCTCATCCAGTCTGGGTTGCTATAATCTGTCGGCGGCGCTTGACCGTTATGTTCACTTTTATAAATTGCAACAGTAGTTGAATCGTATCCGCCTTCAATTGGCAATGCCGGAATACGATCTGAAAATTCTACGCCGTCAACATCATAATTATTTATCACTTCTTTAACGAGTGAATTAATAAAATTTTGAACATCCGGATTAACAGCCGACATCCAGTCGAACCCATTTTTAACACAAATTTTTCCGTCAGCGGTTCTAAGAGCCCATTGAGGATATTTGTTTAAGATTACGCTATTATTTGGCGGGTTATCACCGGAATACCAAGCAGCAAAGCCATATTCAAACCAAGGATAAACTTCAATCCCTACTCGATGTGCTTCTATAATAACTTGTTTCAAAGGATCTCTCCCTGTGAAATCCGGTTTTATGGAAGTTCCAAATAAACTATCCATAACCGAACTTTGATATAAAGTGTAACCACCATTCCATACAGATGGAAGAACTACATTTACACCGATAGAAGCAAGATAGTCCATGGCATCAGAAATATTTTGATCCGTAAATAAAACATCGCTATCCACATTTGTTAATTTTACGGCTCTAAATTCTTCTAAGGCTTGGGGATAAATCGAAAGAGAAAAAAGGGATAAGATAAGTAAAAATAGTTTCTTCATAAAAGACTAACTTCCGTTTGCGTGGTATGAAGCATTTTTAATACCGCGTTATTATTTTAGTAAAATCATTTTGTGAGTTTTGGTAAATTGCCCGGCTTGAAACTTGTAGAAATATACACCACTCGATAAATTATTAGCATCAAACCTAACAGAATATTCTCCAGCTTGTTTTTGAGAATTTACCAGTTCTTCTACTTCTCTTCCGAGTATATCATAAACTAAAAGTTTAACATGCGCACTTTTGTTTATACTATATTTTATAGTCGTACTCGGATTAAAAGGATTGGGATAATTGTTTGAAACTTCAAAATTAGAAGGAATATTTTTTTGAGTATTTTTATCATCGCGCACTGCTAAAACAGCATCCGGCGATAATTTTCTATTAACCATCAACATTATCGCATCGGCTACAAGATAATTACCGGATTTCAAATTAGTGTTATCCAATTTAACAACTTTTTGATTGCCCGGAGAAAGATACACTGTCCCAATTTTATACCAGCCTTTTTTGGAAAGATCGCTTTGATTAACACTTACATATGAAGAATCATTTTCTGAATATAGTGTATAATTTCCATCAGGTGTCCACGTAGTATTTGGAGTTCTGTATGAATAAATATCATAATAGGCAGCCGCGCCAACATTAAAATTATATGTAATTGAAGCGTAATTTAAAGTATCTGAGGTCCGTAAAATCGCTCCTTCGTAACCTTTCATTAAATAAGTAGACCAATCGCCTACAAGATTAACTGTACTATCGGTCTCATTTACTATTTGCGCTTTTGGTCTCCAAATTTTCCCATTTCTAAATGGAAGAACTGCTGGCTCCTGATAAAAATGCGCCTTCAAGAAATCTCCTATAGCATTGTTATTAGCTCTCAAAGCTTCATAGAAGAAGAAACATTCTCCTTTGGCACCTTTATTTCTTGTAGCGGTTAACATTTGTTGAAGAAAAGTTGTATCAACAACGTAGCTGCCAATTTTAGCCAAAATACCGGGAGAATAATTATCAGGAATATATTGACCTACATTATTCCAATTTGTATTTAATGCATAATTAAAATTACTAATATCATACTGATATAATTGAGGAATTACATTATCAATCAAACCTTGCTGAACCCATGTTTTAGAATCCTGAAGATACTCTCTATAGCCCCATGAATAAGGAGTTGGGGATGTAGAAAGGATTAAATTTTTGCTGCGGACTTTTACCGAATCATGCAATCTTGAAAGAAATTGAGTCAATTTATCTGCGCGCCATTTCATCCACGCTGCATTGGTATAATCAGTCGGTGGAGTTTGTCCGGAATGTTCAGATTTGTAAATAGAAACGGTAACGGAATCATAACCTCCTTCAACAGGCATTGCGGGCAATCTGTCATCACCTTGGACTCCGTCAACATCATAATTATCCATTACTTCCGTCATCAAGGATAGCATGAAATTTTGAGCATCCGGATTTATTGCAGACATCCAATCAAAGCCGTTTTTAACAACTAATTTTCCCGTATTATCTTTAAGCGCCCAATCCGGGAACTTAGCAATTATATGTCCGCCGTTATCACTATATGAAGTTGAGAATCCAAACTCAAACCATGGAATAACTTCTATTCCATTTCTATGCGCTTCAATAATTAAACGTTTTAGAAAATCTCTATTAACAAAAGAAGAATTTGGCAAAACAGGTGTATTAAAAAGATCCTGCATAACCTTACTTGGATATAAAGTATATCCTTTATTATAAACAACCGGAAAAACTACATTAATACCAATTGAAGCAAGATAATTCATAGCATCGGAAATATTTTGATCTGAATTCAGAACATTGCTATCAACATTGGTTAACCATACTCCACGTAACTCTGATTTAACTTGTCCATATGTGTTTACAAAGACAAAAACAATAATCAATAAGGGAAGAATTTTTTTCAATCGAACTCCAATAATCATTTTAATAATGAAGGAAACTCAGCTTTTTGTTTATAAGAATCTTTAATAATATTCGGAAAACGTTTAAGGCCTTCATAGAAGAAATAAACCTCTCCGTATATTCCTCTTTTTCTATTTGCTTCAATCATACCGGTTAATAATTTTTTTGACGGATAATAGTCGCCTACTTTAAGTAGAATACCAGGATAAAATTTATTGAAATATTTTTTGCCTATTTGATCATTAAGAGTTTCATCTAATGATTTGACATACTTATTTAATTTATAACGATAAACCTGCGGAATTATTAAATCAACGTAACCATCTTTCAACCATGTTGGCCAATCCTGTAAGTACTCTTCTTTACACCAGGGATATAAATTAGGTGCCATAGAAACAATGATATTTTTATTAAATGATTTAACAGTCTTATATATTTTCGCCATAAAGTTATTTAAAATATCTGCTCGCCATTGAACCCACGCAGAATCTTTAAAATTCTTTGGCGGAGCTTGTCCATGGTGTTGTGATTTATATAAGTTAACTGTATAAGGATCATAACCGCTTTCAGACGGCATTGCAGGAAGCCGATCATCTCCTTGAATACCATCGACGTTATAATTTTTTACTACTTCCATAATTAATGAAAGCATAAAATTTTGAACATCCGGATTGAAACCGTTTATCCAATCAAAGCCATTTTTACTAACCAATTTACCTTCTTCATTAATGGCCGCCCAGCTTGGTTTCAACTTAACCAATTTACCGCCGTTCATTTTAAATGAAGAAGAAAAGCCAAATTCAAACCAGGCAAATACCTTTATGTTTTTTTTGTGAGCAACTTCAATAAGTTCTTTTAACGGATCTCTACCTGTAAATTGAGTATCAATTTCTACTCCGGTAAATTTTTTCATGATTTTACTTGGATAAGTTGTCATCGCTTTATTCCACGTAACAACAAATATTGTATTTATACCAAGTTCAGAACAATAATCAACTGCTTTTTGAATATTTTCTTTAGAGTTTAATACATTACTATCCACATTTGTTAACCAAACACCGCGGACTGCCTTTACATCTTTTTGTGCTAACATTCCGAAATTAGCAACGAGAAGTATAAATATTATTAAAAGACTTTTTTTCATCGATCTACCAAAATTTAACGAAATGATATTTTCTAATTTTTAATAATTAGAAGTATTAGTTTTAATTAAATTTTCTACCAATTAGAAATCAACTTTCAATCCTGCCCTAAAAGAAATAAATTGTAAGCCGCTCACATTTTCTAAATCAAGAGCAAGAGTAGGCCATAGTTCGCCGATTATTAACTTATAATCAGCGCCAACATTCAACCAGACAGGACTAAATAAATGTATACTAAAATCTAATCCTAAATTTAACGCTCCGCTCCAATCGGTTTGCCTATTAGCCGGAACATCCAACAACGCTACTTGAGCCAACTTTCCATTTCCGGAAGTATCGGCAAATAAAGTATCTTTATAAGCGCTTCTATAATTATCCCAATAGTAAAATCCAAAGCCAAAATTAAAATTCGTTTCCAGTAAGTCTGATCTTAAAAGATTTAATTTAGCTTCGGCGCTTAATCCGGCAGCTTTAAATTTCATGCTTAGTTTGTTAAGTGGAAATTGAAATATTTGCTTTGCGCTGTTTATATTTTGAACCTCAACTTTTTTGTACAATTTACTTGAGTTCAAAGTATTAAGTTCGAAGTATTCAAATTTACCAACCCATGTCCAATCATCACTAACCGCTGCTCCGGCGTAAATCATTCCTCCCAAGGCTCCTTTAAAGCGTGTACTTAAATTTCCGACCGGAAGATTATAAACTGTACCGGCACCAATTATTACTTTGTTTTCCTGCGCAAAAATTGTTGATGCAAAAATTAAACAGAAAGTAAGACTTATAATTATTTTATTTATTTTCATAATTTTTAATAAAGAAAATTCAATCCAAGATTAAAGTTTAACTCGTTCTTAAAGGGAAAACCGCTGAAACCAAAATTTGTGTTTGTAGGAATAAAATACGTGTAATGAAAACCGCCGATAATACTTACATCTGAAAAAAGTTGATAATTTGCATCTAACCCGGCTGAGACAAGTAAGGGATTTCCTTTTTTCTTTGGTGCAAAATTTCTATAACTATAACTAAATGTGTAATTAGCTGAAGGGAAATTCTTACTCCACGATTCAACTGCGTATAATCTTTTAGTGTAAAACATAATTCCACCAGCAATAGTAGGAACAATTGTTAACTTTTTAGCTGCGGAGATATTATAGTCAATATTTAATATTACCGGAATAGCATCTAACTTTTGGACTGAGCCTATTTCAACAGATAAATTAGGATCAGCTTTTAAATCGGATTGTATTTTTGTATAATATCTATCGTTCCAAAAGCTCCAATTCCATTGCCATAACTGATCAGTTTGAGCAATTGAATAAAGCTTGTAACCGGAGGAAAATCCTATTGAAAAATTACCGGCAAGTTTAAACTTTATTTGAACAATTCCACCAACTGACGATGCATTAAATACATTCATTCTCTTACCAATTACGGCGCTATAATCGGAAACAATTCTAATGGATTGCAACTGAGCATTTGCAACAGTTGATGCTCCAATTACAAGAAAGAGTATAATTGTTGCTAAAATTTTATATTGTTCTTTTATTTTATCAATTACCATTTTTAATCCGGTAAAATTTTTAATTGAACCCAAGTTGTAAAGTGAATCTTGAAATATTTCCTAAGCGTCCGTAAGCGGAATACGCAAAATCAAAACTTACTGGAACAGACAATTGCGGATCAACGCCCAGACCCAAACTATATGTTTCTTCATCATAAAAGAATTTATAACCGCCGCGAAGAGTTATGTAATTATTCCAAGAAAATTCGCCACCAACGTTTAGTTTTTCAGAGTTATCATTAGGATGTAAAGCTTGAACTATTAATGTAACTCTATATTCTGATGCCATATCTCCAATAACTTCCATTGCGGCGCCAAGTTTAAGCACCGAAGGCATTTTGAATTCATCATTAATAAACTTTGCGTTTACACCAAAATTTTGAATACTTGCTGCAATTCTTAAAGAACCAAATCCGGTGTAATACAACATTCCGCCATCAAATAAAAGATTACTCGCTTTGTAAACATCTATTTTCTCTTGAGCATATTTTACTGTAACACCAAATGAAAATTTATCTGTTAGCTTTTTAGAATATGATAAACCTAGAGAAAGTGAATTTGCATCGAATGATCCGATTACATCATAAACTTTTTGTCCTGCGGCAACAACTGTTCTTGGCATCGAACCATAATCAAACATAACAAAGCCAACGCCGAATACGCCAAAATCAGTTTTAATTGAATAGCTCGAAGAATAATTTTTGATATCCGCAAGCCATGGAGAATAAGAAGCAGAAAAAGAATGAGCCATGTCTGAGAAACCTAAAGCTGCAGGATTATCAAACACCGCAGATGAGTTCACATCGGAAAGAGCGACCGATGCTTCTCCTAAAGCGGCTGTTCTTGCAGTGGCAGGAATTTCTAAAAAGGTAAACCCGGCAGTGGCGGTCTTTTTAAATGTTTGACTAAAGGTAAATTGCGAAAAAATTACTGTAAGACTTAAGAGAAATACGGTAATTCTTAATTTTATGATTAATGATTTAATGTGCATTTTATTTTTCAAAAAGTTTGTCACTTATTTTCATTATTAATTTTATCTAACAATGGCCAACTTCCCTATCTTTGTACCGAATGGAGATTCTACATGATAAATGTAAATACCGCTTTCAACATATTGCCCGTAATCAGTAACCTGATCCCATGAAGCAATTGCACCATCACCATCAGCCACGTGGATTGTCTTAACTAAATCACCTCGAATTGTATAGATTCTAATGGTACAAGGATTAGGAACATTCACAAATTGAATTTTATCTTGAACTCCGGGTTGAGAAAATCCACCGCCTAAAACAAACGGATTTGGAACTACCAAAATTTTATCAACTGTACTGGTTGGAGGTATTGTTGCCACAAACGGTGTTTTTGTTCTATTAGCAAAAATTGATGTTTCAAGAGGCGGTACATTATTTAAGGTCTGCACACCTTTCCACACAGATTTACCACTGTTAAAACTAGTTAAAGCATAATAATAACCTTTTCCAATATCTACAGTTGAATCAACGTAAGTATATTGATTTCCATTTAGATATTTTGAATCTCCTTTATAAACAGTATCTAAAGGAATCCAAGGACCGATTGGTAAATATCCTGAACGATAAACTATGTAGCCTTGCAAATCATTTTTTCCGTCGTAAGGATCTGGAATACTTTCTGCATCCGTTCCCCATGTTATCACATTTGCAACTGCCGAGCTTACTCTATTATAATCAACTTTAAAAGCCGGTGCAGCTGGTGGATTTGGATGAGTCAAATTGTTATCGAAAGTAAATTGAGCTCGATGAGCAGTATTTAAGAAAATATTTCTGCCGCTCTGAATTACTTCATACGAACTATAATCAGCCGGATCTATTGCTTCCGAATAATCAACTCCATCAACCATCTCCGCAACAACAATTCTGATGGAATCACCAGGTAAAATATTGTAAGGCCCTACAGACATTAATGACCACATTCTGGATTTCTTCATAAAAACAGTATCAGCATAACTGCTAACAAAATTGGAAGTAAGTCTGATATCCTTCAGCGCTGCGTACTGAGCTTCCATGGAACCTAGATTAGTGAAAGGTCCGCTTAAATCGATAGAATTACTTGCAGCCGACCAACCGTATTGCCTGATATCATCAATCTTACCGCTGGAATCAGGAGAAGAATATAACAATGAGAAACCTGCATAGCCAGGAGCTAAATATTCACCGGTTGGCATACCGTTGACAATAGGTCCCATTGATGCTGCATATCCCATATCTTCGTTTACACTGGGCGTTCCGGGATAATCTACCGCTCTTCCATAAATCAATCTATTTGCTGCACTGTAATTAAACCAAGTATTTCTTGCACCTTCAGATAAGGATGGAAAAAGCACGCTCCAAGCTCTTGAGTTACATTCTAATCCATAATTGATAAGAGCATAAAAATCATACAATGTGTCAGCTACAAATCGATCCGGAGAAACCTCGGCTCTAATTTCCGGAGAAATATTTTTTATCACATAATCAACAATGATATAATTTTCATCTTCTTTTGAACCGCTCCATTGATGAACAGTTCTTGTAACTCTAACCGGAAGCATCCTTTTTATCTGATATTCATCTGTATAATTTTTATTGTATTCCCAAACTGTTTTTAAAACTTGTTCTCCGGAATTCCCGTTTGATTTCAACCAATAATTGCTTCCATTTGGATAAACTTCTTTATTTGTAGTCACTGTATATTTAGCTGCAGCACCTTCAGCAATTGATCCGGCGTATAGTGACCAATCTTCTACAGTAAGAATACTATCCGGTTGCCATTTTGCTCCTACATAAAGTCCGCCGGAAACCAGGTAAGAAGGGGCGCCGCCAATATTTTCACTAATCTGACTAGGATCAAATCCCGGCCAATCCAGTCCTATTCCCCTCTGACTCCAGTTGCTGAAGGATGGACCGGATTTACCGTAATTAAACGTCTCCCATAATTTACCTCTATTCAAAATTATAGAAGCTGAAGATTCAATTTGCGCGTGTAAATTATACGCACACGAAATCAAAAGTATTGAAAGTATAGTGAGATTTATTTTGTGTTTTTTCATATAAATAATTTCATTTTTTTCTTGAGTTGAAGCAACTCATAATTTCTCAATTAAAACCTACACCAATCGTAAAGAAAATCTGTCTTGGAATATTTCTATATGCTTCATATGGAGAAACCACATAACTTAGTCTTTTAGGATCATTTCCGGCATCAGCCATTGTAATTCCGTTTTGTACCCAATTATTAATATCATCCTTAGTACTCATTGGAGTTAACCACTTATTATCGAACAGGTTCATTATTCTTATACCAAGAATAATTTTATAATTTGAAATTTCTATGTTCTTTATAAAGTTTACATCAACGCTGGATTCTAATGGATATCTTCGATTATAAACAACATCTTTTAATGTAAAATCAGTTCTATAGGTAAATGGAATACCTGATTGAGCTGTGTAAGTCATACTTACAACGGAATTCTCAAACGGTTTAAATCCAAAAATACTTAGACCTTCATTCTTACCCCAATAGTATTGAAGCAAGCCTCGAAAATTATGAGTACGATCCCACGATGCTAAGAATTCGCCGGTATAATCTCTGGAAGAATATCCCCTTGTATTATCTGGATAAACTGTACTTGAACCATAATTTCCATTTGTAGTCTGAGATAAACTATAGCTTAAACGGTATGACCAATGTTCTGTCGTAATGGTTTCAAAAGTTGCTTCAAATCCAACCGTAGAACCGAAGGCATTATTATCATAAGTTGAATAAAAATATAATGGAACATTATCGCTGGTAAAGCCTGCAAATTGATTTCGACTTCCTGTATATGAGGCTATACTTTGTGTTCCTATCTGAGTTGTCCTATCATTATAATATACTACAAAATCCATTCTATACTTGTCTTTAATAGCTTGCTGAATTCCAAATTCATAATTAATTGTCTTCTTAGGATCTAAGTTCGGATTTCCAACACCCTGCCAACCTACCCACGTTTTTCTCGAAAGAGCCTTACTAAAAATTGGCATTGAGGTAAATTGTCCGTAGTTAATTCTAAACGCAGTGTTTTCACCAATCGGAAACGAGATTCCAACTCTTGGTTCAAGTACAAATTTAGTATCTGATCCCTTTGTAGCAGGGTTTCCGATCTTCCCTGGTCCATCGGTTCCGGGATAAAAAACATTAAATTCATCAACAGGAACTTGTGTTTGATAATTAAATGCTTCTGCTCTTAAACCAAGGTTTGCAATCATTCCAGAATATTCCATTTTATCCTGAATGTAAAATGCAGCATCGACCGGATAAGCACGGGAATAATCAGCAAACCCATTTCTGGCAACGTAAGAATTTGCTTGAAAACTTGAGTTTACTCCGTTATTAAACATATCGAAGTAGTGAAATCTGACACCGGCTTTAAGTAAATTCGATTTATTAAATTGATTGGTATAGTCGCCTTTAAGACTGTAAGACTCTGTTCTGCTATCCTGGTAATAATTTGTACTAAAACTGAACGGAGCGCGAAAATAATCCTGCATCCACCACGTACCATCTTTTAGTACTGAACCACTTGGGTCATTTAAACTATCCAAACGATCTACTTCTAATCCATAGCCTGCAAGATATTTATAAGGCAACTCATATCTTTCTTTTTGATGAGAGAGCGTAATATCTAAAAATGAGTCTGAGTTAAAAGTATGAACCCATTCAGCAGTTTGAGCCACTGTTTGTTCATCTCTAACAGGATCTATATTTATTAAATATTTCGTTGAAACTCCGGGAGGAGTAAATGCCAAACCGGACCATCGTATATCATCTGAACCATCCCAAATTCCGCCTACATAATCTTGATAGCTTGCCATCAATTTTATTTTATTATTTTTAATCGGCTGATAAGTAATATTAAGAATATAATTCTGAGTAACCTGGTTTCTCTCGGGTGTTGGTAATCTGGTTGGATTCTTTTTGTATTCACCGGACAGATAAAATTTCAAGATATTAGGGTCTTTACCCAACGGTCCACCAAATCCAAATAAGTATCTAGTGTATGTGTACTTCCTGTAATCATAAACACCGAGTACGTTGTCATCACTAGGTGTATGATTTTGCACCCAAACATTATGCGCCCACGCAATTTCCTTATCAACCATTTCGTTATATTTTTGAGGATCGTTTTTCTTTAGATCGGCATAACGAACATCAAGCTTTAATTCTTGAATAACATCATTTCGTTTAGCCATCCAATCTGCTAAGGTTCCCCATTGCTGCCACTCGTAGTTTGAATGATCATAGATATAATTTCCGTAATGATATTGTCCGGGCGGTCTATATTCAACTCTAACCTCACCGGTAAACTTTGGAGAACCTTCCTTTAAAACAACATTGACAACACCGGCTTGCGCATTTCCATATTCTGCAGAAAACCCGCCTGTAATTAATTGCATTTGCTGAACACCTAATGGATTTACATCAAACTTCCATGAATTGTTTGCTTTATCCGTTCCAAAAGTTCCCGGAGCACTAGTATTTGACGTAACTTGATCAACGCCATTTATTTGAAAATTTAATTCGTAAGAACCGGAACCTCTAACAGAATATTCACCGGAAGCATTTTTCTGGAAACCTGCTGATAAATCCATTGCACCGCGAAGCCCTTCAATGGGAGCGGCTTGAATTTGCGCATTATCAATAGTTGTAGCTGTAGAGGTTTGATCTTTCACGACAGGTGGTTTAGAAGCAATAACAGTAACTTGATTAAGCTCAATAGAAGAAGGTTGAAGTTTGAAATCGGCATTTGTGGTTCTATCAATATAGATTTCAACATCTTTTAAGATCACTGTTGTATAGCCAATCATACTAGCTTTTACATTATATTTTCCGGGAGTAATATTAAGAATGCTGAAATGACCGTAAATGTCAGTTGCCGATCCGATACTTGTTCCAACTATTATTACATTCACACCAATTAAAGGTTCATTAGTGGTAGCATCAACAATTTTTCCAACAAGTTTACTAGTCTGCCCGAAAACAGCAAAATTTATAATTACCAATAGCAAAAAAAGCGTACGAATGGTATATATTGTTATTTTCATCATTTTATTGACTTTGCGTTACCAATTACTCTGGTTAAAATTTCCAAATTTTAAAAGTATCAGCATTAAGAATAATTGCCTACCCGGCTAATTTTACCAGGCAGGCCTAACTAATCCACTATTTTAATAAGATCATTTTTTTACTGACTTTTGAGCTCGGAGTGATTAATGTGTAGAAATAAATGCCGCTTGGTAAATTATCTCCGTTGAAAATTTGTACGTGATTACCGGAATTCATCATTCCATCAACGAGTGTTTTTACAGTTCTTCCAAGCATATCCGTAACTACCAGTTTAACATTGGAAGCATGAGAAATTGAGAACTCAATCATTGTAGAAGGATTAAACGGATTAGGATAGTTTTGTCTTAATCCAAAGTTTAGCGGCTGAACAGGCTTATCTTGAACCCCAACTGTTGAGTTTTTAAAAATAAACGCACACTTTGCAGATCGATCAATTACATAAGCTGTCCCACCATTTGATGTTAAAGCCACATCACTAGGGGTGCCCATAGGAGCACCATTTGGATCTGCAATATCAGTGCTGTTTTGACTTGGTAAATCAAACATTGCTTCGGCATTAACACCATCAACTTTAAAACCTTTTACCCATCGTCTAGTAGAATCTATACCGGCAACCCACAAAATACCGTCTTTATCAACGGTAATCCCATACGGGAAATAATTTATAAAAGAAAGGAATCCATCAAAATCAGTAACACGATTTGGTTGATAATCAATCGATTGAACTTGAGTTCCTCCTTGCCATACAGCGATACCGCCTGTTTGCTGCGTTGATGAAATTGAATTTCTTGAAGTGTAAAATGGAGTGGATTGATTATAGTAATCTCCACCGGGAATAAGCGCAACATCTCTGATTAAATCCATTCCTGAAGTTTGAGCTCCGCCGGGTTCGGTTGCATTACTAAAAATAGTCGTGTTATTGGTATCAGGAGGATTCCATGAACCTCTGCCTGATTTAGTGTAAGAGTATCCAAAGTTATACCATCTAAATGTAGTGCCAAAATCAATTCCGACAATAACCATCGAATCTTTTGAAACATCTGCACCATTATTGAATGAACCATATCCCGATCCAGCTATATTATATCCGAATCTTTCAACCTTGTTGGTATCGGCATCTTTATAATAGTAAGTTGCAGATAAAGTATTTGGTTTGGTTTTTGGATAAGGTTGAGAAGCGGCAACAATAACATCACCATTTAAAGTAGTTATTCCTCTCAATGCGCCAATATTTCCTTTAAGAGAATCGGAATCACCATTTAAATCAAAGTCAACGAATTTCGTAAATACAGTATCTCCCGGATCAGCAAAATAAATTGCATTGTGCGCCTGGACATTATCAACTTTTGAGGATATTACGTATAATCGACCATTTTGATCGACTGTGCAGAGATAAGGAACTGCTGCCGTGCTGTCAGCAACCGGAAAACTTATTTTGCCGGTGTAACTCCAGCTATTAGTTTGAGCTTTTACATTTGGAATGGAAAAAGCAAATATTAATAGTAGGAGAAGTAAAAATTGTAAGTTATTTTTCATAATACCCTCTTTTATGTTTAATACTTTTTTCAGTGAAATTGAAGTAATATAAGATACGGCAAAAAAAATTTTAAATACTATACCGATTGTTAATAATATTTAGATTAAAATTGCCATTATTATGTTTTAAGTTCAACTACATCATGGTGTAGTTTTTTTAGCTGCTCTATTTATTTATTTTATTGATCAGAAAATGTAAAAATTGGTAAAATGGAAATTTTTCAAGTCTTAGCCTTAATAATTGTATTCCTACTGATGGCGATTCTTATGTTTTTACGTAAGATGCCAGCATTGATAGCTCTGCCTATTATGGCAGTGTTAATATCACTTATCGGAGGTGTCTCATTATCCGATACAATCCAATATGTTCTCGGACAGGGACCTCTAAAACTGTTCAATGCATATACTATAGCTATATTTGGCAGTATGCTAAGTGTACTTCTGCAAAAAACCGGGGTTGCTGAAAACTTCATAAAAAAAGGAGCGGAACTTTCCGGTGATAATCCGTGGGTAATTGCTGTGATAATGCTTTTATTGATAACTATGCTATTTACAACTTTAGGAGGTTTGGGCGCTATAATTATGGTTGCAACAATTGTGCTTCCAATTATGGCTTCGGTTGGCATTGGATCTATGACAACAGTTGGAATTTTTCTTATAGGTTTAAGTATTGGCGGAATTCTTAATGTAGGTAATTGGGCAGTCTATATTAGTGTAATGGGCTTAACTGTAGATCAAATTAGACCTTTTGCTTTAATTATGTTCGGCATCTCAATGATTGCAGCACTAGTATATATAACTATTCAATTATACCGTGACGGACAAAATTTAAAGCTAAAGAAAATTATTGTACGCGGAATTATTTTCTTAGCTTTCATTTCAATTGCACTTATAACATATAACTTCTGGCTTCCAACTTCAGGTCAGCAAATGGTTATTGGAGCATTAAGCTTAATCGGCAATATTTTGAAGTGGTTAATTGGACTAGGAATTTTAGCATTATTTATAACTGCAATTTTTAGATTAGCAAAACAAAAAAATGAGCACTCAAATGATGTTCATTGGATTACATTTTTCTCACCAACCATTCCCCTATTTCTAATTTTAATTTTTAATATCGACTTTATAGCAGCATTTGTAGTTGGTTTGATTTACACTTTTGTAGCAACCTATAAAAAAGGCAGATTAAATTTATTCATCCAATCAGTTTTCGAAGGCGGAGCAGTTGTTATGCCCGCAGTCGTGTTAATGTTCGGAATAGGAATGTTACTCATTGCAATAATGGGTCCTGGTGTTGCATTAAAAGCCTATCCTAACGGTTGGCCGGTACTAACTATTCTAAAACCGGTTATGGCAAAAGTCGTTCCCACAACTCCTCTAACTTATATTATAGTTTTTACTTTGGCAGCCCCGTTAGCTCTATATCGTGGTCCGTTAAATGTTTGGGGTATGGGTTATGGACTAGCGGCAGTTTTTCTTGCAAGTGGTTTAAATCCCGGAGCAGTTATGGGATTACTTTTAGCAGTAGGACAAATTCAGGGTATTAGTGATCCGACTAATACACATAATGTTTGGTTGGCAAATGAAATGAGAGTTGATGTACAAAAAGTTTTATGGAATACAATTCCTTATACATGGATTCTTGCTTTTCTGGGAATAATATTTTCCGCCATAATGTTTATGTAAATATTTTTATATCTATAAAATAAAGAAATAAGTTTTAGTTAATGAGTAGAAAGATTAAAATAGGGATTGATGTAGGTGGCACGTTTACACATGCCGTAGCTATTGATATCAGTAATTTTGATATAATAGGTAAAGCTTGCGTACCTACAACTCACACTGCAGAAGAAGGTGTTGCCAAAGGTGTTGTCGATTCGATGTCCATTCTACTCGAGAATTTCAAAATTCACCCTGATGAGATCATATTAATTGCTCATTCAACGACACAAGCTACCAACGCACTGCTGGAGGGTGATGTTGCTACCGTAGGAATTATCGGAATGGGAAAAGGGCTTGAAGGTAAACGAGCAAAATCAGAAACCAATCTTAAAAATATAGAATTAGCCCCGGGTAAATTTCTTCAAACTAAATTTAGATTTTTTGATACGACAAAGTCTCTAAATGAAACCGACATTGCTGTTGCACTTAGAGAATTAGTAAATGAAGGTGCTGAGGTCATAGTCGCATCCGAAGCATTTGGAGTTGATAATTTAGCTAACGAAGAATTTGTTGTTAAGGTTGCCGAATCTTTAGAATTAAAAGCAACCGCCGCAAGCAAAATTTCAAAACTGTATGGTTTAAGAGTTAGAACTAGAACAGCTGTAATTAACGCTAGCATGCTTCCCAAAATGCTTGATACCGCAAATCTAACTGAAGAATCTGTAAGGAAAAGCGGAGTAAAAGCACCATTGATGGTAATGCGCTCGGATGGCGGAATAATGGATATTAATGAAATGCGCAAACGGCCTATTCTAACTATGCTGTCCGGTCCTGCCGCAGGAGTTGCTGCTGCTTTAATGTACGCTAAAGTATCTGATGGTGTTTTCATTGAAGTAGGCGGAACTTCAACTGATATTTCAATTATTAAAAACGGCAAACCACAAGTTAAAAGTGCTCAAATTGGGGGTAACCGTCTTTATTTAAGAACTCTTGATGTAAGAACATTAGGAATTGCAGGCGGCTCTGTTCCTAGATTTAATGGTAGCAAAATTTTAGATGTTGGTCCGAGAAGCGCTCACATTGCAAATCTTTCATACGCTTCTTTTATGGATGATAATGATTTTGGAGATATTGAACTTGAAAAGATAAAGCCAATGAAAGGTGATCCGGAAGATTATTTATCAATAAAATCTACAAAACACAAACACAAATTTACTGTTACTCCAACCGAAGCATCAAATTTTCTTGGTTTGGTAAAAGTAACCGGACACGGCGCAGCTAATCAATCTGCTATAAAAAATCTCTTCAATTTACTTTCAAAAAAGCTTGGACGAGATCCTAAGAAAATAGCTGAAGAAATTTTGGAAATTTCTGCTGAAAAAATTAAACCGGTTATTCATCAATTAGCCAGAGAATATAAATTAGATTTTGATTTAATGCAATTTGTTGGCGGAGGAGGTGGTGCTTCGGCTTTGGTTCCATTTACTTCTGAATATATGAAAGTGCCGCACAAAATTGCTGATAATTGTGAAGTAATTTCGGCCATTGGAGCTGCATTAGGAATGATACGTGACTCGGTAGAAAAGACAATTATAAATCCTACTGAGGCCGATATTATTTCAATGCGACAAGAAGCTTCCGATTCTGTAATGAATATGGGAGCGGTTCCGGAATCAATTGAGGTTAGTATTGAAATTGATAGCAAAAATAAAAAAGTGATAGCTGTTGCAATGGGGACCAGTGAACTTAGAACTAAGGATGTGGAGATTAAGAAATTAAGTGAAGATAAGTTACTCGATATTTGTGCCACATCTTTAAAAGCTCAAAAAGAAAATTTAATCGTTGCGGGAAAAACTTCTTTTCTTTCAGCTGTAATCTTAAAAGAAACTAAAAAACATTTGTTCGGCTTAATTAAAGACGCGACTCAAAAGCTTAGAGTAATAGATAGAGAAGGAACCATTAGGCTGCAATTAAATGATTGTATGATTAATTCAGTACAAAACGGCGCCATAAAACCAAAGATTAAAGAAATGATTGAAACCTTAACCACTTTTGGTGATGCCGGTGCATTAGTTCCGAATGTTTTTCTATTAATTTCCGCAAAGATTATTGATCTAACCGGACTTATAAATGAATCTCAAATTATGGCTCTTGTAGATCTAGAAACTTCCAAAGTACCCTCAACTGATGAGATAGTGATTATCGCTTCGGCAAAACAATAATCTAATTATTATTTTGACAATCTATACACAATAAAATTTAAGTAAAGATATGAATGAATTATTCGCAAACCTTAAGGGAAAATTAATTGTTTCATGCCAAGCAGAAGGCGAATCCCCATTTAATTCCCCTTCAGGGGTTTCCATGTTCGCTGTGGCTGCTGCACAAGGCGGAGCTTCAGGTATAAGAAGCGAAGGAGTTGATAAAACTAAGAAGATATTAGAAACGGTAAAGCTACCTGTTATAGGACTAGTTAAATCAAAATTTGATGACGGATATGTAAAAATTACTGGGACAGTAAAAGACGTTGATGACCTGATAAGCATTGGAACTCATATCATTGCAGTTGATGGTACATTTAGAATTAGAGAAAATTTAACCGGTCCGGATTTTATTAAAAAGATTAAGAGTACTTACAATTGTGTAGTGATGGCAGATATAGCAACCGTTGAAGAAGGAATTGCATGTGCAGATTCGGGAGCGGATTGTATCTCAACTACTTTAAGCGGATACACTCCTGAAACTAAATCACTACAAACTAATTTACCGGATTTTGATCTACTGGAAACTCTTGTTTCTAAACTAGATTTACCAGTATTCGCAGAAGGTAGAGTAAACTCACCGGCGCTCGCATCTAAAATGAAACAACTAGGCGCTTGGTCAATTGTTGTTGGGTCGGCAATTACACGGCCAACTGATATTACAAAATGGTATGTTCAGGAATTAACAAAGTTTTAGGAGTTGATAAGTTGGATATTATTTTTGGTACAGATGGTTGGCGTGGACTGTTAGATAGCGAGATGAATGATGATACTGTTTCCTTAGTAGCTCAAGCTTTTGCTGATTATTGCAATGGTGAATTCGCTTCACCCCAAATTGCAATTGGATATGATGGAAGAAGAAATTCAAAACACTTTGCAACACTCTTTTCTCAAATACTAAATTCGAATAATATAAAAGTATTTTTATCTGATACGGTTATCCCGACACCGGTGTTATCATTTTATGTTAAAGCTAAGAAATTGAATGCAGGTGTGATGATAACCGCTTCTCACAATCCCCCGGAATATAATGGCGTTAAATTTAAAGCTTCTTACGGCGGACCTTTCTTCACTGAAGAAACTTTGAAGGTAGAGAAACTACTTGGAAATTCTGAAATTAAAAGCTTCGAGAAAAATGTTAAGCCACTCAATTTGTTAGAACCATATTTAGAACAATTAGAAAATCTTATAGATTTCAAATTAATTAAAGCATCTAATATTAAACCATTGATTGATTCAATGAGTGGAGCCGGTGGAAAATTGATTCAAGAAATTTTGCAAAGTCATGATTGTTCAGCAGAAACTATGTATGGAACTTTCTCTGAGAATTTTTCAGGAAGATTTGCTGAACCTATTGAAAAAAATCTTATTCCTTTGAGTGACAAATTAAAAAAAGATAAAGTCTATTGTTTTGGCGCTGCTACAGACGGTGATGCGGATCGACTTGGCGTGGTGTTGGAAAACGGTGAATGGTTAAGTGCACAAGAAACTATTTTATTATTAGCCGATTTTATAAAAAATAGCAAAAAGATTTCCGGCGGATTAGTTAAAACTTCATCCGTTACCGACAAATTAAAATCATCATTTGAATCTCCTGATTGTAAGATTTATGATGTGCAAGTTGGATTCAAGTATATATGCGAAAAGATGATTGAAGAAGATGTTGCGTTTGGGGCAGAAGAAAGCGGTGGTTTCGGATATAAGTTGCATATTCCTGAGAGAGATGGAATTTTATCTGCACTTTTTATTCTTGAAATGTTAGCTTCTTCAGGATTTAAGAAATTATCCGAATATGTTAATAATAAAAAAAGTGAACTTGGTGAGATTTATTATGATCGAATAGATTATCATTATAATAAACCTGATCGTACAACTAAACTTCCATCTATTTTTTCAGAACCGCTCCAAGAAATAACCGGCATAAAATTAAGAAGCATAGATCATTTTCTAAGCAGCAGAGGATTAATAAATGGTCTAAAATTTACTCTTGATGGCGAAACTAGATGGCTTCTTATGCGCGCATCTGAAACAGAGCCTTTAATTAGAATTTATGCAGAAGGACAAAATAAAGATGAAGTGAAGAATTTCTTAGACTTTGGAATAACTTTAATAAATAAATGAGAATATTGCTGAGTAGAATATGAAAAAATTTATCGACAAAAATGAAGCTAGTAAATTAACTGAGAATCTGTCCAACGAATTTGTATTTATTAAAAACCCGGACTTTGTTCATCCGGAATATGAGATTTGCCCTTTGGCCGCCAAAATTGATAAGCCGGTTGAAGAACTAAAAGCAATTGTAATGGATATGGACGGAACAACAACAACAACCGAAGAATTATGCATTCACTCGTTGGAATTTATGATTAGAAAAATGAGCGGGAAATTATCAGACTCGGAATGGATAGGTTTAGACCATATTGAAGATTATCCACATATTATTGGAAATAGCACAACCAAACATGTTGAATATTTAATAAATAAATATAACAGCTTATTAAATTCTGAAGAAATAAAAAGAGCGTTTATATATTCTGCGGTCTGGACTTTAAAAATTGGAAAAGACCTAAAACGAAAGGATGAAGTTTTACTAAATCTTCAAAATCTTAATTTATCTAATATTCTTGATGATGATTTTTATAAAAATTTACAAACTAAAGACGGTGTTTTTTTAGAAAGTGAAAAGTCCATTACATATTTTTTCTTTTCAAAATATTCACAAAATTTTACATCCTCCACTTTAACAGATCTCGTTAAAATAGGAATAGATATTTATTACCAGAGATATCATGAAATTTTAGAACAAATAAAAAACGAAAATAGCCAGCAAGTTTCGTTCGATATATTTAATGATAAAGACAAACATTTAATTCAGCCAATGCCAGGAGTCTTAATTTTCCTTGCACTAATCAAAGGCTGGTTAAGCGAAGATTTTGAAAATATATTTGAAATTTTGATTTCTGAATATGAAATAAAATCCGGATTAAAATTTGAAACTTCTGGGAAAAAACAAGCGAAAGCAAAACTAGTTGAACTAAGTAAAATATTTGCTGCAAATCCGCTGAAGGTTGCAATCGTTACTTCATCAATTCAGTACGAAGCTGATATTGTTATGAAAGAAGTGTTCAAAGTTTTACGTGCAGATATTGATAATTTGAATATATCAAAAAAGACTAGAGAACTGCTTCAGAACAAATTCAGTGACTATCGTAACGTATATAACGCTTTTGTTACTGCAAGTGATTCTAATGAAATAAGATTAAAACCACATAGAGATTTATATAGCATAGCGCTTCATCAGCTTAACATTTCAAAAAATGATTTTGATAAAGTCGTTGGATTCGAAGACAGTGAAAGCGGCACTATTTCAATTAGAGCTGCCGGGATTGGTATTTGTGTAGCGGTTCCTTTTGCACAAACTGCAGGACATAATCTGGACGCCGCAACTTACATTTGTAAATCTGGTTTACCGGAGGCGCTATTAAACTATAATTTATTTATCAATTAATACTTTTAGAAATTGGATTTTGTATGAAAGAGAAATTGTTTCACGTTATTTCGAATACGCATTGGGATAGAGAATGGCGTTTCCCGTTCCAAAGAAATCGCCAGATGCTAGTTGATATGATTGACTCAGTTATAGAGATTTTGGAAACAGAGCCCGATTATAAAGCATTCCATCTTGACAGCCAATCAATTGTGATTAAAGATTACTTAGAAATCCGTCCACAAAATAAAGACCGATTCATAAAGCTTGTTAAAGAAAAGCGCCTACTTATCGGTCCCTGGTATATCTTACCGGAAGAATATGAAGTTGGCGGTGAAAATTTAATTCGAAATCTGTTGTTAGGTCATAGAGTTTGCCAGGCTCACGGCGGTGTTTCAAAAATTGGTTATTCCCCTTTTTCATGGGGACAAATTTCACAACTTCCGCAAATCTACAAAGAGTTCGGGATAAACTTAATAATGTTCTATCGAGGGATTAATTCTCTTGATAGTCCTAAAGCAGAGTTTTTATGGGAAGGTGCAGACGGCTCACAATCTATATCATCCAGGTTTTCTACAATGCCGAGATATAATTTTTATTTTTACATTTACCGCCCGGTAATACATAATGAAGGCTTTTACGATGTTGAATATAAATGGTCAAAAGGCGGAACACCTTTTCATTTTATAGATAAAGAACAGAGCTCCGAGGATTTTTTCATTATTGAACCGTTGGATGAATATTATTCTGACAATATTGAACCACAAGTTAAGGCTATCATAAAAGATCAGGCTGAGGATTTTACAACTAAAAATGTTATATGGATGGAAGGTCATGATTCCAGCGGACCGAATAAGAAAACTATAAATATTATAAAAGATATAAACAAGAATTTACCGAACGTAAATGTTATTCACAGTACTTTAGAAGATTATGCTAAAGCGCTATATAAAGAAGTTGATGAAAAGAAACTAAAGCTGGTTAAAGGTGAAAGAAGAAGTGCTCAGTATGACAGGCGCAGCGCAAATTTATACGGATATACTACTTCGGCCAGAATGTTCTTAAAACAAAAAAACTTTGAAGCAGAAAGATGGCTTCAGTTTTACGCTGAGCCGTTTAATATTTTTTCCGCACTTATAGGCAAAAATATAAATGATCGCTATTTAGATATTGCCTGGAATTTTTTGATTCAAAACTCCGCGCACGATTCTATCGGCGGTTGTAGTCTGGATGAAATTCATGATGATATGATGAACAGATATAAGCAATCAATTGAAATTTCTAAAGGTGTTTTTGAAAGATCAATAAAACATTTAGTTAAACAAATTGATACTTCTGTATTCAGATCTGATAATAAAGAGAAAAACTCTGAGATTTATATTACAGCTATTAATCCTAATAATTATTTAAGAAATGAAATCGTAGAAACTTTTATAGATATTCCTAAAGAATTTGATAAAGACTTTATACAGATAAATAATAAAGACGGCAAAAGGAGTAAAGTTCAGTTAATTAAAAAAGCCGATCATCAACCGGTTATTGAACAAATGATTGACAGACCAATGTATTTTGATATGAAAAGATATCACGCGTACATTGAATTAACTGATATTCCCAAATTCGGATATAAAACTTACCAGGTAAAACCGGTTAAGGCTGAGAAATCAAAAACAAATAATATTATAAAGACTAAGAATAATTTGCCGGTTCTTGAAAATGAATTTATTAAAGTAAAAATAAATTCAAACGGAACTTTTAATGTAAATGATAAACTAAATAGTAAAGTCTATAAAAATCTTGGTTATTTTTATGATGAAGGCGAGGCCGGACATGCTTGGGTAATTGAACCGACTAAGCCTTTTGTTGATACATTAAAATCTAAAGCAAAAATTAAAGTTGAAGAAAACGGAGAACTTATCGGAAGTTGTTCAATTCAACATAAAATAAAAATACATGCCAATTTGAAAGAACGAAAATCCGGTAGTAAGAAGTTTGTAAAAGTACCAATACAATTATTTTTATCGATTGATAAAAACTCAAAAAGAGTAAACATAAAAGTTAATGTTGATAATACTGCTGAAAGCCATCGTTTAAGAATTATGTTCCCTACTAATCTAAAGGCAACACATTCATATGGTGAAGGACAGTTTGATGTTGTTCAAAGATCACTTGAAAGACCGGATACAAAAGATTGGGTGGAACAGCCGATGTACGATTTTCCAATGCATCAGTTCGTTGATTTGACTGATGGTAAAAACGGTGCCGCAATTATTGTAAACGGACTTAAAGAATACGAAGTATTAAATGATAAAAAACGAACTCTAGCTATTACATTATTCAGAGCTTTTGAGTATATAATTGCTCCGAGCTCCCGTCAAGATTATACACATCAAAAAGGCTCACAATGCCTGGGTAAAAGTTCATATGAAATGTCATTCTATCCTCATAAAGGAGATTGGATTGAAGGCGAAGTGTATAAAGAAGCGCTAAATTATAACAACAATGTTCGGATAGTTCAAACAGGTAAAACTAATGGTAAACTTTCCGATACATTATCACTTATGGAAGTTACGCCAGATGAATTGATTTTCAGCGCATTAAAAAAATCCGAGGATGAAAGTTCTAATGTTTTCATATTAAGGTTATATAATCCAACGGATAAAAAATTGAAAGGTTCTGTAAATTTTGCTTTCGATTTAGCAAATGCAGATCAAGTTACTCTGGAAGAAAAACAAATTGAAGGATTACAAATAATGGAAAACAGAAGACTTAAAATTGAAGTGAATAGGAAACAAATTGTTACGATAAAATTAAAATTTAAGTGAAAACCAACAGGAATATTTTATGATTAAAAATAAGTACGGATATTTTACCGACGACTACAGAGAATTTGTAATTACTAATCCCAGAACTCCACGTCCATGGTTTAACTATATGTGGAACGAACATTACGCCGGATTAATTTCTCATACCGGTGGAGGCTTTAGTTTTTTAGACTGTCCAAGAGATAATAGAATTACGCGAATGCGCTATAATTCCCTTCCTTGGGATCGACCGGGTAGATATATAATTGTAAAAGATAAAGACACTAATAACTATTGGTCACTCAGCTGGGCTCCAACAATTGATTTGAAATATGATAAATATGAATGCAGGCACGGACAAGGTTACACAACAATTATAACAGAGATTTATGGTGTTAGAGGCGAGCTAACTTATTTTGTTCCAAATGATGTAAACGCTGAAATTTGGAAAGTAAAATTAACAGATATTTCCGGTAAAAACAGAAATATAGAGATTTACACTTTTACTGAATTGGTGATGGGAAATGCGTTAAATGATATTATAAATCAACCGAATGATAAACACTTTACTGATATCAAATTCGATAAAGAACATCAATCACTTGTTGCAACACGCCGATATTGGGTTTTAAATAAAAAGGTATCTGTTGCTCAGCCAAACATTGATTGGAAATACAAGGTTTATTTTACAAATACTTTACCTGTTACAGGTTTTGATAGCAGCCTTGATAACTTTATAGGACGTTGGCGCTCTGAAGCAAACCCAGAATCCGTTGAAACCGGGATAATGAAAAATACTGAAATTACTGCGGGAGATCCTATTGCTGCTTTGCAATCTAAAATTGAATTAAAAGCATCGTCTTCTATAGAATTTGCCAATATCATGGCAATTGTTTCAAAGGAAGCACAAAAACCATTTGATTTTTTAAAATGGAATGAATTAAAAGATGTTTCTGTAATTAATAAAAAGTTTGATGAATTAAAACAAAAATGGGATTCATATTTAGATCATGCAAAAGTTGAAACTCCGGATGAAAAATTCAACGCAATGATAAATGTTTGGAATCAATATCAGTGTGCGGTTACATTTGATATGGCAAGAAATTCCGGATACTATCATGGTGGATTATTATTCGGAACAGGAATGAGAGATCAATTTCAGGACATTTTAGGAACAGTGATTGCCATTCCGGAAAGAGTTAGAGCTAGATTGTTAAACGCTCTCAGATTTCAATTTCAAGACGGCTCAACACTTCATAATTTCTTTAAGATGACAGACAGCGGTGAAAGAACGAATCATTCGGATACTCCCCTTTGGATTCCTTTTGGAATTGTTGAATATCTAAATGAAACAGCTGATTTTTCTATCCTAGATGAAGAAGTAACCTTTTATGATGAAGGAAAAGGAACTGTTTACGAGCATATGGTTAAGGCATTGAATTTTGCTATATCCGCAACAACTGAAAGTGGAATGCCGAAGATTATGAACGGTGACTGGAATGATACTCTTGACCATATTGGTCCAAAAGGAAAAGGCGAAACTGTTTGGGGAGCTTTTTTCTTAGCTTATGTCTTGAGAAAAACATTTGAAGTTTTAGAATACAAAAAAGACGACGTAGTACTCTCAAGATGGCAATCCTTTTATGATAAATTGAAAATTGTTACCAATGAAAAATGCTGGGATGGTGAATGGTATTTAAGAGCGTTTAGAGATAATGGTGAATCAGTTGGTTCTAGTAAACACAAGCAAGGTAAAATATTTTTAAATGCTCAAACATGGTCTGTTATTTCCGGATTAGCTCCAACCGAAAGGGCAAACTCAGCTTTAGCAAATTGTAAAAACCATTTGTTAAAACCATATGGAATGCAAATTTGCTGGCCGTCTTATACTGAAGTAGAAGATAATGTTGGTTTAATCAGCCGTTGCGTTCCGGGCAAAAAAGAGAATGGCGCTATTTTTAATCATGCTTCTTCTTGGTATGTTTTAGCAGCTATATTAAACGGTGATGTTGAAAGTGCTTTTGATGTTTACTCAAGAATGCTTCCGTTAAACTCATCAGAGGATATAGATAAATATGAAATCGAACCTTATGTTTACGCAGAATATGTTACAAGCCCGGATCATGAAACCGAAAACCAGGCAAGTCATTCATGGTTAACAGGAAGTTCTGTTTGGATGTACAGGATTGCAATGGATAAAATAATCGGTTTTCAAACAAGCTTGGGAGGAATAACTATCTCACCAAATATTCCTTCAAAATGGAAAAAGTTTAAAGCAGAGAGATCTTTCAGAGGCAAAAGAATTATTTTAACTGTGAAGAACAATGAGGGAGGAAACTCAAAGATAAGTTCATTCAAGATTAACGATAAACAAACCAAAAATAATTTTATCAAAGTGGAAGATTATTCCGACGATATTATTAATGTTGAAGTAGAAATAGTAAAATAAGCTCTAACTTGATTACTAGTTTATACAATGCTGCCGGGCCTTTCCCGGCATGCTTAAGTGTTAACTAGTTTAGATAATTAATTTGATTCCAGGTAATTCATTAATTCATTTGACCAAACTTTATAAGCCGAATCAGTTAAATGTAAACCATCTTCGGTAAATTCTTTTTTTAGCTTTCCTGCATCATCAATAAAAGATTTATGAAGATTGAAAAAATTGCAATTTTGTTTTAATGCTAATTCTTCCAATTTTTTGTTAAAATCTACAATCCTTGAATTTGGTCTCAGTTCATTATCTCTTGTGGGAAATATTGTTGTAAGAATGATCGAACTTGAATTAGTATAGCTTCTTAATTTCGAAATAATTTTAATAATATTTTCCAGGACGAAATTATCGCTTCTGTCTCTGGCAAAGTCATTAGTCCCTATACACAAAAATATTTTGCTTGGCATCGGATGAAAAATTTCAGGAGTAATTCTTTCAAGACATTCTTCTGTGCTATCACCGGAAACTCCCTTATTTATAATTTTTAAGTTTGGCAAATATTTATCTGTTTCGTACATGTCTGTAATTGAGTCACCAAGCATTAAAATATTTTCAGTATTCATTTTTACCTCTGATTTTTTGTGCTGTTTTTGGAAAAATTATTTATACTTAACAATAGTAATTTTTTAGTTTTATAATGATTAGATATTATACACAACAAATAATCTGTAAATTTAATTCTATTTTTAGTTAGGATCAGATAATAACAGCTTTAATTATTAAATTTTGTTTTAGAACATATCGATTTTCTATAAACAAAAATATAGAAGTCAAATTGAAAACTATTTTTGTGTTTCCCCAAATGTATCAAGATTTATTTGTTAACCATTCTGGATCAATATGCGAAAAATAATGTCCGATTTAATAAAGTCATTCATTCTTATTTTCGTATTTACATTTACAACAGCAGCACAAAACAACGCAGCAAAATTTGAACACATCTCTATTGAACAAGGATTATCACAAAGTTCAATTTTTTCCATTTGCCAGGATAGTAAAGGATTTCTGTGGTTTGGAACATTAGACGGATTAGATAAATATGACGGCTACAATTTTACTGTTTATAAATCAGATCCGCATGATCCCACTACTTTAAGTGATAATACAGTATTTAAAATTTTTGAAGATAAAAGCGGTACTTTGTGGATTGGAACTCTGGGCGGAGGCTTAAACAAATTTAATAGCGCTCTGGAAAGATTTAAACGATTTAGATACGATCCCAATGATCCTGGATCATTAAGCAACAATAATGTGAGATCAATATTTGAAGATAGTGAAGGTAATCTTTGGGTCGGTACAAACAATGGTTTAAATAAATTTGTCCCAAAGACCGGAAAATTTGTAAGATATTTACATAATCCTAAAAACAAAAACTCTATTAGTAATAATTATATCTGGTCAATTTATGAATCGCCTTTGATGAAAGGTGTATTGTGGATTGGCACTTATGATGGGTTAAATCGACTTGATATAAAAACCGGTATAATTACTGTATATCAGCATCACGATAATGATCCGAATAGTTTGAGCCACAATTATGTTTGGTCAATAATAGAAGGAAAGCCCGGGCATCTGTGGATAGGTACAAATAACGGTTTGGATAAATTCAACATTAAAACCGGCAAATTCACTAATTATTATAATAAGACTAAAGATCAATTTAGTTTAAGTTATAATAATGTCTGGTCGCTATCTAAGGATAAAAATGGTGAAATATTAGTTGGCACACTCGGCGGTGGATTAAATAGAATCATTCATCCGGAATCGAAAAACTTAAAGTTTATCCGGTTCCAATATGATCCGGCTAATCCAAGCAGTTTAAGTCATAATTATGTTTGGTCGATTTATGAAGATAGGACCGGTGTAATTTGGGTTGGTACCGATGTAGGCCTAAACAAACTTGATCCGGAGAAAGAGAAATTTATACATTACAAAAGCACACCTTTTAATAAACACAGCTTAAGTGATAATGAAGTGACTGCTATTTTTAGAGATCATCTTGGAATACTTTGGGTTGGGACTAGAAATGGTCTAAATAAATTTAATTCTAAAGACAAAACTTTTACTCATTATAAGTATGCTCCTAACAATCCTTATAGTCTTAGCAATAATTATATTCGATCAATTGATGAAGATGGTAATGGCATTCTGTGGATTGGAACAAACGGCGGCGGACTGAACAAATTCATTCGGGATGAAAATAAGTTTATACACTATAATACAGGTAACGCTCCTAATGAATTAAGTAATAGTAACGTTACCTCTATTCATGAAGATGAGAACGGAATTATATGGCTTGGAACATTAGCGGGGCTGGATGAACTAAATCCCAAAACCGGAAGAATTAAAATTTATTTGAATAAACCGGGCGATCCCAAAAGTTTAAGCCATGATTATGTTTATACTATTTATGAAGACAGAGAGCATACTTTTTGGATTGGAACACTTGGCGGAGGATTAAACAAGTTTGATAGAGAATCCGGTACTTTTAAAAGATATCTGGAAAATCCCAATGATACTACAAGCTTAAGTAACAATAATATTTGGTGTATTTATGAGGACCATCAAAATGATATATGGATCGGGACAAATAACGGTTTGGATAAGTTCAATAAAATAGATGAGACGTTTACACATTACAATACAAAACACGGATTAATAAATAATGTGATATATGGAATACTGGAAGATGACTCTGGCAATCTCTGGTTAAGTTCTAATAAAGGGCTATCAAAGTTCAACCCTAAGAAAGGCACAATCCGGAATTACACAACAGGCGATGGATTACAAAGTGATCAATTTGGTGGAAACGCTTATTTTGAAGATTCAAAAGGAAGAATGTATTTTGGCGGAATAAATGGTTTTAATATGTTTTATCCGGATAGTATAAAAGATAATCCTTTCGTTCCTCCAATTGTTATAACTGATTTCCAAATTTTTAATGAGTCGGTACCAATCGGGGAAAATTCTCCTCTAAAAAGATCAATTACGGAAACCAAAGAAATTACATTACCATATAAGGACAATGTTTTTTCATTTGAGTTTGCGGCACTCCATTATTCTTCGCCGGACGCTAATCAATATGCTTATAAAATGGAGGGATTTGATAAAAAATGGATTTATTCGGGCACTCGGCATTATGTAACATACACAAATCTAGATCCCGGTAAATATGTATTTCAGGTAATTGGTTCAAACAACGATGGTGTTTGGAACAAAAAGGGCGCATCAGTTATAATTATTATTTCACCTCCATTTTGGCGAACTTGGTGGTTTATAACATTGATGGCTATTTTTATTTTATCAATCATTGGAGCAATAATTTATTTTAGAATAAACAATATTTTAGAAATTGAGAGGCTAAGATTAAAAATTGCAGCTGATCTACATGACGAAATAGGAACCAGGTTAACAGAAATATCGTTGTTGAGTGATATGGTATATCATGTTGAAGTTGATAATACTAAATCATTTAAAGATTCCGTAAGAAATATTGGCGGAATAGCCAGATCTTTAATTGAAAGTATGAGCGATATAGTCTGGTTGATTAATCCTAAAAGAGATTCGTTATATGAACTATTTTTAAAGTTAAAAGATAACTACGAAGAATTATTATCTTATAAAGAAATATATCTTTACATAAATAATCTTAATTTTTTGGAAAAAATTAGATTGCCGATGGAATACAGGAAAAATGTTTATCTAATTTTTAAAGAGGCAATGAATAATTCTATAAGACACAGTAGTTGTACCGAAATTTCTATTAACACAGAAACAAGCGGGAAATTGCTTACTATTACTATGTATGATAATGGAAAAGGTTTTGATATTACAAAAAAATCATTGGGTAACGGAACGGAAAATATGCGCACTAGAGCTGAGGCAATCGGAGGAAGTTTAAGAATCCAATCTAAAGTTGATGAGGGAACAATGATTAAATTTACAGGTAAATTGTGATCAATAAACTGAAAATTTTTGATGAATAATATTTCTATATTAAGTTTTTAAAATTAAAATGTTTGATCGATCGAAAAATAAAATGATAAAAGTTCTCATTATAGAAGATAATAAAATCATTAATGATTCTTTAGCATCATTAATAAATCATGCCGAAGGATTTAGCTGTATTGGTGCTTTCCTAGATTGCGAAAGTTTATTAAAAGAGATAAATAATTTATCGCCTGATATTTTATTGATGGATATTAAATTGCCGGGTATGTCAGGTATTGAAGGTGTAAGAAGAGTAAAAGCAATTAAACCGGATCTTAATATTTTAATGCTAACTATTCATGAAGAAAATGATTTAATTTTTGATGCTCTTTGTGCAGGAGCTTGCGGATATTTAGTAAAAAAGACACATCCCACCAGATTATTAGAAGCAATCGAAGAAGCTTATGAAGGTGGAGCTCCAATGAGTTCCCATATTGCAAGAAAAGTCACTAGTTTTTTTCTAAACACTAATAAACTTGCGGCAGATTCTACACTTTTAACAGATAGAGAACAAGAAATATTAAAGGAATTAATTAAAGGCAAAACTTATTACGCAATTGCAATCACTCTTAATATTAGTAAAGATACAGTCCGATTTCACATAAAAAGGATCTACAAGAAACTTCATGTTCATTCTCAGGCCGAAGCTGTAGCAGAAGCTATAAAAAAAGGATATGTATAAAAAAAGCCCCATTAAAATGGAGCTTAAATTTTAGTTTCTAAGAAATATATTACCAGCTTCTTCTTCCGCCACCGCTGCCGCCACGATTACCGCCGCCGCCTCTATTTCCACCGCCGCCTACGATTACCGCCGCCTCTATTTCCACCACCACCACTTCTTCTATCAGTTTTGGGTCTGGCTTCGTTAACAACAATTTTTTTGCCCTTTACATCTTTAGTATTAAGATCATTAATGGCTTTCTGAGCTTCACTTAAACCCGGCATTTCTACAAATCCAAAACCTTTAGATTCACCAGAGAATAAATCTCTAATTACTTTTACGCTCTTCACGGTTCCAAATTCGGAAAACAGACTTTGTAAATCATCATCTGTTACTTCTTTTGAAAGATTACCAACGAATATATTCATTTTGTTATTCCTTATTTATTAGTTTATGTTAATTTATTCAGATATCTTGATACGATATACCGTTGGAATGCAATCTTGAGGTCTATTAATCAAGCTGAATTGAAATTCATGTATTCAGCGAAAAAGCAGCAAATTTTATAATCGTTAGAAAGGAAAATCCGCTACTACACTAGTTAAAAAATTCTTTCGAATGTAAAAGGTATAAATTCCGCAAAGACAATTACTGTTATTACTCGAAGCATCAATAAATGCGTATACCAATACAACTTTACTTTTATCTATTACCATCTTATAGGTACTTGGTTGATCCGAAGAGAAAATTAACAATTTTAAACTGATTTAAATATCGTGACTCCCCTATTTCCCTAACATGTTTATCGATGGTAAAAGAACAAATATTTACAAAAAATTCTTACACATTAAAATTAAATAATTTCAGTTTCAATTCAAGTCAAAATAACAACCGAAATTACCTCATTTTATTAGAATCTTTACGTAAAGCTAAGCAATTTTATAGTTGAATACAAAATATATATAAGAGTGAACTATTAGCAAATGTACTTAAATAA
This sequence comes from uncultured Ignavibacteriales bacterium, assembly GCA_963739985.1. GTDB lineage: Bacteria > Bacteroidota > Ignavibacteria > Ignavibacteriales > Ignavibacteriaceae > CAVUCE01. The sequence goes on from CAVUCE010000008.1 coordinate 449,293, forward strand.
TAGTAATAAATATTTAGAATTTCATTTTCAATAGCTTTACCCAAAATTGATTTTATTATTTCAAACTATCATAAAGGAATACCTTGGTCTCTATTTTTTATTTGGCTAAAATATAAATGACAATACTGGTTTTATGAATGTAATTCATTAATAATTAATTGAACTTTTATTATACGAATGGGAATATTCATTTATATTAATTTAAGTCGTGCGAAGCAAACTGATATTAAATAAAAGCAGATTGCTTCGCTATCTTATTATGCTTCAAGTTCTAAACCGTAATCTATTTTGCCGCACAGTCTATACAGACGTGTTTATCATTTTTTAGCCTACCATAGCTTTCAACAGTCATCTCACCGCATTCGTCACAAACAAAACCGGCAAAACTATCTGAATGTGGTTCTAGTTTGTAATCAAATACTTCAGATATATTAAGCAACTTTTCTTCCGGAGCATTTATAACATTATTGATTAATGGATCGACAACTTCTGAGGGAACATTACTTGCAGGAATTCCTTTTTCCCTATAGTTTTTAAAAAAGTCAGATTGCTTGTTCTGGAGCATTGCCTCAGCTTTTGGTGTTACACGAACTGCTTTGCCTGTTGATCTATTTACAAGCGTAATAGCCCATTTACCTTTATGTGTTTTTTTAATGTTACCTTTACCAAATGTTGTTCCCATTATTACCTGAAGTCCGTCGGCATAGCAAGTAGCGCAGTGATCTTCACCCAGATCGACAAAAGCTACAATCTGCCCATCTTTTGCTCTTTCAACACCAAGTTTATTCATTGCAGCAGCACCAACTTTTAGCCCCATTGGCATTGCAGGACATTTGTGTCCGTGAAATTTTTGTCCGAATTCTAACCAATCTTGTGGATTTATCATGATATTTTACTCCTTAATTCTGATTAAAGAAATATTGAATTTGAAATGTTGTAAGTGAATTAGTTTTGTTTGAATTAAATTGAAATTTGTTGTCCAAGGAAATCTTTATATCATTTCCTTTAACTAGATAAGAATACCCGATTACATACCAGGGATCATCAATTGTTGATGGATTTAAGTCGTAAAATTGTTCAACTGATATACTGATTAAATTTTTAACGGCAAAAAGATAATCTATAAGTACATAGTAACCTGATGATTTTTGTGCTCCTAGATTTGCCTGAATATATTCAGTTTGGAATTCAAAATTATCTACATTAAACTTTCCATCATATCCAAAACGAAAATCATTTCCGGTAAATGAAAAACTGTTCCCAAAGATTTTGCCAAATTCTAAGTCGTGTGCGGAACGGTAAGATAAACTGTAACCTAGTTCTAATTTTAATTTGGAGTTGTTTAATAAGAATAGATTCCCGCTGTTTACAAAAAGAAAATTTCGTTTACTTGAAACATTATTTGCACCGTTTCCGTTGAAGAATCCAATACTAGTAAAACCGAGTTTGTTATCACCAAATTTCAACTCCACTCCAATATCCCTTGCCATTGTTTCAGCACCGGGTACAAGCGCATTAACAAAACTAGCTCTTTCATCCAGTGATATTTTATAATCCGGTTGCTTTCTTTGCAAACTAAAATTTGGTACAAATTGTCCTGCTGTTATTTCGATATTATTTATCTTATAATTTACGAGCACATCTTGAAGTAGAAATTGGAACTTTACCTGTTGCATAAAATTAGCTTGAACTTTATAACCCCAATTTCCATCCATTCCGGGAGTTGCGCCGTTAAGCCAGAATTTTGCTCTTCTAACCGAAAAATTAGTTTGATTCAAATAATTGTCGAAGAAACGAAATTGTAAATAACCATTCCAATTTATTTTTTGTTGAGCAAAAGCGCTTAAATTTATGCAGACCAAAAGAATAGTTATCAGTATAATCGTGACTTTATTTTTTCCCATTTAATATTTTATATACTCCATTATATTACGCCGATGATTATTTTAATTGCAATTACAAATAATACAATCGCAAAAATTTGTTTTACCTTGCTACTCTTTGCTTTATTAACAAGGAAATTGCTTCCCAGATAAGCCCCTATAATTACTGCTATTGCAAGAATAATTGTCAATGTCCAATTAAAGTGCCCCTGTGAAACATGCCCTAAAAACCCGGAGAAAGATGAAAAAGTGACTGCAAAAGCTGAAGTTGCTGCTGCTCTTTTCGTCTCATATCCCATCCACATAAGAAGCGGAGCCATTATAAAGCCGCCGCCAACTCCGAGAAGTCCGGCCATAAAGCCTGCAAATCCCCCAATTATGGCTCCTATAACTGCACGTTTTTTTAACGACATAATTTTTTTAGGTTCAGGCATTTTCGACATGAATAACATTCTACCTGCAGCAGCAAAAACAGCGGCAGAAAATAGAATTAGGAGAACATTAACAGGCAATTTATCCGAAACAAGAGCACCAACAGGGGCAAATAAAAAAGCTGAGACTGTCATTGCTAAACCGCCTTTTACATCAACCAATTTATGTTTGAAGTACGCAATTAATGCAATTACAGTTGTTAAACCATTTAATAGAAGAGCTAAAGGAATTGCAACTTCCTTTACAGGAAAACCTGCCCATTTAATTACCGGTACATATATAAGGGCGCCGCCTAATCCAAGCATTGAGAATAAGAAAGACGCCGCAAGAATTATTATTGAGATGATTATGTAAAGCATTTTCTTGCCTATTAAGATTAAGTAAAGAGACTAATATTCATTTTTATTGATATCAAACTGAATGATAAATAAGCATTTACCGTCAATTGTACATTATATTTTTTATTAAATTCTGTCATCAATAATTTTTCAAAGTTAAACACTGTTTATATTAAGTAATCGCTTACTTACTTATGCATGAAAATTTTTTTATTATTTAAGAGATTTTAACAATAACTGAAACATTCTATTACAAAAATTATCAACATTCAATCCATTCCTATTCAGTACCAACTCGATATTAAAAGTAATCGGAATTCCCATATAAAGCATCGCTACATCATTCGGATTTAGCTGCTTATCCCAAACTCCTTCGGCCATCCCATCCTTAACAATTTTAATTATAAACTGTTTCTGCTCTGTTAATATTATGTTAAGCTTTTCTTTTAATTCTCTATCACCCGAATGCGTTGCTTCGGAAAATAATAATATTGTAATTCCTCTATTCTCTTCCAGATATTTCACATTTCTGCATAGATAATTATATAATTTCTCTTCTGATTTTTCCGGACTTGTGACAATATTTCGTAATGACCCAACTAAGCCACTAGAAACATCATCCATAATTCCTATGATAATATCACGCTTAGTTGCGAAATGACGGAAAATTGCCCCCTCGGTCAAACCTATCCTTTTAGCAAGTTTTCTGGTAGATAAGTTGTGAAGCCCTTCATCGGCAATAATTTCCAGCACCGCTTTTTTAATCTGTTCCTGCCTAGTATCTGTTGTTTCTCTCGACATAAAAACCATTCATATTAATTATGTAATCACTTACTTACTAATATATATAAAATAATTAATATTCCAAATGCTTTAACGTATTTATGAAATACGTATCGCTTGAGTCACATTCTACTCTTTTATAAATCAACTATTCTTCCGAATTAATATCCGCTTTGAATAGATGCTCAAAAAGTCTTCTGCTTCGCTTATAATAATTTCTTTGCGTTCTTAATTTGCGGTGAGTAATAGAGCTCAATGTTGGAAAGATAATTATTCAGTTAATATATATTCTGTTGTTCGTAAATTATTTATGCGATTTAAAATAGTTCAAAATTAACTAAACAGAAAAAACATCCTCAAAATTACTAACTCTGTCTTTGGAATCTGTACTATTTATAAACCCAATCCCTTAAAGGGATTGGGTTTGTTTAAATTGAAAACTATTTGAGAAGCAGCATTTTTTTGGTTAAAAGAATTGTTTCTGATTTCAGTCTATAAAAGTATACTCCGCTTGGTAAATTTTTTGCATTAAAAGTAATTGAATAATTTCCCGGGGATTGCTGTTTGTCAATCAAAGTTTCAATTTCATTTCCAAGTATGTCGTAAACCTTTAATGTAGTGTGGCCGCTAACCGGCAATTGCCAGTTTATTACTGTTGATGGGTTAAAAGGGTTCGGATAATTCTGATACAGCGAGTAATCTGCTATTAATATTTCTTCATCTGAGATATTAGTCAATTTGGAATAAAATACATTTATAGTTGAAGCAATTGTACTACTTATATTTCCAAAAGAATCGTGAAACTCAAACCATTGATCATATGCTTGCCATTTGTTTTCTAACCATCCTTCACCAATTCCTAAAATTAATTTTCCAAACGAATCATATACATATGTCTTTCGTGATTCGTTAGTCCAATAACCATACCAGACTTCAAATAAACTTGATATCAAATTGGAATTAGAGTCATATGTATAAGTTATTTTCTGATCATTTTTCCACTGGTTTCCATCCATATTTTCATATAATTCCAAAATTAAATTTTGATTAGAATCGTAGCTAGATGAGAAACGTCTATAAAATACCCATTGGGTACCATCCCAAGTTTCCCATGTACTCAAAATTAAATTTCCATTTACATCATAAGAGCTAGTACCTCGCCAATAATTTACAAGTTGATCATTGTCTCGTATTTCCCTTAGTTCAGAAATTTTATTTCCATTAAAATCGTAGGTATATGTTTCCCTTTCATTTATTATCCATTGCTCATCCTTCCATCGTTCTTCTATTTGCGAGGTTCTATTACCATTAAAATTATATGTATATGAATAAAGTGTCGAATTAACCAAATCACTTCCATTCCAAGATTCATATAATTCCAATATCAAATTGTTATTAGTATCATAGGAAAAAGTTTTCCTTAAGGAGTTCACAAATTGATTGCCATTCCAATTTTTTTGTATTTCAAAACTCATATTTCCCATTAAATCATATGAGTATGTGTGCTCCCAGAATGGAATCCATTCAGTATTATTCCAATAATCTAAGTTATATGAAGTCCGTTTTACTTTTTTATTATATGTGTAGGTCATTTTTGATCTTCCACCATCTGCAAGCGTACCAATCATATAATCTACAACTGTTGTATCATCTGAAGTTTTATTCTGAATCGTTATTGGAGACCCATTTCTAGAAAATCTACTATTTAAAGTTTCATCTCTAGTAACTGAGATAGAACTTTTATTATTATGCCCGTAATTGTTATCAATCATTTGAACTTGAGGATAATATTTTGAAGAAAGAAGTGAGCAGATCAAGAATAAAAAAACGAAAAAATTATTAGATTTCATATTTATCTCTCAATTAATATTTACTAAATTTTTCATTATTTATTTACATTCCTAAATGGTCAGTCATCAAAACACACTTACTTTTACTTTTTATCAAAACACCTGCATAGGGTTTTGATTTATGTTTGATATCAACTTGATACCGTACTTTTTAGTTTCCTAATAATCAGAAGCCTACATTAAATGATAATGTCTATACAGGTTAGA
>CAVUCE010000009.1:0-14524 GCA_963739985.1 uncultured Ignavibacteriales bacterium
TCCATTTTTATCTGAGTCGTTTGGTGATGTTGGAGAGTCTTTAGAACAGCTAGATAAAGATAGTATTGCTGCAAATATAAGAGTGATCAAGGCAAAGCGTTTCATATGGATTCCATTATTTGTATTTTTAATACTTCCTTACTGATTAAAATGAAAAATTTAGGATAAAATTTAAATTTATCTCCAAAGTGCAACTCCCAAATGGAAACGACTATCACTTCCTAAACCAGAATAGTACAATCTATAATCATTCCCAGATTGAACTGAAAATGGATAACTAATTTTAGAGCACCAATTATTTGCAACATCTGATAAATTAAAAACTGGATTTGATACTTCTTTAGTCCAATGAATACCATCAGTTGAATATGCCATGCCTACTTTATTTTGACTGCCATTGCTATATGTCATTTTAAAGCCATTTTCCGTTTTTACAATTGTAGCATATCCAATACTACCATTTTCCCAATCTTCTGTTGGAGCTATAATGGGGTTGTTGTCAAATCGTATCCAATTAACGCCGTCTGTGGATGTAGCCAAGCAAATATTGAATTTATAATCATTTTCAGGACTGGCTCCATAATACATATAATAAATATCATTTATTTTTATTACAGAATTTACCCCTAAGAAAAATTGAGAGCTAGTAGATTGTAAAATTGGAACAGTATATTTTTGCCAATGTATACCGTCTGATGAAGTTGCTAACCCAATCTGTCTCATCCCGGAGTTCGGTTCTTTCGTCCCAATAAAATAAAGCTTATAAATTCCATTTTCCTTCAAAACGTATCCCATTTCTACAGAATTATCGTCCCACGTACCACCTTGTCCCGCAGTTAACACCGGTGAATTAGAAGCTAGATGCCACAATATACCATCATTAGATTCAGCGTAACTAATATCAGATTTACCGTTGTAATATAGGTTCATAAACCACATTTTATATATGCCATTATCAAACATAACCTGGCTATGAGTAACTGCAAGAGTAAAATATGGTATTTCTTGAACCGTAAATATTGGATTCATTTGATAATCAACCCAATCAGAAATAGAATTACCCCAATTAACAAAGATATAAATACTGCCGGTACCTTTTCCGGTTGGAGTTAAAGTTAAATTTACCCGGGTAACGATTCCATCATTTATTTGAATATCTGTTTCGCCGGAATAGACGACCGCGCTGTCAGCATTCATCGCATTGACTTTTAGATGCCAAATACCAACTGGGATATCATTAAATTTAATGTCAGCGCTCGATGTAGATAACAAGTTTAAATTACCTTTTAAAGTATCGAAATTCGCTCTGGATAAATAAGCAATGATATTACTAACATTCTGTGGTGCTGATGTTTTATCAAAAACTAAATTAACGCTTCCATTTTTATTTGAGTTGTTTGGTGATGATAGATAGTCTTTTGAACAGCTGGATAAAGATAGTATTGCTGCAAATACAAGAGCGATCAAGGCAAAGCGTCTCATATGGATTCTATTATTTATTTTTTTAATGTTTCTTTACTCATTAAAATGAAATATTTAGGATGAAATCTTATCAATATTCTCCTAAACCTGAAGCAATATTGATTAAATTAATTTATTTCAAACTAAGTGCTGTAGCTAAGCAGATAATGATATTTGAACCATTTACTGCTGAATAATAAAGTCTATACTCATTTCCAGATTTAACTAAAAATGGATAATCTATTTGGTTTGGATTGTTCTTAGTATCTGAAATTGAAAAAATATATTTTGCCCTTTTAGTCCAGTTTTTCCCATCTCCGGAATAAGCTACTCCAAACTTACTTCTATCTGTATTTTGATATATCATAATAAACTGACCATTGTCGAAGATAACTGCAGGAAAAGAAATTCCGATACCTTCCCATGATTGGTCAGCAATAAGGATTGGATTATTTTGATACTTATTCCACTTTATCCCATCGGAGGATGTAGCTAAATTAATAATCATTTTGTCATAATTATTTATATCATGACTTGTATAATACATATAATAGGTATTGTTGACTTTCAGTACACTTTGAACCGTAACTTTGATGTTATTTACACTATCCCCAATTAATATTGGAGAATCGCTACGTTGCCAATTAATTCCGTCAGACGAGAAAGCAACACCAATCTGCCACTTGCCACCTTGAGATTGCCAGCCATTATAATACATCACATATTGATCGCCTTCTTTCAAAATAGCGCCAGGTCCAACGGTATAATCATCCCACGATCCGGTAACCCCACGAGTAAAAACAGGCTTATTAAATATATTTTGCCAAACTTTTCCATCTTGAGATTCAGCATACCAAATATTACTCATCCCAGCATTATAAGTTGAAAGGTACCACATTTTATAAATACCGTTATCGACTATTATTTTAGAAGTACTAACACCATTAGGAAGGGTCGGATTCTGTGAAGGAGTAAAGATTGGGTTCATGATATAGTCAGTGAAATTACTTAATTCTTTACCCCAGTTCACCAAAATATAAATGCTGCCTTGGCCATTACCAGTTGGTATTAAAGTGAGATTAACTTGACTAACAACACCTTCATTTATTTGAACATCTGATTCACCGGAATAGACGACCGTGCTGTCAGCATTCATCGCGTCAACTTTAAGGTGCCATGTCCCAACCGGTATATCATTAATTTTTATGTCTGCACTTGATGTTGATAATAAGTTTAAGTCACCTTTTAAAGTATCATAATTTGCTCTGGTTAAATATGCAATTATATTAACGACATTTTGTGGTGCAGTCGTTTTATCAAAAGCTAACGATACACTACCATTTTTGACCGTTTCCTGATTTGGAGATGTAGGTGAGTTTTTTGTACATCCTGACATAATAATAACTCCCCCTAATAACGCCAAAACTAAAAAACGATTTTTCATTTCTTCTCCCTTGATTATTATTTAATTGCAAATTATAAAAGGATGCGTTTAAAATCAATAGATGCAACGAGTTATCCGGCTTGGGATATGATTATGGAGTGGTTGTTAATTTTTCCGGAAAATTACTTCCCCCCGGTAAAGTATAAAATTAAGCTAGAATGATAATTATTTTAATAATGAAGGATATAATAGTTTATATTTTTGGCCAATAATGTTTGGTTGGAAATAATTTAAAACTTTTTGCCTGGCATTGTCCCGTAATAAAGAAGTATTGTGTTGTACCAATAATCAATGAATTCTATCAGCTAGAGCATCGCTCGTGGGTAACTTCATTTCCGATAATAATTCTTGAAATGCTTCGTAACTAAGTAATTGCCTTACATCTTCTAAATGTAGCGCTCCATCTATTAACATGTAGACTATTGTCATTACATAACCGCTGGCTAATATTCCATGATTACTTCCCGGTTTTCCAAACAACGCATCTATTTTTTTCTCTTAGTCGAAGTTTCATTACTATTTCTTCTACTAATGGAAAACCTATAGGATTACTTAATTTTTTCTTTTCTTCAAGTTACTTTTATTGGTTTGAGTCTATGTAGCATAAGTACCTTGCTCCTGGTATTGAATTTTCACCTATTAGGTGAATTTCTTTACTACAAAGATAATACCTATCTTTCAATATCCCTGAGGCTTTTTTTCTTTCCTATATCAGATTTAAGATAATAACACACCATCAAGCAATTCACTCTTTTAAAAGAGATATTTACATTAAAATTATTATCTTTTATCAAAACAAGTGAATTAAGTTAAAATTATCTTAATTTTGTGAATAAACTAAATTTGATTTAGACGATCCAGGAAATAATATTATGAGTCTGAATGGTATTATAAAAAAGGTTCTTAGTTTAAAAGAATTCCGTGAAGCTTCCCCTGTTTTGGTAGATATTGGAGCCTCAGAAGCTATACATAAATTGTGGAAGAAAATTTCTAAGTATTCTACCTGCATTGCTTTTGACGCTGATGATAGAGAAATAGGTTATATTGAGAAAATTTCAAGTGATTTTAAAAAGCTATATGTTTTTAATTGTATTGTCAGTGATAAAGATTCTCCTAAGATAAGCTTCTTCTTAACTAATTCCCCTTATTGTTCCAGCACTTTGGAACCAAACTTAAATGAATTAGAAAATTGGGCTTATTCCGATAAATTTAATGTTACTAAAAATATTGAAATTAAAGCAAAGACTTTATTTAGTTCATTGGAAGAATTAAATATTAATAGAATTGACTGGTTTAAAAGTGATTCTCAGGGCATCGATCTTAGATTATTTAATTCACTTCCTTTAGAAATAAATAAAAAAATAATAGTAGCTGAATTTGAGCCAGGTTTTATTAATAGTTATAAAGGTGAAGATAAATTATCAGATCTAATCAAAGATTTTGAAAGTAAAGAATTTTGGTTATCAAATGCGAAGGTAAAGGGTTCTCAGAGGATTACGAAGAATCAACTTGATAAATATTTTAATTCTGAAATAAGTAAAAAATTAGGTCAATTTTCTCACAAGACTAGTCCCGGTTGGGCAGAACTGATTTATTTAAATAACTTTAATAAAAATAATTTTTCAATTAGAGAATATTTACTTGGTTGGATCTTTTCAACAATTCTTAATCAACACGGTTTCGCATTATTATTAACCGAAAAATTATCAAGTGAGTATCAGGAAAATTATGCCAAATTAGTTGATGAAATGAAAAGTTATTCCATCAAAAGGATTAAAAAAAATATTTTAACCCTTAAATTTTTACCGTTCGTATTCATTAAAATCCGACAGTTAATTGGACTTCAATAATTCTTGATAAAGATTTTTATACTGATTTGCTATATGTTTCTGAGAAAAGTTATCAATTACTTTTTTACGAGCATTAATACTAATTATTCTTTTGGAATCATTATTGAGATTAATGAACCAAATAATTCCGGACAGCAATTCTTTCGCTCCTATTTGAGAAGCTAAATATCCGTTTTCTTCATGGCCAATCATATCAGGCATACCGCCAATATTAAAAGATAAAACCGGAGTACCGCAAGCCAATGATTCCATCACAGTGTTTGAAAGATTCTCCTGCAACGAAGGCGCTATAAAAAGATCCGCCGCTGAATAATAAAGCGCCATCATTTTATTATCTCCAACCCTGCCGAGTTTGTTGGTTTTGAAAGGAACATCATTTAATATCTCTTCATTTATTGATCCCAAAATAACTAGCTCAAGTTTTTCTACAAGATTAGGCTCAGCTTTGTATAATTCCGATAAGCTGTCTTTTAGATACTGAAATCCTTTTCTCTTTTCATTAACTGTAAAAGAGCTAAATAATATAATGATTTTATCTTGAGGAATTTTTAACTGTTTTCTTACTTCGTTTTTAGGATAAGGCTGAAAAACTTCCGTATCAATTGGATTTGGTATAACATTAACATTATAATTGTGTAAAAGATAACTTTGATTTGCTTCTTTCGCTAACCAGTTACTACAAGTTACTATAGTGAATTTTTTCCCTTGAAATAATTTCTCTTTGGATTTGAATGTTCTTTGAGAAAAATCTTTCTCACCTCTAATTCTTAACGAGGGACATTTTTTACAATATGTTAAATAATTATTACAATCCCCTGTATAATGACACCCTCCTGTAAATGCCCACATATCATGAAAAGTCCAGACAATAGGTTTATTTAAATTAAATAAAGCTTCTAATGTTTTTAATGAAAAAAAGCCACCATTAATCCAATGTAAATTTAGTATATCGGAATTTTGTATGAGTGAATTATTAAAAATTTCAGTACCAATTATAGGAAAAGTAAACCGTCCGCGATTTTCAATTGTTAATAGTTTGATTAATGCATAGTCAATTAATACTCTAGCATTAGTCTTTAAGCCTTCAATAAAATTTGAATTTATATCATAAACTAAATTGATCCTGCTTCTTTTTTGCTGGGCTAATATTCGAGAATTGATACCTATTGAATTCAACGAGGTACTGATATTTAAACAAGCTCTTGCAGCTCCACCAATATTATCCGATGTGCTAATATGTAAGACATTCATATGATTCGGTTTAAATCCTATAAGCAAAAATGTTTAACTGTAAATCCATATTCGGAAATTCTTGATTCTTCCGATTTATGAAGGGACTTTTTCTGGGTTCTTCCGATTTAATGAAGTATCTGAAGTTATTGTTTTCTAAAACATTTATAATTTCTCCGAGATTTTGAGATTGTCCTATAAATGAATGGAACTCAATAAAAATATTCTTGACTTTATATAAAACATCACTGCAATCTGGAATTACATTCGTTTCCGCCCCTTCAATATCAATTTTTAAAAATTCTACTTGTTTTTCATTTTTTAAAAAATCTTTTAATCGCACCGAATCTACTTCAATTCTATTTTCATAACCATATATTGAACCGGCATCTGAACCTATAGCGCTAAATTTAACACCATTATTGTCTACCCAAACTGCTTTAGAAATTATTTCCACATCGCTAATATTATTCTTTTTTAAATTATTGCTTAGTATTTCTGAAATATCCTTATCGGCTTCAAAAGCTTTAATATTTGCATTTGGATAAATAGACTTAAAAAATAATATACTTATTCCGATATTAGCACCGCAATCATAGATAATTGGAGATAACAAATCAGAATTAAAATCGTAATACTTTTTTACAAAGATTTCTTTAAACTGAAAGATAAACGAGAGGCAATCAGGTACAGTCACCTGATATTTTAAGAATTTGATTTCTTTTATATCGTTTCTTTTAGCATTACCGTATTTGAAAAGAAGTGTTATAAATTCTCTGTAATTTTTATTACGGATAAAAAGAGAAATATTTCCAAATTTGTTTTTAAGAATTTTCATTTCAACTATTTTAATTCATTCCTAATAATTTCATCCAGTTGTTCTGCTCTTATTTTAAAGTTGTGATAATTCAGCGTTTTTTTTTGTCCCGCTAAACTAATCCTTCTAACCTCATTGGGATTATCTAACAACCATTTTAATTTCTCGATACATTCATTTGAGGATTTAAAAGTTACTATCTCTTTCCCATCAACAAAAAAGTCATCTATATTTTTTTTCCAATCTGTAATAAGACATGTTCCAACACCCGTAGCTTCAAACATCCGCATATTGGCAGCGTATTCCCCGGCAACCCCCCCATGTATATTGAGATTAATTCCTGAATTTTTTAGTAATTGATACATTTCTAATCCATATAAAGGTTCTTCTGCCGATTTAATTAACCTATTAGTATAAACAGGTTTTCTAGGTGCCTGCTTAAGCGGAATTACTTTTTTAATCATAGGTAAGGTTAAGTGTTTTCCTTTATATCCCAATTTAAGGATTGCTTTTGTAAAATAATATAATAGTTTTTGAGATACTAATTTATAAGTTGGAATATAAAAAAGCTTAGTATATACATTCAAATTTATATTTGAAGATAAAATCTCTTCAATAATTGAAGTTCGATAATTATGAAAATCCGCATTTGGAATTAAAGAACCAATAAATGTAGTATCTTTTTTATTATTAGTTTGATTTTTAATTCGATCTAAAATTTTAGGCTCGAAAGCATGGGGCATTACATAAGTTTTTAAGCCCTCTTTGTTGAAAATTTTTGAAAACAATGGTGAGCATGCTACCATAAAATCAAAATGCTTAAACAATTCCATTTGTGTTGCAGAGAAAGGACTGCAACACCAGCCTATCACTTTTTTGATAGAAGGAATTTCCGTCTTCAGATAATCTATCCATTCACCATTAAAGTTCGTGCTATCTTGGAAAAAGACTATATCAGGTTGTAACAATTTCAGCTGAAAAAGGACTAATTCTTTATCCTTTAATGCAGCATTATTTTCTCTTGCCCAAGCCTGTTGTAATGACTTTGCATTATAAACTATTTCAAAAGATCTTAGACCCAGATCAGACAAATTCTGTTGAAAAAAATCTGCCCAACCGAATGAATCATACATCAAATGATTGTATTGTTCCGAGTAAGAATTTTCTATAATACCGGGATTTTTTGAATAGTATTGTTCTAAATAATCTCGATAAAAGGAAGTTATTTTAACAAATGTATAATTCATAAAAAAATAATTGCAGAAATTTAAGCCTTGATCATTTTACATATTAAGCGAACTCTATTTTATATTTTCTCATAGCTATTTGAGAAGAATCATTTTTCTCGCACTGTAATTTTTTTACCACCCAAGGATTCAGCTTGAATTGAATAATTGTGATGAATTGGTTTTGCCAAACTTGAGGTCTCAAATTCTAGTGAGATTGGAGCAATATCTTTACCCAAAATAGTCTTTACAATTCCTGAACTAGTAACACTAATCTTTTCTTTAGTACTAAAAGGTTTACCCGGAGTAAGAATCAAAATTTTTTCATTATCAGATAATTTTAATCTACATGGATGATTACCGCTTTTTGTAACTTTAATTCCAAAAGAAAATTTTGGTGAAGTAGACTGATCAATCTTCTCATCGCAACCTAAAAGAATAGATGATTTTACGTTAACGTATTTAGCATCGTCTCTTAGCGAGGTATAATTGAAATATTCTTGCGAAAAGATATGACTCGAAAGAATGATTAAGAAAAAACCGGTAAAAACTACAAATTTTTGCATAATTGCCTTTTCAAGGATTTTATATTAAGCTAACTGAGTTCAGAGTAATCTTCATGAAAAAGCTAAATTTAACTAAACACATAAAGATTAATAAAATTCAAGATTTAGGAATTACCATCTATCTTTATTAAAACTATAGATATCTCGCAAAATATCTATAACATTTTTGGTTAAATCCCAATCCGGGAAATGGCTTTTAAATTTTGATATATCACTAATCCACCAAATATGATCACCAATTCTATTGTTTTCAACATAATTAGTAATCATTTTATTTCCTGAAATTTCTTCACACATATTTATGGCTTCCAGCATTGAACAATTACTGAAACGACTTCCCCCGATATTGTATGCTTCACCTTGTCTGGGATTTTTATAAAAATGGGAAAATGCATTAACTAAATCAGCACTGTGAATATTATCTCTTACTTGCTTGCCCTTGTATCCATAAATCTTATATTCTCTTTTTGTAAGAGCACATTTCATAAGATAAGATAAGAATCCATGCAATTCTGCTCCGGAATGATTTGGTCCGGTTAAACAGCCGCCTCTAAAAACACCAGTATTCATTCCAAAATATTTCCCGTATTCTTGAACCATAACATCAGCAGCTACTTTTGATGCACCAAAAATTGAATGTTTACAATTATCGATCGACATTGTTTCATCAATCCCATTTTTGTAATATTGATGCGATTCATCTATTTCCCATCTATTTTCCAATTCTTTCAGAGGTAAAGAATTGGGAGTATCGCCGTAAACCTTATTAGTTGAAGTAAAAATAAAAACTGCATCTGGAGCATATTTTCTTGTAGCCTCAAGCATATTTAAAGTACCATTCGCATTTATAGAAAAATCTGTGAAGGGTTCTCTTGCAGCCCAATCGTGAGAAGGCTGTGCAGCTGTATGAATTACAAGCGATATATCTTTATTGTATTTTGCAAATAAATTGTTTATCGCTTCTTGATCTCGTATATCAATTTCTACGTTATTGAAGTTTGAATATGAACTCAATAATTCCTTGAGTGTCCATTTTGTAGAAGCATCCTTACCAAAAAAGTATTGCCTCATATCATTATCAATGCCAATAACATTGTTATTTTTTTCGCAAAAGAATTTTACCGATTCCGATCCGATTAGTCCTGCAGAACCGGTGATAATTATAACTGACATGATTGACTCTTTTTTTCTTTAGAAATTTAAATTAATCATTTAAAATTTATCCTGATCAATAATTTCTCAAAAATAGAATTTATCTCCGGTGAAGATTTAGTAACTAAAATTAATGGTACGAATAGTATTAATATTATTAGGCTTCTGACTGCAATATCAAGAATATTATTGCCAACGAAAGGGACAAAATGATTTGCTAAAAGAACGAAAGTACAAATTGCTAATACTTTTAATGTATTAAAAGTAAAAGGCTGAATTTTCATAACTTTCATTATAAAAAGATACCGTATTATATTAAAAAGGAATACTGAAATTGCCGACGCTAATGCAGCTCCCGTAGCGCCTAACAGCGGGATAAAAATTATATTTGTTATAACCGCCAGTATCCCTAGAATAAATAAGAAAACCAAATCAAGCTTATAATACTCAGATGTTCCCAGAATCTCGCCATTAATGCCGGTTGCCATATCAAACAACTTACTAATACCAATATAAAAAACTACCCATTTACCCTGAATATAAATATCAGTTTTCGGCATTAAGTGGAAAATATTTTCAATGTTGCACCATATTCCAATAAAGATAAGAGCGCCGATTATCAATTGGTTTATAGACGATTTCTTATAAAGATCGCCTAATTCTTTGATATTATGATTTTTATTCGCTTCTGAGACTAATGAAATTATGGATTGTGAAATTGAACGCTTTGGTATTTCTATTACAGTAGCAATAAAAAATGCAATAGTATAAATGCCAGTTACACTTAATCCTTTATAAGCACTTAACATCAGATTATCGATGTTTGCAATAACCAGCCCGCTGGTATTTCCGAGAAGAATAAAAATTCCGTAAACAAAAATACTTTTTAAATGTTGGCTCCTGAAAACTGATAAATCAGGTTTTATAAACAATAAATTTATACGTTTTACGTATATAATCAAAATGATAAGAGCCGCTAGGTACGAAACTAATAAAACATTGACGAAGCCATTAAAAGAGACTAAATTAAAGAAGAATAACAATAAGCCAGCAACAGTAAATAATCTAATTATTACTTCTCTAATCAAACTTGGAAAAACGGGCTTTTGTTGAATTACAACATAAGCCTGAAGTATCATGAGATATAAAGTGATAAAAGTAAACGGAATAAAATAATAGAAGTATTCCGTTATAAGTTTTGAGTTTTCTTCATATATAGAATAAACTAAACTTTTAAAGCTTAAAAAAACTATTGTAAAAAGGATAAATCCAACGAATGCAAGAATGAAAAGAAAGAATAAAAATCCATTATGCTTTTTATCAATATCATTAAAGAATGGGAAAAATTTGGCTGGAATATTTATTGCCCCCAAAGAAGCAAAACTAGCTAGTAAGAAAGAGACGCTGATTATAATTCTGACAAATCCAATTTGTGCCGCCGATAATACAAGCGGATATAACCACAAGGTATTAACATACCCAATAACTAGCCCGATATAAATGACTAGCAGGTTTTTTGCACTTTGCCGGATTACAATTCCCATAAGCTGCTGAATATAAAATATTTTTACTAATTGATAGAGATATGTTTTGAAATCATTTAGAATTTATAAATATTTCAAAATGTAGTATATTAAAAGATTAAATATATTACGTTTTAACAAGTATTAAAAGTATTATTGCACCCACTCAATAAATCTTAACAGTTTTAAGAGATTAGAAATGAAAAAAAGCACTTCTTTGGTAAAACCAATAATCAACTTATTATGTCTGCCTTTAAAGATGAGTAAAGATTTAAGAAA
This sequence comes from uncultured Ignavibacteriales bacterium, assembly GCA_963739985.1. GTDB lineage: Bacteria > Bacteroidota > Ignavibacteria > Ignavibacteriales > Ignavibacteriaceae > CAVUCE01. The sequence goes on from CAVUCE010000009.1 coordinate 11,549, forward strand.
GTATGTCTTTTCCGTGGCATTGAAACATGAAACTGAGGATTATTGTGAGCATGAATTTTTCGGCGGATACTACCACATAGAAAAAGCAATTAACTTAATCAAAAAAATGAAAATTAAAGATCATATTATTGTAGATGTTGGGGGAGCAACCGGTGCCACTGCTAAATTATTTACGAAATATTTTAGCGACAATAAAATTTGGGTTTTTGAACCAATAAAATCCAATTACGATATTTTAATTTCATTGGCAAAGCAGAACTCAAATCTAAAAATTATTCCTAAAGCTGCCGGAAGCAAAAATGAAAAAACATTTATTAACAAAGCAAATAGAATTACGTCGTCTTCACTATATGAATTAAATGCCGATAAAAAAAGCAAAATATTATCAGAGATATTAGTTCCGGAAGGCAAAGAAGAAATTGAGATGACAACTTTGGATGATATACTTCCGAATAAGACTATTAGTATCTTAAAATTTGATGTTCAGGGTTATGAGCTTGAAGCACTAAAAGGAAGTTTATCTACTCTTGAGAATACTGTATTGATAGTCATTGAAATGAATAATCATGATGGTTATAAAGGAGCGCCCAAATATCACGAAGTCGATAGTTTTCTACGGAATAATAATTTTATTCTTTTCGACATGTTCCCTTCATTTAAAGATAATGATCAATTAAAAGAGTGGGACTGCATATACATGAATAGGAATTATTTAAAATGAAAATAGGAATTCTTGAAATAATGCCGGTTGGGCATTACACATTAGTTGATTCTGTAGCGAGAATTTTCGCCTCAGATGAGCAAAACAAGGTTTATATTTTTACTCAAACTGAAGGTGCTGAAGTTTTAGCCCCTATAGTTAAAGAATTAAGAAATGTCGAAATTTTTAGTTTAAAGGAAAATCAATCAATAAAAGATTTTTTCTGTGAAATATCTGCCCATAATCTGGACAGACTTTATATAATTACACTCGAAAAATATTTCCCGGATATTTATTCTTTTAATTTCAACTGCCCGATACATTTATTCATTCATAATATTGATTCATGGTTTCAAGCAAATTTGAACTATAGTTTTTATAACTTCTTTAAACATTTTTCACTTTCCCCAAAAATAATTTACTATTTCAAAACCAGTTTTATTTATCCAATCCAACGGAAAAAAATAATTTCCAAAGTCTATGAATCTGGTGGAAAATTTGTGGTACTTAATAGTATTATCAAAAAAGAGCTAAGTAAATTTGTTAAAAACGATTTGATAGATGTTATACCATTCTCAGTTTATAATCGGAATCTGGAAGACAATTCAACAAACAATAAAATTCCACGAGTTTGTATACCGGGATTGCTTTCATTTACCCGACGAGATTATATTTCTCTTTTTAATATTCTTGAAAATGATCTTGAATTTTTTAAAGAAAGAATTGAAATCGATTTACTCGGTGGAATATCTTATACTGAACAAGGAGAAAAAATTATAGAAAAAGCTGAGAAACTGATCTCCAAAGGGATGAAGATTATTTACTACAACAAAAAGTTTGTTCCTTTATCTGAGTTCGATCATCAATTAACAAAGGCAGATATTATTCTTGGAAATATGCACGTTATACAAAACAAATTTTCTAAATACGGAAAGACAAAAGAATCCGGGATTATTTTTACAATGATTAGATGCGGAAAACCCGGTATCCTACCGGCAGATTATGCTTTAATTAATGAATTAAAAACATCTACTATTGTGTTTAAAGATTATGACGATTTAGATAAAATTTTAAGAGATTTGATTCAGAATCCGAGAAGGATCGGTGAGTTGAAAAAAGAAGCATTAAATAATTCGAATAAATTTGTGCCGGATGTTTTGTTAAATAATCTGGTAGATTAATTAATAATATTTATTAATATAGGAAATCTTCTAAATGTTTTACAATTAAACTTCCCGCATCACCTCTTCCGAATAAATTTTTAGTAAAATCGGAAGTTTTATTTTTCATAACCGAAGCATACTCGATTATTTTTTCTGCGTCAGCTCCGGCTAAAATATTGAAACCATCTTCTACTAACTCAACCCATTCAGTTTCATCTCTTAGTGTAACACAATTTTTGCCTAAGAAATAAGCTTCTTTCTGCAAGCCGCCGCTATCGGTTAAAACTAATTTAGAATTTCTTATTAGTTCCAGCATATCAAAATAGCCAACAGGTTCTATTATTGTGAAATCATATTTAAGTTGATTTTGATTGATGATTTTTTTTGTGCGCGGATGTAAAGGAAGAATTACTTTTGTTACTTCATTCAATTTATTTAAAGCAGCAACTATTGATTTTAATCTTTGTAAGTCATCAGTATTTTCTGCTCTATGAATTGTACTCAAAAAATATTCACTTAAATTTAATTCAGAAATAATTGTAGATTTTTCGGAAGCTTTTTGTGAATAATATAATACGGCATCATACATTATATCGCCAGATAAAATAATTTGTGAATCGAATTCTTTAAAACCTTCTTTAACTAAATTATCAACAGCGTTTTGAGTCGGACAAAATAATAAGTTTGAAATTCTATCTGTTAATATTCTATTGACTTCTTCAGGCATTCTCATATTAAAACTTCTCAATCCGGCTTCAATATGAGCAACTTTTATATGAAGTTTTTTTGCGCTTAACGCTCCGGCCAGCGTAGTATTAGTATCACCGAACACAATAACAATATCAGGATTTTCTTTAAGTAAAATTTCTTCAATGCCGATAAGCATTTGTCCAGTCATAGCACCGTGATTCAATCCATTAATGCTTAAATTGAAATCAGCGGTGGGAATTTCCATTTCTTCAAAAAACACGTCAGACATATTTTTATCATAATGCTGGCCTGTGTGAATGATCAATTCGCTAAGATCAGAATGCTTTCGGATTTCCCTACTGAGAACTGCTGCTTTTATAAACTGTGGTCTCGCTCCTACAATCGAAATTATTTTCATTCTTC
>CAVUCE010000010.1:0-7189 GCA_963739985.1 uncultured Ignavibacteriales bacterium
ACAGAAAGTTAAAAATTACTCCGATCTTAAAGATTTAACTGGATTTTGATTTGCTGCTTTATACGCTTTAAAGCCGATTGTTAATAAAGATAAAATTAGCACCAGCGCACCGGAGAATAAAAAGCTGGTATAATTGATATTAATTCTATAGGCAAAATTCTGGAGCCATTTTTTCATTAGATAGTAAGCAACCGGCCAGGCAACCAGGTTTGCAAAGATTATTATCTTTATAAAACTTTTAGAAAGTATGTTTACAATCCCGGATGCTGACGAGCCCAAAACTTTTCTGATCGCAATTTCTTTTGTCTTTGTTTCTGCTAAAAATGATGAAAGAGCAAAGATTCCCATTAGCGCTATTAAAATTGCAATTATAGACGCTGAAAGAACTGCCTTAAACAAACGGTTTTCGTTTAGGTACAATTTGTTTATATCATCATCAAGAAATGAATATTTGATTTCGGAGTCGAGATTCATTTCCTTCCAAATCTTATTTATGTAATTCAAAGATTCCTTAATTTCCCCTCGTTTAATTTTTACTCCCACACGAATTGAATTATGCTTTAATGGTTCCGAAATAGGTTCTAAAATAAGCGGCCCTATATTTTCTCTTAGGGACATATAATTAAAATTCTTTACTATCCCGATCACGTTATATTTACCACCACTGATATTAATTCCGTTTTTAATAGGATTTTTTGCGTCGAGAATACTTGCAGTCTTTTCATTTATTATAATAGTTTGATTTTTATCCGTCTCTGTTTCATTATCAAAATTCCTTCCTTGTAATATTTTTATACCAAGCATAGGAATAAAGTTTTTATCGACATCTACAAAATTTAATCTAATGGGTTTATTGTCCTTAATAAATTGCATATAACCATAAGTTTTTCCATTTGGAAACCAACTTGAAGCAGTTACGTATTTTATACCTGAAAATTTTTCTAATTTATTTATAAACACAGACTCCTTATTACCAAGAGCATCAGCAGAATTGATGATCAAAACTTGATCTTTATTAAAGCCAAGGTCTTTATGTTTGATGAAATTCAATTGTTTAATAAATATTATAGTACAGCATATTAAAAATACCGCAATTATATATTGGACTCCTATCAATCCTTTTTTAAGATTTTCCTTGACAGAAATAACTCCGATTTGCCCTTTAATTAGTAAACCTGGTTTTACTGATGACAGATAGGAGGTAATATAAACCCCAGACGAAATATTGATTATAAATATGATACCAACAATTAGAAATGATAAATAACTTAGCTGGGACGCTGAAGCGTTAATAGTAATGTCAAGAATTGAAGTAAATAAAGGAGAAAGAAGTTCCATAATACAAACTGCAAATATAAAAGCGATAAAACTCATGACAGTATTTTCTAATAATACTTGTTTTATTAATTCACGCGTAGTTGCCCCGTTAACTCTTCTTATTCCGATTTCCTTAACTCTTTTTGAATAGAGAGTCATATTTATCCCGGTAAAATTGAAAACAGAAGCTAGTAAAATAAGAAAAGCAATAATCGATAAGAGGTAAAGATATTTTATATTGATCATGTTAAATGAACTTTGAATGTCAGATCGATAATGCAAATTGTTAAGAGGAATTAATTCTATCTTTTTCTGCCCGGAATCGTCACCCGTATTTTTAATAAATGCATGGGAAATGACTTTTCAATCTATGAATATCTGCATTTGGACTTACTTTTATAAAACAGCTTCCAAAGAACGTATGCCAGTCCATAGACTTCACACGCTTAAATATTCTGGTATTTTCTTTGGGAATGACAGCATCGAAAACAATGCTGGAGTTTGAAGGAATATTTTTAATAATACCGGTAACTTTAAATTGAACTTTATTTCCATTCACATTGATCGGAATTAGTTTGTTTAATGCTCCATAAGTTCCAAAATATTTTTTTGCTAATTTTTCTGTCAGTACTATTGAGTGAGGATTTTTTAGACAATCTTGCGGACTTCCTTTGATGAATTGAAAACTAAATATATTAAATAAATTGGAATCGGAAGAACAGATAATTGGATTACCGAACAGCTTATTATTTTTATAAATTTCACCAGGTGCATAATTAATAAATGAAGCGTATTCTATTTGAGGGAACTGCCTTTGCAGTTCTTCAGATAAATGTGGAGGTACGGTGCTAGAATTTGTAATGTTTCCTTTAAAGTTAGTTTCAACATATATGTTGTATATTCTGCTTTCGTCTGTATTATAATTATCAAAGCTCATTTCATAAATAAGAAATCGTAAAAGAAGCAAAGTAATTGCTAAACCAATTGCCAGGCTTAAAATGCTTACTGCAGAATAAATTTTATTCCTAACCAAATTTCTAATCGCAATTTTAAGGTAGTTTTTCAGCATAATATTCTTCTTTCAGTTCTGTTTATTCACTCCTTAAAGATTTAACGGGATTCACGGTTACTGCCTTTATAACCTGCAGGCTAATTGTAATCAGAGAGATTAGTACAACTATTAATCCCGACGCTAGAAGCAGAACTAAACTTATATCAATTCTGTATGCAAAATTATTTAGCCAATTATTCAGTAAATAATATGAAATAGGAAGGCTTATTACTTCGGCAATTATTATTAGCCAGAGAAATTCTTTAGACAGCAATTTAAAGATTGAACCTACAGAAGCGCCAAGGAGGCGGCGAATTCCTATTTCTTTTGTCTTTTGAATTGAAACAAGAGCCGTTAAGCCGAACAATCCCAGGCAAGTTATTAATATTGAAAGCATCGATGAATAAGTTATTATTCTTGTTAAACGATTTTCAGCCGTATATTGATTTTCAATGTTATCATTTAAGAATGAACTTTTAAAGGAACTTGCGGAACTATTTTTTCCCACATACTTCTAAGTTTAGCGATAGTACTTTGATAGTTATCTGATTTTATCCTGATAAGCAGTCTTGGATTAAATGAAGGATCAACATCGTTTGCATCCCTAAAGATGGGGCGAAAGTTCAGCGCAATTAATGCAGGTTCTATCTTGCTGTGAAGAGATTCAAAATTAAAATCTTTCACCACACCTATAATTTTTATATCCTGAAAATTTCCGGGCATTTTTCCGTCGGGATTATCTTGTAAACTAAATTTATTTATAAATGCCTGGTTAACGATAACAGAATGATCTAAATCGGAAGCAAAACTTTTAGAAAAGTCTCTGCCTTTTATCAAATCAAGTTTTAAGGTTTTGATATAATTATAATCGACAGTGTTCATGTAAAATCTGCCGTAAGATCCGCCGGGCATATCAAAACCAATCAATGTCCATTTATTGCCGAGCGGAGTAGAAGCGGAGGAAATATTTAATATATTCGGATCATTTCTCATTTCACTTTTAAATAAACCTGCTGTTCTAAATGTTTCGGGAATACCAAGGTCGGTTGCTATCGTAACAACATTTTCTTTATCGAATCCAAGATTTTTGTTCTGTACGAAATTTAATTGCCGGGTTACAATTATAGTTGCGGAAATTAGAATTACCGAAACAATAAACTGTCCGCAAATTAAAGCTCTTCTTAAATTCGATTTTTTATTTACACTGAACTTCCCTTTTAATACTTCAATCGGTTTGTACGACGAAAGAATAAGTGCGGGATAAATTCCTGCCGCCAGCCCGGTAACAACAATCATAATTAATAAAATAACTATTGTTGTTGAATCGTAAGAAAGCGCTAATTGTTTACCGGCCAGATTGTTGAATATCGGAAGCAGCAATTCGGCAAGAATTATTGCTATTGCTGTGGATATAAAAACAAGTAGAAAAGATTCGCCCCAATATTGTTTCACTAATTGATTTCTATTAGCGCCTAGAACTTTCCTAATTCCAACTTCGCCTGCGCGCCCTGCGGATTTACCGATTGAAAGAGTTACAAAATTAATGCAAGCAATTAGCAATATGAAAAATCCGATAATTGAAAGAACATATGAATAAACCGGGCTGCTGATCGGTTCAAATCCCATGGGAAATTTTGTATCGAGATGAATGTCGGTTAACGGCTGAAATAAAATGTTATATGTTCCGGCTTTGTATGAACTGCCGAAAATCTGCTTTAAAAGCGAAGGCATCTTTGATTCAAGAACTTTTGTCGAAGTACCATGTTGTGCAAATAAATAAGTCTCACAAAATATTGTTGTCCAGCTGTGTAACGCCTGATTGCTGAAAATATCCTTCATCTTTTGAAATGGTAAAACGATATTAAATTTAATACTCGAATTAGAAGGAACATCTTTAGCAATTCCGGTTACGGTAAAATTTTCTAATGTATCATAAAGCGCTATGGAGATTGTTCTGCCTATTGCGTTTGCTTCACCAAAATATTTTTCGGCGTATGATTTCGTCAATACAACTGAATTGGGATTAGATAAAACTGTTTCGGCATTACCGGAAATTAAAGGAAAGTTGAATAGTTCAAAGAAATTTTCATCAGCTAAATAATAGTCTTCCGGGAATGATTTATCATTCGTTTTTACCTGTCCGCTGTATCTTGAAATTCTTACAGAATTTTTTATTTCGGGAATATTATCCTTTAGCATAGGACCAAGTTGTGCCGGTGTAATTGAGTTAAAGTGTTTTTCGTCTTTGCCGTAGTTTTCATATAAAGCAGCGCGATAAATATTGTCGGGATTTTTATGGAAGCGATCGAAGCTAAGCTCATTTTTTACAAACATCATAATTAAAAGACAGCAAGCCAGGCCAATTGATAGTCCGAAAATATTTATAAATGAATAGACCTTATTCTTAAACAAATTCCTTATTGCTATTTTCAAATAATTCTTTAACATACTTATATCCTTGTAGTAATTAAATTTATCTCAGAACATCTCTGGGGTTCTCTGTGTAAAAAAAGCTTTTGGACACTGAGTGCACGGAGAAGACACAAAGGACCACGGAGAAATTGTACACGCTTGGCCTATTAGTTTTTTTGAATCTATTCATATCTCAAACTTTCAACCGGATTAGCATTGGCGGCTTTAATAATTTGGAATACTGTAGCTACGAATGTTATTAGTAAAGTTATTCCAAATGCTAATGCGTATATCCACCAATTAATTTCTACTCTATAGGCAAAATCCAGAAGCCATTTGTTCATAAAATAATAGGCAATCGGGCCGGCAATTATTGCCGAGATACAAATCAGTAATAGGATTTCTTTTAAAAATAAGTTGATAATTTCGAATATTGATGCGCCTAATATTTTTCTGATACCTATTTCTTTAATACGCTGCTGAGTTGAAAAAAGTACAATGCCGAACAACCCCATTCCGGCAATTAATATCGCCAGTATAGTAAATAAATCTACTGCCTTCGAAAAACGTAATTCATTCTTATATAATTCGTCTATTCGTTCATCTAAATAAGTAATATCAATTGGTTTATCGGAAATCTTTTTCCATTCACCTTTTATGAAACTTAAAACCTCATCTCTTTTTCCGGGTGAATACTTTATTAAAAGATAGAAATTAGCATTTACGAAATGCATTGCCACCGGTCGAATTTTATCGCGCAGCGAATTTATGTGAAAATCCTTAACAACCCCGATTATTTTCTTTTTAATTCGGTTCATAACAACGATCGTTTTCCCGACAGGTGATTTTAATCCAAGTTGTCTTACCGCAGTTTCGTTTATGATTGTTTTGCCTCTATAATTATCTGCTGTAGGAAAGTTACCGGCAATTAGTTTCATATGCACCAACTTTGGATAATTGTAACCAACATTAGGAACACCAAATGATTTTTGTGAGCCGGGATTTTCTGCACTCGTAACGCCGAATCTATTTCCACGTATATAAGGGAATACATTTAGTGTAAAAGCCATATCTTTAATACCGGGGTATCCACTCAATGAATTTTTGAATACATTCTGTTTGCCATTTAATCCGTTGCACCTAATCATCAGCATATTATTAACATCAAATCCCAGATCAATTTTATGAGTCAATTCCATTTGTGCTTTTAATATTATAGCGGAGATTATTAGTCCTATGAATATTATCATTTGAAGTGATATAAGAATTCTCTTAAGATTTATCCTCTTCTCTGCTTTTCCGAATCTCTTCCTTAATACCTCAACCGGCTTGGCCTTTGATACTGTATATGTAGTATAAATACCGGAAAGAATACCTACTACTACATTAATTGAAATGAAATAAATGAAGAATGAAAAGCTAGTATAAAATCCGGATGGTATATCTCTATTTATTATTTCTTTGAAATATGGAAATAATAATTCAATAAACAGCAGAGCTATAGGGAAAGCAAGTATAGTGGTTATTATCGATTCAAAAATTAACAATAAAGCAATATCCTTGCGCCTTGCGCCTATTACTTTTCTGATTCCAATTTCTATATTTCTTGTTGAGAATTTTGCAGCCGACAGCAAAACAAAATTTATACAGGCAAGAATTAAAACCAACAATGCAATAGCAGAATAAATATAAAGTTTCTCCTTATCTATGACCGGTATCCATGAGGGAGCATATAATCCCTTAAAAACAAAATAACTCTGGGACAGAGGAACCACATGATATTTTAGGTCTTGCATACTAGCTACTTCTTTACCGGCACCGTTATCGTATATTTTTTTAAGCTGTTTTTCAAGCAATTTTATGTCGGAATTGTTGTTTAAAAGTAAATATGTATTTACTTGCTGTATTTGAACCCAATCATTGGGATCAACATGTTTATTTAATTTATAAAGAAGTCTTAACGGCAGAATTAAGTCCGGTTTAATAGTAGCAGGGCTATCATCATGTCGAAATATAGCTGCAATTTTTACTGGAATCGAAATACTATCATGTTTAATAGTAAGCAGTTTTCCAACTACGTCTGTTTTGCCAAATATTTTAAGTGCGGATTTTGCACTTAACACAATCGAATGAAGATCGTTAAGTGCAGATTTAGAATTACCATGTAAAAATTTAAATGTAAATACGTCAAAAATTGTAGGATCGGCAAAATACTCATCTTTGAAGCTTAAATTTTTATTGCTATATATTATAGTATCTCTTGACTGATGACTAACTCGTGCATACGATCTTATACCTGGAATATTTTCTTTCGCTGCTTCGGCCAGAGGGATGCAAGTAAACGAACTTCGCCAATCATTAGCAGACCAATCACTTTCAACACGGTAAATGTTATCATAATTTTTATTC
>CAVUCE010000011.1:0-67744 GCA_963739985.1 uncultured Ignavibacteriales bacterium
ATAAATTTGTAACAAAAAAGGATTATCTTTATAGAGATTTGCTACTAAGTTGATATTTTACTTATATTTTATTCAACCAGAGTAGCGAAGTGTGCCGATTTAGGGAATTTCTCTGGTCGGTTTTTTGTTTTTAAATTGAAACTTTTTTATGGAGGCTTGAGTATATTAACATATTGATACCGATTGATCAGGAAAATGAATACCAACACAAATGAAAGGAAGTTGCGATGAAAACCATTAAAGCAAAAATCGATAATCCTTTGTCCGATTTGATTAGTGACGACATTTATGAATTGCTTAATTCGCAGGGGTTGATTGACGAAAAATCTGTTCGTGATTACCAAATTAGAAAAAAGTTTAAGCAACTTAGAGCTAGCAAAGTTAGTGCTGGCGACGCTATTGACACTATCAGGGAAGAATATCCTTACTTACAATTTGATACAATTAGAAAAATTGTTTATCAAATAAGTAAATAAGATTTATACTTGACAAAGGGTTATCATCAGTTTATATTTCGATCGACTCTTTCAGAGGGTTCTCCCCTGCCCTTTGATAAAAAGTGAGTCGGGCCCAGTGGTATCCCCATCACTGGGCTTTATTTTATTACTTGGAGTAAAAAATGGCTAAAGCTATAAAAAAGAAAAATGCAAAATCTGCAAAGAAAAAAATGGTTTCTCCTTTTAATATTTACTGGAGTAGAAACAACTATTTACTTCTTATCTTAGGTTTTGCGCTACTTATTATCGGTTACTATTTTATGTCTCTTGGCAAATGGGATAGCACTCCTTCACTTGTTATTTCTCCGATAATTCTTGTAATCGGTTATGTTATTGTTTTCCCGGCTGCAATCTTATATCGGAAAAAAGATCGCTCCGTAGATTCTGAGGAAGCGGAAAATGCTTCTAGCAAAAGTTAGGGGAAACGTTGTTTCCACTCAGAAGGATGAGAACCTTAAAAGTCATAAGCTCTTATTAATTAGAACTATTGATTTAGAGGGTAACTTTCTTGGAAATAAAGATATTATTGCCTTAGATCTAATAGATTCCGGCATAGGCGATACTGTTTTAGTTGTTCAGGAAGGCGGAGCAATTAAACAAATATTGGGTCATAGAAAAGCTCCTGTGCATTCTATGATAGTTGCAATTGTTGACGAAATTGAAATTAATAGGAGCAAATCTATTAAAAAATAAGTTATTGTTTTGAGTAAACTTAGTCTGGATCAACTTACAAATCTTAAATTACTTCTTTCCATCGACGGAATCGGCCCCGGGAAAATTCGGAACCTGCTTTCCAAGTTTCGAAAAACCGAAAACATTCTCTCAGCTGATTTGAATAGTCTTATTGACGTTCCCGGTATTCACACTCACCTCGCAAAACGCATAATCAAAGCTTCCCATCATAAAGGTGAACAACAAAATTTACTTGGCAACGAATTAAAACGTTTAGAAAAAATCGGCGGAAGGATAATTACTGTTTGGGATGAGGAATATCCTGCAATCTTAACGAAAATTTACGATCCTCCATTGTTGTTATATATAATTGGCAATCTTGTTGAATCTGATAAATATGCGATTGCAATAGTCGGAACAAGAAATCCAACTAACTATGGAAAAATTCAAGCAGAAAAATTTTCAGCAGAATTAGTTAATCAAAATATTACAATCGTTAGCGGGTTAGCTAGAGGTGTCGATTCCATCGCCCAAAATACTGCTGTTAAAAACGGCGGCAGAACAATTTCAATAATTGGTTCGGGGTTAAATGTTATTTATCCTCCGGAGAATAGAAAGCTTTTTGATTCTATCTCTAAAAACGGAGCCATCATAAGTGAGTATGGATTAGATACAAAACCTGACGCACAAAATTTTCCCAAGCGAAATAGAATTATCAGCGGATTAAGCCTCGGCAGTATAATTGTAGAAACTGATATTACCGGCGGCGCAATGCAAACTGCAAGATTTGCTTTAGATCAAAATAGAGAGGTTTTTGCAATTCCCGGAAATCTGGGCGTTAAACAATCTGAAGGGACAAACTTGCTTATTCAAAAAGGTGAAGCAAAACTTGTAAAAACCGTTGATGATGTTTTGGTAGAACTGGAATTAAAATTAAAACCTATTGTAGGTAAGAATATTCCTAAAAAACAAGTTGATCTAAATGTATTCGAAGAAAAAATTCTTAGCATTCTAAGTGGTGAACCGAAACATATTGACAAAATTGCGACAAATACCGCTTTATCAACTTCGGATTGTTTAGTTAATTTATTATCCTTAGAGTTTAAAGGACTGGTAAAACAATTTCCCGGCAAAATGTTTTCATTAATTTAGTAAGAGAATTATTATTCTCAGCTAATACTTTTTTTTATTTTTCCACAGAAATTTTAACCAATCTAATAATTTTTTCTCTTGCCCGTTTCCCTTTGGAGTATAATATTGAGTTCCGGAGAGCTCTTTAGGCAGATAATCTTCCGTTAAAAAATCATTATCAAAATCATGAGGATATTTATACTGTTTTCCGTAACCAATTTCTTTCATCAATTTAGTCGGCGCATTTCTCAAATGTAATGGGACACCAAAAAGCGGTTTACTTTTTACATCAGCCAGCGCTTTATCTATCGCCAGGTAAGCCGCGTTACTTTTTGGTGAAGAAGCAAGATACGATGTACATTGTGCTAAAATTATTCTGGCTTCCGGCATCCCGATTTTATGAACAGCACTAAACGCCGCTTCTGCTAAAACCAATCCATTTGGAGAGGCATTTCCAATATCTTCGGATGCAAGAATCACTAACCTTCTGGCAATAAACAATGGATCTTCGCCACCTTCCAGCATTCTGGCTAGCCAATAAATTGCAGCATCCGGATCACTGCCTCGCACACTTTTTATAAATGCAGAAATAACATTATAATGTTCTTCGCCTGCTTTATCATAAACAATATTTTTTTTCTGAACAACATTTTCAAGCGCTTCTTTAGAGATATTTATAGGATCATTTTTAATTTCTTGTATTACTGTCGATTCAAAGATACTCAACAAACTCCTTGCGTCTCCACCCGAAAGATAAAGTATAAATTCATAGTTAATCTCACCGATTTTTAACTGTGATAAAAACTCATCTTTTTTGATAGCTGCATTTAAGATATTCTTTAACTCATCAACAGAAAGCTCATTTAGAATATAAACACGAGCACGTGACCGCAAGGCAGGAATTACTTCGAAAGACGGGTTTTCAGTTGTAGCGCCAATTAGTGTTAGCAAACCGGATTCTACCGAATTAAGAAGTGCGTCTTGTTGAGCTTTGTTAAAGCGGTGAATTTCATCAATAAATAAAATTGTTTTTTTGAAGCTTTTATAATTTTCTTTTGCGATATCAATTATTGAACGAATGTCTTTAACTCCGGAAGATACAGCATTAATCTGATGAAACTCCGAGTTAGTTTGTTCGGCAATAATTCTTGCGATTGTAGTTTTTCCCGTTCCAGGAGGTCCCCAAAGTATAAAAGAGCTTAACGTATCGTTTTCAATCATAAGCCTGATCGGTTTACCTTCTCCCAGAAGATGAGTTTGGCCCTGAAATTCATCTATGGTTTTTGGACGAACGCGTTCTGCTAGTGGAGTTTGAGGAAATTTTAAGTTTGACATAAAAATATAGTCTCTATTTTTCCTGGACTTTTATAACCTTCTCACCTTTACGAATCATATGATATTTCTCACGCGCAACCTTTTCAATTTTTGCCGGAATTTTATTTCTAAGTGAATCAATATCATTTTGTAAATTTTTGTTTTGCATATCAACAGAATCAACTTGCTCATTAAGAGTTTTTAATTCGCTCTTTAATCTTAAATATCTAATCAATCCATCTTCATTTAATAATATGAAAGCAAAACCAATGACAAGAATAACAGCTAATAAACCCAATCCTATTTTTCTGGTAGAAATCTTTTTCATTTACAAACTTAATGAAATGATTTTATCAATTAACTCTTCGAATGAAAACCCGACTGCTTTTGCCATTTTAGGGACTAAACTGGTGGAAGTCATTCCGGGAAGCGTGTTTGCTTCAAGGCAGTATGGTTTGTAGTCATTATTCAACCTGAAATCCATTCTGCCGTAAACAGAGCAGCCAAGAGCTTTGAAAGCGGCAAGAGCTTCTTTTTGCAATTCTTTTTTAACCTGTTCCGGTAAATTCGCGGGTACTTCATATTCACTCATGCCTGAAGTATATTTACATTCGTAATCATATAAACCATGTTTAGGTTTTATTTCTAATACCGGTAACGCTACATCATTTAGAATTGCTACAGTAACTTCGTGACCCGGAATGTATTCTTCGATTAAAGCTTTATCAGAATAATTTAATGCCAGCTTAATTGCTTGCTCAACTTCTTCAGGCTTTTCACAAATAGTTAATCCAACTGTGGAACCTTGATCATTTGGTTTTATCACGCATGGGAATGAAAATTTATCTTCAATCTTTTTAATTACATTATTCAATTCATTCTCGCCATTCTCAACAACTATCCATTTGGGAGTAGTTATATTAAAGTGCTTAAATAAAATTTTAGACATTACTTTATCCATCGAAATAGAACTTGCGAGCACCTTTGATCCGGTGTACTTTACTCCTCTAAGTTCCAGCAAAGATTGGATTGTTCCATCTTCACCCCATTTACCATGAAGCGCAAGAAATACTATGTCTATATCATCTAATAATTTAGATGAAACAGTTATAACATAATTTTTATTGGAAATCTCAGTAAAATCTTTTTCATTAAAAAAATCATCTTCATTTTCCGGTTGGTTCAATCCATAAGCCGGATCAATTAAAACAACTTCATAGCCCAAACTTTTTAATGCTTTATGAATTGATTTTGCAGATGATTTTGAAACTTCTCTTTCCGGTGAAGTTCCGCCAAGGAATAATGCTACTTTCAATTTTTTTTTGTTTGACATAAAATTTATTTTCTTTCAAAATTCTTTTTCTAATTCTAAAATATGTTTCTTTCATCTTGATCTAAACCGTAGGCAGACTTAGAGATATCAAATAGTTCTTTTACTTTTTCAATTGGTAACTCTTTCTCTCCGCCTAGCTGTTTTGCTAAAAATAAAATTTTAGCAACATGTTCCAACTTTTCCATTTTGAAATATGCATCATTTAGTGTTTTACCTAAAGTAACAGCTCCGTGATTTTGTAATAGCAAAGCCCATGCATAATCTATATAAGGTTTCATACTCTGAGGCAAATCATCTGTGGAAGGAGTAGCGTATTTACATAGAGGAACTTTACCGAGAGTAAGCACAACTTCAGGGAAAACATTTTTCGTCAAACCTTGTCCGGTTGAGGCAAACGCAGTAGCATAAGTAGGATGACAATGAACAACTGCATTTACTTCTTTTCTGTGCGCATAAGCGAATAAATGAATTTTATACTCTGTTGATATTTTCCCTTTTCCGCTAACAATATTGCCGTGAAAATCGATTTCCAAAATATCATCAACTGTTACGTCACCTTTGGAAATTGCAGATCGAGTGATGTAAAAAGTCTCGGGAGAAGCTACTGCAGAAATATTACCGTCGTATGCTGAAACAAATCCCTTTGCATAAACCTTATGACAAATTTTTACTAGTTGTTCTCTCTTGAACATTTATTTTCCAGTTCTTCCATAAGTTTAAGATTTATGTAACCATCATACCCGGTTACAATAGGTGTTTCGCCTTTATGAAATGAATTTTGAATTGATCGCAAAATATAAAGTGGTTTATTGCCTCTTTTCCTAAAAGCTTTTTTTGCTTCCCCTTCAAGCTTTATAGTTAGTTTTGCAGGCACATTTCCTGTTCCGATTAAACTTTCTATACTTATTCCGCCTTTGTGGCCTAATATTTCAATTCTGTTAAAAGCTTTTTTGTTATTATACGAAACATTGAAATAACCATAACCGCTGCCTTTAAACTTTACAATCGCTGCAGCAAAATCTTCAACCTCGCTCTTATAAACTATATCATCAATTACACCGTTGATATCTGTGATTTCTCCGCCAAAATATCTGAGAAGATCAATCATGTGAGTTCCTAAATCTCTAAGCGCTCCACCGCCGCTGAGTTCTTTATTAAATCTAAAATTTGTTCCCGGGGTATAATCAATATTGAAATTAAGATTTATCGAAACCAGTTTCCCCAGAAGTTGACTAACCAGTAATTCTTTTGCTTTAATAATTAACGGATGAGCTCTCAAAACATAATTTACCGCAAATAACACATTATTACTTTCACAAACTTCCACCATTTCTTTTGCTTGCTGAGACGTAATCGCAAGAGGTTTCTCACAAAGAATATGTTTTCCGGCGTTGGCAGCTTTTATAACTTGTTCATAATGATGAGCATTAGCGCTTGAAACGTAAACTGCATTTATATCCGAAGCAAGAAACTCATCATAATTATTGAAGTGATGAGGCACTCCGAATTTTTCAGCTATAAATTTTGCCCGATTACTATTATTGCTAAATACAGAATTTAGCGAACTTCTTCTTAATAAGTGTAAAGATGGGATAAATGACATCTCGGCAAACTTTCCGCAACCTGCAATCCCCCACTTTATCTTTTTCAATGATTTATTATTATCTGCAGCCATTTATCTAACTTAGTTATTTATTGATATTTTCAAAATTGTTAAAACATTTTTAATCTCTTCATCAATTTTTTAACTGGAAGAGAATTTTGCATTATATAAAAATGTACACTCGGAACATTGTGAGCTATTAATTCTTCAACCTGGCTTGCTGCCCATTCAACTCCTATATCAATCACGTGTTCGGGTTTAGCCGCGTATACTTCATCAACCAAATCCTGAGGTAAATTTATATAGAAATTTTTAGGAACATTAATTAAATGTGCTTTATTCGTTAAAATTTTTAATCCGGGAATAATCGGGAACCTTAATCCCTATTTTACGACATTCTTCGATATACTTAAAATATACTTTGTTGTCATAAAACATCTGTGTAACAATGTACTCCGCACCGGCATCAACTTTTGCTTTAGCAAACTTTACATCTGTTTGAATATTCGGCGCTTCAAAATGTTTTTCAGGATAACCGCTTACTCCGACACAAAAACTTGAAGGTTTTGCGTCAAGCAAGTTTTCCTCTAAATAATGCCCCTTATTCATAGCCACAATCTGAGAAACTAAATCAACCGCGAAATGGTTGGCACTTTTACCTTGCGGGATTGGTTTTTCATAACCGCTATCATCGCCTCTAATAGCAAGAACATTCTCAATTCCCAAATAACTTAACTCAATTAAAAAGTCCTCGGTTTCTTCACGTGTAAATCCCTTGCTCAATATATGAGGAACCGCATCAATATTATATTTATTTTGAATAAGTGCACAAATGCCTAAAGTACCGGGACGTTTACGTTTAATTTTTTTCTGAATTCCGTGTGTAGTTTCTTCATATACTACTTCGGCAGCATGGCTGGTAATATCTATAAAAGGCGGATTGAATTTGGCTATGTCTTCTAATACCGCCAACAAACTTTTAATATCACCCCCGCGTTTTGGAGGGATAAGTTCGAAACTAATTAATGGTTCCTTTGCTTTCTCAAGATGTTCAATTACTTTCATTCTAATCCAATAATTTGTATAAAAAATCCTATATCAAAAAAATTATTATCAAGTTGTAAATATAATATTTTTTTAATCTTTCTTCTTGATAATTAATAACTGATTTCTAGAGTTTTCAATTGAGTTTAAATCTGTTCTAATCAACATGTATTTACCGGTCAGCCACATGGGTGTCATATCCGAGTAATGATCGCTCATTACATTTCCGGATTCACCTGTACTGAGTATTAAATAGAATTGATTTGGTTTAGCAAAATCATAAATATATCTCATAACCGGACCAAGATTATTTTCAAAAGGTTTATGATCAAATCTTGGAAATTTCTCCAAACCATCGGTGAATGGATATTCCGTATTAAAAATCGTTGTACCGTCTCCACCTATTTCAAACGGTCCGATATCAATATACTTATCCAAAAATTTTGAACCGCCGCTAAAAGGGTGTTTAAATAAAACCTTGTGAAGTCTTCCCCACTGCCATTCGGCTAAATCTTTTCCAAAAATATTTTCCAAATTGTTAAGAGCATCATCCATACTTTTTCTGATAATATCGTCTCTCGATTCTCTTTTTACAGTTGAAGAATTATCAAACCAAAAACTATAAGGATCCTTCATTAGTTCGAGAATATTTCTATATGGAACGTTCTGCACAAAAACATACTCGTTAAAAAGATCGTGTCCCATCTTAGATTCATAAACATTTTTAAGCAATTCTTTCAAGAACATTTCATAAATACTAGGAACCTGGCTGTATTTGTCTAACTTAAAATCCCATTTTTTCAATAAATCGATAGCAAGATATAAATTTTTATCTGTAATTTTTACATCCTTAAAAGCTTCAAGAATATACTTAGTTAGCTCTTTAGCATAAGGCGAGGTAATATCCATTTGATATTGCTGAAAATCCTTAGCACTATGTTTTGACTTTGAATTTAATAGTTCAGTTATTCTTTCAATTCTAGATGACGGCTCCCAAACATTTGATATATAGTATTTATAATTTTTTTCAGTTTTATTATTTGCCGTTGCAATATAATTTTGACTTGGATTAAATAAAGTAGGCAAATCATTTCTGGAAACAAATCCTTTCCAGTCATTTTGTGTTGTCGTTCCATCTAATATAAAAGTTGTTCTGTTTGCTTCTCTAATAGGTAATTTTGCTCCAAAGACATATCCAATATTTCCGCTATTATCACCGTAAATAAAATTTTGGCCGGGAACGCTATATGTATTAAAAGCTTCTTTAAAATCCGACCAATTTTTTGCCGTATTAATTTTATAAAATGCTAGCAGTTCATCACTCATTTCGTTACCAAGCCATTGCATGCTTATATTCTGATTATCAACATTCTGACTTGGGAATAAAAAATTGTAAGGATGAATATTTGAAATGATCGGACCATGATCGGTAATCTTCACATCAAAAACTATATTACTTGAATCTTTTACTATTACTGTATCTTTTTCAATTGTAAGATTATTCCAATTTCCGTTTAATAAATATTTTGTCCCCGATGAATCTATTTTTTCAAAATAAAAATCGGCATCATCTTCCATTATATTTGTTACTGCCCAGGAGATATTTCTATTTTTACCTACAACAACAGCAGGAGCTCCGGGTAATGTTACTCCTGCAACATCCCAATCCGGCGATTTAATTACAGCAGCAAACCATCTTCCGGGAGCGCTTAAAGCTAAATGTGTATCATTTGCAATAATTGGCTTTCCCGATTTAGACAACTTCCCGTTTACAATCCAATTATTAGAACCAATATGGGTTCCCTGCCAGCCCATAAAGTTGCGAAATTTTTGATCGGTTTTTATTAAATCAGTATTAATTGCACCAAACTTCTGTAAATTACCGGGAATTATTAACGGAGCGTTTTCGGGATAATCGGGAATTATTTCCCTGGCTTTTTCTACACCAAATTTTTGAACAAGTTTTGTAAATGTAATATCAGACCACCAGCTAATATTAAGCTCCCAGGCCATCATTCTGATTATAATCAAACTGCTAAGCGGAGTCCATTTTTGCGGATCATATCCAAGTACATCAAATTCTGCAGGATATTTACCTTTATAATTTTTGATGTAAAGATTCACGCCTTTAGAATATGCTTTTAATAGCTTTAATGATTCCGGGCTGATGTTTTTTAAAAGCTTTTCAGACGTTTTTTTTATTCCGACTGTTAAAAACATTTTATCGAATGGTATCGTTTCTTTTCCAAAGATTTGACTCAACCTTCCTTCGCCTGCCCTTCTAGCCAAATCCATAGTAAACATCCGCTCCTCGGCATGAACATAACCTAAAGCAAAAGCCGCATCCAAATCATTTTTGGCAACAATATAAGGAACAGCCATACTGTCACGAAAAATTTTAATATCATTTCCAATATTTTCACTGGAAATTTCTCCGGAATACTTAGGCAAAGATTTTGTTAGCATACTATGGAATATAAATCCGGCTGCAATTATCAGGACGGCTAATGAAACACTGACACCAATTGTAACTTTTAACCACTTACTCATAATCAAAATATTTTTTATTTAAATATATAAAGAATTACACTTAAAATATTTATACAAAAAACCCCCGCAGAAAGCGAGGGCAAACTTAAGGTGAAAAAAACATGTGGTTTATTTATTTGCAGAATAGTATTTCATTGCTTCGGGCATCTCTTTTTTAAGATCTTCAATTCTGGTTTGATCAGACGGATGATCACTTAAAAATTCAGGCGGAGCGGACCCGCTTTGCGCGGCAGACATTCTTTGCCAAAAATCCAATGCCTGATGCGGATCGTAACCTGCCATTGCCATAAATATTAAACCTAAATGATCCGCTTCACTTTCTTGCACTCTGCTAAAAGGCAATAAAACTCCAACTTGGGCACCTATTCCAAACGCAGTCATGAATAAATTTTGAGTCAATGCAGGTTTATCTTTTATCGCTTCAGATAGAGCCATACCTCCGAGCTGTGTTACTAAACCCTGGCTCATTCTTTCATTCCCATGTTTTGCCACAGCATGAGCAATTTCATGACCAAGTACAACTGCTAATCCTGCTTCATTTTTTGTTATTGGAAGAATCCCCGTATAAACGACAACTTTACCTCCCGGCATACACCAGGCATTAGCTTCTTTACTGTCAATCAAATGAAATTCCCATTTATATCCATCTAACTGACTGGACAAATTATGTTGGGCAAAATATTTTTCAACTGCGGATTCTATCTTTCCGCCTACTTTCTTTACCATACTAATTTCTTGCTGATTTGTACTTTCTTTATTGCTTTGTAAGAATTGATCATACTGCTGAAAGCTCATAGAAAGCATTTGATTATCAGGAATGAGATCTAATTGACTTCTTCCGGTAATAGGAACGGTGCTGCAAGAATAAAATAGAACAGAAATAAAAGTGAGGAGAAAAATTTGCATTAGATATTTTCTCATTTTGTCCTCTGGTATTAATTTATAATAATTATTATGAAAAGTTTTTATTACGTATGAGTCGATCGAAATTCGGTTAATTGAATATATGAAAAGATTTACAAATTTACTTAGTTAAATAGGAAGTATTAAAACACGGAAATGATAAATATTAAAATTCTGTAGATAATTGATATAAAAAATTATTTCGCCTGCAAAAAAAACATCCCGATTCCAAGTTTGCAATTTTCAGAATCGGGACAGACAATTTTATTATTACTTATTGCCGTAAGTATACTTTAAAAATTCTTCTCTAATTTTGGGATTCAAAAACTTTCCATGATAACTGGATGTGACTGTTGAGCTATTTACATCTTGAATTCCGCGGGAGGCAACACATAAATGATCCGCATCAATAACAACTGCTACATCATTTGTTTGTAAAGTATCTTTTAATTCGGCAGCAATTTGAACTGTTAGTCTTTCTTGAACTTGTGGCCTTCGTGCATAATACTGAACAATTCTATTAAGCTTTGAAAGTCCGATAACCTTTCCATTTGAGAAATAAGCAACATGGGCTTTTCCAATTATTGGAACGAAATGATGTTCACAGTGAGAATATAGTGTAATATTTCTCTCAACAAGCATTTCATCAAATTTAAATTTATTATCAAAAAGAGTTGCTGCAGGTTTATTATCCGGATTCAAGCCGCTGAAAATCTCTTTGACATACATTTTAGCAACTCTCTTAGGAGTATTCTTTAAACTATCATCGTTTAAATCTAAACCTAAAACATTCATAATCTCTCTAAAATTTTTTTCGATAAGTTCTATTTTAAGATCGTCGTCAATCTTAAATGCATCTTCTCTTAAGGGAGTATCAATATTAGCCGTAACGTGGTTATCCCCCAATTCATCAATCACCGCATCAGAATAATCAGTACTTTTCATACATTTTTGCTTTCAGATAATTAATAGATTGAATATATCGATACAACATTTCGATGTAAAAAAAAGTTCACGAAATATTACAGTAAAAATTGGAAGGTAAAGTTTGTGATTTGAAATACTTTAGAAATTGAGATTGCCTCATAAAACCTGGACGTAAGTTAATAACTTGAGAATTTTTTAAGAATACTTTACCAGAGAAATAGTGTTTACTATTTATTCACAAAAATACAAAATTACTTAACCTTGAGTTATGAGGCACTCTATATATAAAAAAAAATAATTGAGACTAAACTTTTAGTACCATCAAGCAAACAGCAATATAAGGAGTAATAACAGCTAGTGCTCCCCATGTATTCCAGTTTTTGGATAATTTTTCATATTCCTCAAATGTGAATTTTTCTTCACTGTTCGCTAAAGCTAAAATCTTTTTTTGAATTGGAACGACTTTAGCCATAAATGCGTAGGTTGAAATCAATATTGCTATAATTGACCAGAAGATCCAGCTTGTCTCAATCAAAGACAAATCACCTTGCATAGCTGTTCCAACACCAAAAATTATTAATGCAGTAACAGAAGGCATGGTAAAAATTTTATCCGCTTTAATAATATTCTTAAAAGTATCTGCAATTTTTAATCTGTCTTTTGATTTATCGGCTTGCATTTTCCAAAATATTGCAATGGTAATGTTTCCCATAAAAATTATTACCGATAAAACATGAAGAAGTTTCCAAATATTGTAAATCATGATATTCCACTGATTATTTTTTATTGATGAGAAAACAATATAATTTCTTCATAAGTGATATTCAAAATTATATTTTAATTAAGGAGTTAAAACACAAGTAATAAGAACTTTAGAAATAGAATTATCATTTCGTTTAAAAATAAAAAAGACATCCAAAGGATGTCTTTCACAGAAAATTAAATATCATTTAATTAATTGCGTGCTTGTGCCTCGCTAACGACGATATTTCTTCCAGATAATTGTGAATTATTAAGTGCTTTAATTGCACTTTGGGCTTCGGTAGATTCTTCCATCTCAACAAAACCGAATCCTCTGGATCTTCCGGTTTGACGATCAGTTATAACTTTTGCAGAAACAACATTTCCGTGTTTTTCAAAAGTTTCAGATAATGATTTGTCGTTAATCGACCAAGGCAAAGAACCCACAAATAATTTAGTACTCACTTAAGAACCTCAAAAATTAATATAATAAAGATCTCGGTTTAATACCGATGAGTAAAATTATGTATTTAAAATGATATAACCTAATATTTAATAATTGAACATAATTTTAATAATTAACTCATGTTACGCAAAACGGTCATTCTGAATGAAATGAAGAATCTCAAGGTTTCGATTTTTACAAAATTATGAGATATTTCACTTCGTTCAATATGACCAAAACATATACTTGCGTAACATGAGTAATTAATACAAATTAAAACCATAAAAGGGCTATAGTTTGTCTCAATTTAAGAATATCTTAGAACTTAAATTTTTACAGGAATTAAGAAAAGTTGAAATTTTTATTAAATACTAAATCACTACAAAATAATTGTTATCAGACAATAAAATTAATGTTTATAAAATGGACGAATTTCTTATAAAGGATCAAATTAATACCAATTGTATCAAATTGAACAATATTCAACATTAATATATGTAATATTATATTACTCTTTTATTACTTAACGGTAACTTTTACCGGTATTAGAGGCAGAATGCTTAAATATTCTACATAGAATTAAACAACTTAGCTCTGGCTCAATTATTGTTTAATATTATTTGTAATTCACATATTTTATTGTGTCTAAAGAAATTACGCTATGAACACAGGGCAAACAATGTTAAGTATAGGGGCTCTTCTTCTTCTATCAATCTTAATTTTAAGAGTTAACAATACTTTTTTAAATACCAGCACAACTCTGATGGATACTAAGTTTGGAGTACTTGCTACTTCGTTAGCTACCTCAGAAATTGAAGAAATCAGCGGTAAATCGTTTGATCAATTTACAACAAGTGGATCGACCAAGTCTATTTATGATCTCACACTTCCTTCTGCATTAGGACCCGAAACCGGAGAGGTTTATCCGAATTTTAACGATATAGATGATTACAACAACTTTACTAAAATAGATTCAACAATGCCTTCAGCTGTTTTTAAAATTGCTTGCAAAATAGCATATGTAAATCCGGGAAAGCCTAATGTTGATGTGGCTTCAAGAACATTTAATAAAAAAATTACTATTTACGTAACAAGTAAATCAATGGCTGATACAATAAAAATGTCAACTATATATAGTTATTGGTTTTTTAGGTAGAGAAATGGGATTTAGTTCAATTTTAGACATACTCGGTGCAATTATAACAGGCGGAATGCTTATGCTAATATTGTTCCGTTTAAATGATGCCGGTGTACAAAATACATATAACAATACACAAGATTTAATTGTTCAGCAAAATCTAACTTCTGTTATAGATGTTATGGAAAGCGATTTAAGAAAATTAGGGTACTGTAAAGATTGGAATAAAATTCCTGATCCTACTAAATCAATTTTGGTTGCCGATTCAACAAGAATAAAGTTCTTAACAGATTTAGATAACAACGGCACTGTTGATACTCTTGATTACTATGTTGGAACAACAACAGAATTAAAGGATACTCCAAATCCAAATGATCGAATGTTGTATAGAGTTGTAAATCATGACAAGCCTAGGTCTGCAAATCTTGGAATTACATATTTCAATTTACTTTATTTTGGAGCATTAGGAGATACGTTAAGTTTTCCGATTGTAAATACCGGTTCGATTCAGAGTATTCAAATTTCAATTAGGGTTGAAGATACCGAAGCATATCAAAATGAATATAGAGATGCTTTTTGGCGTCAGGTTAGATTATCGTCAAGAAATTTAAGAAACAGGTGATAATATGTTTGGAAAAGCTTCGTTATTACTAGTATTGGGTTTTAGCACCCTCTTTTTAGTTATGGGTGTAAACTTTGGAAGACTAACTACTCGCGCAGTAGATAATGAAACCGATTATTATAGACAATCTACCGCACATGACATTGCAGTGAGCGCTGCTAACATTGCCGCAAATCAAATATTTATGGATCCCACCTGGACAGCAGGATATTCAAACGTAGATTTTAACGGCGGGAAAATTAATGTTAATATTCAAGTGTTAGATGCTTTTAAAAATATTAGAAGAATTAACGCGTCCGGCTCTTACGACGGAGTAAACGCCAATGTGCAGGTAACTCTTCAGCCAAGTAAATTTTCTAAGTTTGCTTATTATTCAGTTGTTGAACCTTCAGGAATATGGTGGACTAACGGCGATACTGTTTGGGGACCATTTCATACACAGGATTATTTAAGAGTTGCAGGACACCCTGTTTTTAACGGAAAGGTTACAACCAATAAAAGTATTTTAAAATACAGCAAATACGGAAAATCTGATTACCCAATTCTAAACGGCGGATACGAACAAGGAGTTGATCTACCACTACCTACAAACGGTATTTCTGATCTTGAAACAATTTCAAATAGCGACGGGCATACTTTTAGTTCACACGATACTGTTTATTTAACTTTCGCAACAGATAGTGTTCGCTATAAATATTCTTACAAAGGTCCTGAAACAACTGCCTTACTTTCATCATTTGCACCAAACGGTGTTATATTTGCAGATAACGCAACTCTTAGAGTTAAAGGAACTGTTCAAGGTCAATATACAATCGGAGTTTCCGGTACTTCAACCAAATGGAGTACAAAGGGCGGCGACATTTATATTGATGATAATATTCAATATAAAACTGATCCGAATAAAAATCCCAACTCAACGGATTTATTGGGAATTGTGGCAGAGAACAATGTATGGATAACTGATAATTATGCAAATAATCATGATGTAACTATTGACGGTGCAATTTATGCACAAAATGGCGGGTTTGGAGCAG
The DNA here is from genome assembly GCA_963739985.1 of uncultured Ignavibacteriales bacterium. Classification (GTDB taxonomy): domain Bacteria; phylum Bacteroidota; class Ignavibacteria; order Ignavibacteriales; family Ignavibacteriaceae; genus CAVUCE01. The sequence continues at coordinate 15,955 of CAVUCE010000011.1, forward strand.
AACATTACAGTACGCGTCCCAATAGCGGCACTATTTATTTAAATGGCGGAATAACACAACATCAAAGACAAGCAGTAGGAACATTTAGCTCCTATGGAATTGCTTCAGGCTTTAATAAAAATTATCGTTACGATAAAAGATTGATGTTCAGCTCTCCTCCAAGTTTCCCGAATACAGGTTCTTTTGAAATTGTTTCCTGGTATGAATAATATTTAGAACCTTTTTATTTGGCATTCACTGCTTTCATTAATTTTTACTTAATATAAAAAGGCAATATTAATTTTCGGAAATTGCAATTCGGTTTCTATCGATCCAATATCCCCATGCTACTATCAGCCACTGACTTAATCCGACATAAGCTAATGCCGAAACTGACGGAGGCGGGCTTCCGAAACTATTTCCTACATAAATTAAAAGCAGAAAAATTATCAAACCCCAAAATGTAAAAGTTCCTTTTTTATTTTTAGGTTTAGTGCTCAGAAGATATAAATATCCGCCGAATAAAAATATTCCTACCTCTATAATGAAAGTGAACAAAACAGAATTCCATAATCCGAGTCCTACTTTGACACTTCCCCAGGGAGATAAGGGTAAATCCGGAATATGAACAATCAAATCCAAAATCCAATGACTTAAAACCAGGAATCCAAGAAGAATAGAAGCCTTAGAATTCTTTTTAATCAAATAATATATTCCGCCGAAAAGGACTGACCAGAAAAGTGCCGCAAGTAGACTATGAGAAAAAGGATAGTAAGTAAATTTGAGCGGATTCATTGCGGTATTGCCCGGAACAATTTCGACGTGTTCAATCCCGAGTAATAAAAATAACGGCCACAGAAGATCGAGAAATTGAGCCGCCATAAACATTGTTCCAAGCGATGGTTTTTTGCTGACTTTTTTACCGGCAAATCCAACACCAAAGTGTCCGATAAACATAATTCACCCTCGTTTTATTTTTAGCTATTTACTTAGAAATGATTCTTTGATATCCGCAATATCAGATTTAGAGCCACCAAATTTTATTTATCTTGCGCCGCTGTGAATAGATGATTCGCCTTCGTTCCAGAGAACTTTTTGTTTTATTTCAAACATCTTCCACTCACCGGATTCTTTTTTTAATCTAAAATCATACATTACGTGAGAGTGAAAAACTTTATTCCACTTTAATCTAAAAATGAGAGATGTTGCGCGGCAGAAAGCATTTTCACTTTCAAGCTGAAGGAATTCAATATTTGAGATTAGGTGATGAGTCTTTAAATGTTCCAGAGCCGATTTCCTTTGTTCAACAAATTCATCTTTCGATGCGGTTTCAACAGCACCGCGTAAATCGGCATAATCGGCAAGTACAGTTTCCGCAATTACGCTTTTCAATCCGTCCCAATCTTTCAAATCGAAACTGTTTGCAAATTTATTTATAAGGTTATTAACTTTTAAAAATGAGTCGAAGTCTTTTTCCGGCATATCTTTCTCAGCAAAATTTTATATTTTATAATAATCCGTGTTTTATAGTATATTCAAATAGTACATCACAAAATTACAAAATTTTCCATTCAATTAGCGAAACATAAAAGCCGGAATTGAACTATATCAAAAATTTAATATAGGAAAACAAGCGATGAAATATGGAGCATTTCTGAGAGGAATAAACGTAAGCGGAAATAAAATTATTAAAATGGATGAATTAAAAAAGCATTTCACCGCAATGGGTCTCCGTTACGTAAGGACTTATATTCAAAGCGGCAATGTGCTTTTTGATTCGGATGAAAAGAATTTGGAAAAGCTAAAATCGCAAATTGAATCAGGGCTTCAAAATAAGCTGGGCTACTTTGTAGATGTCATGATTCGTTCTGTGGATGAACTGAGAAAAATAGTGAAGAAAAATCCTTTTGCTGAACACGCAGAAGATAGTAACGCAAAACTTTATGTAGGATTTCTTGCAGCCAGACCAAAGAAAACGGATGTTGAGATTTTATTATCAAAACAAAATGAAATAGAAAGTTATTCTTTATCAGGCAATGAACTTTATATCTTGATATGGAAGGACAAACAGAAAAGACCTTTTTCAAACAACAACGTTGAAAAGATATTAAAGACTTCATGCACAACACGCAACTGGAATACTGTAAACAAAATGATAAAGCTAGGAAAAGAAAGTTAAAATTCCTTTTATAATTTTATTCATTTCTGAGTGAATTTACCGGATTTTCGTTTACAGCTTTAAGGGTATTGAAACTGATTGTAATTAAAGATATAACCAGAGCAATAAATCCGGACAAAGCAAATATCCACAAGCTCATGTCTATTCTGTAAGCAAAATCCTGAAGCCACTTTTTCATTAAATAGTATGCAGCCGGAATAGCAATTATATTTGCTAAAATCACCCACTTTGAAAAGCTTTTAGTTAGTAGAGCCATAATTTCTGAAGAAGAAGCGCCCAATACTTTTCTAATTCCTATTTCTTTAATTTTCTGCTCAGCCTGAAAAAGTGATAAACCGAAAATCCCCATGCTAGATATTATTATTGCCAGGAATGAAAATATTTTTACCAACGCGGCAAAGTCATCTTCCTTTTTATACATTGCGGCAAAATATTCATCATAAAACCCAAATTCCAGAGGGTAATCCGAGCAAAGCTCATCCCATGTTTTCTTAATATAATTTATTGATTCATCAACAGGAGAAGAAACACGCATTGTAATATAATTAGGATCAAAAAAATTGCTATACATTAAAACAAGAGGGCCTATTTTGTTGTGTAAAGAAGAGAAATTGAAATCTGCAACTACTCCCGCAATTTTCATTTTCCCTATCTTATAATTTTTATAATCACCGTTACCTAATTTACTTAAGCCAGCTTCATTTATTAAAACATAGTTATTTGTTTTATCGCTTAATAATAATTTTCTTCCCTCTTTAATTCTAAAGCCAAAAGTTTTCATTGTAGTTGAATCCATCGCTATCGTACTAAATCCGTTTAAGCTTACACTAATTCCGCCGGGGATACCAAATGTTTTTGTAATAGATTTTAGATTATGGAACTCACTAAGTTTATTATAAATAACATTCATCCTGTCTTTCAAAGTATATTGAACCTTTACATACAAAAGTTTATCTGTATTGAAGCCGGGGTTTCTATGTTTTACAAAATCAATTTGTCTTGTTATTACAATCAAGGCGCTGATTAATATAATAGAAATTGAAAATTGAAAAATTGTCAGCAGTCCCCTATAATTTTTGTTTGATCCTTTCAATATAGATTTTCCGCTTAAAAGCTTTAAGGGCGAAGTCCGGGATAATATTAAAGAAGGTAAAAGTCCGGTCAGCAGACTCAAAAAAAGGATGAAAAGTAAGAACAAACCAAGAAAACTTATATTTCGAAATAATTCAAGGCTTAGAGGCTCGCCAATGTATTGATTAAAATACGGCAAAAATAATTCTGCAATAACAATCCCTAGAATAGAAGAAAATAAACAAGTAAATAAAGATTCTGCTAATAATTGCTTTATAAGAGTTGTTCTGTCTGCGCCAAAGCATTTCTTAACACTTATTTCTTTTAGTCTATATGTTTGAGATGCGGTAGAAAGATTAAAAAAGTTAATTACAGCAAGTAAAAGAATAAATATCCCTATTGCCAAAAGAATTTTTATCAAATTTATATTACCATGCGTAAGATCAAAATCGGAATAACTTGTGTTAAGATAATTTGTTTTTAGTTTTACAAGTTCTACATCTTTAGGATATAAAAAATCATTTAGCTTATTTAGTGAAGAAATTTGAGAGGCAACAATTTCCGGGTGAATGCCATTTTTTAGTAATACAAATGTGTTAAAAATAATTTTCTCGCTATCAGCCATTGAAAAGCCTTTATAGGATAGACGTTTTTTAACTGAATTTTTATAATTAACAAATAAGTCGCCTTTTATGTTGATATTTTCAGGAAGGTCTTTCACTACCCCGGTAACCATCATATCAACTTGATGATTAAGTTTTATTACTCTGCCGATTATATTAACCGTTCCAAAAATTCTTTTTGCAGTTGTTTCTGTAAGAACTACTGCATCTGTAGTGTTTAGTGCGTTTGCATGATTCCCAGCTAAAAATTTTGTATTAAACATTCTGAAAAACTCAGGGCTGACAACAAGCATATTATCAATCTTATAAACGCTGTTCTTAACATTTGCTTCAACTCCGAATCTATTCAAAAGGCAAACACTTTTAACACCGGATACGTTTTCATTTATTTGATCTTTAATGCGGTAATCAAAAATATCGTAACCTTTATATTTTGTTTCTACCAGTCTATAAATATTATCAACATTTTTGATATCATGATTATAATTGTACTCATAAAACAAATATTCGCCGATTAGAATTATAAAAGCCACAGCAAAGGAAAGTCCGGCAATATTTACAATAGAAAAAACTTTTCTTCTTGAAATATTTCGAAAGTACTGTTTTATAAAATGCTTAAACATTTAGTTCCCCTTTATCACTAACCATAAAAATAATTATTTTATTCAGTTCTTAAAACATTAACCAGGTTTTGCGATGATGCTTTATAAACTTGTATAAGCATCGCAATAATTTACTGTCTAAGAAATCTTATACTTTTTTAGATTTCTCAACGCAATTTTAAGATAATTTTTCAGCATAATACTTTTCCTTCAGTTCTGTTTATTCACTTCTTAAAGATTTAACCGGATTTACGGTTACTGCTTTTATAACCTGCAGGCTAATTGTAATCAGAGAGATTAGTACAACTATTAATCCCGACGCTAGAAGCAGAACTAAACTTATATCTATTCTGTATGCAAAATTATTTAGCCAATTATTCAGTAAATAATATGAAATAGGAAGACTTATTACTTCGGCAATTATAATTAGCCAGAGAAATTCCTTAGACAGCAATTTAAATATTGAACCTACAGAGGCACCTAGTAAACGGCGAATTCCTATTTCTTTTGTCTTTTGAATTGAAACAAGAGCCGTTAAGCCGAACAATCCCAGGCAAGTTATTAATATTGAAAGCATCGATGAATAAGTTATTATTCTTGTTAAACGATTTTCAGCCGTATATTGATTTTCAATGTTATCATTTAAGAATGAACTTTTAAAAGGAACTTGCGGAACTATTTTTTCCCACATACTTCTAAGTTTAGCGATAGTACTTTGATAGTTATCTGATTTTATCCTGACAAGCAGTCTTGGATTAAATGAAGGATCAACATCGTTTGCATCCCTAAAGATAGGGCGAAAGTTCAGCGCAATTAATGCAGGTTCTATCTTGCTGTGAAGAGATTCAAAATTAAAATCTTTCACCACACCTATAATTTTTATATCCTGGAAAATTTCCCGGCATTTTTCCGTCGGGATTATCTTGTAATCCAAATTTCTTTATAAATGCCTGGTTAACAATAACAGAATGATCTAAATCCGAAGCAAAATTTTTAGAAAAATTTCTGCCTTTTACCAAATCAATTTTTAAGGTTTGGATATAATTATAATCAACTGTATTCATATAAAATCTGCCGTATGATCCGCCGGGCATATCAAAACCAATCAGCGTCCATTTACTGCCGAGCGGAGTAGAAGCGGCGGAAATATTTAATATATTCGGATCATTTCTTAATTCATTTTTAAATAAGTCAGCGGTTCTAAATGTTTCGGGAATCCGGAGATCGGTTGGAATTGTAACGACATTTTCTTTATCGAAACCAAGGTTTTTGTTCTGTACGAAATTTAATTGCCGGGTTACAATTATGGTTGCGGAAATTAGAATTACCGAAACAATAAACTGTCCGCAAATTAAAACTCTTCTTAAATTCGATTTTTTATTTACACTGAACTTCCCTTTTAATACTTCAATCGGTTTGTACGACGAAAGAATAAGTGCGGGATAAATTCCTGCCGCCAGCCCGGTAACAACAATCATAATTAATAAAATAACTATAGTTGTTGAATCGTAAGAAAGCGCTAATTGTTTACCGGCCAGATTGTTGAATATCGGAAGCAGCAATTCGGCAAAAATTATTGCTAATGACTGTTGAGATAAAAACTAAGTAGAAAAGATTCGCCCCAATATTGTTTCACTAATTGATTTCGGTTAGCGCCTACAACTTTCCTAATTCCAACTTCGCCGGCGCGTCCGGCAGACTTACCGATTGAAAGAGTTACAAAATTAATGCACGCAATCAGCAACATAAAAAATCCTATTATTGAAAGGACATAAGAATAAACCGGGCTGCTGATCGGTTCAAATCCTACGGGAAATTTTGTATCGAGATGAATGTCGGTTAACGGCTGAAATAAAATGTTATATGTTCCTGCTTTATATGAACTCCCGAAAATCTGCTTTAAAAGAGAAGGCATCTTTGATTCAAGAACTTTTGCCGAAGTACCATGTTGTGCAAATAAATAAGTCTCACAAAATATTGTTGTCCAGCTGTGTAACGCCTGATTGCTGAAAATATCCTTCATCTTTTGAAACGGTAAAACGATATTAAATTTAATACTCGAATTAGAAGGAACATCTTTAGCAATTCCGGTTACGGTAAAATTTTCTAATGTATCATAAAGCGCTATGGAGATTGTTCTGCCTATTGCGTTTGCTTCACCAAAATATTTTTCGGCGTATGATTTCGTCAATACGACTGAATTGGGATTAGATAAAACTGTTTTTGCATTACCGGAAATTAAAGGAAAGTTGAATAGTTCAAAGAAATTTTCATCAGCTAAATAATAGTCTTCCGGGAATGATTTATCCTTTGTTTTTACCTGTCCGCTGTATTTTGAAATTCTTACAGAATTTTTTATTTCGGGAATATTATCCTTTAGCACCGGGCCAAGTTGTGCCGGTGTAATTGAGTTAAAGTGTTTTTCGTCCTTGCCGTAGTTCTCATATAGAGCAGCGCGATAAATATTGTCCGGGATTTTTATGGAATCGATCGAAGCTAAGCTCATTTTTTACAAACATCATAATTAAAAGACAGCAAGCCAGGCCAATTGATAGTCCGAAAATATTTATAAATGAATAGACCTTATTCTTAAACAAATTCCTTATTGCTATTTTCAAATAATTCTTTAACATACTTATATCCTTGTAATAATTAAATTTATCTCAGAGCATCTCTGTGTTTTCTCTGGGGTTCTCTGTGTAAAAAAAGCTTTTGGACACTGAGTGCACGGAGAAGACACAAAGGACCACGGAGATAATATTTTACTTATTCGTACCTTAAACTTTTTACCGGGTTTGCAACCGCCGCTTTAATTGTTTGTGTTCCGACCGTAATCAATGCAATAAACAGCGCAATAATTCCAGACAGAATAAAAATGCCGAAACCAATGCTTATTCTATATGCAAAACTGCTTAGCCAGGTATTCATTATATAGTAAGCAACCGGCCACGCAATAACATTTGCAATTATCACCCACTTAGAAAACTCTTTAGAAAGCAAAAATATTATCTCCGGAATAGAGGCGCCTAAAACTTTTCTAATTCCAATTTCTTTTGTCCTTTGTTCTGTAATAAACGCTGCCAAACCTAGTAGTCCAAGACAAGCAATAAAAATCGCAATAATTGAAAACGTAGTTGCAACTTTACTTGTTGTAAGTTCAGCTCTGTAAAGATGCTCCAAATCCTGATCCAGGAAGTTATAATCAAAAGCTTCATTGCCGGCGTAATTTTTCCAGACAGCCGCCATGGAAGCTATAGTTGTTTGGAAATTTTGTGGTTTTATACGGACTGAAACATACTTGCCAAAACTGCGAGGTTTATACAACCGAATTACTAAAGGACGGACTGTTTTATGCAAGGATTCGTAATTAAAATTATCAGTCACACCGATTATTGTATATTTATCACCATTATCAAGCTGTTTGCCAATTGGATTTTTTAATCCAAATAATTTTACTGCCGCTTGATTCAAAACCACTGCCGAAGTATCGGATGGATGTTCGACAGAAAAATATCTACCAATTTTCATTTTTATATCGTAAGTATTAACAAAACCGTAATCGGCGGACATTGTTTTACAATCATGCATGTGCGTACTTGACGTTCCCTCAACCCGATATGTATTATCTCCGATATTTTTGCCCGGTACGGAATTAGAATTACTCACATCAACTACTCCCGGCAAACCCAATAATTCTTTTTTAAAAGATTCTATATGGCTCCCAACATCATCAGTCTTGTTAATTAAAATTACTTGATCTTTATTGAAGCCTAGAGTTTTTATTCTGAATAAATTTCAACTGGTTGTAAACGATAAAAGTACCGATAAATAAAATTATGGTTACAGTAAACTGCAAAATTACTAATCCGCTTCTAAGCCAAGATTTGCTTTTTCCTTTTGCTTCACTCTTCAAAACTTTAACCGGCTTAAATGATGAAAGGTAAAACGCCGGATAAGCTCCGGCAAAAATTCCTATCACGGCAGCAAGTACAAGCAGAATCGGAATCGTCGATAAATTCTCAAACAAGCCGAGAGCCATTTGTTCACCGGAAATAGTGTTAAAAACAGGTAAGAATATTTCGACTAAAACTACCGCAAGAAAAACTGCAAGAGAACTCATTGCTACCGCTTCAGCAATAAACATTTTAATTAACTGTATTTTATTCGATCCTAATGTTTTTCTTATTCCAACTTCTTTAGCTCTTCTTTCTGAACGCGCGGTTGAAAGGTTAACAAAATTAACACAAGCAATTAGTAAAATTGATAATGCTATTATCGAAAAGATATAGATATAACTTTTATCGCTGTTTGGTTCCAATTCATAATCAAGATGCGAATTAAGATGAATGGATGTTAAGGGCTGTAAAACAAATCCATACTTAAATCCTTTTTCCTTAAACTTTGCGGGGGAAATTCCGGTAACCTTTTGTACCTGCGGTCCGATATATTTTTTAGCATCGTTATTGAGTTTTTGCTGAAATATTTTCGGATTCGTACCTTTTCTTAAAAGCAAATAAGTATAGTAGTTATTAGACAGCCAATAAGGACTTCTGCTATCGTTATAAGTAGAAATGCTGCCGAGGAAATCGAAATGGAAATGCGAAGTTTTAGGAAAGGCTTTTACTACACCGGTAACAATCCAGTCCCGCCTATGATCAGCATTTAATATTTTTCCAACAGGATTTTCGTTGCCGAAATACTTTTTCGCCATCTTTTCGGTAATAACAACATGCGCCGGTTTTGTTAATGCTGTTTTAGGATTGCCTTCTAAAAAGTGCACGGAAAAAACATTAAAGAAAGTAGAATCAACTAGGTAAAATTTTTCTTCGCTGAAAACTTTGTCTTTGTATCGCAATACCGGGAAGCCAAAATTTCTTATTCTTGTGTAATCAATAACTTCAGGCAGATCATGTTTTACAGCTTCACCTAAAGGCGAAGGACTGGTGGCGGCATTCAAATCATTATCATTTAATCGTGCTTTTAATCTTACTCGATAAATTCGATCGGCATTTTTATTAAAAGTATCATAGCTGAGTTCGTTTTTTACAAAGAGAAAAATAATTGTACAGCATGCAACGCCAACCGCTAAACCAATTACATTTATAAATGAGAATGCTTTATATTTTTTAATATTTCTTAGTGCAACGTAAAAATAATTCTTTAACATAACTTCTATCCTTGTAATAATTAAATTTCAGGCTAAGCCTTCAGAAATAGTATCAAGATTTTTTAAATTCTTCTCAGAGAAGCTCCGTTTATTCTCTGAGGCTCTCTGTGTAAAAAAGATTTGGACACTGAGTTCACGGAGAAGACGCAAAGAACCACAGAGAAATTTGAGTCACACACTTAGTTACTTTTCAATCCAGCCGTCTTTTAATTTTATTATTCTATTTCCATACTCAGCGTTAGTCTCAGAATGAGTTACTTGTATAATAGTTGTTCCCTGCGCATTTAATTTTTTTAATAAATCCATAATTTCTTTGCCTTGATCAGAGTGAAGATTTCCAGTGGGTTCATCGGCAAGAATTAGTTTAGGTTCGGCTATTATTGCACGAGCAATTGCCGTTAACTGCTGTTGCCCGCCGGAAAGCTGGCTCGGAAAAAGATCTTTTTTAGCTACCATATTGAACCGATCCAGAACCTCGGCAACTCTTCCTTTCCTATCATTTGATTTTACCTTTTGATATAGCAATGGTGTTTCCAGATTTTCGTAAACAGTTAATTCATCAATTAAATGATACTGCTGGAATACAAATCCAATGTGAGTTTTGTGAAGTTGTGAAAGTCTTTTCTCGCTCATTTTATGTACAGGCTCATCAAAGAAATAATACTCGCCGTTGGAAGGATTATCCAGCATGCCGATTATATTCAACAAAGTTGATTTACCGGAACCAGAAGGTCCCATAACGGAAACAAATTCGCCTTCCGCTATTTCGAGATTTATATTTCTAAGTACATATGTCTTTATAAATTTGTTGTTGTAGTATTTTTCTATGCTCTGAAGTTTTATCATTAATGTTCTCCTTCTTAGCAGGCTTAGTGTCTTTGCGGTTAATTTTTTGCGCTAGACGTGGAATTTTTCTTTATAATTTTCAGTAACCACATTCCCGTCAAACAGATGAATTATTCTATGTGCAAACTCAGAATCATGCGGAGAGTGTGTTACCATAACAATAGTAGTCCCCTCTTCATTTAATTGAGTTAAGATATTCATTACTTCTTCGCCGTTAGCAGAATCAAGATTCCCGGTTGGTTCATCTGCTAAAATTAATTTTGGTTTTGCAACAACCGCCCTTGAGACAGCTACGCGCTGCTGTTGTCCACCCGATAATTGCTGAGGGAAATGATCCTTACGATGCATAATCTGCATTCTTTCCATAACCGCATTCACCATTTTAGGTCTATCCGATGAAGGAGTTCCAAGGTATAAAAGCGGAAGTTCAATATTTTCATAAACAGTTAATTCATCAATTAGATTAAAACTTTGGAAAACGAATCCAATATTTGCCTTTCTTAGATTTGCTCTTTGGCGTTCACTATATTTGGAAACCTCGTGATCTAAGAAATGATATTCTCCTTCCGAAGGATTATCGAGTAAACCAAAAATATTTAACAAAGTTGATTTTCCGCAACCCGATGGTCCCATTACCGCTACGAATTCTTTTTCTTTTATTTCAATATTTACACCGTTTAGCGCAGTTGTTTCTACTTCTTCAGTTGTGTAGATTTTTTTTAGATTATTTGTTTTAAGCATTGTTGTGTTCCTATATTATAATTTCTTTTACTTTGTGTCTTAGCGCCTTTGCGGTAGTATTTTTACCGCTGAGACGGAGAGACGCTAAGAATTCAATTACTTAATTTCCAATTTATCAACATCACCAAAATTATCATATGATGAAGTTATGACTTTTTCTCCCGGTTTTAATCCTTTTAATACTTCAAAATAATCGGGATTTTGTCTGCCCAGGCTAATGTTTCTTTTTACCGCTTCCGTTCCGGATTTGTTAACTACAAAAATCCACTGCCCACCGGTCTTCTGATAAAATCCGCCGCGCGGAAGCAAAATAGCTTTTGTTCTATCGCTTAATTGCAAACGAATTTGCAGCGTTTGTCCTCTTCGTATTCCTTCAGGAGAATTTCCTACAAATTCCATATCGACTTGAAACTTCCCGTCTTTTACTTCCGGATAAATTTTACTGACTTTAAGTTTATAATCTTTGCCGTCTATTTCCGCTGTTCCAAATAAACCTTTCACAACTCGCGCAATATAATATTCATCAATGTCTGCTCTAACTTTATAGCCATCCATTGCATCAATCTGCCCGAGTTTTGCTCCTTGAGATTTTGATTGTCCTATTTCTGCATCAAGGGATGTTAATTGTCCGTCTATCGGCGCTTTAACCGTAAGATTATCAATATTCTCTCTAATTAACTCAAGGTTGGTTTGCAATCTTTTAATAGAGCCTGTTATTTGATCAAGTTGAGATTCCCGCAAAACCGAATCTTTCTGCCAGTTTTCCTTAGCCAGTTTTTGCTGTTCTAAATCGTGAAAATATCCATCTTTTGCATCTTCATAATCTTGTTGTGAGATCAGTTTTTTTTTCCACATTTCTTTCTGGCGATTATAATTATTTTTTGATTTGATCAAATTATATTTTGTATTTACTAACTGAGTCTGAAGATTAATACTATTTTGTTCAACCTGAAGTCTTGTATTTCTTGCATTATTAATCTGCTGAAAAGTTAAAGTTTCCTGCTGAAGTGCGTTTAACTGTATATTAGAATTCTCCAGTTTTAATATTTTATCACCTTTCTTCAACATCGCGCCTTCTTCTACATATTTTTTCTCAACCGTCCCGCCGAGTATCGCATCCAAATAAAAAGTTGTTCGCGGTAAAACCGATCCGGAAATAGGAATGAACTCCTGGAAATCAGACATGATTACTTCAGACTCGGTTATTTTTTCAGCTTCAACATTTAACTTTGAACCCGTATCCGCCAGGATCATAATTACAAATATCAAAAATGCGATTCCGAATACCGACGAAATCCAGAAGTTTCTTTTTTTGTATAACGGTTTTTTTTCTAATTTTCTATCCAAGTTGCTACCAAATTATTCACAAATTTTAAAATGCAGTTTTTATTTAATCTACTTGTTCAACTAATGTGCCTAAATAATTTCTTAGTTAAGCTATATTAATTACTAGTATTCATTATCTTATATTTTAATAAATTAAGTTAGTTTTCGAGGGATTTTTAACATTTTCATCAATATTAAATAATATATGTAAAATTCTTTTTTAAAAGTTCTTGTAAACATTGTTCGTTTTCGAACAGCAGTTTACGATTTCGGACAATCATCATTTCAACAAGATTGATTTATATACGATAAAATTATATTTGGAAGATGATTATCGGGAATGATTTTTGAGTAATCTATAGTTAAAAATGAAAATTTATGACACCAAAAAAAGGTAAAATATTAATTATTGACGATGATGAAGATGTGCTTTATTCCGGGCGACTTCTATTAAAGCAATATTACTCAATTGTACGAATTGAGAAAAACCCGGAACAGATCCCGACAATTTTATCGCAGGAGAAATACGATGTTATTCTTCTCGATATGAATTTTACCGGTGATTTAACAAGCGGAAAAGAAGGATTCGATTGGCTTAAAAATATTTTGGAAATAGATTCTTCTGCTACCGTAATATTAATTACAGGATTCGGAAATATTGAAATGGCCGTGCGCGCCATTAAAATGGGAGCAACAGATTTTGTACTTAAACCCTGGCAGAACGAAAAATTAGTCGCTACGGTTTCTTCGGCGATGCAGCTTAGTCAATCAAAACAAGAAATTACCGATCTTCGTATTAAGCAAAAACAATTGAGCGATGATATTGATAATAAGTTTCACGATATGATCGGAACATCCGCCGAAATGCAAAGTGTTTTTGTTGCAATTCAAAAAGTAGCAAAAACAGATGCCAATGTTTTAATACTCGGTGAAAACGGAACGGGAAAAGAACTTGTAGCAAGAGCAATTCATAGGCAATCAAACCGAAATAAAGAAATTTTTATTAGCGTTGATATGGGGGCAATAAGTGAATCACTGTTTGAAAGTGAATTGTTCGGATATTCGAAAGGCGCATTTACAGATGCAAAAGAAGATAGAGCAGGCAGGTTTGAAGTTGCTTCAAGCGGGACTTTATTTTTAGATGAAATCGGAAACCTTCCTTTTGATATGCAGAAAAAACTGTTGACTGTTCTTCAAAACAGACAGGTAACCAGATTAGGCTCTAATAAAGCAAGAGAAATCGATATCAGGCTAATATGCGCAACAAATCAGCCAATTAACAAATTAGCTGCGGAAAATAAATTCCGGCAGGATCTTTTATACAGAATAAATACGGTCGAAATTAAGATTCCACCGCTACGGGAAAGAGTAGATGATATAACTCTACTGGCAAATCATTTTTTAAAGATGTACTGTAAAAAATATAATAGGCCGTTAAAAAATATTAATGATGAAGCGCTGGAAAAATTGAAACACTATCAATGGCCCGGCAATGTGAGAGAACTTCAGCATGTAATTGAACGTGTTGTAATTATGAATGAATCGGAATTTCTGCAGCCGGAAGACTTTTACTTTGCCGATGAAAATAAAAGTAATGAAAAAATAGATTTTGATAATTTCCATATTGATGAAGTTGAAAAGGTGCTGATCATTAAAGCTATAAGTAAACACGACGGTAATTTGACAAAAGCAGCCGAGGAACTTGGCTTGTCCCGCGCATCGCTTTACCGGAGACTGGAAAAGCATGGTTTATAAAAGATTCAGTTTAATAATTATCAGCAGAATAATTTTTCTGACTCTTACTATTTTCTTGTTAATCTATTTAGCGATTAATACTTCCCTTTATGCAACAATTACAATTGTTTTTATAATTACTATTACTCAAGTTTACTCGCTAATAAAATTTGTAGAGAAAACAAATTCCGAAATAACTCGATTTTTTAATTCGATTAGGTACTCTGATTTTTCACAAAATTTTAGGACTTCAATTAAAGGTTCATCCTTTGAGGAATTAAGCAGCTCTTTTTCCGAGGTGATTTCTGAATTTCAAAAAACACGCAAAGAAAAAGAAGAAAATTATCGATACCTACAGACAATCATTCAGCATATTAACTCAGGTATACTTGCCTATACTGTTGATGGAAATATTGAACTAATAAATAACGCATTTAAAAAACTTTTCAGAATAAATTCGTTAAAGAATATATCTCAACTAAATAAGTTTAGTGAAACATTAGTAGATAAACTTCAAAATATAAAGGCCGGAGAGCAGACGCTAATAAAAATTATTGACAATAACGAGCTCTTACAGCTTTCTATTTTTGCCTCCGAATTTAAGATGCGCAATAAACATATAGTTCTTGTTTCAGTTTCAAATATTCACAATGAACTTGAAGAACAAGAAATGGAAGCATGGCAAAAATTGATTCGCGTGCTTACTCATGAAATTATGAATTCAATGACACCGGTTGTTTCATTATCGGCAACCGCAAATAAAATACTCGAGGAATCCGGTAATAATATAACAAGTGAAAAGCTCGAGGATTTAAACGGAGCAGTTAATACAATTCTCAGAAGAAGTAAAGGGCTTCTGCACTTTGTTGATGATTATAGAAGTTTAAATAAAATTCCGGTACCAAATTTCCATGAAGTGAAAATCAAAGTTTTATTCGATAGACTTTATACACTTTTTGATGATCAATTTGTGAGATATAAAATAAGATGCCGTTCGGAAGTTATTCCGGGGGATTTACAAATTTTGGCTGACCAGGATATGGTTGAGCAAGTATTAATAAACTTGCTTGTTAATTCAATTAGCGCAGTTAAGGAACTGCCTTCTCCCAAAATCATAATAGAAGGCAAAATTGACGAGCGCGGAAATGTGTTATTACAAGTCTCCGATAACGGAAGCGGAATCCCGGAAGAGTTATACGATAAAATCTTTATCCCTTTTTTCACCACAAAAAAAGATGGTTCAGGAATCGGACTTAGTTTATCTAAACAAATTATGCGCGCTCATAAAGGTGGAATAACAGTAACATCAATTCCGAATGAAAAAACAACTTTTACTTTGAGATTTTAAATTAAAATTATTTTTCTTTAATCATATTTATATGCACTAAATTTATTGAGAGTTTTTAATGAAAATATCTATAAAAGTTTTGGTTGCATGTCTAATTTTTATTCTGAATAATTCTGTGTTTTTCCAAACAATAGTCTTAAATGTTTGAAAAGATAAAATTCCAGACGCAATCGAAAATGCAGCGGTGCATAAAAGAATTATATACAATAAAGAAGGATCACCACTAACAGCAGATGTTACTACTCCGACAATTACCATTTACTTCCCTCCTAAAAACTTAGCTAACAGAACTTCAATTTTAATTTGTCCTGACGGTGGTTATGTAAGATTAGCAATTCCCAGCGAAGGAACTGAAGTAGCGAAATGGTTAAATACTTTGGGAATTACTGCCATGGTTTTGAAGTATAGATTACCGAATGATGCTATAATGAAAAATAAAAGTATTGGTCCGCTGGAGGATGCTCAGGAAGCTATGAGAATAATAAGAAGACATTCTAAAGAATGGAAAATTAATCCTTATAAAATTGGTGTGATGGGATTTTCAGCCGGCGGACATGTTGTTTCCACTCTTTGTACACATTATAGTATGAATATTCATAAGTCTGATACAACATCAGCAAAACCAGATTTTTCTGTCCTCGTTTACCATGTTATATCAATGAAAAAAGAAATTACACACATGGGTTCCAAAAAAAGTTTGTTAGGTAAGAATCCCGTTAGTACTTTCGTTAATCAATTTTCAAATGAACTTCACGTAGATAAAAACACTCCACCCGCATTTTTAGTTCAAGCGGAAAATGATAAATCTGTTCCGCTTCAAAATAGTATAGATTATTTTTTAGCTTTAAACAAAATAATATTGCTAAGGTTAAATACGAATATTTTTTCAGAATTATTGAAATCAGAGTTAAATATTCTCCATACAATATCTTGTATTATATACATTTGAGATCAATATAATTTCTTTAATTGACAATAGAAACTAAAAATTTTATATTATCAATAGTTGAGGGTAACATTTATTATAATTCTAGGGGAAATAATTTTTATACATAAACAATTATTCGTATTCCCTTTTTATTATTGAAGCTTGCTTTTACCAACTTCTATCCTGGCTTTTAACCAGAGAAACATTCATTTAATCATATCAAATAAATTGTAAAAAATATTTAATTCAGAAATCTTTGATTGCCAAGAGGGAGGGTAATTATGAAGATTTTTTTAATATTTGCCTTTCAAGCCTTACTATTTTTTTCATGCTGCAACAACAAAACCGATCCCGCTGGATAAACTGGACGCACCTCTAAGATTAAAAATTTCCGAATTAGAAAAATCAAACAATCCGGAGATGATACAAGTGCTGGCAAAGTGTAATCAAGAAGTTAGCGAATCTATCTTACAAGATATTAAGCACAAAAACATAGTAATCGAAAATGTTCTGGACAAAATATTGGTCTTATCCGGTTCATCCGAAAATATTAAAAGATTAGCCGCGTTTGATTTTATCGATCATATTGAGCTCTCAACTGAGAAATCATTTTGACGAATATATTTTTAAAGAGGAGTTATTATGAATAAGTTTTATCTAATATTTTTAGCTTTACTGATTTCACAATTCTCATTTTCACAATCCTTAAATATTGAATATTTACCCGATAATTTTTCGCCTGTACAAAATTCTCAAATCATAAAGGTAGACATTCAAAAAGCAAGTATTAATACAAATAAAATGGATCCACTACTAAAGTACATTGCAAATCATTCCCGGATTTTTTCTAAAAAAATTCAATCTACAAATTTACCTACTATCAGTTCACTTGCACCGCTAAAAGTAGATGCGAATAATCAAGTAATGCTTCCTCTATTAATAAAATCGAACTCAGTTAATACAACTTCTAACTTAGTCTCATCAGTTGGGGGAACAGTATATTCTATAGCAGGTAATATTTTAGTTACGGAATATCCTCTTCTACTTCTTGATAAATTAATCTCAGCTTCATCAACATTATATGCGGAGATAAACACAAAAAGAGATTGTTACTTAAATGAAAGTATTGCAGATGTAAAAGCCGATGAAGTCCACTCAGGTTTAAATTTAACAAAATCTTACAAAGGAAAAGGAACAATAGTAGGAGTAGTTGACAGCGGTATAGATTGGAAGCATGAAGATTTTAAGAATAATGAAGGCAGCAGGATTAAATATTTGTGGGATATGTCTGGCACAGGAAATCCGCCATCCGAATTTAATTATGGAACTTTATTTACTAAGGCTCAATTAGATGCACTTCAATGTTCAGAAAAAGATTTGGATGATGGTCACGGACACGGAACACATGTTACAGGAATTGCCGCAGGAGCAGGAGAAAAGAATACTAATTTTGTTGGAATGTCTCCGGAGTCTGAAATTATTTTTGTTAAAGGTTTTAAATCCGGCCCCGGCTTCTTAGACGGCGATGTTATTAACGGATGCAATTATGTATTTACTAAAGCGCAGGAAGAAGGTAAACCAGCTGTTGTTAATCTTAGTCTTGGAGGACATTACGGACCTCATGACGGAACTAGTTTATACGAACAAGCCTTAAGTAATTTAACTGGTCCGGGGAAAATAATTGTTGCTTCCGCAGGCAACGAAGGCGCTGATCCAATTCACTTAAATTATACAGCAAGCGGAACACAATACAGCGAAGCTTCACATACTTTTTGGCTGACTTATACCAACGCTACTTTTACAGCGGCTGATATGTGGTACGAAACCGGTAATATCTCTGTAGGGATAGCAGCATTCGATAAAGACCTAAAGTTAATTGCCAGAACCGAGGCTGTAAATCCGGGAGAAAAAGTTGAAAATCTTTCTTTCACAGTTAATGAGACTACTTACGGAATTATTACTATTGACGCAACAACTACCGCTGATCCAAACAACGGTGATAAAAGAGTTTTAATAGTAATTGACGGTGATGAAGGAAAAATAGATATCGGCAAGGTATATTGGTCTGTTTACACATACGGTACAGGAACGTTTGACGCATGGGTTATTAAGAGTGGTATTTTTGCTACAAATGATATTCCTGCTCAAAAGATTAAACCTGGCGATTCTAAAAAGACTATTGGAATTCCCGGAACTGCAAGAAAAGTAATTTGCACAGGTTCTTATGTAACAAAAAATGAATGGATTGATCTAGACGGAGTTCAAAGAAATCAATTAAACCCGGACCCAAATGATAACCAAAAAACTGTTGTCCCGGAAATTGGACAGCGATCATATTTCAGCAGTATTGGTCCTTCGAGGGACGGCAGAACTCTCCCCGATATTTCTGCACCGGGAGAAATTATTTTTTCTGCGCTTTCTTCTGATCTAACCGAAAGCGTGGGTTTTACAAGAGAAAGAACTTTACAAGGCGGCAGCTATCAAGGAATGGAAGGAACCAGTATGGCTTCACCTCATGTTACCGGTTTAGTTTCTTTAATGCTGGAAGCAAATCCAAATTTAGATTATGATCAAACATTACAAATATTAAAAGAAACTGCGCGAACAGATAATTATACGGGAGCAGTTCCTAATGATTATTTCGGTTACGGAAAGATTGATGCATTGGAAGCAATAAAAAAGATCACGGGTTCCGGCACTGCAGTTGCGAATGTTAACTCCGATAATATTGCGATAAATGTAGAACCCGGACAAACTGCATCTGAAAATTTCATTCTCTCAAATTCCGGAAATGCTGAGCTTAACTATCAAATATCTGTCGATCAGCCGCAACCAGCGGGTGCAAAATTTAATGCTGAGAATTTTGCTTTAAAATCGCGGCCGTTCGGAACTTTAGTTATGAATAACAGTTCACGTTCGCCTAAAGTTGTAAGTTCTAAAAGTAACAATTTGAAAAGTACAACTACTTCGGTAAATAGCCTGACTGCGGGAAATGATATTCTTGTCCTAGATGACGGAGATGATTCACCGGATACTTTCCTGGGATTCAACAACGGCCAAACATTTACATGGGTAAATGAATTTGATTTGACGGGTTACTCTTTTTCCTTGGAAAACATTAAAGTTTATATGCAGACCGAAGACGCATTTTCCAACTATATTTATTTATCAATACTCGATAAAAATTTATCTGAAATTTCGGGAAGTTACATCTCATTAGATTTATCAACTGCGGGGAAATGGTTTACAATAAGTTTGGATCATCCTATCAACTTTAATGACGGCGATAAGATATACATTCTTGTTAGCACTTATTATAGCTTTATTGATTTCCCGGCAGGATTTGATCTTAATGCAAACATAAAAAATAAAAGCTACTATATGGAAAATGATACCTTGTACAACATAAATTCACAGTCGCAATTTGCTAACGGAGCATTTTTATTAAGAGCAATTGGTACAAAAACTATATCTGGAACAAACCAGAATCCTGTTGCAATAGCAACACTAAATCCAACGGAAACAAACATAAACGAGCCGATTTCCTTTGATGCATCTTCATCCTATGATAATGACGGAACAATAGTAAATTACTCATGGACATTCGGAGACGGAAATACTAGCAATCAGAAAACCATAACTCATTCTTATTCAATCGCCGCAACATATAATTATCAATTAACAGTAACAGATAATAACGGCGCAACAGATAATGTCTCAGGGCAAGTAAAAATAAATCCGACTTCCACAAATAAAAAGCCTACGGCAATTGCAACAATTTCAAAAACCCATGCTTTAATAAATGAAGAAATAACTTTTGACGCATCATCTTCATATGATACTGACGGAAATATTACAAGCTACCTTTGGGATTTCGGTGATGGAACAAATTCTAATCAGGCAACGACAACACATTCTTACACACAGGCGAACACTTATAATTGTATATTAACGGTAACCGATAACGACGGAGCCAGCAACGATGCAACCGGGCAAATAATTATTTCTGATACATACCCTTTCTTAACATTAAATTATACTTCAGGAAGTTTAGCCACCGGCGAACAGAAAACAATAGAAGTCTCGTTAGATGCGACAAATCTTAATGTCGGGAAATATCAAGCACATATAAACATTACAAGCAACGGCGGAAATATTGCAATCCCGGTTTCTATAACTGTTGATCAAGCAATTTTTGTGGATGAAAAAGCATTTACGATTCCGGATTATAACCTTGCTCAAAACTACCCAAATCCATTTAATCCAACTACTACAATAAAATTTGATCTGCCCCAAAAAGCATTTGTAACATTGAAAGTTTACGATATAATAGGACGCGAAGTTGCAGTTTTACTGCGGGAAGATAAGTCAGCAGGCACACACAAATTTCAGTTTGATGCGGGGAAATTATCCAGCGGAATATACTTTTATAAAATAATAGCAAATGATTTTACGGCAACCAGGAAATTCATTCTTATTAAATAATTATGCTCCGTCAATTCCTAAATAAATTAAAAAGTAATTGATTTGGGGGAAGAATGTTGACTAAAATATTTACAAGGTTTGCAGTTCTGCTGATTCTGTTCATAATATTATTTTTTATAATGGACGGTCTGTTTGGAAGGCAAAACGGAAGTAGTTTTCAAAATGAATACGCAGGCTCATCGAATGAATTAACAAATAAATTAGATCTTAATTACCTACAAAATTTCCCATTAAGATTTGAACAAAATTTAGGACAGGGTTTTGCAGAAAGTAAATACTTTACTAAAGGAAAAAACTTTTCTTTATCATTTTGTTCTAATAAAATTATTTTGCGTCCTCGCATTAATTTCAATATTTATAATCGACAAAATTCCCAAGTAAATATTAAATTCAATAATTCCAATACGCATACAAAAATTTCAGGCATTTCACCTTTAAACACCAGTATCAATTATTTTTTAGGAAATAATAAAAATAATTGGATAACCGATGTACCAAATTTTGAAAAAGTGAAGTATGAAGAGCTTTATAATGGAATCAATTTAATTTTTTACGGCAAGCAAAATGAGCTTGAGTATGATTTTGTAATTGAGCCTTATGCAAATCCCGGGCAAATCTCATTCTCCGTTGAAAACGCTGACAACTTATTCATTAATACCAATGGAAATATTACCATCCGGAAAGATGAACACGACATAAAGATGAATGCTCCGAAAATTTATCAAATTATAGGGAACAAGATTATTAATGTTGACGGCAATTTTATTTTAGATGAAGTAAACAATTTAAGATTTGATTTGGGAAAATATGATAAAAGCTTCCCTCTTATAATAGATCCGATTATTATTTTTTCTACTTATTTTGGCGGAGGCAACAGCGATTTTGCTTATGACATAGCATTGGATAATGGAAATAATATTTATTTAATCGGTGAAACGATATCTTCTGATTTTCCAATTAAAAATGCAGTCCAACCAACCAGAGGCGGAGGCTGGGGAGATATTTTCATTAGCAAAATAAATTCAGCCGGAACAGAAATTATTTTTTCGACTTTTCTGGGAGGCAGCAACAGTGATATCGGAAACGGAATAACTTTAGATCAAAACGGAAATATTTATTTAATCGGCAATACAAGTTCTACTGATTTTCCGATAAAAAATGCTCTTCAATCTACTTTAGGAAGTTCAAACTGGGGAGATGCTTTTATTACAATATTAAATAACAGCGGCTCTGAAATTTTGTTTTCATCCTATTTAGGTGGAAGCGGAAGTGAAATGGGAAACTCTATCGCAGTTGGAAATGATAACAGTTTTGTAATTACGGGATTAACAACTTCAACAAATTTTCCGCTTGTTAATGCTTTTCAAAATAATCTTTCCGGCGGAATTTTCCCGCAGGATATTTTTATTACTAAATTTGCTCCGTTAGCTACCGGACTTGTCTATTCAACTTATTTAGGAAATTCAAGTATTTTAAGCGAGCTCGGGAAAGACGTTGTAATCGACTCGAAAAATAACGCAATTATAATTGGCTCTACAGGCGCAGTAGATTTTCCTTTGGTTAATCCTCTACAAAATAAAATCGGCGGAAGTTATGACGTATTCGTTACAAAATTTTCACCATTAGGAGTTCCAGTCTTTTCAACTTTCTTAGGCGGAACTCAAATCGATCAAGGAGAAGGAATTGCCGTTGATAAAAATGACGACATTTACATTACCGGACACACAAATTCTGCAGACTTTCCCACAAAAAATCCGATTCAGAATAAAGGCGGTATTTTTGATAATGATATTTTTATCTCTAAGATCAGTTCGGACGGACAATCGCTGATTTATTCTACATATCTTGCAGGCACCGACGGCGACGCAGGAAACGATATTGCAGTTAATGATAAATCAGAGGCTTATGTTACCGGTTCAACTAGTTCTGACGATTTTAATACGGTCAATTCACTTCAAGATTATAATGCCGGAATTTTTCCGCCATATAGAACAGATATTTTTGTTGCGAAATTAAATGCTTCCGGTGATAAATTCATTTATTCAACATACATCGGCGGCAACCAGGATGATGAGGGAAACGGTATTAAGGTTGATAAAAATAGTAATGCTGTTATTACCGGGAAGACAAAATCAAACAATGATTTCCCGGTTAAGAATCCGCTGCAAGATTATTTCGGCGGCGGTACATGCGATCAATTTCCTTGTCCTGATGGTTTTATTATAAAGCTAAATGAACAAGTACTCGATTCACCGGAAAATTTAAAGTATGAAATTAGCGGAACGGATGTGACATTAAGATGGGAAGCGGCTGATCCGCAAAATTTAAGCGCTTACAATATTTACAGATCAAATACATCGCCGGTTTTCTGCAGCCAGTTAAATAAAATAGGAAGTTGCCCAGTCAGCCAAACGAGTTTCCAGGATAAAATAATTAGCACAGGTTCCAAATATTATTATGTTGTTACGGCAAGTTATCTTGATGGTGAGAGTTCGCCTTCAAATGAAGTTACGATTTCATTTACAAGTTTAACCGAAGATCAAAATAATATTCCTAAAGAATTCCTATTGCTTCAAAACTTTCCAAATCCGTTTAACCCCACAACTACAGTCGAATATGTATTGCCTACTGAATGTGAAGTGTCTTTGTTTATATATAATCAATCCGGTAAAAAGATTAATGAAATACATGCCGGATTAAAATCGATAGGATACCATAAAATAAACATCATTTTAAATGAACAAGCTAGCGGTGTTTATTTTTATCAGTTAAGCGCTAAATCATTGAATGCTAATACGATTTTTAGAGAGACAAAAAAATTACTCCTTTTAAAATAGTTTGATAAAAATAATCTATCATTTTATGATTAATCACTTTTTCTGATTATAATCAGTCGTTTAATTAAAAGTCCGATATTAAATTTTGTACTGGTATAAATTGCTTTGATTAATTAAGTTATAGATGTATCAAATATGAACTGAACTGGTTAAAAACTGACACTATTATAATAATTCAGCATTTATCGACTTTCTATTCTGTTTTTAACGAGTATTATCAAAATTTGAACTTTATAATAAATTAAAAGGATAGGTTTCATATGGAAGATAAATTAATAATTATAAAAAGATTTAATAACCCTGTTGACGCAAACATCGCCAAGGGATTATTAGAATCAAATAATATAGATTGTACTCTGCATGATGAAAACACTACTTATGCCAACCCGGTTAACATTGCGGCATTAGGCGGAGTGAAGTTACTCGTTAAAGAAGAGGATTATGAAAAAGCGCTAAAAATATTTGAAGAAGCGAGGGAAAGTACTTAAGTAAAAATTTTTAATTTCTAGAATTTTATGGTGTGAATAAAAAGGTGACAAAAGCAGCTCACAATTTTCACAAGTCTCTCTGTGTCCGAAAAACGGACGAAGAGGCGGTTGCTCATTTTTAAATCCTTAACTTGGATTTATATTTACCTGAATTTTGAGTTATTTAAAAGATTACTGTATCATCGTAGCAAAATCATTTTCCTGGTTTTTACAAAATCTCCGTCCTGCATTCTGTAAAAGTAAACTCCACTTGAAATATTACTTCCGTTAAACTCAGCCTGATAATTTCCCGCTGTTTTATATTCATTTACTAAAGTCTCAATTTTGTTTCCCAAAACATCATAAACTTCGATTGATACAAAATCGCTATTCGGAATTGTATAGTTTATGCTCGTTACCGGATTAAATGGATTAGGATAATTCTGATAAAGCGCATATCCTTTTACGCTTTTAGGAACCGATTGATCAACACTTAAAATAGTCCCGTAAGTTGAATCCCCAATAATACAACCTGATAGCTGTGAATAATCTCTTTCTCCAAAATAATATGAAGATTCTCCCAACAATCCATATTTATTGGAAAAAGATACTGCCATTATATTATCATAACCCAATTGTTGTTGGAAAGTCAAGCGTATCGTACGCTGATCAAATAAATCAATAGTATCTTTTTTATCTAGAGTTATAAATCCGATAATCTTTTCATTACGTAATGTGTCCCCGCGCTGCATATTAAAATTGAGATATGGATATTCAGTCGAATCAGATTTATCATAATAAAAAAACCAACTGGAATCAGTTCTTACCCATCCGGAAATATATGCCCCGCTTCCTTCAAGCAAAAAATAACTTTTCCCGTTTGGCATAATTGAATCCATTTTCACAATAACTTTAGACGGTTCTTTTTCTTGATAATGCCCGCCGCTGTCTTGATAAAAATTTCTAAACTCCCATCTGTTGCCGATTTCTAACGGGAGCTCATTTTGAGCATAAAGCGTTCCACAAAGACATAAAAGCAAAAAGGATAATATGTTGTTTAACCTAAGTTTCATTTTTTCAATTTAGACATAAACTCTTATAAAATACAAATCATAAAATTAAAAGTTCTGCAGATTCTTCAATCGGCCTGCTTGTGCAGGACTCCATCAGAATGACAAATGAATTTTTAATGTTATTTAATCAATAGAAACATTAACTCCGAGTCCAAGTACTCCGTCAACTGTATTTCTGATATCGTCTCTTAAATAAATTTTATAATAAAGCATGGGGACAATATTTTCTCCTTTCCATTGCGCTCCGATGTTAAACATATTTACAAATCTATCACCAAATTGCTGAAACCCCCCGGAGATGTTAAGCACTCCAACAAATTCCATGTTCAACGATATTTGATTTACCTGGTAGCCGGCCAATATTCCGTAGTGAGCTAAGAACTCCGATGTTGAATTGCTATTTCCTGAAGGAAGTAATAAATCAGGCCCAACTTCAAACCCGTAATGAAAACCTTTTGGATTTAATTTATGGAAAGCATAATTAAAATAAATTCCCCACATTTTAGGAATGTATTTAGAAATGTGATAATAATCCGCACTAACACCATTTAATGAAGCAATCTCTGAGGATGTCGGAAGATATACACCAACTGTAAAGAGATTTCTTTTATTATTGAGCATAGCACCATTTGTTTGCAGACCAATAAATACGTTACCTATCCCATTTTCGGAGTAACCGTAATGATAAAAGCCGAGATTAATATCGTAGCTTGTGTTTATATAAGGAACATTTGCAATTATGTTTAGTTTGGGGCTGATTGGAATATCCGCACTTATTTGATAAACTCCGGATAATGTCGATAGACTTCTTCCGCCTCCATAAAATGGATGTGCGTAATTAAAATTAAATTGATTTTTTTTGTTAGAGATATATTGAAGATCAAATGTTTGTGCGTATATACTACTAAATGTGAAAGAAATAATCATCAGCAGCAAACTGATCTTAAAGATATTTTTTATCATATTATGTCTCCAATAAATATTTAAATAACTTAATTTTTCTAATCTAAAAAGAAAGCTCAATTAGGTTAAAAGGTCTAATTTATTATTTGGCCTAAAAAGTTTACTCTTCTAAAAGGAATATTTCCCCCCGGTTTACTTAGATGCTTTGCATTAGTAAAAGGAACAAATTTGCCGATTTCTTTACCATTAATTTTTGAATAATTAATTGTAAAATTATACGAACTATCACCCGGCGAAGAACTTCCTACATGTCCGAAATCTTTTGCGTAATAAACGGTGAGAAAATTTGATAACGTATAACCGTAAACATCTTTAAGTTCCCCTGCAAGAGTTTCAAAATTTCCAACATACTTTGCAGTAAAATAAACTTTCTCAGAATCAGGAACTCCTAATGTATGAACCCATGTATCGCCTTCTTTTGGTGAGATTTCAGCTAATCTTTGCTCTCCATAAGGATTTATTGAATTGGGATCTTTTTCTAAATTAGTTGAGACAAAATAATTTCCAATAATAGCGAGGTAACTGGTTCGACTTAGAGACGTAGAATCCGAACTCATAGAATCGAGATTGCTCGACCATTCCCCGATATATACATCTGTACCATCCGATCTTTTTGTTTTTCCTGTAATCTTCCAGACTTCATAATCCCCAATTATCGGATCATAATATTCTCTTATATCACCGACTGATAAACTCATATAGTTATTGGATTCTTCAGGTCCGGTACTTGTATTTTTAGAAGAGCAGCTAAACAGAGAAAATAAAAGTACAAAACCTAAAAACTGAATTAAAACATTTTTTAAAGTCATTATTTATCCCCTTATTTTTTCAATATCTCACATCTATAAATGTATATATATATGAAAAATGAAGAGTTTTGGAAAATAAAGATTAAAATTTGAAATGTTTTTTTGGAAATATTGTAAGATGTGTAATAGTTGATAAAGATAAAATATTTTAATCGGACTTAAAGTCACCTTAAAATCATACTAGGCTAATTACGGCTATTTTTTAATCAAAAGCCTTCAATTCTCTCCAAATTGTCAACTAGCTATAACTCTTCAGAAACCATTCGAATAGTAAATGGCACAGAGTTGATACTGATTTTTTCTACCAGTATTTATTTTGGGAAAAATGCGAATAAGTAAAGCCCCTATTATAGTACTACATAGATATTGTAAATATTTTTATAAAATAATTCTACCTCCACTTGACTTCCCGCTACAGTTGGAATATATCTAATCGAATAGTTAGTCAAAATAGACTATAGAAAACTTTACAGCTTTTCTATCTAAACTACCTTAAAACTCCTAAATATTTAAGTTAATAATCACACTTCTATACATTAAAAACTAAGATAGAACCGGTAAAATACAGCCAAACACTAAGTGCAATTAAAGAAATCATTCATTCCTTATTAGCATCAACTTCAAATCATGGAATAAATAAAATGTCGAACAATACATGTACAAATTCTAACAACAGTACAGATATATTCGGTGAACAAATTTCCGGTAATAATTCTACAGAAAACTCACAAGAAAAACCCTTCACATATTCCTGGAACTCGAAGGTTACCGCAAAAAATTAGCAGTAAACCTAAAAGTTTATCACTAGAACTTAACAAACTCAACTCTCCTGTTATTAGCCTTACCTTCGGGAGTGTCATTTGAGTCGATTGGTTTTGTATCGCCGAATCCTTTTGCTGTTAATCTTGATTCCTCGATGCCAAGGCTTGTAAGTTCAGCTTTCACCGCGTCCGCTCTTTGTTGTGAAAGAGTCACGTTATGCGCAGAACTGCCTGTGTTATCTGTGTAACCGCTCACTTCAAATTTAAGTCCCGGATTATTTTTCATAATTCTAACAATCATATTCAATGTGCCCATACTTTGAGGTTTTATATCGGCCTTATCAACATCGAAAGTAATGCCGTGGGTTACTATTTTGGAAGCCGTGAATTTTTTGCCGATCATATTCATAGTACCGCCCGCTGCCGCCCGAACATTAGTGATTAAAATAGGATTTGTCATATCGCCGATTCCTCCGAATCCAAATGCAGTTGGAACAACTCCAAGATTAGGTACAACTAAAATTCGGTATTGGTCTACATAACATTTCAACTGGTTGTTTTTATATATAACAGCACAATGATGCCATTTGTTGAAAAAGGTATTATCATCTTCATTAGGATAATCGGCACTAAAGCTTTTGGAGAAATAACCTATTTCCACTGTACCATTCTCATCAAAACTAACATTTCCTTCTGCATCGTCTCCATTCTCATCTTTATATTTAAGAAAAAGGATGGGACCATCTGCGCTGCCGTTAGGGTAATAATCAAATTCGATTGTGAATGGATCGGTTAAGTAAGATTTGGTCTTCATGAGTGGATAGACCCGGCAATAGTTCCCTTCTGTAAGACTAAAAGCGGCCTTACCTGCTACTTCATTTACAACAGCCTGCCCCGCATCCAAATCCCAGTGAGAGGGGAATTCCCCATTC
This sequence comes from uncultured Ignavibacteriales bacterium, assembly GCA_963739985.1. Taxonomy (GTDB): domain Bacteria; phylum Bacteroidota; class Ignavibacteria; order Ignavibacteriales; family Ignavibacteriaceae; genus CAVUCE01. Next base: position 44,826 of record CAVUCE010000011.1, read on the forward strand.
TGGTCTGCCGTAAAATCATCTTCGAATATAATCTTATCTCCTGGGACAAAGTCGTAATTCTGGTAAGCGCTTATACCGTGAGACCGGTTAGGATTCATGGCAGTATTAACATTTGCTTTGTTTCCCTGACTGCTGTTATTATTATTTTGAGTGTTATCCTTTTTTCCGTCAATGGTTTTATCAATTTTCTCATTCGCTTTTTGTTCCGCTTTATCTTTAACGTGTTTTACGAGATCATCAAACTGTGCGTTCGCCGTCATTACAGAGACAAAGAATATTGAGACTAAAAGAATAACTACATTTTTCATTTTGTCTTCTCCTTTTACAATCATAAAATTTCATATTATTGCATATTGGGTTACTCGAAAAAAATTATATAGAGCAAAACTCCAAAACCGGTTGGTAATTATTTAAGTATCATTAGTTTTTTTGACTGAACAAAATTACCCGCTTCAATCCTATAAAAGTAAACTCCGCTTGCCAGCGAAGATGCGTTAAAGCTTACCGAATATTCTCCCGGAGATTTTTCCTCGTTTACAAGTTCCGCTACCAGGTTGCCCAAAATATCATATACTGTCAGTTTTACATGCGATAATTTGGGAATTTGATATCTTATTGTAGTAAGCGGATTAAACGGGTTTGGGAAGTTCTGGTAAAGTCCGTATTCAGAAGGCAGCACCGATTTTAAAGGGGATTTAACGGCAGTAAGGCTTTTATATGGCATTACATGCACAACCACATGCTGTACCTCATGTATTTTTCCTATATAACTTGAATTGTCCGGATTGGTAATGGTTGTATCATAAACAAAATCGCCTTGGAATATAAAACCGCTGCCGGTTTTAGTCCACGATGCATTATTCCCACCGTCAATATCGTTAGGACCTACCGTAAAAACCTGATAGACGTCGGGATTTTCTTCGAATATAATTGTTGTGTCAATAGAATAAGGACTGGGTTTAACCGCAGGTCCCGCTTCGTATAAATTCCATCCCTGTGTTTCATATAACATTAATCCGGACATAAAACCTATACCGTTGTATTTTCCGTATTGTTGAAAATCATCCAACCCGATACCGTACATAAAATCCTCACTTGGCGAGGCTGTGGCATGTGCTGTATATGTATCGTTTTCGAATGAATCGTAGGTATTGTCGATAATTTTTTTGGTTCCCCATAAAGTGCTGGAACCCTTTGCACCAATAACCTCATCGACCGTAATGCTGCTGTCCTGAAAATCGCCGACAACATACTTGGTAACTTCAGCATTTGAGTGTATAATTTGACTTCCGTATGAAGCCGAGCCAATCGAGTGATCACTGTAATTACTGGTGATGACATAATTCTCGCTTATTTTTTCCACCCAGTTTCTTACCGGCACGTAATCAATATTTACAGTTGTATCGCCGTCTGCTCCGTTTGTTTTGTGTGTAACGGTAAAATAAGGGACATAATATCCTGTAATGTTCGCAATGTCTTTTACATTATCAGCGGTAAAGTTTGCCGTGGCCTGACCTTTGCCGTCGGTCTGAATGCTGTCTTTATCGAAATGTCCGTTCGTTGCATTTATTTTTACCCACCGGCTTGAAAGCGGAGCGCCGTCGCAATCCTTTACCTGAAAAACAACCGGTATTGTCTCGTCTCCTTTCATATCTCCCTTGGAAGGTATAATAGAAATCCTTGCATCGATGGCAACGTCATTTCCTCCGAGGTTTCTAATGTTTTTTTGATAGGTTCTGATTTTATCGAAGACCGGTTCTATCTGAGATATAGCACTTTGCGCAGCGGTTTGTGATTTGTTCGGATCTGAAAAATCTGCCTCTGCCGATGCTATTCTTGTTCTGCTGTATGCGTCTTCAAGGTACACGTTAAAATGATACGTCCCGCCTGAATAATCTATTGAACTCCAGATTAAATAATCTACACCAGCGACAGACCCCGAGGGAGGAATATCACCGGTTGAAAAATTTTGCTGATGGATAATAACGTTTGTATCCGGATTTGCTGCAAGTTCCTGCGCCATGGTTCCGTCCATAAATTGAACACACCCTTTTTCAGGGTCTGTGCTGCTTATCTGCGCCATAGGAACCATTGCATCACCCAGTGCAATCCAATTCAGTAAAGCCTTCTGACTCGCCGGTGTTGTATATTCTCCCAGTGAGTCATCCGGAGGAGGCTGAGGTACGTTCATCTGCACACCGTAAAGAACAACTTCGGGTGGAGGACAATTGTCGCACTGAGTTGACTGAGAATAGATATTTATGTTTATAAAAAATATCCAGAATAGAAATGAATTAATGATTGTAAACTTTCTCATTATGTATTCCATTTAATAATTTTCTATTTTAGAACAATGAGCTTCTTTGCTTGCGAGTAATTGTCTGCTTTAATTCTATATAAGTACACTCCGCTGGAAAGAGACGAAGCATTAAAATTAACAGAATATTTTCCTGTTGGTTCGTTTTTATTAACCAGGGTTGCCACTTCATTGCCAAGCATGTTGTATATTTTTAATGTTACAAAAGTCTGAACCGGGACTTGATATTCAATTGTCGTAGTCGGATTAAATGGGTTCGGATAATTCTGTTTGAGCTCGAATGAATTCGGAGTTTGAACTGTAGTTTCATTTATTGCTGTTGTACTAGAATAAGAGAGATCATCCATATAGAATGAAGTGCCGGTGTGGGAATTTACCGCGGGCTCAACCATTATTGTAATTGCCGCCGAATCAGGCGAATCGTTTGCATAGTAAGATATAGGAAGCGAAAATTGCGTCCAAGAACCGATGCTTGAGATAGTTTTGAATATCCCTCCCCCGATACCTTTATCTCCTTTATAAAGTGCTGTAATTATAACAAGAGAATCTGAACCGGAAGAAGTGAACTTATAATATCCGGTCAAACTCGACGGCCTGTCGGTGAATGGAAATTTTGTCTCGAGCGAGGGTGAAATTTGAAACCCGGCGACCGATGCTACTGTTCCGTTTACCGAAGATGAAGCCGAATGCGCATCGGAAGATTGTGATATATTAGTAAATTGATCGTTGTTTGTTGTTTGCCAGCCGTCAGGATTTCCGTTTGTCCAGTTTTCAAAACCCGCATTAGGTATTTGAGCTTGAATGGCAACTGCCGAAATGATGATAAAAATATAAGTATTTAACACAAAACAGCGAAGCGCTTTTTTACACATAAAATTATCCTTTCAATAAATTCCGGATACAATAACAGTACATTTCTATACTCAGCACTTTTAATTGTTGGATAACTTAATCTCGTAAGGAAACTCAATCAACTGCCCGTTCGGTTAGTTTTTATTTAAAAGACTTGCTGTTTTATTAGTTTTGAATGAGAATTGATGCGTTACACAATTCTGTTTTTAATAGCCTTTGCAACGGCTTCGGCGCGTGAATTTACATGAAGTTTTGTATAAATATTATGGAGATGAAATTTTACGGTATGAAAACTGACAAAAAGTTTATCCGCTATCGCCTTGGTACCGTGACCTTCAATTAACGCTTCAAGTACCTCTTTTTCCCTGTCAGAAAGTAAAGAAGGAGTTAATTGACCGGCGGATGATTGAAAATACTGCAATACTTTCTGCGCTACTTCCCCGGAAAACGGTGCACCACCGTCGCAGGCTTCCTGTATTGAATTCAGTAGCCTCCCGGAAGGACTTTTCTTTAATATATAACCAACAGCACCGCCTCGAAGAGATTGAAATATTTTTTCGCTGTCGCTGTATACCGTCAACATCATTACGCGTAGATTGGGAAATCCATTTTTTAATTCTTTCAAACAACTAATGCCCGATTTCTCAGGCATTTCAATATCAAGCAGCAAAATATCAGGAATATCATTTTCAATGTTCGCTAAAGCCTGCTTTATGTTATGATAAGAAGCTACACATTTAAACCCGTCAGATTTGTTTAACAAACTGGAAAGTATTTCCATGAAATCATCATCATCATCGAGCATTGCTACTCTAATTATGTTTTTCAGTTCCATATTCAAATATAAGTTTTGAATTTAAACTCAGATTAATAATTGAAATCCGCAACTGATCGATAGAGCAGTTTTGCGTTACAAAGGAAAACTTATTTCCAATATAGTACCTTCCCCCGGTGTGCTATGAATTGAGCATTTACCTTTTAACTCAGCGGTGTTTTTATGAATGTTCAATAATCCCTTGCCGGGAATAATTTTATCTTTTTCAAATCCTTTACCGTTATCCTTAACCGATAAATAAATGTTTTTATTTTTTACGGCCAGGCTGAAATCAATTATCGTGCATTCCGAATATTTAATGGCGTTATTGATTGCTTCTTTAGCAATCAGTTGAAGATTCCTTTTAATTTGAGAGTTTACCTTTACATTATCAATATTGTCGGTATTTATATTCATTTCAATGTTTTTAACTTCACAAGTTTCAAAAGCAAAATTTTTAAAATTAAATATAAAATCGTTCAATGTATCATACTTAGGATCAATGGCCCAGATTACATCTATCATTTGGTCAACAAGGGTCCTCGCAATTTTACCGACTCTAAAAATCGAATTGTTTTCGATTTCTTTGAGAATTTTTCCGTTTCCTTCTTTTTGTTCTTCCTGCTCAATTAAAGCATGTTCGGAAAGTATTGCTATTTTCGTCAATCCAGATCCTATTTCATCGTGCAAGTCTTCCGCAATTTTTATTTTTATTTTTTGGATTTCAAGTTTGCGCTTGTTCTTCATCCTGATCAGGGAAAAAGTAGAAATTGTAATTATTGAAAACCATAGGCTTAAAAACCACCATTTCATGTAAAACGGTTTACTAATTCTGAAGCTAATCGACGCCATTACGTTGCCTAAAATATCCCCGGAATTAAATGAATTGACCTGAAATGTATATTTACCAGTTTTAAGAGAAGCATACGTAACAGAATTCTTATCCACAAGTTTGTTCCATTTTTTTTCAATATTCAACATGCGGTAATTATATACTCTATTTTTGTCCTCCATATTATCGATACGCGTAAACTCAAAAGTAATATTATCCTGATCACTGGCCAGTATGGGCTTAGAAGTCAGCGGATAATCGGTACCATTTACAAGTATTTTGTTAAAGTAAATTGATGTGTGAATAATTTTTTTAGTTTTATCGGGTTCATAAATGTAAATGTCGGTTGAACTGCCGAACACTAACAAATCATTTCTGGATGAAATTGAAAAAAAAGGCATGTTGGGTATTTCTTCACTAAGTTCGCTGGAAGTTACATAGTCTTCGGTCAATTTTTGGATTCCGTCCTGAGTTGCGATCCAGAGACTGTTATTCTCTGAGAGTGCGATATCCCATATTCCATTACTTATTAAACCGGAAGAGCGTGACAAAGTAGTGAATTTGTGGTCTCTCATTATAGCCAATCCACCGTACCGTGTTCCTATAACTAACTGGCCGTTAGAAGTTTCAGTGATAGCCCTTATAGAAGCATCCGGAAGCCCGTTTGACTGGTCATATTTTAGTACCGTCACAGCTGTATCGTTGTAGCTTGTTCCAAAATCCTTCATCACTTTATCTCTGGAAAAATAAGTAAGGCCGTGAGCATAACCGCCAAACCAGAAATTCTGTTTGGAATCTTCATATATTATTCTAACTGAATTATCGGGCAATCCGTCGCGGTCAGTATAAATTTTAATTACCCGCCTAGGATTAGAGTTGCTTAAGACTATTACGCCCAGATCAAGTGCACTCGCCCAAATATTACCCTCATCATCTTCAATACTTTTATATAATCCATAGAATTTAAATCTAGACGAGAGGTTTGTCGATTTTATTAATTTAAGATAGGAATGATTTTTTGATAACGGATTTGTATTTATAATTGAATATTCATCTATCGATCCATAACCGTATGTTAAAATAATTTTACCTTCATGATAAGAAATAAAGTTTGGGTGCTGATGCAGCGAAAATTTTGATATTACATGAGAGAACGTATGCCAATTATTTACTTTGTCCTTCCAAATTTCCATTAGACCTACACTTGTAGTGAACCATGCATGCGAATAATTATCTATTATTGATGTAGTAAAATATTTGCCCTTTGATGCGTTATGAAAGTATTTATTTTTTTCAATTTTAATAAGATTTTGATAAACGAGTTTTGAAATTCCGTTATTATTATTCCCTATCCATAAAATACCGGCGTTATCGATCATAGAAAATATTACATTATTATTCTGCAAGCCATTTTGCTCACTAACTCCCGACAATACATTTAAATCATTTTTATCAACCTTTAATAATCCTCCATTCCCACAGATATAAAGATAATTTAAACTTTGTACGCTGCTTATATTAAAATAATTTCTTCCTGATTTAAGAGACCTGCTAATAATCGTGTTACCATCTTCCTTTATTAGAGTCCCATTTCTTTTTAAGAAAAATTGTGTCGCGTTTTTTTCCGAATAAATTGATAGTATATCGTTAAAAAAATCATTTTTTGAATCTGATTTTCGAGTAAAGTTTTGTGAAGTTTTATTATACGTAAATAGCCCGTTGCTTGCCCCTACCAGTATATTGCCTTCTGCATCCTCATCAATGGTATTGACTACTCCGATTTCACCTTTATTCTCATTACTAATGACTTTATTATGTTTGATCAGAAAAATTGAGCTATCAGTACCGCACCAAATTGTAGAATCGTCTGCTTCATATATAGTAGTAATGGATTCCTGATTCTCAGGTACATTTAATTTAAAATGAATGATCTTGCCGTCTTTAAATTCATCGATTCCTTCTTCGTTATACCCAATCCACACGGCTCCTCTGTCGTATCTGTCCGCCACAACAAGTCTAACATCATTAAACGCCAAACCATTATCTGTTGTAAAGTTTTGAAATTCTTTACTATCAAATTTGCTTAAACCTTCCTCTGTTGCGGCCCAAATAAACCCCAGTGAATCCTGACATAATGAATTGATATTATTTGACACTAAGCCGTCATTCATTGTGTAGTTATGAAAAATTAATTGCTGAGCGCCGGTTTGAAAAGTGTGACCGAGAAATAGCAGAATGCACAATATTATTTGATACTTTATTTTCAAAACTGTTTATTCTTTACAGTGTTTTTTTGACAGACGAGAACAAATCCCATAAATAGAATCGAGTAAATGAGATACAGGAAAGATTTACCACCATTTAATTGGAAAATAATATTGAACTATGTTAAATGGTAGTTATAAAAGAAACGCGTGTTTCACAGCACGGGGTGTTTAGGGTGTGTTGGAATACGAAAAGAACTATAATTCAAATTTAGCGACAAAAATAAAAACAGCGCGTTAGAATTCATTTAATAACAAATCTAACGCACTTTATGAAATAATTTTGCTTACTTCAAACCGCGATTTTTTAACATCGGTTCAATTTCAGGATCGTGACCTGTAAACTCATGGAATATTTTCTCGTAATCTTCGGTAGCGCCTCTTGAAAGAATCATCTTTCTAAAACGGTCGCCGTTTTTACGCGTTAATCCGCCGTTGTCTAAAAACCATTGATACGCGTCGTCATCAAGCATTTCCGACCAGAGATAAGCATAATAACCGGCGGCATAGCCGTTGCCCCAGATATGCATAAAATAACTAGAGCGGTAACGAGGCGGTACTTGAGGCAGATACAGGTGATCTTTCTTTAAGCTTGAAGTTTCAAACTTATCAGCATTCTGTTCAGGCGCTTCAGGCGATATTGTATGCCATGCCATATCAAGATCGGCGGCTTCAAGAAGCTCCGTGAAATCATAGCCCTGGTTAAAATTGTTTGCCTTTTTAATTTTATCAACGAGTTCCTTAGAAATAGGTTTCCCGGTTTTGTAATTCAGCGCGTAATGTTCAAGAACTTTTGGATAAAGCGCCCAGTGTTCATTGAACTGCGACGGGAATTCAACAAAGTCGCGCGGTACATTTGTACCGGAAAGACTCGGATATTGCTGATCAGCGAACATGCCGTGTAAAGCGTGACCGAATTCATGGAACATAGTTGTAACGTCATCATAGCTTAACAATGCCGGTTTTCCCGGAGCAGGTTTCGCGAAGTTGCATACATTATAAATAACGGGTTTTGTGTTAAGCAATTTCGACTGCTGAACAAAGTTATCCATCCAAGCTCCGCCGCCTTTATTATCTCGTTTGAAATAATCGGCATAAAAAAGAGCGAGAGGTGAACCGTCTCTATCATATACTTCAAAAACACGGACATCTTTTTGATAAACAGGAATATTATGAAGTTCTTTGAATGTCAGTCCGTAAAGTTCGTGGGCTTCATAAAAAATACCTTTCTGAAGCACATTATCGAGCACAAAGTAAGGTTTGATTTGAGAGTCATCCAAGTTGAATTTAGCCTTGCGAAGTTTTTCGGCATAATAGCTCCAGTCCCATGGTTCAAGCTTAAAACTTTTTCCGGTATTATCTATATAAGACTGAATTTCTGAGGCTTCTTTATGTTCATTGGCAACAGTAGCGGAAACAATTCCCGAAAGGAATTTTTCAACCGCACCAGGTGTTTTAGCCATTTGATCTTCAAGTACCCAAGCGGCGTAATTCGGAAAGCCTAATAACTTTGCTTTTTCAGCACGGATTTTGGCAATGCGTTCAATATCAGCGCGAGTATCATTAGCATCGTTTCGCTCGCATCTGTTCCATGAATCTTCAAACAACTGTTTACGTGTGTCTCTATTTTCAAGAGATTGAAGATCGGGCTGCTGCGTTGTATTCTGAAGAGGAATAATCCATTTCCCCTTCAAACCACGTGCATTGGCGGCTTGAGCCGCGGCATCAATTTCAGAATTCGAAAGACCGGCAAGTTCTGATCTATTACTTACAACAAGGGCGCCTGCTTTTGTTCCGGCTAATAATTTATTTACGAATTTTGCGACAAGGGTTGCTTCCTCTTCATTTAACTTTTTCAATTTGGTTTTATCTTCTTTAGATAAATCGGCTCCCGCATGCACAAACTTTTTGTAATAATATGAAATCAGTTTCTGCGATTCATGATCAAGTTTTAACTGATCAAGTTTCCTGTAAACCGCTTTCACTCTTTCGAATAATTTTGTATTCAGAAAAATCGCATCGCTGTGAGCGGCAAGTTTCGGTGCTTCTTCCTCCTGCACTTTCTGAAGCACGGAATCAGTATTAGCGCTTGTTATCGCATTAAATACTAATGTAACACGATCCAGAAGCTGACCGCTTTTTTCAAGCGCGACAAGGGTGTTTTCAAAAGTAGGCGGATCGGGATTATCGGCAATTTTTTTAATTTCTTCGAGCTCCTGCTGCATTCCTTTTTCAATAGCCGGTTTGTAATCACTGTCTTTAATTTTATCAAACGGCGGCGCCTGGAAAGGCAGTTTACTTGCAGTGAAAAAAGGATTGGTATGTTTAACCACTGGATTCTCTCGCTGTGTTATTAAAAGTTGATGCTGTCATAAGCGATATAAATCCAAATGACAGCACAAAAAAGAGGGTTTTGTTTAAAAAATGGGACATTGTGAATATTCCTTTTGATCTTTAATCGATGCGCCTGCATGAGTAAATACCGGGTTTTGAAATGACCGGATTGATTTAACCCGGCATTTTTAGGGCATGAGCTTATAATTCCGTCAATACAAGCGGAGCCATTACCCAACTCCATCAAAGCAATTTTATTGCTCAAAATATAATAATATTTTGGGTTTTTACTTATGGCATGAAGTAAACTAATAACTTGTCATTATATTGGTAAAATGAAGTGGTTTTAGAAGTAAATTCTTGAAGTAGGCTGGTATAAAAGTCGGTACACTAATGATCAGAAATCATTAGTTGTTTGTTTAGGTGAAGTTGAAGGTGTGTGGTATTTGCTGAGGGAGGAAATTCTTCCGGATAATTATAAACTCTACTTCAAGGAGAAATTTGGACTTACAGACCCGGCAGATTTGGATGCTTTGCTTAATGCTTACAATAATGCGGTCAAAAATAAATCATATAAATATCTACATGCGAAAAAGATAAAACTCAACAAATACAGGGAATGGGCTAGTACTTGAGAGGGGCTAAGGTTGACAACCAAAAACGTGAAGAATTGTGCCGGGATGTATTGGTATGATGAAGCTTACAAAAAACAGTTACTAAAAATCAGACGCTTGAACAAATTGCATTAAATAAAAACGGGCAGAGAAGTCTGCCCATATAATTGTATTTATGATGAAAATTCTTGTAAAAAAGCTCAAATCTAGTAGCGTAATTAATCTTGTGTTAATGGGTAATGTAGAACTTGTGACTAAGCGAAGTAGTGCCCGCTTTGAAGGATAGACTTCGTCAACCTTAGCTTATCTTCTGCGAAAGTACTTGATATTGTTTTTTTAATTAACAAACCTATTGTCAGATAGACTTTGGCGATTGTTCTTTTGCAAATGGCTTTACATAGAACTAATTTTTTAATTTTTTTGAGAATTATTGAAGAATTTCCTTTAATGAAAAATACCATTTACACAAATTACTTTACAGACTCACAGGCTAAGTAACTCCGTTTTAATTAATCCCTTAGTGGTCATTGGCAACAATTTGTTAGTTTAGGTAGTATGATTTTATTATCGATGATAATTCTTATTTGTTGAACAATGAGTTTTCACTTATTCCAAGATCCGGGGATATCTGTTTAATTGGTCTTTCTGATTCAATGACCATCTTTACCGCTGATACCTTGAATTCCTTATCAAAGATTCTACATGGTACTTTTGCTGATATTTTATTTGCTCCTATATTTTTACTTTTAGTAATATAGTTGCTTTTCTAGATGTCTACAATTTGGGGTACGGTTCAAGTTACAATTCTCGATTTAATTTTTTTATATGGAATTTTTTTAGTCCCTTTTTCATCCATAAGATCGATTGCATACTTCCTTATAATTTCTGATATTAAAACCGGATTTAACGTTAATAACCATTTGAGACAGAGAAATGATACTCCATAGTATTAATTCTGCTGAAGAAAAATTTGTAATCCTTTAAAACACAAGATTGATTATGTGTTTGAAAATAATTATTCAATAGGCACCTTTAATGAATATACTAATGGTTTACCCGATGTATCCCGATACATTCTGGAGTTTTAAGCACGCTTTGAAATTTGTATCTAAGAAAGCGAGTTTCCCTCCCTTAGGACTTTTAACGGTAGCCTCCATACTGCCAAAAGGTTGGAATAAAAAGCTAATCGATATGAATGCAAGCCAGTTAAACGATGATGACATTCTTTGGGCAGATTTTATTTTTATTAGTGCAATGTCAATTCAAAGTGAGTCCGCCGATAAGGTTATTCAACAATGTAAAAAATTAAAAGCAAAAATTGTTGCCGGCGGTCCTTTATTTACAAGCAGCCCGGAACTTTATAATGACATTGACCATCTTGTTCTCAATGAAGCAGAAATCACTTTACCGTTGTTCTTAAATGATCTGAACAATGGAACACTAAAACAAAAATATACTTCGGAAGACTGGGCGAATATTACAACTACTCCCCTACCTGATTGGAATCTTATTTCAATGAAGAATTATACATCAATGAATGTACAGTATTCAAGGGGATGCCCTTTTGACTGCGACTTTTGTGATATCACAGTACTTTACGGCAGAAAACCGCGTACTAAAACAAAGGAACAGGTAATAGCTGAACTGGATATATTATATTTTTCCGGCTGGCGTGGCCCCGTATTTTTTGTTGATGATAATTTCATTGGTAATAAAGCGAAACTGAAAAAAGAAATTCTTCCTGCTATTGCAGATTGGATGGATAAAAGGAAAAGTCCTTTCTTTCTGAACACGGAAGCCTCAATCAATCTTGCCGATGATGAAATGCTGATGCAGCTTATGGTTAAAGCAGGGTTTGAAGCCGTCTTTATAGGAATTGAAACACCTAACGATGAAAGCCTGGTTGAGTGTAATAAAATTCAAAACAGAAACCGTGATCTAATTTCTAGTGTAAAAAAAATTCAGGAATTTGGCCTTGAAGTTCAGGGAGGATTTATTGTCGGGTTTGATAATGATCCCCCGGCAACATTTGATAAGCTTACAAACTTTATACAGGAAAGCGGTATTGTAACTGCTATGGTTGGATTATTAAATGCGCCTAGAGGAACGAAACTTCAAAAAAGATTGGAGAGCGAAGGAAGGTTATTGAATGATTTCAACGGGAACAATACTGACCTTTCAATTAATTTTATCCCTCAGATGAATCACAAAATACTTTTGGACGGGTATAAGGAAATATTGGATACCATCTATTCACCCAAATATTACTATGAGCGAGTAATGCGCTTTTTGAAAGACTTTGAACCAAAAAAGAAAAAAGTGTTTCATCTTAACCCTGGTTACATACTAGCACTGTTTAGATCAATGTTTAAATTGGGTGTAGTAGGCAAGGAAAGGGTTTACTACTGGAAATTATTTTTCTGGTCACTATTACATAAACCGCAGTTGTTCTCACTTGCAATATTGTTTACTATTTATGGATTCCATTTCAGAAAGGTATCCGAAAGCTACTCGCGGAATATTTAGGGAATTCAGACTTGCTTATATTTTAAGAATTATCATTTCTCTTTTTAAAATATTTATCAATTCTTTTCATATATGTAATGTTCATACTTCAACATTTATTTTTATTAAATTCAATAATTTGCTCTTTTATTTCTTTATATAAGCATTCAGCCCAACCACTATTGGCTTGCCATCTATTATACAATCTGTAACTACATTACCGTGTGTGGTTGCTACAACTAATGTTTTACCAGAGGCACTTGGTGTTGGATCTTGCAATTCAATGGTAATAATAAGTTTACCATCTTCTATTTTTACTTCCATAGTTTCATCTCCTTAATGTTAACTACTTTAAAAAACAACTGGTGTTACAAAGTCCGAATGCGAATACGCAGTCAGATGTTATGTTTAAAAAGTCTCAAAAAATAGTTCCATTTATTTAACAATTCAAAGGAGACTTTTACAATGAACAAGATCTATTTTAATAATGCAAATTTCTTCATCGGCATTGATAATCACCTTAAGAATTGAAGAGTAACCATTCGGAATTCCGGTTTGGAACTTAAAACCTTTTCTATGAACATATAGTTGCTTTTATGTTTGCATACTATTTGGGGGTCGGTTCAGTTTGATTGTGAATACATTCAACCTGTAATACAAATCTTCACGGAATTTTCCTGATGCCACTATATATAGTCGAAAACTTCGGAGTTTCGAAAAAATAGAGGTATTTTTTTCGGATTGTATAAGAATCAGTTTTGACAATAGGCTGATACTAGTAAAAATATTTTCAAAATAATCCCTTAGGATTTAGGTTCCATAACTTCCCCCCGTGTTCCCAGATCTACCTCGCAGTGTTTATAAAAAAATTCAAACTAGATAAGGCGTCACTCTTTCATCTTTAGATAGAAAATCAGATCTAAAAATAAATTTGTTTTGAAAATTGTAATTAGATACAGGTTATTACTTTTTTGACTTTATAGTTGTTCTAGCGCTTTATATTATAAAATTCATTTCGATAAATTGCTACATTCCTTCACTTCAATGTTAGTTCAAAGAGCTTTTCACTTTCCGTGGATAAAGTGCTATCATGTTATGAAGATTTAAGTACTACTTAAAATTATTTTCACTTGCAAAGACAAAATTTGATGAATGCTGAAAAATTGCTTTAATATTATAATTTTTAGTATCAGTTTAACCTTGGTAAATAAGGTAAACTCCACCGATTATTACCAAACCACCACATGTCCTTTTTATCCACAAAATTGTTTTTGATTCCTCACTCCAATTCAAGTATTTCTGAACTTTCCCGGTTAATGTTCCTGCACCAACGATAACAGAACAATGCCCTATTCCAAATGCTAAAAGGAAAATTATAGCAAGTAAATAGTTTGTTTGCGCTGTTTGGAATACAACTCCAAGTACAGGAGCCATAAACGCAAAAGTACAAGGTCCTAAAGCAATCCCAAATAATAAGCCCAGTATTAAAGCAGCAAACAAACCTTTGGTTTTCGTAGGACTTAATCCACCGGAGTTCCAATCGATTTTAATTATATCAAGTAGATACAGACCCACTAGAAAAAATATTACAGCAACAAAATAATTACCATAAGGTCCAACATCTCCCATTAGTCTACCGAGTGAAGCAGTGATTATTCCTATCAAAGCAATTGTTATTAATATCCCGACTGAGAAGATTAACGAGATGTTAAACGTCCGGCCGATTGATATTTTTCCTTGAGAACTTATAAAACCAACAACAAGCGGGATACTTGATAGATGGCATGGTGAAAGAAGAATCGATAAAACTCCCCAGCCAAAAGAAGCAAGAACAGCAATCCATATAGTTCCTGTCATCGCTTCATAAAGTGTAGTGAAAATACTTTCAATCATCTCAACCCTTTGTGCTTTTCAACTTTACTCCTTTGTTCTGCAAAATTTTTTCTATCTCGGCTTCAGGATAGAAGCCTTCGTGACGGTGAAATTCCTTCCCATTTTCGTCTAAAAAAACCTGTGTCGGGATTAATTTGATTCCATATTTATCGGCATAAGGTCTTTGCTCTTGAGTCCATACATCATAAAATATTACCCTTACCTGACCGGCATATTTCTTCTCTATATTCTTCATAACCGGTTGCATCATTTTACAAGGGATGCAATTAACCGAGCCGAGTTCTATAAATGTAACTTTTGGTTTAGATATTTTTTGATTTTCAACTTTGCCCTTTTTTGTTTGTGCATTGCTATTTACAATTAATAAAACTGCAATAATCATTATTGAAAATATTTTTCCCCTAGCATGGCGGGATTTTACTTCACTCAACATCTTAATTCTCCTTTAACCAATTTAGTAATTGTTCTTCTTTAGGTATTATGCCGCTGCTTTTTAACTTTTCATTTATTACCAAACCTGGTGTCATCATTATTCCATAGCCAATCATTTCTTGAATGTCTTCAACTTTAGTTACTTCGGCTTGAATATTGTTTTTACTGATTAAGTCTCTAACTTTTGCTTCGAGAGTTCTGCATTTAGAGCAGCCGGTTCCAAGCACTTTTATAGAAATCATAATTTTTCTTCCCCTAATCTATTTAATAAATTTGCTATTGAATCATTTACCGTTGTGAATTATTTTGATAATTCCATGTTTTTTTTAGTATTCATTTTATTTCCAATTGTTGAATAATAATTTTAACTCGGTATATAAATTTTTACTCCTTACATATCTTTTAATTTCTTTACCTTCATTATTTACTACAATAACCACCGGTATAAAACCAACTTCATATTCATTTTGTAAATTATAGTTCGAATAAGTGTCCACTACTGCATAGTCAAATAAATGCGGATTTTCTTTTAGTAGTTTCTGAACTCCTGCTTCCTGCTGATAACAAATCTCATAAGTACATTCACAGGACATTGATGTTGAAAAGAGAATAATTTTCTGTTTTGATGATTTCTTTAACTCATTTAAAAAATAATCACCGAAAAGAGAATTGAAATTATTATTTACAGCACGGAAAGATTTTTTTAATGTATCAACATCCGATTTACTAAAGAAATATTTCTCGAATGCTTTATAAGATTCTATTAGCAAAACTTTCTTATTCTTATAATCTTTTTCTTTAATAATTGAGTTCGAGAAGTAATTCCGGTTTTTCAGCTCACCTAATAGTCTTTCAAGTTCAATAACAGAAGATTTGTCCGGAAATTTATTTTCTAAAAAAAATAAATTGATTTGTGCAATCTTTTCACGCGTCTCATTAATCGAATCAATAGATGATTCGCTCTTTATAAAACCGGCAAAAAACAATATGACTAATAGTAATCGTGTAAGCATATTTTAATAGATTAAATTGAAAAGAAATCCCACAATTATAATTCCAAAGGCAACCACCCCGACAAAAACAAAAATCAGTTGCAGCTTAAGAACTTTTTTCAGAATAATTGTCTCAGGGAGCGAAAGTCCGATTACGCTCATCATAAACGCAAGCACGGTTCCAAGCGATGCACCTTTTTCTAACAAAGCTTGTACTATTGGGATTATTCCAGCTGCATTAGAATACATTGGGACACCGAACATAACAGCAATAGGAACAGACCACCATGCGCTTTTTCCCATCAAGCCTGCCATAAAGTTCTCAGGCACGTAACCATGAATGCCTGCACCAACTGCAATTCCTATTACAATGTAGATCCAAACTTTTCCTACTATTTCTTTTACCGCATCTACACCCGATGAAATTCTTTCTGAAAAAGTCGGCTTTATTTCTTCCATCTCCACTTTACCGGCTTTTATTTTATAAACCCAATCTTCAACATATCTTTCCAATTTTAACCTTCCAATCACAAAGCCGGACAGCATTGCAATTATTAATCCGGTTGACATATACAGAAGTGCTGTCTTCCATCCGAACAAACCAAATAGAAGAACAACTGCAACTTCATTTATCATTGGTGCGGCAATCAGAAAAGAAAATGTTACTCCGAGGGGAACACCGCTTTCAACAAATCCTAAGAACAAAGGTATAGCCGAGCATGAACAAAATGGCGTTACAATTCCCAAAAGACTTGCTGATACATTTCCCGCAAAAAGTTTTTTACCACCAAGCATTTTCCTGGTTCGCTCCGGGGAAAAATATGTCCTAATTATTCCTACAACAAACACAATTAATATTAAGAGCAGTAAAACTTTTGGCACTTCAAAAATGAAAAAGCTAATTGCACTTGTCAAATGTGAATCTTTCGGAAGATTTATCAAATCAAATATTATTATATCAGAAATGCTTTGAAGGCTTAAATAAAGAAGAAGCCAGACAGGTAAAAGCAGCAGGGAAATTGTAATTTTTACATTTTCCCTTTTTAATAATTTAACTTCTGCAAACGAATTCATTCTAATTCCTTTTTATAGACAAACGTTAGGAGCCTTAACGATTACTCCTTCAACTACCTTGAAATATTTTTTCTATAACCATAAAGCAACATTAACCAGGTTTATAAGCATTGTAACTTCAACAAGCGGCCCTATAACTACCGCAAATGCTTCGCCGTTATTTATTCCAAACACTGCCACAGCTGCGGCAATTGCTAATTCGAAATTATTGCAAGTGCAAATATTAATATTGGTCCGATTATTCAATTTTGAATAAGCGAAAGGGACAGCACTTTAACATTTTTGAATACGTCTCCAAGCTCTTCATATTTAACTTTTGCTAACGGCAGATACATCATTAGTATCAATACGATTACGATTGGAATATTTGTTGTACCGGATTTGAAATGAATTCCAGAAATCAACGATGCCGGGGAAAAACACCGAGAAACATTGCTACAAAAATCCATAGTGTCAGGTAACGGTCAAGCAATGATAATCTTTTAGATACTTTCGGCATTTAATTTCTCTCCGCCTTCAACTACTGCTTTGCTTTCAACTTCTTTTATCCAATCCTTAATTTTATTTTTTATTTGGTCTCTGATTATTATGGTTCCGGAAAACTTTTCTTCATTGCTTCCACTAATAGCCGCTGGATCTGGGAAGCTCCAATGCAGTCTTTCACAAACTCCGGGAAATATTGGACACCGTTCCGCTGAAGCTTCATCGCATACGGTAATTACGTAGCTGTATATTTTCCCCTTCTTGAATAAATCAAAAACATCTTTGGTTTTATTATTCGAAATATCAATTCCATCTTCCTTCATTGCTTTAACAGCAAAAGGATTTAAGCCGGCAGGTTCAAGACCGGCACTCTCCGCTTCAAATTTCCCGTTACCATAAAGATTAAGATAGGCTTCAGCCATCTGGCTACGCGCACTATTATGAATACAAACAAATAGTGCCCTCATTCCGCCCATAATTACTCCGAACTATTAATATTTTGTTCATCAAGCGCATTTATTAACCAGTTAGTTAATGTTGATTTAGTTGGCAGCTTCCCGCTATGGATTACTGTCCCGTTTACAACAAGCCCTGGTGTACTCATTATTCCGTAACTCATAATGTCTTTAAAGTCCGTAACTTTTTCAATATCTGCATCCATTTGATTTTCTGAAATAACTTCTCTGCAAAGCTTTTCAAGATTTATGCAGTTCGTACATCCCGAACCAAGGACTTTAATATTTAACATTTTCTTAACTCCTTAAATTGTATTTATAGAATTTGTAAAACTCATTTTTAATTTCGTCTCTTACTTTCCTGAATGTTGAACTGATTTCTTGTTCAGTGCCAGTTGCTTCGGCAGGATCCTCAAAACCTATGTGCAATTGCTTTCCAACTTTACCAATAAACACCGGGCATGTTTCTTCAGCATTGTCACAGACTGTAATTACACAGTTAAATGATTCATTTATAATTTGACCAACATTCTTTGTGGATTTATTACTAAGATCAATTCCAATTTCATTCATGTGCAATCTCAATCTTCCTATATTTAGTCAAATATCGAAATGTTAAGCAAAAAAATATTATCTGCTACAGACTTCATTCCTATCGACCTTTTGAATTTTCTGTTTATCAGAGATTATCAGGCTGTCATCCGCTATCCAGAAATCAAGCGTAGACAAAACAGAAGAAATCCGCGCATCAGATGGTTTCGGATTAACCATATAATTAACCCATTTTCCCTCTTTTTCTTCAATGATAAAGCCTATATCACGTAGAATACTGAGGTGTTTGGAAACTGTTGATGTTGCCAGTCTGAGCACATCCGTGATTTCACATACACAAAGTGATTTAGTTTGTAGCATTTTCAAAATTCTCAGTCTGTTCGGATCTGAAAGAGCTTTGAATAGCCTGGTATTTTCTTTTATTGATGCAGTCATATAATCTCACTTCGTTATTAGTCGAAATATAATAAGACTAAAAGTTAAAATCAATTTATTCTTTTTGTCCTACAAACGTAAAATTAAAAATTTCTTTTATACTGTTCTCATATTCATTCTATCCTTATTGGAATTGATTAAAACCGCTTTAGACATTTTTGTCATAAGTACTAAAGCGGTTTCAATTTAACTATTAATAAACAAACATGAATAATTACTAATTATATATATACTATAATTAACAGATATTGCCGTGATTCCCATTTACTCTGTTTAATATTATTTATTTAAAATTCAGATCGCCTTTCCTTCAAAACGCAATGTTGTTGTTGAGCTAGAAAAGGTTAATTTATTATATAATAAATAAACTATTTTATGAATGTTTATTCTTTACCTTCAATATTAGCATTTACTGTAAACTTTAGTATCGCTTTTATTATTCTTCTGGATAATCCGAAGTCAAAAGTAAACCGCTGGTTTGCGGCATTTGTAATGGCTTTTGTCTTATGGAATCTCGCAGAAATTTTAATCCTTACTACCTCAAATTTTTCCGATGCATTATTCGGGGCACAAATATTATATAGAATAATCTTTTTGCTGCCGGCTTTTTTTGTAGCGATAGCATTCAACTTTCCGGTTCAAACTTCCAAAATTGCAAGTAAAATTTATTTCTATATCGCTTTATTTATTATACCTATAATACCGTTAGCTTATTCGTTTCCACATTTCAAAATCGATATTATTCGTCTGACGAATGAGCCGGCAGGATATTTTTATAAATTGAGATCGACCTCCGAACCTTTATTTATAATTCAACTTATTATTACCGCAGCTTATATAATCTGGGGAACTGCCGTTTTAATCAATAAAATACCTAAACTGAGATCTGTTAAACAAAAAAATCAAACCTTATTTTTATTAACCGGTTTCATTGTCATCATAGTTTATTTCCTTTTGATAAATATTTTCCGCTTATACCTTACAACGGAATTTTCCACTTATTTCCTAAACACAATATTCGTTCTATCTATAAATATTCTTTTCCTTTTTATATTGGTTCACTACAAAACTTTTAATTCACAACATATTTTGAGAAGCGGCATTATATATTCAATTATATATACAATTATCTTATCGGTTTATTTCATTGTTGTTGACAAACTAAATGATGCACTAAAATTATATTTAGGACTAAATTCGTTTTATACTTACGCTTTTATCATTTTAATATTGGTCGCTTTAATTAAACCTTTAGAAACAAGACTTCAAAAATTATTAGACAAAATATTTCGAAAAGATATAACCCGGTACCGCCACAATTTTTCAATTTTTAATTATGAAATGCAATCCTATTTAGGACTGAGTGAGTTACTTGTTCGAGTAAAAAAATTCATTAATAAAAATTACCTTGTTGAAGAGGTTGTTTGCTTCCGAAAAAATGAGTCGGGTAACTATTTTAACAACAGTAACCGGGATGAAATAATCCCGTTTACTAATTTTGAAGCTTATATCAATTTCTTCATTTCAGCGAAAAGATCTATTGAGCTTTACGAACTTGAAGTAAAGGATGCAAATTCGCCGTTATTGAACATATTAAAGAAGAAAAAAGTAGAACTAATACTGCCGTTAGTTTTCCAAAGTGAAATATTAGGCTTTATATTTCTTTCCAAAAAAAGATATGATAATAAGTTTACCGAAGACGAGTTGGAAAGGCTTACAATACTGGCCAACGAAGTAGTTATTGCTTATCATCGGAATAAAATATTTGCGGAACTGGAAGCAAAAAAAGACGAGCAGTTCAAATTGGAAAAACTTGCTGCAATCGGTCAGATGACAGCCGGTGTAGCACATGAAATTAAAAATCCGTTAAATACTATATCGGTCTCTGCTCAAACTCTAAAAAAAGGCAGCCTAAGCCGAGAAGAAAATTTTGAGTTAACGGATTATATTATTAAAGAAGTAGACCGGCTTGATAATTTATTAAAAAATTTTCTTAAACTCTCAAAGACAATTGAAATTAAATTTGAAACGGTGGAGGTCGGAACTTTATTTTCCAAAGCTATAACTGCTGTTGAAACTAAAAATAATAACAATATTAAAATTAAGTGCGACTGTCATAAAAGAACTTTCCTTAGAACCGACCCAGGTCTTCTCTACCAGGTATTGTTAAACCTTGGATTGAATAGTATCGACGCAATTAAGGAACGCTGTAAAAAAGCCAGCCTGCCGACAGGCATGGATGACGATTTTAACTGCCCTGACGGCTTGCTAAGTTTTACTACTGAAGATCTAAGCGATAAGATCTTAATAAAAATTCAGGATAACGGAATTGGCATACCGGAAGAAAAATTAAATACCATTTTTAATCCTTTCTTTACTACAAAAGAAGAAGGTACAGGTCTTGGTCTCTCTATTGCTCATAATATTATAACAAACTTAGGAGGGACTATTTCTGTTAATTCTTTTAATAATAAAACCGAATTCAGTATTTCTTTTCCTAAAACTTAAGGGCTTAACATGGATAATATAAAACCTACGATTGTTATTGCAGATGATGAAGATAGAGAAAGGCGAGTTATAAGCCTAAACTTAAAAGAAAAATATAACGTCCTGCTTGCTCAAAACGGTAAACAAGCCTCCGAATTAATAGATAAAAACCGGGTACATCTAGTCCTAACCGATTTTAACATGCCCGAAATGAATGGATTGGAATTACTTAAGTGGGTTCAGGAAAATTATAAAACTATACCTGTAATTATTATTACAGCCTTCGGCAGTATTGAAAATGCGGTCGAAGCAATGAAGCTCGGCGCTCACGATTACATTACTAAACCAATAAAAATTGATGAACTTGAAGCCGTTATTGCAAAGTCTTTGCAGTTCGGAAAATTATTGGAAGAGAATTTAATCCTTAAAGAAAAAATTAAAAAATATGAAGGCTTTAATGAAATAATTACAGTTAATCCTCAGATGAAATCTTTAATGGGATTAATCGGGCAGGTAGCTCAAACGCCTGCAACAATTTTAATAGAAGGCGAATCCGGGACCGGCAAAATGCTGTTTGCAAATGCGGTGCATTATTTAAGCAACAGAGCGGATAATCCTTTTATAGAAATTAATTGCGGCGCTATTCCCCATGACTTGCTTGAGAGTGAACTTTTCGGGCATGAACGCGGCGCCTTTACCGGTGCGGTCAATACCAAAAAGGGAAAATTTGAATTAGCAAATGGCGGAACTTTATTTTTAGATGAAATTGGTGAACTGCCTCTTGATTTGCAGGTAAAGCTTCTTCATGTTTTGGAAAATCAAAAATTTACACGCGTCGGCGGTACGCAATTTATTACTACTAATGCAAGAATTGTTGCTGCAACAAATAAAAATTTAAGAAGCGAAGTTGATAAAGGAAATTTCAGACAGGATTTATTTTACAGACTGCGTGTGGTATACATGCGTATTCCGCCATTAAGAGAAAGAAAGGAAGACATTCCGCTGCTTATTGATCATTTCTTAAAAAAATATGCAAACTTGAATAATAACGATAGCTTGGTAGTTGCAGAAAAATCGCGGAAGATTTTACAGAATTTCGATTGGAACGGCAACATACGTGAGTTGGAAAATGTAATACAGCAATCGATTATCTTTTCTTATGATGGACGAATTACTCCGGAAAATTTACCAGAAGAAGTTTTAGCCGCTTATAAAGAAGAACCTGAAGCAGAGGAGGAATATATACCAAATACCAAGGACGAACTTCAAGAAGAAAAAAAGAAAAGGACCGACAGTATACTTGATGAACTCGAAAACAAGTTTCTTATAAAACTATTAAACTCAACTCAAGGAAACATCACAAGAGCATCGGAGATGAGTGGCTACGACCGGCGTCAAATTCAAAACCTGCTTAGCAAGCACAACATTGATGCTGAAAAATTTAGGAAGTAAAAATTTTCCACTGCGCAAAACCATTTCGCACTAAAACTCATAAATATTTCGACTGCACTATAAGTTATTGTTATAAAGTATGTTAAGCGGCTTATTTATTCCGGCATCTTAATTGTGCTATCTGGTAAGATA
>CAVUCE010000012.1:0-9230 GCA_963739985.1 uncultured Ignavibacteriales bacterium
AATAAGAACATGTTAACTTTGAGAAAACTCTTGATAGGTTGTATCATTTTTCTTTCTTCTACTGTCTGTTTTGGTCAAAATTATAATATGGAAGTAATAGCCAAATGGGGAGTAAAAAATTTATACGGAGCTTTTACTTCGAATCAGAATTATGGATATTTAGCAAATGATACTTTAATTACAATATTAGACATAAGCGATGCCAGACACATAAAACAAATTAGCCAAATAACGATTCCGGTTGGAGCTCAGCGATTGATTATTCATAATAATTTACTTTTTGTCCTGAATGGTGAATATGATGCATTCATTGACGTGTCCAATCCGAAAAACCCGGTCTTAATAAAATATAGTGACAAAGACTGGATAATGGATATAAAGTTTGTCGGATCAAAAGCAATTGTCTTATCTTCTTATGGTCTTAGAATAGTTGATTTGAATTATAATTTTGGTGATAAGATAACTGATTCACTAAACTTTTGGGGAGGTAATTATTTACAGCTTAAAAACAACCTTGCATATGTCTCATGTATAAATTCAGATTCGATAAAAGTATTTGATCTGGGGAATTTTGATAAAATTAAATTTATTAAAGGTTTCAGGATCAATAATCAAGTAAGTATAAATATTTATAACAATACATTATTTGTTTCAAGCGGAAATTCGGGTCTTACTTTATTTAATATAGACAATCCCGATACCTTAATATTAACTCAGAAAATAAATGGTACTGATACGGCGTATGTAAACTCTATTGTTGTGCGTGATTCTTTAATTTTTATTAAGTATAAGTTTGGGCTGATAAAAATATATAAATACATAGGAAATACGATCGGTGATTTAATCAGTAGCTTTCGTTTAATTTCAATAGGAGTATATTATTCGATAAATGACCAGAGAATATATTTTGTGGATCCTTTCGAAGGTTTAAAAATCTTTGATTACAGTAATCCTAAAAAACTGTTTGAGGTAGGTAGTTACTATACTCCAAATGTTAAATCTTTTTTCATTTATGGTGGAAAAATATATTTTACTGCACATGATGATAAATTGTACATATTGAATTATTCTGATTTAAATAAAACACCAATTGCTTCGATATCCGGGATAGATAAAAATGCAGAAATATTATATATAAATAATAATGAAATTTATTTAAAATCATCAGATACTCTTAAAGTTTATAGTGAAATTAATTCTGATAGTTTGCATTTGTTAAACAGTGTATTCTTACCTCATATAAACGATATATTTGTAGGAGAAAAATATATTGTTATTACTTCAGACTCATTGTGTAATGTATACACTCTTAATACAGAATTAAATAAATTATACACCCTTGAATCGGATAAATTGCCTTTTTATCCTATTAAGAGCCAGATGGATGGAAACTTACTGATAGTAAATAGTCCTTCTTATATATACTTATATGATATCTCTAATATATCAAATATTTTGTATTTAAATAAAATCGGCCTAAAAAATATAAATGAAATTATTCCGGGCTTCCTTAGTGTGGTATTAAAGAATAATTACATTTATTGTGTGGAAGAGTATCAATATTATTCAGGAGAAGGGGTTAAAACCTATACAAACTATGATTTATTAATATATGATATTACAGACAAAAACAATATTAATGAAATCTATTCATTAACTACAGACTTAAATTTAAATAAATTGATTGAATACAATAATAAACTCTTTTTGGAATATAATAATTATAATATTGCGGTTTACGATTTGACATTAAAAAATAATCCTCAAAAAATTGGTGACTTAACTTTCAGGCTCAATGATGGCATTAATAGCCTCAAAATTGATAGCAATTATATTACAATATCTGAGGGACTTGATGGTACGCTTGGACTGGACGTATTTAAATATCCATATATTACTAATATTAAAAACTACCAAAGTGAAAATCCTTCAATATTCCGTTTGTGCCCAAACTATCCCAATCCTTTCAATCCTTCAACAACAATAAAATATTCACTTCCTAAAGCAGAAAATATTACCTTAAAAATTTATGATATCTTAGGTAGAAAAGTGAAAACTCTTGTTAATGAAGAAAAACCTGCCGGCAATTATTCTATAGAGTTCAACGGAAAAGATATGCCAAGCGGTGTTTATTTCTATCAAATCCGGGCGGGCGTTTTTACGGAAACCAGAAAAATGTTACTATTGAAGTAATGAAAATTACAAATTTTTCCCCAGACTCTCTCTCGGGAGCCGTTATATTATATAATCCCGACGGAAATGTTATAAAAAATATTTTATCTTACCTCGACAAGATAAATGTTCTATATATTATCGATAATTCCAAAGAAACAGCACAATTTATTTCTGACTTTGTTAAATATAATCCCGGCAAGGTCGAATATATATTCAATAACGGGAATCTGGGTGTAGCCTCGGCATTAAATATTGCAGTAGATGAAGCACTAAAAGACGGATATTGATTATTTATTAACTATGGACCAGGATAGTTATTTTGAAGAAGGATCATTGGAAATTCTTATTGCAATATCTACAGATCCAGAAAACAATCGGAATTTATTCACCGTTTCATAAAAACAAGTTTTTTACAAATCCCCCCGGAAAGGCGATACCGGAAGAAGTTTCAGATGTTATGACATTCCGGGAACATTCTAAATCTTTCCGTAATTGAAAAAATTGGTAAATTTAAAGATGATTTTTTTATTGATTATGTTGATATAGAATATTGCTTAAGATTAAGAAAAAATGGTTTTAAAATACTGAGAATAAATAATTCTTTTTTGATTCATAACGAAGCTGATTTAAGTAGAAAAAAAATATTCGGTAAAACGGTTTATCCCCAAAATCATTCATCATTAAGATGGTATTATAAAGTAAGAAATTATCTTTACCTTAGAGATGAATATTATAAATTATTCAAAGAATATTTTTCAACTGAAAAAAAGAATGTTAGAAATAGTATAGTTAAGATTTTGTTTTTCGAGAAAGGAAAAATTAAAAAATTTTATATGATACTAAAAGGATATATTCACTACCAAAAAAAAGATAACAGGTAAGTTTCCCGGCTAATATGGATATTTCTATTATTATAATAAACTACAATTTGAGTAATGAGACTAAGAATTGTATAGATAGCCTTTTGAAGGTTGCTGATGATTTCGATTTTGAAATAATTTTGGTTGATAATCATTCCGAAGACGAATCAATTTTAAAAATTGCAGAAAATTATAAACAAAGTGAAAAAATAAATCTGAGTTTCATCCGGACAGAAAAAAATATTGGTTTTGGTAATGCATGTAATTTAGCTGCAGAAAAGGCTTACGGAGAATGGTTATTTCTGTTAAATCCGGATACTCTTACAAAACAAAACATTTTTCAACAGGTGTTAAACGAATTTCAAGATGAATCTATAAAAGAAGGAATTATCGGATTAAATGTAAATAGCAGTAATTTATTGGATTATTCTGCAGGATTATTTCCAAATTTCTTCTTAGAGTTTTTAAATGTTTTCTTGATAGGAAGATATTTTGAAGCAGCTTTTATAAAATTTAAGACTTTACTATCCAGGACAAAAAAAATAAAAGTACAGTGGGTGATGGGAGCAGCGCTCTTTATCAGAAAAGATTTATTTGCCAGAAGTAAATGGTTTTGATCCCGATTATTTCCTTTATTTTGAGGAAATGGATTTATGCAAACGAGTAATCGATAAAGGATTGCCTGTTACCTATTTGCCGAATTTAACCATTGAACATCTCGGCAGCGTAAGTTCAAAAAAGAATTATTACTTTTTCACAAAAATGTTTTATAAAGGTAAACTTCTCTTCTTAAAAAAACATTCTGAAGTTCCGGCTTTTGATATTTATAAAATTTTGTTTTTTTTGACAATTTTGACACAGATAATTTTTTGGCAGTGTATGAAATTAAAAAATAAGGAAAAATCTATTGGGAAAAATTCACGCATTCGGTGAAATTATTAAAAATTTGAATACTCCCGGAAAAATTACAAATCTACCCTTATAAGAAATGAAGATAGCTGTAAACCTTTTACCATTCAGAAAAAAACTTGCCGGAGCAGGAAAGTATGCATATAAAATTATCTGGGAAATTTCAAAAATAGATCCCCATAATGATTATTATCTTTTTATAACGGAGGAAGGAAAAGAAAATTTCAAAATAATCAAAGATAATTTTCATTTTATAAGTAGTCAAAATTTAATCCGAATTTTTTCTTGTATCGTATTTTTTGGGAACAAGTGATCTTTCCATTGAAGCTTAAAAAACTGAATCCAGATATCATTTTTACTCCTTCGGTTGCAGTTCCTTTTTTGTTAAAAGGAAATTTTTTTACTACAATACATGATCTTGCATACAAGAAGAATAAAAGCAAATACTCATTTTTACGTAGAATTTATCTAAATATTATTACTAAAATTGCAGTAAAAAAGTCTAAAGTTATTTTTACAGTCTCAAATTTTTCTAAAAGAGAAATTGAAAATGAATTTCATCTAGAAAACAAGAAAGTTTTAGTAACATATAATGGTGTTGATGAAACTATTTTTCCGAAATGTATTCTTCTGAGAGGATCAAGCGAGTTTAAGAAAAAATACAATTTACCGGAGGATTTTATTTTATACGTCGGTGCAATTGAACCTGGGAAAAACTTGGATAAATTATTTTATTGCTTTTTCGGAGTTAATTAAAAAATATAATAGTGGAATTTATCTTGCTTTAACATCCGGTATTGGATGGGGTAATCAATTTCTACTAAATTTAATAGATGAATTGAAAATTAAAGAAAAGTAATTTTACTCCCATATATTCCGGAAAATGAATTGCCTATACTATATAAATGTTCTAGAATGCTTGCTTATTTATCAAGTTATGAAGGTTTCGGTATCCCGGTATTGGAGGCTTTAGCGCCGGAATCCGGTTATTACTTCAAAATCTCAAGCTATAATGGAATTTTCAAAAGATGTAGTTTTTTCTGTTAATCATGAAAACATAGATGAGATTGTTGAAATGTAATGTATAAAATAATTAACGATAGGGAAATAGTATAAACCTATAATTATAAAAGGAAAGAAAGAAGCAGAAAAATTTCAGTGGTCAAATTCCGCAAAAATTATTATTGATCAAATTTCTTCTTAATTACCGAATTGTACATGTCTTTATCAATAGCTTTACTTATTCGTAAAATTTATTAAGGACTTAAAAGAGAATAAATGTTAAAAATTTTATTAGTTACACAGGATGATCCATTTTTCACTCCAATATTTTTTAATGAATTACTTAAAAATGAGATCACTAATAAATTTGAACTTAAAGGAATCATAATTCAGCCACCATTAGGAAAAAAATCGCTCAAGAAATTGATCAAACAAATGTATAATTTCTATGGTCCTTTCAATTTCGTAATTTTAGGCACAAAATTTATAGTATATAAATCTTTAAATTATATTGCTCTGAAAATTTTTAACGGAAAATTTCCCGGAGTTTTTTCTGTTGAACACATTTTAAGAAAAAAGAACTTAAATGTTATAAATATTAAAAATATAAATTCAGAGAAATCGTTGGACATTTTGAGAGCAATGGATTTAGATATAATTTTTTCAATTGCAGCAAGTCAGATATTTAAGAAGGATATTTTGGAATTGCCGAGGTTGGGTTGTTTTAATATTCACACTTCAAATCTTCCCAAAAATAGGGGAATGATGCCTAATTTTTGGTCTCTATATAATTATGAATCCGAACCAATTAGTGCAATCACTATTCATCAAATGAATAATACACTTGATGATGGTAATATTTTATTACAAAAAGAATTTAAATTAACTCCCCAAAAAACGTTGGAGAAATTAATAATTAGAGACCAAGAAATTAAGCGTAGATGTTTTCACAGAAGCTATTAAATTAATAGATAAAGGAGACTATAGGTTATATTTTAATGATGTGAAAGCATCAACATATAACACATTTCCTACAAAAGATGATGTGAAACGATTTAAGCAAAAAGGGTTGCGATTAAGATGAAATGTCTTTTAAGTATAGACGTTGAAGACTGGTTCCAAGTAGAAAATTTGAAAGAAGCGATCTCCAATAAATCATGGGATACGCAAACATCTAGAGTTGAGAAAAATGTTAATCTGATACTTGAACAATTAAATCAGCGTGAAGTAAAAGCAACATTTTTTGTGCTAGGATGGATAGCTGAAAGATATCCCCAATTAATAAAAAAAATATATAACGAAGGTCATGAAATTGCTTGTCATGGTTATAACCATGAACTTGTGTATACTTTATCACCCAAAAAATTTTCTGATGATGTATCAAAAGCTAAAATAATTTTAGAAAATATTATTGGAGAAAAAATTATCGGTTATAGAGCTCCAAGTTTTTCAATTACAGAATGGGCATTTGAAATTTTAATATCCTTAGGATTTAAATATGATTCTAGCTTTTTTTTGAGTGTTGGACATAATAGATACGGAAAACTCAAAAATATACCAGTTCATGATAGCACAGTTTTTAAAATTAAAGAGAATTTTTACCAAGTTGGGTTGTCTTCTTTAAAAATTAGGAATGTAAAGCTTCCTTGGTCAGGCGGCTTTTACTTCAGATTCATCCCCTATTTTTTATTTAAAATGGGAATAAAAAATATCTTGAATCAGAATGATGTATTTGTTTTTTATATACATCCATGGGAGTTTGACCCAGATCAACCAAGAGTTAGTAATATAAAAATGAATTATAAACTGAGGCATTACTTAAATCTCGATAAAACGGCAGAAAACTTTAAGAAACTTTTAGCTGATTTCAATTTTTGTCCAATAAGAGAAATAATTACCCTTGCGGATAATAATATAAATCATTCAAAAAGTGAATAAGATATATGAAGTTTGACAAAAATATTATTGTTAGTATAGTAATGCCAACATATAATAGAGCTGAACTAATTAGCAATGCCATAGATAGCGTGTTGAAGCAGGAATTTAACTCTTGGGAATTATTAGTGATTGATAATGAGTCAACTGATAATACGAAACAAATAGTAACAAAATATTTAGAAACCGATCATAGAATAAAATATCACTTTATAAAAAAATCCCTAACTCCCGGACTTTCTGAATATCTTAACTACGGTATTAAAGTAGCCATAGGCAAATATATTGCTAGACTTGACGACGACGACGAATGGTGTGATAATTATAAACTTACTAAGCAAGTCAATTTTTTAGATGAGAATCTTGACTATAATTTAGTAGGCGGTGGTGCAATTATGGTAGATAACAATAAAAAGGAATTATATAAATTCTTTAAACGTCAACTTGACGAAGAGATTAGGAAGACCGCATTATTCGCTTGTCCATTTTGGCATAGTACAGTACTATTTCGAAAAAGTATTATTGATATAATTGGGGGCTATAAAAACATTAGATTTGGTGAAGACTGGGAATTTTGGCTTAGAATTGGAAGAATAGGAAAGTTTTACAACTTCAAGGATTATTTTTCGTTATATCTTAATACAGGCAACAATTTTTCTGTAAATCACCAAAGATTCGTTGGAAAAACCATACTAAGAATTATTAAAGATTATAGGACTGATTATCCTCATTATAAAAAAGCATATCTATTAAATTATTTACAATATTTATATTCATTTAGTCCGAAATTTATAAAAAATCGAACACAGACTTTGTTATTCTTTGTTAAAAGAAATTATTTCTAATTTACAATACCAGACCTAAATAGTCGCACCTTAATAAAACGCAAAGCGCAGAAAATGTGCTAGAAGCGAAAGAATCAAGCAATTTGACTATGGAAAAAAATGCAAGTAATTAATAAATTGGGAGTAAAATCTTGCAAAAAAACAGAGCAAAAAATGATAGGAAAACTACCCCCAGAAAATCAATCAGACCTTTTCAAACCATTGCTTGTAGATTTTATTGACATGAAACACGAGTTGGTTTTATTATCAAACAAAATAGATTGGTGTCATATAGAGAAAGAACTATCGGTATATTATTCGGACAAAGGTCAACCATCAATGCCGATCCGTTTTATGAGCGGATGTTTACTACTAAAGCGATATTATAATTTAGGAGACGAGACATTAGCAGAAGCATGGGTAATGAATCCCTACATGCAGTACTTTTGCGGATATTCGCACTTTGAGCATAAATTCCCATGCGACCCAAGTGACTTAGTACATTTCAGAAAAAGACTAGGTGAAAAAGGGATAGAGAAAATATTTGTTCATACAGTAAAGCTTCATGGGGAAAAAGTAAAAAGCAAGCAATTACTATCAGATACAACAGTACAAGAAAATAACATCACCTACCCAACGGATTCGAAATTATCTAAAAAAATAATAGATAACTGTAACCGTATAGCAGAGGAAGAATCAGTCAAACAGCGACAAACCTATAAACGAGTAAGTAAACAGTTATTAAGAGACAGCTACAACAGCCAACATCCGTCACGAAAGAAGAAAGCACGTAAAGCAATAAAAAGGTTAAAGACAATAGCTGGCAGACAAGTAAGAGAACTTGAGAGAAAGCTTCCGGAAGAAATCAAATGGTTATATCAACCGGAAATAGATTTATACAACAGAGTACTAACTCAAAAAAAGAACGATAAAGACAAGATTTATAGTTTGCACAAACCATATACAAGCTGTATCTCGAAGGGAAAAGCGCATAAGAAGTATGAGTTTGGTAATAAGATAGGTATAATGATGAATCCAAAGGATTTGGTAATCATAGGAGTAGAAAGTTATACGGGAAATCCCCACGACAGCAAAACCATAGAGCCGTTGTTAAAACAGATAGATAAGAATCTGGAATATCAACCCGAAGAAGTAATTTATGATAGAGGAGGACGTGGAGCAGCTGAAATAAATGGAGTAAAGATATCCACACCAAAGCCGCCGTTAAAGCGTGAGAGCAATTATCAAAAAGCCAAAAAAAGGAAAAAGTTCAGGCGCAGAGCTGCGATTGAACCGGTGATAGGACATTTGAAGAAAGATTTTAGAATGGAACAAAATTATTTACATGGAGAAACTTCACCTAAAATCAATGCATTATTAGCGGCAGCCGGATGGAATTTGAAAAAGTTAGCTGAAAAACTGAAGAAGAAATTTCTTGGGCTTTTCAAAAATATCCTAACTCAATTTTTCAAAAATGCTTTTGTACAAAATTTTACTCAATTATGTTATTCTTAAGGATCGACTA
>CAVUCE010000013.1:0-33910 GCA_963739985.1 uncultured Ignavibacteriales bacterium
TTTACTTGCTCATCTAAAGTTTGGAAAATATTCGAGCATCAAGGAAGGGAAAAACTATGAGCGCTATATTAATATTCAAGAAGAAAATTGTATTAAGTATTATATCGCGGAATTAGATTTCATAAATTATTTTAGCTGAACATTAGAAAGTAAATTGTGAATGAAAGTTCTGTAATATTCAACATCTCTTTCATAATAATCACGACTAGAACCTTTTGAATGCTTTAATTCCATTTTTCTGAAAGCCAAAGTTGTAGCAGCATTAACATATAACTTCCTAATTCTTTCATCAACCCAGCCGATATGTTTTCTTTTAGGTGAGTTTAGAATTGCTATGTGAGAAGCCGGCAAGATTCCGATTTCCGCTTCTTCCAAAAGTTCCTGGTAAATAATTTTTCTCTCTCCTAGAACCGCAAGATAAAAAGTAATAAAAAATACGGCTATTGTAATAATCATAAATAAAAATCCCAGCAGTGCGGTAGATTCAAAACTTACGCTGAAGTTCCATGCGAAATGGATAAACATTGCAACGCCTAATCCAATAATAGGGAAGAAGATTCTGTAAGCAATTCCCTTAAATTTTGCATAGCCGATAAAAGCGCCCAGAGTTGCGGTAGAAACACAATGCATAACTGCGGAAAAAAGAGTTCGTATAATTACTATAGAAATCCATTCGGAAACGGAAGAACTGTAGGCAATGAAATACAAAAAATTTTCCGTCATCCCGAACCCTAAACCAATCGCGCCGCCGTAAACAATTCCGTCCGTAATATTATCAAATCTTCTGTCCGCAACAGTTATAAAAAGGAAAAGCCCTTTTGTTATTTCTTCTACAAATGGAGCTACAAAAATTGTTTCAATATGATTTAATTCAGCTTTGTTTGGAACGAAGAGTGAGACTATTCCCGAAACAATCCAACTTCCGACCATCGCAAAGAAGATTGCGCCGACAGCACCCCAAAGATAATTTCTTAAAACCAGTCCAAAAGGTTCACGGTCATATTTATCAAATCGCCAAATTACCAAAAGGTAGATGAACATAGGAACAACTGCGGCAAATAAAGAGGCTAATGTCGGCATTAATAATTTATGGTTTTATAAGGAAAAGAATTTCGTATTCATTTAAAATTAAACCCAAATTTTCCATTAGGAAAATTTACCCAACTGGCCGACAAGCCAAAACTCATGTTTCTTAAATTGTTTATCATAAATAAAGATTTATCAACACACTAATTATTTTCTTACAAGGCTTGTCGGGGTTAACCCCGATGTAAAATGTTATGGTATAAAATTTTACATCGGCCTTCGGCAAAAAAATCATTTCTAATGATTTTTTTAGGTTAAATATTGCGATGAAGACTTAAAAATCCAAATAATATTTTTAGCGATTCAGTTTTATTCTTTTATCCACTCAATTAATCTTTTAAAGGAAGGCCTTTTCCCGTAAGATAAAATACCAATCTTAAATAACTTTGATGCAATACTAACGGTAATGTATATGGAAAGTAACATTATTAGTATTGTTGTGACGAAATCAATTGGAGAAATTTGGGTGACATTTAACCTGATCATCATTATGGACGGCAGAGTAAACGGAATGTATGATAGTATTTTTACTATTAAAGAATTTGGACTTTCGACAGCAGAAACTGATAGCGCAACCGGTATAACCAAAATTATGCTCAAGTAACTTGTAATTTGCTGTGCTTCTTGTTCTGTAGATACTATTGAACCAACACTCACAAAAATTGATGTGTAAAAAATGAATCCTAGGATAAAATAAAACATTATCGGGATAATATTTTGAAAGACTTCAATCGGAATAACTTGATTTATTGCCAACACTAAACCTATCAGAAGCCAAAGGAACATCTGCGTTAAACCAAGCGATCCTAATCCAAATACTTTCCCGACTAATAATTCATCAGCGGTACAACTGGAAACAAGTATTTCTATTAAACGATTCGATTTTTCCTCAACTAAGCTTCTAACCAACATTCCGCCAGAAGATAAAATCATGAGCATTAGAAGCATCACAAAAATAAATGAAGTAAAAAATAAACTCAGAAAATCAGATTTAGATTCCTCGCCGTTCTTTTCAATTTTAATTTGAGTGATTTTCGGCGAACTCTCTATCTCAGAAATAATTGAGTCCGGTACACCGGCGGATTTCAATTTTAATCGAGTAAATGTATTAGTTAACGATTCTTTTATTCTGCTAAAGTCCTTTATGGCTCCGGTATTTAAAGTTCTATATTCGGCACTAACGGACTTTGAGTTTTCGCCTTTTAATAGTATGTAACCGGCAATTTTACTCTTAACAACATCTTTGTCGGCATTTTTTTTCAGCGTTTCAAAAGTTTTAGTGAATGTGTAAAGATTTATCACTACATAGTTTGGTTGCCCGTCATCAATGCGATAGCTTTCCAGTTCCGTTTTAATTTGTTTAAAGTATACACCGGAAGTATCTAACACACCAATAAGTTTTGTAGATTCACTTTGATGAGAAGCTAGCATTGTTGGAAATATACTCATCCCGATCAGGATTAACGGAGTTAGAATTAATGATACGAGAAAAGTTTTGGTTTTAACCTTTTCAAAATATTCCCAGCGAGCTACGGAAAATGCTTTGTTAAAATTCATAAAATTGTCAGTTCTTCTGAATGGCGTCTATGAAAATTTTATTCAGAGTTGGTTCCACAATCGAAAAGTGTGTTATATCTAATTTATTCGAAATCTCTTTAAGAAAATTTGAAGGTGCAATTTCATCTTTTAACTGTATCTCTGCATAATTACTGTAGATATCAAGATGAATTATGTTCTTGTTATCATTTAGAAAATTAGCATTCCCTTCAAATTCTATTTTAACATTATTTTTACTGAATTGTTTTTTTAATTGCGAAATAGTTCCGGCTAATACTTTTTCCCCACGATTAAGCAATAAAATATCGGAGCAGAGTTTTTCTGCTGTTTCCATTTGATGAGTAGATAAAATTATCATCTTCCCGGAATTTACAAAAGATAGAACCAGCTCCTTAATCTCTTGCTGATTTATCGGATCTAAACCGCTGAAAGGTTCATCAAGAATGAGGAGTTTAGGATCGTGAATAATAGCAATAATAAATTGGATTTTTTGCTGATTGCCTTTGGAGAGTTCTTGAATTTTTTTATCTCTGTAAGATTCTATCCCTAATTTCTCCAACCATTCTATAGCCTTAGCTTTTGCATCTTGCCTTTTCATATTCTTTAATCCGGCAAAATACAGAATTGTATCGATCACTTTGCTTCTTTTGTAAAGGCCGCGTTCTTCGGGAAGATAACCAATTGTGTTAAAGTATTCAGTTGTAATTGGACTGTCTTCAAATGAAATTAAACCTGTGGTGGGTTTTATTATGTTAAGAATAGCACGTAGAGTTGTTGTCTTTCCTGCACCGTTTGGACCGAGAAGTCCAAAAATTCTGCCTGTTTGTACATTAAAGCTGAGATTGCGCACAGCAATAACATTTTTATATTCTTTTGTTAAATTTTGGATGCTTAACATAATTCCCGGATTTTTAACTAATAAAGTTAGTGATAATTATAATATTTCAAACGATTTCTTAAGATTATTGAGATTTTTCGGATAAATTTTATACAAACAAATGTAATCATTATGTTGGGATGTAATAATTAATTCAAGTTATTTGGTTCCTTCATTGATAAATTTAGTGGTAATTAACTTATTTTTATATTTAGATTTCACTATATTTGAAACTTAAATAATATTGACTATCATTCAGAGTATATCTATATTTTGGATCGTTTTTGCTTGTTTTTTGAGAAAATGTGATGATTATAAAAATTTCAAACTTAAGCGATGGTGTTCATAATTTTAGCTTTGATGAGCCGGTTGAAAATCTTGAATTAGGTTTGCCTTTCATTGATAAAATTCAAGTAAATGTTGAACTGTCAAAAACCTTAAATCAAATCATTTTAGATTGTGATTTAAAATCCAAAGCTTTAGTAGAATGTGACCGGTGCGGAAATAATTTTGAG
Source organism: uncultured Ignavibacteriales bacterium (assembly GCA_963739985.1). GTDB lineage: Bacteria > Bacteroidota > Ignavibacteria > Ignavibacteriales > Ignavibacteriaceae > CAVUCE01. The sequence continues at coordinate 4,036 of CAVUCE010000013.1, forward strand.
GCGGTTTTAGAAAGTAGTTACCGGATGGTTTATTTATTCGAAAATGAACCTGAGGAAAATGAATCGCTTGATATGACTTATCTTCCAATAGACGCGGATAAAATTGATTTAACTGCCGATGTTAGAGATTATTCAGTACTTGCAATACCAATGAAAAAATTATGTAAAGAGGATTGCAAAGGCTTGTGTTTCCGATGTGGAAAAGATTTAAATGAAGGTAAATGTGATTGCGAGGAAAAAGATATTGATCCTAGATGGCAACCACTACAAGAATTAAAGAATAAACTAAATATAAATTAATAACGGAAAAGAGATGCCGAATCCTAAAAGAAAATGGTCAAAAAGTAGAAGAGATAAAAGAAGAACTCATTATAAAGCTTCCGCTCCTACATTAGGCACATGCTCAAATTGCGGTGAAATGAAATTATCTCATCGTGCGTGCCCTGCCTGTGGATATTATAATGAACGTTCTATGTTTCTACCAAAAAACTAATTCATAAACTAAATCCTTTTGATGTACAATTCTGATACGAACAAATCAAAATGCAGAATAGTTGTTGATGCAATGGGGGGTGACTTCGCTCCCCAGAATGCTGTTGTAGGTGCAATACAAGCAAAAGCTGTAAACGAAAAAATTGATTTGTATCTTGTCGGAAAAGAAGAAACAATCCTAAAAACTTTATCCTCCAATAATCTTAAATTCGACAAAAATAAAATAATCAATGCAGATGAAGTTATTGAGATGGGAGATTCTCCAACCAATGCAATCAAAGCTAAACCAAATTCCTCAATAGTTATAGGTGCAAAAGCAGTAAAAGATAATATTGCTGATGCGTTTGTAAGTGCGGGGAATACCGGTGCAATGATGGCGGCTTCTACTTTAATTATGGGGAGAATTCCGGGAGTTGGCCGACCGACTATCGGTGCCGCCATGCCAAATCAAAACGGCGTGTGTTATTTGTTTGATGTTGGAGCCGGCAAGGATGCAAGGGCTCAACATCTTTTTGAGTATGCTGTTATGGGAATGATATACGCTAGAGAAATGGGCAGTATAGAAACTCCCTCTGTTGGATTATTAAATATGGGAGAAGAAGAATCAAAAGGTAACGAGGTTTCCTTGGAAGCTTACAAACTTTTAAAAAAGTTAGGAAGTAATTTTATAGGAAATGTTGAAGGTCGTGATGTTTTAAATGGCAAAGTTGATGTTGTTGTTTGTGATGGTTTTGTTGGAAATATTGTACTCAAGTTTGGTGAGGGTGTTTTGACTTTTCTTAAATTTAAATTTGCTGAAGCGGCAAGTAAAAGTTTTATAGATAAATTAAAAATCGGGCTTGTAAGAAGTTCGTTAAGAAAAATTCTAAAAGATTTTGATTATCAGGAACATGGCGGCGTTCCGCTTTTAGGTGTAAATGGAATAAGTATAATTGGGCACGGATCATCTACGCCGCTGGCGATTAAAAATATGGTTCTTAAGGCGAATGAAATGCACGAGAAAAATCTAGTAAAAAAGATTGAAAGTTCGATTAAGAAATATTCAAATATATCATAAATTGGAAGTTTAATGGCTAATAATAGTAAGTATAATGCGGTTATTACAGGGGTTGGGATGTATGTTCCGGAAACAGTTTTAGATAATGCTTATTTTGAAAAAATTGTAGATACAAGTGATGAATGGATTAGAACAAGGACCGGTATTAGAGAAAGAAGAAGATTAGATGATGGTGCAACAAGTGATTTAGCTGCACGCGCAGCGCAAGATTTATTGAAATCAAAAAACATGTCGGCTGAGGAAATTGATGCAATCATTGTCGCAACGGTTACACCTGATATGTTTTTCCCCGCCACAGCATGCCTGGTTCAAGAAAAAATTGGTGCAAAGAATGCATGGGGTTTCGATCTCTCCGCAGCTTGCTCAGGATTTCTTTTCGCTTTTCAAACCGGGTGTTCATTAGTTGAAAGTGGAAGTTATAAAAAAGTTTTGGTTATTGGTGCAGATAAAATGAGCAGTATTGTTGATTATACTGATCGAAATAATTGTATTTTATTTGGTGATGCCGGGGCTGCAGTTTTACTTGAACCTTCGGAAGATAAATCTTTGGGGTTACAAGACTCACTACTTAGAGTTGACGGCTCTGGACAAAACGCACTTTGTATGAAAGGTGGCGGCAGTCTAAATCCGCCTTCACATGAAACCATAGACAACAAGATGCACTATTTGTATCAGGACGGTAAAGCTGTTTTCAAAGTAGCCGTAAAAGGCATGGCTGATATTTCTTATGAAATTATGGAGAAAAATAATATTAAGTCGGAAGAAATTTCTTATTTGGTTCCGCATCAGGCAAATTTAAGAATAATCTCTGCTACTGCCGAAAGGATGGGAATTGGTTTGGATAAAGTGATGATTAATATTGATAAATATGGTAATACAACCGCTGCTACAATCCCACTTTGTTTGGTTGAGTATTATCGCGATGGAAAAATTAAAAAAGGCGATAAATTGATTTTTGCTGCATTCGGTGCTGGTTTTACATGGGGATCAACCTATGTTGTTTGGTCGATGGATTAAAGTATTAATTTTATTAACAAATTCTTAATTTATAAATGTCAAAAAAAGCTTTCTTATTTCCCGGTCAAGGTTCGCAATATATTGGAATGGCAAAGGATCTTTATGAAAATTCCGTAGAAGCCAAAGAAATGGTCAAAACCGCAGATGATGCTTTGGGAATTAATCTTTCGTATATCATGTTTAACGGACCTGAAGATGAATTAAAGCAAACAGAATTTACTCAACCGGCTATTTTTATTCATAGTGTTATTTTAGCGAGTATCATCAGAACATTACAATTTGATGGTGCTGCCGGACATTCTTTGGGCGAATATTCTGCATTAGTTTCAGCAAGAGCAATTCAGTTTTATGATGCTGTTAAATTAGTTAGAGAAAGAGGAAAAGCAATGCAGCAAGCCGGAATTGATAATCCCGGGACTATGGCTGCAGTTATCGGACTTGATCCGTTGAAGGTAGAAGAATTTTGTAAAGAGGCTTCCTCAGAAGGAATTGTTCAATGTGCTAATTTTAATTCCCCCGGACAAATAGTAATTTCCGGTTCTATAGATGGTGTTAAAAAAGCAATGGAACTTTGTAAAGCTGGCGGCGCTAGATTAGTTAAAGAATTAGTCGTTAGCGGAGCTTTTCATTCACCGCTTATGCAATCCGGTAAAGACAGATTGAAAACAGCTCTTGATCAAACAAATTTTTATGATGCGCGTTTTCCTGTGTATGCTAATGTTACGGCAAACGCAGTAACTAATAAAGATGAAATAAAGGACTTATTGCACGAACAAGTTACTTCTCCGGTTAGATGGGAAGAAACTATTACTAATATGATAAATGACGGGTTTGACGAATTTTATGAAATCGGGCCCGGTAAAGTTCTGCAAGGTTTAGTTAAAAGAATAAATCCTGATGTTAATTGTTTCGGGATTGATAAATTTTCCGATGTGGAGAAGTATTTATAATGAGTGAAAATTTTACTAAGGAAATAAAAGGTTATTTGATTGATCCTAAAATCTTTACCTTTGAATTCAATTGCCGTTGTGGCGGAGAATGTTGTAATTACGGAGTTTACACCGATCTTAAAGAACATGATATGATCATGGAAATTAAAGATAAAGTTATTCCGCTTATGGATGATTCTCAATCGACAGACATTTCAAAATGGTTTGAAGCTCCCGAAGAAGATGAAGATTTTGATTCCGGAGTTGCGGTTGGTACCGAAGTTATAAACGGGAAATGTACTTTTTTGGATAAAAATGGTTTATGCGTTCTTCAAAGATTAGCATTAAATGAAGGTGCCCATAAGTGGAAATATAAACCTATTTATTGTATATTATTTCCGCTTACTGTTTACGAAGGTGCAATTACCATTGATGATGAGCATATTGATAGATTAAAAACATGTAATAAAAATCCAAATGGCAATATGTCAATTTATGAGGCTTGCAAAGAGGAGCTTACACATCTTTTTGGCGAAGATGGAATGAGTGAACTTGAAGCTTATAAAATTGAATACTTAAAATCATTGGAAGAAAATAATTAATGAAATTAACTGGTAAAAGAGCTATTGTTACCGGAGGCTCAAGAGGAATCGGAAAAGCGATAGTATTAGAACTTGCCGAAAATGGTTGTGATGTTGTTTTCACTTATAATAGCTCATCTGAGGCTGCAAAACAAGTTGAACAAGAAGCTTCTAAGTTTGGAACTAAGGTTTTCAGCTTACAAGCTGATGCATCTCAGTTTGCCGAAGCAGAAAAAACTGTAAGTTTTACTTTGGAAAAGTTAGGCGGTTTAGATATTTTAGTAAACAACGCTGGTATAACTAAAGATAATCTTCTACTAAGAATGTCTGAGAGTGATTTTGACAGCGTTATAAATGCAAATCTTAAGAGCGTTTTTAATTATACAAAAGCATCTCTTAAACCTATGATGGGCCAAAAATATGGTAAAATTGTGAATATCTCATCTGTAGTTGCAATTATAGGAAATGCCGGACAAGCTAACTATGTTGCATCAAAAGCCGGCGTTATTGGTTTTACAAAATCAGTAGCAAAAGAACTTGCTTCAAGAAATATTACTGCAAATGCAGTTGCTCCCGGGTTCATCTCAACTGATATGACGGGAAAATTAAATGACAAACAAAGAGAAGCAATCCTCAATCAAGTACCTCTTAAGAAAATAGGGGAACCGGAAGATATTGCTAAAGTTGTTTTATTTTTAGCCTCACCGGATTCTGACTATATTACAGGTCAGGTAATTTCCGTTGACGGCGGAATGGCTATGTAATCAAATTATTTAAGAAGTTATTTAACATTAACTTAAATTAAACATATAAAATAGGAGAAGTAAAATGGAAGTTGAAGCTAAAGTAAAAGAGATTATTATCGACAAATTAGGTGTTGAAGAATCTCAAATTACACCTGAAGCTTCTTTCACTAATGATTTAGGTGCTGATTCACTTGATATAGTTGAATTAGTTATGGGATTTGAAAGTGCTTTTCAAGTTTCTATACCTGATGAAGACGCTGAAAAAATTGGAACTGTCGGAGATGCAGTTAAATATCTAACGGAAAAATTAGGTTAGTTTGTGTTTAAGTCGAGAAATATATTTTCTCGACTTTCACTCACTTTAAATTTCCCATCTTATTTAATTTTATAGTTATCTGCTAACTATCTTAAATCTCAGGAGTTATTTATGAATAAGAGAAGAGTAGTTGTAACCGGCTTGGGAGCAATTACTCCTATCGGTGCAGACGTACAGGAGTTCTGGGATAATATGCTTCAGGGAGTAAACGGCGTAGGTCCAATTACTAAATTTGATGCATCCGGTTTCGATACGCAATTTGCCGCTGAAGTAAAAGACTTTGATCCCGAAAAATATTTTGACAAAAAATCTGTCAAAAGAATGGATCTCTTTACTCAATACGCTCTAGTATCTGCCGGGATGGCTGTTAAAAACGCAAACTTCAATCTGGAAGAATTAGAATTGGAAAGAATTGGCGTAATATACGGCAGTGGTATTGGCGGAATGCTTACAAATACACAACAGCATTTTAATTACTTCGAATCCAAAAATCCTCGCTCGGTAAGTCCGTTTTTTGTTACAATGATGATCTCTGATATGGCTGCCGGACAAATATCTATTAAGTACGGATTTAAAGGTCCAAACTATGCAACTACATCTGCATGTGCTACTTCATCTCATTCTATAGCTGACGCTTTTATGCTTATACAAAGAGGCAGTGCTGATGCTATGCTTTGCGGCGGTTCCGAAGCTGCAATAACAGAAATGTCTATTGCCGGATTTAATTCTATGAAAGCACTTTCAAAATGGAATGATCGTTATCTTGAGGCTTCTCGTCCTTTTGATAAGGATAGAAATGGTTTTGTTATGGGCGAAGGTGCGGGAACTTTAGTTTTAGAAGAATATGAGCATGCTAAGAAAAGAGGCGCTAAAATTCTTGCGGAAATTGTAGGAGTTGGCCTTACCGGAGATGCGTATCATATTACTGCACCTGCTCCGGGAGGAGAGGGCGCTGTTCGTTCAATGAAAGCCTGTCTTGAAGACGCCAATGTTTCACCAGAAAAAGTAGATTATATTAATGCTCATGGAACTTCAACTCCATATAATGATGTTAATGAAACAATGGCAATAAAAACTACTTTTGGGAAACATGCATATGATTTAGTAGTTAGTTCAACTAAATCTATGACCGGACATTTATTAGGTGCTGCCGGGGGAATTGAAGCTATAGCTACAGTTATGGCAATTCAACATAATATGGTTCCGCCTACAATTAATTTAACTAATCCCGATCCGGAATGCGATCTTAATTACAGCGCAAATAAACCAACCGAAAAAGTTATAAATTACGCCATTAGCAATACATTCGGATTTGGCGGTCATAATGCGTCAATATTATTCAAAAAATATGAGGTTGAGGAATAAACCTTATGTTTTCTTGGATAGTCAATAAATTTAGAAAACCGGCTAAAATAAAACTTCCAAAAGAAGTTTCACGTCAATTAACCCCATCCAAGTTTAGAGAATTAGAAAAATTAATCGGCTGTTCAATCAAAAACTCATCATATTATATTAAAGCGCTTATGCATCGTTCGTTTTTAGAGCAAAGCGAGGAATTTGAAGAATCTAATGAACGGTTGGAATTTTTGGGGGACTCGGTTTTAAGTTTAATAGTAGCTGAATATTTGTTTTCTAAATTTCCTGATAAGGATGAAGGCTTTTTAACAAAAGTTAGAGCCAAACTTGTAAACAGATCATCACTTGCAGATGTTGCTGAAAGTATAAATCTTTCTGAATATTTGCTTGTTAGTAAAAATCTTGCAAATACTTTTACCAACGGTTCTAGAACGGTGCTTTCCGATGCTTTAGAAGCTTTGCTTGGTGCAATTTACTTAGATCATGGCTTAGATATTTCAAGTAAGTTTATCCATAAAGTATTGATTGATCCGAGTTCAAAAGAAGGTGAATATTTAATTGATGAGAATTATAAAAGTCAGTTATTAGAATATGCCCAAGCTAATAAATTAGATAATCCAAATTATGTAGTAACTAATGAAGAAGGTCCGCAGCACAATAGAATTTTTACTATTAAAGTTGTGATCGGGGAAAAAGATTACGGTACAGGCAAAGGAAGGAATAAAAAGTCGGCAGAACAAAATGCAGCAAAGATTGCATTGAAGCAAATAGCAATGGAAAATGAATCCGAGGAAGAATAATTTCAATTATTTCCCTTTGAGTATAACCTTACCCCAAAATTTGTCATGTTCAAATCACTAAAATTTCATTTTAATTAATTAAATTTAGATACAATAAAATCATAATTGTGTAAGAATAACATTCTTACAAACCGATAAAAACAAAATTTTTAACCGGAAAGAAGAAGAACTATGAATCTATTTGAACACCCGGATCGATTTGTAAATAGACATATTGGTCCGAATGATGATGAAATTAAAGAGATGCTAAATGTAATTGGTGTGGACTCTATAGAAAGCCTACTTAATGATACAATTCCTGCTCAGATTCGATTAAAAGAAAAACTAAACATCTCAAAACCGGTTTCCGAAACTAAATATTTAGAAAATCTTAGAAGTATTGCGAAAAAAAATAAAGTTTATAAATCCTATATAGGTTTAGGATATAACCCTACAATTACACCGGCGGTTATTCAAAGAAATGTTTTGGAAAATCCAGGCTGGTACACGCAATATACTCCATATCAGGCTGAAATTTCGCAGGGAAGATTAGAAGCGTTATTAAATTTCCAAACAATGATTATCGATTTAACCGGGTTGGAAATTGCAAACGCATCTTTGCTTGATGAAGGCACTTCGGCAGCCGAAGCAATGTCAATGTTTTATTCGTTGAGAAAAAATAAAGATGCCAATAAGTTTTTTGTTTCCAAAGAATGTCTCCCTCAAACTATTGATGTTTTAAAGACAAGAGCAATTCCGCTAGGGATTGAGTTGCATATTGGTGATCACCTTTCAATGAAATTAAATGATTCTTTCTTCGGCGTTCTTGTTCAATATCCGGCAAAATATGGCGAAGTTTTTGACTATACAGAATTTTTCAAGACTGCTGATGAAAATAATATTTTCAAAATTGTTGCTGCTGATCTTTTGAGTTTGACGCTTCTAAAAGCACCTGGCGAATTTGGTGCAGATGCTGTAGTTGGAACTTCCCAAAGATTTGGTGTCCCAATAGGTTACGGCGGACCACATGCTGCATATTTTGCAACTAAAGATGATTATAAAAGACAAATACCCGGTAGAATCATCGGTTTGTCTGTTGATGCTCAGGGAAATAATGCATTACGAATGGCGCTTCAAACAAGAGAACAACATATTCGTCGTGAAAAAGCTACAAGCAATATTTGTACAGCTCAAGTTTTATTAGCCGTTATGGCAAGCATGTATGCAGTTTATCATGGTCCGGAAGGAATAAAAGCAATTGCGGAACGCATTCATAGTTTAACCGTATTATTGGCCGATGCAATTAATAGTTTGGGATTTGAACAATTAAATAAAATATATTTTGACACTTTACATATTGACCTAAAAGGTAATGCTGAGCTTAAAATAAAGCTAAAACAAATTGCTGAATCTAAAGAAATTAATTTGTGGTATGTGGAAGATAATTCAGTCTCGCTATCATTAAATGAAGTTTGTGATTTTGAAGATGTAATAGAATTGATTGAAGTTTTTGCAAAGGCTGCTGATAAAACATTTGATGAATCAAATATTATTGAGAAAGCTAAAAAAATAGAATCTAATATTTCAGAAAACCTTAGACGTAAGACTTTGTTTTTACAACATCCTGTCTTCAATACCTATCATTCTGAAACTGAAATGCTGCGTTATCTGAAGAGTCTAGAAAACAAAGATCTTTCACTTACACACTCGATGATCCCACTTGGTTCTTGTACAATGAAGTTAAATGCAACTTCCGAAATGATTGCGATTACCTGGCCTGAACTCGCACGTATTCATCCTTTTGCTCCGAGTAATCAAGTTGAGGGATACAAACAAATATTTAAAGAGCTCGAAAATGATTTATCGGAAATTACCGGTTTTGCTGCTACTTCTGTTCAACCTAATTCCGGTGCGCAAGGGGAGTTCTCCGGGTTGATGGTAATTAGACAGTATCATATTAAAAGAGGCGAGGGACATCGTAATGTAGTTTTAATTCCTTCATCCGCACATGGCACAAATCCGGCAAGTGCAGTGATGGCAGGAATGAAAGTTGTCGTAGTTAATTGTGATAAATTTGGGAACATTGATGTTGACGATCTAAGAAAGAAAGCCGAATTGCATAAGGAAAATCTTTCTGCTTTAATGGTTACCTATCCATCAACACATGGAGTCTTTGAAGAAAAAATTCAAGAAATTTGTTCCGTCATTCATCAATATGGCGGACAAGTTTATATGGATGGCGCAAATATGAATGCTCAGGTCGGGCTTACAAGTCCTGCAATGATTGGTGCAGATGTTTGCCATTTAAATTTGCATAAAACATTTTGTATTCCTCACGGCGGTGGAGGTCCCGGAGTCGGGCCAATAGGAGTTGCAAAACATTTAGTAGAATTTTTACCGGCTCATTCATTGGTAAAATTAAACCATTCCGAAGGAATTCATGCCGTATCATCAGCTCCCTGGGGAAGTGCTAATATTTTAGTTATCTCTCATGCGTATATAAAAATGATGGGCGAGCAAGGTTTAACAAAATCTACTCAAGTTGCTATATTAAATGCAAATTATATTAAAACTATATTATCAGCTCATTATAAAGTTTTGTATTCAGGTAAAAATGGCAGAGTTGCGCACGAATTAATTTTTGATATGAGAAACTTTAAAACAACAGCGCAAATTGAAGTTGAAGATATCGCTAAACGTTTAATGGATTATGGATATCACGCTCCTACTGTTTCGTTTCCTGTGGCAGGAACTTTAATGGTTGAACCAACAGAAAGTGAATCGAAAGCAGAGCTAGATCGTTTTTGTGAAGTTTTACTTTCGATTAGAGAAGAAATTGGTGAAATCGAAAATGGAAAGGCCGATAAAGCCGACAATGTTTTAAAGAACGCTCCTCACACTGCCGCTTCAGTTATTTCGGATGCTTGGAAGCATGAATACTCTAGAGAAAAAGCAGCATATCCGTTAGCATGGAATAGAAGCAATAAATTCTGGCCAAATGTAGGCAGAGTAAATAATGCTTATGGAGATAGAAACTTGGTATGCAGTTGCAATCCAATTTCCGACTATATTGAAGAACAAATATCTTAATTATTTTTCCCCGTACTAATTTTTTACATGAATTAGGCGGGGAATTTTTTTAACTTTTCATTTACCTTTCACTCACATACTAGAAATATTAAATAACTAAATGATAAAGTATTTCCTTTTACTTCTTTTAATTCCGCTTGTTTTTTGTAACGCACAACAACAAGACACTTTAAAGTATTCGGGAAAATACCATGTAGTTATCGATTCAATTATTGTAAATGGTAATAAGATAACAGAGAACGATATAATCCTTAAAGAACTCACTGTAAAAGTTGGGGATTTTATATCTCCCAAAATTGCGCAATATAACAGAGATAGAATTTTTAGTTTGGGAATTTTTACTCGGGTAGATGTCTTTCCGGAAAGAATAAATGATAAGAATATTTTAATTATACATGTTGAGGAGAGTTGGTACATTTATCCTATTCCGTTTGTGCAGCTTAAAGATCAAGATTGGAATAAAATTTCTTACGGGATAGATTTGTTTATAAATAATTTCCGTGGAAGAAACGAACTGTTATTAGTTAGAGCGGCTTTTGGATATGATCCTCATTATTTTCTCCGATATTATACTCCTTATTTATTTAGAAAAGAGAATATCTCTTTTGGCGCTGAAGTTTCATTTCAAAATGCTGAAAATAAAAGTATAAATGCTAGGAACTTATTTGGTGACGATTTTCATCAGAAATTTATCTACGGGCAAATTTCAATCGGGAAAAGATTTGGACTTTATAATCGTGCGGAAGTAAATCTTGGATATCATTACGTTCAAAGTCCTGTAGCTATTAAAGGGATTTCAGCTTCTGGAAAGAGTGTTGATAGATTTCCAGTAATCGGATTAAGTTACAGTTTTGATACGCGTGATTTAGCTCAGTTTCCTAGAGATGGGATTTATAGTACTATAAAATTTGATGAAAAAGGACTAGGTATAGATAAAATTAATTATCAGGTTCTTCAATTTGATTTTAGAGAATACAGAATGTTGTTTAATGATCTAAGTTTCAAATGGAGATTTGCTACCCGACAAACATTTGGAAGGTTTATTCCATACTATGATTATTCGATACTTGGATATCAAGAAAGAATTCGCGGACATTTTAATCAGCAAATGGAAGGAAATAGCTATTACGTTGGATCGCTGGAAATGAATTATCCTCTGATAAAAGATATAAATGTATCGTTGGATTTTGTGCCTTTAGTTCCCAAATCATTATTATCTTATCGTTTAGCTTTATACTTGGAATTGTTCACAGATACCGGTACAACAAGGTATAGAGGTCAGTCATTAAGCTTGAATAATTTTAACTCAGGTTATGGTGCCGGAATTATCTTTTTAATTTTACCTTATAATATATTAAGAGTTGAAGGTGCTCTAGATGAGTACAGAAACTTAGAATGGTTGATTGGGCTTGGAATTTCTTTCTAACATAGAACAATACTATACAAATCCTCAGAATATAGTTGGTAATAAAATCATTATTAATGATGAGGAAAGTAAACACATAACTCGGGTTATGAGGCATAAAGAAGGTGATGAAATTTATGTTACTAATGGCGAAGGAAAAATATTTTTATCGCAGATAGTAAACATAAATAGGGAAAATATTGAACTTATTGTAAAGCAAAAAAAAGATTATACCAATGCTAAAAGTAATTATTATTTTTGCATTCCAAAGCTGAAAAGTACGGAAAGATTTGAATATGCATTAGAGAAATGCACAGAATTAGGAATAACAAATTTTATTGTATTTGAATCTGAACGGACAGTAAGTAAAGGAAGTAAAATAGAAAGATGGAATAAAATTTTACTCTCAGCAATGAAGCAATCACTTCAAGCATTTCTGCCAAAGTTAAGAGTTATAAGTTCAATTAAAGACATAAATAATTTGGAAGGCATTAAAGTGATTTTTGAACAGGATGCAGAAAACAACTTTAATCATTTTCATCCGATTATAGATACAAATTATTATTTCATTTTTGGCCCTGAAGGTGGCTTAAGCGAAAGCGAGATTTCTTCATTTGAAAATTCTTACGCATATAAAATTGCTTCAAATAGATTGCGAAGCGAAACCGCAATAGTTAAATGTGCTGCCTTATTATAATTATCATTCTCATCTAACTTTATTTTTCATTAAATACTTCATATTTTCTTATTGATAAAAATAGTTGAATATGAAAGTAGCATTTACACTTATTTTTTTAATAGTCTTACTAAACTCATTCGGTTGCAGCAGTGTTCCTAGATTTACATCAAATAGGAACTCCCCCCAAAAAAATGATTCAGAGACCAAGCATAAAACTCAATACACAACTGATGTAAACGCTTCAGAGAATGAATACAACAGTTATAGTAATAATACTGTTTTGGAAACTGCAATCGGCGTGGCTTCGTTTTATTCTGATAAATATAATGGAAGGATAACTGCCGATGGAGAAGTATATAATATGTATGATCTAACAGCTGCACACAAAACATATCCTTTTGGAACAATAGTAAAAGTGACAAATATATTGAACAAAAAAAATACTATTGTTAGGATAAACGATAGACTTCCCGATTTCAACGGAAGGATAATTGATTTATCATATGGTACTGCCGAGAAACTTGGAATGATTTCAAGCGGAATTACTGAAGTTAAGTTGGAAGTATTAAAATGGGGAGACAATAAATATCATAAAAATTAACTTAGTTCGTTAACATTTTTAAGTCCCAAATAATTAAAAACTAATCCAATAGCTGCTAATAATAGTAAAATATGAATTAACCCTCCGAAGGTAATTCTAAAAATTACAGCGACACTCCAAAAAACAAATAATAATAAAATTAAAGTTCTAATCATATAAGTAATTATTTTACCCCAAATTATGAAATTAAATTATATTCTTGCTTAAAATAAAAAACCCGATGTTGGGGAAACACCGGGCCTTGATCTCTTTATGTCAAAGAGCAGGGGAATACCCTTTGACAAGATCAATAACTGTGATTTTTAAGCATTGGTAAAATAGAACTTCATGCATAATTAGTCAATGATCTTTAGTGTTATTGCAATCAATATTGTTTAGAGTCACAGTAAATCAGCCATCAGGTAAAGGCATTAAAAATTGTGTATAAAATCACCGCATGTTTCACTCATTTTTAAATTACTTCTGAATCACCAATCACTACTTGTATAATTTTTAAGTTTTGTTCGAAAATTTAAAGACGAGTTTGCAAATAAATTGAATACTTTTTAAACCTCAAATGATATAGTGCAAAATCTTAAAAATCATATCAATTCTTTGTCACCTAATTCAAAACAATTCTTTCTCATTAATATTAAGATAATGTTAAATGTGCATTTCCAGGGTAAAATGGGTTTAAAAATTATTTGAGAGTATAGATATTTGGACGCAAAAATTAAGGTCACTGTTAAAAATAAATCATTACTTCACTAATAATAAATAGGAGTGTAGATCTAAATGGCAAAGTTATACAAAATTATAGCTCTTGCGCTTTTCCTTTTCTCAACAATGGTATTTGCACAACAATATACCATATCAGGCGTTGTAACAAGTTCTACAACAGGAGAAAAGTTAATTGGAGCGAACGTTTATCTAGAGGGAACCGGCTTTGGTGCTGCTACCAATGCGGATGGAACTTATAAAATAGAAGTTCCTAAAGGCAACTACAAAGTTGTTTGTAGTTATATAGGATTCGAAAAGAAAGAATCTGATGTTAAAGTTGATAAAGATACTGAATTGAATTTTGAGCTGAAAGATCATCAGTTTACTTTGAACGTTACAGTAATTGCTGATAGAGCAAAAGAACGTGAAACTCCTGTAGCTTTCAGCGATGTTGAAAAAAAGGCTGTTGAATTGAGACTAGGTTCACGAGATATTCCAATGGTATTAAATACAACTCCTTCTGTTTATGCAACAGAGCAGGGAGGTGGTGCAGGTGATGCGAGAATTAATGTTCGTGGATTTAATCAGAGAAATGTTGCCATTATGATAAATGGCGTTCCTGTGAATGATATGGAAAACGGTTGGGTTTACTGGTCAAACTGGGACGGTGTTGGTGATGCAACTTCTTCCATTCAGGTTCAGCGAGGTTTGAGCGCTATTAACTTAGCTACACCTTCAATTGGCGGCACAATGAATATTATAACTGATCCTACTGCACAAAGTTACGGAATGAAATTCAAACAAGAATTTGGAAGCGGAGATTTCTTCAAGTCTACCCTGAGTGCAAATAGCGGTTTAATTGATAATAAATTTGCTTTTAGTGCTACAGTTGTTCGTAAAACCGGTGTTGGTGTTGTCGATAAAACATGGACTGATGCATGGGCATATTATTTTGGAGCGAGTTATAATATTAATGACAAAAATAGAATTGAAATTTATGCACTTGGCGCTCCGCAGAGACACGGTCAAAATCTTTATGCACAAAATATTGCCGCTTATGATCATTCGTTTGCAAAGAATTTGGGATATACCGATGCTCAATTAGCAAAAGTCCGGGAAGAAGGAAGATACTGGAACGAGAACTGGAACGGAGTTAATCCTTCTTATACCGGTAAACAATATTGGGATGGTTCTATTCAGAGCCGGTATAACGAAGGCTATATAAACGAGAGAGAAAATTATTACAATAAACCAATAGTTAACTTAAACTATTATACTCAATTGTCATCAAAAGCTAGCTGGTATACAACCTTATACTATTCCGGAGGAAATGGTGGTGGAAGTGGAACTGCAGGAAAGATGGCTTGGGATTATTCTACTCCTTCAAGAATTGTTGATTGGAATGCTACTATAGCTCAAAATATGGCAAATGGCGATACTTCATTAGGAATACTCAGAAACAGTGTTAATAATCAATGGACAATAGGCGCAATTTCAAAGGCTTATTATAAATTTTCTGATGAATTTAAAACATCTATAGGTGTTGATTGGAGAACTGCAAAGATTGATCACTTCCAGGAAGTAAGAGATCTTTTAGGCGGAAAACTTTATATCGATAAAAATAATGAGTTTGATACTCCTAGTACTCAAGGAAAAGGCTTAGGAGATAAGGTTACTTATTATAATACGAACACAGTTGACTGGTTGGGCTTTTACGGACAAGGCGAATATACTGCCGGACAGATTTCTGCATATGCTACATACGGCTGGTCAATGATTAAGTATTCTTTTACAAATCACTTTAAAAAGGATGCTGCAGGTAAAGAGTTAGTATTAAAGTCAAATAATATTACAGGCTATCAATTAAAAGGCGGTGCAAGCTATAGAGCTACTTATAATCTCGATATTTTTGCTAATGTTGGTTTAGTTTCAAAAGTTCCGATTTTTGATAAAGTTATTGATGATGTTACAAGCACAAAAGCACAGAATCCTGAAAATGAGAAATTCACTTCTGTTGAAGCAGGTATTAACTACAAAGCGTTAAACGGGAAATTATCTCTTAAAGGAAACTACTATTATACACTTTGGAAAAATCAATCAAATAGTGTAAATGTAACTAATCTTAATGGAAGCACTGATGTTGTATTCTTGCAAGGTATAAATTCTTTACACGCAGGTGTTGAGTTATCAGCTGCTTACCAACCTGTTAAATATTTCAGGCTAGATGCTGCAGCTTCATTTGGAAATTGGAAATATCTTGATGATGCTACAGGCGTTTATAAAACATATTCAAACAACCAACTATCAGAAAAATCTTATAATTACTACATTAAAGATTTAAAAGTTGGAGATGCTCCCCAGACACAAATTGCTATCCAGGCATCTGTTTTTCCGATTAAAGGTATAGAAGCACAGTTTGTGTATAGAAATTACAGTAACTACTATGCAAACTATGAACCAACTTCCAGAACAAGTGCATCTGATAGAGGACAAGTTTGGAAAGCTCCCGCATATGGTATTTTTGATGCACATCTTAAATATGACCTACCTGTAAAACTAAAGGGAGTAAATTTACAATTATTTGCGCATGTATTTAATTTATTTGATGCAGTTTATGTTCAGGACGCAACAGACAACAGTGCTTATAACGGAGTTAAAGGCGCACCTAGTCATTCTGCTCAAAGAGCTGAAGTTTACTTAGGATTACCTAGAACAGTTAATGTTGGAGTTTCTTTAGCATACTAAGAAGATTCATAAAGTTAAATTAAAGCCGCCAATCTATTTTGGCGGCTTTTTTTATTTTTAAATTGAATACTAATAATAACTGAGATTGTTAAAAAAAATATTATTATTATTAGATTAATAATATATTAAATTTACTATATCGCTCTAATATTGCGGGAATAATATTTCTATTCAGATATGACCGTTTGTAATTTTTAAAACTCTCCAATAATATTTATGAAATTATTTAACGAAATAAAAACTGTTAAAGGTGGATTTGTATTCATCCTCATTTTGATTATCGGGATAGGTGTATCTTCGTATAGAAATATAAATGAAGTCTTTGAAACAGCCGAGTTAAGATCTCAAGCCTACAAATCATTAAATAAATTGGAAGATGTATTAACTCAGATCATAAGTGCCGAAGAAGGACAGCGAAGTTATATTATTACAGGTGATGAAAATTACTTATCACACTACACAGAAGGCCAAGAAAATATTAGACTAGACTTACAAAATTTGAAAGAGCTATATAATGGAAATCCAACTCAATTAAAAAAAATATCAGAATTAGAAAAGATAATAAATCTCAGAATCACCAGTTTAAAAAACGCGATAGAACTTAGGAAAAATGGTGATATCAGAGCGTCGGAAGACCGTATGAAAATGCGTGTCGGCAAAAAATTTATGGATCAGATAAGTAATATACTTAGCCAACTCGGAAATGAGGAATACCGGAAACTTCAAAAATGGGATCAGATGCTTGTGACAAATGTTAAGAATACATTTGTTACAATTATTGTCGGAACTCTTGTTAGTTGTGTTATCTTCTTAACCGTATTCTATATACTCGATAGTGAGATTTCGGAGAGAAAGAAAATTGAAAAAGCTATTCGTCGAGAAATGGAATTTTCCGAACGCTTATTAAATAGTAGCCTGGATGGAATAGTAGCTTTTGATAAAGAATGCAAATACACTTTGTGGAATCCCGGAATGGAAGCGATAACCGGGATTAAGAAAGAGCAAAGTTTGGGTAATTCCGCTTTTGAAGTTATGCCGTTTCTTTTAGAAATTGGTGAGGACAAATATTATTACGAAACTCTTAAAGGTAATTATGTAATCGCTAAAGACAGGTGGTTTAATATTCCGGAAAATAATAAGGAAGGATATTTTGAAGCTTACTATTCACCGATAATAGATTCTAGTAAGAATATAATAGGCGGTATTGCAATTGTAAGAGAAAGTACCGAACGAAAGTATGCTGTGGAAGCATTAGAACGGACTAAAGATGAACTGGAAAAAAGAGTTATTGAAAGAACCGCTGCGCTTTCCAGAGTAAATGAAGATTTGAGAAAGGAAATAACCGAAAGGAAAAAAGCTCAAGAACAAATTAATTCTTCATTGCAAGAAAAAGTTGTGCTTCTTCGCGAAATACATCACCGGGTTAAAAATAATTTACAAGTTATCTCAAGTCTTCTAAATCTACAGTCCAATTATATTGAAGATAAAAAGTCTCTGGAAATTTTTAGAGAAAGCCAAACACGTGTTCGTTCTATGGCCTTAATACACGAAAAATTATATCAATCTAAAGACTTAAATAAGATAGAGTTTGCAGAATATATTCATTCTCTTACAAAAGATTTGTTTTCTTCCTACAATGTCGATTCAGAAAAAATTCAGCTCAGAACTAATCTAGAAGGTATTTACCTAGAAATTGACACAGCAATCTTATGTGGCTTAATTATAAATGAGTTAATTTCAAATTCATTAAAACATGCTTTCCCAAATGGCAAAGGCGGGATTGTTGAACTGAGTTTGATAAATAAAAACAATTTGTACCAACTAATTTTGAAGGATAACGGAGTTGGTTTTCCACCTGATGTTGATTTCAGAAACACTGAATCTTTGGGCTTACAGTTGGTTACAACTTTAACAGATCAATTAGGCGGAAAAATTAATTTAGTATGTAACGGCTGGACTGAGTTTAATATAGAGTTTACTACAACTTAATAAGACACTAAAATATCGAGGTGTTTATTTGAGAAATAAAAAATGCTCATAAATGTAAAATCTATGAGCATAAAACACTTTAAGAATTAGAATCAATATTTACTTAGTTTTATTTTCGTTAATCAACTTCCACCAATCATTCTTTACAATATCAAATTTAATTTTCTGGCGAGAATCTAAAAGTTTAACTATAGCAGAGTTTGCATCGGTTAAAGATTCCGTCGTTTTATCATGCAAATATTTTTCTATAATTTCTGTTACTTTTTCCGTCTGATCTTTTGACAATAAAATTTTCTGCTGCAATTTAACAGCTAATTGTGATGATACTGTTTCGTCTTTAGGTTGTTTTTCATCCTTATTCTGAGCCAAAACAGAGCTTGAAAAGAATAAAACAAGAAAACTCAACAAGATAAAATATTTAGCATTCTTCATTATTAACTCCTTATACCAAATGGTAGTATTATCATTTATTAAACTAATATCTTCTACGTATAAAATCAATGTTATTACAGTTAATTACACGCAATAAATGTTCCAATCTAATAATCTTGTTAAATCGCCTTAATTCCAAATTATTTTAATATTAACCGGAAAAAGTGTAATATATATTGATCACTTATGTAGTCAAAATTGCGCAATGTGCATATATTAACATTTGAAAAAGGTTGTCTCAAAGCATAATTATTCAAATAAATTGTGGTATTTCTATCAGCAAAAATTTCAAAATGAATATGATATTTGTTATCTTTACTAATTAAATAAAATTTATGTTTAGTGTTAAAGAAGAAGCTGAAAAACAAATTACCCGTTATTCCGACGAATTGATTGGGCACGGGTATAAGGTTTCGGAAATATCCGAAGCGTTGTATAATTATGAATTAGGCGTTTCCGACGATATCACAAAATTAAAATTATTGGTTTACTTCGGGAAAAAAGGAGTAAAAATAATTTTGCAAGGAAACAAAGATTCTGTTCTTTATAATAATGTTGATTCGCTAATATTTGGTGAAAGTTTATTCGATAATAAGATTACAGAACTTGATGAACCCGAAAGTTATATAGGCACCGATGAATCGGGTAAAGGCGACTATTTTGGACCGTTAGTTATTGCGGGTGTTTTTGTTGATAAAATTTCTAACGTGAAGTTGAAAAAATTAGGTGTAAGGGACAGTAAACTTATATCCGATAATTCAATATCAGATTTAGCCATTGAGATTAAAAAGATTGTTGGTAATAATTTTAACATTATTACAATAAATCCTCAAAAATACAATGAGCTATATTCCAAAATTAAAAATGTAAATAAACTTTTAGGCTGGGCGCATGCTAAAGTTCTGGAAAATATAGCAGAAGTTACAGATGCGAAAGAAGCAATAAGCGATAAATTTGGTGATGAGAGTTTGATCGTTAATTCCCTTCAAGAAAAAGGAACTAATCTTAAACTTCATCAATTTACTAAAGCTGAAAAATACACCGCTGTTGCCGCTGCCTCAATTTTAGCAAGGAACGAATTTAGCAACTGGTTCAAACTTCAAAATAAAAAGATTAAGATGACTCTTCCAAAAGGAGCATCATCAAAGGTTGAAGAAATTGCTCACCGGGTAATCAGATTATATGGTAAAGAGAAGTTAAATGAGCTAGTAAAATTACACTTTAAAACAACTGGGAAAATAATTTCAATTTAAAATTGAAGATAATTCAGAAGGAAAAAAAATGGTCATGAGTTCAAAAGTAAAACGGATTGGTATTTTAACAGGCGGTGGTGATTGCCCCGGTCTTAATGCTGTTATTAGGGGAGTAACCAAACCTGCTCAAGACTACGGAATGTCTGTATTGGGCATACTTGATGGTTTTGAAGGGCTTGTAGAAGGTAGAGCAAAAGAATTAAAAAATGATGATGTTTCAGGAATTTTAGCTCGTGGTGGTACAATTTTAGGATCATCAAACAAGGGCGATCCTTTTCATTGGCCGGTACAAAAAGACGGCAAAATTGAGATAATGAATAAAGCCGAGTCAGCTTTGAAAAACTATCAGGCCTGGAATTTAGATGCTTTAATTGCTATTGGCGGTGATGGTACAATGCATATCTGTAGAAAATTAGGCGAAATGGGAATGAACATGATCGGTGTTCCCAAAACTATTGATAATGATTTGGAAGCTACAGATCTAACATTCGGTCATGATTCTGCTGTTTATGTTGTCGCAACTTCGTTAGATAGATTGCATACAACAGCTTCTTCTCATCACAGAGTTATTGTTGTAGAAGTTATGGGAAGATATGCCGGATGGATTGCATTAAACGGTGGATTAGCCGGTGGTGCCGATATTATTTTAATTCCTGAAATCCCTTTTTCATGGGATAAAGTTTACGATAAAATATTAAAACGCGAATTGATGGGAAAGAAATTTAGCCTGGTTTGTGTTGCTGAAGGTGCAAAACCGAAAGATGGTGAGATGGTTACTAAAGGTCATGATATCAAACGTCATGATCCGGTTCAGCTTGGTGGAATTGCAGAATTGGTTGCTAAAAAAATTGAAGAAAATACACAAAGAGAGACTAGAGTTACGGTATTAGGACATTTGCAGCGTGGTGGTAGCCCGACGCCATTTGATAGGATACTTTCAACTAAGTTTGGTGCTTATGCAATTGAATTAGCAGTTAAGAAAAAATTTGGAAGAATGGTTGCTTTAAAAGGAAACTATGTAAAAAATGTAAGAATTGAAGATGCAATTTCCAAGCAAAAACTAGTTCAAGCCGATACCCAGGCTTTACTTGCGGCTAAAGCAGTCGGAATTTCATTTGGCGAATAAAAAATTCGATTTTTTTTAATTGTACTAATGAAAAATATTGATTTTAGTCAAAACAAAAGATATATTTGACATCTCTTTTAGAGATTGTTCTTAGAAAAAGGGGTCGTAGTTCAGTTGGTTAGAACGCCTGCCTGTCACGCAGGAGGTCGCGAGTTCGAGTCTCGTCGGCCCCGCTCTTAAAAGCCTTATAACTTAATAAGTTATAAGGCTTCTTAGTTTTAAAAGAAAATGTCATGTAACGAATTAAAACGAAAAGTAAAAAAACTCCGTAAGAAAATTCTTACGGAGCGAATATTATTTTAATCTGGATATTTCATTTTTAAGCTGGTTTGAGGAAAGCTTAGTGTAGTATGTCATTGTGGCTTTTATATTAGAGTGTCCGAAAAGTTGAGAGGTAGCACTTATAGAAATTCCAGCTTCCAGCTTCTTGCTTCTGGAAATAAAATCTTTTCTAAAGGTTCGCAAAGTATATCCCTTATTATTAAGTTTTATTTTATTCAAATATATGTTGAATGCTTTTCCCATATTGCTGTGCTATCATATTCAAATATCCTTCCTGATTTTACTTCCATAATTCTATCGCTTAAAATTTCTTTTAATTTAGGATGGATTGGTCTTAAGTACCGCTAGATTACATCTTTTGTTGTTACTAATTATGGGCCTTATTATTTTGTGTCCGATATTGTTACTGGTGTTGAAGATGTTAAAAATGAAATATTGCCCTCTGCATTTAAGCTTGAGCAGAGTTACCCAAGCCATTTAATTCAACAACAAAAATTCAATACTCCATTCCCTTCTTACAGACGGGGCATGTCCCGGCTGTACAACTACAGGTTTATGATATGTTGGTAAGAGAAGTATCAACACTTGTTAGTGAAGAAAAACAACCAGGCGAATTTGAAATTGAATTTAATGAGGTTAATCTTACTAGTGGCGATTACTTCTACCAACTGCAAGCCGGGAGCCTTGTTCAGACTAAAAAAATGCTGCTTCTCAAATAATATTTAGTTATAAATATAATTATAATGCGGTAGCACTAGTATATACTCCCATATTCAATTCTTTTCATTCTATTCAATATTATAAATTGATATTCTTGACTGAAGAAGAATAAAAGCCTATCTTTTAATTAGATTCAAATTAACTGAGCCTTCCAGATCTTAATTAAGTAATATTTAGTGAATATCCTGTTTTGTATTAATATTTATATTATTAATTCTTATATGATTTATAAGAACTTTTACCATTTTAGTACTACCCTAATATTATTTATAATATTAATTGCCAGTCAGATTTGTTATTCCCAAAACTTAAGATTTAAAAGTCTAACGGTTGAGGATGGACTATCCAATAATAAAGTAAATACGGTTATTCAAGATCAGACTGGTTTTATGTGGTTCGGAACTGACGATGGTCTTAATCGTTTTGACGGCTACAATTTCATTGTTTTGAGTCACGATCCTTTAGATTCAAATAGTATTTCCGGGAACAGCATCTGGTCATTGATGGAAGATAGCCATGGAAACATTTGGATAGGAACTAAAGAAGGAATTCTTGACAGATATGATCCTGCAGCAGAAAAATATACTCATTGGAAAATTGAATCGAAGTTAACTGAAGAAAATAGCATTAAGGCTATCTTTGAGGATAGTAAAGCAAACATTTGGATTGGTTCATACAAGGACGGTCTTTACAAGTTAAATTTAGAATCGAATAAATTGGTTCACTGGAGCGCAAATCCTAATGACGAAAAAAGTTTAAGCCATAATTATGTTTTAGCAATTGAAGAAGATAAAAACGGAAAAATTATTGTAGGGACGTATAATGGATTAAATATATTTGACCCGGATAATCCCAAGAAGGGATTTAAATGCTTTTACTATATTCCCGGAAATAAAAACAGTTTGAGCAATAATTTAATTTGGGGTTTATCTAAGTCATCATTTGATTCAAATATTATTTGGATCGAAACGCATAATCACTTAACAAAATTAAATACAACTAATTACACATTTGATAGAATACTAATTCATAATCCTGATGATTTACAATATGGATCTAGCAGCAACTCAATTGTTGAAGAAATCATTTCCGGTGAAAAAATTATTTGGGTCGGATCTTATTCCGGGCTAACACGAATAAATCTAACAACAGGTAGCTCCAATCGATTCTTCGGAAATGAAGATAATCCTCAAAGTTTAATTAGCAATCAAATTAATAAAATTATTAAAGATCGTTCCGGTGTAATTTGGATTGCTACGGAAAATGGTATTAGCTACAATACACCAAAATCAACTGCTTTTAATTCTATTGTTCAATTCGATAACAATAACAAATCAACATTAAAAAATAAAAATATAACTGCTATCTCTATTTCTCCATTTAATCATATTTGGCTCGGGACAACCGATGGATTGTATTCATTAACTGATATAGATAAAGGACAGAAACTAAATAAAATAAATGCCTTTGACGGAATTCATATCTGGTCGCTTACATCAAGAATTGAAAATGAATTATGGATTGGTACTTATGGGAAAGGGTTAAAAAAGTATAATTATCAATCAAAAAAAATAACGGATCAAAGAATTAGCTATTCAAATTTTCATGCTCCGTCGCTAGACTATAGTAAGGCTCTGCTTTGTGATACGAAAAATGATATCTGGGTTGGGTTTTGGGGCGTAGGTGTTGCTAGAATAAATCCCGGCACAAATAATTATAAAATTTGGTTAAATGAACCAGGTCATTCCGAAAGTTTGAGCCACAATGATGTTTGGGTAATTAAAGAAGATCGATTTGGACGAATCTGGATTGGTACGCTTGGCGGGGGTTTAAATTTATTTGAAAATAAAAATGGTGGAATGTTTCGTCATTGGTTACAAAGAGAAGGTGAAAAAAATAATCTAAGCAGTAATAATATTTACTCAATTATTGAATCAAAAAATTCCAGTCTAATGAATGATTCATTAATAGTTTTATGGATTGGCACGAGCAATGGGTTAAATAAATTCATAATAAAAAACAAAAGCGAAAATTCTGATATTTATGATATCAAAATTGACAATAAATTTTATACCGTTAAAGATGGCTTGGCAGATAATTCGGTTAATAGTATTCTAGAAGACGACAACGGAAATCTATGGCTTGGGACAGGATCAGGAATTTCATTTTTTAATACTAATACTGAATCATTTACTAGTTTTTCAGTTGAAGACGGAATTAATGGAACCGTTATGAATCCGGAATCTGCACTAAGTCTTGATAATGGGTTAATGATGATTGGCGGTACGAAAGGGCTAAATATATTTAATCCCGAAAAAATTAAAGTATCTTCTTATAAGCCCCAAGTAGTAATAACGGATTTTCAGATATTTAATAAATCTATTAATATTGGGGAAAATTCTCCTCTTAAAAAAAATATATCTTCCACAAAAGAAATAATACTTTCTTATGACCAAAATGTATTTTCTTTTCGGTTTGCTGCTTTAGATTATAACTCACCCCAATCAATTAACTATACACATAAAATGGAAGGATTTGATAACGATTGGGTTGAGAGCGGAAATAGAAGATTTGTTACATATACAAACTTAAACCCCGGAGAATATAAATTTAAAATCAAATCAACAAATGCAGACGGTGTTTGGTATGATAATGAAGCTGCACTAACAATTTTAATAAAACCCCCTTGGTGGAAAACTATTTGGGCTTATATAACTTATGTCATTTTAATTTTAATGGGTTTAAGCATTATCAGACGATTCGAACTAAACAGAACAAAATTAAGAAATGAATTAAAGCTAAAAGAATTCGAGGTTAAGCAAAAATCCGAACTTGAAGAAATTAAATCCAGATTTTTTGCAAATCTCTCTCATGAATTTAGAACACCTTTAATGTTGATTAAGGGACCTCTTGAAAATTTGAAAAATAGATATGCAACATATCATGATGAAGATATCGATTTAATTGAACGAAATAGTAACCGGCTTGAAAATTTAATCAATCAACTTCTCGAATTATCCCAGCTTGAAAAAGCAGCCATTCCCTTAAGAGCAAGTAATGAGAATGTTATTACAATCTTAAAAGGATTGGTATCTTCGTTTGAATCCTTAGCGTTACAAAAAAATATTTCATTAACATTTGAAAATAATATCAAAAATGAAATCCTCTGGTTTGATACAGATAAATTTGAAAAAATAATTAATAATCTGCTTTCCAACGCATTTAAGTTCACCTCTGAAAATGGTAAAGTATTGGTTTGCATAAATGAAATTTCAAAAAATGAAAAACTCTTTGCAGAAATTAAAATTATTGATTCTGGAATAAGTATTCCACAGGAAAAAATAGATAATATATTCGATCGCTTTTATCAAGTGGATGATTCCGACAATCGCAATTTTGGCGGCTCCGGAATTGGATTATCGCTTGTTAAAGAATTTATAGAATTGCACAAATGGCAAATTATTGTAAAAAGTAAAATAGGGATCGGGACAGAATTCAACATAGAAATTCCTTACGGAGATGAGCATTTAAGCGAAACTGAAAAAATTGAGGCCCTAAAAATTATAAATAATAAGCAAATATTAACTGATCAAATTTCTTTAGCAAACAAGAATATTATTTTAGAAGCATCATTTGAAAATAAAATTGATAAAGCTAAAATATTAATTGTAGATGATTCAGCTGATGTTAGGAAATATTTAACCAATTTACTAAAAAACAAATATTTTGTTGCGGAAGAAGAAAATGGGAAAAAAGGAATTAAAGCGGCTCTAGAATTATTGCCGGATTTAATTATTAGTGATATAATGATGCCTTCAATGGATGGAATTCAGTTTTGTCGAAAAATCAAAACTGACTGGCGGACAAGTGACATCCCGGTGATTCTACTAACAGCAAAAGCATCATTTGAGAACAAAATTGAAGGATTGGAAATCGGTGCTGACGAATATCTTACAAAGCCTTTCGATTCAAGAGAATTATTCACACGAATAAATAATTTACTAGAACAAAGAGATAGGTTAAGAAAAAAATATGGTGATAATCTTGAGAGTTTATTTCAAAAAAATAATTTAACAAAAATCGACAATGAATTTATGGAAAAATTAGAAGATGCTATTCTTAAAAATATTGATAAAGTAAATTTTAATACTGAATTTTTAGCAAAAGAATTATTTGTGAGTAGAACAAAACTTCACAGAAAAGTTCATGAAATTTCAGGACAAGCTCCCGGGGAATTTATTAGATCATTTAAACTCAAAAAAGCCGCGAAACTACTTTTAGAAAACAAATTATCTGTAACACAAATTGCATACGAAATTGGTTTTTCAAGTCCCGCACAATTTACCCGGGCATTTACGAAATATTTTGATTGCCTTCCTTCGGAATATTCTTCAAAACTTAAAAGTTAATTCATCCCATATTCCCACATTTTTTATCATTTGCTACAAAATAGCAAATAGTTGAAACAAATTAGATAGCAGCCCTATCCTATAAAAGTTACCTTTATCTCCGTTAACTCATTACTGAATTTCTTATTTACATTAATTAAAAAAGAAAAATCAGATGGAAAATAGAGTAGAGCAGATACAAAAACGGATAAGGCTGGTTAATATTATCATAATAACAATTGCGATAATTATTGGCGTACTAATAACATTTTTGTTAGTAGGACTTTCGAATTTTATTTGGTGAATCAAATTAGATATAAATATTATTCTTAGAATTCAGATTCAGAATGAATTCATCGAAATAATAGGTTAAAAGATAATTGTGTACAAATATTAATAGATAATTAAGGAAATTTTATGAAACCATTTATCACCAAGTTTTTAATTTTAATAATTTTTGTTCCATTTTTTTCACAAGCTCAAATTCTTAATGGAGATTTTGAACAATGGTCTGGAGGAAGACCGGCATACTGGTACACTAGTAATGACCCCCTATGTTCTCCTGGCACTATGAATATTTTCCAAACCTCAAAAGCTTACAGCGGTAATTCTGCTGTTTATGGAAAAGTAGTTAATGGTGTTGATACATGTTTTGGAGGTACAGGTGAGTTTTCCCCTTCAATCGCAACATACGATTGGGAAAGTGATTTTATCGGATTTGCTGTATCAGGGCGGCCTAAGCAATTGCGTATACATTATATCTATAAACCGGTTGGTGATGGAGGCGCTTTTACTGCAAGCGTGTATTTAACAAGATGGGATATTGCGCAAGGTGAAAGAGTTGTTGTTGGTTCGGGAGGATTTATGATTTTCAACACTATTTTTCTTGATAGTGTATATACGGAACATGTTTCAGCAATGAGTTATTACTATGATGAAGACCCGGATACCATAGTAATTTCATTCGGTTTGTTTTCGAGTGATGTTGGAAGTGAGTTTTATCTTGATGACATCTCTCTTTCTTTTATGCAAATAACTAGTCCTTCTGAGGACGGAGTTATTATAGCTGGCGAGAAAGACACACTTAAATGGGATGCCGGAACCGGGAATATCAAAATCATGTATAGTTTAGATAATGGAAATTCTTATACAACAATAGAAAACAATTTTCCCGCAGATTCCAGTAAATATATTTGGGATGTGCCTGATGATTTATTATCAGCAAAAGCAAAAATAAGAATTGAAGACTCACAGGATAATACACAATATGATGAGAAATCAGTTTACATTAAACCTTGGCAGCTCACACGAATTGATGCGAATGGAGATTTTGAACTTTTTGAACCTGATAAGGATGGTTGGTCATTCTCAAATATAAGGAGTAACATGTGGCCCCTTTCCTGGTGGGAACAATTTAATTACATGAGATGGAATTGATCCTAATACTGGAAACAAATATCCTAGTCGTGAACGCGATTTCAGATCGGAATACCTCCTGCTGATTTTCCCAATTGGCATATATTTGTAGATGCATTAGGAACTGGCAATTGTTACATAGGCAATGCATATAATTCTATGAGCATCAACTTTAAATCGAATGCTAACTATGGTGGCTAACTGGGTAGAGAATCATGTTAATGGTTTTGCTTGGCTTTTCCCTCAGCCTGCTGTATTTTTATTATGAAAAATTATATGAATTTAGTTTATCCGAATGTGGGCGATTTGCAAACTATAAATTCCGCTTCATTGAGTGATGATGTCAGAAAAGTAACTAATAAATATTTTACGCAGCAGTTTGGAAATCCTTATAAAAAAGATGGTGATGACAAGTGGAGGACAACGTAGATGCACAGCAAACCTTACAAGAACTGAAAGATTTATTTGGTAAAAATAATAAGGATGCACCGCCATTAGAATTCTATAAAAAGATTGGATCAGGCGGCCATGCCGTTACACCATATAAACTTGAACGAATAGGAAATTCATCAAAATTTAATCTTTGGGTTTATGACAGCAATAATCCCAATGCAACTAATCGTGGGATTATATTTGACTCTACAGCAGATAAATGGACAGAAAATACAGGTTTAGGCTTGGGGAGTGATTCTAGCCAGATGTTACTTAGCGCTTAAATAGTTCCGAACATCTTTTTAATATTCATTTACCAAGTCAAGCGGGGCTTCTTACTCCGCGGCCAGTGACTTCTAAAAAATTGGGGGATCAAGTTTTGAATTTAAAATATTATAACACCAGCAATGCCGAAATACTTATTAAAAAGTCCAGAAGGAAAATTGGTTATGGGGATAGTCTAATTCATTAATACATTTACTAATGCAAGGCCTATAATTCCCAAAACTGGAAGAGTCCATCCACCAATTGGTTATACTTTGCCGCATGGTGATTATGCAATTCAAATAGATAATTTTAGCGATTCATCTTCATATCTATTCCTTTTGCAAGAGTCTACGATATACAACTACAGAAGATATGATGCTGTAAATTCGGAAACAGATATGTTCAATTTTTCTGATGGTTTAGGTGTTAAAAATATTGATCCGTCAAATAAAAAAATCAGTTTGGAAACGGTAATTGAAGAGGAAAGATGACAGTGAAAAAGTTTTTGTAACTGACAATATGTCAGTATCACAAAACGATTCGATTCACGTGAATGAATTTGAAAGAGATAAACTGATCTTAAAGAATTATGGATTGCAAAATATTATAATTTACAAGTGCGAAGTGCTAATCTGCAAGTGAAGCAAAAGAGTTTAATCACGTTAACAATTTCTCTTTCAAATAATTCATCACATCAAGTTGTGCCTGATTGGAATAACCTAGATTTAGGTACAGTAAAAATTTTAATTGATAATGGTAATGATGGAAGCATTGATGATTCTATGTTTGTTTCAAATGAAGCAACGGGAATTAATCATTTCTTCGTTTCTACAAATCCAAATAAATATCAATTATTTCAAAACTATCCGAATCCATTTAATCCAGCTACAAAAATTAGATACTCCATTCCTTCTGCAAAAGGAACAAATTATGCACCGTCTGTACAATTGAAAGTTTTCGATGTATTAGGAAGAGAAGTCGCGATACTAGTTAATAAACAACAGCAGCCAGGAGTTTATGAAGTTGAATTTAATGCCTCCAATTTACCTAGCGGAGTTTACTTTTATAGACTAAAAAC
>CAVUCE010000014.1:0-16319 GCA_963739985.1 uncultured Ignavibacteriales bacterium
GAATGGGAGGGAGTAGTGTTTACCTTGATAGAGATTTCTTACTATCAAAAGATATCAAATGTGTCCCGCAAAATTTCAACACATCCGGTATATACGCAATACTTTGGAGGTTTTATTCCGAATTTATCGATTATTGATTTATTGTTCAATAAAGGCAAAGATAGTATTAAGCTAGTCAAAAATTCTAATTTATAAGATTTACTTAAATTTCTGCAATATATATCTCGTTTAACTTTTCAGCTACTAACCTAATTAAACAACAAAAAAATAAAATTTTTTAACAAAACAAAAAAGGTATAATATGATTGCTGCTGCACATCAACCATTATTCCTGCCTTGGGTAGGGTATTTTCACAAAATCGATAAGGCAGATGTATTTGTTTTTGCTGATAATGTTCAGTTTACTACTTCGGGATGGATTGCTAGGAACAAAGTCAAAACTCCCAATGGTTCAGTTTACTTGACTGTGCCTATTAAAAATAAACATCAGTTAAATCAAGTAATCAAGGAAGTTAAAATATCTGATGAAAATAATACTTGGCGAAGCCGTCACCTAAGTATACTAAAGGCTAATTATGCGCGTTCGCCCTTTTATCAGGAAGTAATGAACATTATCAATTATGTTATTAACAAACCCTGGGAAAATTTAGCGGATTTAAATATCGATTTTATACGGGCATTATGTGATTATCTTGAAATTGACACCAGGCTTATACTTGGCTCTGAACTAGGTGCTGAAGGCAAAAAAACCGAATTGATAATTGATATCTGCAAAAAAACAAATGCTGATTCATTTATAATTGGACAGGGAGCAAGCAGTAGATATGTCGATCGGGCTGTTCTTGAAGAATCAGATATTAAATATATGCCTCAGAATTTCGTCCATCCTGAATATTCCCAGAATTTTGAAGGTTTCATTCAAAACCTTTCAATTGTTGATCTTCTTTTTAATGTTGGTAAAAAAAGTATTGAACTCATCAGGGAACCCCTCGCTGTTTCAAGATATAATTAATCCGAATTCAATACCCAATATAAATTTTAAAATCGCTATGAGTAAATCTGTACTAATGTTGCTTGAAAATCCTTTTATAAGTGATGGAAGGGTAGAACGGGAAATTTCCACAATCATTAAAGCTGGATATAATGTAGTTTTAGTTTGTTGGGACAGGGAACGAAAATATTCCGTAAAAGAATATCGGTATAACAAGCAATTATTAATTTATAGAATAGGTCCCATGGCTGCTCGGGGCAAAGGTGTTGTATACCTATTAATAAAATATATTTTCCTTAATGCTTTGTTAATATTTCGTGGGTTTAAAATTGAATGTGATTTAATTCATTCTCATAATATTGAAACTATTCTAGCCGGAAAAATATTAAAATATATTAAAGGTGTTCCGCTAATTTATGATGCGCATGAAGTTTTAGGGGTCTTGGATAAAAGGTTATTCAAAGGAATTAGTAAAATAATGCATCAAATTGAACGCGTTTTATCAAAATCAGCGGAAAGAGTATTTGTTGTTACACCGAGAATGTTGGAGCTATTTATAGAAAGAGGGTATAAAAATAAGATAATTGTAATTGAAAACTTCCCTGAATTCGCAACCGGTGACATTGCTGCCTTGATGGGAAAAGAAGACAATATTACTACTTTCGGATATGCAGGAACAATAAATGACGGGAAAAACTTTCCTTTGATGATTCAAGTTATTAATGAATTAAACGCCAGGGGAGTAAATGCGGTTATTATTATTGCTGGTGTAATAAAATCAAACTTTAAATCTAAGTTTGATGATTTATTAGAGAATAATAAAAACTTTGTTAAATATATAGGAGAAATTCCTTCCGGCGATATTAGGCAATTTTATAGTAATGTTGATATTGGATTAAATTTACCTGAACCTGTTAATGGTTATGTATGGGGATATCCCTCCAAATTATTTGATTTTATGAATGCCGGAATAGCCATCTATCCAAAGCAATTTAGGGGAATCAAAAACAATAATAGATAAGGAAAAATGCGGTATTATAGTTGACAAATTTGAACCTGATCATATCGTGAATCTTTTATTTGACCTAATTAAAAACAAGACAAAGTTAGTTGAAATGGGAAAGAATGGGCGAATAGCGTTTGAAAAAGAATACAACTGGCAAAAGGTTTCTTATAGATTAGTAAATGCTTATAAGGAATTATTAGAAAAATGAAAATTGAAGACAATCTGTATAAATATTTAAAAGGGTATTCGGATCTTCCCGTTAGCCTGAAATATTTAGTTGGTAACATATATAAAGCAATCCCTATTAAATATAGATATGGTAATTATTATAACCGGGCTATTTCCCTTTTGGAATTTGAGGAAACGGCCACAAAAGAAGAAATAGAAACATATCAAATTAACAAGATTAAAGAAATTGTTGCTTATGTTAAAAAATATGTCCCATTTTATAAGGAAAAATATGAATTTTTCGATACCGAAATCTCTTCTTTGAATGATTTCAAAAAATTACCTGTCTTATCAAAATCAGAGTTAAGAAATAATCCTGAAAAATTTATTTCAAAATTGTATGATCGGAGTAAATTAATTACTATTTCCACCGGTGGATCAACAGGAGAACCGCTATCACTATTTTATGAAAAAGGTGTGGTTAGAACAAGAGAGTTCGTCTTTTTGAATCATCAATGGTCAAGAGTCGGGTATAAATTTGGGGATAAAATTGCTGTATTTCGTAGTGCTATGATTAGAGGAAGAGAAAAAAATCAGCTGTGGGATTATGATCCGATCAAGAATCGTTTTATATATTCAACGTTTGATTTGAATCCTGAGAATATTACGAAGATATTAGAACACATGAGAAAGGTTAAGCCGAAGTATTTATATGTATATCCCTCGGCATTAACTGTAATCGCAAATTATATGAAAAGCAATAATGAAATCACAATTCCTTCTATTAAAGGAATTTGGACTGCTTCTGAAAATGCTTATCCTTCTCAAATTAAATTGTTTAACGAAGTATTTAAAGCACCGGTTTGTCGCCAGTATGGACTTGGCGAGCTAGCAGCTTTTGCGGGCTCTTGTGAACATTCGTTGAGCTATCATTGTTATAATACTTACAGTTATGTTGAATTATTGGACAGTGATGGAAATGAAATAAATGTGCCTGGCAAAGTCGGTGAGATAGTAGGTACTAGCTTTGATATCTACTCAATGCCGCTAATAAGATATCGGACTGGGGATTTTGCGGTATTTGAAAATACTTCTTGTAGTAGCTGTGGTTATAAAGGTTTAATTTTTAGTGAAATTGAGGGCAGAGCCCAGGAAAAGATAGTTGATAAATTTGGTAATATCTTTTCGCTTGGTCCTTTCATATTCGGAATACACGAGGAATTTTGGAGTAAAATATCATCGATTCAATTTATTCAAGAAAAAATTGGAATTTTAGAAATTCTGGTTTCATCAAATACCATGAATAGCGAAGAAGTAAAATCGTATGTTCACAATCTTTTTCAACCTCGTTTTAGTAATAATTTTGAAATTTTAGTTAAATCAGTAAACCAAATAGATAAAACATTTTCAGGAAAACATAAGTATTTAATTCAGCGCTTATCATTATAAAATACTATTCCAATCCTCTTTGTTACCCAACCTTGTTAAATCAGGATAAGATCAAATGAACCATGAATATTACCTAACCTCTATTCAAAAATTAGAGGCCTGGGTTATCAAAAACGAATATAAGGGATATGAACCTTTTGACGGGCTTTCCTCGTATCTCAATAATTTTACGTTAAATAAAGAATTGCCTCAGAGAATTTTACAGCAATTCGTAAGAAGAAATCCTCTTAATCTTCGTCCTTTATTGGGAATTAAGCCGGATAAAAGTTCTAAAGGTATGAGCTTTCTAGGTTCTGGCTATTTGAAGATGTATGAAATTACCGGCCTGGACTATTATAAACATAATGCGGCTTTTTGTTTCGATTGGCTCGTTGAGAATTACTCTAAAGGTTATTCCGGTTACTGTTGGGGTAATGCTTTTGATTATGTATCGCGCGCTTTTTATTTGCCTAAAGATTCTCCTACTTTAGTTTGGACTGCTTTAATTGGACATCATTTTGTTGAAGCCTTCAAAGTATTGAATAATCCTAAATACTTAGATGTTCTTAAAAAAATTGGAGAGTTTATTCTTAAGGACATTCCGGTGATCAAAACTGAAAAGGGAAATTGTCTCAGTTATGTAACATTTCAAAGAAGAAGCAATTCACAATGCAAATCTTCTTGGTGCTAGGATGCTTGCCGAACTTTATCAAATATTGGGAGATGAGCGA
Source organism: uncultured Ignavibacteriales bacterium (assembly GCA_963739985.1). Classification (GTDB taxonomy): domain Bacteria; phylum Bacteroidota; class Ignavibacteria; order Ignavibacteriales; family Ignavibacteriaceae; genus CAVUCE01. Next base: position 4,325 of record CAVUCE010000014.1, read on the forward strand.
TATAAAAAATTATCTTTATCTGCGTTGGAATATAGTATCAATTGCCAGAGGGATGATGGCTCTTGGTATTATGGAGAAGACAATAAATATCATTGGATTGATAACTGGCATACCGCTTATAATTTGGATTCAATATTGGGCTGTAGAAATGTTTTCAATTCGGAAAAACTTGATCTGTCTTTGTCTAAAGGATTAAAATTTTATCTGGCAAACTTTTTTACCGAATTGGGAGCCCCTAAATATTACTGGGACAGAGAATATAAATTCGATATTCAAAGTGCTTCACAGTCTATTGATACGCTTATACTTTTTAAGAATTATTATAAAAGTGAAGACTTGGTCCAGCTCGCTGAAAAAATGGCTGAATGGACGATCTCGAATATGCAGGATATGAGCGGCTACTTTTATTTATGGAAGAATAAGTTCTTCACAAATAAAACTCCCACGCTGCATTGGGGTAGTGCAACTATGTATCATGCCTTAACAAATCTTTATGAAGCTTTATTAACCGAAAATGAAGAACAAGAAGGGATAATGGTGAATCATGAATATTAGTGTTTTCGGACTCGGGTATGTTGGTTGTGTCGGTATCGGCTGCCTTTCGGAAATGGGACATAAACTAATTGGTGTTGATGTTGAGCCAATCAAGGTTGATTTAATTAATAAAGGAATGTCAACCATTGTTGAAAAGGGTATTGATGAATTAATTGAGAGAAACTTCAAAGCTGAGAGAATTGTTGCTACACTAGACAGCCAGATGGCTATAATGGAATCTGATGTGGCAATTATATGTGTAGGAACACCTAATGATCCTACGGGTCATTTGAATATGAATTATATCCGCAATGTTGCGGAAGAAATTGGTAACACTTTACGGTTGAAAAAAACTTTCTTAACTGTTGCAATTCGTAGTACCGTAATGCCCGGGACAAATAAAATAGTAACCGAAATTATCGAAAAAAGAAGTGGTAAAACTAACCGGGTTGATTTTGCTGTTGTATCAAATCCTGAGTTTTTAAGAGAGGGAGTTGCAATTGAAGATTTTTATAATCCGCCTTACACTGTGCTAGCCTCCGAATCTGAAGCCGGAATTGAAATTATGAAATCTGTTTATGCTGATGTAAATGCCGAATTTGTTATTCCGGATATTGGAAGCGCCGAGATGATAAAGTTAGTCAATAATTCTTTTCATGCTCTAAAAGTAACTTTTGCGAACGAAATAGGAAGAATTTGTAAATCAATTAATGTCGACAGCCACAGTTTAATGGATATGTTTATTAGGGACAAAAGGCTCAATATTTCACCCGTTTACTTTAAGCCCGGCTTCGCGTATGGTGGATCATGTTTACCGAAAGATCTTAAAGCTTTGAATACAATTGCTCATGATAACTATGTGGAAATTCCCGTCATTTCCTCAATTGATATTAGTAATCAAAGACATATCGAATATGCATTAAATATTGTTCTTAAAAAGAATAAAAGAAAAATTGGTTTGTATGGAATTTCATTTAAGCCTGGTACTGATGATTTAAGATTTAGTCCGGCGCTCGAAATTGCTGAGCGTTTGATTGGTAAAGGATACGATGTTAGAATTTATGATAAAAACATTAATCTTTCCTACTTAATGGGGAAAAATAAGGAATACATTTTCAGCAAACTGCCGCACATTAATAAATTGTTATATAATGACTTTAACTCTTTTATTGATGCTTCCGAAATTATAATTGTATCTACTTATGACAAAAATATTACTGAGTTTATAGGGAAAGAAATAAATGGTAAAGAAGTAGTAGATTTTGTGCGAATTGAGAAAAATAAAATAATTAGGGAAAAGTATGAAGGAATTTGCTGGTAGACACTTCCTTTTAATAGTAGAAAATATTTCTGTCCCTTTCGATAAACGTGTTTGGCGGGAAGCGCTTGCCTTAAAGGATAATGGAGCAGAAGTATCTGTTGTCTGTCCTATCCATGATCAGTATAATGCTGTGTTTGAAGTATTGGATGATATAAATATTTATCGCTTCGCGGTTAAGTTTTCTAACGGGAGCATATTCGGATACTTCCGGGAATACTTTACTGCATTTTTCAGAACATTTGGATTATTTAATAAAATAAATTTTAAAATTAGAAAAGTCGATGTAATTCATGTTGCCAATCCGCCTGATATCTTTTGGCCGCTGGCTATTTATGTTAAAGCGTTAAAGAAAAAATTCATATTTGATGAGCACGATTTAACTCCGGAAACTTTTTTATCAAAATATTCCCGCAAAAAAATTACCCGTTCATTTATCTCAATTGTACTTAGATTTTTCGAGTATTTATCATATAGATTTGCTAATACAATAATATCTACAAACGAATCTTATAAAGAAAATGCGCGCCGGCTTTATCCGAAAAGTGCAAAGAAAACTCACATTGTGAGGAACGGACCGGATACCAGAAATTTTTTCAAAACTGATCCAAATCCGGCGCTTAAAAAAGGTAAATCATATCTATTTGCATACATCGGAATTATGGGAAGACAGGACGGTGTTGATTATGTCCTTCATTCGGCATACTATCTAATTAATTTTCTGAAGTTTACGGATTTTATAATCTATTTAATTGGCAAAGGCGATGACTTATATCGCTTAAAAGAGTTAACAAGAATATATCAACTTGAAGATAATGTCGTTTTTACCGGCCGCATACCGGATCAGCCTGCACTGGAAATACTTTCTACCGCTGATATTTGTCTTTCTCCTGATCCGTTTAATCCTCTTAATGATCGCTCGACTATGAATAAAGTCATGGAATACATGTCGTTGAGTAAATCAATGGTTTCTTTCAGCCTGAAGGAAGCACAATTTTCGGCAAAAGATGCTGCACTCTATGTTAGAAATAATGACGTTGAAGAATTTGCAAAGGGTATATTGAAATTGGTTCGTAACCCGGAATTGAGAGAAGAAATGGGTGCGAAAGGAAAGATACGCGTTGACCGATATTTAAGCTGGCAAAAACAAGTTAATAATTTATATAATGCTTATCGATCCACCCTGTCAAAAAAAATGATTAAAGAGAAAGTAACCGAAAAAGAATCTATATACGCGGCTGAATCGAATAATTAAATAATAAAAGATTTTACAAATAAAATAAATGTGTCTGTTAAATTACTGGGGAGAGATGTTATGAAAAATTTTGCGATAACGGGAGTTGCCGGGTATATTGCGCCGAGACACTTGCAGGCAATAAAAGATACCGGTAATAATTTAATTGCATCGGTTGATCCGAATGATTCGGTCGGTATTTTGGATAGGTATTTTCCTAATTCCAGTTTTTTTACTGAATTTGAAAGATTTGATAGACATCTCGAAAAAATTAAAAGAGAAAATAATTCAAGTAAAGTAGATTTCATTAGCATTTGTTCTCCGAATAACCTCCATGATGCACATATACGCCTTGCACTTAGGCTTGGGGCAAATGCCATTTGTGAAAAACCTTTGGTGCTTAATCCCTGGAATCTTGATCGCCTCTCGGAAATTGAGTCTGAGAGTGAAGGAAATGTTTATACTGTTCTTCAGCTCAGAACACATCCGGCTTTATTGGAACTAAAGAAAAAGATTGCCGAAAATAAATCCGGTAAAAAGCATCTGGTTAATCTTACGTATATCACTTCCAGGGGGCTTTGGTATAAATACTCATGGAAAGGTATTCACGAAAAATCCGGTGGAATAGCTACTAATATTGGGATCCATTTTTTCGATCTTTTAATATGGTTGTTTGGTTCTGTTCAAAATTCAGAACTGCATATTTCGGAAGAGAACAGAATGAGTGGCTTTCTTGAATTAGAAAATGCTTATATAAAATGGTTTTTATCTATTTCCAGGAAGGATCTTCCCGAAGATGTCTTATTAAAAGGTGTACCTACTTTTAGGTATATTGACGTCGATGGGGAAGAAATTGAATTCACAAATAATTTTACGGATTTACATACGCAAGTTTATTCTAGGACTTTAAGCGGTGATGGTTTTAGAATTAATGATGCAAGGGCTTCTATTGAACTTGTTTATCAATTAAGAAAACAAAAACCGTTAATGAACATCGAGCACGCTCATCCCTTTACATCTCGTCAGTTGGTTAATTTCATTTAACTGACACTTTCTGATTATTCAAAGCTAAAGTAATTTATCATTAACCCAAGGATTAATCCGTGGGTTAATGTGAAATTTTAATCAATCAACAGCCGTTTTAACGGTTTACAATTAAACATTAAAGGTCTGTAATTATGTGTGGCATAGTAGGCTTAATTAATAAAAATAAGACCGACGTCGATTTACCTATGTTGACTGATATTGCCTCTACACTGAATCACAGGGGACCGGATGACGAAGGCTCTTTTATAGATAATTATGTAGGGTTATACCATAAAAGGTTATCCATTATTGATCTGGATTCCGGGCATCAACCGATGCTGAGCGGTCCGTTTACCATAGTCTTTAATGGTGAAATTTATAACTATATAGAATTACGCGAAGAACTAAGATCCTTTGGCTATAAATTTAGGACTAAATCTGATACCGAAGTTATTTTAAAACTTTATGAGCATTATGGTCCCGATTGTGTCAAGAAGCTGAACGGAATGTTTGCGTTTATTATTTATGATAAAAAAAGAAAAAAAATATTTGCGGCAAGAGATCATTTTGGAATTAAACCTCTTTACTATTATCATGATTCAAGATTTTGGATTTTCGCCTCTGAAATTAAAGCCATTTTAAAACATCCTCATGTAAAATCTGAAGCTAATAATTCCGCTTTGCAGGAATATCTTACTTTTCAATTCCTTCTGGGAGATACTACTTTATTTAATAATGTTTATAAAGTAATTCCCGGCAATTACATTTTAATTGATCTCAATACAATGAACTTTGAAACGGTTAAGTATTGGGATCCGAACTTCAACGTTGATGTTTATCATACGGAGGAATATTTTGTCTCTGAACTGAGAAGATTGCTGGAAGATGCGATTAAGTTACAATTAAGAAGCGATGTACCTGTGGGAGCATATTTGAGTGGCGGAATGGATTCGAGTATTGTGTCGATTTTAGCTTCACAAAACTCTTCTCATAAGCTGAACACTTTCACTGGAGCGTTTAGGGAGGGTAAGGAATTTGATGAATCTAATTACGCTAAATTAGTCTCGGATTATTGCGGCGCTGAAAGTAATATAATTTATCCCTCGGCTGAAGAATTTGTCAATCTTATGCCGAAACTAATCTACCATTTGGATGAACCTTTAGCCGGTCCGGGTTTGTTTCCCCAGTATATGGTCTCTAAACTTGCTTCGGAAAAAGTAAAAGTGGTTTTGGGCGGCCAGGGCGGAGATGAAATTTATGGAGGTTATACAAGATATTTAATAGCTTATCTGGAACAGGCATTAAAAGGAGCTATTTGCGAAACTAACGAGGAAGGGGAACATATAGTTTCACTCACTTCAATTTTACCTAACCTTCCTTTTATACAAAGTTATATCCCGATGCTGAAAGAATTTTGGAAGCAGGATGTTTTTGAATCAATGGATAAAAGATATTATAAATTAATTGATCGAAATAACGGGAATGATGAATATTATTCTAAAGAATTTAAGTTGAATTATAATAAAGATTTTATTTTTAAGAAATTTCGTGATTTATTTAATCATCCCGATACTCTTTCCTATTATAACAAAATGACTCACTTCGATATGTTTGGTAGTATGCCTGCGTTACTTCAGGTGGAGGATAGAATGAGTATGGCTGTTTCTATTGAATCAAGAGTTCCCTTGTTGGATCATAGACTTGTTCAATTGATTGCCGGAATGCCTCCCGCCATGAAATTTAAAGGCGCTGAAATGAAATATATTCTTAGGCGTGCCGTTGATGATCTATTGCCTCCGCAAATATCAAATCGAAAAGATAAAATGGGATTCCCCGTTCCTTTACACATGTGGGCTAAGAATGAGGCCAGAAGTTTTATAATGGATACCCTGCTTTCTAGCTCATCCAGAAATAGGGGCATCTTTGATATAGATAAGATTGAAAAACTGATTTTGAATGAGAGAACTTTTGGACGACAGCTTTGGGGAGTTCTCTGTTTGGAACTCTGGTTTAATCAATTTATTGATAACAGCGAAATTAATAATCGAAAGGAAAAATATGAAGTCCTCACAGTACAAAAATAAGTTCAATGATTGGCAGGTAAAAAAAATAGGTGTAATCGGTCCGGGTATTGTTGGTATGCCTATGGCTGCCCTTTTGGCTCATGCTAAAATTAAAATCGGTCAGACAGAACCTGCCAAAGTGGTTGTTATTCAGAGAGCATCGGTCACTTCAGGCTGGAAAGTGGAAGCTATTAATTCCGGTAAATCTGTTATTGGCGGTATTGAACCCGATCTTGACAAAATTGTTTCGGAATCAGTTGCAGATGGATTATTATACGCTAGTCATGATTATAACGAATTAAAGGATGCGGATGTAATTTTAGTTTGCGTTCAAACTGATAAAAAAGGTTTTGAACCTGATTACGGGCCTCTTTTTGACGCACTTACAAATGTTGCCATAGCTTTATCTCAGAAAAATAATAATACAATGCCGCTTATTATTTTTGAATCTACATTAGCGCCTTCTACTATGAGTACTGTAATAAGAGAATTATTCGCCCGGTATAATTTAATTGAAGGAAAAGATATCCTTTTGGGAAATAGCCCGAACAGAGTTATGCCCGGTAGGTTGGTTGAAAGAATAATTACATCTGATAAAATTGTTGCGGGATTAGATCCTGTAACACCTGAGTTAATTAATGAAATTTATTCAAATATAGTAACAAAAGGAACACTGCATTTAACAAATAGCTTAACTGCGGAAATTGTAAAAACTCTGGAAAATGCTTATAGAGACGTTCGCATCGCTTATTCGGCGGAAATAGTTCGATATTGTGATGATCATGATATTGATTATTATAAAGTACGTGATGCTGTTAATCAAAAAATAAATCAGAGTGATAATGCTTCCTCTAATCCTAATGCAGTCCCTACGGGCGGAATGTTAATACCGACAATTGGAGTTGGCGGCCATTGTTTACCGAAAGACGGTATTTTGTTATGGTGGAGATTGATTGAAAAAGGAATCGACATAAATAAAAGTATTATTCTGCATTCTAGAAAGATAAATGAGGATTCTCCTCGAATGTCTTATCAACATGCGGAATCTAAATTTGAATCACTGAAAAATAAACGCATCGCCTTGTTGGGTGCTGCATATAGGTTTAATTCTGAGGATACAAGAAACTCTCCGACTTTTGTCCTTGCAAAAATACTTTTGGCAAATGATAATAAAATTAAAATCCATGATCCTTTTGTTAAAGACGATGATCAAAATCTATCCAAATTTAATCTGCATAAATATTTTACTCGTGATTTGAATGATGCTGTTAAAGATGCTGATTATATATTTGTCTGTACGGCTCATTTGAACTACTTAGAGCAAAAAGATCAGATTATAAATGCTTCTGAAAATCTCAAAGGTTTATATGACGGTTGTAACATCTACTCTTATGAAGAATTTAAGAATTCAAAAATTAAATATGCCGGAATAGGTAAAGGTGAAAAGATTCCTGAAGATGAATTCGTAGATTTTGTTGCTCAAGGCTTCCGGTTTGTTGAAAAAGGGGTTGCCAATGAATTACAGAATATTATTAATTTCTTAAATAATACTTATTCAATGGATGTTTTTAATAAAGCTGTATTTAGAGATGTTAAGAGAATAGCAATTACATGCTCAACCGGCTGTAATATAGTTGATCCTGCTGTTATTGACTCTCTGCCTTCATATTTAAACTTCATCTCTCAACTAGTTAAAGATGCTTATGATTCTTCTAAGCAAATGGCAAACACGGTTTAATTTGGGATAAAATTATTATGATTGAAAAAAAAATGAATTGGGGTATTGTTGGCGGCGGCGTATTAGGTATGACCTTAGCATTACGTTTAGCTAATGCCGGACACAAAGTTACTATTTATGAAAAAAATATGAATTTGGGCGGGTTGCTGAAATCTGCTCAAATGGGCGATGTTACCTGGGATGCTTATTATCATGTTATTTTGAAATCGGATCTTAGATTAAGAGCATTGCTTAAAGAAATTGATTTGGAGAAGGATATTAACTGGGTTGAAACAAAAACCGGTTTTTATACTAATGGAAAATTTCAATATATGTCCGGCATAGTTGATTTTCTAAAATTCCCGGCAATTTCTCTGATAGATAAATTTAGATTAGGCGTTACCATTTTGTACGCCTATTCTGAAAAAAATTGGCGTAAACTTGAGCAAATTTCTGTTGAAAAATGGTTACGGCGATTGTCCGGCAATAACACTTTTGAAAAGATCTGGAAACCCTTACTGATTTCTAAACTGGGTGAAAGCTATAAAGAAGTGCCCGCATCATTCATTTGGGCTACTATTCAAAGAATGTATGCTGCCAGAAAATCCGGCGTAAAAAGGGAAATGTTTGGATACGTAAATGGAGGTTATAGTACTATTCTAAAATCGTTCGTTACTCATCTTCAAAATATTGGGGTTGAAATAAAAACCGGTTCTCCCGTAAAATCTGTTGCTAAAAGTTTAAATCAAAAAATTAAAATTAGTTTAGCGGACAACGATCATTTTGACCATGATCAGGTTATTGTAACAACGCCTTCACCCATGGCTGTTAATTTATGTCCGGAGATTTCTGAAAAGGAAAAACATTTACTTCAGGAATTAAAATATATTGGTGTAATTTGTCCCTCTTTGTTGTTAAAAAAGTCTCTCGGCAATTGTTACATTACTAATATTACGGATTCTTGGGTCCCGTTTACGGGCATTATAGAAATGTCTGCGTTAGTAGATAAATCAAACTTCAAAGGAGCTACACTTGTATATCTGCCTAAATATATCCCTTCGAATGATGAAAAATTTGATCTGACTGATGAACAAATTGTTTCCAATTTTTATGATGCTTTGAGAAAAGTGTTCCCCCATTTGGAAAAATCTGACTTGATAGCTTCGAATGTTGCAAGAGCGAGATTTGTTTTCACTCAACCTACTTTTAATTACTCCAAAAATTTACCGGGTATCTCAACAACTGTTAAAAATTTACACATAGTTAATAATGCTCATATCGTTAACGGTACAAATAATGTTAATGAAATTGTACAGTTAGTTGATAATACATTGGAAAAAATAATTTCCGGGATTACTCCTCATAATATTCAAAATGATGTCTTAATTGAATCTTAAATAAGCTATTAAACACTGGAATAAAAATGATAGAAAATGATGCACCAAAATTAAGCCTCAATTTAGTGTCGTATGCTAAGAGTCTGTTCAATAAAGAAATTGTCACCGGTTCTTTACATAGGCAGGTACTGCTTTTTCTTGGAATTGGAACTATCTGCTTTTTCATTGATATGACCCTATTAGTATTCCAGGTTGAAATGCTAAAATTTGCGGTTGTACCCGCAACAGCCGTTTCGGTAATATTAACGACATTAATAGCTTATTTATTAAATGTAAAATTTATTTTCGAAGGAGGTAAATTTTCATTAACGCGGGAAGTTATGCTCTTCTTCATTTTTTCTATTATTGGAGTTGTATTAAATATAGTGCTTATGTATGTGCTTGTTGTCTATATTTTAATGTGGTATGTATCTGGCAAAAGTGCTTATAACACTAGCTGTGTCTGTCTTCAATTTTACCACCCGAAAACTTTTCATTTTTAATAAATAATATTCATTGTGTGAAGTTGATATCTTTTATAAAACTTCTTTTTAAAATTGTTAATAAGTATTCATTTTAAAATCGGTTTTCGCCTCCGCTTCGATAGACATAATTTTTCATTTATGTTCACATAAATCCTTTTATTGCTCTAATTCATACAACTGCTTAAACAATTCTATTTATTAACAGTACATCTTTAAAGTATGTTATGAACATAATATTTAATAAAGGGTATTGGTTAAATTATAATAATATTGTGTTATTATATTTTTCTCTTTTTATAATTTTAATATTATTCTCCCCAAATCTATTTCCTCAAACAAAAAGAATCTACATTGCGAACGATGATCATACTGATCTTTTTTGGACAGCTGATGAGCAAACTTATACTAAGGCTTTTATTACTATGCTTGATTATTATTTAGCTCTTGCTGACAGCACTCAAAATGAACCTTCGGATTTTCAAAGCAGATTTAATTGCGATGGTTCTTACTGGCTATGGGTTTACCAAAAAAATAAAACTCCGGCGGAATTTCAGCGACTTATAAGTCGATTACAGGACGGACATATTAGTGCGCCTTTAAATGCATTGGTAGTTTGCCAGGGCGGTGCGCCTGCGGAAGCTGTTATAAGAGGAATGTATTATGCCGGGAAATTACAAAGGGAATATAATTTACCGTTTGATATGGCTATTGCGATGGAAAATCAGACATTACCGTATGGGCTAGCAGGTTTATGGGCTAGTGCTGGAGCAAAATATAGTTGGAAAGGTGTTTGCGGTTGTGATTCTCGGCTGGGAAGTTTTAATAATAGAGAACATGAAATTTATTGGATGGAAGGGCCCGGGAAAAGTAAAATATTAATGAAATGGAATTCCTTATTTGGAGCTAATACTTCAATCGGTGGATATGCTGAAGCTTATTCGCCTGCCTCGGTTGTTGATTTTGTCAGTTCGGATCAAACATTTATTAATAAATATCCGTATGATGTAATTGGTGCTTTTGGTAGAGGCTGGGATAATTTACAAACTTTAACAAATGAGTTTGTTTCGGTTGCAAAGGAAAAAACGAATGCAAATAGACAGGTAATCGTTTCTAACGAAGAGGATTTCTTTAATGATTTTGATTCTACTTATGGTGCCTCTCTTCCGGTCGTTTCAAAAAGTTTCGGAAATGAATGGGACGTTTATTGCGCTTCGCTTGCGGAGGAATCCGCAAGGATTAAAAGAGCCGTGGAAAAATTGCGGGCCGCTGAAGCAATGGCTTCAATCGTTAATATTGCGGTGCCTGGCTTTATGGCTGGAAGGGAAAATCAGCGCGATCAAGCTTGGATGGACCTTGGTCTATATTGGGAACACGATTTTGGAATGGCAAGTCGTTCAGGGGCTTTAGTGGACGAGCGTATTGCTTGGCAAAAAAGATTAGCAACTGAAGTAGAAAATTATGTTAACACATTATATGCCGATGCTTCCGCGCAGCTTGGTTCTTTAATTAAGGATAGTTCAAATTATTCCCGGTTTTATGTGTTTAATCAATTAAACTGGAAACGTACGGATTATGCGGATTTTTTATATAACGGGCAGCTTGCCGGTTCATGTTGTCGATGTTACTGAAAATCGTGAAGTTCCGTCTCAAATAATAAAAGTAGGGAACGATAATTATATTAGAATTCTTGCTGAAAATGTACCTTCCATTGGGTACAAAGTTTATGAAATACAACCCGGCAATGGACAAAGTTTTCCGGAGGCAGGGAACATACATGGAAACGTAATTGAAAATTCATTTTATAAAATCATATTTGATGATGACGGTTCCATAAGCAGTTTAGTAGAAAAAAGTACAGGCAAAGAATTTGTTAATTCTTCCGGAATTTCAAGGCTGAATTATTTAGGAGGAAGCGGCGGTTCAATTCTTTCAACTGACTCCGGTGCTGTTTCTGTATCACTAACTGTCAATTCTTCGAGTCCAATACCGCATCAGACAACTCTTTCGCTTTATAAAGACATGGACAGAATTGATATTAAAAATGAGATACTCCGGAATTTTGAGTCTACGTATGAATGGAAATATAACTTCAACCTTAATAATCCATCGGTTTGGCACGAAGAAGTTGGAGCAGTTATAAATGCAAAACTTCAGTCTCATGGCGGCTTTTATTCTGATGTTAATGCAAGGTATGATTGGTTAACCTTAAATCATTTTGTCGATTTAACTGATAATGGTGTCC
>CAVUCE010000015.1:0-83373 GCA_963739985.1 uncultured Ignavibacteriales bacterium
ATGCTTAAGTTGGAAAGTTACTTTTGAAGAAATAAATTAGGAATAACAAACTTCAGGAGTAATGAAATGAAAACAGAAAAAAGAAAGTTCACAGCCGAATTTAAAGTACAAGTACTTAGAGAGCATCTGGAGAACCAAGTACCGGTAGGAAAGCTATGCGAACAACATAATATCCATCCCAATTTGTTTTATCTTTGGAAGAAGGAGCTATTTACCGGCGCCCTCGATACATTTTCAAAGAAGCAAAGCAGTAAATCAGATGAAGTAAAGTTTAGCCGTCTGGAAGAGAAACTTAAGGATAAAGATTCCTTGATCAGTGAAATAGTTGAAGACAATCTCAGATTAAAAAAAAAGCTGAGTGGGGAGTATTGAGTAAAATGTGGATTGAACCAGAGATACGAGATTCGGTAGTTGAGAGCATAAGTAACCTTTCATTAAGAAGCGGCATCCCGGTAAAGAAATTATTGTCATACATTGGGCTTTGCAGAGTAAAATATTACAAATGGGTAAAGAGAACCGGTATGGCAAACCGTCATAACGGAAAGATACCAAAGACTCATTGGCTGACCCCGGATGAGATAAAGGCAATAGAAGAATTTGCTAGAGGACATTACGCTGAAAGTGATTATTATCTTAGAGACGGTTACCGGAGAGTTGCCTATAAAATGCTGGACTTAAATATAGCGGCAGTGCATCCATCCAGTGTTTATCGTATTCTAAAGAGGGCTGGTCTATTAAACAAGTGGAATACTAATAAGACAAGCTTAAAGGGAACGGGATTTAAGCAGCCGGATGGCCCTCATAAACACTGGCATACGGATATAAAGTATCTGAACTTTAACGGCAGCTTTTTGTTTTTGATCTCAGTGCTTGACGGCTACTCCCGTTACGTACTTCATCATGAAGTAAGGCATAATATGAATGAATATGATATTGAACTGACTATACAAAAAGCAAAAGATAAATACCCCTTAGCCAAGCCAAGAGTTATAACAGATAACGGTGCTCAATTTATCTCAAAAGAATTTAAGCTCTTTATAAAAGGGGCTGAGTTTTCTCATGTTAGAACATCAATCAATTATCCGCAGGCTAACGGCAAAATTGAGCGATATCATAGGTCTATTAGTGAAGAATGTTTAAGGGTAAAATCACCGGTTAACTTTGATGATTATAAGACATATATCGAGGATTATATAAACTTCTATAATACAAAAAGGCTTCATGCTTCACTTCAGTATCTTACACCGGAAGATTATCTTCTGGGAAGAAAAAAAGAAAAATTAGTTCAGAGAGAATTAAAATTAGAAAAGGCAGAAATAAAAAGGGCAGATTATTGGAAATCTATAAATCTAGCAGCTTAATAGGAAGATTACTTTTTATCTAAATATTTTTTATCAAATGTAACTTTTCCCTTGAAGCATTACAATTGTATAATGTTACTAATTTGTATGAAAGTTCAGGAGATACACTAAGCTTTAAGAAATTTGCAATGAAGTTAATTAAACAAGCAGAAAAACAAATAAAGACATCCCCGAATGAATTTGTTGCCCAAGAGCAATTAAATCCATATATGGTTGCTGAAAGAATGTATATAAAATTGAAAGAATACAAAAAAGCTATTGATATTCTTCAACAACTAAAAAACAAATTTCCTAGTTTAGGTGGTATCCAAGAGGAAATAATAAGAATAAAAACTATGAAAAGAGGTTAAATATCAGAAAATAAAATCATAAAACGTTTTAAAATCAGAAGAACTAATATTATATCAGATTTATGGAATGCTTACCACTATAAAGTGCATGAACTGTATTATTGTTGTGTAAGTTTGGTGAATTGCAGAGTTATTAAGATAAAAGACATAAAAGGGTTAGCATGAACATGTTAAAATATTTATCAATATTATTAATCCTGGTAATAGGATGTTCGCAGAATCAAAAAATTATCTCGGATAGTAGAAGCTAATGCTCCTGAATGGAGAGTGAACTTTTTACCAAAAGACGCGATGATATTATTCAAATAATTTAGAATCGGCAAATTGGGGATTCTTATAAAAATCGTATAAGAGATTAAAATAAATAATACTTGTCTTCAAAATATGAAAACAGATTTCATTATATCCTTATTACTTTTGCTTGCACTGATACAATTTGGTTGTGTTTCTGGGCTTGATACAGCTAAAACAAAAACCGGTGCCATTGCTGGTATAGCTAAAGATTTGACAAACTTGGACTTAAAATTTCGATCAAATGTCATTATAGAAAATACAAAATTTGGGTGTTCTACCAGTGAAAATGGGAAATTCTTGATTCTTAATATTCCAATCGGATCTTATGAAATAAAAGCTTTTTCCTTGAATTATAAAAAATTAATTTATCAAAATGTTCGAGTTGCAGCTGACTCTGTAACAATTTTAAGGATTGGTATGCTTCCTAGCGCCTTGCAGATTATTCCTCAACCGATAATTTGGAATGAGAAAAACAAAATAATGTTTGATCTACGAATATTTATTGGTACTGGAAGACTTTTTGACTTAAAATGGTAAGTCTAGCAAGTGATTCTCAAAGGAGATTCGACTGATCTATATTCAATGTGAGCAATCATTGCTAACCATTTGAGCTTTAGATATAAAAATAGAGGATATTCAAAAAATGAAAATTAAATATTTGGTCGTTCTAATTTTTCCTCTTGTTTTTCATAGTCTTCAATGCAAAACACCAATAGAACCCGTAGAAAGCAAACAGGATACAACAAGTCAGAATTTTACATTTCAGAGTTATGAATTTGGCGGAGGTTATGAATCCAGCTGGCTAAAGGATGTTTGGATTTTTGATGAAAATAATATTTGGGCAGTTGGATATATTGATACTATTGGAGATAAACGAAGTGAAAACATAATAAGATGGGACGGAAAACAATGGAGCGGATTTGGGAAACAGTTTAATTCTTTAGGGATTTATGGGATTTGGGCTTTAGATTCATCTCATATATGGATGGGAGTCGGTGTAGTATTAAAGTACAAAAATGGTGTCTTTAGTTGGGAAGATTTTTCAAATTTGGATTTTTCAAAAGGTCGAGCCGTACACAAACTCTGGGGCAGCAGTGAGCAAAATATTTGGGGAGTTGGGCCAGCCGGGACAATTGTACATTATGACGGGAAAAAGCTGGACAAGAATTGATTTTGACAGACAATATAGATTTGATGATATCACCGGATCAAAACAGACCGGAATCGCATACGCTAACGCAACCGGAAATGGTTTTAATACTGCTATTGTTGAGTTAAAAAATAACACGGCAAGTATAATTTACAACAGTAACAACACAACCGAACACTATACGTCTTTCTCAATTAAGACTGTTAAATGAGCAAGAACTTCAACTCGGAAATGTAAAGATATGGAAATATAATCTGGATAGTCATAAATCAACTTTGCTTTATCAGCCGGAATCCGGAAATGCGGTGGTTGGTATAGGAATGAATAGCCCTTCAGATATTTATTTCTTTATAGATGATTATGGTCCGGGTGAAGAACTAATTCATTATAACGGAGCAAGGTATAAAAGAATAAAATTCAGTAATAATAATTACGTTATATATGGAGATGCCTTTGCTATAAAAGATCTGGCAATACATACCGGATTTTGGAACAACAAAGCATATATGATAATTGTAAAAAGGAAATTGTAAAAAGTTATTTGGAGCTAATAAAGAATCTAGCGACTCTTCGTCCCGCAGCAGCGGGACGAAGAGTCGATAAACATTCAAATCTTTATAAAATAAAAAACCTTGAAAGATATAACTCCTTCAAGGTTTATTTGTTTTAACTATAATAATTAGAAGCCTAATTTTTCCATATCTGCAATTAGATTTTTAACCGCGCTAACAGATTTATCGAAAGCTGCTTGTTCTTCTTCATCAAGCTGGAATTCGATAATTCTTTCGACTCCGTTTGCGCCTAAAACTGCAGGAACGCCGACATAATAACCATCAACAGAATATTCTCCGTCTAAATACGCGCAAGTTGGAATAACGCGTTTTTCATCAAATAAAATTGCTTCTGCCATAGAAATTGCGGATGAAGCAGGGGAGTAAAATGCTGATCCGGTTTTTAGTAATTTTACTACTTCGCCGCCGGCCATTTTAGTTCTTTGAACCATAGCATCCATAACTTCTTTAGCTTTTGCTTTATCGTTATATTTTCTTTCAAGCTGTTCCATAACCGGAACACCGTTTACGTTAGCGTAACGAACAATCGGAACCATTGTATCTCCATGTCCGCCGAGTACCATAGCGTTAATATCTTTAACCGAAACACCTAATTCCCATGCAATAAAAGTTGAGAATCTTGATGAATCCAATACTCCGGCTTGTCCCATAACTCTATTTGCCGGGAAACCGGTAACTTTTTTGAAGAGTGTTACCATTGCATCAAGAGGATTTGAAATAATTATAACAATCGCGTTTGGTGCATTATCTCTAACACCTTCAGCAACTGATTTCATGATTTTTGCATTTGTTGTTAAAAGATCGTCGCGGCTCATTCCGGGTTTTCTCGGTAAGCCGGCAGTAATAATAACAATATCAGAACCTGCAATATCTTTATAAGAATTTGTGCCTGTAACTTTTACATCAAAACCATCAACTCTGGATGCTTCAGCAATATCTAATGTTTTGCCTTGCGGCATATCTTCAACTATATCAAAAAGAACAACGTCGCCTAATTTTCTTAAAGCGATTAGTTGAGTTAAAACTCCACCTATTTGGCCGCCGCCGATTAATGCAATTTTTTTTCTGGCCATAATTATTCTCCTTACAATTATTTTTCCTAAAAAGAGGTAATTCTCCCCTCAATTAATTACGTTTATTGCTTTAAAATACTGATGTAATTGGGTTTTTGCAATTAAGATTTGAGATTAGGATAAGAATATTTTGGAAAAAGCTATTAATACAATTCCGGTCACAATTAAACTTTATCCAAATATTGGAAATCGAATTGATATTAAAGGTTTAAGATAAGAATTGTTTCTGTTCCGTCCGGAGTAACATTATATTTTAAATCGTCCATATAAATTTTCATAAGGTACAATCCTCGTCCGGAATCTTTTAAAAGATTTTCTGGTTCTGTCGGGTCCGGAACAGAATCCGGATCGAAACCCGTTCCTTGATCTTTAACTATAACTTTGAGCTGGTTGTTTTCTTTTATTGCGGTGACCGTTACGGTTTTATCTTTATCGCATTTATTAGCATGAATGATAGCATTTGTAACAGCCTCTGTAACAGCTAATAATAGTCCTGCTATCTTTTCATTACTTAAATGGAGTTCTATTGAAAAGTAATTGACAAATTCTTCAACCGTAATTAGGTTATTAGGGTCGCTTTCGATTTCTATAGAGAATTGTTGTTCCGCCAAAATTGTTCCGTATTTTTAAAGTGAAAATAATAAAAAAAAACTTATTATCAATTTCAAAAATTCCAATTCATTTGCAAAGTGAAGTTTGCTTGTTGTTTGTCTGACACTCCATTAATTGTAATAAACTCGTACCAACCGTTCAATATTATATCAAGTCTATTCATATATGAGTATTCAATTTCCGTTAACGGAGCTAGACTAGAGTAACGTGTGTCTATTATTCGTTGTAGACCTTTATAATTGTATGTATTAAGTGAGTAATATCTTAAGCCTAAACCTAATTTAATATTTGCAAAGGAAAGCTCAAACTTTGGGACAGAATAAATTTCTTGTAAATACCTTGCCGGCCTTGTTGAAAATGATGCCCATTTTAAATCTCCTTGTTCTGAAAGCTTGATATATCCGTAGTGAATGATGGAAAGATTGCGTGTGATCTTTATCCGGGACGAGTCGTTTGCCGTATATTGACGGAAGGAGTAACTTCTGTAATTTGGTGTAATATCTTCAAAATCGTAAACAGTATAATTTGCCGAAACTTCAAAACTATTTAGTGATGTTACTTTTTGTCCGCGATATTCTCCGCCTGATGTGAGTTTTATTATTCTGTTAATATTGTTGTTGGAACTTTTTTGAGAATAGATATAAACTATATGATTATAGGTCCCTTCGGCAGCTAAAAAAACATTAAAAAATGTTGAAAGTGATTTTATATACTTCAACCTCATTATAGAAAGTATTTCATCTCGATCATCGTAATTATCTAAGCTTGGAGTATCATACCTTAATTTGTTTTGATAAAGACTTGCGGTTAATCTATCTGATTCGGAGAATTTTATATCGGAATTTAATGTTAGCGAGACTCTCTGCGAATTATTGTTTTTTTTGCTTTCCGATTCAACCCTTTGATCATAATAAATTTGATTTACGTCAGGAATATTTTTTGTTAGATGTTTTTCATCTCTTTCCGAATACGCAAATCTAATGGCGCCGTTTATATTTTCTGAGTTGTATCTTGCCGTTGATTCGAAATCAATTCTAAGCTCATCTATCTTAGTATCAAAAATAGATGCGGAAGCTAGTTGAAGAGACCGATAGCGAGTATCTCTATCAATACTACGCCATGTTATATTACCTAACAAATCAAGTGAGAATATTTCCAGAAAATTATTATATCGTAATCTATCCTGTACATTTGTTGATGTCTCAATTCTACTTTGAATATTATTTCTTATATCAAATTGATTTGCCGTTATCGAATCGGCAGTAAAGTAAAAATCTTTTCTGTTTTGTAAATAAGTTACATTTATTCCGTTTGATACTTGATCACTAAAACCGTTGGTCATTAAAAGATTGTAATATCTTAAGGTGTTTTTACGCGGACTTATGTCTTCGTTCTTAAATCTAGCCTGGGAAGTAATATCTAAATTTGTATATGATAAATCATTCAGATAACCTTCAGCGCCATATATATAACCGTAATCACTTTCACCAATTTGCCTGTTGTTTGCATAGCCGAAAAACGGTGAAACAATAATCCTATCTTCGGGACTTACTAGTCCGTAAAGAACAGCGTTGGAACTTGACGCCTGGTTAATTTCAATCTTTCTGCTATCAGAATAAATCTTATTATTTAAAGCTATTCCGGTTTTTATATTTTCTGAAATTTTATAAGCACCTGATAAGTTTAATGAATGTTCATCGCGAATACTTTTATCAGATGATCGGACTAAAGTAGAGTTATAATCTTCTAACGCGTTAAATAAAAAATTGGATGAACTTAGATAGTAATGAAATTTTGAATTGAGTAAGTATGTATTTAATTGTTTATCAAATTTTGTGGAAAGTATATTCAAAGGTTTTTCTACCGGAATAAATTCCAAACTGTCGCTTGATGTTTGAGCGGCCAATTTAGAAAACCAAACCATCGATAAAATAAATATTATTATGATGTGTTTATTCAAAGACAATTTCTTCCGGTAAATTATATTTGATGTGAAAGATAAAGATACAATTTAGAAAAGTCACGGTTTACAAATTAATCTACTGTTTTATCATGAATTTATAAAGCGGACTAACGCTGTTCGGTTCAGCTGTATTATGGGAATAAGTTACAATCCGCCAATAATACTTTACTCCGCTCGAAAGCGACGGTCCATGATAGTTTATGTATATTGTATCATTAATAGTATTAGAAGAAAATTCATATTCCCAAATTGAACCAATAAACTGATTATCTTGCAGTACTATTTTATAATCAGCAGGTTTCCGAACGGCTAAAATTTTGAAGTCATTAAAGTAACCGGTTTCTGAATTATTACCCGGGAAAAGAAGTTTAGGAATTCCAAATATTTGATCACTTACTTCGTCACTTTCTTTGCTTTTTAAATTCCCTTGATCTACGGCTTTTACTTTATAATAATATTCATGATATAAACTTAAATTAATTGTATCTGTAATATTGATAGTCTTTTGTGAAGGCTAAAAAATTCGATGAATCTGCAGTAAACCCGGATAATGTATCTTTATAAATATTGTATCCCATCACATCGCTTTCCGAATTTGGCGACCAATTTAAATAAACTGAAAATTCACCTTCCCAATTCCTTGCGTTGATTTGAATAAGCCTGGGAATAGAAGGCGGATATTTGTTTAAGGGTCTTGCTGAAACCGGAAGAGTGGGAAGGCTTTCTTCATCAAAATTGTCTAAAGCGGTAATTTTGTAGAAGTACGTTGAATCATATGAAAGCGAATCATCAAAATAATAATCGTGTTTCGTAATATAGATTTTTTGATAGTTTAATGAATCTGAACTTCTGTAAATATTATATCCTTTAAGGCTTTTCTCGGGATTATTATTCCAGGCAATCGTCACTTCTCCGTCGGAAGCATAATAAACATATAAACCCGTCGGAACAGATGGTGGAATTCCCGTTTCAGTTTGAGTAGGTTCAACCGGACGCCGGCAACCGGTTATTATGAAGATGATAACGAGCAATATGTTAAATATATTTTGCTTCAATTAGTGATTTAATTCAAAGTTCAATTTTAATTCGGAACACAAATTAAAAATAGTTAGTTTAATAATTACAAAAAAGTCCAATAAAAGCTAGTTTTACAACATTTTGATGAAATTAGAAATAAAGTTAGGTGTGTTCCTTTAAATTGACAATAAATCAATTTTTGGATAACTTTGGCAGATAAAAAATAAAGAATCGTTACAATGCTTGAACAATATATACCAGTCTTTTTAGTAATATTGGTGGCTATGGGTTTTGCCGGAGCCACGGTATTCTCCTCAAAGATATTCGGACCACAGAGACCGAACGAAGAAAAACTTTCAACTTATGAAAGCGGAATGAAACCGGTCGGAACAACAAGAGAGAGAGTTTCGGTTAAGTATTATTTGGTAGCAATGTTTTTTATTATCTTCGATTTAGAAGTGATTTTCGTTTATCCTTGGGCTGTGGAATTCAGGAAAATGTTTGCCGAAAATGGAATTTCTGTCTTTTTTTCGATGTTAGTGTTTTTGGTAGTTCTTGAATTAGGATACTTATATGCGTACAAGAAAGGTGGATTTAAATGGGATTAGAAGCGAAGTTAAAACAAGACGGATTTTTAACAACAACTGTAGACGCGCTTGTTTCTTGGTCTAGAAAAAATGCTGTATGGCCTATGCCTATGGGTATTTCTTGCTGTGCGATCGAAATGATGGCTGTCGGTGGCGCTAAATACGATATTGCTCGTTTCGGATCGGAAGTAATGAGATTTACACCTCGCCAATGCGATCTAATGATTGTTGCCGGTACGGTTACTTATAAAATGTCTCATGTAGTGAAAAAGATATACGATCAAATGCCCGATCCTAAATGGGTGATTGCAATGGGTGCCTGTACATCTTCGGGTGGAATGTATAGATCATATTCTGTTGTACAAGGTATTGACCAATTTTTACCGGTGGATGTTTATCTTGCCGGATGTCCGCCGCGTCCTGATAATTTATTAAATGCTCTTCTTCAGATTCAAGATAAAATCGGAAGATCTAAGGCGAGTGATTTTCAGGATAAACCTTTACCTGAGTTAACCGTTTTACAAAATAATTGATGTATATGGAATTTAAAGAAACTATTCTTACAAAATTAAAAGAAAAATTTCCGGATGTAGAATTTGAATCTGTTGAATATCGCGGAGATCTTTCTATAAAATTAAAAAAAACTCAAATTCTGAATGTTTGTAAATTCTTAAAAGAAGATGCTGATATGGCTTTTTCTTTATGCGAGGATGTAACAGCAGTAGATTGGGCTAAGAGAACTGATAGATTCTCAGTGATTTATATAATATTTTCAATGAAGAATAAATTTCGTCTTCGTTTAAAAACCGATGTTGATGAATCTGATATAACCGTGGATTCTGTAACATCAGTTTGGAAAAGCTCTAATTGGGCTGAGCGCGAAGTTTATGATATGTACGGAATAAAATTTAATAATCATCCTGATCCGAGAAGAATGTATATGCCTGAGGATTTTGAATATCATCCTCTTCGTAAGGATTTTCCTTTAACCGGTATTCCGGGTTCATTGCCTCTTCCAAAGAAATAAAGATAAATTATGCAAAGATTAACTAAAGATGATGTTCATCCAAAAATAATTGAAGCATTGCTTGGCGCTGATACCGATATAACAATTGATGACGCGCTTGAGAATGAAATGATTTTGAATATGGGACCGCAACATCCTGCTACTCACGGGGTTTTAAGAGTGTTGTTACGTCTTGACGGTGAAACTGTTATGGCTGCGGTTCCGGAACTTGGCTATCTTCATAGAGGATATGAAAAGATGGCTGAGAATATGTCCTACTATGAATTTATACCTCATACTGATCGGCTCGACTATCTTTCCCCGATGGCAAATAACGTAGCATGGGTTTTGGCTGTTGAAAAACTTGCCGGAATTGAAGCTCCTCCAAGAGCTCAATACATCAGAATGATGGTCGCCGAATTAGCCAGGATAGCATCTCATCTTATTGCGATGGGAGCGCTTGCAATGGATGTTGGAGCGTTAACTGTTTTTCTCTGGACTTTGAGAGAAAGAGAAAAAATTCTTGATATTTGGGATATACTTTGTGGTGCAAGATTTACGAATAGTTATACTCGTATTGGCGGTGTCGCAAATGATATTCAGCCTGAAGCCTTAGCTAAGGTAAAATGGTTTATAGAGCAATATGAAGAAAATTTGGATGAGTGTGAGAGACTTCTAAATACTAATAGAATTTTCGTTGAACGTTTGGATGGAATCGGTCAGATTTCTGCCGAAGAAGCTATCAATTTAGGAATGACCGGTCCCAGTTTAAGAGGAAGCGGAGTCGAATTTGATTTAAGAAGAATGACTCCTTATCTCTTTTATCAGGATATGGACTTTAAAGTTGTTACTTATAATGAAGGTGATGCGCTTTCAAGATATTTTGTAAGAGTTGATGAAACCAGAGAAAGCATAAAAATAATTCGTCAAATTATAGATAAGATGCCTCAAGGAGATATACTATTAAACTCACCAAAGAAAGTACTGCCAAAGAAAACAGAAATTTATTCAAGAATGGAAGAACTCATTCATGATTTTATGATTGTGAATTTTGGTATCAATCCTCCGGAAGGCGAAATATATCATGCTATTGAAGGTTCCAAAGGAGAGTTAGGTTTTTACATGGTAAGTAAGGGTGAAGGTCATCCTTGGAGGTGTAAAATCCGTTCACCCTCGTTTGTAAATCTTGGTTCACTTGCCAACCTGGTTAAAGGTCATATGATTTCTGACGTTGTAGCGATTATCGGTAGTATTGATCCGATTATGGGTGAAGCAGATAAATAATATTACATTAAGATATAAATAGAATCTTGTAAAATGGAATTTAAATTCACAGAAGAAAATCTCAAAAAAATTGATGATGTATTAAAAAAATATCCGGTTAAAAAACCGGCTGTTATGCCTGTGCTCTATATTGCTCAAGAGCAAAACGGATACATATCAAATGAAGTAATTAATGAAGTTGCAAAGATATTGGAAATTACTGCTGAGGAAGTACTTGGTGTAGTAACTTTCTATACAATGTATTTTCAAAAACCAATGGGTAAACATCATATCCAGGTTTGTACAAATGTATCTTGTATGCTTCGCGGCGCTTATCCTATTTGGGATAAAGTAAGAGAAAAATTGGGAATTGAAAACGGCGGAGTTACTGCGGATTCGCAATTCTCTTTAGAAGAAGTTGAATGTATGGGATCTTGCGGAACAGCGCCTATGATTGCTGTGAATGAAGATTATTACGAAAATTTGGATGTTCAAAAAGTAGAAGAAATTTTAGAATCTTTAAAGAATAAGAATTAAATGGAAAAAATAGTCTTACCCGATATTAAGGATTTGCATCTTTTAGAAGTTTATAAAAAAAATGACGGTTATACCGCTATTAAAAAAGCTCTTTCGCAATCTCCTGATGATATTATAGATCATGTGAAAAAATCCGGTTTAAGAGGACGTGGTGGCGCTGCGTTTTCTACAGGATTAAAATGGAGTTTTATGCCTAAAACTTCGGATAAGCCAAAATATCTATGTATAAACGGAGATGAAAGTGAACCAGGTTCTTTTAAAGACAGACAGATTTTTGAATTCAATCCGCATCAATTAATTGAAGGTATTTTGATTGCAAGTTATGCAATTCAAACTAAAACAGCTTACGTATATATCAGAGGCGAGTATCATAAATGGATAAAACTATTGCAAAAGGCATTAGATGATGCATACGCAAATGGTCTTGTCGGCGAAAAGATGAAAGAAACTTACGGAACTGATTTTAGCTGTGATATATATATTCATAAAGGCGCCGGCGCATATATTTGCGGAGAAGAATCTTCATTAATGAACTCTCTTGAAGGTAAGCGCGGATATCCAAGAGTTAAGCCTCCTTTCCCGGCACAAAACGGATTGTGGGGTTGTCCTACTACAATTAATAATATCGAAACACTAACAAATGTTCCACCTATTATAAATAAAGGCTGGGAATGGTTCTCAAAAATTGGCGAACCCAAACATCCCGGAACAATATTGTATGGCGTAAGCGGACATGTGAACAAGCCGGGAATTTATGAATTACCTTCAGGAACCTTGTTGACGGATATCATTTACAATTACGCGGGTGGAGTTCCGGGTGATAAAAAAATTCTTTGTGTTATTCCGGGCGGCTCTTCAATGCCGCCACTCCGGGGAGATCAGCTTGAAGGCGTAAAAATGGATGCGGAATCTTTGAAAGCTGCAGGTTCTTCAATCGGTACTGCTGGAATCATGGTTATGGATGAAGATACCGACTTAGTAAAAGTATTAGCACGAATTGCTAAATTTTATCATCATGAAAGCTGCGGACAATGTACTCCTTGCCGTGAAGGAACAGGTTGGTTAGAAAAAATATTGAACAGAATATTAAGAGGCGAAGGTTCTACTCACGATCTCGATCTTTTAATTACTGTTGCAAACAACATTGAAGGAAACACAATTTGCGCTTTGGGTGAAGCAGCTGCCTGGCCTGTAAAATTTATGGTGAATAGATTTAGAGATTATTTTGAAAAGAGAGTGAGTCAAAAAGCAGATATCCATGTTATGAATAAAGTTCACTCGATGAGGCATACAGCAAATCCGATAGCTGATATCAAAATCTAGTGCTACAATAATTTTTAATATTATTTCCTAGTATTTAAAAATGCTAATATGTCTTTTAGTTCTTCTTTAGTTAAAGAACTTCCGAATGCAGGCATATTTCCACCACCATTTATAATTCTTATAGTCATCTGATCTGTATTTAATCTTTCAGCAACTTTTGTAAGATTCGGTCCGCGATGTCCTCCGTCTCCTGATATTGAATGACAATATAAACATCCTTTTTTATACATTAAGCTTGCTCCTGAAATTGCTGCAGGACCAACATTGCCTATAGTTTTTTCGGGAAGTGGTTTTGCGTCAAAATTTGGAGACCATGGTGATTTTACACCTTCATACCAAAAAGTTCCTATCATGGTTAAAATGAAAATTACTATTAATATAGACCATGGACGGCGCACCGGACTTCTTTCACCTTTGTTAAATATTATTGGTAAAAGAACCAGTATTAAGCCTATGATTACTGGACCAAATGCTATTACGTATGATTCTATTGCTCGCGGCATTAATGCAAATAAAGCAAATATCCAAAGTAGATACCAATCAGGGCGAGGATTTGAATGTATATTAGCCGGATTTGGTGGCGAACCTATTTGTGGAGGGCCTATAAATACTGCGAGAGCTATAACAGCAGCAACTACTAATAATCCAAAAGCCATATCTCTCCAAGCAGCATTCGGCCAGAATGGAACTCCTTTTTTGTCAAGCATTTCGTGATACCACTGTTTGTATGTTTTCGGTTCAACAGGTTGTCCAGCTTTGGGTGGTTCGGATATTCCATTTCGAATGACTAAATAAATATGTAATCCTATTAAACCAAACAAAATTGCAGGGATCAAAAAAACGTGAATTGCAAAAAATCTACTAAGCGTTGCTCCTCCTAAAGTTCCTCCTGCAAGTATAAAGTGAGCTAACCAAGTACCAATTACAGGAACTCTACCAGCTTGTTCTGCTCCAACTATTGCTGACCAAACACCGTTGCTATCCCAACGCAATAATTGTCCTGTAAATCCCATACCAATAGTCAAACCTAGAAGTACAACACCGGAAATCCAACTCATTTCCCGGGGATATTTGTACGCCGCAGAAATATATACGCGTATCATATGTATTCCGATCAGAATTATCATGGCAGATGCGCCGTAGTAATGTATTCCGCGCAATATTGCACCTAATGGAACCTGGTTAGTAATATAATTGAGAGAATTATATGCAGTCTCCGATGTTGGCTGGTAGAGAAGAGATAAACCAACTCCTGTAATTACTTGTAGAATAAAAATAAATAGAGTTGCACTTCCAAAAATGTATGTCCATCTGGAATCGGGCGGAACTAGATGTTTTGCTAATGGCTTAATAAAATCGCTTATACCTGATCGATCATCAATCCAGTACCAAATATTTTTAATTCTGTTCATCATATAATTCAGTTCTTAAATAGTTGTAATAGGAATTGGGCTAGATAAAATTTCAACTTCATTATTTCTAATTCTAACAGGGTATTTACTTAATCCATGCGGCGGCGGACCTGAAGCATAAGATCCGTCTTTATTGTAAACACCTCCGTGACAAGGACACAAGAAAAGCTCAGCATCA
Organism: uncultured Ignavibacteriales bacterium; assembly: GCA_963739985.1. Classification (GTDB taxonomy): domain Bacteria; phylum Bacteroidota; class Ignavibacteria; order Ignavibacteriales; family Ignavibacteriaceae; genus CAVUCE01. The sequence continues at coordinate 14,699 of CAVUCE010000015.1, forward strand.
GCGACCCATCTGACCGGGCATCCGAGGTGAGCGCAATTTACTGAGAATGCTGTGAACTGATTTGCTGAATCTCTTCTTAACCATGAAGCAGTCTGCGAAGTAACTCCGGACCAGGGTAACGGCGAAGTATTTTTAAATTTTACAAGTACTGTGGAGCCAATTTTATAGGTGTTAACTTTTCCTACCGATCTCCAATCTTTTGAAGTTTTTCTATAAATTGGTGCAACCATGGCACCTATTATTGGAATACTAACCAATGTTCCTAATAAAGCTCCGAAAATTGATAATACTTTTATGATGAAATTCCGTCGTGTATCCTCACTATTTAAAAATTCTAACTTACTCATTGTTAACAGCTCCTAGCCATCCTAAAATAGATATTACAATTGCAACTAGTCCTACTGCGGAAATAATCAGTGATGTTATGAATCCCCAGAAAAAGAATATTACACTAAATGCCATTATTATTGGCCAATAGGTAGAGTTTGGTATTTTTTGAGGTAGAGCCGGATGCAATTCATATTCATCAGATAAACTTTTTAATTTTGATTCATTCATAACATTATTCTCCAAATACTAGGATAAATTCAATTTTTTATTTACTAAATTTTTTCTTTTATAGATGTCTTTATCTGCTTTGCTATACCATTTAATAAGTGATATCATTACGTTGGTTAAGTAAACAAAACATGCCGGTATCCACATTATAAGTCCACCCATTTGTTGATCTATTTCTGAAGTTATTCCCCATTTAGAATGTATTAGATTTAATACTGCTGTATTACTTCCGTAAAGAAATTGAGCATACATGTTTGCTGGGGCGAAAGTAATAAAAATGCCGAGAATTGTACACCCGACACACGCAGTAAAAAGATATAAAGAAGCTTGAAGAGCTTGAAGTTTTTTATATTTAGTTGGTGTAAAAACAGGCCAAATAAAAATCAAACCTAGAATTAGAAGTGAGATCATCTGAAACGTTTGAAGTAATTGTGATTGCTGCATCAATTTGTATAGTTTAGGTATATGCCACAACCACATTGATCCAACACCTAATAACCAGGCTGTTATAGGGTAGAAAAGTTTGTCGCCAATTTTTCGGATGGGAGAAATATTTATAACCTTATTAAGAAATTTATTATCGGTAGAACTTAGAAGCATCGGCGGAATTATTAGGAGTATAATAATATGCTTAATCATGTGTGCACTAAATAGATACTGAGCCAAAAAAGCGAGCGGAGAAAAAGTTGCAAGAATAAATAAAAATATTCCACCGAAGTACAAATAACTTTTTTTATTTAATTTATATCCGTTAGTTGCAAAATGAAAAACGGAAAGTAATAGTGCAATTATAAATGCAGTAGTGTTAAAGTTCCAATAAGAAAAAAATAAATTCATCGTTGTCATAAAATTGCTCCAAGATAAACTACGCTAAAAACAACAATCCAGACTATATCAACAAAATGCCAATAAATTGTTGCTGATTCGAAAAACGTTTTTTCAATAGTTTTAAATTTTTTGGTGTAAAAAATTATTGCTATTAGCAAAAGAATTAATAATCCAATTAAAACATGTAAGCCGTGAAAACCAGTGAGAGTATAAAAAGCTGAACCAAAAACGTTTTTACTTATTGTGATATTTAAATTAATTAGTCTTGAATATTCACTTAATTGTCCGAAAAGAAATATACCGCCTAGTAAAATTGTCGCTGTCAACCAACCTAACATAGCATTTCTATTTCCAGATTTTAACTTTTTAGATGCTATTTCAATAGTAATACTGCTAGCAATTAGCATAATTGTAAAAATTGAAGTTTTCTGATAATCCAGATATTTCGCGGAAGCCGATAGATTACCTCCGGAGCGGCTATAAAAAACATAGGAAATTATCAAAGCTATAAAAAAGAAAGCTTCAGAACCTATGAAAAGCAGCATTAAAATTCTGTTTTTATTCATTTTTAATTTCCGTTTTTAATTCATTCTTCCAATCCGGATTTTTTGGATGACTTAAATCCCATAATGGTCTTCTACTTCTCACAAGAGGAACATTTTCAAAATTTTTTTGTTGCGGGGGAGAAGATGTCAGCCATTCAAGAGTCCATGCCTCCCATGGATTATCTCCGGCTTCTTCGCCGTGTTTTATTGTCCTAACGATATTCCAAATCAAAACTACAAATGAAAGCCCTAAGACCATTGCACTAATGGTAGAAAATAAATTTAGTGCTCCTAAGTAGGGAAGATTTGGATAGGTAAAAACTCTGCGCGGCATACCTAGTAAACCTAAAATATGAAATACAAAGAAGGTGCAATTGAAACCTATAAAAAATAGCCAAAATTGAATTTTACCTAATTTCTCGGATAACTTTTTACCGGATAGTTTAGGAAACCAATAATATAACCCCGCAAGAGCTCCCGATAATGCACCGCCTACAAAAACATAATGAATATGTGCGACAACGAAATAAGTGTCCGTCAGTCTCCAATCGATTGGAACCATCGCAAACCCAACACCGCTTAATCCTCCGATTGTAAAATCTATTAAGAATGCCAAAGCAAAAAGCATTGAGGTGGTAAACGCAATTGAGCCGCCCCACATGGTTGCGAGCCAATTAAAGATTTTAACTCCTGTAGGAACTGCTATCAACATACTTGTTGCAGCAAAGAAAGCATTAAACGTTGTTCCTAATCCAACTGCAAACATGTGATGAGCCCATACTCCAAAAGCTAAAAGAGCAATTGCGACTGTAGAAGCAGCTACAAATTCATAACCAAAGATCGGTTTCCGTGAAAAAACCGGAATTACTTCTGATATTATTCCGAATGCCGGTAAGGCTAGAATGTAAACTTCGGGATGACCGAAGGTCCAGAAAACATGCTGCCACATAAGTGCTGAGCCGCCAGTAGCAGTTGTAAAAAAGTGTGCGTCTAATAATCGATCGATTAAGATCATTGCTAATCCTGCGTTAAGAACCGGAAAGGCTGCAAGAATTAAAAATCCATTAACGAAAACCATCCAAACAAAAAGCGGAAGTTTGGATAGTGATAAACCTTCCGCCCGCAATGTTAACGTTGTAACTATAAAATTTAATGCAGCTCCAATTGTGCCTATTCCCATCAACAGAATACTGAGCGCCCAGTAATTAACTCCCGGAGAAGAGCTATAAAATTTTTCACTTAAAGGAGCATAATTGAACCAACCGACATTTGGTGCTCCACCGGCAAAGAAACTAAAGTAAAGCAGCAATCCGCCAAAAAGAAAAATCCAGAAACTAAATGCATTTAAGCGCGGATATGCCATTTCATTTGCACCAATCATCAAAGGAAGTAAGTATGTTGCAAACCCGATTAACAGTGGTGTTAACACTAAAAATATCATGGTTGTGCCATGCATTGTAAATATTTGGTTGTATGCTTGAGGAGAGAGCACTGTATTCTCGGGACTCATTAGTTGTATTCGCATTAACATTGCTTCTATGAATCCGACAACAAAAAATATTAATGAAGTCCAAAGATACATTATGCCGATTAGCTTATGATCTACGGTTGAAATCCATTGCAATAATCCATCTCCGGAAAAAAGTTTTGGGATTGGTTTATCACTTTCCGGTATGTGAAATGTAAAACTCATTTTAGCTCTTCTAAATATGTAGTTAACTCGTTAATTTGTTGAGTATTAAATCTAAAGTTTGGCATATGTGCGCCTGGTTTTATTTTTTGAGGATCTTCTAACCATCTTTTTATATTCTCTTCATTGTTAGCTAGTCTTCCGCTTAAAATAGTTTCGCGGGATGCAATGTGTGTTAAATCAGGTCCTACATGCGCTTCAGCAGGTGTTCCTGATATTGCATGACAATTACCGCAAGTTTCTTTCTGAAAAAAGTTATAACCAAGTAAAGCAGTAGTGCCATCTTTCGGTTTTGACGGAATCTTTTTTTGATCCTTTATCCATTGGTTAAAATCTTTTTGTGATTGTACAATTACTTTTATTCGCATCCATGCGTGTTCGGCACCGCAATATTCGGTACATGCACCTTCATAAGTTCCGATAGAATCACATTCTATCCATGTAAGATTTTTCCTTCCCGGCACAGCGTCTATTTTCCTTCCTAAATCCGGTACCCACCAATCGTGGATAACATCTGCAGACTCAACATCCATTAATAATTTTTTACCGACCGGGATATGCAACTCGTTTGCAGTAATTACACTATCCTTTGGGTATCTCATATCCCACCACCATTGATGTGCAATTATTTTAATATCGGGTTTATTGCTTAGCCCTTTCCTAGAATTTATTTTTTCCATCGCGTTTAATGTTAAAACGAAAAAGACTATTAAAATTATTAATGGAATAACTGTCCAGATAATTTCGAGTTTCTTGTTGCCGAATATTTGTTTTGGTTCTAAATTTTCTTTTTTTGATTTGAAACGAATTGCAGCTATTATTATTGTTCCGGTTACAAGTATAAGTATGATACCGGCTAATACTAAAAATTTCACGAATAAGCTATTGATGTCACTTGCTTGCTGTGAATCTGAAGTAAACAACTTTGAAAAAAACTGAAGAATCGTTACTAATAATAAATTTAACATCACTCTGACAATTGCTTAATAATTTTTTAATGTAACAACTTTTTTAGATGACCTTTGTGATAATTTGTACTTAAAAATAAAAGTGTGATTACGCTAAAGTTATGAGGGGGATTTATATGAAAGATTAAAATTTTCTTATAATTTTAGTGAGAAATGTCATCTAGCTTGAATCGTATTACGGATTTATAAAAAAACATAGGTTGTTAAATTTATAAAAGGAAAGACCAATCAAATAAATTGAACTGAATACTTTTTTAATTTTCTCAATTATCATTGAAAAAATTATTACATATTTATAGCTTCTGCATGATATAATTTATCATGAAGTTTTTTTCCTCTTCATCATTAATATATTCATCAAAAGTCATTTTTTTATCAATTATCCTTGACGGAGTAATTTCTATTATTCTATTTACTATTGTATGATTGAACTGATGATCGTGAGAGCTAAATAACACTACTCCCGAAAAATCAATTAAGCTATTGTTAAGTGCGGAGATTGATACTTGATCAAGATGATTTGTCGGCTTGACTAAAAGCAGATATTAAATGATTTTTTTATTTTGGGACAAGATGATTCTTGTCCCTTTTTTATTTAAAATATAAAAACAAATTAAGTTGTTAATGTTCTCTGACCGAAATCATTATCAAGCATCAATAAAGCACCTTTATTATCACCAATCAATTTTAATTTTTCTACAATTTTCTGAGCATTAGCTTCTTCTTCAACTTGTTCGCTTATAAACCATTGTAAGAAATTATTTGTTGCATGATCTTTTTCCGCAAGCGTTAAATCAACTAATTCATAAATCATTTTTGTCACATTTTTTTCATGTTTATAAGTAGCTTTGAATACATCAAGTGAATCTTTCCAATCACCGGAAGGAGCATCAATTTTTGTTAAATTGATTTTTCCGCCAACAGTTAATATATAATCGTAAATTTTCATAGCATGTGTGTATTCTTCTTGCGATTGCAATTTCATCCATGTGGCAAAGCCTGTTAAATTGATGGAATCGAAAAATGCCGACATCGCAAGATATTCATAAGACGAGAATAATTCTGCGTTAAGTTGTTTGTTCAAAGCTTGTTCTACTTTAGTGTTGATCATATTTTCTCCTTATTTTTTGAGGTCTTGTTAATATCGAAACTAAATGTAATTAAACAGTATTTATACTGCAAATAATAAATGATAATTTCGAATTAGGTTTATATCAGGAATATTTTTACTAAATATTCTTATTTTTATGAATAATTTAATCTTAAATATAGCGGCAATAGTATGCAATTTTCTGAAAAATTTTTATTAATGGAAAAATATATTCTTGAGTTACAATCAAACATATGTAATGCAATTGAGGAAATTGACGGGAAAAATTTTATTACCGATGAATGGGAACGAGAAGAGGGTGGCGGTGGAAAGTCTAGGGTTATAGAAAATGGAAATATTTTTGAAAAAGGGGGAGTGAATATTTCTTCTGTTCATGGTAAAATGTCAGAAGCGGTTTCAAAACAATTAAATACAGAGGTTCAACAATTTGGGGCATGCGGAATTTCGTTAATCTTACATCCATTTTCACCAAAAATTCCTACAATTCATTTAAATGTTAGATATTTTGAAACAGAAAACGGTAAAAACTGGTTTGGCGGCGGAATTGATCTCACGCCATATTATCCATACATAGAAGACTTTAAATATTTTCATAATACGCTAAAAAACGCTTGTGAAATAGTAATTCCGGGCTCATACAAAGATTATAAGAAGCAGTGCGATGAATATTTTACAGTACAACACAGAAATGAAATGCGTGGAATTGGCGGAATTTTCTTTGACTATCTTACTGATGAGGGTGATATTTATTTTAACTTAGTGAAATCGGTTGGTAATTCCTTCTTGAATAGCTACTTACCGATAGTTGAAAAAAGGAAAAATGAAAAATTTAGTGCCGAAGAGAAAGAATTCCAATTGATAAGACGAGGCAGATATGTAGAATTTAATCTAATTTATGATAGAGGCACATTATTTGGGTTAAAAACCGGTGGGCGAATTGAATCTATTTTGATTTCTATGCCGCCGGAAGTAAAATTTAAGTACAATTGGACACCTGTAAATGACACAAAATTCAGTGAAATGTGGAGCTTTTATCAACCAAGACATTGGGCTGATGAATAAATCTTTAAAAGTGCTTAAATTATATACAATTTCTCGATTTTAGGGGCATATATCAACAAAATTTGCTAATTATCACTAATTTCCTTCCTTTTTATTCGCATCATAATTCCGTATATTTGCACTTTAAAAATGAAACTATTTAACACTAACTACCAGGTATATGATCAATCTAAAGTCATTAAACAGCGAACAAAAGAAGGCCGTTGAATATGATAATGGCCCTCATATGATAGTTGCCGGCGCAGGTTCCGGTAAAACAAGAGTGCTTACTTACAAGATTGCATATCTTATTGAGCAGGGATACGAACCTGACAGTTTATTGGCACTTACTTTTACCAACAAAGCCGCCAGCGAAATGAAGGAACGAATCAGAGAGTTAATCGGGACAAAAGCTGATTCTTTATGGATGGGCACTTTCCATTCAATTTTTGCAAGAATTCTTAGAATTGAAGCGAAAAACTTAGGCTATGAAAGCAATTTTTCAATTTATGATGCTGAGGATTCACTTTCACTTGTTTCTAATATCATTTCAAACTTTAACATCAATTTAGAAAACATAACTGCTAATTCAGTTAAACATAAAATCAGTTATTTGAAGAATAATATGATTTTTCCTGCAGAGTATAAAAAGAAACATGTTGATTCTTTAGTTGATGAAAAGGTCGCAGAAATATTTGAAGAATATGAAAAGCGATTAAAAGAAAATAATGCGATGGATTTTGAAGATATTCTTTTAAAACCAATCGAACTATTTAATGAAAATCAGAAAATTCATCAAAAATATAAAAAGAAATTTGCCTATTTACTTGTAGATGAATTTCAAGATACTAACATTGCTCAGTATGAACTTTTAAAATTGTTAGTTTCAAAAGACGGTAAAATTTGTGTAGTTGGCGATGATGCACAAAGTATCTACAGTTGGCGCGGTGCTAATGTTGCTAACATGTTGGATTTTGAAAAGGATTTCCCAAAACATAAAATATTTAAACTTGAGCAGAATTATCGTTCAACTAAAAATATTTTAGGCGCGGCGGATTCAGTAATTAAAAATAACAAAAGTCAATTACTCAAAACTTTATGGACGGAGAACAATGACGGTGAGTTATTAACACTTGTTAAATGTGCTGATGAAAAAGACGAAGCGTTTCAAATTGCTAAATTCATAAAGCAAGAAATAACTAAAAAGAAGTTATCGCATAAAGATTTTGCCATACTTTATAGGACTAATGCTCAATCACGCGCACTCGAAGATATTTTTAGAAGAGAAAAAATTCCTTATCGTATTATAGGCGGTATCGAGTTTTATAAGAGAAAAGAAGTTAAAGATATTGTTGCCTATTTAAGAGTGTTATCAAATGAGAATGATGAAGAAAGTTTGTTAAGAATAATGAATTTTCCTCAACGCGGAATTGGCAGCACTACAATTAAAAGAATGATTTCTTTTGCTAGGAAGCATGAAATTTCTTTGTTCGAAACCATGACAAGGGTTTTTGAGGTAATTGACATAAAAGAGAGAATACAGAAAAACGTTAAAGGATTTAAGGTTTTTCTTGATAAGTATATTGATCTCAAAGATAAATTATCTGTCGGTGAACTTTCCAGGGCTATGGTTGATGAATTAGGCATTTTAAGAATGTTTAAGGAAGAAAATACGCCGGAATCTAAAGGGCGCTGGGAAAATATTAACGAATTGCTTTCAGCATTAAGCGAATTTTCAAATTCTAATAAAGATGCTAAGCTGGAACAATATCTTGAGGACGTTTCGCTTATTGCCGATATAGATAACTATGAAGAAGAGCAAAATGTTGTAACATTTCTGACTGTGCATAGTTCTAAGGGACTAGAATTTCCGGTTATTTTCATTTCCGGTTGTGAAGAAGATATTTTCCCTCTTTCAACTAAATTTAGTTCTGATGCGTCTCTTGAAGAGGAGAGAAGACTTTTTTATGTTGCTGTTACAAGGGCACAAAAGAAAGTTTATATTTCACATGCTCGTTCTAGGTATCGTTTTGGCGAAGTTGCTTATCAGAGCCGATCAAGATTTATTGATGAAATGGATTCTTCTTTATATTCCGAGTTAAACGGCGGAATCGGTAGAAAATCTTCTTCACGAAAATCCAAAAAAGAAATGTACTATGAGTACTTTGAAAATGTAGATTATGAGGATTTTGATCAGACAAATAAAGCAATAAGACCCGGCAGCAGAGTTATGCACGAAAAATTCGGACTTGGAAAAGTTACTCAGGTTACCGGTGCCGGGGATATGCAAAAAGCAACTGTTGCCTTTGAAGGAAATAATGTAAAACAACTGATGCTGAAATTTGCAAAACTAAAAGTTCTCTGATAGCTGATGTAAAATTACAGATTCTAATTTCTTAAGTCTTAAAAACGGAAATAGTTAAAGATGAAATTCTTGTTACCGTTACTAATATTAGTTTTCCTTTCATCTTTAACGTATTCACAAGAATTAAGAGGAACCTGGCTTTCAAGAAATCAATTAGTTTCTAAAGAATTAATAGCCGTTGAGATGGATAGTCTGGCGGCTAATAATTTTAATGTAGTTTATGTTGATGCCTGGAGTAGGGGATATCCACTCTGGCAAAGTAAAACCTTCCTTAAAGAAACCGGTTACTCCACTGATCCCATTTACAAAAATCGTGATATTTTAGCTGAGACAATCGCGGAAGCACATCGTGTAGGAATTGAAGTTGAAGCATGGTTTGAATATGGTTTTGTAGGTGGTTGGTCAGGCAATCAACCTGCGGGCTCAATGGGGCCGATCTTCAAAAATCATTCTAATTGGGTAGAACAAAATGTTTGGGGAAATACGCAGGATAGTATATCCTCAGGTGTATTTTATTGGATGAGCCACACTCGACCGGATGTTCAAAATTTCCTTATTTCTTTAATGACTGAACTGGCAAGGAACTATGATTTAGACGGAATCGAATTGGATAGAATTCGACTTGCCGGGCTTGAATGGGGATATGACAGTTATACGGATAGTCTTTATAAAAGTGAACATAACGGAATTGCTCCTCCGAAAAATTATTCTGATGCTAGTTGGTTAAGATGGAGGGCAGATAAAATAAATCAATTTATTGCTAGATCATACGATAGCGTAAAAAGCATAAATCCTAACCTGAATATTTCCAATGCTCCCAGTCTGTATAGTTCTAACAGTTATACTGCTTACAATGATTTGGCTCAGGATTGGGTAACTTGGGTTAATTCCGGAACAGTTGACAATGTTCAAATTCAGTCCTATGTAAGTTCATCATCAACTTTCGGTTCAATTATGAACTATGCCGCTAAATTAATTAGCGATAAAAATAAAGCATTTCCTTGTTTTGCCGTAAGCCCGAATGGAGTTAAAATATCTAATTCAGAGTTAGTTAATTTTATAAAAACTACTAGGGCAAATGGTTTTAAGGGCAATTCTATTTGGTATTATCCGGATTTAATTCCGATTTTTCCATTTCTAAAATCTACTGTTTATTCAACGAAAACTTATCCGCCTTATTCCAAACAAGATTGGCGAGACTATCATTCAATTTCACTCTTGTCAGATTCAGCTAATATTATTAAAAAAGGGAATTGGCTTCAAAGTTCAATATACGGATTTAACGGACCTTCATATTATTGTACATCAAGTGATTCTGCATCTTTAGAATATTATCCAAGTATTCATAAAAGCGGATTTTACGAAGTTTATGTTTATAATATAATCTCATCAAACAGAACTGATTCTGCAAAATATACTTTGATCGATTCATTAGGAAATGAGAAAAATTACTTTGTAAGCCAATCTAATATTAATAACAAAGGTTGGTTCAAATTGGATGATATCTATTTGGGGAAGGGAAAAAACCTTGCTGTTAAATTAGATAATAATAACTTACAAGCAGGCAAGTTATTGAGTGCAGATGCTGTGATGATAATTCTTAACAGAAGATTATCACCGGATACTAAAATTACTGATATAAATTCTAGAATTGAATCTCATAATAAAATGAGTTATGATTTTAATCTTAAAAGTTATCCTAATCCATTTAATAATCAATTTCAGATAACTTTTACTGTCGATGATATGAGTCGGTATAGCCTAAATATTTTCAACATACTCGGACAGAGAGTTTATCATCTAAATGGTGAACCAAAACATTTAGGTGAAAATCAGATGCATCTTAATTTTGATACTACTAATTTACCGACAGGCGTATATTTTGTAAATTTATCTCAAGGAAACAAACAAGAATCAATAAAAATAGTGTTAACAAAATGATACTATAAACCTCTAAATAAACTTAATTCAAAGTAAGGAGTTGATCAGATGTCCATTGCTCCAAAGAGACTCGCAGTATTAGTCGGCGGCGGACCGGCACCCGGCATAAATAGCGTTATTGGTGCTACAACTATTAGAGCTGCCCTGGAAGGCGTAGAAGTTATCGGAATTAAAGACGGCTTTAAATGGATAATGGAAGGGGATATATCTCATATCAAAGAACTTACTATAGATGGTGTGAGCCGTATTCACTTCAGAGGCGGTTCCTATATAGGAATTGCACGTAATAATCCTACCAAAGATAAAAAGCATCTTGAAAATACTGTTACTTCTCTGCTGAGATTAAATGTAGATAAGCTAATAACTATCGGTGGTGATGACACAGCCTTCAGTGCTCTAAAGGTTGAAGAAATGGCAGCCGGCAGAATTAAAGTTGTTCATGTTCCTAAAACGATTGATAACGATCTCGATCTTCCTCATGGAATCCCAACATTTGGATTTCAAACAGCAAGACATATCGGTGTTGAAGTAGTAAAAAACTTAATGGTTGACGCTCAAACAACTTCGCGCTGGTATTTTGTTGTTTCTATGGGAAGAAAAGCAGGACATCTAGCTCTGGGAATTGGGAAAGCTACCGGTGCAACTTTAACTCTTATCCCGGAAGAATTTCCTGAAGGGGAAATTAAATTTTCGCACGTGGTTGATATCTTAGTTGGTGCAATTATAAAAAGATTGAGTTACGGAAGAAAAGATGGAGTCGCAATTTTAGCCGAAGGCCTTGTAGAAAGATTGGGCAAAAATGAGCTAGAGTCGCTGGTAAATATAGAAAGAGATGCACACGATAATATTAGAATAGCTGAAATAAATTTTGGCGAGATCTTGAAATATAAAGTTCAAGAAAGACTAAGAGAGTATGGTATAAAAACCACAATAGTTGCAAAAAATATTGGTTACGAATTGCGTTGTGCCGATCCAATTCCATTTGATATGGAGTATACTCGTGATCTGGGATTTGCTGCTGCACAATTCATTTTAACCGGCGGTAATTCTGCAATGGTTTCTATACAAAACGGTCATTTTGTACCTATGTATTTTAAAGATATTATTGATCCGGCTACAAAGAAAACAAGAGTACGTTTGGTTAATCCTTCTTCCGAATCATTTTATATTGCCCGAAGATACATGTTAAGATTAAATCAAGCTGACTTTGAAGATCCTCATGAACTTGCTAAATATGCTGCTACATGTGGGATATCATTAGATGAATTTAGAAGCCAGTTTTACTATTTGATTGAGAATGATTTGCTCTATAAGAATATTCAGGAAGGTGTTTTTCAATTAGCTGCTAATGAAACAAATGAAGCACACAATCCTTCTAAGAAAGATAATCGTAAGGATAAGAAAAAAGTAAATAACGGAGATATACTTCAAAGTTAAAAAATAAGAACGCTGATTTTTATGAAAATAGATATCCATAAGAATCAGCGTTCACCTAAATTTATTTTATGTACCTTTCTTTTCCGATTTGAATACTTTATAAAAACAGAAAACAGTTAGCACAATTATTATTCCCCAAGCCAACGATAAGAAAATTATTCCGGATGTATCCATATTTTACCTCAGTATTTTAAATCTTAAAAATTATTATTCATTGTTAAATCTTTCATCAGCGGGATGATTGCCCCAGGCTTTTTTAACTAAGAATATCAAAGAGACAAATAAAAGTACCATCAAAGCTCTCGCGCCCCAAATGTAGGGAATGGATTCCGCCGAAGCATTTTTCAAAACTAAAATTGGTATTGCATCGTTGAAAAACCACCATAGCATTACAATGAATAGTACAAACGGTGTAATGTATTTCATTATGTAGTAGAAAATTTTTGGAATCTGAAAATCTCCGCCTTCATTCATTTCTTTCCATGCTTTATCCGCACCGAATACCCACATAAATAAAACAGTTTCAACAAGAGCAAAAACTACAAGGCCAAACGTACCTGCCCAGTAATCCATTTCATCTAAGAAACCAAATTTTAAGAAGAAGATTACAAACTGAACAGCTATTAAAACAACAAGGGCCAAACTAAGTACAGCTTTCTTTCTACTCATACCAAATTCGTCTTCAAGAAAGGCAACTACAGGCTGTCCCATTGCAACAGATGAAGTTATACCGGCGAAGAATAAAAGTAAAAACCAGAGAAAACCGAATATTTGTCCTAATGGAATTTTTTGAAAAATTAACGGCATTGAGACAAAACCTAAATCAAAAGCGCCGCCTTTTGCAAATTCTTGTGTTTGATGTAACCCAAAAAATGCAACAGCCACTGGTATAGCGATTGAGGCACCGAGGACAACTTCGGCAAACTCATTTGTTGCGGCAGTTGTTAATCCCGATAATGCAATATCGTCTTTAGGTTTTAAATAACTTGCGTAGGCATGAATTGTTCCCATTCCAACAGACAAAGTAAAGAATATCTGCCCTGCCGCAGCAAGCCAAATTTTAGGATCACCGAGTTTAGTGAAATCGGGATTCCAAATAAACGCAAATCCATTCCATACTGAATTATCAGGCATTGCTGGATTTGGAGTTCCTAAAGTCATAATTCTTACTGCCAAAATAGCTGCGAATACCAATAAAAGAGGCATTGCTATTTTAGCTAGTTTTTCAATTCCGGCAGAGATGCCTTTGAATAAAATCCAAAAGTTAAGTGCAAAAGTAACAATCATTAATAAATATGCGGGAAGTACGGAAGAAAAATGTGCACTAGGCATTCTTCCCTGGTAGCTATATAGAAAAGTTTTCATAGCTTGAAAACTAGTCTCATCAAAGTATAGTTTAGTTAATGAAAAGAAACTGAATCCTAATGTCCAAGATTCTATATAAGTGTAGTAAATTAGAATAACCAGAGAAATAAAAAGTCCCAAAGCTCCAAAATATTTAGCTAATTTATTTTTCCAAATAACATCAAACATCCCGGGGGTACTTCCATGTCGGAATCTACCGCCGTGTCTTCCAATACCCCATTCAATCCACATAAGTGGAATTCCTAAAATTATAAAGAAAATGAAATATGGAATCATGAACGCGCCGCCGCCGTTTTGAGCAGCCTGTACAGGAAATCTTAAAAAATTTCCAAGACCAACAGCGTTACCGGCAACAGCAAGTATTAAGCCGATTTTACTTCCCCATTGTTCTCGTTCTCCATTTTGTGGCATTACATCTCCGGTTATTGATTAAGAATTTGAATAAACTTTGCTTGATCAATTCTAAAATTTAAAATTTTAATATTATAACTTTATGTTTTAATATCAACAATCAATTTTGAAAATATGAATAAAATATGGAGTTTTTTCTATTTTAGATAAGAAATTTAGCAAAAATGCCAAAACACTGATTAACATATCAAAAAATATTTGCAAAATGTGTGATTTAACTTTGAATTATACAAAATTCTTTTTTCGCTAAAAATTAAATTGTTTTATCTAAAATTTCGACTGTTCCGAAGTATTTCATAAGACTATTCGATTATAGAATATTGGGAATCTATATAATTATTTAACGGATTAACAAACTTATTATTTCTGAAAAGCTGTGGTAGACAGCTCACAAAATTTGTAATAATTTAAATTGCATTTTGTGTGTATAATATTTAGATTAATCGCCCATAGTAATAATTGCGAGATGTGTATTATATTAAATTGATCAATAACCGCTTATCGATGATTTTCGCCACTAATCGATTGGTTGTGCATAATGTAGAATTATTGTTATTTTATCAAAATTAATTAATAAATTTATTTTACCTAAAGGCTTAAAATTATTTCCATTGCAGGTTTTTCAATAAACTTATTTTAGTCCTTACAAGAATTATATTCAATTACAAAAACTATTTTTTATTCAAAAAACAATAATTAACTGTTGTTTTGCTATTCATTTCTACTTTTGCGGTTATTAATAATTATATAAATCAATAATTGATAATTTCCTTATTGTCTAATTATTTTACGCCATAATGCTTTTACTATTTCAAAAATCAAAGTGAGGGAAACACTATGAAATTAAGAATACAATTCTTGAATACGGCACTTTTTATGCTTTTGGTAATTCTTCTACTCTCCTCAAGTACTTTTGCTCAAACACATATCTCAGTGCCAGCTGACTATTCTTCAATTCAAGATGCTATTAACAATGCTAGTTCCGGAGATACAATTTTTGTCTCTAACGGAATCTATTCTTCCGGGGGGATTACAATTAAAGTTGACAAACCATTATTTATAGTAGGGGAGAGTGAAGATAGTACAAAAATTGATGTTAGTACAAACGGCGCATCTTGGGGAATTCAAATTGCATCATCAAATGTTATTTTTAGCAATTTTACAATTATTCCTACATCAGCATCAGGGGGCGGATATCCGATTCATGTTGCTGATGAGCCAGTTAGTGAAATTACAAATATAAATCTAAACCATATTTCAATATCAGGCTCTTACAGAACCGGGGTCGATTTTCACGGGGTATCGGGTGGTAATGTCTCATACATTACTTCAAAAAACGCAACACATGGAAATGGCGTACAATTTTCGGGTTGTAAAAACATTAATGTTAGTAATATTGTAACAAGTGGAAATGCTTGGGGTGGAATTGCAATTTATGTGTCCGGTCCGTCATTACTGAACAGAGGTTCTGATAATATAAATATAGACGGTAGTTCATGTAATATTTCAGAATCAATTAAAATTTATTCACAAGAAGAACACGGTTTGCCGATAACAAATGTTAATATTACTGGTTTTGATTATGCAGTCAGGAACTCATCTACTTCTGAATTAGCCGGATATATCTGGTATCAGGTAAATAAAATTGATGCCTTAACTTTTGCAGCGGCTTTGTCCGCACCGGAATCTTCTACAGTTATAATGGTTGGAAATGCTCATAATTACTATGTCGGCAACGGTATGAGTATTCAAACTGCAATTGATTCATCTTCAAATGGCGATACGGTGTATGTTGATGCAGGAAATTATGTCGAAAATTTAACTGCTGATAAAAACATAACCATTATTTCTTCTGATACTGAACACTCTATTCTCACAGGTTCCATTTCGATTGCATCTGACGGAGTAATGATTGACGGTTTAACAATAGAAAATCCTTCTGGTAAAAATGGAATTACATCACAAGATTATAGTGATCTAACAATTAAAAATAATATTATACAAAATATCGGCACATCGGATGCATCAAGCTCAGGTACAAATTACGGCATAGCTGTTATCAGTTCATCTGATTCTGTTGATAACATTACAATTAATAATAATATTATTAAAAATATTGCTGGCGGAAATCATAATTCAGCGGATGCAATCGCGATTGGCTGGAGTAACGGAACAAAAAATATTTCACATCTTTTAATTACGGATAACAATATCTTCAACATAACAAGCAGTATTAATTGATTTTTCAAGCGGTGGAAGAGGCGCTTACGGAATATTATTAAATCATACAACTAATCCGTCAGGTGGTAAAATTATTTCTCCTGTAATTACTGGAAATTCTATTACTGATTTGGAAGGCCTTTGGGCACATGGAATTGGTTTAGAGGGAAACACTCCGAATGCTGATATAGAAAATAATACCATCAACAATTTAACTGATCACAAAACTCCATCAGATGCAGTTGCAATCAATATTGAAGATAATGTGGATGCAGCTAGTTTATTCATCCAAACTAACTCATTTACAAGTGTAAATGTTGGGATTAGAAATGTTACCGAAAGTCACGTGGTCGCCCAACTGAATTGGTGGGGAAGTGTTGAACCGGGATTTGATACATTGGTTATAGGAGATGTTGATTATGATCCTTGGATTGGAAAAGGAGAGCCAACTCCGGTAATTAGCATTCCGAGTAATAATTCAACAGTTTTTTCCAGTGTACCAACAATTTTTTGGTATTACCCTTTTCCGGATACAGGCGGTGTAAGCTATGACGTTTTAAATTAGAAAATCATCTATTTCTACTTAAGCTTGTTCCTATCATGTTTTTATTAAGATTTCTGATATAAAAGTAATCTCAGCTCAATTCTTTTGAAACATGAAAAAACAGCAGGGTAACTATTATTTTATGTAAGCATTTGATTGATATGCTTCATATTTCAAATGAAAAACGATTTAATTGATATAGTCATAGAATTTCTTTTTTTTTTTTTTTTTTTTTTTTTTTTTTTTTTTTTTTTTTTTTTTTTTTTTTTTTTTTTTTTTTTTTTTTTTTTTTTTTTTTTTTTTTTTTTTTTTTTTTTTTTTTTTTTTTTTTTTTTTTTTTTTTTTTTTTTTTTTTTTTTTTTTTTTTTTTTTTTTTTTTTTTTTTTTTTTTTTTTTTTTTTTTTTTTTTTTTTTTTTTTTTTTTTTTTTTTTTTTTTTTGCCTGTTAATTCATATCCAACCGGCGGAATAACAATTTATACAAGTTCTCCTACTTTGTATTGGTATTTGAGCATTGTTGCTACATGTACAATAAGTTATGATGTTAAATATACTTATGT
The DNA here is from genome assembly GCA_963739985.1 of uncultured Ignavibacteriales bacterium. GTDB lineage: Bacteria > Bacteroidota > Ignavibacteria > Ignavibacteriales > Ignavibacteriaceae > CAVUCE01. The sequence goes on from CAVUCE010000015.1 coordinate 32,282, forward strand.
AACTGCGCACTCTTCAACCGATACTATCACTGGAATAAACTTTTCATATGTTCAACTTTCGACTTTTATAGGCGGATATATATACGAATGGATTTTTCAAACTCATAACGGAAGCGAAGTTTCTGGATTCTCATCTCCTGATTCATTTATGTTGGATGCAAGTCAGAGCGCGTCTCCAACTCCAATTGCGCTTTGGCCATTAAATCATCCTACGTTTTATTCAAAGACTCCATTTTTGTCATGTTATTTATCCATTGTACCTGCAAGCACACCAACCTATCATTTATATGTATCGACGTTTTCATGTGATTATTCTTCTGCATTGGAATTTACTACAACCTCAACAACATTTACTATTCCTGATAGTATTGATTTAACTGCCGGACAAACTTATTACTGGTATGTTACATCGACTGTGAATAGTTTAACTTCATCACCTTCAAGTGAAGAAATCTTTTACTGTTGATGCCGGACTTTCTGGAGTTTTCTTTTCCCTTAGCATCATGGTCTAATGGTGGTACTACTATGTATTCATTAACTCCGTCTTTCAGTTGGTATTTATCCGGACTTGCTTCGGGAAGTATCACTTACAATCTTGAGATTAAACCTATAGGGACTCCTTTTGACGGAACAACAGGAATACTCACAGGAATAACTTCTACATTTTATACTTTAACAAGTTCGCTTACCGCAGGTACAGCATATCATTGGAGAGTTCAGTTAGTGAGTTCAACTTCCGGAACCTCAGCTTGGTCTGATGAAGATGTTAACGGCGGAGCCACATTTAGTACTTATGCAACTCCAAGTATTTTAACCGTTCCACTAGCCGGAAGTCCAATAAATGGTGTAAGTATTTCATCCAAATCCGCAACTCTTAGCTGGTATTTGCCAACGGCTCCAAAAAAAGTGCAAAGTTATAGAATTGAAGTATCAAAAAATCCGAATATGACCAATCCGATACTTCAATTAGAGGATGTAACTGATTTGCATAAAGCAATTAGTTCACTTGACGCAGGGACATATTTCTGGAGAGTTCAAGCCAAAACGAGTGATGGTAAATACTCAAAATATTCTGCGGTTGCATCTTTTAAAATCAGTTCCGTTACCGCAGTTAATGAAGAGAGTTTGATACCTAAAGAATTTAAAGTATCTCAAAATTATCCTAATCCATTTAATCCAAGTACGGTTATTAAATATGGTTTACCAAATTCAGCATTTGTTTCTATAAAGATTTACAATATGCTTGGACAAGAGGTTAAAACATTAATTAGTTCTGAAAAGAATGCCGGGACTTATAGAGTGCAATGGAATGGAGATGATAATTTTGGAAGAAAAGTATCCAGCGGTGCATATATTTATCGTGTGGTTGCGGGAAATAATATTAGTACGAAAAAAATGATCTTATTAAAATAATCTACAAAATTTGTGAATAGTTAATATAAACCTCTGAGCTGATTTTAAAGCTTGGAGGTTTTTTTATTTTTAATTCATACTAATTCATTGCATATTAATTACCTGCCTTATATATTCGTGATCAAAATGGCGATTACATAGCGGATATTTATAACTCAAAAAAAATCATTTAGTGAAAATATATTATCGATTAATCGATCTAGCTTTGTGAAGATATTATAATTAGTCGTGTATATTTTAAAGTTTTAAACGTACTTTTAAGTATATATTAGCTGTCTTAGAATGAAAATGAATTGCTTTACATAATCTCAATATGATACTTTCTCGTCGATTTTTCATGTATTTCCTTTGTAAAGCCATAGATTTTATTGATTTTTTGAGTGGTATAATTATTGACACTTTGAATCGCGGAATTACAAAATGCTCAATTAACTTAATAAACAGCTTTATTATTTGATACTTGAAATAAATACTCAACGGAAATATTAATGCAAAACGAAAAAAAACAATTAAATCAACCTATCATCTTATTAGCGCTTACAATAATATTTTTAATCGCCCTTTCATTTTTACCTTCGAACATGAAAATATTTGGTTATACAATAAAACCTGTTGATTTATTTATGGATATAAAACCGGATTCATTATTGAGCAGCAATTATAATATTCAACCAAATAATCATTCCATTCAAAAATATTATGATGCAAGTTCACTTGATAAATCAAACGATTTAGGTGTAAACAAAGATGCATTATTAGCCAGCGTTAATTTTAATCTTCTGAGTAAAATTTTTAATAACTCTTCCGCAGCAAAAAATAACAAATCAATTGATGCATCGACTTTAGAAAATTATATCGAGGAAAGAATTTCCGGTAATACCGATCAAATGAAGTATTTTTATGATGCTGTTAGAAATGCGGGAAATAAAAAAATTAGAATTGCGCATTTTGGTGATTCTGAAATTGAAGGTGATCTTATAACCGCTGAGTTAAGAAAAAAATTGCAAAGCAAATATGGTGGCGAGGGAGTCGGATATTTGTCTATTACATCTCAAGATATAACATTTAGAACCACAACAAAACAAAGTTTTTCTGATAACTGGAAAACTTATTCAGTATTAGATGGCGGCGGTGATAAGGTTTCTCCTGGAATAAGCGGTTATGTTGCTGTTCCACAAGGAGTGAGCTGGGTGAAATATCAAGCAACCGGTTTTAACAATACTTCCAGATATTTTACAACCGTTAGAGTTTTTTACAGTAATTCTGATGGGTCATCAATCAAATATTCCTTTGATGGTTCAAAAGAACAAACTGCATCTCTTTTACCCGGAAAATCTGTTCAAGAACTGATTTTGAAAGCTCCTGGTAAAGCAAATTCAATTAAAATTACCACAACCAAAGCAAATCAAGCAAATTTTTATGGCGTTAGCCTTGAAGGCGGCGATGGAGTTTATGCTGACAATTTTCCATGGAGGGGAAATACAGGAGTTGGTTTTAGAGATATTGATAAGTCTGTTATGAAGGATTTTAATAAATATCTTAATTATAAATTATTGGTTTTAAGTTTTGGCGGAAATATGGTAGGTAATAATTCTACCGATTTTTCCTGGTATGAAAATCAAATGGTTAAAATTATAAATAATCTAAAACAAGAATTTCCGCAGACAAGCATTTTGTTGGTTTCAGTTGGTGATAAAAGTATCAAACGGGGAAGTCGCTTTATTACTGATCCAACTATTTCCGCATTGTTAGATGTTCAGAAGAGTATTGTACAAAAAACCGGTATAGCTTTTTGGAATTTATTTAATTCGATGGGTGGCAAGAATTCGATGGGAACATGGGTGGATGCAAACCCACCATTAGCATTTAAAGATTACACACATTACACACTTCCTGGTGCTGATAAAATCGGTGACATGTTAAGTGAAGCTTTAATTAATGAAATTAGATAATTACTATAATTTAAGGAGACTTTCAGTATGATTTCGGATAAATTAAAATCGGTTATTCTAAAGGAATTGGAAATCGAAAATTTTGACTTCCAGGATGCTACTACTGCCGATCAAGTTCCAAACTGGGACTCATTAACCCACCTAAATGTAATTCTGGCGATTGAAAAAGAATATCAATTAAAATTTAAAGGTCTCGAAATTTTAAAGATTAAAAATATTGGGGAATTACAACAGTTAATTGATAAAAAACTCTCTACTAACTAAACTGAAACAGGAATTCCCGAATGTTTTACTGGATTGATACCCAAAGATTGCTGGATTTGTTTGTTTACCAAAAGCATGATCCGGTGGTTTTTACTACTAGCTACTTCCTATTCTTTTTTTTCATTGTATTAGTAGTTTATAGATTATTTGCTTCTAAGAAAAATTTAAGAATTTATTCACTTATAATATTTTCGTTATTCTTTTACTATAAAGCTACCGGTTATTATTTCTTTATTTTGTTTTTTACAACCTTATTAAACTTTTATATCGGAAATTGGATTGGTGGTACAGAGTCCCAATCAAAACGAAAATGGTTGCTCATAATTTCCATTGTCGTAAACATAGCAGTATTATTTTACTTTAAGTATACCAATTTCTTTATAGGTATATTAAATGATATTAGTGTCGGACAGTTAAATCCGTTAGATATTTTTGTCCCGGTAGGCATATCTTTTTATACATTCAAAGCTATGTCCTATGTATTGGATATCTATTTTGAAACTATGGAGCCTGTAAAAAGTTTAAGAGATTTCACATTATTCGTATCTTTTTTCCCAAACATACTTGCCGGACCAATTGATAGAGCTTCAGAATTTCTTCCACAGATAGAACAAGAGTACAAGGTTACCAAACGTGATGTAAGTATGGCTGTCTTTTTAATTATTGTTGGTTTATTCAAAAAAACTGTGATCGCTGATTATATTGGATTAAACTTTGTTGACAGAATTTTTGACAGCCCTTTGCGATACACCGGAGTTGAAAATTTGATGGCGGCTTATGGTTACGCTCTACAACTTTGGTGTGATTTTTCCGGTTATACAGATATGGCTTTAGGCGTTGGACTTTTGCTTGGATTTAAATTAAGAGAGAACTTTAATTATCCCTATAAAGCAACCAGTATTGCCGATTTTTGGCGGCGCTGGCATATGTCTCTTTCTACATGGTTATTAGACTATTTGTTCAAACCTCTGCAAATGAAATTTAGAAATCTAAGAAATTTTGGAAACGCTTTAGCTCTTTTTATAACATTCACTGTTATTGGTATTTGGCATGGTGCTAATTGGACTTTCATTCTTTTCGGTGTTATTCATGGTACATATTTAGCCACGTCAATTTTCACCAAAAAATTAAGGAAGAAATTTTGTGATAAAACAGGTTTAACAAATACCAAATTTTTAAAAGTATTTCAAATATTTTTCACTTTCCAACTTGTAGTATTAGCAGATATTTTCTTTAGAGCAGCAAGTGTTGGAACTGCTCTAGATATGTTTAAGCAGATTTTTACATTCTTCCATTCTGAAGTTTTCATACAGTTTGTTAAGGGATATACCGAGATTTTTGGGTTAGTAATTTTAGGATATGTATTACACTATTTGCCGGAGTCGGTGGCTAAAAAAACACAAGAGTTGCTATTCAAAACACCGGTTGTAGTTTTAGCGGTTCTTTTAACCCTAATGATTTGGTTAACGATACAATTCAAATTTGCTGACTTACAACCATTTCTATATTTTCAGTTTTAATAAAAAATGCCGGTATAAGCCGGCATTTAATTTTTAATTTAAATCTTCACTTTAGTTAATCTAAAATATCGCCTTCGCGCACTCCTAACGTTTTTGCGATTTCATTTATTTCAATACCTTCCATTTCTTCAGTCATAACATCTTCAATATTTAAGATTGCATCCGCACAAGCAATTTGAAATGTTTCATCATCAATTTTCATGATCTTACCGACTGTAGAATGATCATCATTTGGACCAACATAAGAGACCATGTTAACAACTACTTCACCATTCCCGGTTTTCAGTTTAGGGTAAACAAAAGTATTTTCAAATGGAATAAAATTTAATCCTCTTACCATTTGATCAATTTTTTCATAATTCCATGAAAAAGAGAGAATACCATTATTTTCCGGATAATCTTTTAATGAGTAGTAAGAAGACATTCCGGATTGAGGTTGTCTTTTATAATTATCATGTAATATATTTTCGAATGTTTCTTTAAATAAAGCTAAGCCCTCCATTATTGAAAGACTCATTAACCTTCCGGCCGTTGTATCTTCATCAATAGGAAATTTTCTTTGAGCTATTACATCGCCTGTATCAATTCCTAAGTCAATAAAGTGCCATGTAACACCATGCTCTTTTTCACCATTAATAATTACCCACGACGGGATATTGACGCCGCCGTACAGAGGCAGCGGAGCATTATGAAAATTTATAGTGCCGGTTTTAGGAATTGCAATAAGATCATCTTTAATAATTCTATAATTATTTATGCTGAACATTATATCGGGTTTATGCCTTTTTACAAACTCAACTGCTTCCGGTGAATTTATCTTTGTTATACCTTTTACGTTAATTCCCGCGTCTTCAAATGTCTTCATTATCGAATCAGAAGGATTATCTTTCTTCGGATCATATATAAAAAAAGCGATTTTTGCGTCTTCATATTTCTGCATATACTTGATGCAATCGACGGCCATTTTACCGTTGCCTATTACACCAAAAATTTTTTCTGCCATTTTTTGCCTTTAGTTATTTATTTGATTTGCCAAAGCTTTTCGATCAACTTTTCCGTTAACATTAAGTGGAAAAGTTGAAACAGAAAGAATCTTAGACGGAATCATATAATTAGGAAGTTTTGTCTTCAAGTAGCTCTCAATGTCATTCGATTTTCCATCGAAATTTTCAACAAAAAGATAAATCTGATTATTACCGATTTTATTTTTATGAGCAACTGCAGCTACATTACTCAGTTGAGTGAACTCTCGAGTGTGATGTTCGATTTCACTTAATTCCACTCTAAATCCTTGAATTTTAACTTGGTGATCAACTCTTCCACAATACATAAAATCATTATCCTCATCCAGGTAAGCAAGGTCTCCGGTTCTATATAATGTTGTCTCTTTCCCGTTCACTTCTTTTACAAAGAATGCTTGTTTATTCTTTTCAGGATTTTTCCAATAACCGGGAGTAAGCTGTGCACCGTAAAGACAAAGTTCGCCTCTATCACCTTTCGGTAAAATATCGCCGTTTTCGTTTACTACAACGGCTCCCATATTTTCCATCGGTTTCCCTATTGCAACTATGCTGTTGAAATTTTTATTCTTCGCTTTGTCTCTGCTCAAATCATATGTTAAGCAAAATATGGTTGCTTCCGTAGGACCGTAAACATTTTGAACAAGAGCATTCGGTACGCATTCCATCCATTCATGAACTATATCTTCGTATAACGCTTCACCGCAGAACATAGAATAGCGCATTCTAGGCAACTTAATCTCTTCAAAATAGGGGCGTAAATAAGCCATAATAGAAGGAACCATAAGCGCTATAGTCAATTCTTGTTCTTCTAATAAACTATAAACATAAGTATATTTTATCCCTCCGGGAGGAACTGTATAAACGCAAGCGCCTTTGCATAAAGGAGCAATGTAGGACATTAATGATAAATCAAATGTCATGTCAAACATTTGCAAGCATCTATCATTTTCATTTATTTCATAACCAAGTTTATAGAAAGCATCAATAAAAGAAATTAAATTTTTTCTAGTAAGTGGAACTCCTTTAGGAACACCGGTACTGCCTGATGTAAAAAGTATATAAGCAATTTCATTTTCATCTATTTTCGGATCGTTCAGATTTATTTCAGCTTTTTGTAATGATGTTGTATCAATAAATCTTACTTGATTTTTATCAACAGCTTCTTTAATCTCTTTTGAATCTTTGCTGTCTAAAATCATATTGATTCCGGATTGCTCAATAACAGCTAAATTTCTATCAATCGGATTTTCAGGATTAATTGGTACGAATCCAAGTCCAGCGTATAGTATTCCAAATACAGTAGAATATGTTTCAATATCATCATTTGTAATAAAGCCTATTAATTTTTGTTCTTCTTCATTATTCTTTTCTAAATAATCTCTAATATTGGAAACTATTTGAGCTAATTCTGTATAACTATAATATTTTCCATCAATAAAAAAAGCATTTTTCTCTGGGAATTTCTGGACTGAATCCTGAATTTGATCGAGCATTCCTATCTCCTAATTTTTTGTTTTTAGGTATGAAATAAATTTATGATATTCTCTGCCATATCCGCAAAGCATAGAAAATTAAGCCAAATATAACAAATAATATTCAAAAAATAATAAATGAAACTGCTTAATTATTGAGTAAATGTGAGATTACATAATTAAAAAAATTAAGTGTTTATTATTAACTCGAAAAATTTATATTTTAAATTCATTAAATTTCGGAGTATGTAATGAAGAAAGTTTTTTTCTTAGTTCCTTTATTCTTTTTCGGTACAATTTTCCCACAAAGAGAAATAAGTATGAATCAAATACAAGATATAGTGAATAATTATAAAATTGAGTATGCGCCGGATAAACGAACTGCGCTTTTTAATATTGAGGTTGAAGGCAACGAAGGTAACTGGATATTAAATGGAGAAACTAATCTAAAAAATGCAGAAGAGAAATTAATTGAAGAGTTAAAAGCTAAAAATATTAAGTTTCAGAATAATATTGATGTTTTACCTTCTAAAAGTCTAGGTGATAAAGTTTATGCAATCATTGATGTTTCTTCCTCGAGTATGAGGACACATCCCAAACATGCTGCTGAAATGGCTACACAGGCTTTATTGGGTTGTTATGTTGAGGTTTTTAAAAAATCAGAAAGCTGGTATTTAGTTCAAACTCCGGACAAATATATTTCCTGGGTAGAGGGTTCCAATATTACCAGGATGAATGAATCCGAGGCTGCTGCATGGCAGAACGCTGATAAGGTAATTTATACTAATGATTACGGATTTTCATTTGATGCACCGGAAGAAGATGCAAATCACGTATCAGATTTGGTAGTCGGTAACTTGCTTAAAAAATTAGGTACCGAAAATAATTTTGTCAAAGTTGGCTATCCTGATGGAAGAATAGCTTATATTCCAGAAACCTCATGCCAGGATTATGGTAAATGGTTGAAAGATCGTAAATTAAATTCAGATAATATTATAAAAGCGGCAAAACAATTTATGGGTATTCCATATCTATGGGGTGGTACTTCAGCAAAAGCTTTAGATTGCAGCGGATTTACTAGAACGGTTTTTTTCTTAAATGGTGTTTATTTACCTCGTGATGCTTCACAACAAGTTCATGTAGGGAATCCTGTTGATACAAAAAATGGTTTTGATAAATTGGAGCCCGGAGATTTGCTATTCTTTGGTACAAAGGCAACCGATTCTACTAAAGAAAAAGTTACTCATGTGGGAATATACATTGGAAACGACGAATTCATACATGAATCAGGCAAAGTTCAAATTAATAGCTTTAATAAAAATGCAGAGAATTTTAGTTCTTACAGATTGCATCAATTTCTTAGAGCGAAGAGAGTTTTGAACTCAGTAGGAAAAAATGGTGTTGTATCATTAGAAAATGTCAAATACTAAAAATATATATTAGGGGTTTATAAAAGGTACGTTGTTAAAATGATATAATTTTTGGGATGCGGCTTTATAAAAATGTAGCATCCCGATTCAAATCTTTTTTAGAATAAATTAACTGGATCAATCTTAAAATGAGCGGAAAACTAAAATTATCTTATAAACCATACACGTTAGAGTTGAAACACGTTTTTACTGTAGCAACTAATTCAAGATCAACAACACCAATTGTTTTAACTGAAATAGAATATGACGGAGTTGTTGGATATGGAGAGGCGTCGATGCCTCCTTATCTGGGAGAATCACACGAGACAGTGTTAAAGTTTTTATCCAAAGTTGATCTATCCAAATACGATAATGTTTTCGAACTGGATAATATATTATCGGATATTGATAAAATTGAACCCGGAAATAATGCTGCAAAAGCATCATTGGACATTGCTTTACATGATCTCATCGGTAAGTTGATGGGGCAGTCGTGGTATAACATCTGGGGAATTGATAAAGCAAAAACACCTTATACTTCATTTACAATTGGAATTGACACAGCTGAAGTTGTAAAGAAAAAAGTTAAAGAAGCGGATGAATTCAAAGTTTTAAAAGTTAAACTCGGTCGAGAAAACGATAAAGAAATGATAGAAACCATCCGTGCAGCAACTGACCGTCCTTTGTCAGTAGATGCTAACCAAGGCTGGAAGGATAAGCATTTAGCTTTGGATATGATACATTGGTTGAATGAGAAGAATGTTTTATTTATAGAACAACCGATGCCCAAAGAACAAGTAGATGATATGGCGTGGTTAACTGAAAATAGTCCACTGCCTACAATTGCAGATGAGGCAGTTAGAAGATTAGCCGATGTGCCTTCTGCAAAAGGAGTTTACACCGGAATTAACATAAAATTGATGAAATGTACCGGAATGCGGGAAGCTCATAAAATGATAATTTTAGCTCGCGGATTAGGAATGAAGGTTATGTTAGGATGTATGACGGAAACCTCGTGTGCAATTTCAGCAGCTGCACAATTATCACCCTGGGTTGATTGGGCTGATCTTGACGGCGCTTTATTGATAAGTAACGATGTTTATGAAGGAACAAAAATTGTAAATGGAAAAGTGGAGTTGAGCGATTTACCTGGTATTGGAATTAAGAAATTGTGAAACCAAATTTAATTAAAAGCAACTAACACAAGAAATTAAATTGTAATTTTTAAAAGAAATTATAAGTTTGTAATATAAATTTTTTAGGACCTGGCAAATTTTTCAAATTGATAGATACTATAACTGATTTTATTATTGAAAATTTAATTATTAAATTAAATTAGACAAACGAGAAAGTTGAAGGTTAAGGATATGGCGAAAAATTTTGTATCTAATGATGATGTTACAGTAAGAATGTTTAAAAGTCCTTATATGGAAGCCCTATCAAAAGTACATCCTTCGGTTCCGGTAATTATATATGTACCGGTAATTAGTTATTTTATTTACAGAGCTATTGCGATTTTTGATCTTACTTTTTCTAATATTTTATTATTTATTCTGATTGGTATAGTTGTTTGGACTTTTACCGAATATACTCTTCATCGTTTTATATTTCATTACAAGCCAAAATCGAATTTTGGCCGGAAGATACATTTTATCTTTCACGGAGTTCACCACGATTATCCAAATGACTCAAGAAGATTGGTGATGCCGCCGTCGGTTAGTATTCCACTAGCGACGCTGTTTTATTTCTTATTTTTAGAAATTATTGGCGTTAGATTCGTAGCACCTTTTTTTGTCGGATTTTTAACCGGATATCTGTTTTATGATCTGACACATTACGCTGTACATCATTTCCAAATTCATAGTAAATTTTGGCTCACTTTGAAGAAACATCATATGAGACATCACTATCAAGATGAAAGTAAGGGGTTTGGAGTTAGCTCGCCGATCTGGGATGATATAATTGGTACTAATTTTTCTAAAACCAATAAGTGAAAATCCAAATGGAAAATTCAGGGGACGGTAAAATAATATCAAATTCAAAGAAGAAGATATTAGTTATAGAAGATAATATTGAATCACAATTGATCTTTAAAATTTATTTGCGTGAAGATTATGATGTCGAAATAGTAGATACCGGAGAAAAAGGACTTGATAAGCTACAAAATTGTGACTATGATCTGTTAGTTTTAGATGTTCACTTACCAGGCAAATATGATGGTATGAAAGTTTTAATGGAACTTAAAAAATTAGAAAATAAAAACAGTAAAATACCGACGGTTGTAGTTACAGCTTATGCAATTCAAGGATATAAAGAAAATTTTCTGTCTCACGGCGTACATTCATTTTTAACAAAACCCATTGATAAGAACACGCTTTTAGCGGAAATACAAAAATCATTAATACTAAACTAGATAAATGCAAAACGATTCGCGTTTAATTTTATCTCGCCATCTAAACAATTACAATTCAAATTTGATTAATGCATAAATTGAAATTCTTATTAATAATCTCTCTCGCACTTCTATCATTCAGTTGCTCAGCGCAGATAACACATCCTGTATATATTCGTGCTAACCAGGTTGGATATCTACCAAACGATTTTAAAACCGCGGTTGCATTCTCAAAATATCCTGTAGAGGAAAATCAGTTTAATATCCTTAATAAAAAAGACGGGGAAGAAGTATATTCCGGAAAATTAGAAATTAGTAATGAAAATTATGGGGACTTCAAATATTGCTATACTCTGAACTTTTCTAGGCTTAATAAAAATGGTAATTATGAAATAGAAATTGGAAAACAAAAATCTTTTGCCTTTTCAATTGGGAATAAAATATTTGACAATATCGCCGATTCATTATTATTGTTCTTCAAAGTTCAGAGATGCGGACCTACTAATCCATTAATGCATAAACCATGTCACTTATCTGATGTTTCAAGATTAGTTGGTGATCCAAATTATCATGGTGCCGTTGATGTAACCGGAGGATGGCACGATGCAGGTGACTATATCAAGTTTCTTTCAACTACCGCTTATGCAACATACATGATGATATTTTCTTACGAATTTGATCCTGTTAAATATGGTTTTGATGATAATCATGATGGTGTCCCTGATCTTTTAGCTGAAGCAAAAATAGGACTTGATTGGTTGTTGCGATGTAACTATTCCAAATACAAATTGATTACTCAAGTTCAAAATTTGAGAGATCATGATGTGGGTTGGAGAATGCCATCTGCAGATACTTTACGTTATGATAGGCCAGGCTACGTTAGTATGGGTAAAAATCAAATCGGAATTTTTACCGCCGTTATGGCTATTGCTTCTAGAGTTTGGGCCGATAAATTTCAAAAGTATGATTTCTCGCAGAAATGTCTTCAAGCTGCTGAAAATATTTATTCTATTAGAAATGATGTTCCTAATATCGATAGCACTAAATCCGGATTTTATCAGGATAATGCTTTCTGGGGAAAAATGGCATTAGGCGCAGTTGAACTTTATACAACTACTAAAAAACATGAATATTTTATCGATGCTAAAACTTACGCAGATAGCGCCGGTTCTGATTATTGGTGGAGTTGGGGAAATATAAATTCACTTGCAGATTATAAAATTGCAAAATATGAACCGAGATTCGCCGATTACATTTTAAATAATCTTAAAGTTTTTAATGCTAAAAAGGATTCTTCTGTTTTTAGAGAAGGGATGCCTTATGTTTGGGGAACGACAAATTCTTTGCTTGGTATATCATTGCAAGCGATATTATACAAAACTTTAACCGGTAGTCATAGGTTTGATTCGCTTGAAGTTTATGAAAGAGATTATGTACTAGGAAGAAATCCCTGGGGCTTGTCTTTTATATATAATATTGGAACTATGTTTCCAAAACATTTGCATAACCAAATTGCTTATTTTCATAATGGATATTTACCCGGTGGTTTATCTGCCGGTGCAGCACCTGAAAATATACTTAAGGAGTTTGATATTAAACGATCAAATAATAAGTACACTATGTTTAATACGGATTCCATAAAATATTATGATGATAGAAACGATTATATAACAAATGAACCGACGATAACCGGAAATGCTACTGCAATTTTTGTATACGGTTATTTTAGTAATAGATAGTTATTTCATATTTCTGTGCTACTTTCCTGAACTTTATTCTGTTAATGTCATTTTTCTGATGAACTCCAGATAATCAAAAAATATTTTTTACAAAAACTCATTATATATCTCGTTTATTATAGTTTTATTATAGTCTCATCTCAGAACTAAGTTTTATTTGTACACCAGTTTTTAAATGTTGCATTTTAATACAGCAAATTTCTAATGTCTCTATTTAAATCACAATATTTAACTAAATATATAAAAATGGTTTAATTATAAGCACTTAAGGTGTCGGCATAATATTTGGAATTTTGTATGGAAAAATGAATGGAGCAACGTTGAAGAAGATAAAATTATTGAATTCAGGTTTGCCAATGATAGATAAAGCTTGGGGAGGATTTTATCGGGCAGCAACATATTTAATGATCGGACAAAGAAAATCCGGTCGAACATCTTTAGCATTACAGTTTGCAAAAGAATGTGTTAAACAAAAAGAAGTTTGTCTTTACATAACAAATATTCGTCCTAAAGAATTATTAATTCACGCCTCTTCGATAGATTTTGATCTTCAAGAAGCAATGAATAAAAACGAAGTTATCGTTGTAAAAGTTGTTCCACCTACAGGAACTGAAATTTCAACAAACCCAGATCAATTTTTAGCAGAATATTTAAAAGATATTATTACAGTTGTAGATGAATATCAGCCAACCAAAATTGTATTTGATGAATTAACTCCTTTTATCGAGTTTGAAAATCCCGACTACTTACATGATGTTTTTGCCCAGACAATTGAAGAAATTGAAGATATGGGAATCACTAACTTTTTCGTCTTAAGCGATCCGGCTACCGAACCAGCAGTTGAATTAATTGAATCATTAGTCAGTGCATCAACAGGTGTAATTTATTTGAAGAAAGATGATGAAGGAACCAGTGGAGAGATAACTATTACTCCCAATGTTGGTCATCCCGAGGGTAAGTTTAAAGCAAAATACAAAATTGAACCTTATATAGGAATGACATTTGATGAGAACAAAGTTCCGGAATCACCGAGCAAAAATACTTCTATTAAAGAGTTATAAAATTTTAAGTATATGATCAAATATTATTTAATAATAGATAAGTTATAAGATGCGACAAAAGATACAAATCAGCCGTTCTGGAATAATGCTAGTAGATAAAGCATGGGGAGGATTTTACCGTGGAGGCACCTATTTACTAATCGGTCCTCGAAAATCCGGTAGAACTTTACTTAGCCTTCAGTACGCGATGGAAAGCGCACGCCAAAAGGAAGTCTGCTTATACTTTACGAGTATGCGTCCAAAGGACTTGATGATCCAAGCAGCCTCAATAGACTTTGATCTTCAGCATTATATGAACCAAAACTTGATCATAGTAGTAAGAGTGGCGCCACCATCAGACTTATACGAGGTAGGCAACCCGGATGAGTTTTTGGTAGAGTATCTTAACGACATAGTCACAGTAGTAGACCAGTACCAGCCAAATAAAATAGTATTTGACGAGTTAACGCCATTTATCGGTTTCAGTAACGTAGATCTTTTAGAGGAAGTCTACTCCAGAACAGCCGAAACGATAGAGGATATAGGTATAACAAGTTTATTTACGGTAGGAGATCCGGCCACACCGGCAGCCAGTCATATAGTAGACGCATTGGCCAATCACTCCACCGGCATCATATACCTAAAGAAGTCGGAAGAAGACGAGTTGACTGAAATGGGCAGAACGCAAGGCGGGAAGATGATCATAACGCCAAACATCGGCCATACAGAAGGAAAGTTCAGCTCAAATTATTATATAGAGCCGTACCGCGGCATCACTGTAGATTACGGAAATGAAGAAAGTAATAGTTACGGAGAATCTTCCGGTAGCGTCACACAGTCCCGCAAGTATAAATCGCTAGCAGAGATAGATTTGCCGAACGAGCAAGTATCTTTCTCTAACATATATACCATGAACGATTTCAATTTAATCTTAAATAACCAGATAGCCTTGTATAAGAGTACCGGTCAGATATTTACAATAATCTCATTCCGATTGGATTTTACGGCAGAGAAGTTGGGATTATTGACTATCAGCCAGTTACAGAACGCAGTTCGTTTATCCACGGATAAGAAGGATAAGATCTGCATAATCAACGATAAGGTTATAGTTTTAGTAACGAAGGATGACCCCAAGGGTATCAACTTCTTTATAGGTAAGATAAAGAGCAATCTTCCGAACAGCGAACCGGGTTACTTGAGCCGTGTTCTTCAGTATATTTCTGTTTACGCAGTAAAGGTAGATGATCGAGTTCAGAGTGCAGAAGACATATTGGGTCAGTTATTATCGGAAGATATCCCGGAAAAAAACAAATTAGGATTTCACTAGAAGAAAGCTGCAATGAAACAAGTAATACTATCATCACTGCTACTTATACTAATTCTAGGGGGAATAGGACAGCGTGTTTACGGCCAGATAAATCCGGAAGCGATGAGAAATGAAGCCGAGCAAGAGATGAAGTTCGGCAGATACGGGGAGTCAATAGATTTGTTGAACCGCTATATTTCAGCCCGTCCACAGAAGGCAGATGGTTATAATTTACGGGGAATCTGTTATGAGAAGCGAGAGCAGTTTGAGTTGTCTGTATATGATTATCGATCGGCTCGAAAACTTGATCCAAGTAACAAAGAAATCCGGAAGAATTTAGAGAGAGCGACAAGTACTTGGTATAAGTTGCTATATAATAATATAGAGGGATATAAGAGGGAAATAGCGATAAACCCAAATAAGGCAGAGAATTATTTAGAGATAGGTAAAGCATATAAGAATTTAGGCAAGTGGGAAGTAGCCGAGCAATGGTATGATCAGTATTTGGCGAGGGAACATGCATCACCGGATGAGATAATAAGGTATACGGAGATACTGGCGAAGAATAATCATATAGCCAAGGGTTGGCCGATACTGAAGAAGTATACAGATGAATATCCGGAAGACCAGCGGTTGTGGTCACGTTACGGATATTTTTCAATGTGGTTGGGAAAGAATAAGATAGCGATAAAGGCATTTGAGAATGCCTTGGCATTGAAGCCATATTTTAAGGAAGCACAAGACGGATTAGATCAAGCCAAGGGTAAGGGATATATTTATACTGTTAACGATACTGCTTCAAGATATAATTATGGGATGCCTGTTCCGGCAAAATACAAACAGTATGCTATTGATAAATATTATTCAATATTAAAAAAGCGCCCTGATGATAATGAAATTAGATTCAAATTAGTAAAGGAATTAGTAAAAGCGGAAAGATATTCAGAAGCCAATGATGAATTACAAACTTTAATTCAAGATACAAGTAAAACTGAATATCAAGACTATTACACTAATTTTAAATCTCTCAGGGATAGTGTCTTTGAGAAGAGAATAACCGACTATGCAGCCAAGTTTAAAGCAGATCCACATAATAAAGAAGTAGCAATAAAACTTGCTGATGCTTATGGCCATACATATGATTTTGACAGTTCAATGGAAGTATTGTCAGAATATCTTAAAGGAATTCCTGAAAATAAAGAATTAGATGTAAGATTTTTATATGCTAAATACGCATCATGGAATTACGAATGGAACGAAGCTAGGGTGACTCTTGATAACTTATTAAAATATGATCCTAATAATTTAGATTATCAATTACTCAGTGCCCAAATAACTGCCTGGAATGTAACTGAATCTAAACAAGAAGAAATTGATAATGCCAGTAGATATATAAAAAATGTTCTTGCAAAAGATCCTAATAATATGCTTGCTTTGATTGCTGAAGTATATCTAAAATCCGGACAGGGTGACATGGTCTCAGCCAAAAAAGTTGTGGATCAGTTAAAAACTTTATATCCTGAAAAGAAAGAAATAACAGCTATTCAAAATTATTATAATACGCGACTTCTTGTTGCTAAAGAAAAAGAAATACTTAATATGCGAGGAAAAGCCGGTAAACTATATCTGGCCGGCAATTGTAATGATGCTTTGAAAATTTATGACGATATTTTCGAAAGGGAAAAAAATCCAAGCAGAGACCTGATTCTTGAATACGCTTCGGTTAGTTCATGTGCAAAAGCGTATACTCAAGCAATAGATTTATACAATCAGGCATTAAATTTAAGCTATGATAGTGAAACTGCTAGTTTACTTGCTCTAAATTATTTATGGTCCGGTGATACAACTAAATGCTTAATTATGTTACAAGATTTGCAAGAAAAAAATCCATCAGATTTTCGTACTAATTATTATTTAGGTGATATTTACGAACGAACTAAACAACCTGAAAAAGCTATAGCAATATATGATAGACTCTTGTCTGATTCTTTAAGAAGCAATTTAGATTCAACACAAATTGCAACATTAGAAACTAGATTAGGTTATCTTAACACCGGATTCGGAGGAGGCTTTGGAAGGTTTCCTGCATACGTTGCACTTTCACCGATGGCATCTTATTATGCAGATAACCAAGATTTTAGATTATCAGATATTGGTGGGCGGTTAGAGGTAGGAATTACCAGTTTCTTAACAATAGGTGCTTCATATTCCCGAACCGGATTAACTAATAAATATTATACAAGATATTTAAGCTCTAACAAGTGGCTTGCATATTTAAGATTGGTTAAAGGATTAACAGCTTCAGTCGGCTTCGGAACAATTCATACCGTTGGCTATTCTCCAAAAAACATCGCTGATGCTTCATTGAAGTACCAGGGTGTTGAAGATAGATTGACTACTTCATTATCTTATGAAACAACAGACGGAAGACTAGCTTTATATTCACCTTATATATTAGATAAAGATTACAGAGTAAACATTGTTAGATTTAATATTGATTATTTATTCAGATCAGGTTTTAAGGTATTAGCTAATTATCAACACCTTTCAATAAGCGATAATAATAGCGGAGATAATCTCCAATTCAGATTAGGTAAATCGCTATACAAAGATTTGTTTATCGGATATGAATATTTGTATTCCAATTTTTCGTTCATGTCTTCATACTATTACTCCCCGGCAAGTTTTAGTGCACATAGCATTTGGTTTGATTGGAGGCCGTTAAACGAAGACAATATAAAATTAGATTTTGGCGGAAAGTTCGGTTATGTTCCGCAGAGCGATTACTTGCTTAGAGAAGGATTTGGGCAAATAACCTATAAACCACTTCCTATATTAAATATTGTAGCGAGAATTTCAGCAGCAAGTTCTTATCGATATGATGGAAGTTATAACTATTTATCTGGTTTAATTTCGGCATATATCAGCTTGTTTTAATAAAATATCTTCTGATAACTAATGCTCATAGTTTGTCGGAAATTAAATCAAGCATTAAATTTTAACATATTAAATAAATGATTCTATATTCAGGAGGCAAATAATGGTTCGTATTTCGAATATTCGGATGTTATTAACGATTTTAATATTTTTTTGTTTAGCACTTCCTTCTAGCCTAATTAAAGCAAAAGATAATAACAATTCATCTGAAAAATTGAATAATAATTCCGCAGCATATTACAGTGGGTACGGAAAGAAAGTCCCAATAACCGGTAACGTATCAGAATTAAAAAACTTTTTTGACGCATTAAGTACCACAAAACAAGATAAAATTAGAATAGCACATTACGGAGATTCAGTAATATGGGGAGATATTATTACTGATGATTTGAGACAAGATTTTCAAGATAAATTCGGCGGCCACGGTGCAGGTATCCAATCTGTTTGTTCCGACGATATAAAAGTTAAAGAAACTACAAAACACACTTTCTCTGATAATTGGAAATGGAATTCTCTCTTTACCTCAAACATTGAAAATTTTCCAATCGGAATTGCGGCTACCTCGGCAACTCCAAAAGGGAATAGCGCATGGATTAAGTACGAAGCTACAAATTTTAGAGAATCTTCAAACTCATTTAAAATTGCAAAATTATTTTACAATAACGTAAATGCTGGTGCAAGTATTAAATATTCATTTAACAATGGTCCCGAACAAACAGCTAAACTGAAAGCCGGCAAGAATCTTCAAGAATTTGAGATGAACTCATCCGGCAGCGCAAGATCATTAAAAATTACGTTTGAAAATTGCCAGGGTGGTTACTTTTATGCCGTAAGCTTAGAAGATGGCAATGGAGTTTATGTTGACAACTTTCCGTTGAGAGGTAACTCGGGAGCTTCATTATTAGATTTTAATGAAGATTTAATGAAAGACTTTAACAAAAAATTGAACTATAAACTAATTATTCTAAACTATGGTTTAAATATTGCTTCGGCTGAACAAACTAACTATGAATGGTACAAGCACAAAATGATCCGAGTAGTTAAATCTTTTCAAAAGAATTTTCCTGATGCTAGTATTTTATTCATGGGAGTTGGAGATAGAAGCATAAAAAAGGGGTCAAGATTTGTTTCTGATCCGGCAGTTGAAAGATTAATATCGGTACAAAAAGAAATTGCTGAAAAAACGAACGTTGCATTTTGGAATTTATTTGAGGCAATGGGCGGTAAAAATTCGATGACTGACTGGGTACAAGCTCGTCCGGCTTTAGGTTATGTTGATTATTCACATTATACTCCTGAAGGCGGAAAATTAGTTGCCGATCTTTTAACTGAAGCATTGATGGATGCTTATAAAAATTCGCATTAATTTAACCCAAAGTATTATTTTAGCTTAAGTGTCTCTGAATAGAGGCACTTTTTTTTGAGATTATTGTGAATTATTTTGATACATATTATGTTCAAAATCTCATTATAAGTATAATTTTTGGACTTATCTTGTTAGAAAGTCATCATTTTTAACGGCACAAAAATTGAAAATTATACAAAAAAACAGTTAGGTAATTATGCGACAAAAGATACAAATCAGCCATTCTGGAATAATGCTAGTAGATAAAGCATGGGGAGGATTTTACCGTGGAGGCACCTATTTACTAATCGGTCCTCGAAAATCCGGTAGAACTTTACTTAGCCTTCAGTACGCGATGGAAAGCGCACGCCAAAAGGAAGTCTGCTTATACTTTACGAGTATGCGTCCAAAGGACTTGATGATCCAAGCAGCCTCAATAGACTTTGATCTTCAGCATTATATGAACCAAAACTTGATCATAGTAGTAAGAGTGGCGCCACCATCAGACTTATACGAGGTAGGCAACCCGGATGAGTTTTTGGTAGAGTATCTTAACGACATAGTCACAGTAGTAGACCAGTACCAGCCAAATAAAATAGTATTTGACGAGTTAACGCCATTTATCGGTTTCAGTAACGTAGATCTTTTAGAGGAAGTCTACTCCAGAACAGCCGAAACGATAGAGGATATAGGTATAACAAGTTTATTTACGGTAGGAGATCCGGCCACACCGGCAGCCAGTCATATAGTAGACGCATTGGCCAATCACTCCACCGGCATCATATACCTAAAGAAGTCGGAAGAAGACGAGTTGACTGAAATGGGCAGAACGCAAGGCGGGAAGATGATCATAACGCCAAACATCGGCCATACAGAAGGAAAGTTCAGCTCAAATTATTATATAGAGCCGTACCGCGGCATCACTGTAGATTACGGAAATGAAGAAAGTAATAGTTACGGAGAATCTTCCGGTAGCGTCACACAGTCCCGCAAGTATAAATCGCTAGCAGAGATAGATTTGCCGAACGAGCAAGTATCTTTCTCTAACATATATACCATGAACGATTTCAATTTAATCTTAAATAACCAGATAGCCTTGTATAAGAGTACCGGTCAGATATTTACAATAATCTCATTCCGATTGGATTTTACGGCAGAGAAGTTGGGATTATTGACTATCAGCCAGTTACAGAACGCAGTTCGTTTATCCACGGATAAGAAGGATAAGATCTGCATAATCAACGATAAGGTTATAGTTTTAGTAACGAAGGATGACCCCAAGGGTATCAACTTCTTTATAGGTAAGATAAAGAGCAATCTTCCGAACAGCGAACCGGGTTACTTGAGCCGTGTTCTTCAGTATATTTCTGTTTACGCAGTAAAGGTAGATGATCGAGTTCAGAGTGCAGAAGACATATTGGGTCAGTTATTATCGGAAGATATCCCGGAAAAAAACAAATTAGGATTTCACTAGAAGAAAGCTGCAATGAAACAAGTAATACTATCATCACTGCTACTTATACTAATTCTAGGGGGAATAGGACAGCGTGTTTACGGCCAGATAAATCCGGAAGCGATGAGAAATGAAGCCGAGCAAGAGATGAAGTTCGGCAGATACGGGGAGTCAATAGATTTGTTGAACCGCTATATTTCAGCCCGTCCACAGAAGGCAGATGGTTATAATTTACGGGGAATCTGTTATGAGAAGCGAGAGCAGTTTGAGTTGTCTGTATATGATTATCGATCGGCTCGAAAACTTGATCCAAGTAACAAAGAAATCCGGAAGAATTTAGAGAGAGCGACAAGTACTTGGTATAAGTTGCTATATAATAATATAGAGGGATATAAGAGGGAAATAGCGATAAACCCAAATAAGGCAGAGAATTATTTAGAGATAGGTAAAGCATATAAGAATTTAGGCAAGTGGGAAGTAGCCGAGCAATGGTATGATCAGTATTTGGCGAGGGAACATGCATCACCGGATGAGATAATAAGGTATACGGAGATACTGGCGAAGAATAATCATATAGCCAAGGGTTGGCCGATACTGAAGAAGTATACAGATGAATATCCGGAAGACCAGCGGTTGTGGTCACGTTACGGATATTTTTCAATGTGGTTGGGAAAGAATAAGATAGCGATAAAGGCATTTGAGAATGCCTTGGCATTGAAGCCATATTTTAAGGAAGCACAAGACGGATTAGATCAAGCCAAGGGTAAGGGATATATTTATACTGTTAACGATACTGCTTCAAGATATAATTATGGGATGCCTGTTCCGGCTCCTGCTTATTCATATCCTATTGATAAGTTTTATCATAAGTTAAAATCTAATCCGGATGATACCGATACACGATTAAAGCTAGTTAAAGCTTTATATAAAGCGAATAGATTAGAAGAGGCATATCAACAAGTACAAATTTTATCTAAAACTCCGGTCGATTCAACACTGGCATTTCAGGAATTAAAAGATCAGATATTATCATACCGCGAGAAATATTATGCGCAAAAAATTGAAGAATATAAAACCAAGCTAAAAGATAATCCGCATGATAAGAAAGCTGTTCTCATGTTAGGTACATATTATGCCAATCTTAGGGATTACGATAAAGCGACTGAATTGTATAACGACTATCTAAGTTTTGATCCCGGTGATAAAGAAATTATTTATAGAAGTGCACAAGTTGCTGCCTGGAATCATGATTTTTCTACGGCTATTGATAAGATGGATGAACTTTTAAAAATGCAGCCTAATAATTTAAAGTATCAAATGTTTAGAGGACAATTGGCAGTTTGGACAAGTCGAGATTTAGATTTAGGTGAAAAATATTTAACAAATGTGGAAAAAAGTGATTCGAGTAATTTAAACCTTTTAGTTTCACTTGGATCATTATACTTGCAGAAACAAAATTTTGATCTTTCGCAAAGTTACATTAAAAGAGCAAAAGCAATCGATCCTAATGAACCTAATCTTAACAAATTAGAATCTGATTATGTATTCCAGCAATTAAGGGCACAGCAAGAAAAATTATTTAAGATTCTTGAAGAAGGCCGCAAATTAGCTATGGACGGTGATTGTGAAGCTGCATTGCCTAAGTACGAAGAATACATGTCGAAAGCTGAACCTAATCGTTTAATAAGAAAAGAATATGCAGACGCAAATGCTTGCGCACATAATTATGCTAAGGCAATAAGTATTTATGATGATCTTTTAGGAAATCAGTATGATTATGACATTGACTTACAAAGAGCTAAAGTTTACTACTATATGGGAGATTCAACAAAGGCTCTTTCAGCCTTTCAGAAACTTGCGGAAGATAACCCTGGTGAGTATGATGTTAATTTGTATTTAGGTGATTCATATACCAAAATGCATGAGTATTCAAAAGCTCGAAGTGTATATGATAACATTTTAGAAAACAATGATGATAGCTTACGAACTGCTGTCGTGGAGCAAAGGTTATCGTGGTTGCCTGTTACAGGCTTTGCCGGAATAATAGATTCTTTCCCCAGTTATGTGTTACTTACTCCAAGTGCAACTTTTTATGGAGATAATTTAGGATTCAGATATAACACACAAGGATTACGAGCCGATTTAGGAATAGCTCAATTTTTATCAATTGGAGCTGAAGGTAGCAGAGGAACGTTAGCCTCGGATAATTTGAGAGAAAATTTCACTCAATTTAAGTGGAATATTGGTTTTAGATTTACTCCGGAAATTACTGCCGGTATCGGATTTGGAACTGAGAATTTTGGATTAGCAAATGATCAAAAGAATATAGCTGATGGATATTTCAAATACGATGTTCCAAAGCATTATGGGGTAAAAGTTAATTTCTCTATGATGGATGCTTCTCAAATCCTTTATTCTCCATTCCTCGTTGGAGTTAGAATGGATGCTAAGGCTGTGAATTTTGGAGGTTATTACAGATTCAAAGCCGGGTTTAATTTCTCCGCAAAGTATACATATATCGATGTTTCCGACGGTAATAAAGGTGGAAATCTTGAGTTGCGTGTTGGAAAATATTTTATGCCGAATTTTTTGTTTGGGTATGAATTTTATAACTCAAATTTTGATTTCAATTCTTATCTCTACTTTTCACCGCAAAATTATTCATCGCATAGTTTGTTTGCGGATTGGAATATAATTGGAAACGAAAAATTGCAACTAGATGCCGGAGGTAAGATCGGTTTGATCACAAATAGTAGCTATATTTTACGTCAAGGTTTTATCTCAGCAACTTATAAAGTTATTAAAAGCTTATCAGTTCAAGCATATTTAGCAGCTGGAAGTAGCGTACAAGATCAGTCGGGATATAATTCTTTGGCATTTACACTTGCGGCTTACTGGACTCTTTGATAATTACAAAAATTTAAGTACCGGATATTTGCCGGTACAATTATTTCATCTCTCAAAATACAAAACAAATTGGAAAATTTTTAATGTATGAATTTTCCAAATTTATGTTCGGATTCTAATATTCGGTTAAATTTTATTATCAACACATAAGTCTGCATATATAAAATAATTTATTGTAACGATTTGATACAAAAGTCAAAGTGCAATCTTACTCTGTGACAAATATTTATATAAAAAGTGCGAAATTGAGCTTGAATAGCAATATTTTGATGGCACCATAATTGAGAAATTCATTAAAAAACAACTAAATAAAGATTACGATGGAATTAAATCAAAAAGTTAAAAAAGCAACAATCATTCTTGATAATATTCAGGATGACCCAAAAGAAGAATTGAGTGAAAAGAAATACCTAAGAAGAATTTTAATAACAGGTGCTATTTCATTACTTTTACTTTTAGTCATCATATACACATTGCCTTTAACAGTCCTTTCTATAAAGTCTCTATTAGAGTATGCAACCATTGTTGCACTTGTGATCTTTCTCTTTGTATTATTGTTTAGATACTTCGCAATTTTGGTGCTCGCTTATCTTTACATTAACCAATACACGTATAAAAAAGTAGAAGGTTTTTTCCCGTTTGTATCCATTATTGTACCGGTTTATAATGAAGAAAAGGTTATTCATGATTCTATTGATTCATTGTTACAACTTAACTACTCCAATTACGAAATTATAATTGTTAATGATGGCTCAACCGATGGTACAAAGGAAGCTGCTTCAACATTAGTCGGTTATCATAAGGGCAAAAACGACGATAACATAAAAGTTTCACTAATCAATAAACCAAACGGCGGTAAATCAAAAGCTCTGAATGCAGGAATCAGATATTCGAAAGCAGAGATAGTTCTTTGCATGGATGGTGACTCCCAGTTATCTCCGGATTCTTTAAGATTAGCTGTAAGACATTTTACTAATCCGGAAATTGGCGCTGTTGCTGGTAACGTGAAAGTTTTGAATCGTGGTAATTTATTTACAGATCTTCAGGCACTTGAATATATTGAAGGTTTGAATATGGCAAGAAGTGCTCAAAGTTATATTAGACTAGTAAACATTATTCCGGGACCTATCGGATTATTTAGAAAAAAAGCTATTGAAGAGGCAGGATTTTATTCTAGCGACACATTTGCTGAAGACGCTGATTTAACTCTTAAAGTTTTAGCAAACGGCTGGAAAATATATTACGAACCAAATTCAATTTCGTTTACAGAAGCCCCGGCAAAATTACAACAGTTGTTAAAACAAAGATACAGATGGACACGCGGTATTTTGCAGTCAATTAGAAAACATAAAAAATTAATGTTGAACCCAACTGTAAACTTTGGCGATACCTTTATTTTATGGACTATGGTTTATGAAGCTTTAATTTGGCCTACAATGAATATTGCAGCTAACTTGTTCTTTATAATTGCTGCTTTGGCATTCGGATTTTCATCTTTGATTTTCTTCTGGTGGGCTGGCTTAGCGCTTTTGGATTTTGTAACAGCATTGTATTGCGTTGCTGTTGAAAAGGAAGAATTTAGATTAGTCGGATATTCAATCATTTATAGAATGTTTTTCATTCTCATCATAGATATTTGTAAAGCCATGTCAACCATTGAAGAATTTCTTGGTATTAGAATGACATGGGGAAAACTTGAAAGAGTTGGATCGGCAAAAGCATAACTTTTAATTATAATAAATAAATTCGAGAGGCTCGCATGGAACTTATTCCTATTCTATCAACAATCATTCTCGTTGCTACAATAAGCACCTTCTTGTTGGCGATCGGAGCATACATCCTCTATAAAGTTAGAGAAAGAAGAGGACAAGTAGTCACAGCTCCGGAACCAAGTTCAGTGAAGGCAGAGCTTATAACTCCGGCAACAGCACCAGAACAAGGTCGCCCTGCTCCAACAGAGCAGCCAATTGTGGTACAACAACCAATGCGTCAGCCTGCATATGCGCAAGCTGGTCAGTCGGTTGATCAAAATGTTAGACCAAGTTACACTGTCAAAGAAAAAACTTACTACGAACCTGCTTATGCTCAAACTGGAAGAAAATCTAGAACTACTCAACCGCAAAGAGGTTATCAAGGACCCAGCTATGCATCGCAAGGACAGGAAAATAGTAAGGAGACCGGTAGAGAAGCTCGTTTTCTACAATATACAACTGAAGGCTATGTATCAGCAAAAGAAGATAAAAACGCAGGAGCATTAAAGTGGCGGTAAAATCGAACAAAGGAAGGGGAATAAATCAACCATTAATTATTATTAGTGGATTACTCTTCCTTTTGGGAGCGGCCCTTATATACGTTTACATTTTGAGAGGTGTTTACGGAAGATTTAGTGCTAGTGAACTTCTTCCAAAATCAAGTGTAATTGAAAATGTTGTTAATGGCAGTAAACCTACAATAGCTATTCTTTATTCTAAATATACTGAGAATATGTTACCTGAAGGAAGTACTTGGCTAAGTGATAACATCAATACATGGAAAAAATTCTTAAATGCAGGCGGATATAAATATGATGTAATTTCTGATCAAACTATAGAACGCGGTAAACATTTCAAATATAAGTTGATTGTTTTACCGGGCGATAAATCTTTAAGTGATAAAGAAATAGTTCAGCTAAAAGAATACATTAATAAAGGCGGAAGTGTTTTCTCTACCAGTGGTATTGCTTCCTATTCAGATAATGGTAAATGGAGAGGCTGGGATTTCTTGTCTGAGGTCTTTGGTTTGAAATTCAGCAAAGAAATAGATAGAAACGAAGTTACAAAGATTCATACTTTAAGAGGTGATTTACCGATTACCGCAAATATTCCGACCGGTTTCCCTTTAAAAGTTGCTACCTGGGATCGCCCCATGTCTGTTGAAGTTCTAGATCCTAGAACAACACAGGCAAGTTTCTGGTACAATTATCGTTTACAAGACGGACTTTCCAGAGATCAAATTAAAAAGAGTGCCGGAATTGTTTACGGTACTTATGGATATGGAAGATTCGTTTGGATGGGGTTCGAAATAAATTCAGTTATAGGTGTTCAAGAAGATTATGTTTATTTCGATCGACTTTTCAACAACTGTATTCATTGGTTAAATTACGAACCAACAGCTTATGTTAAAGATTGGCCTTCCGGTTATGATGCGGCTGCTATTATTACTCCGGTAATTGGCGACGATCCTAATGAAATAAATAATTTGTTAGATGTCCTTCGTAAAGAAAAGGTTAAGGCAAGTTTCTATGTAAAACCGAGTGAAGCCGAAGCCAATAAAAGTTTGATTAAATCTGTTAGTAAATATGGAAATGTAGGTGCCTTGGTTGATATTGGATATTTAAATTCTATTAACGATACAGTTAATACTTTAAATGATTATGACACACAGTTGCAAAAACTCAAAGATGCTCAATCATCTATTCAATCAATTACCAATAAGCCGGTTAAAGGATTTATGCCTTACTACGGATTGTATGATCAAAATACAATTAAAGCTTTAATCAATTCCGGTTATAAATATGTCCTTACCGATTCTTTAACCGATAGATCTGTTCCAAGAACTATTGTGCGAGGTGATAGTGTATTAACATCGATTACCAAAACTGCTAGAGATGATTATGAGGTTATCAGAGATTTTGGACTAACTAATCCTAATTTTCAGTATTATACTTATCAAGAGGATGTTGATCGTGTACTTTTTGAAGGCGGATTGTATGTAATGAAAATGCATACTGCTTACCAGTGTAAACCGGATAATATCGGAGTTGTTAAAAATACAATTGATGATCTTAAAAAGAAAAATTTCTGGATTACTACGCCTGAAGAAGTTACCAAATGGTGGACTCACAGAAATTATGTTGAAGTTCGTGTGAGAAAAAGAGGAGAAACAAGAATTGCGTTAACAGTATCAAACCCTGGTACTGAAGTAGCCAGTAACTTAGTGATAATGGTTAATCTTAATGAACCGGCTAAAAATATTTCTTTGAGTACTGAAATTATCGGTACTAAAATTGCAAAAATTCAATACGATAAAAGCAGTCATATTATTTATGTTTATATAAATGATTTACAGCCGGGACAATCAAGAGCTTATTATCTTGATTATGATAAACCGAACGCTTAGTTAAAAGATATTATAGAATGAGTAGGTCTCTTTGAGGGAAGGACCTACTCAGTTAAGCTTTTTGCAGCTATAGGGTGACAAATTAAATAGAGGAATTATTAGAGTGCAATATGAATTCTAAGTTATTAAAATATTTTTCAATCGTGGCTTTTGTTGGTTTTCTAATTTCCGGATGTTCAGATTTTTTAACCAATACAAGCAATACAGGGGCAACCGGCAACGGTAAAATTAAAATAACTATTCAAAGTCCGTTATCTAATGATTCAGTTGGGTATGGGAGTACAAAAGTAAACTATACTATAGTCCAGGATTTGGGAGTTAATTTTTTAGAGCTTTATGTTGATGGTAAAATAAATAAGTATATCGCTTTTGATGCATCCGGAGCAGTTCCAACCATAAATCTTAATATAGATTCATCAAAAATAGGTTCCAAATTTAGTTATTTTGTTATTTATTATGATAAAGACGGTTACTCCGTTAGAAGTGATACTATGACTAACCTGGTTGTGGTTGAACCCAAATTGCCTCCTTATGCTCCATATAATTTAATTTTAAGCAGACTTACAAAAACCTCTGTAAATATAGCTTGGAAAGATTCTTCAAAAGGTGTAACTGGATTTGAAATTTGGAGGAAGATCGGATCAAGTGGTAATTTTGCAAGATATTTAAGCTCAGGTCCAAAAACATTTAATATTAACGATACAAATTTGAATCCTGATTCAACTTATTATTATAAAATTAGATCTATAAATAAATACGGAGAATCAGATTTCAGTGAAGTTAAAAGTACAACCGGTTCATCAAACTCTAATGTAGATGCACCATACAATGTAAAAGCAATAGCTACAGGTACAAACGTAGTAAAGCTAACATGGAGCGCAAACAATACTAACGTGAATTTTTTTAGAGTTGAAAGAAAATATTCTTTTTCAGACTACTCCAGTGTCGGAATTGTAGATGCAAATACTTTTAATTATACAGATAGTTTGAACGGTTTAACTGCAGGCGGAGAATATTATTACAGAATAAAAGCATACTCCGGTTCAGATTCAGCAGCGTCTAGTGAAGTTTATGTAAAAACACTATCTTACGTTCTTTCCAAACCAAATATTACTTCAATTACTTCAACCGAAAAAGGAATGGTGAAAATAGATTGGGTAATTAATGATTATAGAACGGCTAATATTGTTATTGAAAGAAAACTTGGAGTTGGCGGAAGTTTCACTCAAGTTGTAAATTTAGATAGTAATATAAGAACCTATTCTGATTCTAGTTTAGTCTCAGGAGCTACTTATTATTATCGGATGAAAAGAGACGACGGAAGTATTAGTTCGGAATATTCTTCTGAATCAGGTGTAGTTGTTAAGTAAAATTTCTACTAAAGTAAGATTTTAAAAACTTTTGTTTATAAATTTATGATTCGAAATAATAAATAATTTTTAGGAAAACAATCGGTATTAGTTTTTAAATAACAAAAGTGAATAGCTTGCAAGCAGAAAATAATATAAATATAAATCTCTTTTCGGCACTTAACCGGAATATAAAAGACCCATTCATTGTACTAGACCATAGCGGGAATATTTTATCCCTGAATGAACAAGCTGAATCTCTTTTTAATCTTTCCGGAAATAGATCCAATTTTTATAAACTTTTTGACTCTCAAACTTCGGATAAGATAAAGAAACTTATTGAACAGATAATTTCAGAAACTAATTTTATATCCGAAAATATTATTCTAAGTCTAAAGTCGGGAACAGAAATTAATTCTGAGATAACCTTAAGCTGTTATCAAGAAGAAAATGAATTATTTGTTTTTTGCTCGATAAAAAAAATCCAGTCTAAACTTGAACCAGCCGGAACTACCGAAGTAAAAGTTGTTACTCAAGAATTAGCAAAAATTATACGCAATAAAAGCGTACTTAGTATAATTGAAGATATAAAATCCCTTTATCCTTTTACTTTTATCGGAAAAGAAAAAGTACTTAAAGGAGCTAATAAACTGGAAGAACTTTTTTGGATTAAGGATTCTAAAGGAATATACGTTTTAATTAACAAAGCGTTATCAAAAGGATTAGGTTTACGCACTACTCTTGTTGAGGGAAAATCAGCAAGTTCATTTATTCCTGCATATTTAGTAGGATTTTATGAAGCAATTGAGACTTATATTCGTGATTCCGTAAATGTAATTATGATTGAAGGAATTCCTATTAAAGGAATTTCTGCGTATGAAAATTACCAAACAATTGAAATACCTTTAGTTGATTCTGATAATAACCTAATTGCAACAATTGGTATAGCTCAGAAAAAAATAAGTAAAAATGATACAGAATGGAATGAAATACTTTTCGGTTCAAAATTGGATATGCTTGTAAATTGGCCGGAAAAGGTAGCTATTCTTGATAAGGACGGGAATTTTAAGCATGGAAGTAAAGATTTTTGTAAATTATTTTCACTTGAAATTAAGAACTTAAGAGAAAATAATTTTCGGAATTCATTACCGGAAAATCTAATACAAAAGGTTAATGAATTTCTTGAATCATCTGTTCTTGAAGAAAAATTTGAAATAAATTCTTCCGCGGAATTAGAGATAAATTCTAAAGAATTCCTGGAAGTTTTTTTAAACAAAATATACGATAAAGAAAACGACTTAGTTGGTTTTTCTGTTGTAATAAAAGAAAAACAAAATTTTGATGATGTTGAAAACTTTATAAACAGCCGAGGAAGAATGTTTGAAATTTTAATCCAAAATAATCCGGAACCTATTTTTATATACGATACAGAAAATTTAAGGTTCCTAGAAGTTAATGATTCAGCTTTGTCTCTTTACGGTTATAGAAAAGATGAATTTTTACAAATGGATTTAACCGACTTATACACACCGGAAGATATTCAAACTTTACTTGATTCTTCTTCCTCAACAAAAGAAGGTACTTTTTCGGGACCATTCAGACATAAAAAGAAAGACGGTTCATCTGTTTTTGTAGAAATCAGTAAAATTACTTTTACTTTTCAAGATCGTGAAGCACATTTTAATATTATAAAAGATGTTTCCGCTAATCTTGATCTCGAGAAGAAACTACAGCTATTCAAATCGGCTTTTAACAATACTGATGATGTTATTTTTATTACTGATAATACCGGAATCATTAAATTTGTAAATCAAGCAGCACTAAAGAAACTTGATAAATCAAAAAATGATTTGGAAAATATTTCTTTTACATCTTTGGTTAAAGATGAGGAACGCGGCTCTATTAATTCATCAATTTTTAAATCTCACTTAAAGGATGAGGTTACAATTTTTACCGAACTTAAATCAGGTAAGGATGAATTTATAAATGTAGAATTGAATGCTACTCCTATTCTAGATTATAATGAAGAAATAGATTCTTATACAATATTGTGTAAGATTCAAGTTGAGCCCGTTGAGCCGAAAGAGATTATAAAGGAAGTAATAAAAGAAGTAGTTGTTGAAAAGGAAGTCCCTTCTAAAACACCGGTTACCAATGCAGACAATTCAGCCTTTTTATCCAGTATGTTCCATGAAATTTTAACTCCTATAAATGTGATTCTAGGATTTGTTGAAGAGCTAACAGATGGAATTTCGGATAAAAACAAAGATCAAAAAGAAGCTGCTGATATTATAAATCAGAATAGAGAGCGTTTGCTTTCTACCATGAATTCGGTTTTAGAGTATTCAAATATTCAACAAAATAAAATTGATCTTAACGTAGAAACAGTAGCAATTACACAGGTAATAGATCAGCTTCAGCAAGATATTAGTGATATTGTTGGCTCTAGAAATATTGAATTTGGTTATGGTAAAATTTCGTCTTCTCTCAGCTTTGAAACTGATAGGAATAAATTTCAAAGTTTAATATCACAACTTTTTAGAATTGTAACTCATATTTCCAGGGAAAAAAAGATTTACTTCTCAGCTTATCAACTTAATGATGACTCATTTATTATTGCGATAAAAGATAATTATAACTCTATCTCACGTTGGCTGATGGAAAACCTTATCGGATTATTTACCAAAGGGGAAGCAGGATTATCAAAAGATTTTGGAATACCTAAACTAACGGTACAACTCGCCACTGCTTTGTTAAAAATTCTAAAAGGAAATGTAGATACTATTCAAAATGATAATGAAAAAGTTGAATGCGGATTTATTTTCCCAATTAATATAAATGAGTATGCAGATTTTAATTCGCTTCGTTCATCAGAATTTGAATCAGACACACAAGAAGATATAGAGGAAAACATATCGGAGGAAGTGTTTGAGGAATCGGTTCAAAATGTAACAGAAGATGAACTTGATTCGGAAGAGCAAATTGATCATGAGGAAGAACCGGATTATTCATTCCCGGACTTTTCTGATGAAGATGAAGAAGTCAGCAGTTCTAACTCTGATGATTTTGAATATATAGAATCAAAATT
The DNA here is from genome assembly GCA_963739985.1 of uncultured Ignavibacteriales bacterium. Taxonomy (GTDB): domain Bacteria; phylum Bacteroidota; class Ignavibacteria; order Ignavibacteriales; family Ignavibacteriaceae; genus CAVUCE01. Next base: position 65,048 of record CAVUCE010000015.1, read on the forward strand.
AAATCACGAAATTCAGATTCCTGAAGAAAATGACGATAATTCCATTGAAGAAGATCAGGAAATAAACGAAGAACCCGTTGCTGATGATAAAGAGACAGAGATTCCTTACTATTCTCCGAAAAATATCAATCGCCTAGATTTGTCAAATCTTAATTGTCTTTATATAGAAGATCAAGTTGATTCTCAGATTCTCTTTAAAGTTCAAATGAAGGAACTAAAAGAGATTAAATTTGCAGTAAGTTTTGAAGAAGCTTTACCGCTTCTAGATACCGAACATTTTGATTTTATTGTTATGGACATAAATTTACAAGGTGAGTATAATGGTTTGGATGCGCTAAAGATTGTTCATAAAATGCCTGAGTATCAAAATATTCCTATCATTGCGGTTACGGCTTATGTTTTACCGGGTGACAAGGAAAAATTCATTGCAGTCGGGTTTAATGATTTTATTTCAAAGCCAATTTTTAAAGAAAAAATGGTTGATTCACTAGAAAAAATTTTCCTACCTCAAATCTAATCTATTAAAGAATTTCGTTTTAAGGCTTTATGACATTGATTATAAAGCCTTTTCTTTTTCCTAAATTTCGATATTGACAAACTATCTAATGAATATTAAATTACCATACAAATGTATGGCCATTTATATAGCCGTCAAATTGTAAAAGATATTTTTAAACGGATTTAGTTTTCATTTTTAGGATAATTGAATATCAAATAAGTAAAAATGTAACTGACAAACCGAAGGTGTGCCATGTCTAAAGAATTGACCGAAACACAAAAAGCAATACTGGAATTTCTAATTGAGCAAAAAACCATTAAGGGAATGCCTCCAACATTAGCTGAGATTGCAAGATATTTTGGCTATAAAAATAGAGCTACAGTACAACAGCACTTAGCAGCTATTGAAAAGAAAGGTTATATCAAACGTAATCCTAAACTTTCACGCGGAATTGAACTTACACTTGAAGAGAAATTTTTTATTCCCCGACCGATTTTAGGAGAAGTTGCTGCTGGAAATCCTTTAATAATTTATCCGGATGCAATTGATACGATTGAATTACCCACAATTGCCAGAATGCCGAAAGATTCTTTTTTGCTCAGAGTAAAAGGCAACAGTTTAAAGGATGCTTATATTTTTAGCGGGGATATAGTAATTGTTAACCCTAACATTGATCCTAAAAATGGACAAATTGTGGTTGCTGTTTTAGAAGATGCTGCCGTTGTTAAAAGGTTTTATAAGAAGAAAAACGAAGTTGAACTGCATTCTGAAAACCCTGAGTTTAAGCCAATTATTATCAAACGTGATTATCAAAAATTCAAGGTTATCGGTGTGGTTGTTGGAATGTATAGAAGTATGGAAAAGCGAGCAGTTTAGTCCAAATGATTCTAAAACTTATTATTCGTAATGTGTCCACATCCTTATTACTTTTACAGTTCTTATTTCGTCTATAATTTGATAAACAATTCTGTGCTGAATATTTATTCTCCGGGAATATGCCCCTGATAAATCTCCCACTAATTTTTCATATGGCGGAGGTTTTCTATAAGGATCATTTTCAAGAGTTTTCAATATGCGTTGCGCTTTTTCCTTTAAACCTGCGGATTTCAGCTTTTTAGCATCTCGCTGTGCTTGTTTAGTATAGACTACTTTCCATTTTACCATACAAGTTTATCTGAACATTTGTCAACCGGTGTTTTCAATCCTTTTAATATAGATTCCCTCATATTAGGGATTGAAGCTAAATAAAGAGTTTCCTGGATGGCTTTCCAATCTTCTTCGGATAGTAAAACTGCATTGTTTCTCTTTCCGGATATATAAATAGGTTCACTGGATTCGGAAGCCTCATCAATTAATTTATATAAATTGCTTCTTGCTTTTGTGGCAGTTATACTTTTCATTTTGTTTCTCTTTTTATGTAAACGTACGTAATTATGTACGTAATATCAAGATGAAAAAATATATTAATAACTCATGTTACGCAAATATATGTTTTGGTCATATTGAATCCCGCTTGAGCCGGATGAAATATCTCTTAAATTTGCAAAAATCACTACTTTGAGATTCTTCATTTAATTCAGAATGACCTTTTTGCGTAACATGAATTAATAAATAAAGAGTAAAAAATGTAATGTTTCCGAATCAATTACAATTTTCACTAAAATTCTTATCTTTACGCTCAATTTCAAATTAAAATAGGTTATAAATGCTAAAAGCAAGATACAATGATTTTTTATTAAGGGGATTCGTATGTTTTATTTTGGTTAGCACATTATTTCTTTCATCTTCTTCGGCACAAGTTCTGCCTAAATATAATTTGGATGATGTTGTTGTTACAGCCGGAAGAACTCCGATTAGCTTTTCAAATTTGACCAGGAGCGTAACTGTAATTACTGAAAAAGAAATTAAAGAAGCGCCTGTAAATAGCGTACAAGGATTGCTCCAGTTTGCGCTTGGTGTTGATCTAAAACAGCGCGGAGTTGACGGCGTTCAGGGCGATGTTAGTATAAGAGGGGGAACTGCCCAGGAAACGTTAATTTTAATCGACGGGATTAAAGTTAATGATCCTCAAACGGCTCATCATAATTTAAATATCCCGGTTGCATTAAATGATGTTAAAAGAATTGAAATTCTTAAAGGGCAGGGATCAAGTATATACGGACCGAATGCTTTCAGCGGTGTAATAAATATTATTACAAAAAAAGGATTTGAAAAATCTTTATCGCTTCAAACGGTTGGCGGACAAAATGGTTATTACGAAGGAAGTTTATACGGCGCTATTCCAATCGGAGTTGTGAGCAATCATATTTCTTTTTCTAAGAAAAAATCCGATGGATATAGGCACAATACAAATTTTGATATTTTAGACTTTTCCTATAATTCTTCAATAAAAGCGGGAAGCGGAAATGTAAATTTATTCTTTGGATATAACGATAAAAAATACGGAGCAAACGGATTTTATACAACTGCTTTCCCAAATCAATGGGAACACACAACAACTAAGTTTGCAAACGTAACTGCAGAATTTGGAAACAGTAAATTTTCAATCTCGCCTAAAATTTACTGGCGCAGAAATGATGATAATTATCTCCTTGATTACGAGAATCCTTCATTTTACCAAAATATTCATCAAACAAATATTTACGGAGCAGAAATACAATCATCTGTTGTAACCGATTGGGGAACAACTTCATTTGGCGGTGAATATATTACCGACAAAATTCAAAGTACAAATTTGGGAGATCATTCTAGAGAGAGAAAAGGAATATTTGTTGAACAAAATTTTTTTCCCGCTAAAGATTTTATAGTTGTAGCCGGCGCTTTTGCTTATAACTATTCAACAATTGGTTGGCGTTATTGGCCAAGCCTAGATTTAGGATATCATCTAACTAATAACTTAAGAGTTTTCGGATCAGTTGGCAAAGCGTTTAGGATTCCAACTTATACAGAATTATATTATTCATCTCCGGCAAGTGTTGGAAATCCAAATTTGCAGCACGAAGAAACCACTAATTTTGAAATTGGATTAAACTTTAATAAATCTGCTTATGATGTTAAGCTAAGTTTATTCAGAAAAGAAGGAAAAAATTTAATCGATTGGGTAAGTTCAACGGGAACAGCTCCCTGGTATGCTAAGAATATTTCGTCCCTAAATACAAACGGTATTGAATTTAGTTTGAGTACGAATCCTACTAGATTAATAAAAAATTTCCCGATCACAAAACTTAATATTGATTATACTTATCTGAATTCCGATAAACAAGCCGACAATTTTGTTTCTCAGTATTTATTGGAATATTGCAGAAACCAGCTAATTATAAGCTTGATGAATAATTGGTGGGTTGGAATTACACAAAACTGGTCGTTGAGATATGAAAACAGAGTTAATTTTGAAGATCAGATTTTAATGGATACTCAAATTCAAAAACGCTTTAGCGGATTTACAGTTTTTGTTAAGGCTACAAATCTTTTCAACGAAACATATCATGAAATTAGCGGAGTCCCTTTGCCAGGAAGATGGATATTTGCCGGAGCCAAATACGATTTAAACATGTAATCAAAACTTATCTTTTCTGTGAAATGAAATTGGGAAAGAGATAGAATTTGTGTCTATCTCTTTCTTAATTCTCTCAATATTAAAATCCTAAAATAATGTCAATTCATTGTAACTTTCAGCATTCTCATTTGTCTTTTTAGATGAATAAATGAAAATAATTAATCTGCATAAAAAAGAAGAAAATATTTCGCTTCCCGATTTATATGAAAAATATTCTGAGGATATTTTTAAATATTCACTGAGTATTTTAAAAGATTACGAAGAAGCAAAAGATGCAGTTCAGGAAGTTTTTGTAAAATATGCAGAGAGTATAAATTCTTTTAAGGGCGATTGCAGTATAAAATCATGGCTCTTAATAATTACAAGGAACTATTGTTTCAATAAATTACGAAGTAAATCATTTAATAATGAAAGAATTGAAGAAGATATTTTTTACGGAGTTTCTATCCCAAATTTTGATGAACAAATATCTCTTGAAGAAGCCCTTAAAAAATTGTCGCCTGAACATAATGAACTAATTTATTTGAAAGAATACGAAGGCTATTCATATAAAGAAATTGCTGAAATTACAGAATTAACTATCGAAAATGTTAAAATAAAATTGTTTCGAGCCAGACAAGAATTGAGAAAAATATTAAAAGATGAGAACTAATTATGAAGCATTATGAATTTGAAATAAGCCAATTTGTAGATAATGAGCTTAACGTTGCTGAGCAAAAAAAATTATTCCTACATTTATCAGAATGTGAAACTTGCAGGGAGACTTTATCAGATTATATGGGAATGAAAAAAGATGCAAAATTATTTTATAACGAGATCAAATTTACCGCAGCTAATCCTACTAAATTTTTAATAGAATCTGATAAGAAAAGAAACAACTATAAAGCACTATTTTATATTGCAGCCGCAGCATCTATAATTTTATGTTTTGCATTAATTTCACAGCTAAATAGTAAAAACAATTTTAAGGAAAGCTTGAATGCAGTACAGGCTAAATATGCGCTTCTTCATCAAAACTATGACGATCTAAATAACTCTTTAATAGCTAAAGAGAAAGAGTTCAAAATAGCGGAAGATAAAAATACACATGACATGAATTACGCAGTCTCATCTAATAAAAATTTACAAATAAAATCTTTTGCTGTTAAAAATAAAACTGAAGGTAAAAAACAAAATATAAGATCAGATAATAGAGTTGTTCACTCGGCTACAGCGTTTAATAATATTTCAATTGTAAAAGTAACTAAAAATGATTTTCTAACTCCACAAATAGCGGGTAATTAAATTGAAATTTAAGCTTTCTATAATTTTTGTCCTTGCTCTTTTGATTAAATGCAGTTACGGGCAAACAGATAATTACAACCTGGATTTTAAAGCAAAAATAAAATCCAACGACGGAGTTAATAAGCTTATTTTGTTTAACCGCGGCGAATTAAATTCTGTTATTCAAGGTTATGTCTTATTAACACGCGGTTATCATAACATTGAAGGAAGAATTAAAAAAGGCGGATTTAATTTTCTTGATCATAAAATATTTGAAGTTGGTATAGAAAGTTTACGCAAAAATTGGGTAAAAAATAATTTCCCGATAAATGATGTTATAGCTATTTCAAACGGAGTTAATGTCGATAAAGTTTATTCATTTGAAATAACGCCTATGATTTTAAATTATAAAAGCGATTCTTTGAGCTTCTATATAAAAGGTGTCTTCTATAATCTTACTAAAGGAAGCGGAAAACAAGATGAGTATAAATTGAATTATGATGTGGATTTCAGTTATAAGTTATATAAGATTCCTTTTGATAAAGACTTTACATTAGACTTTTTCAGCGATCATTTTAAAAACTATAAATGTACAATTAGATTTTCTAAAATAAATGAAGCTGATAAAGAATTGGTAATTAATAATAACGAGCCTTTGTTTGAAGGAATAAAAAAATCCGCTAAATGAATCTGTCTTGCCGAAAGATTTTAAATTTAAATTTGGAGTAGATTTTACAAGGTCTAATTCTGATAAGATTTTTCAACCTTTTTTACTTGGTTTATCTAATTATTCTCTAAGAGTTCAGCAGCATTCACTAATTCCGTATAATTCCATAGTTGATACGGATTATAATAAAAGTATAAGTTTGCCTTTAAATATTTATCAAACTGAATTAAAATTTCCGTTCAAACTATTTAATAAGCAGAAATCAGAACATTATAAAAACTATAAAACTAGAAATAAAATATTTAACTCTGATTATAATATTATAGTTGTTCCGATTTCATTAGATTCTGACACACTTTGGGCTGATGTATTTTTGAATTATTCAAAGATTACATTGGATAATATTCCAAGATGGACACCGATTAAAAAGAGATTAAAAATAGTTCGTGGTTATTACTCAGCTATCAAACTTCCCAAAGAAAATTGGAGTGCGAATTTTACCCGCGGCGGTGATAAATATGCTATATACGGTTATTCCGATTATGAACAATACGTTGATGAATATATAATTATTTCGTTTGATTCTGTTAAACAAATAAAAAAGGAATTGTGATGAAAAAACTATTTTTAATTTTTGTTTTACTGGCTTCATTTACCTATGCTCAAAATAATGATAAAGGAAATATTAGTTTTATCTTTAATGGTGAAAATATTAATCTGCCTGTTACTACGATTACTATAAGAAAACAAAATGATATAATTGTAAGCGCAAGAGCAGAACGTAACGACAGCACAATTCAAAAAATGATTTCGCTTGAAATTGGATTTAAGAAATTAGCTCCCGGCGATAGTTCAATGTCTCCACTTATAAATATTGATATTCGGCTTCAAAATAGTATTGATGAAACGGGTAACAATTTATCGATAAGATATGATAATAACGGCGTTAGTAGCGGGAAAGAGAATTATAAAAGAGCTCATTACGGAGTTTATAGTAAAGGCGAGAGATTAGACTGGGATATAAACAATCTGAGCATTAGGTTTAATATAAGTAAAGTTGAATATGTAAACAGCCACTTAATGATTATCGGGGAGTTTAGCGGTAAGTTTAGCTCTACTATTGCACCTAAGGGAAAGTTTGCTGAAATAAAAAATGGTAAGTTTGAATTGATTATTTAGTACTTCTGTAGCCATTAAAAATTATAAATCTTAATTGATTAGATTTTAATAGTTAGTGGCTATTTAATTTTTCATTGTCTCAATATCATCTCTTCATCTTTCATAATCTTAAATATAAAAATTCTTATGCCTAAATTTTACATTGGTACGGCCGGTTGGAGCTATAAAGACTGGATTCCTAATTTTTATCCTAAATCTCAAACCGGCGGATTTGATTGGCTGCGATTTTACGCAAATTATTTTAACTGTGTTGAAGTTAACTCAACTTATTATGCTTACCTGAGTCCGCAAATTTTTAATAGCTGGATCGACAAAATTTCAGATTCGGATGATTTTGTTTTTACTATAAAACTTCATCAGGATTTTACACATAAGAAAGTTTACGATCAACAGAAAATTAAAGCTGTTAATCATAACCTGGATATTCTAGCTAAAGAAGAAAAATTGGGCGGTTTGCTTATTCAATTTCCATATTCCTTTACTTTTAACAATGTATCTGCTGAGTATATTAGAAAGTTAAGTGAGATTTTTCAGAGTTATAATTGTTTTGTTGAGGTTCGCCATGCTTCGTGGAATAACAAAAATGCATTCGAATTATTTCGTGAATTAAATTTAACTTATTGTACAATTGATCAACCGCAAATTGGTAAAGCAATTTCTTTTGAGCCAATTATTACTAATGATAAAGCATACATTCGTTTTCACGGAAGAAATGTTGAAGCATGGAAAAATTCCATTAATAATTTTGGTGAAAAACAAAATTATGCAGAGCAAAGTGCACGTTACAAATATTTCTATTCTCCGGGAGAGTTAGTTGAGATTCAGCAAAAGATAAAATCAATTCAGGATAAAGTAAAAGAAATTTATATCATCATGAATAATCATCCGCAGGGTGATGCCGTGGCAAATGCATTCGAGTTGATACATCTGCTTGAGGAGAAAACCAAAGTTGAAATGCCTGAAACAATTTTGAGAGGATTTCCAAGGTTAAAAGCAATTTCCTCAAACTAAAAATAACACGAAGATTTAGCTGATTGCCAAAGTAAAAGTAGAATTATGAGAACAATATTTCATTTAGATCTAGATGCGTTTTTTGTATCAGTAGAAAGAATACTTGATCCCTCACTTGAAGGAAAACCTGTAATTGTTGGCGGCGATCCGCAAAGTGGAAGAGGAGTTGTTGCAGCTTGTTCTTACGAAGCAAGAAAATATGGCTTACATTCTGCCATGCCTATTCGCACTGCTTATAAACTTTGTCCGCATGGAATATATTTGCATGGGCACTTTAATGAGTATGTACGATATTCACATGCAGTAAAAAATATTTTATCCGGCTATGCGCCTTTGCTTGAACAAGCTTCGATTGATGAATTTTATCTTGACTTTTCCGGATGCCAAAAAATTTATGGTTCAATGATTCAATTCGCAACAAAACTTCAGCATGAGATTTGGGAAAAACTTTCTTTACCCTGTTCAATCGGAATTGGTTCAAATAAAACCATTGCTAAAATAGGGTCTGACTGTTTTAAGCCTAAAGGAATAACTTATATAATGTCCGGATTTGAAAAAGAATTTCTCGCACCAATGCCTATCGAAACAATTCCCGGTGTTGGGAAAGTTACAAAGAGAGAATTGAACAGCAAAGGCATATACAGAATTAGTGATATTACGAATCTGCCACAAGACTATTTTGCAGCTGCTTTCGGTAAATACGGAATTGATTTATGGCGAAAAGCCAACGGTGAAGGAACCGAATTTCTAACAATAGAACGTGAACAGAAAAGTATTTCTAAAGAAACCACCTTTGGTAAAGATGTAGTGAGTGATAAAATAATTGAAACTACTTTGTTTGAACTGACCGGAAAAATTTGCCATACTCTAAGAGATAATAATTGGCAGGCTTCAACTGTAAGTATCAAATTAAGATATTCAGATTTTCAAACTTTAACGCGCTCAAAGACATTAAAAACATCTACGGATGATGATAAAATTATTTATGAAACTGCTCTGGAAATGATTAATAAAGCAAGGACGCGAAGAGTGGCCATAAGATTAATAGGAGTTGGTTTAACAAAGTTCAACAATTTTAGTCAGCAAGAAGTAATCTTTGAAGATGAAAACATAAAACGAAAACGGATGTTTAGAGCGATTGATTTATTAAGACAAAAGTTTAATTACAACATCATTAATCTTGGTGCAAAATAAGAAATAGATATCAACCCGGAGGCCAGTTCATTTGTCTTCCGCCAAGCAAATGCATATGTAAATGATAAACTTCCTGCCCGCCGTTATCTCCGCAATTCATCACTAACCTAAATCCGTCTTTATCAATCCCCATTTCTTTTGCAATCTGATTTGCCGCATCAACCATTTCTCCCAAAAGCTGTCCGTGAGCACTTCCTATTAAATCAGCAACAGTCGGTATTTCAACTTTTGGAATTATTAAAACATGAACAGGAGCCTGCGGCTTTATATCTTTAAATGCTAAAACCGTATCAGATTCAAATACAATCTCAGCCGGAATTTCTTTCTTTATGATTTTCGTGAAAATTGTTTCTGCCATAATTAATCTCCTTTTTCGATATCATACTTTTTCATCTTATTATATAAATGACTTCTTTGAATATCGAGCATTTCTGCGGTTTTGCTTATGTTCCAATCATTTGCGTGCAATTGTTTAAGGATAAAAGCTTTTTCTGCTTTCTCTTTGAATTCTTGAAATGAATTGCTTCCGTCAATAATATCATCGATAGACGATTGACTGACAGTAAATAAAAACTCGATATCTTTTTTTGAAATATTTTTTATATCTACAAGAATTATTATTCTTTCAATAACATTTCTAAGCTCTCTTATATTTCCTGTCCATGACTGGTTTTGAAGAAATTTCAAAGCATCATCTTCAAATTTAACCAAGGGTTTTTTATGTCTTTCAGTTATATCTTTTGCAAAATGATTTACTAAAATTGGAATATCTTCAATTCTTTCTTTCAAAGGCGGCAATTGCAATGGAATAACATTCAAACGATGAAAAAGGTCCTCGCGGAAATTACCAATTTGAATTTCTTCCTTTAAGTTTTTATTTGTAGCCGAAATTATTCTAACATCGACTTCAATTTTTTTGTTGCCTCCGACTTTCTCAATCTTGCCGTCCTCAATTGCCCTCAAAACCTTTGCCTGGGCTTGCTGACTCATATCACCGATTTCATCAAGGAAAATTGTACCGTTATTTGCAAGTTCAAACTTTCCAATCCTTTGCTGAACAGCTCCTGTAAATGAACCTTTTTCGTGTCCGAATAACTCAGATTCAATCAACTCATTAGGGATTGCAGCACAGTTAACTTCAATAAACGGTTTGTCCTTTCTAGCACTTTTATTATGAATAGCTCTGGCAACTAATTCTTTACCGGTACCATTTTCACCGGTAATTAAAACACGAGCGTCTGTGGGAGCAACTTTTTCTATGCTTTCTAAAATATGATTTATCGCCTTACTTGTGCCAAGGATTTTCCCATCGCCAATAAGTGATTTTTTTATCTCTTTGTTTTCACTTAGCAAATTAGACTGCTCAACAGCGTTACGAACACTTATAAGAAGTTTGTCTCTGTCAATCGGTTTTTCAATAAAATCGAAGGCACCTAGCTTTGTTGCTCTTATTGCATTTTCAACACTTCCATGAGCAGAGATAATAATTACAGAAGCTGCCTGATTGATTTCTTTTATCTTTTTTAGAACCTCAAATCCGCTCATTTCCGGCATTTGAATATCTAACAGTAAAGCATTGAATTCTTGAGATGAAAATTTATCAATTCCTTCGGCGGCGCTTGTTGAGAAATCAACTTGATAATCTTCGTATTCAAGAATCATTTGAATGCTTTCGCAGATTCCTTTTTCGTCGTCAATAATTAATATTTTATTCATAAATGATATCTAAAATAAAAAAGAGTTTTTAAAATCATGATTTGAGAAGGAAGAATCGTATTATCTTTTTTCAACGAATTACCAAACATATTTCCAAAATCATTTGTCTGTAAATCCCGGAAATCAATTTTTGATTGAACTTTAAATTCTTCCTCAAAAGCTTCTACAAAATAACCAATAAGATCGCCTAAATCAAAAACATTTGAAGAGTAGGCAAGGAACGCACTGCCGAAAAAATGAGCAAGTTTATCTTTGTCGCCATAACTGTTTTGAGGAGTATCAAAGAAAAAATTTTTTGGCAGATTTGCATTTTTTTTGTGGTAAATAGAATCTTCTGCAGAGGTTAATGGGAAATAAACAATAGAATGAATTAACGGAATCACAACTGGAATTTTTCGATAGGGAACAGTAGCAAAGGTGAGTGAAAATAGAGTTTCTGAAATATTGTTCTTGTTAAATTTTAAAGCCCTTAAATAAATTGAATCGGCAAGTGCTAAATCATCGCTGTCTTTCTTCAAACTGTTAAAATAATCCGATGCAATAAAACCGGAAATATAATTTACTGATTTTGATAATTTACTTTGTTGTGCAAACAAACTAAGTGAAAATGAAATAACTATAAAAATAACCAAAAAGAAGGATTTCATCTAAGTTTGAATTACTCCAACATTAAATTTTGGAATATCGGGATTATTATTAGCAACATTCAGCGCCATCGAAATATAATCTCTTGTTCGTAACGGATCAATGATTTCGTCAATCCATAATCTTGCGGCTGCATAAAGAGGATTACTTTTTTCATCATAAGAATTTTGGATTTCATCCAGAAACTTCTTCTTAACTTCTTCGGATAATTTTTCTCCTTTTTTCTTCGCCTGCCCGATTTTAATATCCAACAAAACATTGCTTGCCTGAGACCCGCCCATCACAGCAATTTTAGCATTTGGATAAGCAAAAATAAATCTTGGATCGTAAGCTTTGCCGCACATTGCGTAATTACCGGCGCCGAAACTGTTACCGACAATAATTGTAATTTTAGGAACAACGCTGTTTGCGACTGCGTTCACCATTTTTGCTCCGTCCTTAATTATTCCGCCGTGTTCTGCGCGGCTGCCAACCATGAAGCCTGTAACATCTTGTAGAAAAATCAACGGAATTTTTTTCTGATTACAATTCATTATAAAACGTGTAGCTTTATCCGCACTGTCGGAATATATCACTCCGCCGACTTGCATTTCTCCTGTTTCTGTTTTTAATACACTCCTCTGGTTTGCAACAATTCCGACTGCCCATCCATCAATTCTTGCGTAAGCCGTAATTATTGTTTTCCCGTAACCGGCTTTGTATTCATCAATTTTAGAACCGTCGACAATTCTTGCAATAATTTCGTACATATCATATGGTTTTAACGTATCCGCAGGAAGCAATCCTAAAATTTCTGATGATGGATAAGCCGGATTTTTAGGTTCAATTCTATTAAAATTTGCTTTAATAGAAACAGCAGATTTTTCAACAATATTTCTAATTGTTTGAAGGCATTCATCATCATCTTTCATAACATAATCGGTAACACCGGAAATATTTGTTTGAACTCTTGCGCCGCCTAAACTTTCGTTATCAATTTGTTCACCAATTGCAGCTTTTACTAAATGTGAACCGGCAAGAAATACAGAGCCTTCGCCCTCAACTATTAATGCTTCATCACTCATTATTGGAAGATAAGCACCGCCGGCAACACATGGACCCATAATCGCAGCTATTTGTGAAATTCCCATAGACGACATTCTAGCATTATTTCTAAATATTCTGCCGAAGTGCTCTTTATCCGGGAAAATTTCATCTTGAAGAGGTAAGAAAACCCCGGCGCTGTCAACTAAATATATTATAGGCAGATGGTTTTCTATTGCTATTTCCTGGGCGCGAAGATTCTTTTTTGCAGTGATAGGAAACCAGGCGCCTGCTTTAACGGTTGCATCATTTGCAACTATAACATGTTCTTTACCGTGAATTTTGCCTATCCCATATATTGTTCCTGAAGAAGGAGCGCCGCCAAATTCTTTGTACATATCATAAGCCGCAAAAGTGCTTAACTCGTAAAATTCTTTAGGAGAATCAACTAATTTTTCAATTCGTTCCCTGGCGGTTAATTTACCTTTTGCTTTATGTTTCTCGATTGCTTTTTCACCACCGCCTAATTTTACTTTTGATTTTTCCGCATCAAGAAGGCGAATTAAATTTTTGTAATGATCTTCTCGTTTTAAGTAGGATTCATTTTCTTTAATTGGATTTCCGATTTTTGACATACAAATTTCCGGTTTACTATTTAAGAATTAATCTCTCAATAAATTTCTTGCAATTACTATTCGTTGAATTTCAGAAGTACCTTCGCCGATAGTTAAAAGCTTAACATCACGATAGAATTTTTCGACTGGATAATCTTTTACAAATCCATATCCCCCAAAAATCTGAACTGCTTCTGATGAAGCCTTCTCGGCAATTTCACTAGCAAACAATTTTGCCATTGCGGCTTCTTTTGTATTCGGTTTACCTTCGTCTTTCATTTTGGCGGCGCGCATAGTTAACATTCTTGCCGCTTCAATATTTGTATGCATTTCTGCTAATTTAAATTGTATCGCTTGAAACTCGCTTATGCTTTTGTTGAATTGTTTTCTTTCTTTAGAATATTTTACAGAAGCATCTAAACATCCTTGCGCTAACCCAACACTCAAAGCAGCAATTGAAATTCTGCCGCCTTCTAAAATTTGCATCGCTTGAATAAATCCTTGTCCTTCTTCTCCGATAAGATTTTCCTCCGGTACCTCGCAATTTTCAAAAGTTAGCTGAGTCGTATCACTTGCTCTCATTCCGAGTTTGTTTTCTTTTTTACCGACTATAAAACCCTTCATCCCTTTTTCAAGAATGAATGAGGAAATACCTTTTTTACCCATTTCTTTATTTGTTATTGCCATTATTACAACAGTTCCGCCGACTGTTCCGTGCGTTGTAAAAGTTTTTCCGCCGTTAAGAATATAGTAACCGTCCTTTTTCTCTGCCATAGTTTTCATTCCGGCGGCATCACTTCCCGATGAAGATTCCGTTAATCCCCATGCCCCAATTTTTTTGCCTGATGTCAGATCAGGTAAATATTTTTTCTTCAGAAAGTCATTTGCAAAGCGATTAATATGATTTGTGCATAATCCGTTGTGTGCGGCTACTGAAAGTGCAACTGACGGATCAACTTTAGCAAGCTCTTCAATTATTATAGCAAAATCCGAATATCCTAATCCGGCTCCGCCAAACTCTTCCGGAACAAGAATTCCCAGGAAACCCAGTTCGCCTAATTCTTGCATGATCTGTTTAGGAAATTCTTGAGACTCATCAAATTCCATTATACGGGGACGGATATTATTTTCGGCGAAATCCCGAATGGTGTCTCTAATGATAATTTGATTTTCGTTTAGGTTGGTAGTAAACAAACTTTCTGATGAAGCCATACATGATCCTTTCGGTTTAATTTTTCTAAATAATTAAATTCAACTTGTAAGTTGAACAATTATAAAAAACGGTAAAATATCTTTTGGACTATACCGTATTTTATGGCTTTGGGATCTATAAAAAAATTACAATTGCTTTTTGAAATTCTCCAGAATTTCATCGGCAATATGATAAGGAGATAGATTACCCAGAACAACTTTTTCTAAGGTAGAACTTAGAGAACTTTCTCCGCTACCGTTCCATAATTTATTTCGAATTTTATTCTCTACAATTTCTTTTATTCGAACTTTCATTCTGTGTTCTCTTTTGATGAGAAATTGACCTTCTTCTATAAGATAGTCATTATGTTTCTTAATTTCATCGGCAATTTCGTTTATCCCCTTATTTTCAATTGCAATTGCTTTAACAATATTAGGCATCCATGTGTGTTCATCGTGTGCGCGCAACATCAAAATAGTTTTTAAGGCGCTTATGGCTTGCTGTGAACCGGGGCGATCACTTTTGTTTAAAACAAAAAAATCAGCTATCTCCATAAGTCCTGCTTTCATTGCCTGTACTGCGTCCCCGGATTCCGGTACAAGAACTACAATGGTTGTATCTGCTGCTTGAGCAATATCCAACTCAGATTGTCCAACTCCAACAGTTTCAAATAAAATATAATCATAACCGGCAGCATCCAGAACATCCGCGGCATCTAAAGTTTTTTTACTGAGTCCGCCTAAACTTCCTCTTGTAGCCATACTGCGTATAAACACATTAGGATCTTGTCCAATTTCCGACATTCTAACTCGATCACCTAAGCAGCGCTCCACCGGTATATGGACTTGTAGGATCGACAGCAATAATTCCAACTTTTTTATTTTGGCTTTTAAAATATTTTGTTAATTGATTTGTAATTGTACTTTTTCCGGCTCCGGGAGGTCCGGTAATACCTATTCTGTATGCATTACCAACCTTAGAATATATCTTTTTCAGCAATTCTCCGGAATCAATTTGATTTGATTCGACAATTGAAATTGATCTTGCTACAGCTCTTCTATCATTATTAAATATTCTTTGAATAAAGTTTTCGTCAATCATTTGAAGTATTCATATTTAGGATTGGATTAAATTTGTTCTTTAAAAAAATCAACGGTTTTCAATAATCCAGCTTCTATATCTGTTGAAGGACGCCATCCAAATTTATTAAATAGTTTATCGGAAGTAATAACACTTCTCATTTGTTCACCCGGAGCAGCCGGCCCGTGTTTTTCAACTTGTCCTTTACCTACGATTGAATTTAATTTATTAAAAAGCTGATTTACATTTGTTTCTTTTCCGGTTCCAACATTATATATGTTGCTCCCTTCATCAGTAAGTCCTAAAACATTAGCCTTTACTACATCGCCAACAAAAACATAATCTCTTGTTTGTTCACCGGAGCCATTTATTATCGGCTGATCGCCTTTTAATAATCTTGTGGTAAAAATTGCAATTACTCCTGCTTCTCCAAATGGATTTTGTCGCGGTCCGTAAATATTTGCGTAGCGAAGGATTGTGTAATCCAAGTTGTACTGCGCTTTGTAGAAAAATAAATATTTCTCAACGGATAATTTTGAAATACCGTATGGCGAAAGCGGGGAAGTAGGATGTTTTTCATCAGCCGGAAAATAATCTTGTTCACCGTAAACAGCGCCGCCGGTTGAAGCGAACATGAATTTTTTTACTCCGGTTCTTACGCAATTTTGTAAAAGATTGATTGTTCCTAAAATATTTGTTGTTGCATCAAATGCAGGATCTTTTACTGATCTCCTTACATCCATTTGAGCGGCGTGATGATTTACTACATCAAACTTTTCTTTGTCGAATAATTCGGATAGCTTTTCATCTCCAATATCAGCTTTAATTAATGTCGCCTTTGGATTTACATTTTTTTCGAATCCTGTTGATAAATTATCAAGTACAAAAACTTCATGACCTTCTTTTACAAATGCGTCGGTTACATGTGATGCAATAAATCCGGCTCCACCTGTTACTAAAATTTTCAAAAACTACCTCCCAATAATTATAATGTATAAAGATTATTATCGTTAATATATTTTCTTACTTTATTAGGAACAAGATAATAAATCGGTAAATTATTATTCAATCTTTTCCTTATTTCACTAGAACTAATTTCAATTGTCGGTGTGTCGACATAAATGGCTGACTCAAAATACTTATCTTTTACTTTCGGTTCTGCATGATGTTTTCTATCCAAGCACTACTAAATTCACTAATTCAATAATTTCATCCGGATTTTTCCAGGTTGAGAAATTTATTATGTTATCGTAACCTATAATCAAATCGATTTGGCTATACTGTTGTTTTAAGATTTTTAGTGTATCAATTGTATATGAAATTCCTTCTTTCTCAAGTTCTATATTCGAACATTCAAAATATGGAATATTCTGAATCGCTAATTTAACCATTTGCAAACGATGTTCGGAACTGATTGCTTTTGCATCTAATTTATGTGGAGAAATATATGCGGGAATAAATATTATTTTATCCAGGTTTCTAATTTCTCTTACAGCTTGCGCGGTAATTAAATGTCCAAGATGAATTGGATCGAAAGTTCCCCCAAGCACTCCGATTCTACTCATTTTAGCAAGTCCTTATATTCAATAAAAATGTTGGTGAATTTTTCATGCATTTCTTGACTGCAGTACGCCAGGCTTTCTTTTTTAGATAGTTCGTTATATAAATTTTTGAAATCATCAAGATCATTTACAGAAATAAAATTATTTAAAACATGAACTAAATTTTCATGTTTACTTACATTTGCCAAAACTTCGTCAAAGATCAAATTATCCCATTCTAAAGATGCGAAAAGTTCATTGTTAAAATCATTGAAACCTATGAGACTAATTTTACCTTTTGTCGATTTTCCTAGTACTATAACTTCATCTTCGATGGTCAGTAAATTAAAAGATTTTGTTATATCCGCCGGAGAAACTCCGATTGAATCTGTAAAGATGATTATGTTATTTGCATATTTACTGAAACGTTTTTCATTCAATTTATTTACTGTATAACTCATATCTGCCAGATCGTAATACAATCTATTTGAATCCGGAATCAAGACACTGTTCTCATAGTGATTTTTATCTTTTTCGTCAAGAATAAAGAATAAATCACGTTTATCTGAAAAATTATTAATTACTTCCGCATTATTTGAAATAAAGTGCCGAATATAATTGCGAAGAATGTTCAGCATCCAAAGAACAAAATAAAGAAACTTTATCCTTATTAAAGATTGGAGAACACGGTATCAAGTATATCGCGGAATTAGATTTCATAAATTATTTTAGCTGAACATTAGAAAGTAAATTGTGAATGAAAGAACGGTAATATTCAACATCTCTTTCAAAGTAATCACGACTAGAACCTTTTGAATGCTTTAATTCCATTTTTCTGAAAGCCAAAGTTGTAGCAGCGTTAATATATAACTTATTGATTCTTACTTCAATAAAAAATTATGGAAGTTTTATAAAAACATAATTTTATTGATAAATGCATAATTAATTTTAGCATTAGAACGAAGTTATATAGGGAAGATTGAATAATCAATTTCATATGGATGTTTGTATACTTATTTTTGAATATTATTTAAAATTACTTTTGAGTAATAAAATTTGTGGGCATTTTCTCCAAAAGAGTTAACTTTGAATTTATCTGGACTAATATATCCGTGGGAGTATAGAGTAGCAAGTACTGAAATATTA
>CAVUCE010000016.1:0-8678 GCA_963739985.1 uncultured Ignavibacteriales bacterium
ATCATGAATATCCTTACCTAATTCCTTCCACATTTTAATATAAATTGCAAGATAAGCAGCAGCCCGGAACTCCTTTACTTAATTTTCCGTCTATCTTCAACTTAAAATTTACAATGTATATTATTCTGTCCTCACTATACCATAACAAATATTTTCTATCCTGCCTGTAGTCCGGACCGGTTACTAGCAATTTTCCGTTATTAGTACTGTCAGTTCCGCTATACCAATAATTCACTCCGTCAGTGCCGAAATCGTGTTTTATTCCAACCGATTTTGAATCTATTTCCACGTTGTTTTCAGCTTCCCATTTTGTATAATATCCGGCAGAATAATGGTAAACATAGTCCGTATTTTTTTGAGGTTCCTTATTGATATCTGCACTAAATTTCTGTTGTGGAAAAATCATTATTGATAATAATAACACAATAAAAATTGAAATTTTTATTTCCACTTTGAAAAATAATTTAATGTGGTTTATCATTTTCAAATATCTTTTTTAGTTTATAATCATCTACTAATAAATGAGATATAATTAGTGCCAATTCGTGAAATCCGTGTTTTTACTTTAGGTATATCATCTTCCTCATTTCTGTAAAAACCGGTATGTGGTTTTGATTTATGACATCAAGTTTGTACAAGTATATTCCGCTTGCGAGTTCTTTAGCGTTGAACTCTGTTTCATAATACCCGGCTTCCATTGATCCGTTAACCAAGTATTCTATCAGTTCTCCCTTTATGTCATAGACAGATAGTTTTACATAGCTTCTATCCTTCAGTCTATATGATATCTTTGTAGTAGGATTAAACGGATTTGGATAATTCTGATATAACACAAATATTCAGAAGGGATATTATTCCCTTTATTATCTTCTATTGCAGTAATTGTACCGGAAGTATCGCCGTCAATAATGGCTCCGACCAATATCCTTTGTGGTCCCCCTCCTGACTCGTCAAAATATTCCACTTCTCCAAAACCCGCGGCTATATATTCTGACCAACCTTCAAGTTCAACTACGCTGTCTCCCACCATAGGGCCATAATATATTTTCATTATTACAGTAGGCTTTCCAAATACTAGTGCGGGATATTTCTGTTTAACTTTTGCACCTAAAGAGGTACTACTATCTACAAGCCACGTGTCGCCTGAATCTACATCAAGTTTATAATATAACCAGTCTAATTTACCAGGTAAGTAAATAACTTCTTTATTCAAACTATCAATCTTATAATCCGGATATGTCTCATAATAATCATTATAAGTAAGAAATATGTATTTACTATTAGGGGTATCAATAGAATCTTTATATAATTCATTTCTCATATGCCCATTAGTTGTGCTGTATTCCCAAACATTCCCAACAGCAGAGGGGAAAAAGCTGTACGGGTCAGGTTGCTGGGGAAAAATATAGCTTGTAAGCAAAACAGCTAAAAGTATTATCTTTTTCATTTTGTCTTCCATTCTTATTTTATTATTCATTTTCAAAAAATTATTTTGTTAATAACATTTTTTTAGAAATAAATTTATTATTAGTCTGAAGAGAATAGATATAAACTCCGCTGGATAAACTTTTTCCATCAAAAATTATTTTGTGGCTGCCGCTTTTTTTGTAACCTTCATTAAATACTTTAATTTGCTGCCCAAGTATGTTGTAAATAATAATTTTTACAAAACTTTCCTTTGGCAGTGAATAAGTAATTATCGTTGTTGGGTTAAACGGGTTTGGATAATTCTGATACAAATGGAAATCTTTTATAAATGGTTCTCCGTATTTTTTTACTGCCGTTACACTGTCGCCGTTAGCATCAATAAGCAGCCTGCTCTCATAAATATCAAACCCGGCATTCCTGTTTGAGCTAAAATACATATATTTCCCATCGCCGGTTATTGTAGGATATCCGTCATATCCAAGGTTAGATTCATTTTCCTGATCTATAGTGCTGTCCGGGTGTGAATTTATATTTAATAACATCGGCGTTCCGTAGAATCCTTTTGCCGAATCGTAGTAGGAAACATATATATCATATTCGTCGTGGTAAGGATAAACACCATTGGAAAACATTGAAATATATAACTTCTTTTTATCCTGTGTCATTGTTATACCGTCAACATCTCCTCCATTATTTAATTTATGGTTATCAAATAATTTTGAGCTATCCCATTGCTTTGAAGTATCATTCCATTTGGCTACCATTATATTAGTTAAGAAACCGCTCACTCTGGTAAAATAAAAATATTTGTTATCCGGTGTATATCCGACCCATTCAATGGAATCTGTGTTAATATTTGGGCCAAGGTTTTTTGCCGGCTGCCAATCATTTAAACTGTCCGTCCAATTACTAACCCATAAATCCCAATCTCCGTAGCCTCCGCTATCATATTTCCTGAAGTAGAGTTTTTTACCATCAGGCGATATTGACGGCGCTTCTTCAAGTGAGCCTGTATTAATGTTATTATTAAGTTTTTTCGGCTTTGTCCACCCCGTATCAGTTTTTTCGGAAAAATAAATACTTGTTGGATTAGGAGGTTCAGCTGTTATCCAAAATATTTTTTTGCCATCTGGTGATACAGAGGGGTTATCGGCATAATAGCCGCTTAAATTAAATGAAGTTATCTTTTGGGGTTTGCTCCATACTTCAGGCGCATTAGGTGGTCGAACTACAGTGTAAAGCTTCCATGAAATATCATCTGCCGGAGAACCTTCATATATCCAGTCTTTATTTCCGTCAAATCCTTCACCCCATATATCCTTAAGATTTGCCGATATGGTTATTGTTATTGTGTCGTTTGGTAATAGGTAATGAGAAGGGGTAAAGACGAAATTTTCCAGTGAATTATCATAATAAATATTACCGTTTACATCTCCATTCTTTCGGGATTTTACATTAATATATTGACCTATGATATTTGTATCTATTATTGTTAAAAAACTGAATTTTATTTTGGTCGCAATTGATACGTTAGTCTCTCCGCGCAAAGGATCAAATGACAAATATTGAAATGGTTTTGAAATTACTAAACCATTTATTATTGCTCTCCTTAATCCCCAGCTAAACTGTCTGGCAATTAATCCAACTCCCGGTGCCAATATTAGCCCTGTCGTATTGTTTGAATCCTGTCCAACTGGTGAGATTTGAAATATTTTTGCATCACTAAATTTTCCTATTGCAGCATCAAATCCGTCTGCAGAATCATTTACTAAAGTTACTTTGTATTGAACTATACCGGTATCTATAAACCACGAGTCACCTTCTTTAGCAGTAAAATTAAAATAAAGCTGGTCTTTATTATCGATCCTTTTGTATACATTTCCAGCTGTGTCTTTCCGGAAATAATCTCCCTTATTCGTTACATAATACAATGTATCATTAATATTTTCGGTCTTTGTAATCTCAAGGGAATCCAGGCGATTATATACAGATAGCCGCCACCATTTGTCACCTACCTGAAGTGGGAAAAAATCAGTAGTATCTACCTGCTGCGGTAAAACAAAGCTTGCAAGTAAAATCACAAAGCATATTATCTTTTTCATTTTTAATGCCTCATTCAATTTTTATTATTCATTCGTTTTCAAATAATTATTTTATAAATGCCACTCCTTTTATAGCCTTAATTAAATATTTTAATTTGTTGGCCTAGTATATTGTAGACAACCACTTTCACTAAAATTTCGTCTGGCAAAGAATAGGTATTTGTTTATTTATTCCTTTTGCCAAAGAGCTTATAAAATTAATTCTGTTGCTAAATTTTTGTTGTTAATATCAAATTCTCCTATATGTTAACCCGCGTTCATTTCATGATACTTATAATATATTAATGTGTCAAGTACAATCTTTATTTATTTATAAACTTCATTTACTTGCTCATCTAAAGTTTGGAAAATATTCGAGCATCAAGGAAGGGAAAAACTATGAGCGCTATATTAATATTCAAGAAGAAAATTGTATTAAGTATTATATCGCGGAATTAGATTTCATAAATTATTTTAGCTGAACATTAGAAAGTAAATTGTGAATGAAAGTTCTGTAATATTCAACATCTCTTTCATAATAATCACGACTAGAACCTTTTGAATGCTTTAATTCCATTTTTCTGAAAGCCAAAGTTGTAGCAGCATTAATATATAACTTCCTAATTCTTTCATCAACCCAGCCGATATGTTTTCTTTTAGGTGAGTTTAGAATTGCTATGTGAGAAGCCGGCAAGATTCCGATTTCCGCTTCTTCCAAAAGTTCCTGGTAAATAATTTTTCTCTCTCCTAGAACCGCAAGATAAAAAGTAATAAAAAATACGGCTATTGTAATAATCATAAATAAAAATCCCAGCAGTGCGGTAGATTCAAAACTTACGCTGAAGTTCCATGCGAAATGGATAAACATTGCAACGCCTAATCCAATAATAGGGAAGAAGATTCTGTAAGCAATTCCCTTAAATTTTGCATAGCCGATAAAAGCGCCCAGAGTTGCGGTAGAAACACAATGCATAACCGCGGAAAAAAGAGTTCGTATAATTACTATAGAAATCCATTCGGAAACGGAAGAACTGTAGGCAATGAAATACAAAAAATTTTCCGTCATCCCGAACCCTAAACCAATCGCGCCGCCGTAAACAATTCCGTCCGTAATATTATCAAATCTTCTGTCCGCAACAGTTATAAAAAGGAAAAGCCCTTTTGTTATTTCTTCTACAAATGGAGCTACAAAAATTGTTTCAATATGATTTAATTCAGCTTTGTTTGGAACGAAGAGTGAGACTATTCCCGAAACAATCCAACTTCCGACCATCGCAAAGAAGATTGCGCCGACAGCACCCCAAAGATAATTTCTTAAAACCAGTCCAAAAGGTTCACGGTCATATTTATCAAATCGCCAAATTACCAAAAGGTAGATGAACATAGGAACAACTGCGGCAAATAAAGAGGCTAATGTCGGCATTAATAATTTATGGTTTTATAAGGAAAAGAATTTCGTATTCATTTAAAATTAAACTCAAATTTTCCATTAGGAAAATTTGCCCAACTGGCCGACAAGCCAAAATTCATGTTTCTTAAATTGTTTATCAAAGATAAAGATTTATCAACACACTAATTATTTTCTTACAAGGCTTGTCGGGGTTAACCCCGATGTAAAATGTTATGGTATAAAATTTTACATCGGCCTTCGGCAAAAAAATCATTTCTAATGATTTTTTTAGGTTAAATATTGCGATGAAGACTTAAAAATCCAAATAATATTTTTAGCGATTCAGTTTTATTCTTTTATCCACTCAATTAATCTTTTAAAGGAAGGCCTTTTCCCGTAAGATAAAATACCAATCTTAAATAACTTTGATGCAATACTAACGGTAATGTATATGGAAAGTAACATTATTAGTATTGTTGTGACGAAATCAATTGGAGAAATTTGGGTGACATTTAACCTGATCATCATTATGGACGGCAGAGTAAACGGAATGTATGATAGTATTTTTACTATTAAAGAATTTGGACTTTCGACAGCAGAAACTGATAGCGCAACCGGTATAACCAAAATTATGCTCAAGTAACTTGTAATTTGCTGTGCTTCTTGTTCTGTAGATACTATTGAACCAACACTCACAAAAATTGATGTGTAAAAAATGAATCCTAGGATAAAATAAAACATTATCGGGATAATATTTTGAAAGACTTCAATCGGAATAACTTGATTTATTGCCAACACTAAACCTATCAGAAGCCAAAGGAACATCTGCGTTAAACCAAGCGATCCTAATCCAAATACTTTCCCGACTAATAATTCATCAGCGGTACAACTGGAAACAAGTATTTCTATTAAACGATTCGATTTTTCCTCAACTAAGCTTCTAACCAACATTCCGCCTGAAGATAAAATCATAAGCATTAGCAGCATCACAAAAATAAATGAAGTAAAAAATAAACTTAAAAAATCTGATTTAGATTCTTCACCGTTCTTTTCAATTTTAATCTGAGTGATTTTCGGTGCACTTTTTATCTCGGAAATGATTGAATCCGGCACACCGGCGGATTTCAATTTTAATTGTATAAAAGTATTTGTTAATGATTCTTTTATTCTGCTGAAGTCTTTTATGGCTCCCGTATTTAAAGTTCTATATTCTGCACTAACGGACTTTGAGTTTTCGCCTTTTAATAGTATGTAACCGGCAATTTTACTCTTAACAACATCTTTGTCGGCATTTTTTTTCAACGTTTCAAAAGTTTTAGTGAATGTGTAAAGATTTATCACTACATAGTTTGGTTGCCCGTCATCAATGCGATAGCTTTCCAGTTCCGTTTTAATTTGTTTAAAGTATACACCGGAAGTATCTAACACACCAATAAGTTTTGTAGATTCACTTTGATGAGAAGCTAGCATTGTTGGAAATATACTCATCCCGATCAGGATTAACGGAGTTAGAATTAATGATACGAGAAAAGTTTTGGTTTTAACCTTTTCAAAATATTCCCAGCGAGCTACGGAAAATGCTTTGTTAAAATTCATAAAATTGTCAGTTCTTCTGAATGGCGTCTATGAAAATTTTATTCAGAGTTGGTTCCACAATCGAAAAGTGTGTTATATCTAATTTATTCGAAATCTCTTTAAGAAAATTTGAAGGTGCAATTTCATCTTTTAACTGTATCTCTGCATAATTACTGTATATATCAAGATGAATTATGTTCTTGTTATCATTTAGAAAATTAGCATTCCCTTCAAATTCTATTTTAACATTATTTTTACTGAATTGTTTTTTTAATTGCGAAATAGTTCCGGCTAATACTTTTTCCCCACGATTAAGCAATAAAATATCGGAGCAGAGTTTTTCTGCTGTTTCCATTTGATGAGTAGATAAAATTATCATCTTCCCGGAATTTACAAAAGATAGAACCAGCTCCTTAATCTCTTGCTGATTTATCGGATCTAAACCGCTGAAAGGTTCATCAAGAATGAGGAGTTTAGGATCGTGAATAATAGCAATAATAAATTGGATTTTTTGCTGATTGCCTTTGGAGAGTTCTTGAATTTTTTTATCTCTGTAAGATTCTATCCCTAATTTCTCCAACCATTCTATAGCCTTAGCTTTTGCATCTTGCCTTTTCATATTCTTTAATCCGGCAAAATACAGAATTGTATCGATCACTTTGCTTCTTTTGTAAAGGCCGCGTTCTTCGGGAAGATAACCAATTGTGTTAAAGTATTCAGTTGTAATTGGACTGTCTTCAAATGAAATTAAACCTGTGGTGGGTTTTATTATGTTAAGAATAGCACGTAGAGTTGTTGTCTTTCCTGCACCGTTTGGACCGAGAAGTCCAAAAATTCTGCCTGTTTGTACATTAAAGCTGAGATTGCGCACAGCAATAACATTTTTATATTCTTTTGTTAAATTTTGGATGCTTAACATAATTCCCGGATTTTTAACTAATAAAGTTAGTGATAATTATAATATTTCAAACGATTTCTTAAGATTATTGAGATTTTTCGGATAAATTTTATACAAACAAATGTAATCATTATGTTGGGATGTAATAATCAATTCAAGTTATCTGGTTCCTTCATTGATAAATTTAGTGGTAATTAACTTATTTTTATATTTAGATTTCACTATATTTGAAACTTAAATAATATTGACTATCATTCAGAGTATATCTATATTTTGGATCGTTTTTGCTTGTTTTTTGAGAAAATGTGATGATTATAAAAATTTCAAACTTAAGCGATGGTGTTCATAATTTTAGCTTTGATGAGCCGGTTGAAAATCTTGAATTAGGTTTGCCTTTCATTGATAAAATTCAAGTAAATGTTGAACTGTCAAAAACCTTAAATCAAATCATTTTAGATTGTGATTTAAAATCCAAAGCTTTAGTAGAATGTGACAGATGCGGAGAAAATTTTGAAGCGGTTTTAGAGAGTAGTTACCGAATGGTTTATTTATTCGAAAATGAACCCGAGGAAAATGAATCGCTTGATATAACTTATCTTCCAATAGACGCAGATAAAATTGATTTAACTGCCGATGTTAGAGATTATTCAGTACTTGCAATACCAATGAAAAAATTGTGTAAAGAGGATTGCAAAGGCTTGTGTTTCCGATGTGGAAAAGATTTAAATGAAGGTAAATGTGATTGCGAGGAAAAAGATATTGATCCTAGATGGCAACCACTACAAGAATTAAAGAATAAACTAAATATAAATTAATAACGGAAAAGAGATGCCGAATCCTAAAAGAAAATGGTCAAAAAGTAGAAGAGATAAAAGAAGAACTCATTATAAAGCTTCCGCTCCTACATTAGGCACATGCTCAAATTGCGGTGAAATGAAATTATCTCATCGTGCGTGCCCTGCCTGTGGATATTATAATGAACGTTCTATGTTTCTACCAAAAAACTAATTCATAAACTAAATCCTTTTGATGTACAATTCTGATACGAACAAATCAAAATGCAGAATAGTTGTTGATGCAATGGGGGGTGACTTCGCTCCCCAAAATGCTGTTGTAGGTGCAATACAAGCAAAAGCTGTAAACGAAAAAATTGATTTGTATCTTGTCGGAAAAGAAGAAACAATCCTAAAAACTTTATCCTCCAATAATCTTAAATTCGACAAAAATAAAATAATCAATGCAGATGAAGTTATTGAGATGGGAGATTCTCCAACCAATGCAATCAAAGCTAAACCAAATTCC
This sequence comes from uncultured Ignavibacteriales bacterium, assembly GCA_963739985.1. Lineage (GTDB taxonomy): Bacteria > Bacteroidota > Ignavibacteria > Ignavibacteriales > Ignavibacteriaceae > CAVUCE01. The sequence continues at coordinate 8,675 of CAVUCE010000016.1, forward strand.
TCAA
>CAVUCE010000017.1:0-8645 GCA_963739985.1 uncultured Ignavibacteriales bacterium
CACTTTGTGAAATCTTCTATATTTTGACCTACACTTGCTTTTTCCAATGCGCTCATATAGTCATTCCTTTTTTCAACAGGAATAATTGTCCAAGGATAACCGCCGGAGGCAAGCATTACATTCATTAAGAACCTTGCCATTCTTCCGTTGCCATCCATATAAGGATGTATATAAACAAATACAAAATGACCTAATACAGCTCTGACAGCCGGTTCATTTTCATTATGTAGCATTTCGAAAAATGACGGCATTGCATCCCTAACTCCATCAGGGTTAAGAGGAATATGAAAAGAATTACTAATAAAAACCTGGCTGTTTCTGTATCCGGCAAGATCGGCTCTTCGTATCAATCCCGCAGCTACAGTTGGCGAAAACATTTCTCTATACCAGTCCCCATGATCGTCATCTATCACTTTACCCGGGTTTTTTCCACTAAAAACTTTTTCTATGCTTTTTTTCACTTCTTCAAAAGCAAGATAATAACCTCTGGCAGCTAATGCATCCTTTCCGTGTTTATCAATCTTATTTGTTTGATGATTCCAGTTTCCGCTTTTTACATGTTCAATTAATTCGGTTGTTACTTTATAACCTTCTATCGATAAAGAATTGTATGCATCACTTTTATAATTATCATCTACAAGCTTCATATATCCGGCTTTGTCTTTCGGTATTCCCGGAGGTTGTGGAAAATGTTTAAGTACAGTTTCCCGCATTTGCTGCCACATTATATTTATTCTGTTAATATAAGGCGAAACTGTTTTTTTTGTAAATGAAAATTGTATTTTTCTTTCAAATGGATCATTTTCTCTAACATCATATCCTACGGATTTCATCGTTTTGATAATAGCATCAGCAATTCTTTCGTTACCAATATTTCTAAATGCGCCGGCCAACCGTCCAGCCACAGTACTATTTCCTCCCTCAAGAAGCGGTGACAGTATTTCTGAAGCATCCCTTACAGTTGACAAAGCTGTTCGAACATCTGTTGAATTTTTGGTAAAAAAGTTTTGGGTGCATGCTATAAGCGCTGTTGGTAATGAAAAAATTTGTATTCCATTTTTCTCTACAATTTCTTTAGCGTCCGGCATTGTTAATTTAGCATCTAAAAGTGAGGTATCATGCATAAGCGAGGTTACATTATTTCCAGCTTTTTGAGATCGAATTATAAGTTGTTTTGGTATAGTCCAATTTCCGCTATGGATAGATATTGATTGCTCAGGTGAAACACACCAATCTTTATTAAATCTGTCATTTAGATATACATTGCAAAATTTCCAGAAAGATGCATACCAAGATGTTGTGTCTCCTTTCATTTCTTTTGGGTGACTTGACACATACCAGCCTTTCATAACTTCCTGAATAAAACCATTTTTAAGAAGAATAACTCTCTCGCTTCTTGATAATGAGCTAGTCTTTATTATGGCTACTCCATTCTCATCTTGAATTTTTTTTAATACTTCAAGCGCCTTTGCTAATTTTTCTTCAGGTGTTGCCATTATATTTTTCTATTAAGAGTATAGTTTATTCTGCTGTGCAAGTTATAGTTTATATTGCCGTGCTATTTATAGTTCATTCTGTTGTGTAATCTATAGTTTATTTTGTCCAAACGCAATTATTAACCGAGAGGAATTTTGTTCCTGGTTTTCCAATCTAGTTATAATTATCAACCATCCACGATGGATTTGTAGGCGCCGGTTAGGTTTCGCGGTAATATTTTTGCAAATATTGTGTAGGCGTCCACAGCTTTTGTGTCAGCATGAGGCCATTCTTTCCCGCCGCGAAGGAATTCTTCCACAAGTAGGGGAATATCGAAGTTGAAAATATTGTATCCGGCAACATCGCAGTTGGAAAATAATTTATGTGCTTCTTCTACTTTATCCTTGAAAAACAGCCAGTCTTTAACAACTGAATCTTTAATGTCGTGTATGGCGGTTGATGCCCGGGTTAAAACGAAAGTTTATATTTGTTTGGTTCCATCCGGATTAACGGAGAAGGTTGAAAGATCGATAATGCGATCTTTTGCAGTATCAAGTCCTGTTGACTCAATATCGAAGAATATAAGCGGGCGAATTAGTTTTAAAGTCATGGGTAAATATATGGAATATTTTTTAAGTAGGGGAATATTTAACCTTGTTATGCGGGGGAAGTCTTTGCTTACCCTACTTATCTTGTGGGATTTTAGAGTAGTGCTGGTGTACTTTGTATAGAGCCATCAAAATATGGTGTTTCTACGAATTTTTATCTTATTAATTCATGTTACGCAAAAAGGTCATTCTAAATGAAATGAAGAATCTTAAAGTAGAGACTTTTGCAAATTTAAGAGATATTTCCCCGCACTAGGCGGGTCAATATGACCAAAACATATATTTGCGTAACATGAGTTATTAAATAACTTTTATGGGAATCGCTGTTTTTTTAATTCTTTTAAAAAATCAATTTTCTGATGTATCATATTCAGTTTTTGAGTTTTCTCCGCTGTTCATTAATAGATAGCAGTTGAATAATGTATTATTAAAATAAGTGGACCAATTAATAAATTAGAACGATTTTAAGATCATCAGATTAATTTTTATATTTAATGTAGAATCAATTCAACTTTCAAATCATAATGCCGCGGGCGGGAAAATGTTTAAAAATATCATCGCTACGATTTTTCTTTCATTACTTATTATTTTTACATGCTTTTCACAAACTCAAAATTCTTTTAGAATTGAACTTAAAAAGAACTGGGAAATAGAATCTTCAAAAAAAACTGGATCACAAGGGGAAGATATTTCCAGGGCGAATTTTCAGACTAAAGATTGGTATCCCGCTGAAGTTCCTACAACAGTATTGGGAACCCTGGTAAAAGACAAAGTATATACAAATATTTTCTATTCCAAAAATCTTGATAAAATTCCGACAGAACAATTTGATTCTCCGTGGTGGTACAGAACAGAATTTAAAGTTCCGGATAAAAATAATGCGAGAACTGTGAAACTTTTGTTTAACGGAATTAATTATCGTGCAAATATCTGGATAAACGGAATCCAAATCGCAAAGTCGGATACTACAGAAGGATGTTACCGCCGGTTTGAAATAGATGTAAGCAAGTATGTGAAACCCGGTGAAAAAAATGCGCTTGCTGTTGAAGTTATTCCGCCCGTTAAAGGAGAACCTACAATGGGTTTTGTCGATTGGAATCCTCGTCCGCCGGACCACAACATGGGATTATGGAGAAGTGTTTATCTAGAATTTGCCGGAGATGTTTCAATTAACTTTCCTTTCGTAAGAAGCAAAGTTGATACGGTTACTCTGAAAAAAGCCGAGCTTACGGTTTCTGCGGAAATTCAAAATAATAAAAGTGAAATAGTTGAAGGAGTTTTAACCGGTAAAATCGGCTCTATAACTTTTTCCCAAAGTGTTTCTCTTAATCCTAATGAAACTAAATTAGTAACTTTTACTCCACAAAATTATAAACAGTTGAAGATTAAAAATCCCAGATTGTGGTGGACTCATGATTTCGGAAAACCGGAATTATATTCTTTAACTTTATCTTTTAAAAGCCATAATAAAATATCAGACGAGAGAAATATTAAGTTTGGAATTCGTCAGGTTACAGATTATTTCACTTCGCAGGGATTAAGAGGCTACAAACTAAACGGTAAAAAGATTTTAATACGCGGCGGCGGATGGACGGACCAATTGCTGCTGGATAATTCCAGTCAGAATCTTAAATATCAAATTGAATATGCAAAACATCTTGACCTGAATACAATACGTTTAGAAGGGTTTTGGGGAGAAGATCAGGAGATTTATAATCTTTGCGATGAAAACGGAATACTAATTATGGTTGGCTGGAGTGCGCAGTGGGAATGGGAAGGTGTATTCGGTAAACCGGCTGATGAATACGGAGGCATAAAATCTCCAGAAGATATGAAGGTAGTTTCCGAATCTTTTAAAGATCAAATTAAATGGCTGAGAAATCATCCTTCAATATTTTTATGGCTATACGGAAGCGACAAAATACCGCGACCGGTTCTTGAAAAAAAATATTTAGCAATCTTAAAAAAAGATGATCCGACAAGGCCGTCTGTCGCATCGGCACGCGAACATATAAGTGAATTATCCGGAAAAACAGCAGTAAAAATGCGCGGGCCTTATGATTATGAACCCCCAAATTATTGGTATATCGATACCGCATACGGCGGTGCTTTTGGATTCAATACGGAAACCGGACCCGGACCTCAAGTTCCTCCTATTGAGAGTTTAAAGAAAATGATACCGGAAGATTCACTTTGGCCAATAAACGGTGAGTGGTATTATCATTGCAGCAGAGGAATGTTTAAGGATCTCAATAGATATAATGAGGCTATCGAAAACCGGTTAGGGAAATCCACAAATTTAAATGATTATGAAAGAAAAGCCCAGTACACAAACTACGAAGCTATGCGGGCGATGTTTGAAGCGTTCGGCGCGAATAAATTTATGTCTACAGGGGTTATTCAATGGATGTATAATTCAGCCTGGCCCAATCTGTGGTGGCAGCTTTACGATTATTATTTAATGCCTAACGGTGCGTTTTACGGCGCAAAAAAAGCGGATGAACCGGTTCATATTCAGTACAATTATAAAAATAACTCAGTGGATATTGTAAATAACACGTTGAAAAAATACGGCAATTTATCCGGCAGAGTTTCAGTGTTGAATTTTAATCTGGAGAAAAAGTTTGCAAAGGAAGTTAACTTTAAAATTGATTCAAACGAATCGAAACAGATTATAAAAATTCCGGCGATTGACAATTTGAGTAAAACTTATTTTGTGGATTTAAAATTATATAACCAAAAAGGAATAATCAGTTCCAACTTCTATTGTTTATCCACTCAACAAGATGAACTAGATACAGCAAAAACTACATGGTATGTTACACCGGAAAAACAATACGCAGATTTAAAGGAATTAAATAATCTAAAAGAGATAAGTTTAGATGTAAAATCAAATTTTAAGTCGGAGGAGAATAAGGAATTATTAACCGCAGAGGTTAAAAATAATTCTGATGAATTAGCTTTCATGGTAATAGTAACCGTAACTTCAGGGGAAAAAGATAATCCTGTTCTCCCGGTATTTCTTGAGGATAATTATATAACTCTGCTGCCGGGAGAGAGCAGAACTATAAAAGGTTATGTTTACAAAAGTGATCTTAAAAATGAAAAACCTATGCTGAGAGTTTCAGGATGGAATGTGAAAACTGATTATCATTAGTTATGAATTAAGATCCATAATAGCTAGTAGAGACGCCATATATGGCGTCTCTACGAACTTTAATTATTTTAGTAATCATTTTCTTGATTTGTGAAAATTTACCTCTTGCAATTTTATTATAATAAATTCTAAATAATGGAGACAGCAAGAGAAGGGGGCACCAAGGTTTGATAGGGACACCAAGGTTTGGTGTCCCTACAGCAATTTAAAAATTATTTTATAGAGTATCATTTTCTTAATCTGCGTGAAATTGCCGCTTGTTAGCCGATAAAAATAAATTCCGCTTGAAAGATTACTTGAGTTGAATTGAACTTTATGATTTCCAGCCTCTTGCATTCCATTAACCAAAGTTGCAACTTCTTTACCTATTGAATTATATACTTTCAGTTCAACATTGTTTGATTTAGGAATTGAATAACTAATCTCAGTCGATGGATTGAACGGGTTGGGGAAGTTCTGAGATAGGGAATAATCAACCGGCTGTTCTAAGTCTAACTTCAACAACTTTTGAGTATTCGAATTTTCCATCGTTGTCGATTTGCTTTAGTCTGTATTTTAGTGCTGTTCCGGAAGCAGTTTTATCTACAAAAGAATATTTGTTTACGTTGTTCGAAGTTCCATTACCTTTTACAAATCCAATCTTTTCCCACGCCTCGACTGAGCACGGCGAGCTACCAGAATTTTCCGACATTTTTTGAACTTCGAAACCGTAATTGTTTACTTCGGTTGCAGTTTCCCATTTTAGGTTAATTGTATTATCAACGTTTGAGGCAGTGAAAGAATTCAGTTCAACCGGTAATGATCCGGCATCAGTCCAATATTCATAAGCGCCAATATCAGGTGCTCCATTTCTTCCGGCTCCACGCTGGTCTGTTGTGGGAATACTAACAGAACCGTTCGCCGAGCTATTACCGGCATTGATTGCTACACTTCCGGAAATAGTTTTAATCGTCATTGTTCCATTCACGCTATTATTTATAGCAGGAGATGGCGTTGCACTGATACCTGTTCCAAACAAATTGGTTTGATTGCCCGTTATGGTATTTCCGGAAATACTGCCAATAGCAGAAGTGATGAGATATTTTTCAAAAATATTATAACCATTATCGACAAACGATCCTTGAAAAAGGTCTAAATCATCGCTCCCATCGCCGGCATTGGCTGTATTATTTGCTACAATTGTGTTTTTTATTATAAGATTATTTGAAACTCCTGTAGCAGGAGATAATTCAATTCCACCGCCATAATGAGCAGTATTATTTACAATAGTGCAATTGGTAATGGTAAATCCCCCTGTCGTACTTGCACTAATTCCTCCTCCGGTAAAATTTGATCCCGAACTAGAGTTATTATAAACAGTAGTATTTGACATAACTACAACACATTGATTCTGAGCAAGAATCCCTGCCCCGGAAGCTCCACTACTGCTTCCGGTATTGGAAGATATTGTACTATTGGTTAGCGTGAGAGAAGGATCGCCACCACCACTAAAAATATAAATCCCTCCACCTTGCCTGGCGTGATTATCGTGAACATAGCAATTATCGATAGTAACTACAGCCGTGCCACTTATGGAAAGTCCTCCGCCATCATTTGGATCGGGCAGATTACCATATCTTAACTCTAAATTCTTAAATGTAACTGCATTGCTTCCAATCGTAAAGATTCTGCTAGAGGCCGTACCTGAAGCGGAGGCAGCCTGAATTATTGCTAGTGTACCGCTGCTGTTTCCCTGAATAGTAATATTTTTTGCAATGGTAAAACCGGACGTGGCAGCATCTCCAGTTTCTGAGGCATCCGTCCATGTAAAAGTCCCGGTTAAATCTAATATGCCACCGGAACTCACAAGATTATATCCTTTTGTAAAAGTCTTATAGGGATTTCCGGAACTACCATCTCCTGTTGCATCGTTTCCTATAGCACTATTAACATAAATTGGTTGTGCATTAATAGAAACATATAATAGAAAAAATAGAACTACTATTAAATATTTATTAGCCAATAAATGTAAACGATTTTTCATAAACCGCCCTTTTTTAGTGATTGTTAAACGCTTAGTGTGAATTCAATTTAGCACTTTTTTTGCTAATTCTTTCCAATAAAGGTATGATATAGCGCATAACGCTATATCCGCTAAATCTTAATCAAACACAATATTAAACCGAGAATAATTCATTCGGGTTATTTAAAATGGAAGGAGATTCTATAAAAGAATTACTTCTCAAAAGGATTCATTCCAAGCTCAAAGGGGCTCGCCGAAAGTATCTGATACGGATGCTGGATGTGGGATGGTGGATAATGGTTGTTCGAATGGATGACTGAATGGGCGATAGAAACTTATTGAGATAAATTATTAAGAGGACACCAAGGTTTGGTGTTCCTACATTGCAGGCTTTTGTCCAATGAATAGAAATAAATTTATTGAAGAGTAAGAGGCCGAAATATTTTAAGCGGGCTTTAATAGCGTCTGAATTTTCTTGATGGTAAGCGGTGCAGAGCCTTCGTAGTGGTTGTTAATGTTTAGATAAATTTCAACTTCTCTTGATTCAAGATCTTTTATAAGCTCTGCGATTTGCTTCAAATCTTCATCGCGGTTAATGTAGATTTGATTCCAGACTTTGCTGCTAATTTTTTCAATGCCGCTTCTATCCGGGCCATGAAGTCTGATTATTGTTGAGCCTTTTATATAATCCTTAAACTTTGGGTGATTTCTGTAATACGCGGCATGTAGTAGCCTTCGAGAAAAACGTGAGGTACGTTTATCTGGTTTAAGAATTTGAAGTAACTTTCATTCAGATAGTTCGGGTTTCGGAGTTCTATTGATATAGGCGGTGAATATTTAGGAATATTTTTAACAAGCTCAAATAATCTGTTCTGCAGCTCGGAAAGGGAAGGCATTTTTAGTACTTGTGGGTGAATGATTGAATGAAAGGTTGTATGGTTGAAGGGTTACCGGATGTTGGTGGTTATTGGTTTAATGTTTTTGTGTTTTGGAATGGTTCATGATGGGCGAACTGAATGTCAAGAACTTAAAGTAACATTATTTATCTTCAGAATTATCTAATCATAAAATAATCCTTTTTTCTTAAATATATTAAAGTTATATTATTTAACAAGTTATGGCTATGTAACGCCACATCCCACGGTACGGGTTAAAATTATCTTAGGGCAATATGAGGGTATTACTAAAATTAAGGGAAATTAATAATAGAAGATTAGCTATTAATTATAATTATCCATTATCATCGGCTATTTATAAGCTGCTTAGGTTTGGTTCAAAAGAATTTGCTGAATTTTTGCATGAGATTGGATATAAACATTCCAGTAAAACTTATAAATTATTTTCTTTTGCGCTTAGGTTCGATAGATTTAAAATAATAAACCAAAATATAAAATTAATTGAA
>CAVUCE010000018.1:0-7716 GCA_963739985.1 uncultured Ignavibacteriales bacterium
TTATAATGCTTAAGTTGGAAAGTTACTTTTGAAGAAATAAATTAAGAATAACAAACTTCAGGAGTAAAAATGAAAACAGAAAAAAGAAAGTTCACAGCCGAATTTAAAGTACAAGTACTTAGAGAGCATCTGGAGAACCAAGTACCGGTAGGAAAGCTATGCGAACAACATAATATCCATCCCAATTTGTTTTATCTTTGGAAGAAGGAGTTATTTACCGGCGCCCTCGATACATTTTCAAAGAAGCAAAGCAGTAAATCAGATGAAGTAAAGTTTAGCCGTCTGGAAGAGAAACTTAAGGATAAAGATTCCTTGATCAGTGAAATAGTTGAAGACAATCTCAGATTAAAAAAAAAGCTGAGTGGGGAGTATTGAGTAAAATGTGGATTGAACCAGAGATACGAGATTCGGTAGTTGAGAGCATAAGTAACCTTTCATTAAGAAGCGGCATCCCGGTAAAGAAATTATTGTCATACATTGGGCTTTGCAGAGTAAAATATTACAAATGGGTAAAGAGAACCGGTATGGCAAACCGTCATAACGGAAAGATACCAAAGACTCATTGGCTGACCCCGGATGAGATAAAGGCAATAGAAGAATTTGCTAGAGGACATTACGCTGAAAGTGATTATTATCTTAGAGACGGTTACCGGAGAGTTGCCTATAAAATGCTGGACTTAAATATAGCGGCAGTGCATCCATCCAGTGTTTATCGTATTCTAAAGAGAGCTGGTCTATTAAACAAATGGAATACTAATAAGACAAGCTTAAAGGGAACGGGATTTAAGCAGCCGGATGGCCCTCATAAACACTGGCATACGGATATAAAGTATCTGAACTTTAACGGCAGCTTTTTGTTTTTGATCTCAGTGCTTGACGGCTACTCCCGTTACGTACTTCATCATGAAGTAAGGCATAATATGAATGAATATGATATTGAACTGACTATACAAAAAGCAAAAGATAAATACCCCTTAGCCAAGCCAAGAGTTATAACAGATAACGGTGCTCAATTTATCTCAAAAGAATTTAAGCTCTTTATAAAAGGGGCTGAGTTTTCTCATGTTAGAACATCAATCAATTATCCGCAGTCTAACGGCAAAATTGAGCGATATCATAGGTCTATTAGTGAAGAATGTTTAAGGGTAAAATCACCGGTTAACTTTGATGATTATAAGACATATATCGAGGATTATATAAACTTCTATAATACAAAAAGGCTTCATGCTTCACTTCAGTATCTTACACCGGAAGATTATCTTCTGGGAAGAAAAAAAGAAAAATTAGTTCAGAGAGAATTAAAATTAGAAAAGGCAGAAATAAAAAGGGCAGATTATTGGAAATCTATAAATCTAGCAGCTTAATAGGAAGATTACTTTTTATCTAAATATTTTTTATCAAATGTAACTTTTCCCTTGAAGCATTACAATTAGATATAATATAATTTTTTATCGGCAATGCAACATACTGATAAAAATATTTCCAGGCATGCTGAGTTACAAACCAACTATTTCCGCTGTTACCAATTACATCCTGAATTATGTTTCCCCCATCGGCAATAATAACCTGATGAGTTGTTCCATCTACATTAATATCATGTGGGATTAGAGCATCCAATTCACAAATGTTTATTGCTGGAATGCCACGAACACTTTGGTAGTAATTTTTAACATCAACGGATGTTTGGTCCGACGAATTAAAAACTACAAGAACATTCTCGGGTCCTGCAATATTTGCATTCGTTTGCGCTACTGCTAAATTAAAGTAGAGAAAAAAGAAGGAACAGTAAACAATGAAAGTTTTCATATATGATCCCCTATTATTTGATGATAATTAGCTTTTTAACTGCCGTATAATATTCGTTTGTTGTCATACGATAGAAATAAACTCCTGAAGTTAAATTACCTGAATTGAATGGAATTGAATAATAACCAGCTTCAAAGTTTTTGTTTAACAGAACGCTTATTTCCCGTCCTGTTATATCATATAAAATAATTTTTACATCTGCCCTTTTAGGTATTTCAAAAGTAATATTTGTGATGGGATTAAAAGGGTTTGGATAGTTTTGATTCAATTTAAAATTAGCTGGTATTTTTTTATTATTTTCAACAGCATCTATACTGCTTCCTTTGCCTTGGACAAAAGTTGTATCAGGTGAACTTAAAGCATTATTGGTCATTACTATTAAACCTGATTGAAAAGAAGTATCTGTAGGAGTAAATAAAACCTTTAAATATGCCTGCTCTGATTTTGTAAGAGTTAGTTTACTCGGGTAAAATGCAAAATGCTGATTAAAAGATATAATCTCCGAAATCTGTAATGTACTTGATCCTGTATTTGAAATCAGAATACTGTCTTCTTCTGTTGTCCCAATTTTAACAGTTCCAAAATTAATCGTGGTATCTGAAATGTTTAGTACTGGTAATGAGACATAACTTGTGTCCTCATATCTTAATACTAGTCCTAAATTTCCAACAAAATATCCCAGGTTATCGGTTTGTGCACTAAAACTTACTAAGCCTCCAGGTACATCTTCTGTAATCTCTAACCAATTTTTGCCATAATCATTAGTTACGTAGTATCTTGAAAAACCAAGGATTAACCAGTGAACTGAATCGGGGAAATGGTAGAATTTTCGAGCGCCTATAACTTCAGGAACATGAATCCAATTGACCCCGCCATCAATTGTTTTAAATAGCGAATTACTTATAGAAGAATATTTTGCAATCCATCCTGTATCTTTATTTGTAAAATATACATCATCTGAATTCCAAATATCCGTGTTTGTTTGTAGAGTCCAGTTATTCCCTCCATCAGTTGTTTTATAAGGCCTAGCTCCAGATGTCCAACCATTTAAAGAATCTGCAAAATAAATTCCAGAAAAATTATTACTTAGTGGTACAGTAAACAGCTCATACCAATCCTCACCTATATCTGTAGTTTTATAAATTACATTACTATGTATTGCCCAACCTATTTTGTTATTTATAAAAAATATTTTACCGGCTCCGCTTTCACCTCCGTTCGGAACATACCAGTTTAATCCACCGTCAGTTGTCTTATAAATTTTGTCACTTCCTATAAATCCGGTTAGGCTGTCTATAAATAATAAATCAACTCCGTTTGGTGCTCCAGAGTCTTTTACCCAGTTTATTCCTCCATCAGTTGTTTCGTACAAACCGTAGGATTTAGTGAATGGTGGAGCATATGAGTAACTGCTAATTGCAAAACCTTTCTGATCATTTATAAAAAATACATCAGAAAAGTTGTCGTTCATAATTAGCCTTTTCCAATTTTCATAGCCATTTTCTGTTTTATTTATCTTTAATCCTGGTCCAACACTATAGCCTATTTTGTTATTTAATAACTTTAATTCGTAACTATCGCTTAATCCTGCCATATGTGTCCATTCTTTTCCCCGGTTTGTTGTTTTTCTTACATCTACATTATTCATTACCAGGTAACCGATATCTGGATTTATATATTTAATACAATTAACTGCTTCTGTAGTTAATGTGTCTCCATTCGTCCATGTATTTCCTCCATCGTCACTATATATATTTTTAGCAGAATAATTTGTTCCTCCATAACCTGCCGCAGCAATATGCATACTATCTATAACATCAACACAGTATAATGATTTCTCATCCCCGGCTTGTATTATCTCCCAGTTATTTCCACCATCGGTTGTTTTTAATACATTTCCATCTGCTGCTATAAAGCCATAATTTTCATTCAGAAAATCAATCCACCAAAGATTCCCGGTATAACCGGCTGTATTTACCCTCACCCAACTCCTTCCATCATTTGTAGTTTTTAAAAGCGCAGTCGCTCCGCATGCCCATCCTAATGTATCGTTTACCAGGTCCAAACCCCATAAATCGAAAAGACTATCAACTCCAGTTTCTACTTGTTCAAATGTTTCTCCACTATCAGTTGAACGAAGTATAAGTCCGTTATATCCACTGGCTATTACAGTTTTGCCATTATAACTTCTTACCCTCAGTATTGGTTTTGTTGTGTTGGTTGGAATTACATTCCAGCTTTTTCCGCCATCAGTTGTTTTTATTATTGCGCCTAAATCCCCACATGCCCAGCCGGTATCTTTGTTCACAAAATCAATTCCTACATAATCCACTCTCGGCACTTTAGGATTTAATTCTGTCCATGTTCCTGTTATAGATGTCATTTTTGAAAGTTTATTTAAAGCTTTCACTCCGGTATAATGTAAAGGGAATACTTTTTCCTTTTCTTCTAATAAATTTTTACCGGCATATTTCTTTTCGTAGCTTTGGTAATTATTGTTTAACTCCACACCTCGCCGGTACTGTGTGGGTTTTACTCTGGCTGTATCTGTATTTGTTCTTTGTGAAAAGCAAAAGGAATTATTTATTACAAATAATGCTAAAAGAATTGATAGACTTAACCGTTCCATTTATACTTTCCTCTTAATTATATAATTTCAAACGGATTTTTAATTGAAATATTAAATTTATAATTCTTAATATTTTAAAGTCTTTGATATGTATAAATGCAATCATTTTACAAAGCTTTTTGGTAATTAAGATGTACTTAAATTATTTATTATAACTTCATCATGGCAAGTTTTATTTAGTAGTATCCCCTATAATTAAAACCAGTAATAAAATATAAGAATGAAAGTATACAAGTACAACAAAAACAATAAATAAACCACGATGTACTGTAGCGCCAAATTTTCCTTTTTGTCTGAAATTTATTCTCCTTTTATAAAAATTTGAGTTATCATAAAAGCTATACTTTTTGTGGTATCTGAGATATTAATAAACTCCATTTACTTGCTCATCTAAAGTTTGGAAAATATTCGAGCATCAAGGAAGGGAAAAACTATGTGCGCTATATTAATATTCAAGAAGAAAATTGTATCAAGTATATCGCGGAATTAGATTTCATAAATTATTTTAGCTGAACATTAGAAAGTAAATTGTGAATGAAAGAGCGGTAATATTCAACATCTCTTTCATAATAATCACGACTAGAACCTTTTGAATGCTTTAATTCCATTTTTCTGAAAGCCAAAGTTGTAGCAGCGTTAATATATAACTTCCTAATTCTTTCATCAACCCAGCCGATATGTTTTCTTTTAGGCGAGTTTAGAATTGCTATGTGAGAAGCCGGCAAGATTCCGATTTCCGCTTCTTCCAAAAGTTCCTGGTAAATAATTTTTCTTTCGCCTAGAACCGCAAGATAAAAAGTAATAAAAAATACGGCTATTGTAATAATCATAAATAAAAATCCCAGCAGTGCGGTAGATTCAAAACTTACGCTGAAGTTCCATGCGAAATGGATAAACATTGCAACGCCTAATCCAATAATAGGGAAGAAGATTCTGTAAGCAATTCCCTTAAATTTTGCATAGCCGATAAAAGCGCCCAGAGTTGCGGTAGAAACACAATGCATAACCGCGGAAAAAAGAGTTCGTATAATTACTATAGAAATCCATTCGGAAACGGAAGAACTGTAGGCAATGAAATACAAAAAATTTTCCGTCATCCCGAACCCTAAACCAATCGCGCCGCCGTAAACAATTCCGTCCGTAATATTATCAAATCTTCTGTCCGCAACAGTTATAAAAAGGAAAAGCCCTTTTGTTATTTCTTCTACAAATGGAGCTACAAAAATTGTTTCAATATGATTTAATTCAGCTTTGTTTGGGACGAAGAGTGAGACTATTCCCGAAACAATCCAACTTCCGACCATCGCAAAGAAGATTGCGCCGACAGCACCCCAAAGGTAATTTCTTAAAACCAGTCCAAAAGGTTCACGGTCATATTTATCAAATCGCCAAATTACCAAAAGGTAGATGAACATAGGAACAACTGCGGCAAATAAAGAGGCTAATGTCGGCATTAATAATTTATGGTTTTATAAGGAAAAGAATTTCGTATTCATTTAAAATTAAACCCAAATTTTCCATTAGGAAAATTTGCCCAACTGGCCGACAAGCCAAAATTCATGTTTCTTAAATTGTTTATCAAAGATAAAGATTTATCAACACACTAATTATTTTCTTACAAGGCTTGTCGGGGTTAACCCCGATGTAAAATGTTATGGCATAAAATTTTACATCGGCCTTCGGCAAAAAAATCATTTCTAATGATTTTTTTAGGTTAAATATTGCGATGAAGACTTAAAAATCCAAATAATATTTTTAGCGATTCAGTTTTATTCTTTTATCCACTCAATTAATCCTTTAAAGGAAGGCCTTTTTCCGTAAGATAAAATACCAATCTTAAATAATTTTGATGCAATACTAACGGTAATGTAGATGGAAAGTAACATTATTAGTATTGTTGTGACGAAATCAATTGGGGAAATTTGGGTGACATTTAACCTGATCATCATTATGGACGGCAGAGTAAACGGAATGTATGATAGTATTTTTACTATTAAAGAATTTGGACTTTCGACAGCAGAAACTGATAGCGCAACCGGTATAACCAAAATTATGCTCAAGTAACTTGTAATTTGCTGTGCTTCTTGTTCTGTAGATACTATTGAACCAACACTCACAAAAATTGATGTGTAAAAAATGAATCCTAGGATAAAATAAAACATTATCGGGATAATATTTTGAAAGACTTCAATCGGAATAACTTGATTTATTGCCAACACTAAACCTATCAGAAGCCAAAGGAACATCTGCGTTAAACCAAGCGAGCCTAATCCAAATACTTTCCCGACTAATAGTTCATCAGCAGTACAACTGGAAACAAGTATTTCTATTAAACGATTTGATTTTTCCTCAACTAAGCTTCTGACCAACATTCCGCCAGAAGATAAAATCATGAGCATTAGAAGCATCACAAAAATAAATGAAGTAAAAAATAAACTCAGAAAATCAGATTTAGATTCCTCGCCGTTCTTTTCAATTTTAATTTGAGTGATTTTCGGCGAACTCTCTATCTCAGAAATAATTGAGTCCGGTACACCGGCGGATTTCAATTTTAATCGAGTAAATGTATTAGTTAACGATTCTTTTATTCTGCTAAAGTCCTTTATGGCTCCGGTATTTAAAGTTCTATATTCGGCACTAACGGACTTTGAGTTTTCGCCTTTTAATAGTATGTAACCGGCAATTTTACTCTTAACAACATCTTTGTCGGCATTTTTTTTCAACGTTTCAAAAGTTTTAGTGAATATGTAAAGATTTATCACTACATAGTTTGGTTGCCCGTCATCAATGCGATAGCTTTCCAGTTCCGTTTTAATTTGTTTAAAGTATACACCGGAAGTATCTAACACACCAATAAGTTTTGTAGATTCACTTTGATGAGAAGCTAGCATTGTTGGAAATATACTCATCCCGATCAGGATTAACGGAGTTAGAATTAATGATACGAGAAAAGTTTTGGTTTTAACCTTTTCAAAATATTCCCAGCGAGCTACGGAAAATGCTTTGTTAAAATTCATAAAATTGTCAGTTCTTCTGAATGGCGTCTATGAAAATTTTATTCAGAGTTGGTTCCACAATCGAAAAGTGTGTTATATCTAATTTATTCGAAATCTCTTTAAGAAAATTTGAAGGTGCAATTTCATCTTTTAACTGTATCTCTCATAATTGCTGTAGATATCAAGATGAATTATGTTCTTGTTATCATTTAGAAAATTAGCATTCCCTTCAAATTCTATTTTAACATTATTTTTACTGAATTGTTTTTTTAATTGCGAAATAGT